>NZ_FNCI01000002.1:0-254810 GCF_900100755.1 Onishia taeanensis
GGGCTCGCCGCTGACCTCGGCGTCCGGATCTTCTGCCTGGATGGCCTTGCGCATGGTCGCGACGCAGCCCTGACAGCTCATGCCGGGAATCTGACGCTCAAGCCTATGTGCTGTTGTCGTCTGTACGTTGTGCTGAATCATGCCTCCTCCTTGGCGGAGGTGGCGTCCGCCTGGTCAGTGGATGGGGCGGGCAGGCTTTCGATCAGCCGGCAAAGGCTGTGGCCGTCCGGGATGCCATCGGGCATGTCGGCCCAGGCGTTCAGTGCCTCTTCCATTCGTGCGGCCAGCGCCTCGAGCTCTTGGATGCGCTCGCGAATCTCCGGCAAACGCTGGGCCAGCAGGTCGCGCACCAGCGGGCAGGGCGAGTCGCCGTGGTCGGCGTGGGCTAGGATGTCGCGGACTTCCTTGATGCTGAACCCCAGGGTACGTGCGCGCTGGATAAAGGCCAGCCGCTCGAGATCCTGGCCATCGAAGCAGTGGTAACCGTTGCTGGGGTCCCGGGTCGGGGCCAGCAAGCCCTCGCGGGTGTAGTGCCGTACCGTTTCGGCGGTCACGCCGGCGGCCTTGGCCAGTTCGCTGACTTTCATGTACCTCTCCTGGTACTGACTCCCAGTACTGACAAGTGTTTTATGTCAGCAGTGTAAAACCTTTGGGTTACACAAAGGTCAAGCGAGGCGTGGGGCTCTTTTCGGGTAATGAGGCAGGTTTTATAAGTCTATGAAAGTTAGAAGAGAATGGCTCTCTTGCTTCTAAAGTATTAGTAAATACCGGATTAAAACGATCGTTTGTCCTTGATCCCGGCTGAACTTTACGCCACAAGTAAGGTATCCGCCCGCCCGACGCGGGAGAGGAACACCAGCCACGCCAGCCTTTCCTGAAAAGGACGACAAACGATGCATCACAAGACCAACAAACTCGCCATCGCCATTGCCATCGCCTCTGTCACCTTGGTTGCCAGTCAGGCCCAAGCCGGGGGCTTCCAATTGAATGAGCAGAGCGTTAGTGGCCAGGGGTATGGCCATGCCGGTCGTAGCTCAAACGTCAACGATGCCACCATCGTTTATGGCAACCCTGCGGGGATGTCGTTTCTGAAGCGTGCCCAGTTCTCGGCCGGTGCCACTTACTTGATGGTCAATAACGACATCAGCAATGTAACCGCAAATCGCAATATTGATTCCGGCGTTGCTGCGGGAGGGGCACCGAATGGTACACAGGTGACAGTAGGAGAAATTCCCGGTGGTAACGAGGGGGATATGGTGGGCAATAAAGCGATCCCGTTTGCTTTTTATGCCCAACCGGTCAATGAAAAGTTAGCCTTTGGCTTCGGGGTCTACGCACCTTTTGGCTCTAAGACGGACTACGAAGATGACTTTCAGGGCCGCTACTTCGGTAATTACACTGAGGTGAAGGTTATTAGCGCGCAGCCGACGGTCTCCTATCGCTTCAACGACAAGTGGTCGGTCGGCGCCGGGGTCACTTACAACCGAGTGGAGGGTGAGCTACGCCGCCAGATCCCTACTGGCGCGAGCTATGATCCCGCAAGCGATGTCGATGCACGTGTCGATGGTGACGATGAGGCTTGGGGTTATAATCTCGGTGTTATCTATCAACCGGTCCCCGAGACCACGCTGGGTCTGACGTACCGCTCCGAGGTCGAGTATGAGCTCGAGGGAGACTTCAAGGCCATCGACGCGTCGGGCAATGTGGTTAGGTCTGACAATGCCTATCTCGACCTGACCACCCCCGAGACCGTCAACTTCTCCGTGACCCAGCAGATGAGCGAAAGGCTCAAGCTGATGTTTGGTGCTTCCTGGTCTCGGTGGAGCAAGTTTCAGGAGATTCGTGTCACCGGTGACAACATCGATGAAATCACCAATGAAACGCAGAACTACAGTAACTCCTGGGCCTTCGCGGTGGGGAGCGAGTATCAGTTGAATCCGCAATGGGTGCTGCGAGCTGGTCTGACGCTTGATGAGACGCCAAGCAACGACGAGCACCGTAGCGTGCGCATTCCCTCCGATGACCGCCGCATTTTCTCGCTCGGGGCCGGCTGGACGCCGATGGATGACCTGACCATCGACTTTGCGTACTCCTACCTCACCGAGCACACGACGCGTGTCGAGCAGAGTCGCTCTGACCACCTGGCAAGCTCGGCGACTGGCAATGTTCCAGTGGGCGGGACTGACTACTACGCTGACTACAAGAACGAGGCTCATGGCATCGGTGCACAGCTGACCTATCGCTTCTAGGCGATAAATCTGCCTCGCATGGTATAGCGACCCCGGCCATTGGCCGGGGTCGCTGCGTTTGGGCCCTCCGCGTTGGGATGGCCGGGTGCGGCGGGGTTCGCTACAATGGAGCGCTTTTTCGCCCGGCACGCGTTGACGTCCCGGGGTCTTTACTTGTTAGAGAACTCAGGCAGCGTATCCATGCTAGAGACCAACCCGATTCATACCCAGATCAAGGACCTGTCCGAACGGACAGACGTCCTGAGGGGGTATCTTTGACTATGCCGAGAAGAAAGATCGGCTAGAGGAAGTGACCCGCGAGCTCGAGGACCCCAACGTCTGGAGCGATCCGGACTATGCCCAGAAGCTCGGCAAGGAGCGGGCCTCGCTGGAAGCCGTCGTCCAAACCATCGAAACGCTTGAGCAGGGTCTGGCCGATAACGGCGACCTGCTGGAGCTTGCCGAGATGGAAGAAGACCAGGATACCGTCGATGAGGTCAGCCGTGAGTTGGCTGGCTTGCAGGAGAGCCTGGCGAAGCTTGAATTCCGGCGGATGTTTTCCGGCGAGATGGACGAGAACAACGCCTATCTCGATATCCAGGCCGGCTCCGGCGGCACCGAGGCCCAAGACTGGGGTAACATACTGCTGCGCATGTACCTGCGCTGGGCCGAACATCATGGCTTCAAGGCCGATATCATCGAGGTCTCGGCGGGTGACGTAGCGGGCATCAAGTCGGCGACGATTCACGTACAGGGCGACCACGCCTTCGGCTGGCTGCGCACCGAAACCGGCGTGCATCGCCTGGTTCGCAAGAGTCCGTTCGACTCCGGCGGCCGTCGGCATACCTCTTTTGCCTCGGTGTTCGTGTCCCCGGAGATCGATGACAGCTTCGAGGTCGATATCAATCCCTCGGACCTGCGCACCGACACCTATCGCTCCAGTGGCGCCGGCGGCCAGCACGTCAACACCACCGACTCGGCGGTGCGTATCACCCACGAGCCGACAGGTATCGTGGTGGCCTGTCAGAACCAGCGCAGCCAGCACGCCAACCGTGACCAGGCCATGAAGATGCTCAAGGCCCGGCTCTACGAGCGTGAGATGCAGGAGCGCAATGCCGCCAAGCAGCAGGCCGAAGAAGCCAAGGCCGATATCGGCTGGGGCAGTCAGATCCGCTCCTACGTGCTCGACGATCAGCGGATCAAAGACCTGCGCACCGGCGTGCAGTCCAGTAACTGTGAAAAGGTCCTCGACGGGGATCTGGATCAGTTCATCGAAGCCAGTCTCAAGCAGGGGCTGTGATGGCGGCGGGCAGTGCCATGCTGCCCGCCCGTCACCCCCGCCGCCCATCACATTTCAGGTAGCGTAATGGCCCATCAAGATCCCACTTCGCCCGATGAGAATCACCTGATCGCCGAGCGCCGCGCCAAGCTGGCCGAGCGCCGCGAGCATGCGCAGCGCACCGGCGCGAGCGCCTTCCCTAACGACTTCCGCCGCGACAGCCTAGCCGCTGAGCTCGACGCCGAGCTTGGCGACAAGGACAAGGCCGAGCTCGAGACGCTGGACCGTCAGGCGGCCGTGGCCGGGCGCATCATGCGCAAGCGCGGCCCCTTTATCGTCATCCAAGACTCCTCCGGTCAGATCCAGCTCTATGTCGACAAGAAGGGCCTGCCCGCCGAGGTGCTCGAGGACATCAAGGGCTGGGACATCGGCGATATCGTCGCCGGGTGTGGCCCGGTGCATAAGTCCGGCAAGGGCGATCTGTACGTGATGATGCGCGAGGCCAAGCTCTTGACCAAGAGCCTGCGCCCGCTGCCCGACAAGTTCCACGGCCTCACTGACCAGGAAGCCCGCTACCGTCAGCGCTACGTCGACCTGATCATGAATCAGGACTCGCGGCGTACCTTCGAGGTGCGGGCCGGCGTCATCGCCTCGATCCGTCGTTTCTTCGAGACTCGCGGCTTCATGGAAGTCGAGACGCCGATGCTGCAGGCGATCCCCGGCGGCGCCACCGCGCGTCCCTTCACGACCCACCATAATGCGCTGGATATCGACATGTTCTTGCGCGTGGCGCCGGAGCTGTATCTGAAGCGTCTGGTGGTCGGCGGCTTCGAGCGGGTCTTCGAGATCAACCGCAACTTCCGTAACGAGGGGCTGTCCACCCGGCATAACCCCGAGTTCACCATGCTCGAGTTCTACTGGGCCTATGCGGACTATCGCGATCTGCTCGATCTGACCGAGGAGATGATTCGCAACGCCGCGAACGAAGTGCTCGGCACCACCACGCTCGAGTATCAGGGCACCACCTTCGAGCTTTCCAAGCCCTTCAAGCGCCTGACCATGCGCCAAGCCATCCTCGAGCACGGCGAGGGCATCCAGGATGCCGACCTCGACAGTCTCGAGGCCGCCAGCGCGCTGGCCAAGCGTCTGGGTATCCAGGTCAAGGAAGGCTGGGGTCTTGGCAAGCTGCACACCGAGATCTTCGAGGAAGTCGCCGAGGAGAAGCTTGAGCAGCCGACCTTCATCACCGCCTATCCGGCCGAGGTCAGCCCGCTGGCGCGTCGCAACGACGAAGATCCCTTCGTCACCGACCGCTTCGAGTTCTTTATCGGCGGGCGCGAGATCGCCAACGGTTTCTCGGAGCTCAATGACGCCGAGGACCAGGCCGAGCGCTTCAAGGCCCAAGTCGCCGAGAAGGACGCCGGCGACCTGGAAGCCATGTACTATGACGCCGACTATGTGCGTGCGCTCGAGTACGGCCTGCCGCCGACCGCCGGCGAAGGCATCGGCATCGATCGCCTGGTGATGCTGTTTACCGACAGCGCCTCGATTCGTGACGTACTGCTGTTCCCGGCGATGCGCCCCGAGGTGGAATGATCGACCGGGGAGGAGCCGCCCGGGGATAACACCATCGCGAACACGCGGTGACCCCTTCCAGGGGCGCTCCTTTTTCATCCCTGAAAAAAGAGGCTCGCTCCGGTGCCGTCTCGGTCGTCGGGAGGCGTCGGGAGAGGCGGTCGCTTGGGCTCGGCGGCTCGGATTCGCCGAGCGCGCCGGGAAGTGTTGGTAACGCGAGGTCACAGCACCCATAATGGGCAGCGTTTCGCCGTCGTGGCAGGCAAGTCGAGGAGAGTCCAATGAAACTGCTAAACCGCTCCGCTTTGAGCGTCAAGCCGACCCAGCTGTTCGTGGACTGGATCAACTCGCTGGAACCGACGGTAGGCGATGACGACCTGACGCTCGAGGACGTCGATCGCGAGAACACCGTCTACCTGATTCCTGAAATGGACTCGCCGGAGGCCCTCGAAGGTTTCGTGCGCGAGCGTTATCTGGAAATCCTCGAGTCCGAGCTGCAGGCCTGGGAGGAAGATCGGCGACAGTGGCCCGAGACCCTCGACTGGGCGCTGTTCCAGCGCTTCGTGTGCGTCGAGCATAGCTACCTGGCGGTCGACCTGGATGACGAGGCACCGCTGGAAGTCGCCGAGATCGATGACGACTTGCTGCTCGAGCACGAGCAAGACTAGCCACCAGAACTAGCAGCAGCACTTGCGAGCAGGGCGTATGAGCTGGGTTTGCTAGCACGGTCTTTAGCATAGTCTTTCGCATGGACCCGACGGCACTAGCCGGCATCAAAGGCGCGCTTGGCGCCTCGTCCCTCGTCTCGATGAAGACCGGCCGCGGCCGGTTTTTTCGTTCTAGCCCCGCATGGCGGTGCGCCACCCACCTTGTTGGCATGGCAGATGGCCCATGAGTCGATTGTTCGAGACCCGACCCGAGGATGATGGTTTACCCGGCCCGCAGCGCCGCCTGGCGATGCTGGTCTTGGTGTTGGGCACCCTGATGGCGGTGCTAGACGGCGGCATCGTCAACATTGCGTTGCCGACCCTGGCCCGTGAGCTCGACATCAGCGAATCCCGCGCGGTGTGGATCACCAATATCTACCAGTTGGTGAGTGCCTCGACGCTGCTGGCGTTTGCTGCACTTAGCCGATTGATTGGCCGTCACCGTCTCTATATCGGCGGGCTAGGCGTGTTCACGCTGGCGTCATTGGCTTGTGCGCTGTCGAATAGCATTGAATGGCTGCTGGCCTCGCGGATGGTTCAAGGGCTCGGCGCGGCGGCCATGCTGAGTATCGGCCCGTCGATGTATCGGGTGATCTTTCCCTCGCGCCTGCTGGGATCGGCCATCGGTCTCGGGGCGCTGGTGGTGGCGTTCGGCATTGCCTTCGGGCCGTCGCTTGGTGGGGGCATCCTCTACTTGGCGAGCTGGCCGTGGCTCTTCGCCATCAACGTGCCGATCGGTATCACGGCGCTGGTGTTGGCGCTGCAGGCACTCCCACGCGAGGCGCGCGAAGCGGGGCGTTTCGACTGGCCCGGTGCGCTGTTGTCCATGGTCATGGTCAGCGGTTTCGTGTTTGCCCTCGACCGGGCCGGCCACGGCAATGCCAGTACCGCCATGCTCTTGCCGCTTGCGGTTAGCCTGGGCTGCCTGGCGCTGTTTGTCTGGCGGCAGCGCCGGGCGATCAGCCCGCTGGTGCCGCTTGTGATCTTTCGCGAGCCGCGCTTCAGCGTGGCGGCGATCATCTCGATGCTGGCGTTCATCGCCCAGGGGGCCTCCTTCGTCGGCCTGCCCTTTCTGTTTCAGAGTGGAATGGGCCTTAGCCCGATCGCTGCGGCGCTTTTGTTTACGCCCTGGCCGATGGCGTTGATGCTGACCGGCCCATTCGCCGGGCGCCTGGCGGATCGCTTCAACCCGACGCTGATTTCATCGCTGGGGCTTTCGATCTTCCTACTCGGCATGCTGTCGCTGGCGATGCTTGGTGAGGCGGCGAGCGCCACGGACATCGTCTGGCGCGTGGCTCTGTGCGGGATCGGTTACGGCATCTTCCAGGCGCCCAACAACCGCGAAATGATCGGCAGCGTGGCGCTCGAGCACAGCGCCAATGCCTCTGGCGTGCTGGCCTCGGTACGCACCTTCGGCCAGGCGCTGGGGACCGCGATGGTGGGGATGATGCTGGCGCTGTCGGCCGGCTCGCTGTCTCTGGCGCTCTGGGTATGCTGCGCCTGCGTCGTGGTGGCGCTGATGCTCAGCCTGTGGCGCGTACCGTTGGCGAGAGGCGACCGTGCGGCCTGAGCGAGCCTTATCCAGCGCGCGGCGAAGACGTTACAATACAAGGCTTGCGACCCGGGAGGAAACACCATGAGCGTTCAGGCGCGCATCGAAGACACGCTTAAGACCCTCGAGCCGGTCCACATGACGGTCGAGAACGAGAGCCACATGCACAATGTGCCAGCCAACTCCGAGACTCACTTCAAGGTCACCCTGGTATCCGAGCGCTTCGCCGGTCTGATGCCGGTCAAGCGTCATCAGATGATCTATGCACTGTTGGCCGACGAGCTGGCAGGTCCGGTGCATGCGCTGGCGCTGCATCTCTATACCGACGAAGAGTGGCAGAGCCGTGGCGAAGCACGCCCCGAGTCACCCAATTGCCGGGGTGGCGGTCGCTCGTGAACGAACCGCAGCGCCTGCAGTATCTCGAGGCGATGGGCCTGACCGCCTGGGTCGGGCGCTATCGCCTGCCCAATGCTGCCCCAACCGAGGCCTGTGACTGGGAGGAGCCTGCGGCGACTACTGCCAAGGCGCCGGCCGCGCGTCTACAGGCGCTGATCGATGATGTCGCCGCCCCTGTGCGGCCCGCACCGACGGCCGGCGCGAGTGCGCGGGCGGATCAGCCGTCTGCCGAGCCACCACCCGGCCAAGATGAGGTCAAGGGCGTCAGCCGGGCGAGGGCGCTGCTGACCGGGGAGGCATCTGCCAAGGCCTCGCCCCAGGATCATCTGGGCACGGGCAGTGAAGAGCCCCCTAACGCCCGGTCTTCTCAAGAGGCACTGCCACAGCAGGGCCTTTCCGGTCAGGGCCACTCTCATCAGGCCAGCGCCGATGCGCCTGCTGCCTCAGCGGACCAAGCAACCCGCTCGGCACCCGCCGAGGCGCTGCGTTTCTCGCTGCAGCTGGCCGCCCTCGAGGGACGCTGGCTGTTGCTGCTCCCCGCCGAGACCCCGCCCAACGAGATGCACAAGCGTCTGCTGGCCAACCTGCTGCGTGCCGCCGGGATTCGTCCGTCCGAGATGCCGGCCTTCCAGCATTTCCGCTGGCCGATGATGGACGAGCTGCCGGTCTCGGCTCCCCTCGATGAGGCCCGCGATGGCCTGCGAGCCTTCCTTGACGGTCGCCGTCGCCAAGGCTGGCGGCCCGAGCGGCTGCTGGTGTTCGGTGAGGACGCGACTCTTTCCCGGGTGCTGGCCCTCGAGGGAGATGACTGCACTCTGCTCGAGCTGCCCGCCTGGCAGCTGCCGTCGCTCGAGGCGCTGGCTACCGACGCCGAGGCCAAGCGCGCCCTGTGGCCACTACTGCGCCAGTGGGCAGAGGCCTGGCATAGGCCTTCATTGCAGCAGGAAGGCGGTCGGGGCGATAGGCGCGATCAAAAGCCCGGTAGTGATGGTGGCGACGGTGTGGATCGACAGGGTGGCGAGCAGTGAGCCCCGACTCCCGGATCATGGTACTGACGCCCGACTGGCATGAGGCTGTGATGTCCGTGGAGCGCGCCGGCCAGCCGCACCCCTGGACGGCGCGTCAGCTCGCCGAGGCGCTGGCCGCCGAGGATCATGAGGTCGTGGGGGTGGTGCCGCGGGATAGGGGCGGTGACAAGGGCAACGGCGATGCTCTTCTGGGCTTCGCCGTGCTGGCCCGCTTGCCCTTCGAAGCCGAACTTCAAGCGATTACCGTGGCTCCCGCGGCGCGCCGCCAGGGCGTGGCTCGAGCGCTGCTCGAACGGCTGATTGCCACGGCGACAGCCTGGGGCAGTGAACGGCTGCTGCTCGAGGTCCGGGCCAGCAATGCACCGGCGCTGGGGCTCTATCGGCAGCTTGGCTTCATCGAGGAGGGGCGGCGTCGCGGTTATTACCCCGCCGCAGCGTCGTCATCACCCCGCGAGGATGCGCTGCTGATGGGCCGCGCCTTAGGCTAGAACAGCTGCACGTCAACTGGCCCTGTGCGCCTGCTGGTGAAGCACCTGGGCTAGAGCCGACGATCCATGCCCCTGCCATGCATGCCACATGGATATCACATGCAAACCAAGGCGCCACCCGAAAGGGTGGCGCCTTGTGCTTTCTTGAGCGTCTTTACGCCAATCGATCAGGAGGCGTTGGTGTCGCTGCCGTCGCCAGTGTCGAGGGCTTGGAACTTGGTCAGCAGGCCGTTCAGGCGCTGCTCCCACTCGTCGTGTTCCTGCTTGAGTCGGGTGTTCTCCTCGCGCAGCTCCTCGGCTTCCATCTTCAGCATTTCGATCGCTTCGACGGCATTGTTGACCTGCTGCTCGAGCTGATTGAAGAGTTCGATGCTCATCCTGTATCTCCTGGTGACAGTCTACCTTCACTGGCAGACGGGTAATGGTCAGGGCGCAGCGTACGACGGGTGGCGCGGCGCGGCAAGCGTCGTCTAGAGCAGACGGTAGAGCCGCCCGCAGCTGTCGCCGGCACGCACCTCGCGATGCAGCATCCAGTCCGCCGGCACGCTGGGCGTCAGCTCCGCCTCGACTTCCAGATAGACCCAGGCGCCGGCGGCCACAAAGCCGCCGTCGACCAGCTGGCGACAGCTCGCTTCGGCCAGGCCCTGGCGGAAGGGCGGGTCCAGAAAGACCAGGTCGAAGGCGCCGTCAGCGCGGCCTAGCCTGTCGTCCAGGGTGTCGCCGAGAAAAGCCTTGGCGTCGGCGGTGATGACGCGGCCATTGGCCCCCAGGGTGGCGATGTTGGCCTCCAGCGCTCGCGCGACCGGGGCGTTCTGTTCGATAAATAGCGCTTCCCGGGCGCCGCGGGATAGCGCCTCGAGGCCCAGCGCGCCGGTGCCGGCGAAGAGGTCCAGCACCCGTGCCCCGCCAGTGGCGCTGGCCAGCCAGTTGAACAGGGTCTCGCGGACGCGGTCCGGCGTCGGGCGTAGGCCTGGGTGGTCGAGCACCGGTAGCTGGCGGCGGCGGAAGTCACCGCCGATGATTCTCAGGCGGCCGGCGCTCAGGCGGCCGGCGTCCCGGCGACCGGCATTCGAGCCGTTGCCCTGGGCCTTGCCCTGGCGGCGGGAGCGTGATGAGGAGGATCGACGTTGTTTCATGATCGGCTAATTGTACCCGGGGGCTTGTCCACAGTCATGGTCGGCGATGGTACGATGAGCTGATTCTCCGCACTCGAGACCAGATCACGCCCATGTTCGGATTTTTCAAGCGCAAGAAGAAGCAGGACCCGGCCCAGCAAGAGCCCTCGTCGGACCAGGACGTTACCCCCGGCGCGGAAGAAAGCGCCGAGGATGACGGTTCCCCGACGAAGGCCGATACCGCAGAGCGGCCCGCCGATGCCCAGCCGTCGCAGGACTACTCGTCTCAGGCCGAGGCTGCCGAGGTGCGGCGAGAGACGCCGGCCGAGCAGGATTCTGAGAGCGCTCCGCGCCAGGACGAGGCGCCTGAGCAGACCTCTGATCCGAGGGTCGAGCCGAACGTAGAACAGACCACTGAGCAGGCGGAGGACGTCAGCACTGAGTCCGAGACAGCAGAGCTTGATACCGAGGCGCTTAATAGAGGGGCGCTTGGTAGAGAGACGCTTGAGAAAGGAAAAGCCGATGTAGATAGCAGCGAGAGTGACGAGTGCGCGGCCGCAGCGCTAGCACCCGAGCCCGCAGCGGAGACCTCAGCGCCAGAAACGCCGTCTTCTGAGCCCGAGGCCGCCCCCGATCCTCGCGCCGACGATCTCGATGCCCAGCCTCAGCAGGCCGAAGAGCCACAGGCAGCCCATCCGCCAGAGACGGACGCATCCGAGAAGGGGTCGCCAGAAAAGGATTCGCCAGAGAAAGGCAAGAAGAAAGGCTGGTTCGCCCGTATCAAGGAAGGTCTGGGCAAGACCCGCGCCAACCTGAGTGAAGGCATCTCCGACCTGTTCCTCGGCAAGAAGCAGATCGACGATGAGCTGATGGAAGACCTCGAGACCCAGCTGCTGATGGCGGATGTGGGCATCGAGGCGACCACCGAGATCATCGACCGCCTGACCGCCCGGGTCTCACGCAAGGAGCTCAAGGAGCCGCAGGCGCTCTATGACGCCCTGCAAGAGGAGCTGGCCGCACTGCTCGAGCCGGTGGCCAAGGATCTGGTGCTGCCCGAAAAAGGGCAGGGGCCCTTCGTTATCCTGATGGTCGGCGTCAACGGCGTTGGCAAGACCACTACCATCGGCAAGCTGGCCAAGCGTTTCCAGGGGCAGGGGCGCAGCGTGATGCTGGCCGCCGGCGATACCTTCCGTGCCGCCGCCGTCGAGCAGCTCAAGGTGTGGGGGGATCGCAACAGCGTGCCGGTGATTGCCCAGCACACCGGTGCCGACAGTGCCTCGGTGATCTATGACGCGCTCTCCGCCGCCAAGGCCCGGGGCGTCGATGTGCTGATTGCCGATACCGCCGGGCGCCTGCACAACAAGGGCCACCTGATGGAGGAACTCAAGAAGGTGCAGCGCGTGATGGCCAAGCTCGACGCCGCCGCCCCCCACGAGGTGATGCTGGTGCTCGATGCCGGCACCGGTCAGAACGCCCTGTCACAGGCGGCCACCTTCAACGAGGCGGTGCCGGTCACAGGCATCACCCTGACCAAGCTCGATGGCACCGCCAAGGGCGGCATCATCTTCGCTCTGGCCAAGCAGCTCGGCACGCCGATCCGCTATATCGGCGTCGGCGAGACCGTCGACGACCTGCGGCCCTTTGCCGGCCGTGACTTCGTCGATGCGCTCTTCAATACGTCGCGCAGCGAATGAGACGCTAAGCGATGATCGCCTTCGAACATGTCGGCAAGCGCTATGGTGGGCGCTTCGAGGCCCTGGCCAATATCGACTTTCGGGTCCAGCGCGGCGAGATGGTCTTCTTGACCGGCCACTCCGGGGCCGGCAAGAGCTCGCTGCTGCGCCTGATCATGCGTCTGGAGCGCCCGTCCCGTGGCAAGGTGCGGGTGGCCGGCCATGATATCGCTGGCCTGCATGCCAGCCAGGTGCCCTTCTATCGACGCCAGATCGGCGTGGTCTTTCAGGATCACCAGCTGCTCTTTGATCGGGATGTCTTCGCCAATGTGGCCCTGCCGCTCGAGATTCAGGGCGCCGAGCCTCGCGAGATAGCGCGCCGCACGCGTGCGGCGCTGGACAAGGTGGGCCTGCTGCATCGGGAAAAAGCGCTGCCTATCGAGCTTTCCGGCGGCGAGCAGCAGCGGGTCGGTATCGCCCGGGCGGTGGTCAACAAGCCATCGCTGCTGCTGGCCGATGAGCCGACCGGCAACCTCGACCCCCAGCTCTCCGCCGACATCATGACGCTGTTCGAGGACTTCAACCGCATTGGCACCACGGTGCTGATCGCCAGCCACGACCTAGCGCTCATCGCCAGGCTGCGCCACCGGGTGCTGCGCCTGCGTGACGGGCGTCTGGTCGGCGACCAGGAGGCCACATGAGCGAGCGCGAGAACGCTAAAGCAGCGCGTTCGGCCTCGCCGCGCGGCGCACGCAGCCAGCGTACCGTGATGCGTAGCCGGTTCAGTGCCTGGGCGCGCCACCACCGGGCCATGTGCCTGGATAGCGCCGGCCGGCTGATTCGCACCCCCGTTGCCAGCCTGCTGACCATGCTGGCCATCGCCATTGCCTTGATACTGCCAACCGCCCTCTGGCTGTCCCTGGACGGCGCCAGGCTGTTGGATGCCGAGCTCGATGAAAGCGCCACCCTGACGGCCTACTTGGATAGCGACGTCGATGAAGGCGAAGCGATGCGGGTGGCCGAGGCGCTGGGCGCCTCTCCGGACGTCGAGGCGGTACGGTTGATTACCGCCGCCGAAGGCATGGCCGAGTTTCAGCAGGCGCTGGGTCTCGAGGATGCCCTCGATCGGCTTGAGACCAACCCGCTCCCGGCAAGCATCGTCGTCTCGCCAGAGGATGCATCGCCCGAGGCGATGCGCAGCCTGGCGACCCAGCTGGAGGCGGTCGGCGGTGTCGACGAGGTGCGCCTGGACCTGGCCTGGCTCGAGCGCCTCAAGCGCCTCGCCGAGCTTGGCCGGCGGGTGACGCTGGCGCTGGGTGTGCTGTTTGGCCTGGGCGTGCTGCTGGTCGTGGGTAACACCATTCGTTTGGCGGTTGAGAGCCGCCGTCAGGAAATCGAGGTCGTGACCCTGATCGGCGCTACACACGGTTTCGTGCGGCGCCCCTTCCTGTACAGCGGCGCCTGGTATGGCCTGGGGGGCGGGCTGCTGGCTTGGGTGCTGCTGGCGCTGGGCAGGCAGTGGCTGAGCGCGCCGGCAACGGCGCTGGCCGAGAGTTACGGCGCCAGTTTCACGATGCCAGGGCTGGATGGCGCCGGCTCGGCAACGCTGCTAGTTTCGAGTACACTATTGGGTTTGCTGGGTGCCTGGATGGCAGTATCGCGTCATCTGGCTGACATTCGGCCCCGGTAAGCTACACTGCGTGGCGATGCGGATATCGTATGGCGATAGACTGGCATTCACCGGAACTTTATGGTCTGGTGGGCGTCAGACATGTGAAACGTTAGTCATCTAATGATCAAGGCTTCACCCCCAGCCTTGACCATGGCGTCCGCTCCCGCGCGCAAGCGATTCATTTTTATGTTCTTGTGCGCACGATACTGAGGGCAAACTTGGAGACATCCTGCATGAGCACCAGTCTTCTGCCTGCTGGCCATCTTTCCCCGGGCCACGATCTGAATGGTTACATTCAGGCGGTGAACGGCATTGCCGTTTTGACCGCCGAAGAAGAGCGCGAATTGGCCTTCCGCCTTCACGATGAAAATGACCTCGAGGCGGCGCGTCGGCTCGTCATGTCGCACCTGCGCTTCGTGGTTCACATTGCCCGCAGCTATTCCGGCTACGGCCTGCCCCAGGCAGACCTGATCCAAGAGGGCAACGTGGGCCTGATGAAAGCGGTCAAGCGCTTCGATCCGCACCAGGGCGTGCGTCTGGTGTCCTTCGCGGTCCACTGGATCAAGGCCGAGATCCACGAGTTCGTGCTTCGTAACTGGCGCATCGTCAAGATCGCCACCACCAAGGCCCAGCGCAAACTGTTCTTCAACCTGCGCAGCGCCAAGAAGCGCCTGGCCTGGCTGAACAATGACGAAGTCGATGCCATCGCCAAGGATCTCGACGTCAAGCCGCATGTGGTGCGCGACATGGAAGGGCGGCTGTCGTCTTACGATGCCGGCTTCGATGCGTCGCCGAGCGATGACGATGAGTCCTCGTCCTATCAGGCGCCGGTTAACTTCCTCGATGACGGCCGCTATGACCCGGCGACTCAGCTCGAGGACAGCGACTGGGAGGAAGACTCCACCCGTCGCCTGCGCGAAGCGCTGGGCGAGCTCGACGAGCGCTCTCAGGACATCCTGACCCGTCGCTGGCTCAATGAGCCCAAGGCAACCTTGCACGATCTGGCCGACGTTTATGGCGTGTCCGCCGAGCGTATCCGTCAGCTCGAAAAGAACGCCATGAAGAAGATCAAGCAGCAGATCGGCGACGCCCTGGTGGCATAACCCTTCGGGTAGCCCTCAGGCGCCTAGTCGCTGTTGACTAGCGTTCTGTGCGCAACCCTCGCCGCCCTGAGTTAGCGGTAGGCGGGAGCCGACAAGAAAACCCCCGGTGCCTTGGCATCGGGGGTTTTTGCGTTTCAGGGACGTTGTTGCGGGCTCAGTGGCATCAGCCGCTGTCAGGCGCGAGCGAGCTCCGGGACGTCGACAAGCAGGCGCTCGGCGAGCAGTGTCCACTGGTCATCCCAGAATTCGGTGGGGCGACGCTTGAAGTCGCTCCTGACGTACTGGGAGATCTGGCCCTCCACGTGCACCATCAGCAGGTTGGCGCTGGCCGAGGCAGAGACCCGCGGTCGGCGACGTTCGCTAAGCTCGGCTTCGCGAAGGACCTGCTTGAGCTGCGTTTCCAGGCGCTCGAAGAGCTGGTGGATGCGCAGGCGTAGACGCGCCGTCTCGCCTGTCAGGGCGTCGCCGCCAAGCAGTCGCGACAGGCCCGGATTCTTCTCGGCGAAGCCTAGCAGCAGTGTGATGATCTGCTGGCAGCGCGACAGGGTCTCCGGGGTCTCGTCGAGGATGCGACGAATGCGTTCGAACAGGCTCTCCTCGATGAACTCGATCAGCCCTTCGAACATGCGCGCCTTGCTCGGGAAGTGGCGATACAGCGCAGCCTCCGATACGCCGACCTGGCGAGCCAGGGCGGCGATGGTGATGCGCTTGCCGCTGTCTTCCTCGAGCATCAGTGCCAGCGCCTGGAGGATCTGCTCGCGGCGATTGGGTTTGTTGGTTTCCTGCGTCATGAGCTTCTTCTAATAATATTTTGGGATCTTCATCTCATCCTACTGAGCCTCCGCAAACGGGGCAAACCGTAAAGAAAGGCTCGTGATCAGTGCTCGCTTTCAAGAATCTGGGTGCCGACACCGGCCTTGGTGAAAATCTCCAATAGGGTGGCGTGCGGAACGCGACCGTCGATGATGTGCGCGCTGGCCACGCCGCCCTTGACCGCCTCGAGGGCGCAGCGGATCTTCGGCAGCATGCCGCCGTGGATGGTGCCATCGGCGATCAGGTTGTCCACGTCCTGGGTCGAGAGCCCGGTGAGTACCTCGCCCTCGGCATTCATCAGGCCGGCGACATTGGTCAGCAGCATCAGCTTCTCGGCGGACAGCGCCTCGGCGACCTTGCCGGCCACCAGGTCGGCATTGATATTGTAGCTGCGGCCGTTCTCGTCGACGCCGATCGGCGCGATCACCGGGATGAAGTCGCGCGCGGTCAGCATCTCGATCAGGTCGGTGGAGACGTGCTCGACCTCGCCGACATGGCCGATATCGATGATCTCGGAGGCGGTCATCTCCGGGGTCTTCTGTTCGACCTTGAGCTGGCGAGCGCGGATCTGAGCGCCGTCCTTGCCGGTCATGCCGATGGCCTTGCCGCCGCACTGGTTGATCAGGTTGACGATGCCCTTGTTGACCAGGCCGCCCAACACCATTTCGACCACGTCCATGGTCTCGGCGTCGGTGACCCGCATGCCGTTGACGAAGCGCGACTCGATCTTGAGCTTGTCGAGCAGCTCGCCTATCTGCGGGCCGCCGCCGTGGACCACCACTGGATTGATGCCGACTTCTTTCATCAACACCATGTCGCGGGCGAAGGAGTCGATCAGGGTGTCCTCGGTCATGGCGTTGCCGCCGTACTTGACCACTACGGTCTTGCCGGAGAAGCGCTGGATATAGGGCAGGGCCTCGGAGAGGACCTCGACGACCTGGCGGGGGTCGCGGCTGTGTTCACTCATGGGGATATCTCTCGTGGCAGCGCCCCCGGTATGGTCGGGGGCGTGATCGGGCGGCGCCGCTGGTTCGGCGCCGCGTTCTACGGAGTTCTCGGATCGACGTCATCCGAGCCGGTGACTCAGAACGGCAGCGCGATGCTCGGCTCAATCTGCTTCAGGGCATCGCCGAAGCGTGCCTGGATGCGCTCGAGTGCTGCCTGGCTCTTGCCCTCGAAGCGCAGCACCAGCACCGGCGTGGTGTTGGAGGCGCGGCATAGACCCCAGCCATCAGGATAGTCGACACGGATGCCGTCCAGGGTCGTCTTGACCCCGTCTTCACCGAAGTCTGCCTCCCGAGCTAGGCGCTCGACCAGGGCGAACTTGGTCTCGTCGGTGACGGTGATGTTGAGCTCCGGGGTGCCCAGGTCCTGCGGGAAGCGGGCGAAGAAGTCGTCGGCATCCTGTCCTTCGGGCTGTTTGGCCAGGATCTCGAGCAGGCGGGCGGCGCCGTAGAGGCCGTCGTCGAAGCCGTACCAGCGTTCCTGGAAGAAGATATGGCCGCTCATCTCGCCGGCGAGCTGGGCGCCGGTCTCCTTCATGCGGGCCTTGATCAGCGAGTGGCCGGTGCGCCACATCTCCGGGGTACCGCCGGCGGCCTCGATCACCTGCGCTAGGTTGCCGGTGCATTTGACGTCGAAGATCACCTTGGCGCCGGGATTGCGCTCCAGCATGTCCTCGGCGAAGGCCATCATCAGTCGGTCCGGGTAGATCAGCTCGCCGGCTGGGGTGATCACGCCCAGGCGGTCGCCGTCGCCATCGAAGGCCAGGCCGATGTCGGCGCCGGTTTCCTTGACGGTGCGAATCAGGTCGGTGAGGTTCTCGGGCTTGCCCGGGTCCGGGTGGTGGTTGGGGAAGGTGCCGTCGATCTCGGCGAACAGCGGGACGGTCTCGATGCCCAGGCGCTCGACGAGCTGGGGGCCGAGTTCGCCGGCCACGCCGTTGCCACAGTCGACCACGGCCTTGAGCCGCCGCGCCGGCGCCACGTCGCCCAGAATGCGCCCCAGGTACTGCTCGCGCACGTCGGCCTCGCGAATGCTGCCCTGGCCGCTTGTCAGGTCATCTGCGGCGATTCGGGTGTGCAGGGCGGTGATGGCCTCGCCGGACAGGGTCTCGCCGGCGAGCACGATCTTAAGGCCGTTGTAGTCAGGCGGGTTGTGGCTGCCGGTGACCATCACGCCGGAGTCGGTGCCGTCGAGCACGTGGGTGGCGTAGTAGAGCACCGGGGTCGGCACCATGCCGATGTCGATGACGTTCTGGCCAGCGGCGGCCAGGCCGCGCATCAGGGCAGCGGCCAGGCGCGGGCCGGAGAGGCGACCGTCGCGGGCTACCACCACGGTGGATTCGCCACGTGCGGCGGCCTCGCTGCCGATGGCGCGACCGATCTGCTCGACGCCGGCTTCGGTAAGGGTGTCATCGACGATGCCGCGGATGTCATAAGCGCGGAAGATCGAAGCGGGTACCTGTGTCATGAGGCCATTCCTTCGCTAGAGGCGTGTATGGGTAACGGGGCATCCGGGCCCCGCGTGCAGTAAGCGACTATTCAGTGGCGCCCGGAGCTGCCGAAGCCGCCGGTGCCACGTTGGCCGGTGCCAACCTGACTATCGTTGGCCAGGCCAGCATCGAAGTCGTCGACGATTTCGAGTTCTGCCTGTACCACGGGGACTAGCACGTACTGTGCCAGACGCTCGAAGGGCTCGAGCACGAAGCTTGTCTGACCGCGATTCCATACCGAGATCATCAACTCGCCCTGGTAGTCGGAGTCGATCAGCCCGACCAAGTTGCCGAGCACGATGCCGTGCTTGTGGCCGAGGCCTGAGCGGGGAAGAATCATGCCGGCGAGTGCGGGGTCGGCAATATGCACGGCAAGCCCGGTACGCACCAGTTCACAATCGCCCGGCTCCAGGGTTAGCGGGGCGTCGAGCAGGGCGCGCAGATCCATGCCGGCGCTACCGGCGGTGGCATAGTGAGGCAGATGATCGCGGACGCGCTCGTCGAGAATCTTGACGGCCAGGCGCGGGGCGGAAGGAGTCGCGGTCATTGGGGGTCCTGTGGTGAATACGGTGTGGCGGCAAGGGGAGATGCTGTCGCATCGGCCTGTTCGAGACGCTCGAGCAGGCAGTCGAGGATCGCCGTGGCTAGGGTGGCCTTGCTCTGGGCGGGTAGGGCGCGGCGGCCGAGCGCTTGGCCGGCCTCATCGGCGCTTGGCCACAGCAGCAGGGCGGCGTTGTGGTCGGCACCGAAGCCGAGCCCGGCCAGGGAGACATCGTTGGCAACGATCATGTCGAGTCCCTTGCGGGTCAGCTTGTCGCGAGCATAGGCCTCGACATCGCGGGTCTCGGCGGCGAAACCCACCATAAAGGGGCGGAGTGCACCAGCGCGGTGCTTGGCGACCTCGGCGATGATGTCGGGATTCTTGACCAAGGTGAGCTTCAGCTCGTCACTGTTCGCGGTCTTCTTGATCTTGTGTTCGCTGACGTTGGCGGCCCGGTAGTCGGCAACGGCCGCGCAGCCGATGAAGACGTCGCTTTGCGCTGCCAGGCGATAGGCAGCCTCGGCCATCTCGTTGGCCGAGGTCACATCGAGGCGGTTAACGCCGCTGGGTGTGGCGAGGCTCACCGGGCCGCTGATCAAGTGCACGGTGGCGCCCAGTGCGGCGGCCGCCTCGGCCAGCGCATAGCCCATCTTTCCCGAGCTGTGGTTGGACAGATAGCGTACCGGGTCCAACGGCTCGCGAGTCGGGCCCGCCGTGATGGTCACCGTCAGGCCCTTGGCCGGGCGTGCTTCGTCAGGCGTGGCATCGGGCGCCATTAAGGGCGCGGCATCGGGCGCCTTGAAGAGCGCATCGACGATGGCTTCGGGTTCGAGCATGCGCCCGGGGCCGACATCGCCGCAGGCCTGGTCACCGGCATCCGGGCCCAGCAGCCGCCAGCCATCGGCCTCGAGCTGGCGAGTGTTGCGGGCCGTGGCCGGGTGACGCCACATGGCCTGATTCATGGCGGGGGCCATGGCCTTATCGGCATCGCTGGCTAGGCACAGGGTGGTCAGGAGGTCGTCGGCATGACCGTGCACGAGGCGCGCCATCAGGTCCGCGGTGGCCGGGGCGATCAAGATCAGCTCGGCCCAGCGGGCCAGCTCGATGTGGCCCATGCCGGCCTCTGCCTCGGGGTCGAGCAGTGAGGTGCGCACCGGCTCGCCGGTGAGGGCCTGTAGGGTCAGTGGGGTGATGAAGGCCTGGGCGCCGTCGGTCATGACCACGCGCACCTCATGGCCGGCCTTCTTCAAAAGGCGGGCCAGGTGGGCGCTCTTGTAGGCGGCGATGCCGGCGCTAATGCCCAGCAGAATGCGCTTGCCTGAGGGTGTTGCCATCTCAGTATCCGAGCAGTGAGCGAGGCCATTACCTTACCACTCGCAGCATTTCTTGCGTAGCGCCCGGCCTGCCCTTAAGCGTTGCCCGCGTGACGGTATCCTGTCTTCCCCTCGGCCTTTCCCTTTATCGTTTCGTCAGCCTTTGCGTTTTAGCCTATCCGTGCCATGGGTCGACTATCGTGCAGCGTTAAGTGTCTGCGTGCCGGGTGACTGGCGGGGGTTGGGCGCCTCTGTTAATACTTTCTAATACTCCTTTTTACTTGGCGGGGTCTTCCTTTTAGGCGGGGGTATGGGCGGGGCTGCTGTATGGATGGGACTCTGGACGGGAGGCCGGCTTGCCGCTTTCGGCATGGCGGGGATAAGGCGGCGATAGCGTGAACCGGACGCAGGGAGGCGTCATATGGCGATTCGAGATTGGCCCGAGGGTGAGCGGCCGCGAGAGAAACTGATGAGCCTGGGGCCCGCGGCCCTGTCTGATGCGGAGCTGCTGGCGATATTTCTGCGCGTCGGCGTGAAAGGACGCTCGGCGGTGGACCTGGCGCGGGATCTGTTGTCGAGCTTTGGCGGGCTGCGTCCGCTGCTCGAGGCCGACCGAGCGCGCTTCTGTGCCGAACATGGGCTGGGTGATGCCAGCTTCGTGCAGCTTCAGGCGGTGCTCGAAATGTCGCGTCGCCACCTGGCAAGCCAGCTCACCCGAGGCGATGCGCTGACCTCGCCTTCGCTGGTGCGGGCCTTCCTGGCCTCCAAGCTGCGCCATCTAGGTCATGAAGAGTTCGCGGTCATGTTCCTGGATAGCCAGCATCGCGTGATTCACTTCGAGTCGCTGTTTCGCGGCACCCTCGACAGCGCGTCGGTCTACCCTCGGGAAGTGGCCCGCCGTGCCCTGGCGCTGGGCGCCGGGGCCACCATCCTGGCGCACAACCACCCGTCCGGAGTGGCCGAGCCCAGCGATGCCGACCGGCGCATCACGCAGCGCCTCAAGGCGGCGCTGGAGCTCTTCGAGATTCGGGTGCTCGACCACTTCGTGGTCGGTGACGGCGAAGTGGTGTCCTTCGCCGAGCGAGGCTGGCTGTAGGCCGAATCGGCTTCTTCCCTGGGGCGTTTCGCCGAGGGGAAAGGTGCGGTATCATTCGCCGCCGAGCGTGACGGCCCCGAGTGGTCGCCGTCGCGTCCGGTCACACAGCACCTGTCTGTCGTGTAGGTGTCGTGCCAACAGAGAAGCCCGTCTTGACGTCCAGGCCAGCGCTCATGGGGGTGCAGGGGTAGGTTGTTGTGCCGTTGATGCTTGCCGCGCGTGCCGGCCTCTGGTATAACATGCACCCTTTAGAATTCCCTGGGTTAAATAAGGGGGCATCGAGGCGGTGGCCAGCCGTTCGCCCTACCCGGTTTGCCCGACAGGTTTTGAACAACTCGCCAAGCGGTTGGAGGCTCCCATGTCCAATGTATGTCAGGTTACCGGCAAGCGTCCGGTAACAGGTAACAACGTATCTCACTCCCAGCGCAAGACCCGTCGTCGTTTCTTGCCGAACCTGCATTCCCACCGTTTTTGGGTGGAGTCAGAGAAGCGCTTCATCAAACTGCGCCTCTCCTCCAAGGGTATGCGCATTATCGACAAGAAAGGCATCGAAGCGGTGCTGTCTGATATCCGCAAGCGCGGCGAACGCGTCTAAGCAGCCTTCTAGGGAGAACTGAGTCATGCGCGATAAGATTCGTATGGTGTCCAGCGCCGGTACCGGCCACTTCTACACCACCGATAAGAACAAGCGGAACACCCCGGACAAACTGGAAATGAAAAAGTTTGATCCGACGATCCGCAAGCACGTGATGTACAAGGAAGCCAAGATCAAGTAAATCTTGATGGCTCCTGCCGCAGGCGCAAGCCTGTCGCCTAAACCCGGTTAGCGCCGGGTTTTTGCGTCTCTGGACGCTCACACTTCGCCCTACGCCTATCGCTTCACGGACCCGTTGTGCCATGCCCGAACTTCCCGAAGTCGAGACCACGCGCCGCGGCATTGCGCCTCATCTGGAGGGGCGTGAGATCCATGAGGTGATCGTGCGTAACCGTCGCCTGCGCCTGCCGGTGCCGGAAGGGCTCGAAAACGCGCTGGTAGGCTCGCGGATAGGCCCGCTTTCGCGTCGTGCCAAATACCTGATCCTACCCATCGAGACGCCGGCAGGCGATGCGGTGCCTGCCGAGGTGGCGGTTGGGCCGGCGTTGCTCTGGCATCTGGGCATGTCCGGTAGCCTGCGCATTGCCCGCCTTGGCGACCCGCCGAAGAAGCATGATCATGTCGACCTGGTGATGGAGAATGGCGCTATTCTGCGCTATCACGACCCGCGTCGATTTGGCTTCCTCGACTGGCTTCAGGAGGATGTCGCAAGTGACCGGCGTCTCGTTCGGCTAGGCCCCGAGCCGCTGTCGCCGGCCTTCGATGACGAGCGGTTGTTCCAGTGCTCGCGCAAGCGGCGCCTGGCCGTGAAGCCTTTCCTGATGGATAACGCCGTGGTGGTCGGTGTGGGCAATATTTATGCCGCCGAGGCGCTGTTCCTTGCCGGCATCGACCCGCGCCGCGCCGCCGGCCAGATTTCCCGCGAGCGCTACGTGCGGCTTACCGCCGCCATCCGCGAGGTGCTGTCGGCGGCCATTACCCAGGGCGGCACGACCCTGCGCGACTTCGTCAGCGGTACCGGGGAGCCGGGTTACTTCGCCCAGCGCCTCAACGTCTACGGTCGTGATGGTGAGCCGTGCCGGCGCTGTGGCAGGGAGTTGCGCTTAGTGACCCTTGGCCAGCGTGCCAGTGTCTTTTGCCCCACCTGCCAGACTTGATTCGATTCACCCTTGGGCCCGCGCGTTGCCGGGCTCGTCAGGGTAGACTGTCCTTACTTTCCTGTTGTCTGTTTGACGGAGACCTCCGTGACCGAACGCCTGCGCCTGAAGAAGAACGCCGACCGCCGCCTGAAAGCGGGTCATTTGTGGCTGTACTCCAACGAGATCGACACCGACGCGACGCCGCTCAAGACCTTTGAGCCGGGTGCTCAGGCGGTGGTCGAGGCCAGCAATGGCCGCGCCATGGCGGTCGCTTACGTCAACCCGCATTCGCTGATCTGTGCCCGAGTGGTGTCCCGGGACCCGGAAATGCGCCTCGACCGCTCGCTGTTGGTGCATCGCTTCAAGCAGGCCCTGGGCCTGCGCCAGCGACTCTTCGCCAAGCCCTTCTACCGGCTGGTGCATGGCGAGGGTGACCTGCTGCCCGGTCTGATCGTCGACCGCTTCGACGACGTACTGGTGGTCCAGCTCAACACCCTAGGCATGGAGCGCATGGCCGAGCAGGTGATCGATGCCCTGGACAAGGTGCTGTCGCCGCGCGCCATCGTCTTCAAGAATGATTCCTCCGGGCGCCGTCAGGAGCAGCTCGACCGCCAGGTCGAAGTGGTCAAGGGCGAGCTGCCCGAGGAAGTACTGCTCGAGGAAAACGGCGTGCGGTTCGTCGCTCGGGTGCTCGACGGCCAGAAGACCGGCTGGTTCTATGATCACCGCGACAACCGTGCCTGGCTCAACAAGCTGGTGGCCGGCAAGCGCGTGCTGGACGTGTTCAGCTACGTGGGTGGCTGGGGCGTGCAGGCGGCGGCCCACGGAGCCAGCGAGGTGCTGTGCGTGGATGCCTCCAGTGATGCCCTCGAGCACGTGGCCGCGAACGCCGCCCTCAATGGCCTCACCGATCAGGTGGCCATCGGCGAGGGGGATGCCTTCGAGGCCATGGCGGCGCTCAAGGCCGATGGCGAGCAGTTCGATGTGGTGATCCTCGACCCGCCGGCCTTCATCAAGAAGCGTAAAGACATTCCCAGCGGCGAGCGGGCCTACTCGCGGCTCAACCGTGAGGCCATGCGTCTACTGGGCCGTGACGGTTTGCTGATGAGCGCTTCCTGCTCGATGCACCTGGCGCCGGAGCGCCTCGTCGAGTGCGTGCGCGGTGCGGTGCGCCACCAGGACCGCCATGGCCAGGTGATCTATCAGGGGCATCAGGGCAGCGATCATCCGGTGCATCCGTCGATTCCCGAGACTAACTACCTGAAGGCGCTCGGCGTGAGGGTCTTCCGCGACTGATGAGTGGCTGGGTACGAGTCTTTGCCCACCCCAATGCGCTGCTGGTCAGCCATGTGCACAACGTGCTGGAAAGCGCCGGGGTGCCGACCGAGCTGAGAAACCTGACCCTCGGTGGTGGGGCAGGGGAGTTACCGCTGGGTGAGTGTGAGCCCGAGGTGTGGGTGGCGCCGCATAATGCTGCCCGCGCCGGGGTGCTGGTACGCGAGGCCCTCGAAGGGCCGGCAGAACGCCGCTCTGCCTGGCGCTGTCCGAGCTGCGCTGAGCGCCTCGAGGGCGTCTTCGAGACCTGCTGGTCCTGCGGTGCGCATCGTCGCGATTGAACCGCCAGCGGGGCCGGCTCTGTGAGAGGCGTCCAGAAATATTTGTTTTTAACGCCCGGCTGACAACGGCTTTCGTTGTCAGTCGGGCGTTTTTCTTTGGGATCTTTCTAAAGTTTTGCTTGGCCTTGGGGAGTCTTGTGCCGCTGTGCTGTACTGATACGACGTGCAGGGTCCGTCGTGACCCGTCTTGCGCCTCGGGCGCGCCCGTTACTCCTTAGGAGGTGCCATGAAGATCGCTGTGCCGAAGGAAATCAAGAATCATGAATACCGCGTGGCACTGACGCCGTCGGGTGTGCGCGAGCTGACCGGACGCGGCCACCAGGTGGTGGTGCAGGCAGGCGCAGGCGAAGGTGCCGGCTTCCCGGATGCTGATTACGAGGCGGCCGGTGCGACCCTCGAGGCCAATCTGGCGACGCTCTGGCAGAACGCCGAGCTGATCATCAAGGTCAAGGAGCCTCAGCCGGAAGAGGTCGAGCGGCTGTCGCCCGACCAGATCCTCTTCACCTACTTGCACCTGGCCGCCGAGGAGTCGCTGACTCAAGGACTGATCAACAGCGGTGCGACTTGCATCGCCTACGAGACCATCACCGGGGCCGGCGGTGGCCTGCCGCTGCTGGCGCCGATGAGCGCGGTGGCCGGTCGCATGGCGGTGCAGGCCGGTGCGCACAGTCTGGAGAAGGCTCAGGGCGGTGCCGGCATTCTGCTGCCGGGGGTGCCTGGCGTTGCGCCGGCCAAGGTGACGGTGATCGGGGGTGGCGTGGTCGGTGAGAATGCGGCGCGCATGGCGCTGGGCCTGGGCGCCGAGGTGACCATCCTCGACAAGTCCCTGGCGCGTCTCGAGGCGCTCGATCACCGTTACCAGGGGCGTATCAAGGCCGTCTATTCGACCGCCGATACCCTGGACGAGGCGGTGCGCGAGTCCGACCTGATCATCGGTGCCGTACTGGTACCGGGAGCCGCCGCGCCCAAGTTGATCTCGCGTGCCCAGCTTGCCGAAATGAAGCCTGGCAGCGTGCTGGTGGACGTGGCGATCGACCAGGGCGGGTGCTTCGAGACCAGCCATGCCACCACCCATGCCGCGCCGACCTATGCGGTCGACGGCGTGGTGCACTATTGCGTGGCTAACATGCCTGGCGCCGTGGCCCGCACCTCGACCCAGGCGCTGACCAATGCCACCTTGCCGTTCGTGATGGCGCTGGCCGACAAGGGCTGGAAGCAGGCGCTGGCCGACGATCCGCACTTCCTGGCCGGGCTCAATGTTCACGCCGGTCAGGTGACCTATCCGGCGGTGGCCAAGGCCTTTGGCCTGGAAAGCGTCGAGGCGGCGACGCTTCTGAGCTAAGGCCAGCCCTCGCGTGCAGCGCAGCGAGGGAGGCAATCGTACAGGGCGGCCCGTTGGCATGGCGCTTCGATGGCGGTCACCGGGCCGTCCCCAGCGGGCCGTCCTGTTAGCCTTGATCGGGGCGGCGCGGTAGACTGGGGCCACTTGCCATTTACTCAGTGGACCCGTCCGAATTCATGAACAAGACACGCGTTCTCACCGGCATTACCACCACCGGTACGCCTCACCTCGGTAACTACGTCGGGGCCATCAAACCGGCCATTGCCGCAAGCCAGGACCCCAACGTCCAGTCCTTCTACTTCCTTGCCGACCTGCATGCCCTGATCAAGTGTCAGGATCCCAAGCGTGTGCAGGAGTCGCGGCTGGAAATCGCGGCCACTTGGTTGGCGCTGGGGCTCGATACCGATAACGCCATCTTCTACCGCCAGTCGGATATCCCCGAGATCCCCGAGTTGACCTGGATGCTGTCCTGCGTCTGCGCCAAGGGGCTGATGAACCGGGCGCACGCCTATAAGGCGGCGGTGGCCGATAACGAGACTGCCGGGTCACCGGACCCGGACAAGGGCATCACCATGGGGCTGTTCGGCTATCCGGTGCTGATGGCCGCCGACATCCTGATGTTCAACGCCCACAAGGTCCCGGTCGGTCGCGACCAGATTCAGCATATCGAGATGGCCCGCGATATCGGTGGCCGCTTCAACCACCTCTACAAGGGCCAGTTCTTTACTCAGCCCGAGGCGGTGGTCGACGACAAGGTGGAAGTGTTGAACGGTCTCGACGGGCGTAAAATGTCCAAGAGCTATAACAACACCATTCCGCTGTTCGTTTCCGAGAAGAAGCTCCAGAAGCTGGTACGCAAGATCAAGACCAACTCGCTGGAACCCGGCGAACCCAAGGATCCGGACACCTGCACGCTGTTCCAGATCTATTCGGCCTTCGCGAGCGCCGAGGATACCGCCGACCTGCGCCGTGAGTACGAGAACGGCATCGGCTGGGGCGTGGCCAAAGACCGGGTCTTTGAGTACCTGAATGCCCATCTGCGCGAACCTCGTGAGCGCTACCAGGCGCTGATGGAGGACCCGGGGCACATCGAGCAGGTGTTGGCCAAGGGTGCCGAGCGGGCGCGGGCCGAAGCGGCCCCTTTCATGGATCGCCTGCGTGAGGCGGCAGGCCTCGGCCGCTTCGTCTGAACGCAAGCCGTTGGCACTTTCCGCCATCCCGTACCGGCCGAGTGCCGGGATCGGTCGTGGTGGTTCGTGCCAAGCTCCCAATCATCGGGCGGCGATGCTCGCCCACTGCCAGTCAAAGGATGAGACGATGACCACACTTCCCAAGCGCCCCCTCTATGTTCCTTATGCCGGGCCGTCGCTGCTTGAGATGCCGCTGCTCAACAAGGGCAGTGCCTTCACCCTACAAGAGCGCATGGCCTTCAACCTGGTCGGCCTGCTGCCGCAGAACGTCGAATCCATCGAAGAGCAGGCCTCGCGGGCTTACCGCCAGTACTGCCAGTGCCAGACCGACCTGGACCGTCATATCTACCTGCGTGCCATTCAGGACGATAACGAAACGCTGTTCTTCCGCCTGCTCGAGGAGCACCTCGAGGAAATGCTGCCGATCATCTACACCCCGACCGTCGGTGAGGCCTGCGAAGAGTTTTCCAATATCTATCGCAATCATCGCGGCCTGTTCATTTCCTATCCCGACCGGGAATACATGGATGACATCCTGCGCTCCGCGACCAAGGACAACGTCAAGGTGATCGTGGCCACCGATGGCGAACGTATCCTGGGACTGGGTGACCAGGGCATCGGGGGCATGGGTATCCCCATCGGCAAGCTGTCGCTGTATACCGCCTGTGGCGGTATCAGCCCGGCCTATACGCTGCCGATCACCCTGGATGTGGGCACCAATAACCAGGCCCTGCTCGATGACCCCATGTACATGGGCTGGCGCCACAAGCGCGTCTCTCAGGACGAGTACAACGCCTTCATGGCCGACTTCATTACCGCCGTGAAGCGTCGTTGGCCCAATGTGCTGCTGCAGTTCGAAGACTTTGCCCAGACCAATGCCATGCCGCTGCTCGAACGTTATCGGGACGAGCTGTGCTGCTTCAACGACGATATCCAGGGCACCGCGGCGGTTTGCGTAGGCACCCTGCTTGCCGCCTGTAAGGCCAAGAAAGAGAGCGTGGCCGAGCAGCGGGTCGCCTTCGTCGGCGCCGGCTCCGCCGGTTGCGGCATCGCCGAGCAGATCGTGGTGGCCATGTGTGCCGAAGGCCTGTCGGAAGCCGAGGCCCGGTCGCGGATCTTCATGATCGACCGCCATGGCCTGTTGACCCGCGACATGGAAGGCCTCTACGACTTCCAGAGCCGGCTTGCCCATGATGCAGCGGACTTCGCCGATACCAGCCTGCTCGGCGTCGTGAAGCAGGCCAAGCCCTCCGTGCTGATTGGTGTGTCCGGCCAGCGTGGCCTGTTCAACCAGGAGCTGATCGAGGAGCTGCACGCCGGCTGTAAGGCGCCGCTGGTGATGCCGCTGTCCAACCCCACCTCGAAGGTCGAAGCGACCCCAGAAGAGGTCCTCACCTGGACCAAGGGCCAGGCGCTGGTCGCCACCGGCAGCCCCTTCAAGCCGGTCGAGCTCGACGGTGAGACCTATCCCATCGCCCAGTGCAACAATGCCTATATCTTCCCAGGCATTGGCCTTGGGGTCATCGCCGCCCGTGCGAGCCGCATCACCGATGCGATGCTGATGGCGGCCTCCAATGCCCTGGCCAAGCATGCGCCGATGGTGCAGCACGGCGAAGGCGCGCTGTTGCCGGCCCTGTCGGACATTCGCGAGATCAGCCAGTCCATCGCCTTCGATGTGGCGAAGATGGCGCAGCACGAGGGCAAGGCGCTCGAGTGCGATGATGATGTGCTCTGGGCGTCCATCGAGCGCAACTTCTGGTACCCGCGCTATCGCGAGTATCGTCGCCGGGCCTTCTAAGCTGTGAGCGACCCGATGGCAGGCGCATGAAGATGACGCCTGCCTGTTGCCGCAGCCCGGCGGCGTCGCCCTCTCCGAGTGGTCGCCCGTCGACGTTATCCGGTGACTGACGCAAAAAAGACGGAAAAAAAGGGCCCGCCGGCAATGCCGGCGGGCCTTCGTTTATGGCGCCGATAGATATCGACGCCGGCTTTGGCTTTTCAGCCTAGGCCAATCAGGCTTCCCCGATCATCTTGCGCAGCACGTAGTGCAGGATGCCGCCGTGGCGGTAGTACTCGAGCTCGTTGGCGGTATCGATGCGGCACAGGGCGTCGATATGCTTCTCGCCCTTGTCGCTCTTGATGGTGACCTTCACTTGGCTGCCTGGGCTAAGGTCGTCGAGCCCCTCGATGGAGACCGTCTCGTCGCCGGTCATGCCCAGCGACTTGCGGGTCTCGCCTTCGGGGAACTGCAGCGGTACCACACCCATGCCGATCAGGTTGGAGCGGTGGATACGCTCGTAGGACTCGGCCAGTACCGCACGCACGCCGAGCAGGCGCGTGCCCTTGGCCGCCCAGTCGCGGCTGGAGCCGGTGCCGTATTCCTTGCCGGCGACGACCACCAGCGGAGTGTCTTCCTGCTGATACTGCATGGCGGCGTCATAGATCGCCATCTGTTCGCCGGAAGGCACATGACGGGTCTCGCCGCCCACTACGCCGTCGAGCATCTCGTTCTGGATGCGCACGTTGGCGAAGGTGCCGCGCATCATCACCTCGTGGTTACCGCGACGCGAGCCGTAGGAGTTGAAGTCGGCGGGTTTGACGCCGCGCTCCTGCAGGTAGCGACCGGCGGGGCTATCGGGCTTGATGGCGCCGGCCGGCGAGATGTGGTCGGTGGTCACCGAGTCGCCGAGCATGGCCAGCACTCGGGCGTCCTTGACGTCGTCGATGGCGTCAGGGGTGCGGCCCATGCCTTCGAAGAAGGGCGGATGCTGAATGTAGGTGGACGCGTCGGACCATTCGTAGACCTCGCTCTGGGGCACGTCGATAGCCTGCCAGACCTCGTCGCCGTCGAAGACCTCGGCATACTCCTTGCGGTACATCTCGGTCTTGACCTTCTCGACCGCCTCGGCGATCTCGGCCTGAGACGGCCAGATGTCGGATAGATAGACCGGTTCGCCGTCGCTGCCGGTGCCCAGCGGCTCTGATGACAGATCCGTGCGCACGTTACCGGCCAGGGCGTAGGCCACCACCAGGGGCGGTGATGCGAGCCAGTTGGTCTTGACCAGCGGATGGACCCGGCCTTCGAAGTTGCGGTTGCCCGACAGCACCGAGGCCACGGTCATGTCGCCATCGTTGATGGCCTTCTCGATGGGGTCGGCCAGCGGCCCGGAGTTACCGATGCAGGTGGTGCAGCCATAGCCCACCAGGTTAAAACCGAGCGCATCCAGGTCATCATCGACGCCGCCGGCGGCCAGGTAGTCGGTCACCACCTTGGAGCCCGGCGCCAGCGAGGTCTTGACCCAGGGCTGGGTCTTGAGCCCCTTGGCCAGGGCGTTACGCGCCAGCAGGCCGGCGGCCATCATCACGCTGGGGTTCGAGGTGTTGGTACAGGAGGTAATGGCGGCAATGACCACGGCACCCGGGTTGAGCCTGAATTTCTCGCCGTCGAGATCGACGTCCTGACTGGTGGGGTGTTCGTAGCTGTCCTTGACGCCGACGGCGGTCTGGCCGCCCTCGGACTGCCATTTGCCCTGCTCTTCTTCCGAGGCCTTGCTGCCACTGGCGGCCAGCAGTTCTTCGAAGGTGGACTTCATGTCTTTCAGGGCGACGCGGTCCTGCGGGCGCTTGGGCCCGGCCAGGCTGGCTTGGACCTCGCCCATGTCGAGTGCCAGGGTGTCGCTGAAGATCGGCTCGTCGCCGGCTTCGCGCCACAGGCCCTGAGCCTTGCTGTAGGCCTCGACCAGCTCGACCTGCTCATCCTCACGGCCGGTCAGGCGCAGGTAGTTGAGGGTCTCGTCGTCGACCGGGAAGAAGCCGCAGGTGGCGCCGTATTCCGGGGCCATGTTGGCGATGGTGGCACGGTCGGCCAGCGGCAGATCGTCCAGGCCGTCGCCGTAGAATTCGACGAACTTGCCGACCACGCCGCGGCTGCGCAGCATCTGCGTCACCGTCAGCACCAGATCGGTGGCGGTGATGCCTTCCTTGAGCTTGCCGGTCAGCTTGAAGCCGACCACCTCGGGAATCAGCATCGACACCGGCTGGCCGAGCATCGCCGCTTCGGCCTCAATGCCGCCGACGCCCCAGCCCAGTATGCCTAGGCCGTTGATCATGGTGGTGTGGGAGTCGGTGCCCACCAAGGTGTCCGGATAGGCAAAGGTCTTGCCGTCCTCTTCCTTGGTCCACACCGTCTTGCCCAGATACTCCAGGTTGACCTGGTGGCAGATGCCGGTACCCGGGGGAACCACGCGGAAGTTATCGAAGGCCTCCTGGCCCCAGCGCAGGAACTCGTAGCGCTCCCGATTGCGCTCCATCTCGATGGCCACGTTGTCCTTGAAGGCGCTCTGGTCACCGAATTTGTCGACCATCACCGAGTGGTCGATGACCAGATCGACCGGCGACAGCGGATTGATGCGCTCAGGGTCTTCGCCAAGCTTGGCCACGGCGGCACGCATCGAGGCAAGGTCGACCACCCCGGGCACGCCAGTGAAGTCCTGCATCAGCACGCGTGCCGGGCGGTAGCCGATCTCGCGGTCGGACGAGGCCTTCTTCTGCCAGTCGACCAGCGCCTGGAGGTCGTCGTTAGAGACGCTTTCGTCATCGGCGAAGCGCAGCTGGTTTTCGAGCAACACCTTGAGGGTCTTGGGCAGACGGGAGATGTCGCCCAGCGTATCGGCGGCCTTGGGCAGGCTATAGTAATGGTAGCTTTGGCTGCCTAGTTTGAGGGTATCAAGCGAGTCAGGGGTGGTGCTCATGGTTTTCTCCTCGTGTCGAGCGAAAGGTCATGACGCAAGCATGCAGCATGCGACCATCCATGTGACATATTCAGGACATGGCTACGACGATGGCTGCTTTCAAGCCTAGCCTATGGGAACCGAAGAAAAGGTGACAGGCCGAACTCATTATGTCCCAGGAGAATCTTGGTCGCGTGCGTTCTTGAAACAAGGCGCCTTCGGCCCCATAAAGTAATTAAGAGCGTGACGATCACCGTCGGGAGACAAGCATGCATGAAGAAATGTTGAATTCACATGCGGTGAGCTGCCCTTACTGCGATACAGGCTTCGAGCTGCTCGTCGACGCCAGTCAGGGCAGCCACATCACCTGGGAAGATTGTCCACGCTGCTGTGCGCCGATTCAGGTGCAGGTGGCAGTGTCGGCGTTCAGCGGTGAGATCGAGGGCGTGACCCTTGGCCGTGACGATGATGTCGTTTAGGCATCACGTGTTCGTCACGTTTTAGGCGTAATACCCTGTGAGGTCGATGCGTCAGAGAATCTAGGCGATGGCGATATCGCTGCGCCCTGACTATCACGAAAGCAAAACCCTATAGACAAACGCTATATTGGCCATTGGCCTTATCAACTTGGCAGATTCATGAGGTCGGCCTTAGGCTGGACCTCGATTCATCAATCATCATTCATTTCAGCAAGGAGAATGGTATGAGCGTACTGGTAGGCCGTCAGGCTCCCGACTTCGAAACCGCCGCAGTTCTGGGCAACGGTGAAATCGTCGACAACTTCAAGCTGTCCGACAGCAACGGCAAGCTGCGCGTGCTGTTCTTCTGGCCGCTTGACTTCACCTTCGTCTGCCCGTCAGAGATCATCGCCCACGACAACCGTCTGCAGGCATTCAAGGATCTGGGCGTCGAAGTCATCGGGGTCTCCATCGATTCTCAGTTCACTCACCACGCGTGGCGCAAGACTTCCCCGGATGCTGGCGGCATCGGCGAAGTCGGCTTCCCGATCGTTGCTGACGTCAAGCACGAAGTCACTCAGGCCTATGGTATCGAGCACCCGGACGCCGGTGTGGCCATGCGTGCTTCCTTCCTGATCGACGAGCACGGCGTTGTTCAGCACCAGGTCGTCAATAACCTGCCGCTGGGCCGTAACGTTGATGAGATGCTGCGCATGGTCAAGGCGCTCAAGCACCACAACGAGCACGGCGAAGTTTGCCCGGCCGGCTGGGATGAAGGCGAAGAAGGCATGAAAGACACCGCCGAGGGCGTGGCCAAGTACCTGGGCGCGCACGCCGAAGCGCTGTAAGCGTTTAGGTGCATGAAGAGGCGGCCTGCGGGCCGCCTCTTTTGTATCTGACTTTTGTGCGGATGCCTTTCCTGGCCGCTGGCCTTGGGGTGTTACACTGCCGTGCAAATTTACCCATTCAGCAAGCGTGCTGTGGCCTGGATTCCATGAGGGCTCAGAGAGCCCTTCGGTCTCTCGTTGAACCCAGGCCAGAGAGCGTTTCCGGCCGGATATCGGCCGTCATTTTGTGAGGACCCGACATGAGCGAAGTGCGCCACGAACGCCTGATCATCCTGGGCTCCGGCCCTGCCGGTTACACTGCCGCCGTCTATGCGGCCCGTGCCAACCTCAAGCCGCTGTTGATCACCGGCATGCAGGCCGGCGGACAGTTGACCACCACCACCGACGTCGATAACTGGCCCGGGGATGCGCAGGGCGTTCAGGGCCCTGAGCTGATGGAGCGCATGCGCGCCCATGCCGAACGCTTCGACACCGAGGTGCTGTTCGATCACATCGAGGAAGTCGAGCTTCGCGAGAAGCCCTTTACCCTGAAGGGCAACAGCGGGACCTATACCTGCGATGCGCTGATCATTTCCACCGGCGCCAGCGCCCGCTATCTGGGCCTTGAGTCCGAGCAGAAGTTCATGGGCCAGGGCGTCTCGGCCTGCGCGACCTGCGACGGTTTCTTCTATCGCAACCAGGAAGTGGTGGTGATCGGCGGTGGCAATACCGCGGTGGAAGAAGCGCTGTATCTGTCGAATATCGCCTCCAAGGTGACCCTGGTGCATCGCCGCGACAGCCTGCGCGCCGAGAAAATCCTCCAGGACAAGCTGTTCGAGAAGGTCGAGAACGGCAATATGGCCGTCGAGTGGAACCATACTCTGGATGAGGTGTTGGGCGACAACACCGGAGTGACCGGCGCGCGCCTCAAGTCCACCTTGGATGGCAGTACCAAGGAGCTGGCGGCGCCGGGGGTGTTCATTGCCATTGGCCATACCCCCAATACCGGCATCTTCGAGGGCCAGTTGGACATGGCCGGCGGCTATATCAAGGTGCAATCGGGGCTAGAGGGCAACGCCACCGCCACCAGCATTCCGGGCGTGTTTGCCTCGGGTGACGTGATGGATCACGTCTACCGCCAGGCCATCACCTCCGCAGGGAGCGGCTGCATGGCGGCCCTGGATGCCGAGCGCTACCTGGATGAAATGAGCTAGAAGTCGGAAGAGCGCCGCTTCGCGGCTGGAAGAGGGAAGTAGCCCCCGGGAAAGCTGAAGTGGCTTCCAGCTTCCAGCTGTCGCGAAGCGACTAGTAGTGGGGAGGGCGCTCGTCTTCAGGGCTCGCCTGCTCTCCCGCTGCATCGTCGAGGGCATGCTGCTGCTGGCGCAGTTTGGTCTGCATCACCTCGCTCATGCGCTCCAGCGCCGACAGGCGAGTTTCCTGGGCGGCGACCGCCTGGTCCAGGGTGTCTAGCCAATGTTCCTGATAGGCGATGCGGCTTTCGATGCCTTCCAGGCGGGCGAGCCAGTCGTGTTCTTGCATGGTAGTATCCTCTTGTGGCGTGTTGCCGTTCATCGCGACCGTCTCATCCTGTCAGCCTGTTCCCGCCAGCTTTATAGCCGGTGGGGTTTTGTCATGACCCCTTCACCCATTGCCATTACAAGAGAAACCGAGGTCCATGAATCAAAAGGTCTTACTTCGTTGTAGTCTGATCAGCGTGCTGTTGGCCGCGCCAGCGCCCCTGCTGATCGCCCTGTTCATCTATCTGACCGGCGGGGATCTTTCCCGCGAGCTGTTCGCCAGCCTGGAAGTGGGCGGTGTTGCCCTCGTCTATCTGGCCACGGCCGTTGCCGTCTTTCTGGTCACCCTGATCGCGACCGTCGCGGTCCATGTGCTTACGCCCACTCTGGTCAACCTGGCCGACGTCGAGGACGACGACCGCGAGATTGGCGAGGTCAAGTGGTTCAACGTCAACAAGGGGTACGGCTTCATCACCCGCGACGGTGGGGATGATGTGTTCGTGCACTTTCGGGCTATCCGCGGCAAGGGGCATCGTACCCTGGCCGAGGGCCAGAAGGTGCGCTACCACGTGATCGAAAACGAGCGCGGCTATCAGGCCGATGACGTCACCGTCATTACCTGAGCCAATGGCCTGCCTTCGGTCAGGCTAGTCACGCTGTCCGGCCGTACCGCTACACACAACGTCCCGCCTGGTTTCCAGGCGGGACGTTGTCGTTTCGGCTGTTGGCCAGCCTCATTTTCCAGCCTCATTTGCCAGAGTCAGGCCAGGTGATGGCATCTTCCTGACCGTCGGGCTGCACGCGCCAGAAGCGGTCCGGGTCGTCGCCGGGCTGCCAGCCCCCCAGTGAACAGCGCACTTCGACGTCCAGGGCACTGGCAGCCGACCGGGCGCAGTCGGCATCGCGGGGCCAGGGGGTGGCATCGCTGTCGAACCACAGGCTGGCGAAGCCGTCGGCGGCCTGTTCGACGAGCAGCACCGGCACCTTCTTGCCGTCCAGGTGGCCAGTGGTGCGCCATTGGCGCTTGCCCGCACGAGACAGCGGCGGCGCGTCCAGGCTGGCGGCCAGCCAGGCGTCCAGGGCCTCGATGGGGGCCTGGGCCAGGTAAATCTCGATATCCGGATAGCGTTGCATGCTTGGCTCTCGGTAGCGGGCGGCAGGTTCAGTCGAGGTGAGCGAACAGCCGCGTGAGGATGGCCTCGTAAATCTCGCTGAGGGTGTCCAGGTCGGCGGCCCGCACTCGCTCGTTGACCTTGTGAATGGTGTCGTTGCGCGGCCCCAGTTCGACTACCTGGCTGCCCAGTGTGGCAATGAAGCGCCCATCCGAGGTGCCGCCAGCGGTGGAGAGCGTCGGCCGCTCACCGGTCACGCCTTCGACGCCGGCCACGGCAGCCTCGACCAGTTGACCTTCAGCGGTCAGGAAGGGCTCGCCGTTGAGCGTCCAGTCGAGGTGGTAGTCGAGGCCATGGGCATCGAGAATCGCCTCGGTGCGGCGGCGCAGTTCCTCGTGGGTCAACTCGGTGGAGTAGCGGAAGTTGAACACGACCTCGAGCTCACCCGGGATCACGTTGGTGGCGCCGGTACCCGAACGGATGTTGGAAATCTGGAAGCTGGTCGCGGGGAAGAAGTCGTTGCCCGTGTCCCAGTGCTCCCGAGCCAAGGCGTCCAGCGCGGGTGCGGCCTCATGGATGGGATTGCGCGCCATGTGCGGGTAGGCGACATGGCCCTGCACGCCCTTGACGCGCAGCACCGCGCCCAGCGAACCGCGGCGACCGTTCTTGATCACGTCACCGACGCGCTCGGTGGAGGACGGCTCGCCGACGATGCAGTAATCCAGGCGCTGGTGAGTCTCGCGCAGGTGCTCGACCACCGCCTTGGTGCCGTCAACGGCCGGGCCTTCCTCGTCTGAGGTGATCAAAAAGGCGATCTTGCCATCGTGGTCCGGATGGGCGGTGACGAAGCGTTCCACGGCGGTGATCATCGCCGCCAGGCTGCCCTTCATATCGGCGGCGCCGCGACCCAGCAGCATGCCGTCGTCGTCGATGAAAGGGGCGAAAGGCGGGTGGTCCCACTGGCTCTCGGGGCCGCTCGGCACCACATCGGTGTGGCCGGCGAAGGCCAGCACCGGGCCCTGGTGGCCGCGTACAGCCCAGAAGTTCTCGACGTCGCCGAACGGCAGCCGTTCGATATGGAAGCCGAGGCGTTCGAGGCGCTCGATCATCAGCGCCTGGCAGCCGACGTCAGCGGGCGTCACCGAGGCGCGGCCCATCAGGTCGATGGCCAGGTCGAGTGTCGCGGAAGGCGTCGCAGAAGGCGTGGTGGTATCGGGCATGCGTCATCCTGGTAAGCGAAGGGGCAAAGCGCCCGCCGGCGGCGGGCGCAGCGAGGGCTCAGTTGTGAGCGTGAAGCGCCTCGTTGAGTGCGATGGCACTCTTGTTGGTCAGGCACTCGATGCGTCCGGTCTGCGAATTACGGCGCAGCAGCAGATCGTCTTGGCCTGCCAGGGCGCGGGCGGCGACGGTCTCGGCGACCTGGCCCTGGTCATCCAGCACCGCGACCTTGGCGCCGGCGGTGAGGTAGAGGCCTGCCTCGACGGTGCAGCGGTCGCCCAGCGGGATGCCGATGCCGGCATTGGCACCGATCAGACAGCCTTCGCCGACCTTGATGATGATGTTGCCACCGCCGGACAGGGTGCCCATGGTCGAGCAGCCGCCGCCCAGGTCCGAGCCCTTGCCGACCATCACGCCCGCGGAGATGCGGCCTTCGACCATGCCCGGCCCTTCGGTGCCGGCATTGAAGTTGACGAAGCCTTCGTGCATCACGGTGGTGCCTTCGCCGAGATGGGCCCCCAGGCGCACGCGGGCGGTGTCGCCGATGCGCACGCCGCTCGGTACCACGTAGTCGGCCATCTTGGGGAACTTGTCGACGCAGTCGACGGAAAGCGCGCGGCCCGCTAGGCGCGCACGCAGGCGCCGGGCCGCCAGCTCTTCGACGTCGATCGGGCCTTCGTTGGTCCAGGCGACGTTGCGCAGCAGGCCGAACATGCCGCTCAGATCCAGGTCGTGCGGCTTGACCAGGCGGTGGGACAGCAGGTGCAGCTTCAGGTAGACCTCAGGAGCACTTTCCGGCGCCTGGTCGGTCTCGAGGAAGGTCGCGACCAGCGGGCGCTGGCTGGCGGCGAGGCTTGCCGCCAGCTCGGCCTGCTCGGCGTGGCCGGCGGCCTTGAGCGCCTCGGAGAGATCGGCGCAGTGCTCCGGCAGGAAGCTGACCGCCACATTGCCGGCGGGGGCGCCGAGAACCTGGCGTGCTGCATCGACCAGGCTGGCCTCGGGCTCAAACAGTGGGGCCGGATAGTAGACGTCCAGCCAGTCGCCTTGGGTGTTCTGGTGTCCGGTTCCGAGTGCGAAGCTCAGCATGGGAAGGGTCCTTTTGATCGAAGGTGAGCGAGGCGCCAAAGCCTCGGGCAAGAAGAAATCGTGACTGACATCACAGCCGTTCAGCCGGTCAGTTTACCGTGGTCAGGTCGTCGTAGTCGCCGTTTCGGAAGCCGACCCGAACCTCCTCGCCGGTGTCCAGCAAGGGGCGCTTGATCAGGGTCGGATGCTCGAGCATCAGGGCGCGGGCCGAATTGGCATCTACCTCGGTCTTGGTCGCCTCGTCTAACTGGCGCCAGGTGGTGCTGCGCTTGTTGAGCAGGGTCATCACCGGCACCCGCTCGAGCAGGTGTTCGAGCAGCGACGCCGACAGGCCGTCTTCGCGCAGGTCATGCACCTTGAAGGGGACTCCCTGCGCTTCCAGTGCTTTGCGTGCCTTGCGGCAGGTGTCGCAGGACTTGATGCCATAGAGCGTGATCATGGGTGACTTCCCTCCTGGTCGGCGGTGGCGGTGGCGGCCCGCCAGCGTTCGGTAAAGCGGCGCAGGCGTCGAGCAGCTTCGACGGTAGCGTCGAGGTCAGCGACCAATGCCAGGCGGATACGGCCTGAGCCGGGGTTCACGCCCTCATCATTGGCCTCGCCGTCACCGCTAGTGGCGCGGCCCATGTAGCTGCCCGGCAGCACGCTGACGTTCTCCTCGGCGAACAGCGCTCGGGTGAAGGCCTCATCGTCGCCGCCCGGTACCGCCGGCCACAGGTAGAAGCTGGCCTCAGGCGTGGGGAAGTCCATTACCGGGGCGAGAATCTCAGTGACGGCAGCGAACTTCTCGCGGTAGGCATCCCGGTTGGCCCGCACGTGGGCCTCGTCGCGCCAGGCGGTGATCGAGGCCTGCTGCAGCGGCAGTGACATGGCGCAGCCATGGTAGGTGCGATAGCGCTTGAAGGGCGCGATCAGGTCGGCATCACCGGCGACGAAGCCCGAGCGCAGCCCCGGCAGGTTGGAGCGCTTGGAGAGCGAGTGGAAGACCAGACAGCGACGATAGTCGTGGCGGCCCAGTCGAGCACAGGCCTCAAGCAGCCCTGGCGGGGGCGTGGCTTCGTCGAGATAGAGTTCGGAGTAGCACTCGTCCGAGGCGATGATGAAGTCATGCTCGTCGGCAAGCTCGATCAGTCGCGTGAAGTCCTCAAGCGGCGTCACCGCTCCGGTGGGGTTACCCGGCGAGCACAGGAACACCAACTGCACGTCGCGCCAGGTTTCCGCCGGCACCGCATCGAAATCCGGGCGGAAGCCGTTGTCGGCCTGGCAGTCCAGGTACAGCGGAGTGCCGCCGGCCAGCAGGGTGGCGCCCTCGTAGATCTGGTAGAAGGGGTTGGGCACGGCGACCCTGGCCGGCCGGCTGCGATCGATGGCGGCCTGCACGAAGGCGAAGATGGCCTCGCGGGTGCCGTTGACCGGCAGTACCTGGCTGGCCGGGTCGAGGCCTTGCAGGCCAAAACGCTGCATCGCCCAGTCGGCGATCGTCTGGCGAAGCTCCGGCAGGCCGGCGGTGGCCGGATAGCGCGCCATCTCGTCGCGGTGAGCGCTCAGGGTGTCGAGGGCCGCGGCGAAGGGCGGGTGCTGGGGCTCGCCGATGGTCAGCGGGATATGCGACAGCGCCGCGGCGGGCGTGACATCGGTTTTGAGGGCGGCGAGCTTCTCGAAGGGATAGGGCTTGAGCGCATCGAGATCGGGATTCATGGCTGTCCTGGCCGCCTCGCGGGCGTTGTCGTGGTCGTGGTGGCGGCATGGGCCTGAGTCGGTCGAGTCGACGGGCCTGTATGAAAGGCGCTATCGATAGGCCTCAGTCGCTAGTGCTGCATCGATGAGCCCGGGTGTCGCATGATGATACCCGCCGCGTCAGGTCAGCGATTATAGGGAAGCCGGCAAGGCGCCTCAATGTCGGCGCCTGTCGCTGGCTTGCCTGGGTATGGCGTGGTCGTTGGTCCGCTAGACATCGAGCACGTCGACCAGCCGTTCGCGCAGGCGCTGCTGGCGTTCGGTATCGGTGATCGGCGCGCCGTTGCGGTCGGTGATGAAGAAGACGTCTTCGACCTTTTCGCCGAGGGTGGCGATCTTGGCCGCTGAAAGGGCGATGCCCTGTTCCATGAAGATGCGGCCGACCCGAGCCAGCAGGCCAGGGCGGTCGGGCGCGGTCAGTTCGAGCATGGTGCGCTCGTTGGCCGGGTCCTGTTCGATCGCCACCCGGGTCGGCACCTTGAAGTGCTTGAGCTGGCGCGGCGTGTGGCGGGTAACGATCTGCGGATAGTCGTCCGGGTCGTCGAGCTCCTCGACCAGATGATGCCGCATGGTCGCGAGTCGCTCCTGATCGCGGATCGGCTGGCCGTCCTCGTCGAGCACGATGAAGGTGTTGAGGGTCCAGTCGCTGCTGGAGGTGGCGATGCGGGCATCGTGGATCGACAGCCCGAGCTGTTCCATGGCGGCGGCGGTGGCCGCGAACAGGTCGTCCACCGAGCGGGTGTGGATGAACACCTTGGTGCCACCCTCGGTCATGTCTTCTGCCGGTGCGCTGATCAGGATCAGCGGCAGGTCCGAGCCATCATGATCGAGGATGCCCTGAGTCTGCCAGACGATTTCGCTGGGGGCGTACTGCACGAAGTAGTCCTCGCCCAGTGACTCCCAGAGGGGCTCGAAGCGCGAAGGATCGATGCCCATGGTGGCCAGCAGGCTGCGCGCCTCTTCACGGGTTTCGCGCACCCAGTCATCACGGTCCAGCGGGTTCTCCAGGCCCCGGCGCAGCGCGCGCTTGGTCTCGGCGTGCAGCTGACGCAGCAGCGAGGCCCGCCAGCCGTTCCACAGGGTCGGGTTGGTGGCGTTGATGTCGGCCACGGTCAGCACGTAGAGGTAGTCGAGGTGGACCTCGTCGCGCATCTGGGTGGCGAACTCGCGGATAACATCGGGGTCGGTGATATCGCGCTTCTGGGAGGTCTTCGACATCAAAAGGTGATGCTCGACCAGCCAGCTGACCAGCCGGGTGTCTCGAGGCGAGAGGCCGTGGCGCTCGCAGAACGCCTCGGCGTCGCGGGCGCCGAGCAGGGAGTGGTCGCCACCGCGCCCCTTGCCGATGTCGTGATAGAGCCCGGCGATCCATAGAAGCTCAAGCTTGGGCAGCTGGTGCACCAGCGCCGCAGCAACAGGGAATTCCTCGCGGCAGCGCGGCTCGCGGAAGCGCTGCACGAACTTCAAAAGGCCCAGGGTGTGGGCGTCGACCGTGTAGCTGTGGAACAGGTCGTGCTGCATCAGGCCCACGGCCTGGCCGAATTCCGGCAGGTACTTGCCGAGCACGCCGTAGCGGTTCATGCGCCTTAGCTGGCGAGCGACGTTGCCACTGGAGCGCAACAGCTCCATGAACAGGCTCTGGTGGCGCACGTCGTCGCGGTACAGGTCGTCCATCAGGTGGCGATGATCGCGAATCAGGCGGATGGTGGAGGCGCGTACGCCCTCGATCTCCGGGTGCTGAGCCATCAGCAGGAACAGTTCGAGCAGGGCCGCGGGACGATAGCGGAAGACCCGCTCGTCGCGGGCCTGGATATAGCCGCCCTTGACCTCGAAGCGGTCATTGAGGGAGCGGGTCTCGAGCACCTCGTCGGCGCGCAGGATTACCTCGTCGAAGTGCTGCAGCAGCATGTCGTTGAGGCCCGCCAGGGCGGTGACGTGGCGGTAGTAGCGCTTCATGAACTGCTCGACGGCCAGGCGGCCGGGGATATCGCGGTAGCCGAACAGGGTGGCGATGGTGCGCTGATGATCGAACAGCAGGCGATCCTCGGCGCGTCCGGTGAGCATGTGCAGCGCATAGCGCACCTGCCACAGGAAGGCCTGGCCCTGGCTCAGGATGCGCAGCTCGGCATCGTTCATGAAGCCGTTGTCGACCACCTCCTCGTAGCGCAGCTCGCCAAACTGGCGTTTGGCGACCCAGCCGATCATCTGAATGTCCCGAAGCCCGCCGGGAGAGCTCTTGATGTTCGGCTCGAGGTGATACTCGGAGTTGTTGTATCGGTAGTGGCGGGCGATCTGCTCCTGCCACTTGGCCTCGAAGAAGTCATCCGCCGGCCACAGCCGGTCGGTCTGGAGGCGCTCGCGCATCGCGTCGCGCAGGTGGGCGCCGCCTGCCAGGGTGCGGGTTTCCAGCAGGTTGGTGATCACCGTGACGTCGGCACGAGCCTCGCGCTCGCAGTCGTTCAGCGAGCGCACGCTATGGCCGATTTCCAGCCCGATATCCCACAGGAAGGTGATGAAGTCGGTCAGCGGCTCCCGGTAGGGGGTGTCGTCGTCGTTCTCGAGCAGCAGCAGGAGGTCTATATCCGAGTGCGGGTGCAGCTCGCCGCGACCATAGCCGCCGACGGCCAGCAGGGCGACGCCGTCGTCCGGCCAGGTGTGGCGCTTCCAAGCGATCTCGAGCAGGCGATCGAGGCACCAGGCGCGGCCATGCACCAGGTCGCGGATGTCGGCACCGGCGCGAAAGCGCTCGTCGAGGCGTTCCTGAATCTCGCGCAGCGCCTGCTTGAAGGGCGCAATCGGCGATCGCTCCCCCTCTAGCTCGGTGCAGAAGGCCGCGACATCGAAGAGGCTCTCGTCGGGCTGGAAGCGGTAATGATGCAGCAGCATGTCAGTTCGAAAGGAAGCTCAGGTCTTCCTCGTCGCGTACGGTCAGTACCTCGACGCCCGTGGCGGTGACCAGCAAGGTGTGCTCCCACTGGGCCGACAGGCTCTTGTCTTTGGTGACGGCGGTCCAGTTGTCGCGCAGTACCTTGGTGCGGTGGTCGCCGACGTTGATCATTGGCTCGATGGTGAAACACATGCCTTCTTCGAGGGCGATGTCGGCCTCGGGGGCATAGCCGTCGTAGTGCAGCACCTGAGGCTCTTCATGGAAGACCGCGCCGATGCCGTGACCACAGAAGTCACGCACGACGCTATAGCCGTTGGCCTCGGCGTGCTGCTGGATGACGCGAGCCAGCTGGGATAGGCGGACACCGGGCTTGACCTCGGCGATGCTCTTGTAGAGGCATTCCTGGGTGATGCGGGCCAGTCGCTCGCCCTGGATGCTTTCGCCGATGATGAACATCTTGCTGGTGTCGCCGTGGTAGCCGTCGGCCGTCTTGACGGTGATGTCGATGTTCATCACGTCGCCCTTCTTGAGCTTCTTGGCGTCGTCGGGGATGCCGTGGCAAACCACATGGTTGATCGAGGTGCAGATCGACTTGGGGAAGCCGTGGTAGTTCAGCGGAGCCGGCACGGAGCCCAGTTCGTTGACGATGAAGTCATGGCAGAGACGGTCGAGTTCGCCGGTGCTGACGCCGGCCTGTACGTGGGGCGTGATCATTTCCAGTACGCGGGCGGCCTGCTTGCCGGCTTCGCGCATCTTGACGATTTCGTCGGCGGTCTTGATGGATACGTTCATGGAATCTCGAGTCTTGAAGGGGAGGGCGCTCGCGAGCGGCCGCGTTAACTGACGCAATATATAAGAGGCGGTCAGGGGACGGGCAGGGCGCTTGCGACTTCATCTTGATATTGATCTATGGTATAAAGCTGCGCGCTTTCCTGCAATGCGTTGTGCCGAGTGCATCGCTTCCTCTATTCGTCCGGCGACACAGCCTGTCCCGCGATGGTGGAGTGGCGTTATTCGCATGGCCAGCGGCAAGGCGTTAAATAGCCTGAAAAACACACATGCACCGACACATGGTCCCGGGTGCCGTCGGCGAGTCCGAGGGTCGGATCCATGGGGTGCGTGGAGGCCCAACCCGATAGTCCAGGAGTCATCCATGACACAAGTCAATATGCGTGACCTGCTCAAGGCAGGCGCTCACTTCGGTCACCAGACCAAGTACTGGAACCCGAAGATGTCCAAGTTCATCTTCGGCGCTCGCAACAAGATCCACATCATCAACCTCGAGCACACCCTGCCGGCGCTGAATGAAGCGATCAGCGTGGTCGAGAAGATGGCGGAGACCAACAACAAGATCCTGTTCGTTGGTACCAAGCGTGCGGCGGCCAAGGTGATCAAGGAAGAGGCCAACCGTGTTGGCATGCCCTTCGTCAACCATCGCTGGTTGGGCGGCATGCTGACCAACTACAAGACCATTCGCGTGTCTATCAAGCGTCTGCGCGAACTCGAGTCTATGCACGAAGACGGCACCTTCGAGAAGCTGACCAAGAAAGAAGTCCTGATGGCCACTCGCGAGCAAGACAAGCTTGAGCGCAGCGTGGGCGGTATCAAGGAAATGGGCGGCCTGCCGGACGCGCTGTTCGTGGTTGATGTCGATCATGAGCGCATCGCCATCAACGAAGCCAACAAGCTTGGCATTCCGGTCATCGGGGTGGTCGATACCAACTCCAATCCGGACGGCGTCGACTACGTGATCCCGGGCAACGATGACTCCATCCGCGCCATCCAGATCTACGTCCAGGCCATCGCCAACGCCTGTGCCAAGGCGAAGGAAGGTCGTCCCGACGAGTTCGTTGAAGTCACCGAAGGCGAACAAGTCGCCGAGTGATGATGCTGGTCTACCCCAAGCTGTCATCCGGGCCTGTCAGACTGATGGCGGCCCGGTCGGTGGGCCTGGCTCACCGGACACAAGGGTAGACAGAGGAGGGGGCTTGGCCCCCTTCTTTCCGTCCCCCGCCCGGGTGACGGAAACGCTTTGATTATCGACGTCGAATCATTTCAGAGGTTATTACCATGGCAGCTATCAGCGCGTCTCAGGTAAAAGAACTGCGCGAGCGCACCGGGCTCGGCATGATGGAGTGCAAGAAGGCACTCACCGAAGCCGGTGGCGACATCGAAACCGCCATCGAGAACCTGCGCAAGAACTCCGGCCTCAAGGCCGCCAAGAAGGCAGGCCGCACCGCTGCTGAAGGCGCCATCGTGGTCAAGCTGGCCGATGACGCTAGCTATGGCCTGATGCTTGAAGTTAACTCCGAGACCGATTTCGTGGCTCGTGACGACAACTTCATCGCCTTTGCCGACAAGGTCGCCGAGCAGGCTTTCGCCAGCAAGACCACCGACATCGCGGCCCTGATGGAAGGTGAGCTGGAAAACGCTCGCGAACAGCTGGTCCAGAAGATCGGTGAGAACATCAGCGTGCGTCGCGCGGCATTGGTCGAAGCGCCGGCTGACGGCACCGTGGGTGGCTATGTCCACGGCGGCCGCATCGCGGCACTGACCGTGCTGAGCGGCGGCACCGCCGAGGCAGCCAAGGACGTGTCCATGCACGTTGCGGCCATCAACCCGGTCGTGGCCCTGCCGGAGAACATGCCGCAGGAACAGCTGGACAAGGAAAAGGCGATCATTCTGGCGCAGCCGGATATGGCTGGTAAGCCGGAAAACATCGCCGAGAAGATGGTCCAGGGCCGTCTGAAGAAGTACCTGGCTGAGAACAGCCTGACCGAGCAGGCCTTCGTCAAGAACCCGGACCAGACCGTGGCCGAGTTCGTCAAGGCAGCCGGTGGCGAAGTGGTCAGCTTCACTCGCTTCGAAGTGGGTGAAGGCATCGAGAAAGAAGAAGTCGACTTCGCCAAGGAAGTAATGGAGCAGGCCGGCCGCAGCTAAGGCTTGGTACTGTGAGTTCGTGATGGCGTGCGCGCGAGCGCACGCCTTCGCGTATCCGGCGGATAGAAAAGCCGCCAAGAATTCCTCCCCCCTGTCGCTGTCATCAGGAGACGCCCCATGTCCGATCTCACTGCTACGCCCGAACGCCCTGCCAAGCCTGAGCGCGCGGCGAAAAGCAAGTACAAGCGTATTCTGCTCAAGCTGTCCGGCGAGGCCCTGACCGGTGATGCCGAGTTCGGCATCGATCCTCAGGTGCTTGATCGGATGGCGCTGGAGATCGGTCAACTGGTCGGCATCGGCGTTCAGGTCGGCATCGTGGTCGGCGGCGGCAACCTCTTCCGTGGTGCCGCTCTGCACGAGGCGGGCATGGAGCGAGTGACCGGCGATCACATGGGGATGCTGGCGACGGTGATGAATGCCCTGGCCATGCGTGATGCCCTAGAGCGCTCCAATATCCGTTCGCGGGTGATGTCAGCGATCCCGATGAGCGGCGTGGTCGAGCACTACGACCGTCGCACGGGCATCCGCTACCTGACGTCGGGCGATGTGGTATTGTTTTCCGCCGGTACCGGCAATCCCTTCTTCACCACCGATTCCGCGGCCTGTCTGCGCGGCATCGAGATCGATGCCGATGTGGTGATCAAGGCCACCAAGGTCGACGGCGTCTACGATCGCGACCCGGTCAAGCATCCCGAGGCCCAGAAATACGAGCGCCTGACCTATGATGAGTGCTTGGATCAGAAACTCGGGGTAATGGATTTGACCGCCATCTGCCTGGTGCGTGACCATGACATGCCGGTCCGCGTATTCAACATGAACAAGCCCGGTGCCCTGCTCAATCTGGTGATGGGCGGCAAGGAAGGCACGCTGATAGACAGAGGTTGAAACCGTGATCAACGATATCCAGAAAGACGCTGAAGCCCGCATGCACAAGACCATCGAGTCGCTGCATACGAACTTCAACAAGATCCGCACCGGCCGCGCCCATCCCAGCATTCTCGATGCGGTCACCGTGGAGTACTACGGCGCCCAGATGCCGCTGAACCAGGTCGCCAGCGTCAACGTCGAAGACGCGCGTACCTTGGCGGTCGTGCCCTGGGAAAAGACCATGGTGCCCAAGGTCGAGAAAGCCATCATGACCGCGGATCTGGGCCTCAATCCGGCCACCGCGGGCAGCGTGATTCGCGTGCCGATGCCGATGCTGACCGAAGAAACCCGCAAGGGCTACATCAAGCAGGCTCGCTCCGAGGCCGAGAACGCTCGTGTGGCGGTGCGCAACGTGCGCCGCGATGCCAATGGCGATATCAAGGCGCTGCTCAAGGAGAAAGAAATCTCCGAAGATGAAGAGCATGGCGGTACGGATGCCATCCAGAAGCTGACTGACAAGCATATCGCTGAGATCGACAAGCTGTTGGAAGCCAAGGAAAAGGACCTGATGACGGTCTGAGGCCTGGCGGGCGACTTCGCATCGCCCGCCTATCGTTTTACTGCAATGCGAGCCCCCATGACATCACCGCAGTCCCCTGAATCGCATCGCCGGGCGACCCCGCGTCATCTGGCGATCATCATGGATGGCAACAACCGCTGGGCCAAGGCCCATGGCCTGTCCGGAGTGCGTGGACATCGTGCGGGCGTCGAATCGGTGCGCTCGGTGATCCGTCGCGCGGCCGAGCACGGGGTCGAGGTGTTGACCCTGTTCGCCTTCTCCAGTGAGAACTGGAAGCGTCCGCCCGCCGAGGTCAATGCCCTGATGGAGCTGTTTCTGATCGCCCTGAAGCGGGAGGTCAAGAAGCTGCACGAGCATGACATTCGTCTGACCATCATCGGTGAGCGCGAGGGCTTCTCGGCGTCTATCCAGAAGCACATCGACCGCGCCGAGACGCTGACAGCCGATAACCGCGGCATGCATCTGGTGATTGCCGCCAATTACGGTGGCCGCTGGGACATCGCTCAGGCGGCGCAGCGTCTCGCGACGCGGGTCGCCGACGGCGAGCTCACCGCCGAACAGGTGAATGAACAGACGCTGGGGCGTGAGGTTTGCCTGGCCGATGCGCCGGAGGTGGACCTCTGCATCCGCACCAGCGGCGAGCAGCGTCTGTCCAACTTTCTGCTGTGGCAGTTGGCCTATGCCGAGCTGTATTTCTCTCCCCTGCTGTGGCCGGATTTCGGCGCCGAAGCGCTCGATGAGGCCTTCGCCGACTTCGCGCGGCGCCAGCGCCGTTTCGGCATGACGCACGAGCAAGTCGAGGCCCAGGGTGCTTAAGCAACGAATTCTTACCGCCGTCATCCTGGTGCCGCTGGCTCTGGCCGGGCTCTTCCTGCTCGAAGGCGGCGCCTTCGCGCTCTTCACCGGCGCCGTCGTGCTGCTCGCGGCCTGGGAGTGGACCAATCTTGCCGGCCTTTCGAGCCTGGCGACCCGCTTCGCGATCACTGCGGGCCTGGGGCTTGCCATGCTGCTGCTGTGGGTGGTCGGCAGTGCCCAGGCAGCCGGCCTGCTGTGGCTTGGCGCGGCTGCCTGGCTTGCCAACCTCTACTGGGTCACCCATTACCCCGAGCGCCGGGCGCAATGGGCGACCCCCGCTCGCCGCCTGGTCATGGGCCTTGCGGTGCTGCTGCCCTGCTGGGTCGGTTTCAACAGCCTGCGTGCCAGCGGCGTCGAGTGGCTCCTCTTCGTGCTGCTGCTGGTGTGGCTCGCCGATACCGGCGCCTATTTCGCCGGCCGAGCCTTCGGGCGCCGCAAGCTGGCGCCTGCCGTCAGCCCCGGCAAGACCTGGGAAGGCGTGGCGGGCGGGGTGGTCGCTACCCTGGTGCTAGCCCTATGCTATGCCGTCTGGCTGTCGCTTGGCCTTGGCGAAACCCTGGGGCTGATGCTTGCCACCGTGCTGGTCACGCTGGTCTCGGTGCTTGGCGATCTGTTCGAGAGCATGTTGAAGCGTACCCGGGGGATCAAGGATTCCGGTGTGTTGCTTCCCGGTCACGGCGGCGTGCTGGATCGCATCGATAGCCTGACCGCGGCGATTCCCGTCTTTGCCCTGCTGTGGGTGTGGCTATGAGCCTCTCTGCCTCCATCGCCACGCGCCCTCAGCGCGTTACCGTGCTGGGCGCCACCGGCTCCATCGGCACCAGCACGCTCGATGTGATTGCGCGCCATCCCGAGCGCTACCAGGTGCATGCGTTGACCGCGCAGCGCTCCAAGGAAGCCCTGCTGGCGCTGTGTCAGACCCATCTACCTGCCCAGGCGGTGATCGGTAGCGAAGCCGATGCCGCCTGGCTGCGCGAGCGGCTGGCCGCGGCGCGCGTGAATACCGAGGTGCGCGCGGGTGAAGCCTCGCTGGTCGAAGTCGCCCAGGCGTCCGAGGTCGAAGTGGTGATGGCGGCCATCGTCGGTGCCGCCGGGCTGATGCCAACGCTTGCTGCCGTGCGCGCCGGCAAGCGGGTACTGCTGGCCAACAAGGAAGCCCTGGTGATGAGTGGCGGCCTCTTCATGGATGCCGTCGCGAGACATGGCGCCGTGCTGTTGCCGATCGATTCCGAACATAATGCCATCTACCAGTGTCTACCTCCTGAGCATCGGGGCGGTCTGGATCGTATCGGCGTCAGTCAGCTGCTGCTGACGGCCTCGGGCGGGCCCTTCCTGGGCTGGTCGGCCGATGCCTTGGCTGGGGTCACACCCGACCAGGCCTGTGCCCATCCCAACTGGTCGATGGGCCGCAAGATTTCGGTGGATAGTGCGACCCTGATGAACAAGGGGCTGGAACTGATCGAGGCCTGCTGGCTTTTCGATGCCGGCCCCGAACAGATCCAGGTGGTCGTGCATCCACAAAGCGTGATCCATTCGATGGCGGCATATCGAGACGGCTCGGTGCTCGCCCAGCTCGGCAATCCGGACATGCGCACGCCCATTGCCTATGGCCTGTCCTGGCCGGAGCGCGTCGATGCCGGCGTTGCACCGCTTGACCTGTTTCAGGTCGCCAGGCTCGATTTCCAGGCTCCCGATGAGGCGGCTTTTCCCTGTCTGCGGCTGGCTCGAGAGGCGATGGCGGTAGGTGGAAGCGCGCCGGCGCTGCTCAATGCCGCCAACGAGGTGGCCGTGGAGGCTTTCCTCGAGGGGCGGTTATCCTTCCCGGGAATTGCCGAGCTCAATGAGGCGGTACTGTCGGCCTGTGCGCCCTCGGCGGCCGACGAACTCGAGGGTATCCTCGCCGAGGATGATCGGGGCCGTCGGGCGGCCCGTCATCACCTGGAACGCTATGGGCGGGAGTAAACTGCGATGAGCGTGATACAGGATGTGCTGGCGGTGATCGTGGTTCTCGGACTGCTGGTCACCTTCCATGAGTTTGGCCACTTTTGGGTGGCCAGGCGCTGCGGCGTCAAGGTACTGCGCTTCTCGGTGGGCTTTGGCAAGCCGCTATGGTCGCGGGTCGATCGCCACGGGACCGAATTTGCCGTGGCGGCCATTCCCCTGGGCGGCTACGTCAAGATGCTCGACGAGCGGGAAGGGCCGGTCGACCCCGATGAAGCGCACCTGGCCTTCAACCGCAAGGGGGTGTGGTCGCGTATCGCCATCGTGGCCGCCGGGCCGCTGGCCAACTTCCTACTGGCGATCGTCGCCTACTGGCTGCTGTTCGTGATCGGCATCACCACCGTCGCTCCGGTAGTTGGCGATGTGGCGCCGGATTCGCCAGCCGCAAGCGGCGGGCTCTCAAATGGCCAGGAAATCGTCGCCGTGCAGGGCGAGCCGGTGCGCTCCTGGGATGATATCAATCTGAAGCTGGTCGCGGCGATTGGTGAGACCGGTGATATCCGCATGACCACGCGTCCGGAAGACGCCACGGCAGAGCGCGAACATCGTCTGCCCGTCGAGGATTGGCTGGTCGGCCAGGACCCGCCTCGGCCGCTGGCTACTCTGGGCCTCACGCCCTGGCGGCCGGCGCTGCCGGCGGTGCTGGGGCAGGTGCTTGACGGCGAGGCGGCGGCCAGCGCCGGCCTGCAGGCGGGTGATCGGATCCTCGAGGTCGATGGCACGCCGATCGATGATTGGATGGCCTTCGTCGACCGAGTTCGCGCCAGCCCCGGCGAGCCGCTCGCGGTTGAGATCGAGCGCGGCGGCGAACGCCAGACCCTGACGCTGACGCCGGGCGCGAGTGCCGCTGAGGGCGGCCAAGCCATCGGCTACATCGGTGCCGGCGTGGCTAGCGCCGAGTGGCCGGCCAAATACCAGCGTGAGATTCATTACGGCCCCCTCGAAGCGGTCGGGCAGTCGCTCAACAAGACCGCCGAGATGTCCGTATTGACCCTGGACGCGATGCGCAAGATGCTGGTGGGGCTGATTTCGCCATCGAATCTTTCCGGACCGATCACCATCGCCCGCATCGCCGGTGATACGGCGCGGACCGGCGTCGAGAGTTTCATTGGCTTCCTGGCCTATCTCTCGATCAGTCTGGGTATTCTCAATCTGCTACCGATCCCGGTGCTCGACGGCGGGCATCTGGTCTATTACCTCATCGAGGCGGTGCGCGGGCGCCCCGTCTCCGAGCAGGTTCAGGCGGTGGGCTTCAAGATCGGCCTGGCGCTGGTGGGTAGCATGATGATGATGGCGGTGTACTTCGACCTGATGCGGCTCTGGTAGCCGCCCGGGAGCGGTCCACGCCGGCTGGGGGCTGACCTTGCCAGTGGGCCGAACAAATGTATAAGGTGCTCGTTTGATAAGCGGGCAGACCAACGCGAGCGAACCGACTGCATGAAACTCAAGATTCTAGGCGTTGCGGCGCTGTTGCTGTCTGGCGCCCCGGTGGCGCTGGCCGATGCGTTTACCGTTTCCGATATCCGTGTGGAGGGCCTCAAGCGGGTCTCGGCGGCGTCCGTATTCAATGCTTTTCCGGTCAGTGCCCGCGACTCCGTCGACGAGCGCGAGCTGGCCGAGGCAGCCAAGACGCTATTTGCGACCGGCCTCTTCGAGGACGTGCGTCTGGCTCGTGAGGGCGATGTACTGGTGGTAGAGGTTGACGAGCGACCCTTCATCACCGATCTCGAGATCACCGGCAACTCCCAGATCTCCGAAGAGGAGCTTCGCCAGGGGCTGCGCGATGCGGGGCTGGCAGAGGGCCAGGCGCTCCAGCGCTCGACGCTTGACGAGATGCAGCGCGAGCTCGAGCAGCTTTATCACGGCCAGGGCCGCTATAGCGCTCGTATCGATGCCGAGGTCGAGGAGATCGACGCGAGCCGAGTCCGCGTCAAGATCGATATCGACGAAGGCGCGGTGGCCAAGATTCGCCAGATCAACGTGGTCGGCAATCAGGCCTTCGATGACGACACCCTGCGCGATGTCTTCGAGCTCGAGGATCGTCCGAGCTGGTTCTTCGGCTGGTTCTCGAGCGACGAGTACTCCCGCCAACAGCTCTCCGGTGACCTAGAGCGGCTGCGCTCCTGGTACCTGGACCGCGGTTACGTCAACTTCGCGATCACCTCGACCCAGGTGTCGATCAGCCCCGACAAGTCGCGCATCTTCGTCACCGTCAACGTCGAGGAAGGCAAGCAGTACCGCCTGGGCGAGATCCACTTCGCCGGCGATCTGAAGATTCCTCCCTCCGAGGCGCGCAATCTGGTCGAGGCCACGCCCGGCGAGATATTCTCCCGCAGCGACATCACCGCCTCCTCCGAGGCGCTGCGCTCCCGTCTGGGCGCTGAGGGTTACGCCTTCGCCAGCGTCGAAGGGGTGCCGGAAATTACCGCCGACGGCGAGCGTGTCGACGTTACCTTCCAGGTCGACCCCGGCCGCCGCGCCTATGTGCGCCGGGTCGACTTCGTCGGCAACACCACCACCATGGACGAGGTGCTACGGCGCGAGATGATCCAGATGGAGGGCGCGCCGGCCTCCACCGAGCAGATCAGCCAGTCCCGTCAGCGCCTCGAGCGCCTGGGCTTCTTCAAGCAGGTCGATGTCGAGACGCGTCCGGTCGCCGGTGAGCCCGACCAGCTGGATGTGACCTACAACGTCGAGGAACAGCCGTCCGGCTCGATCTCGGCCAGTATCGGCTTTTCCCAGAGCGATGGCGTCATCTACGGCGCCTCCCTGTCCCAGAACAACTTCCTGGGGACCGGCAACCGGGTCAATATCGGTGCCCAGAAGGGCGATACCTACACCAGCCTCAATTTTGGCTTTACCGACCCTTACTGGACGCTGGACGGCATCTCGCGCGGCTATAACCTCTACTACCGCGAGACGGACTACGAAGACTCCGATATCTCGACCTATTCCACCGACTCGGTCGGCGGCAGCATCAACTTCGGCTACCCCATCGATGAAGTCACGCGTCTCAACTTCGGGGTCGGCGTCGAGCAGCTGGAAGTGCAGACCTATACCGATACGCCATCGGAGATCGTCCAGTACGTCGATGACGAAGGCGACAGCGCTCAGAGCTTCAAACTGACGGCAAGCTGGACCCGCAACAAACTCAATCGCGGTGTCATGCCCACGGCGGGTAACTACCAGCGTCTGTCGCTGGAGACGGCGGCACCGGGAAGCGATGCCATCTACTACAAGCTGCGCTACAAGGGCCAGCAGCTGTTTGCCCTCAATGACGCCTGGTCATTGAAGTTCGGTACCAACCTCGGCTATGCCGATTCACCGGGGAGTGATCCCTATCCGTTCTACGAGAACTTCCTGACCGGTGGCCTGGGATCGGTACGAGGCTTCACCTCCAGCACGCTTGGCCCGGCGACCACGCCGCGCAACAACGGTGACGACCAGACCCTGGGCGGTAACGTGCTGGTCAGCGGTTCAGCGGAACTGCTGTTCCCGGTGCCCTTCGTCGAGGATCAGCGCAGCGTTCAGTCGTCGCTGTTCATCGATGGCGGTAACACCTTCCTCACCGACTGCTATGCCGTGCTGCCCGCTGACAGGCCGTCCAACTGCAGCTCGGGTGTCGATCTGGCCGATCTACGTTACAGTGTGGGCCTGGGCCTTTCCTGGCTGACGCCGGTAGGGCCGCTGACCTTCAGCGTGGCCGAACCGCTCAACGACGAGAAAGGCGACGACACCCAGTTCTTCCAGTTCTCGCTGGGCCAGACGTTCTAGGTTCGCGGACGGATGCCAGATCACCGATCTCGAGGAGTTTTTACAAGATGCGCAAGTTGACCGGAGCCCTGTGCCTCGGCCTGTTCGCGGCCATGAGCACCCCTGCACTGGCCGCCGATATCGCCGTGCTGGATTGGCGCCAGGCCCTGCTGGAAAGCGATGACGCCCAGCAGTCGATGAACGAGCTGCAAAATCAGATCGGCAGTCAGCAGCAAGAGGCCGAGGCCCTGGGCCAGGAAGTCCAGCAGCTTCAGCAGCGCCTGCAGCGTGACGGCGCGACCATGTCCGAGTCGCAGCGCCAGGAGGCCGTGCAGGAACTGCAGGAAAAAGGCGGCCGCTTCCAGCAGCTGCGCAGCCAGGTTATTCAGGCGCGCCAGCAGTCGGAGCAGCAGTTCATGCAGCAGGCTCAGCCACGGCTCGAGAGTGCCGTGGATCAGATCATGGCGCGTCATGACATCGAGGTGCTGGTGGACCGCAACGGGGTCATCCAGGCCAAAGGCGACCTCCTCGACGTGACCGATGAGGTCACCGAGATTCTCAATTCGTCCAACTGAGGCCGGCGGCGCGCTCCGGCGCGCCGTCCGCGATGACCTGCGTCCATGACAATCGTCCAATATCCCACTTATACCCTCGATGAGCTCGCCGATCGCCTGAATGCGCGTGTGATCGGCGATGGCCAGCGCACCGTGAGCGGATTGGCGACGCTGAGCGATGCCGGTCCTCACGAGCTGACTTTCCTCGCCAACCGGGCCTATCTGAAGTATCTGCCCGCCACGAAGGCGGCAGCGGTGCTTCTGCACCCGGATCATGCCGAGGAGTGCCCCACGGCCTGTCTCACCCTCGACAATCCCTATCTGGGATATGCCGAGCTGTCACGCCTGTTCGACCCCCTGGCCGCGAGGTATCGGCCGGGGGTGCACGCCTCAGCGGTGATCGCCGAGAGCGCCAAGCTCGGTGACAACGTCGAGATCGGCCCCCAGGTGGTGATCGAAGACGGTGCGGTGATCGGCGATGACGTGGTCATCGGCCCGGGGAGCGTGGTCGGGGCTGACAGCGTGATCGGTGCCGGCTCGCGGCTGCACGCCCACGTCAGCGTCTGTCACGGCGTGGTGGTCGGCGAGCGGGTAGTGCTCAATAGCCACTGCGTGATCGGGGGTGACGGCTTCGGCTTCGCCCACGACGGCAGCCGCTGGCACAAGATCGCCCAGCTCGGCGGCGTGGTGCTGGGTAACGATGTCGAGGTCGGCAGCTGTTCCAGCATCGACCGCGGCGCGCTCGGTGACACCGTGATCGGTAACGATGTCAAGATCGATAGTCAGGTGCAGATCGCTCATAATGTCCAGATCGGCGATCATAGCGCTCTGGCTGGCTGCGTGGGCATTGCCGGTTCCACCAAGGTGGGCCGCCACTGCATGCTCGGTGGCGGTGTCGGGCTCTCCGGCCACCTGACTCTCTGTGATGGGGTGCAGGTCACCGGCATGAGCCTGGTCACCAACTCGATTCATGAGCCTGGGGTCTACTCTTCCGGTACCGGTTCGATGCGCAACGCTCTATGGCGCAAGAATGCGGTGCGCTTCAAGCAGCTGGATGAGCTCGCCAAGCGGGTGACCCGTCTGGAAAAGAAGTAGCCAGACGTTGAGTCGCCCCCGGCGAGCGCTATAATCCGCCCACCCTAATCATGGCGGCGGCCCTGCCGCCCCAGCATGCTCGCCTCCGGTTGAGCATTTTGTCATTTCAGAGGTCGCATCGATGGTAATGGACATCAACGAGATCCGTGAGTATCTCCCCCACCGCTACCCCTTCCTGCTGGTCGACCGGGTCATGGAACTCGAAAACGGTGCGCGCATCGTGGCCCACAAGAATGTCAGCATCAACGAGCCGTTCTTCAATGGCCATTTCCCGCATCATCCGATCATGCCGGGCGTGCTGGTCATCGAAGCGCTGGCTCAGGCCTGCGGTATTCTGGGCTTCAAGACCGTCAACAAGTTGCCCGCCGATGGCTACGTCTATTACCTCGTAGGCAGTGACAACGTGCGCTTCAAGCGCCCGGTGATGCCCGGCGACCAGCTGCGCCTCGAAGCCAACGTGATCCGTACCAAGCGCGGTATCTGGAAGTTTCAGTGTACCGCCAGCGTTGACGGCGAGGTGGCCTGCGAGGCCGATATCATCTGTGCCGAGAGGAAGGTCGCTTGATACATCCCACTGCTATCGTTGATCCAAAGGCGCGCCTCGCCGAGGACGTCGAAGTGGGCCCGTTCAGCGTGATTGGCCCCGACGTCGAGATCGGCGCCGGAAGCGTGATTGGCCCGCATGTGGTGGTCAAGGGGCCGACGGTGCTCGGTGAGCGCACGCGCATCTTCCAGTTCGCATCGGTTGGCGAGGACTGCCAGGACAAGAAGTACGCCGGCGAGCCGACGCGCCTGGTCATGGGCGACGACAACGTCATTCGCGAGGGCGTGACCCTGCATCGCGGTACCGTTCAGGACCGCGGCGAAACCACTATCGGCAGCCGTAACCTGTTCATGGCCTATGTGCATGTCGGCCACGACTGTGTGGTCGGCAACGACTGCATCCTGGCCAACCAGGTGACGCTTGCCGGCCACGTCACGCTTGGCGATGCCGCGATCATCGGCGGTTTGTCGGCGATCCATCAGTTCTGCCATTTCGGCACTCAGGCCATGGCAGGCGGTGGCTCGATCATCACCAAGGACACACCGGCCTATGTGATGATCAACGGCAACCCGGCCCAGCCGCATGGCCTCAATCTGGTGGGCCTCAAGCGTCGCGGCGTCTCCCGCGAGGCGATCAAGGCGCTTACCGAGTCCTACAAGATGGTCTATCGCAAAGGCCTGACCGTCGACCAGGCGCTTGCCGCGATCGATGCCGAATACGCGCTACCCGAAACCAAGATCTTCACCGATTCCATCCGCGTTTCCACCCGCGGCATCCTGCGCTAGGTCATGGCAGACACCTCTCAGGAGCAGCGCCCGCTGCGGGTCTACCTGGTGGCCGGAGAGCTCTCCGGTGATCTGCTGGGCGCAGGCTTGATGCGCGCGCTCAGGGCGCTGCATCCCGACATCGAGTTTCGTGGTGTCGGCGGGCCGCGCATGGCCAGCGAAGGGTTGGAGAGCCAGATTCCGCTCGAGCGGCTGGCCATCATGGGGCTGGTGGAAGTCCTTCGCCACCTTCCGGCGCTCTTTGGCTTTCGGCGCCAGCTCAGAGAAGACGCGCTCGCCTGGCAGGCCGACATCATGGTCGGTATCGACTACCCTGATTTCAATTTGCGGCTGGCGCGTCAGTTGCGAGACGCCGGTATGAAAACCGTTCATTACGTCAGCCCCTCGGTCTGGGCCTGGCGACAGGGGCGGGTCAAGGGTATTCGGGCCGCCGTTGATCGCATGTTGACGTTTTTGCCCTTCGAAGCCTCCTTCTACCAAGCCCATCAGGTGCCGGTTACCTTTGTCGGTCACCCTCTGGCGGAAGAGTTGCCGCTGGACGATGATCGCGAGGCGGCCCGAGAACAGCTGGCACTGCCCGAAGCGGCCCGGGTGCTGGCCGTCTTGCCCGGCTCTCGTCGCCAGGAAATTGCGTTCAATGCGCCCACGTTTCGTGATGCGGTTGCGCTGCTGCGACAGCGTGACCCGGAATTGCAGGTCGTGATCCCGGCGGCCAATGCCCAGCGGCGGGATGAACTGGCGGCATTGGGAATCGATCAGGCCGGCGGTTTTACGGTGCTGGATGGTGAGGCCTGGGCGGCCATGACGGCTGCGGACGCTGTCCTGTTGACGTCTGGCACCGCCGCACTGGAAGCCATGCTTTGTCATCGGCCGATGGTGGTGGCCTATCGCCATGGCCGGCTTACGCACTGGATGGCGCAGCGACTGGTCAAGACCCGCTGGATTTCGCTGCCCAACCTCATTGCGCAGGAAGACATCGTGCCGGAATTGATTCAGGAGGCAGCGACCTCCGAGGCGTTGGCCGACACCCTGTGGCCCATGCTTGAACGGCAGGCCGAACGCCGGCAGATCGAAGAGCGGTTCAAGGCCCTGCACGAAGCGCTGCAGTGCGGTGCCAGCGAGCGAGCGGCCAGAGCGGTACTCGAGGTAGCTGAGCATGGCTGAGAAAGTGCAATGGCCACCGCTGGTGATTGATTACCAGGGCGAGCGTCTGGCCGGTGTCGACGAGGTCGGCCGCGGCCCGCTGGTCGGCGCGGTCGTTGCGGCCGCGGTGATTCTCGACCCCGATCGGCCCATCGAGGGGTTGAACGATTCCAAGACGCTGACCGCGCGTCGCCGCGAGGCTCTGGACGCCGAGGTTCGTGCGAGGGCCTTGGCCTACTGCGTCGCTGAGGCCTCGCCGCTGGAAGTCGATCGACTCAACATCTACCATGCCACCCATCTGGCCATGCGACGCGCCATCGATGGCCTGGCGCCAGCAGCCGAATACCTGCTGGTAGACGGCAATCGCCTGCCGGGTCACCATCTGCCCGGCCAGCCCGTGGTCAAGGGCGATGCGCGCCACCCGGCCATCGCCGCCGCCTCGATTCTGGCCAAGGTGGCCCGGGATGCCCAGATGGTGGCCCTGGATGCCCGGCATCCTGATTACGGTTTCGCCCGCCATAAGGGCTATCCGACCAAGGAGCACCTAGCGGCACTGGAGCGCATGGGACCGCTGCCCGAGCACCGTCGCTCCTTCGCGCCGGTCAAGAAGCAGCTGGACCTGATCTAGTCGACGGCCGTTGCCGTGTCAGCCATGGCGCGTCGGTCCGACGCTCTTGAGTTGCTCGCCGGGGCCGTCCTCGATATCGCTCCTGATACCGCCCTCGACACTGCCTTTGAAATAGCCAAGCCACGAGTTCGCCATGACCCCTTCTTTCGTTCACCTTCGCGTGCATACCGAGTATTCCCTCGTCGACGGCCTGGTGCGCCTCAAACCGCTGGTCAAGCAGACGGCACAGGCGGGTATGCCGGCTCTGGCGATGACCGACGAGGCCAATCTGTTTGGCTTGGTGAAGGGCTACCGGGCGGCTCAGGGCGCCGGGCTCAAGCCGATCATCGGTGCCGACCTGTGGCTCAGCAACCCCCATGACGATGCGCACCCGTACCGGCTGACCCTGCTGGCCATGAATAGCGACGGCTATCGCAACCTCACGGAACTGATCTCGAAGGGGTGGATGGAAGGCCAGCGGCAGGGGCGGGCGATTCTCGACAAGGCCTGGGTGTTTGCCCAGAGCGAAGGGCTGATTGCGCTCTCTGGCGGTCGCGACGGCGAGATCGGCCGCCACCTGTTGAGTGAGCATGGCGATACCGCCCGCTCACTGCTTGCGGAATGGAATCGGTATTTCCCCGGGCGCTTTTATCTCGAACTCAATCGCACCTCGCGGCCCTTCGAGGAGGAATGCCTTCACCTGTCGGTCGAGCTTGCCGGCGAGACCAACACCCCGGTGGTGGCCACCAATGACGTGCGCTTCCTGGCCCGCGAGGATTTCTGGGCCCACGAGACGCGGGTCGCCATCGGCGAGGGCAAGGCGCTGGATGATCCGCGTCGCGAGCGCCGCTACAGCGAAGAGCAGTACCTCAAGAGCCCGCAGGAAATGGCCGAGCTGTTCGCGGATATCCCCGAGGCGCTGGAGAACAGCGTGATGATCGCCGCGCGCTGCAACGTCGACGTGCGGCTGGGGGAGATATTTCTGCCCGAGTTCGAGATTCCCGATGGCATGACCCAGGAGGAATTCTTCCGCAAGGTCTCCCACGATGGCCTCACCGAGCGCCTCGATGCCCTCTATCCGCGGGAGCGTTACCCCCGCGACGGTGACGATTGGGCGCCCATCGAACAGCGCTACCGGGAGCGGCTCGACTTCGAGCTCAACATCATTCTGCAGATGGGCTTCCCCGGCTACTTCCTGATCGTGATGGACTTCATTCAGTGGGCCAAGGACAACAACGTGCCGGTGGGGCCGGGCCGCGGCTCCGGTGCCGGCTCGCTGGTCGCCTATGCCCAGAAGATCACCGACCTCGACCCGATTCAGTATGACCTGCTGTTCGAGCGCTTCCTGAACCCCGAGCGTGTCTCGATGCCCGACTTCGACGTCGACTTCTGCATGGAGAAGCGCGACCGGGTCATCGACTACGTGGCCGAGCGCTACGGCCGCGACGCGGTCTCGCAGATCGTCACCTTCGGCACCATGGCCGCCAAGGCGGTGGTGCGCGACGTGGCCCGTGCCCAGGGCAAGCCCTACTCGTTGGGCGACAAGCTGTCCAAACTGATTCCCTTCGAGGTCGGCATGACCCTCGAGAAGGCCCACGAGCAGGAGGAGCCGCTGCGCGAGTACCTCGAGGCCGACGAGGAGGCCGCCGAGATCTGGGAGATGGCCCAGCGGCTCGAAGGCATTACCCGCGGTACCGGTAAGCACGCCGGCGGCGTAGTGATTGCACCGACCAAACTCACCGACTTCTCGCCGCTGCTGTGCGACGAGGAGGGCAACGGCCTGGTGGTGCAGTTCGACAAGAACGACATCGAGGAGGCCGGGCTGGTCAAGTTCGACTTCCTGGGCCTCCGCACGCTTACCATCATCGACTGGGCGCTGGAGATGGTCGACAAGGTGCGCGCCGTGGAAGGGCAGGGCCCGCTGAACATCGACACCATTCCGCTGGACGACGCCCCGACCTTCGACATGCTCAAGAAGGCCGAGACCACCGCGGTCTTCCAGCTCGAATCCCGGGGCATGAAGGAGCTGATCAAGCGCCTGCTGCCGGACTCCCTCGAGGACATGATCGCCCTGGTGGCGTTGTTCCGCCCCGGCCCGCTACAGTCGGGCATGGTGGATGACTTCATCAACCGTAAGCACGGCCGGGCCGAGATTTCCTACCCGCACCCGGACTATCAGCACGAGCTCCTCAAGCCGGTCCTCGGGCCCACCTATGGCATCATCCTCTATCAAGAGCAGGTGATGCAGATCGCCCAGGTGATGGCCGGCTACTCCCTGGGCCAGGCCGACATGCTGCGCCGCGCCATGGGCAAGAAGAAGCCCGAGGAAATGGCCAAGCAGCGCGCCGGCTTCATGGAGGGCTGTGCGGAAAACGGCATCGACAAGGATCTGGCCGGTAACATCTTCGACCTGGTGGAGAAGTTCGCCGGCTACGGCTTCAACAAGTCGCACTCGGCGGCCTACGCCCTGGTCTCCTACCAGACCGCTTGGCTCAAGGCCCATTACCCGGGGCCCTTCATGGCCGCGGTGATGTCCACCGAGATGGACAACCTCGACAAGGTGGTGCCGCTGATCGAGGAGTGCCGCCACCAGGGGCTGACCGTGACCCCGCCGGACGTCAACGTCGGCGGCTACAAGTTCACCGTCGATACCGAAGGCCGGGTGGTCTACGGTCTCGGTGCCATTCGCGGCGTCGGCGAGGGCCCGATCGGTGCCATCGTCGAGGCCCGCCAGGAGGGCGGGGCCTTCAGCGATCTCTTCGACTTCTGTCGTCGGGTCGATCCCAAGCGGATGAACAAGCGGACCCTCGAGGCGCTGATCCGCTCCGGGGCGCTCGACAATCTGGGGGCGGCCCGTGCGGTGCTCACGGCCTCCATGGAAGCGGCCCTGAAGGCGGCGTCTCAGAACCTGGCCAACCAGAACCAGGGCATGATGGACATGTTCGGCGAGGCCTTCAGCGAGCCCGAAGCGGGCGACGTCTATGCCGATTACCGGGGCGTGCGCGACTGGAGCGACAAGGAGCGCCTGGCCGGCGAGAAGGACACCCTGGGTCTCTATCTCACCGGACATCCGATCGACGAGTATGAGCAGGAGCTTGCGCGCTTCGTTTCGACGCGCATCAGCGAACTGCGGCCATCTCGTGAGCCCCAGCGGGTGGCTGGCCTGGTGGTGGCGATGCGCACCATGAAGTCCAAGCGCGGCGACACCATGGCCTTCGTGACCCTCGATGATCGCACCGGGCGTATCGAGGCCTCGTTGTTTGGCGATCTCTACGAGCGCCTGCGGGGCCGCCTGGAGGCCGATCAGGTGATGATCGTCGAGGGCGAAGTGTCCAGCGATGATTATTCCGGCGGCCTGCGCCTGCGGGGCAAGGAGGTCACGCCGATGGTCGAGGCCCGGGCCCGCTTCGGGCAAGCCGTCGAGCTGGCCGTTGATGGCGCCCAGGCCAACGGGAAGCTGATCGACAGCCTGCGGGACAGCCTGACGCCTTACCGTGACGCCAATGGCCTGCCCGTGCGCCTCAAGTATCGCAATGCCGAGGCCTCCGGCTGGCTGGAGCTTGACGAGGAGTGGAAGGTGGCGCCGTCGGACGAGCTGATGATCGCCCTGCGCGACGTTCAGGGCCAGGACGGCGTGCGCCTCAAGTACCGACGCTGACTCGGCTGGTTGGCGCAAGGCGAGGAGGTGCCTTGCGCCGGACTGACAAGCTGCGATAATGAGCGGCTATATTTCACTAGTTCCTTTTGAACGTTCCCGCGACAGCCGTGGCCTCCAGGCTGCCCCGATTGCTAACAAGCTGAAGCCTATGAACCCCAATTATCTGGATTTCGAACAGCCCATTGCCGAGTTGCAGGCGAAGATCGAGGAACTGCGGCTCGTCGGCAATGACAGCAAGATCAACATCAACGAAGAGGTCGCCAAGCTTCAGGAGAAGAGCAAGAAGCTCACCGAGTCGATCTTCAAAGACCTTACCGCCTGGCAGGTGTCCCAGCTCTCGCGTCATCCGCAGCGCCCATACACCCTCGACTATCTCGAGCACGTCTTTACCGACTTCGACGAGCTGCACGGCGATCGTCATTTCGCCGATGATGCGGCGCTGGTCGGCGGCGTGGCGCGCCTCGACGACAAGCCGGTGATGGTCATCGGCCATCAGAAGGGTCGCGACGTCAAGGAGAAGGTGCGCCGCAACTTTGGCATGCCGCGCCCCGAGGGCTATCGCAAGGCATGCCGCCTGATGGAGATGGCCGAGCGCTTCAAGATGCCAGTGCTGACCTTCATCGACACCCCCGGCGCCTATCCGGGCATCGATGCCGAGGAACGCGGCCAGTCGGAAGCCATCGCCTACAACCTGGCGGTGATGTCGCGGCTCAAGACACCGATCATCTCCACCGTGGTCGGCGAAGGTGGCTCCGGTGGCGCACTGGCCATCGGCGTCTGCGACGAACTGCAGATGCTGCAGTACTCCACCTACTCGGTCATCTCGCCGGAAGGCTGCGCCTCGATCCTGTGGAAGAGCGCCGAGCGTGCCTCCGAGGCGGCCCACGCCATGGGCATCACCGCCGAGCGTCTGCAGGAACTCGGCTTCGTCGATACCCTGATCAAGGAGCCGTTGGGCGGTGCCCACCGTCATCCGGCGGCAACCTCTGAGCGTATCAAGACCTCGCTGGTCGAGAGCCTCGATCGTTTGCAGAGCATGGATACCGATGCCCTGCTCGAGCGCCGCTATGCGCGCCTGATGAGCTACGGCGCCCCGGTCTGATCGATCAAAAAGGCCGCTTTTATTGAAGCGGCCTCTCAGTGCGGTGGACGCCTGATGCTCGAGGATGTGCAGAGGTCAATCGATGACGCCCTGGCGGAAACCCCGCCGGGGCGTTGCGTTTGGGTGGCCCTTTCGGGCGGGCTTGACTCGAGCCTGCTGCTGACGCTCGCCGCCCGTGCGACTCATCGTCATCCCCGTCCGCTTTATGCCTTGCACGTCGACCACGGCTTGCAGGCAGCATCGGCCGAGTTCGTGCGGCACTGCCGCCGGCTCTGCGGCCGCTTGGGGGTGCCGCTGTTCATCGAGCGGGTGAGTGTCGATCTGGCGGCCGGTCGCGGGCTCGAAGGTGCCGCCCGGCAGGCCCGCTATGGTGCCTTCGCCGCCCGGCTTAGCGACGGGGACACCCTGTGGCTCGCCCAGCATCGTCGCGACCAGGCGGAGACCTGGTTGCTGGCCGCGCTGCGCGGCAGCGGGATACGGGGGCTAGCGGCCATGCCCCGGGCGCGTGGCTGGGCTGGGAGTCGTATTGCGCGCCCCCTGCGTGACGTGCCGCGGATGCGCCTGGAGGACGCCGCTAAGGCGTTGGGCGTCGCCTGGGTCGAGGACCCGAGCAACGCGGATGAGGCGCTCGATCGTAACTTTCTTCGCCGGCGGGTGCTGCCGCTGCTCGAGTCTCGCTGGCCCCGCGCCGAGGCGAGCCTGGCCCGCAGCGCGACCCTTGCCGGCGAGGCGGATGATCTGCTCGCGGAGTTGGCGGTGCTGGATCTGGCCGCCTGCGGCAACGATCCCGGCCGGCTGGCGCTGCCGGCACTCAAGGCGCTGAGTGCGCCGCGTCGGCGCCTGTTGATTCGCTACGCCTGCCAACGCCTGGGGCTGCCCACTCCGCCGACAGCACGCCTGCGGGCCCTCGAGGCGCAGCTTACCGCGCGACGTGATGCCCAGGTGCAGGTCAGCTGGCCAGGCGCAGAGGCGCGTTGCTGGCGTGAGCGTCTCTATCTGCAGCGCCCCTTGGCCGACCTGCCAGCAGGCTGGCAGGTCGACTGGGATGGCCAGGCGGTACTGGAAACGCCGCTGGGAGAGCTTGCGCTGCGACTCGCGCGATGCCCCGCCGGTGGCCTTTCTGGAGAGAGTGCGCGCTACCGGGTGCGGGCGCGTCAGGGCGGCGAGGTGCTGCGCTTGGCCGAGCGCGGCCGGCGGGATCTCAAGCGGCTCTTGCAGGAAGCGAGCCTGCCGCCCTGGCGGCGACAGGGCCTGCTGGTGGTGTGGGATGGCGATACGGTGGCGGCGGTCCTCGACCCTCAGCAGCCAGGCGTGGTGGCCTGTGCAGCGGGCTATTGGGCCGAGGGCGAGGGCACCGTATCGCCAGCGCCGGGCGCCAGCGGCTAGCTGGCCGACACCTCGGCGGTATCCATGGTTTCGATGGCCAGCGTAAAGCCGGCGGCCCGCTGATATTCCTGTTCCTGCTCCAGGTCATTGACCAGCAGCGCCTGCTCGGCGAGTTCAGCGCTCAGTGACAGCGACAGCTGCTCGCCATCGGCGTCGAGGCGAAAGCCGGTCGGCGGGTGCTCCGGGCGGGAGTGATTGAGAATCACCGCCAGCCGCAGCAGCCGGGCCAGGCGGCTAAGCGTCGGTTGCACCGCGGCGGGCAGGGCGTCGAGCTCCTTGACCGGGAACTTGCGCCGGTGGGCCCGCACCAGGAATGCCAGGGCCTGCTGCTCGGGACGTGACAGCCCGGCAAGGTCGGAGTTGGCCAGCAGATAGGCGCCGTGGCGATGGAACTGGCTGTGGGAGATGGCAAGGCCGATCTCGTGAAGCTGGGCCGCCCAGTCGAGGAACTGAGCGTTGCTGGCGCTCAACTGCCAGGTGGGCACCACTTGCGTCAGACATTGCTTGGCGCTTGCGGCGACCTGGTCGGCCTGGCGGGCGTCGACCTGGTAGCGCCGGCGCAGCCCGTCGAGCGTCTGCAAGCGGGAGTCCTCGGCGGTGTTGCGTCCGATCATGTCGTAGAGCACCCCTTCGCGCAGGGCACCGTCGGAATAGCGCATCTGCTCGAGGCCGAAGGCCTCGAAGACCGCCGATAGCACCGCGATGCCGGCGGGGAAGACGCTGGCGCGATCTTCCTTGAGCCCGTCCATGGCGACCTTGTCGAGCCGCTTCATCTTGATCAGGCGCTTGCGTAGGGTGGCCAGGCTCTTGCGGTCGATGATGCCATCGGGCGCCTGGCCACTGGCGGCGAGCACCGACGCGGCGGCCTTGATGGTGCCGCTGGAGCCGACCGGGTCGGCCCAGCCCAGCTCCTCGAAGGGACGGCGAATGTTGGCCAACTCCGAGAGGGCGGCGAGCTCGGCCTTGCGAAAGCGTTTCTCGGAGATGTCGCCATCGGGGAAGAAGCGTTTGGTGAAGGTCACGCAGCCCATTTCCAGACTCTCGAGCGCCAGGGGCTCGAAGTTCTCGCCGATGATGAACTCCGTGGAGCCGCCGCCGATGTCGACGATCAGGCGCCGGCCGTGAACCTCGGCCAGGGCATGAGCCGCACCCAGATAAATCAGGCGGGCTTCCTCGCGCCCGGCGATGATCTCGATCTCATGGCCGAGCAATGCCTCGGCGCGTTCGATCAGCACCTGGCTGTTGGTCGCCGCGCGCAGCGCGTTGGTGCCCACCACCCTGAGCTGAGTGTTGGGCGTTTCCTCGAGAAAGGGCGCGAAGCGGGCCAGGCAGTCCAGGGCGCGCTGCATGGCGTCTTCGCTCAGGGCGCCTTCGTCATCGAGACCCGCGCCCAGTTGGACCTTCTCACCGAGCTTGGCCACGACCTGCAACTGACCGTCGACGTTATTGGCGACCAGCAGATGAAAACTGTTGGAGCCAAGGTCGATGGCCGCCAGACGCTGGGGCGCTTGGGGATCGTCAGGCGTGTCGCCGAAGCCCGGAGAGTTGTTCATGAAAAGGTTCCTCGGTGTCACTTGGCCCCAAGGTTGCGGTCCGCCCCGGGGGTTGTCAATCGCCGCCATGGTGGCGAAGCGTTACTGGGGCTTGCGTTTGCCGATTCGCTTGACTACCATCGAGTCGTTCGCCTGTTCCGAATACTTCCCGACTGCTTCACGGTGACCGCTAAACGGCATCTCACGCCGCGGTCAAACTCCAAGTCGTCAGTCAGCCCGCTGATTCCTTACGATGACGCTTCGCCATCATGACTAGCTATTCAGGCGACACGAATACGGCTACATGAACAGCGCTTCCCTCTTAGTTCGATATCGTCCATGGCTTCCCCGCAAGCAGCGGTCGGCTGATCATATCTCGAGAGTGGATGTCCCAGGGCTCTGAACGCACCACGCGGCGCATCGTCACCGCCTCCTGTCGTTTTCCGGCTTCGTTGCCACGCTGACACGAGCTATTTCTGATCAAACCGATGAATCTTACCGAACTCAAGCAAAAGACCGTGCCGGAACTGCTGGATATCGCCCAAGAAATGGGGATCGATAATCTGGCCCGCTCGCGCAAGCAGGACATTATCTTTGCCATCCTCAAGAAGCACGCCAAGAGCGGCGAGGACATCTATGGCGATGGTGTACTGGAGATTCTCCAGGATGGCTTCGGCTTTCTGCGCAGCGCCGACTCTTCCTATCTCGCCGGTCCCGATGACATCTACGTCTCGCCGTCTCAAATTCGTCGTTTCAACCTGCGCAAGGGTGATTCGATTGCCGGCAAGATTCGTCCACCCAAGGAAGGTGAGCGTTATTTCGCCCTGTTGAAGGTCAACGAGATCAATTTCGACCGGCCGGAAAACGCCAAGCACAAGATCCTGTTCGAGAACCTCACTCCGCTGTTCCCTCAGGAACGCATGGTGATGGAGATCGGCAACGGTTCCACCGAGGATCTGACGTCGCGCATCATCGACCTGACGGCCCCCATCGGCAAAGGCCAGCGCGGCCTGATCGTCTCGCCTCCCAAGGCGGGTAAGACGCTGATGCTGCAGAACATCGCGACCTCGATCACGCGTAACAACCCCGAGTGCCACCTGATCGTGCTGCTGATCGACGAGCGTCCGGAAGAGGTGACCGAAATGTCCCGCACCGTGCGTGGCGAGGTCGTGGCCTCTACCTTCGATGAGCCGCCGGCACGCCACGTGCAGGTCGCCGAGATGGTGATCGAGAAGGCCAAGCGCCTGGTCGAGCACAAGAAGGACGTGGTGATCCTGCTGGACTCCATCACCCGTCTGGCCCGCGCCTACAACACCGTGGTGCCGTCTTCCGGCAAGGTGCTGACCGGCGGTGTCGATGCCCACGCCCTCGAGAAGCCCAAGCGCTTCTTCGGTGCCGCGCGCAACATCGAGGAAGGTGGCAGCCTGACCATCCTCGCCACCGCGCTGGTCGACACCGGCTCCAAGATGGACGAGGTGATCTTCGAGGAGTTCAAGGGGACCGGTAACATGGAAGCCCACCTCGACCGCAAGCTGGCCGAGAAACGGGTCTATCCGGCGATGAACATTCGTCGCAGTGGTACCCGCCGCGAGGATCTGATCGCCTCCGAGGATGAAATGCAGCGCATGTGGATCCTGCGCAAGCTGCTCAACCCGATGGACGACGTGGCGGCCACCGAGTTCCTGATCGATCGCCTGAAGGACACCAAGACCAACCTCGAGTTTTTCGAGGCAATGAAGCGGCGCTGAAGCCAGTCGTCAGGCCCGGCGACGGCTGGGCCTGAATCGCTAATGAGTCCGAGGGGCGGCATGCTATGCTGCCCCTTTTGTCGTTTTGGGAGCGCAACAACCGCATGAAGTATAAAGACTTGCGTGAGTTTATCGCCGCCCTGGAAGCGCAGGGAGAACTCCAGCGGGTGACCGCCGAGGTGGACCCTTACCTCGAGATCACCGAGATCTGTGACCGCACGCTCAAGGCCGGCGGCCCGGCGCTCCTGTTCGAGAACGTCAAGGGCCATGACATGCCGCTGCTGGGCAATCTGTTCGGTACGCCGCGGCGAGTAGCCCTGGGCATGGGCCAGGAGTCGGTGAGTGCCCTGCGCGAGGTAGGCAAGCTGCTGGCCTTCCTCAAGGAACCCGATCCCCCCAAGGGCTTTCGCGATGCCTGGGAGAAGCTGCCGATCTTCAAGCAGGTGATGAGCATGGGGCCCAAGGTCCTGCGCAAGGCGCCGGTGCAGGAGGTGGTGCTCGACGGCGAGGCGGTGGATCTCGACCGCATTCCCATCCAGCACTGCTGGCCTGGCGATGCCGCGCCGCTGGTCACCTGGGCGCTGGTGGTCACCAAGGGGCCCGACAAGGAGCGTCAGAATCTCGGTATCTATCGCCAGCAGAAACTCTCCAAGAACCGCCTGATCATGCGCTGGCTTTCCCATCGCGGCGGCGCGCTGGATTTCCAGGAATTCCAGCGGGCGCATCCCGGCGAGCCCTTCCCGGTGGCGGTGGCGTTGGGGGCCGATCCGGCGACCATCCTCGGCGCGGTGACTCCGGTGCCGGACACGCTCTCCGAGTACGCCTTCGCCGGGCTGCTCAGGGGGTCGCGCACCGAGCTGGTCAAGTGCGGCCATGCTGACCTGAATGTGCCGGCCTCCAGCGAGATTATTCTCGAAGGCTTCATCTATCCCGACGACATGGCACCCGAGGGCCCTTACGGCGATCACACCGGCTATTACAACGAAGTCGAGCATTTCCCGGTCTTCACCGTCGAGCGCATCACCCATCGCCGCGACCCTATTTATCATTCGACCTATACCGGTCGGCCGCCCGACGAGCCCGCGATCCTGGGCCTCGCCCTCAACGAGGTCTTCGTGCCGATCCTGCGCAAGCAGTTTCCGGAAATCGTCGACTTCTATCTGCCGCCGGAGGGTTGCTCTTACCGCATGGCGGTGGTGACGATGAAGAAGCAGTACCCGGGCCATGCCAAGCGGGTGATGATGGGGGTGTGGAGCTTCCTGCGCCAGTTCATGTACACCAAGTTCGTGGTGGTTCTCGATGACGACGTCGATGCCCGCAACTGGGAAGACGTGATCTGGGCCATCACCACTCGCATGGACCCGGCCCGTGATACGGTGATGGTCGAGAACACGCCCATCGACTATCTGGACTTTGCTTCGCCCAGTGCCGGACTCGGCTCCAAGATGGGCCTGGATGCGACCAACAAGTGGCCGGGCGAGACCGACCGCGAATGGGGCGAGCCGATCGTCATGGACGCGGCCATCAAGTCGCGGGTCGATGATCGCTGGGCCGAGCTCGGGATCACCCTGCCGGCGGGCCCCGCGCCACGCTCCTGACGCTTCTAACTACGCCCATGCTCCTGACAACGAGAGGCGCTTATGACCGCAAGGACTCTGACCTGCCAAGTGACGGCGGTGGAGGATCTCAATCCCGATGTCTTTCGGGTACGCCTGGAAGGGCGCCCCGAGGCCATGGCACATGCTCCGGGCCAGTACCTGGAGCTGGCGCTGGACGACGAGACCTGGGTGCCGTTCTCGATCGCCAATGCTCATGCCGGCGACGGCTCACTCGAACTGCATATCCAGCACTGGCCCGAGCGCTCCAATTCGGCGCGTCTGCGTGAGCTCATGCAGCACGCCGCGAACCTGACGCTGCGCCTGCCAAGCGGCGACTGTGTGCTGGATCCCGACAGCCGCCGCCCCTTGCTGCTGGTGGCCGCCGGCACCGGCTTCGCGCAGATGAAGGCGATCATCGAGGCGGCGCTGCACGCTGACCCCGAGCGCGAGATTGACCTGTGGTGGGCGGCCAAGGAGCGTCGCGAGTTCTATCTGGAGAGCCTGGCCCGGGAGTGGGTCGCCCGCTACCCGAACCTGACCTTCCATGGGGTCAGCGAGCAGGGCATGAGCGACGACTTTGTCGATCAACGTATCCACGGGCATGCCGGTCGTATCGACGCCGCCCTGGGGGAGGCCCTGGACGATGTCGATGTCTCGGGCCACGACGTTTATCTTTCGGGGTCGCCGGGCATGGTTTATGCCTGCGTCGATGTGCTGGCCTCACTGGGGCTCGAACCCACGCGCGTGTTCTCGGATGTCTTCGCCTATGCGCCGCGTGATCCCTTGGTGCCCACCGTGGGCAGCCTGGTGAGGGCCGACGGAGCATGAGCAGCGCGCCGATCCTGATCACCGGCGGGGCGCAGCGGCTGGGCCGTCACTGTGCCGAGCGCCTGATCGATGACGGCCACCCGGTCATCATCAGCTACCGTCGCGAGCGTCCCGAACTCGAGGCCCTGCGCGAGAAGGGTATCGTCACTCTGGCCGCGGATTTCTCCAGCGAAGCCGGCATTCTCGACTTCATCGCAAGGCTCAAGGCCACGACGCCTGCGCTGCGGGCGATCGTCCACAACGCCAGCGACTGGGCGCCGGATAGCCGCGGCGACGATGCCGGTGCCAGTTTCGAGCGTCTGTTTCGGGTCCATATGCAGGCGCCGTACCTGATCAATCTGCATGCGCAGGCGCTGCTCGAGGCGGGGGACGAGCCGCTAGCCGACATTGTGCACATGACCGACTATGTGGCGGTCAAGGGCTCGAAGAAGCACGCCGCCTATGCGGCGACCAAGGCCGGGCTCGACAACCTGACGCTGTCATTCGCCGCCATGTACGCGCCGCGCATCCAGGTCAACGCCATTGCGCCGGCGATGATCATGCTCAACGAGGGTGACGATGAGGCCTACGCCGAAAAGGCCAGGGCCAAGTCGGCCATGCAGATGATCCCTGGCCCTGGGGTGATCTATGAGAGCCTGCGCTATCTGCTCGATAATCGCTTCGTTACCGGCGTGACCCTGCCGGTCGATGGTGGGCGACACCTGCGCTAGACTCTGACTATCGGCTGACGCCCCTTGAGGTCACGCATGGCTGAGCATGATCCTAACTTCAAAGACGACTCGGGGTTTCTGACCCTGTTTCTCGGGGTCGTCGTGCTGGTCGGCATGGCCGGCCTGCCGGCAACCATCGCCTGGGCCCAGTACTTTGGTTGAGAGCACTTCGGCTGAGAGTACTTTGCCTGAGAGCGCTTTGGCTGAGAGTGCTTCGGCTTAGAGCGCTTTGGGCCGAGCGCTGACGCCAGGCATCCAGGCGCTGTCGGTGAGACGGAGCCTGAAAGCGGCCGACGTGGTCCTCAGGCTTATGGCATAGCCTGTCGACACAGGCCCGTATCCCCTCTGACGGGCTTGCCAAGTCCGTCAGGGTGTGTAGGATGAAACTTCGTCATTAGCAACACCGTCATCAGTAATACAGTTTTTAGAAACGCAGTTACCCGGCACCTTGACCCGAACCCAAAGCAGACAGCCGACATCCCATGACCCATTCCACGCTTGAACCCAATACTGCTCGCATCGCCCTCCCGGGCGAGGCGCGCGGCATGGCGTACCAGCCTGTGGGCGGGCTTGAGACCGGCGCTTGGCAAGGGTTCTGGAGCTATTGGTTTAGCGCCGGCGTGCCGGTGGCCAGGTCTCACTGACCCACGCCACGAGGTACGCCCCACTCAGGGTTGCCTCCGATGTCTTGAGACCCCCGGTCGGCAACCCGACCGGGGGTTTTCGTTTCTGGATGCTTTGACCTCACATACAGGGCCTCAGGCCCACAAGGAAGAGACGCGATGTTCGACCGCCATTCAGCTTTTGCCATGACCCTATCGCCCCGCTACCCGAGCGCGTATGGCTATTGGCGATTTAGCGATGCCAGGTCGGCACAATCCGCCACCTCCGACCGGCATGCCCTTGGTGGCCTCACGACTCGACGCCAATCGCCTAGCCGGAGCCTTACCCCATGAATGCCAGTCTTTCTGCCCTAGATACCCTTGCTGACACCGCCGCCATCGAAACCGGTGCCGGTACTCCCGAAGACAGCCCGCGTGCCGCCGCCTCAGCTCAGGTAGTCGATACTCGCGCTGAGGCCGCGCCGGCCCCTACACACGCGGAAAGTGCCCTGCCAACCCCCGCTGAGCTGCGCCACGAGCTGCCGCTGTCGCCGGCCTTGGCCGAGCGAGTCGAGGGTCAGCGCGAGGCCATTCGCGCCATTCTCGACGGCCGCGACGATCGCCTGCTGGTCGTGGTGGGCCCCTGCTCGATCCATGATCCCAAGGCCGCCCGTGATTATGCCGAGAGACTTGCGGCCTTGGCCCATCAGCTCGAAGACCGCCTGCTGCTGGTGATGCGGGTCTATGTCGAGAAGCCGCGCACCACCGTGGGCTGGAAGGGGCTCGCCTACGACCCTGGCCTCGAGGGCGCCGACGACATGGCCACTGGCCTGACCCTATCTCGGTCGCTGATGCGCGAAATCGTGGCATTGGGCCTGCCGGTCGCCACCGAGCTTCTGCAGCCGATGCTGGCGCCCTACCTCGATGACCTGCTGGCCTGGACGGCGATCGGCGCGCGCACCACCGAATCCCAGATCCACCGTGAACTGGCCAGCGGCCTCGGCGCCGTGGTCGGCTTCAAGAACGGCACCGATGGCGGCGTTCAGGTGGCCATCGATGCCATTCGCGCCAGTGCCCACCCGCACCATCACCCAGCCATCGCCGCCGATGGCCGCCCGGTGATGCGCCGTACGCCGGGGAACCCTCATACCCACGTCGTGCTGCGTGGCGGGCATGGCGAGCCCAATTTCCGGGCGCCGGAAGTGGCCGCCTGTCGTCGGGCGCTGCAGGAGGCGGGGCTGGCGCCTCGGATCATGGTCGACTGCAGTCATGCCAATTCGCGCAAGGACCATCGGCGTCAGGGCGAGGTGCTGCTCGATGTGCTGGGCCAGCGCCTGGCCGGCGATACCGGCCTGGTCGGGGTGATGCTGGAGAGCCATCTTCACGAAGGCAAACAGCCCTTGAAGCCCGGCGCGCTGCGCTACGGCGTCTCGGTAACCGATGCCTGCCTGGGCTGGGAGACCACCGAACATTTGCTGGTGACGGCTGCCGAGCGGTTGCGGGACGCCTGATTCGTCTCAGTGTGTTGACGCAACATCCTGGAGAGACGCCAGACACAAGAACGCCGGGCCCAGGCCCGGCGTTCTTGTGTCGGTGCAAGGCATCCGCCTTTGGGGTGATGCTGCCTTGCATTGCCTATGCCTGACTTATGCCTTGGTGGCGTAAGCGTAGAGCAGGGTCTCCTGGACGCTGATCGGCGCGCTATCGCCGACTTCCTGCTTGATGTAGCTGCCGTCGGACTGCAAGAGCCAGCTCTGGCAGTTATCGACCAGATAGGTTTCCAGGTCCTTACGCACTCGGGCGGCAATTTTCTTGTCGAGGAAGGGGAAGCAGGTCTCGACCCGATGGAACATGTTGCGGGCCATGAAGTCTGCGCTCGAGCCCCATAGTTCTGGCTTGCCGCCATTGTGGAAGTAGAACACCCGGGTGTGTTCGAGGAAGCGTCCGATCACCGAGCGTACCCGTATGTTGTCGGAAATTCCCGGGATGCCGGGGCGCAGGCAGCACATGCCGCGGATGATCAGGTCGCACTCGACGCCTGCTTGCGAGGCGCGGTAGAGCGCACGGATCAGCTGCGGTTCGGTCAGCGAATTGCACTTGATGATCAGGTGGCCGCGCTTGCCTTTCTCGGCATTCTTGGCCTCCCGGTCGATCATTTCCACCATCTTGGGATGCAGGGTGAAGGGCGCGTGCAGTAGCGTTTCGATCTTGCGGGCCTGCCCCATGCCGGAGAGCTGCTGGAAGACCTTGTGGACGTCTTCGCACAGCGTCGGGTTGGCGGTTAGCAGGCTGTAATCGGTGTACAGTTTGGCGGTCTTGGAATGGTAGTTGCCCGTCCCCAGATGCGCGTAGTAGCAAAGATCGCCCTTTTCGCGGCGCACGATGTGGATCATCTTGGCGTGGGTCTTATAGGCCATCACGCCATAGATGACGATGGCGCCGGCCTCCTGCAGCCTCGAGGCCAGGGTCAGATTGTCGGCCTCGTCGAAGCGGGCCCGTAGCTCGATCACCACCGTGACTTCCTTGCCGTTACGCGCCGCTTCCACCAGGGCGCTGACGATCGGGGAGTCGGCACCGGTTCGATAAAGGGTCTGCTTGATCGCCAGTACCGCCGGGTCGCGAGCGGCTTCGGCGAGCAGGTCCTCGATGGGCTTGAAGGACTGGAAGGGATGGTGGAGCAGGATGTCCTGGCTACTAATGGCGTCGAACAGGCTGCCGCTCTTGTTGAGGGGCTTGGGTACGCCGGGCGTAAAGGGACGATAGCTGAGGTCGGGGCGATCGATATCACTCAGCACCGCCATCATACGCGTCAGGTTGACCGGGCCGTGGACCCGGTACAAGTCGGCTTCCTCGAGCTCGAACTGCTTGAGCAGGAAGGCTGAGAGGTCATCCGGGCAGTTGTCGGCGACTTCCAGTCGCACGCCGCTGCCATAGCGCCGGGCCAGCAGCTCGCCGCGTAGCGCCGTGGCCAGGTCGGAGACCTCTTCCGGGTCGACGGCCAGGTCGGCGTTGCGGGTCAGGCGGAACTGATAGCAGCCGCGCACCTTCATGCCCGGGAAGACCTCCTGGGCATGGGCGTGGATCATCGAGGACAGGAACACATACTCGGTGAAACCTTCGGCGCAGAGTCCGTCGGGCAGCGCGATCACGCGCGGCAGCGAGCGCGGTGCCGGCAGGATGGCCAAGCCCCCCTCACGGCCGAAGGCATCCTTGCCTTCCAGCTCGACGATGAAATTGAGGCTCTTGTTGACCAGCCGCGGGAAGGGGTGGGAGGGGTCCAGCCCGATGGGGCTGATCACCGGCACGATCTCTTCCTCGAAGTAGTCCTTGACCCAGTTGGCCTGGGCCTCGCTCCAGTCGTCTCGGCGACGGAAACGCAGGCCCTTTTCTTCCAGCGCCGGGATCAGCTGTTCGTTGAGTATCTGGTACTGGCGTTCGACCTGGGCATGGGCGATCTGGGAAATTTCATCAAGGATAGAACGGGGCAGACGACCGTCAGCCCCGGTATCGTCGTTGCCCAGCATCAACTGGTGCTTGAGGCCCGCGACGCGAATCTCGAAGAACTCGTCCATGTTGGAGGAGAATATCAGCAGGAACATCACCCGGTTCAGCAGCGGGTGCGATGGGTCGAGGGCCTGCTCGAGCACGCGAATGTTGAACTGGAGGTGCGACAGTTCGCGATTGAAGTACAGGCGCGGGTCGCTGAGGTCGGCCTCGGGGTCTGGCACCACCTTGGCCTGAATGCCGGTGCGGGTCCGGTTGACCCGCAGCGGTGGCGCTTCGGCGGAGCTATTCTCGTCGAAAGCTGTCTCGGGCAGCGCGCTACCGATATCAGGGGTGCGAGAGTCTTCCATCTTGCCTCCGGAAAGCCAAGGAAGGGCACTCTCGCCCTCCCTGTTATTGTGCGAGCAGTCGCGCCGCGCGTTTGGCGAAGTAGGTCAGCACGGCGTCGGCCCCTGCGCGCTTGAAACACATTAGTGATTCTAGAATGACCCTATCATCCTCGAGCCAACCACGTTCGAAGGCCGCCATGTGCATGGCATATTCACCGCTGACTTGGTAGGCATAGGTCGGGACACGTAGCTCGTCCTTGACCCGCCGAACCACGTCCAGGTAGGGCATGCCAGGCTTGATCATGACCATATCGGCGCCTTCGGCAAGATCCATCGCTACCTCCTGGAGGGCCTCATCGCCGTTGGCCGGGTCCATCTGGTAGGTGCTCTTGTCCGCCTTGCCCAGGTTGCCTGCCGAGCCCACCGCATCGCGGAAGGGGCCGTAATAGCGCGAGGCATACTTGGCGCTGTAGGCCATGATGCGTGTGTTATGTAGCCGTTCCTGTTCAAGGATTCGGCGAATCTCGCCAATGCGCCCATCCATCATGTCCGAAGGCGCTACCACGTCGGCACCGGCCTCGGCATGCGACAAGGCCTGCTTGATGAGGACCTCGACGGTACGGTCATTCTGAACGTAGCCCGCTTCGTCCAGGATGCCGTCCTGGCCGTGACTGGTATAAGGGTCGAGCGCCACATCGGTGATGATGCCAAGCGCCGGACACGCCGCCTTGAGCTCACGCACGCAGCGCTGCACCAGGCCGTTGGCGTTGTAGGCCTCCTCGGCCAGCTCGTTCTTGAGCTCTGGGTCGATCACCGGGAAGAGTGCCAGTGCCGGAATCCCCAATGCCTGCGCTTCACGGGCTTCTTCGATCAACAGATCGATCGATAGACGCTCGACTCCGGGCATAGAAGGAACTGCTTCACGTCGGTTGCTGCCCTCGAGCACGAATACTGGCCAGATCAGATCGGCAGCCGTCAGGGTATTCTCGGCCATCAGGCGGCGCGAGAAGTCGTCTTTGCGCATGCGACGCATGCGGGTACCGGGATACTGGCGAGGAATGGTGAAGCTCAATCTCTATCTCCAATCAGGGCTCGCCATTGGCGCCTGGTCATCTGGGAACAGATAGTCGCAGGCGATGATGACGAGAAGATGACAACCGGTTTCAGCCCGGGCGAGTGCCCGCACCTGTCCTGGCAGTATATTCAGTGTGCACCAGTGCCGGAAGCGTTGACTTGTCGCACCTCGCCTGGCCGGCATCGAGGCGCACGGTGACGTTGCTGTGGCCATGAAAAACCCCGCCTCGGCGGGGTTTTCAGAGCGGTGAGCGGCATACAGGCGTCAGGCGCTGTCGTCGTCGCTGGGACGTGGCTGGCGCTTGACCAGACGTCCAAACAGGATGCCTACCTCATAGAGCAGGTACATCGGCACGGCCAGCAGGCTCTGGGAAATCACGTCCGGCGGCGTCATCAGCATGCCCACCACGAAGCAGCCCAGCACGACATAGGGGCGCTTCTTCGACAGGCTCTCCACCGTGGTGGCGCCGGAGAAGATCAGCAGGAAGGTGGCGATCGGAATCTCGAAGGCGACGCCGAAGGCGAAGAAGAGTTTGAGGACGAAGTTAAGGTACTGATTGATATCGGTCATCACCGTGACCCCCGCCGGCCCGGTCTGGGTGAAGAACTCGAACAGCAGGGGAAAGACCACGTAATAGGCGAAAGCCGCGCCGCCATAGAAGAGGGCGACGCTCGAGGCCAGCAGCGGGATGGCGAGACGCTTCTCGTTGTCGTAGAGGCCGGGTGCGATGAAGGCCCAGGCCTGGTGAAGCACGAAGGGCACGGCGATGAACACCGAGACGACCAGCGTCAGCTTGAAGGGCGCCAGGAAGGGCGAGGCGACCTCGGTGGCGATCATCTGCGAGCCTTCCGGCAGCAGCGCCATCAGCGGCTTGGCGACGAAGGTATAGATGTCGTTGGAAAAGGCGTACAGGGCCAGAAAGATCACCAGGATCGCCAGCACCGCGTGCATCAATCGCGAACGCAGCTCGATCAGGTGCTCGATCAGGGGCGCCTGGTTAGGATCCTGGCCGCTCTTTTGGCTGTCGTGAGACTGACTGTCCTGCGGGTCGGGGGTGGCGCTCATCGGGGGCTTTGATCCTTGTCACTGTCCGCGGACGCCTCGCGAGGGGCCTCTGCGGCCGCTGTGGCCTCGTCATGGCCTTGAGCCCGGTCGTTGGTCTGCTGGCCGGTGGCGCTGGCCGGTGGGGCATTTTCCTGGGGACCGCCCTGGCGAGTGCCCTGGGCGTTGCCCGGGCTGGCATGGCCAGCGTCGACCCTGTCGGGCTCGGCGTAACGCTCCACGTCCTGCTTGGCCTTGTTGAGGCTGGCATCGAGCTTTTTCTGCTGCTCGTTGAGCTTCTGACGCAGTTCCTCGGCCTCGAGCTGAGCCGAGATATCCCGCTGCATGCCGGAGACCGTGCGCTTGATCTTGCCGATCCACAGCCCCGTGGTGCGCGCTGCCCGGGGCAGGCGCTCGGGGCCGAGGACCAGCAGGCCGACCACGCCGATGATCAGCAGTTCGAGGAAACCGATATCGAACATGGGCGGTTACTTGCGCTCGTCCGGTTCCTGCACCTTGGTCTCGGCTTCGACGTCATAGGTCTTGCCGGTCTCGTCATGGGCGACACGCTGTTGAGCGGCGTCGTCCTGTTCTTTTTTCTCGTCTTCGCCCTTCTCGCCGTCATTCATGGCTTTCTTGAATCCCTTCACGGCGCCACCAAGATCTCCGCCGACGTTGCGCAGTTTCTTGGTGCCGAAGACCAGAATGATGATGCCCAGCACGATCAAGAGTTGCCAGATACTGATGCCACCTAACATGGAGTCTCTCCCTTCAATGGGCCCTTGGGCCTAAGCGTCCGTCGGGCGGGCGGCTTTCTCGTCCAGCCCTGATATTCCGAAGCGACGCGCCAGTTCATCGAGCACGTCCTGATGGTCGATCCCGAGATGCGACAGCATCACTAGGCTATGAAACCACAGGTCGGCCGTTTCAGCGACTACTGCCTCACGGTTCTTCTCTGAGCCATTCGCCGCATCCTTGGCGGCCAGCAGGGTCTCGGTGGCTTCCTCGCCAACCTTCTCGAGAATCTTATTGAGCCCCTTGCGATGTAGCGAGGCCACATAGCTGCTGTCGGGGTCCGCTTGGCGGCGCTGCTCGAGCACCTCGGCGAGCTGGTTGAGAATATCGCTCATCGATGACATTCCTGAGTCAGTGGATCGAAAAATCTTATTATTCAGTGGCCTGTAATGCGTTTTTGCCCCAGCCGGCGCTTATTGCCAGGCAAGCAGCAGGATGCCAAGACCAGCCACCACCAGCACCGGCCATGGCTGATCGCCGGCCCAGTCGAACAGCGGCTGCCAGGCCACCGCCAGGCCGACCAGCAGTGCGCCCAGGCGCAGGCGCCGGGCGCCGCGGGCAGAGGCGGCAATATTGCGGCTCAGGCCCGAGAGCGACTCGGTCTGGCGGTGGCGCTGCTTGTGTTCGGCCTCGACCCTGGATAGCGCCTGGTGGGCGAGCACCGGCAGTTCGGGTAGTTGGCGTGCCAGTTCCGGCGCCTGGCGCTGCAGAGAGTCCCAGAGCCCGCGGGGACCTGCGCGCTCCTTCATCCAACGCTCCAGGTACGGCTTGGCGGTATGCCAAAGGTCCAGGTCCGGATAGAGCTGGCGTCCCAGGCCCTCGATATTGAGCAGGGTCTTTTGCAGCAGTACCAACTGCGGCTGAACCTCCATATTGAAGCGCCGCGCGGTCTGGAAGAGTCCCAGCAGCACCTGGCCGAAGGAGATGTCCTTTAACGGCTTTTCGAGAATCGGCTCGCATACCGAGCGAATCGCCGAGGCGAACTCGTTGGCGCGGGTCCCTTCGCCGACCCAGCCGGATTCGATATGCAGCGCGGCGACCTCGTAGTAGTCCTGGTGGAAGAAGGCCAGCAGGTTGCGGGCTAGATAGTCCTGGTCTTCGCGGGTCAGGCTGCCGACGATGCCGCAGTCGATGGCGATGTACTGAGGGTCGTGGGGTTTGCCGTGGGCAACGAAGATGTTGCCCGGGTGCATGTCGGCATGGAAGAAGTTGTCGCGAAACACCTGGGTGAAGAAGATCTCTACGCCGCGCTCGGCCAGCTTCCTGAGATCGGTACCCTGGGCCTCGAGAGCGGCCATATCGGCCACCGGGATGCCATGGATACGCTCCTGTACCATCACTCGACGTCGGGTCAGCGGCCAGTGGATCGCCGGCACGTAGAGCAGCGGTGAGTCCTTGAAGTTGCGCTTGAGCTGGGAGGTGTTGGCGGCTTCCCGGTGCAGGTTCAGCTCGTCGAAGAGGGTTGCTTCGTAGTCGGCAACCACCTCCCGGGGACGTAGGCGCCGGGCCTCGGGGACCTTCGCCAGCAGGCGCGCCGCGCCGTAGAGCAGGGCCATGTCCTGGCGCATGACGCGATCGATGCCGGGGCGGATGATCTTGACCACCACTTCCTGGCCATCGGGTAGTCGGGCGGCATGCACCTGGGCGATCGAGGCCGAGGCCAGTGGTGTCTTATCGAAGCTTGCGAAGGCCTCATCCAGCGGGCACTCGAGCTCTTCCTCGACCAGCGCCGCCGCCTCTTCGCCGGGAAAGGGCGGTACTTGATCCTGAAGGCGTTTGAGCTCGTCGGCGATATCCGGCGGCAGCAAGTCGCGGCGGGTCGAGAGCATCTGGCCGAACTTGACGAATATCGGACCCAGCGCCTCGAGAGCCAGGCGCAGCCGCTCGGCGCGCTCGCCGCGCACCGGGAAAAGCCGCAGGGGTGAAAGCGCGAGCAGTACCCGCAGCGGCCAGGGCAGCCGCTCGCGTGGAATCAGGGTGTCGAGGCGATATCGGGTAATGACCCAGCCAATCCGTGCCAGGCGCAGACTCATGGGCAGGGCTCCTCGGCCATTGCGTCGCGCCTGTCGTCATCCAGGCGGCATGTCTCCAGGCGTCGCTTGAGGCGTTCGAGTCGGGCCTCGAGGCGGTCACTGGCGATCTCTAGCTCGGTCAGCTGGTCGCGCATCACCTCGAGCTGGTGGCGTCCGGGCAGTAGCTTGGCCTCTTCGAAGACGTATTCGCCGAGGTCGGCGGTTAGCTCCTGTCGGGTGCGTAGCCCCCAGCGGGCCAGGCGGCGCATGCCCTCGGCCAGGCTGTTGGCCGGCCTGTCGCCGAGCCAGTGAGCGAGCTCGCCTTCCCAGTCGAAGTCCAGGTCAAGCAGCAGGTCTCTCGCCTGCTCGAGCACCTGAGCGCGTCCGCGTACCGCGAGGCGGCCCCGGAACATCAGGCGCTCGGCGGACTCGCCGCCGATCAGCTCACCCAGTGCTTCGCTGTCGGCCTCGACGATCACATCGGCGTCTTCATCGGCGAGGCCCTCGCCCCGGGACAGCGACAGGCCATGGGTGTGGAAACTCACCAGCAGGGCGTAGGCCGGGCGCTCCAGGCGTACCAGCAAGCGCGAACCGTCGAGCGCGGCCAGCCGGGTGGCCGCGGCGGGATCCCGGGCGAGCAGGGCGTTCAGGGTGCGTTCGAAACCGGCGAGGACCATCATCAGAGCTTGATGCCTCGGTGCAGGGCGACGATGCCGCCGGTCAGGTTGGTGTACTCGACGCGCTCTAGCCCGGCCGCTTCCATCATGCCCTTGAGGGTCTCTTGGTCCGGGTGCATGCGAATCGACTCGGCCAGGTAGCGGTAGCTGTCGGCGTCGCCGGCCACCCACTGGCCCATCTTCGGCAGCAGATGGAAGGAGTAATCGTCGTAGGCCTTCGACAGCAGCGGGTTGTCGGGCTTGGAGAACTCCAGCACCAGCAGCCGACCGCCGGGCTTGAGCACCCGGGTCATGGAGCGCAGGGCGGCATCCTTGTCGGTGACGTTGCGCAGGCCGAAGGCGATGGTAATGCAGTCGAAGCTGTTGTCCGGGAAGGGCAGGCACTCGGCGTTGGCCTGGACATATTCGACGTTGCCGCCGACGCCGTGGTCGAGCAGCTTGTCGCGGCCGACACGCAGCATGGAGGCGTTGATGTCGGCGAGAACCACCTGGCCGCGAGGACCCACCTTGCGCGAGAACTTCAGCGTCAGATCGCCGGTGCCACCGGCGATGTCGAGCACCCGCTGACCGGGGCGTACACCGGCGCGCTCCAGGGTCAGGCGTTTCCAGACCCGGTGGATGCCGAAGGACATCAGGTCGTTCATGACGTCATAGCGTGCCGCCACCGAGTGGAAGACATCGGCAACCCGCGAGGCCTTTTCGTCGACCGGGACTTCCTGATAGCCGAAGTGAGTGGTGCGCTTGTCCATGGGCATCCCTATCAGTCAGTACATCAGTCCGTGCCACTGGTGCGGCACGCACAGGAATAAGAGAGCCGGCAAGGAGCCGGCGGTGGCGCCATTGTAGCGTCACCGCGATGGCCTTGTCTTTGCCGTCACGGACTCGAGCCGTGCTCGATGAGCCACTGAGTTTGCCGACCGGCCTTCAAGGGCGGCGGTTGTCTTACAGCTCCTTGAACTGGATGGTCTTCGGCTCGCGGGACTCGCCGGCCGCCTCGAGTCGCTTGAGGTAGTCCGCCCAGTTGATCTCGGCGTTGGTGGCGAGCGCATACAGGTAGTCCCAACTGAAGAGGCCGCTGTCGTGGCCGTCATCGAAGCTGAGCTTCAGGGCATAGCGTCCGGCCTGAGTGATGTTGGCAAGACCCACGTCCTTCTTGCCAACCTGCAGCACGGCGGTGTCGGGGCCGTGGCCGCGCACCTCGGCGGAGGGCGAGAAGACGCGCAGGTACTCGATCGACAACCGGTAGCTGTCGCCGTTCGGGTAGCCAAGCTCCAGCTCGCGGGCGGACTTGTGGTAGTGAACGCGTGAGGGAATCGGGACAGACATAAGCACCTCCGGTGGGGGAAGGTGGAAGAGGGAAGGCAGGCCAGGCGCCCCTTATCGCCTCGAGGCGCGAAGCGCCGTCCTTCCTTCTTCCAGCGGCGCAGCCGCGCTCTTCCCTCTTTAAGCGGCGAAACCGCGGCTTACAGAATGTAACGGGAAAGATCTTCGTCCATGGCCAGCTCGCCGAGCTGGGAGTCGACGTAGGCGGCGTCGATGGTCAGCGGGCTTTCCATGTCGCCGCCCCTGAAGGAGGCGTCCTCGAGCAGTCGCTCCATGACGGTATGCAGGCGACGGGCGCCGATGTTCTCGGTGCCTTCGTTGACCCGCCAGGCGATCTCGGCGATACGCGCGATGCCGTCGTCGGTGAAGGCGATCTCGAGGCCGTCGGTGGCCATCAGCGCCTGATACTGCTTGGTCAGGGCGGCGGACGGCTCGGTGAGAATGCGCTGGAAGTCATCCGGCGACAGGGCGTTGAGCTCGACCCGGATCGGCAGGCGGCCCTGCAGTTCCGGGATCAAGTCCGAGGGCTTGGCCAGATGGAAGGCGCCGGAGGCGATGAACAGGATGTGGTCGGTCTTGACCATGCCGTGCTTGGTGGAGACCGTGGAGCCCTCGATCAGTGGCAGCAGGTCGCGCTGCACGCCCTCGCGGGAGACTTCGCCGCCGCTGCCCTGCTGGCCCTTGGCGACCTTGTCGATCTCGTCGAGGAAGACGATACCGTGCTGCTCCACCGCCTCGATGGCGCGGTGCTTGATCTCGTCCTCGTTGACCAGCTTGGCGGCTTCCTCGTCGCGCAGCAGCTTCCAGGCATCCTTGACCGCGACGCGCTGGTTCTCGGTCTTCTGCTTGTTCATGTTGGAGAACATGCTCTGCAGCTGGCTTGCCATCTCCTCCATGCCCGGCGGGGTATTGAAGTCCATGCCGCCGCTCTGTGGGGTGACCTCGATGTCGATTTCCTTGTCATCGAGCTGCCCCTCGCGCAACTTCTTGCGGAAGACCTGGCGGGTCGAGGTGTCGTCCCGGGCGCTATCGTACTCGCTGCCCCGTGGGCGCGGCAGCAAGGCGTCGAGGATACGTTCCTCGGCGGCATCGTCGGCCTTGTGACCGACCTCTTCCTTGGCCTGCTCGCGCACCATCTTGATGGCTGCCTCGGTCAGGTCGCGGATGATCGATTCGACGTCGCGACCCACATAGCCCACTTCGGTGAACTTGGTCGCCTCGACCTTGAGGAAGGGTGCCCGGGCCAGCTTGGCCAGGCGGCGAGCGATCTCGGTCTTGCCCACGCCGGTCGGGCCGATCATCAGGATGTTCTTGGGCGTGACTTCCTGGCGCAGCTCTTCATCGAGCTGCATGCGGCGCCAGCGGTTGCGCAGCGCCACGGCCACGGCACGCTTGGCGTCCTGCTGGCCGATGATGAACTGATCGAGGGCGTGAACGATCTCGCGGGGGGTCATCTGGGTCATGGCTCAGAGCTCTTCCAGCGTGATGTGGTGGTTGGTGAAGACGCAGATGTCGCCGGCGATCTCCAGGGATTTCTCGGTAATGTCGCGGGCCGACAGCTCGGTGTTCTCGAGCAGGGCGCGGGCCGAGGACAGCGCGTAATTGCCGCCTGATCCGATGGCAATGATGCCGCGCTCGGGTTCCACGACATCGCCGTTGCCGGTGATGATCAGCGAGGCGTTCTTGTCGGCCACCGCCAGCAGCGCCTCGAGGCGGCGCAGGGCGCGGTCGGTGCGCCATTCCTTGGCAAGCTCGACGGCGGCCTTGGTGAGGTGGCCCTGGTATTTCTCGAGCTGGGCTTCAAAGCGCTCGAACAGGGTGAAGGCGTCGGCGGTACCGCCGGCGAACCCCGCCAGCACCTGGCCGCGGTAGAGGCGACGCACCTTGCTGGCGTTGCCTTTCATGACGGTGTTGCCCAGTGAGACCTGGCCATCGCCGGCCAGGGCGACATGATCGCCGCGGCGCACGGATACGATTGTGGTCATGGAGAAGGACTCCGTAGTGGGAGCGATGACACTCCCGGTGACTTGGGCGTCCGGGATGCGGTGAGCGGTCGGACGGACGCCATGAAAGCTGTCGTTGGTAACGTGAAGGAAAGGTGTGGGCGGGGAGGGGGGAATTCAACCTTGGTCAGGCGGCGGCAGGTGGATGTCTGCCGCCGCGACCACGATCGTCATGGCGGGGGGATCGCTTCAGTTCTGCAGGCGGATGGTCAGCGGCTCGATGCCTTGGGTGATCATCAGATCCTGGGCGCGATTGAGCTCGCGAGCATCGCCGTAGGGGCCGACCTGGACCCGGTGCCAGGTGGCGCCATCGCCGGTTTGCACCTTGCTGATGCTGGCGATCAGCCCGAAGTCGCTGAGCTTTCCCGCCAGGCGCTGGGCATCCGAGGCATCGCGAAACGATGCGGCCTGCAGCATGTAGCGTTCGTCGTCGGCAATCTCGGTGGGCTGGCGGTTCTCGGCACTCTGTGCCTGCTGGCGCGAGATCTGCTCGGCGATGGGGTCCTTGGCCGTCGCAGCGGCCTTGCCCTGGGACTCGCCGCCCGGCGCGATGACTTCCGATTCCGGCAGCAGGGTATAGAACTCGAAGGTCGGCATGCGCGGCTCGTTGGCGCCGGAGGCCTGGCCTCCCGCTTCGCCGTTTGCCGCGTCAGCCGACGGTGCCTGCTCGGCGGCCGGGCGGCTGAACACCTTGGCCAGCGGTTCCGGCGCCGAGTCCTGCAGGTACTGGGAAAGGAAGAAGCCCGCCACCAGGCCACCCAGCCCCCATAGCCAGCCGGGCACGCGGGGGGCTTGGCGCTTGGCCTGTGTGGCGCGCTTGCGGGTCGTCGCGCCCTTGCGGCTGGCGGGTTTGGCGGCTTGGCGTGCGGCCATGGTTTACATCTCCTCGGGGGCGCCGACGCCCAGCAGGTCGAGGCCGTTGCGGATCACCTGGCGGGTCGCGATACCCAGCGCCAGGCGCGCGTTGCGCTGGGCGTCGTCGTCGACCATCACCTTCACTGCGTTGTAGCAGGTGTGGAAATCGGCGGCCAGGTCCTGCAGGTATTGGGCGATCTGCTGCGGTTCGCGATTGCCGGCGGCGATGCGCACCACTTCGGGATAGCGAGCCAGGCGGTTCATCAGCGCCTTTTCCTGGTCTGAGTCGAGCAGGGCCAGGTTGTCGAGCGCCAGGTCGTGCTGGAAGTCGCGGTCGTCGGCGGCAGCCTTACGCAGCACGCTGCAGACCCGGGCGTGGGCATACTGGATGTAATAGACCGGGTTGTCGTTGGACTGCGAGCGGGCCAGGTCGATATCGAAGGTCAACTGGGAGTCGGCTCGCCGCGCGGCCAGGAAGTAGCGGGTAGCGTCGCGGCCGACTTCGTCGATCAGGTCGCGCAGGGTGACGTAGCTACCGGCGCGTTTGGAGAGCTTGACCTCGACGCCCGAACGGGTCACCAGCACCATCTGGTGCAGCACGTAGTCCGGCCAGCCGTTGGGAATGCCCGTCTCGAGAGCCTGCAGCCCGGCGCGTACCCGGGTCACCGTGGAGTGGTGGTCGGCGCCCTGCTCGTTGATCACCTGGGTGAAGCCGCGCTGCCACTTGTCGAGGTGGTAGGCGACGTCAGGCAGGAAGTAGGTGTAGCCGCCGTCCTGCTTGCGCATCACCCGGTCCTTGTCGTCACCGAAGTCTGTGGTGCGCAGCCAGAGGGCGCCGTCCTGCTCGTAGGTATGACCGCCCTCGATCAGCGTCTTGACGGTGGATTCGACCTTGGCCTCTTCGTAGAGCGAGGACTCCAGGAAGTAGACGTCGAAGGCGACGCCGAAGGCCTTGAGGTCCAGGTCCTGTTCGCGGCGTAGGTAGGCCACCGCGAAGTCGCGGATGGCGTCCAGGTCGTCTGGGTCGGCGGCGCCGGTGACGTGACGGTCATCGGCGTGCACGGTGTCGCCTGCCAGGTAGCTCTCGGCCACATCGCGGATATAGTCGCCGCGGTAGCCGTCTTCCGGCCAGCTCGGGTCGTCCGGGGTCAGCCCCTTGGCGCGTGACTGCACGGAGCGGGCCAGGTTACTGATCTGGGCGCCGGCGTCGTTGTAGTAGAACTCGCGGGTCACGTCGTAGCCGGTTGCCTCGAGCAGACGGCACAGGCTGTCGCCGATCGCCGCGCCACGGCCATGGCCGACATGGAGCGGGCCGGTCGGGTTGGCAGAGACGAATTCTACCTGCACCTTCTCGCCCTTGCCGTCGAGGCAGCGGCCATAGGTGTCGCCGGTGTCGAGGATGGTCGACACCACCTGGGCGAGGGCGTCGGTGGCGGCGAAGAAGTTGATGAAGCCCGGGCCGGCGATCTCGGTCTTGCTGATGGCGGGAGAGGCCGGCAGGGCCGCGACCAGCGCCTCGGCCAGGTCACGGGGCTTCTTGCCCGCCGGCTTGGCCAGCATCAGTGCCAGATTGGTGGCGAAGTCGCCGTGGGCCTTGTCCTTGGTGGGGTCGACCTTGATGGTCGGGGCAATGTCCTGGGGCAGTTCGCCCTGCTGCTGAAGGGCGCTCAGGGCCTCTTCGAGCAGTGCAATGATGGTGTCTTTCATGAAAAACCTGATGTCCTGTTGCCTGGCCCGGCAGGCGTGAATGACGGCGAGGAGCGGGCCGCCGGCCGGCGAGTTCGCGTCGCTCTACTCAGCGTGATGGCGCATTATCGGCAATTGGCGGCGCGCTTTAAACCTGAATTCGCAGATTAGCCGCTATGCCAGGGCGCGCACTCGCACAGTGGCACTGATCGGGCGCCAAGTCAGAGCGCCTGGCTAGCTCAGGGTCTGAGGGTCGATATCCAGCGACCAGCGCACGCGTCGGGCGTCGCGACAGGCCTCCAGCCAGGCCACCAGCCAGGCGCTCGCCTCGTGCAACTGGCTGCGCTGTGCGCCGGAGAGCAGCAGCTGTACATGATAGCGGTTCTGGCGACGCTCCATGGGCGCCGGCACCGGGCCCAGGCAGGTCACGGCATTGTCTCGTGCTGCCAGCCACTCACGTAACGCCTCCCCTGCTTCCTTGGCGAGCCCCATGGCCTCGGCCTCTCGGGCGCTCTCGAAACGCGTCAGGGCCAGAAAGCGGAAGGGCGGCAGGGCTGCGCCGCGGCGCTCTTCGAGCAGGGCGTCGGCCAGGGCATCGTAGCCGCGCTCGGCGAGCAGGCGCAGATGCGGGTCGTCGCTGTGCAGGGTCTGCACCAGCACTCGGCCCGGGTGGGCGGCGCGGCCGGCGCGGCCGGCCACCTGGGTCAGTAGCTGAGCCGAGTGCTCCAGCGCCCGGAAGTCGCTGGCATAGAGGCCGGCATCGGCGTTGACCACCACTACCAGGGTGACGTGGGGCAGATGATGGCCCTTGGCGAGCATCTGGGTGCCGACCAAGAGGCTCGGCTCGCCGCGTTTGATCTCGGCGAGCACCTCGCCGAAGGCATCCTTGCGGCGGGTGCTGTCGCGGTCGATGCGGTGGACCGGCACCTCCGGGAAGAGCGCGGCCAGGCTTTCCTCGGTGCGCTCGGTGCCGGCCCCCAGCGGGCGTAGGTCACCGCTCTTGCACTCTGGGCAGGCCGGCGGTAGCGGCTGCTGGCGCTCGCAGTGGTGGCAGGCCAGCAGCGGCGGCTGACGATGCAGCGTCATGCGGGCGTCGCAGTGGTCGCATTCGGCAAGCCAGCCGCAGGCATGGCAGGCAAGGGTCGGCGCGAAGCCGCGCCGGTTGATGAATACCAGCACCTGGTGCCCGGCGGCGAGCGTCTGGCGAATGGCGTCGATCGCCGAGGGAATCAGCCCACCCTGGCGGGGCCGGCCGCGCAGGTCGATCAATTCGAGCTTGGCCGGCGGGTGGCGGCTAGCCCGCTGCGTCAGACGCAGGTGCGTGTAGCGTCCATTCCTGGCCTGGGCCAGGCTTTCCAGCGCCGGGGTGGCGCTGCCCAGCACTATGGGAATGCCGTGGTGATGGGCTCGCGCCACGGCCAGGTCCCGGGCGTGGTAGCGAAGGCCTTCCTGCTGCTTCAGCGAACCGTCGTGCTCCTCGTCGACAATGATGACGCCTGGGGCGGCTAGCGGCGTGAAGATCGCCGAACGGGTGCCGATGATGATCGGTGCGCGACCGCTCATGGCGGCCAGCCAAGCATCCAGGCGCTCGTGGTCGGTGAGACCCGAGTGCAGGGCGACCACCGGCACCCGGAAGCGGCGGCGAAAGCGTTCGAGGGTCTGGGGGGTCAGGCCGATCTCCGGCACCAGAATCAGGGCCTGGCGGCCGCGCTGGATGACTGCCTCGATTAGTTGCAGGTAGACCTCGGTCTTGCCGCTGCCGGTGACGCCCTGCAGCAGGCAGGGGTGATAGCGGTCGAGGCCGTCATGCAGGGTAGACAGGGCTGCCGCCTGCTCGCGATTGAGGTTGAGCGCCGGTTCGGCGAGCAACGCCGTTGGCCGCGGCGGCTCGCTTGCCAGGCGCGGCTCCTCTAGGCAGTCGACCAGCCCTTTGTCGTGCAGCGCCGTCAGTTGCGTGCGGCTGAACTGCTGGGCGGTAACGGCGGCGGTGGGCAGGCCCCGCGGGTGCTGGCGCAAGAGCTCCAGCAGCTCTGCCTGGCGCCGCGCTCGGCCAAGGTCGGCGGCCTGAGTCGCCTGGCCCTGAGCGCTAAGCCGCCAGCGCTCCAGGGTGCGGGGCTCGAGCGGACGCCCCTGGCGAAGCAGTACCGGCAGCGCCTGCTGCAAGGTGTCGCCGAGCGGATGCTGGTAGTAGCGGGCAGTGAAGCGCGTCAACCACAGCCAGTCAGCGGGCAGCGGGCTTCCATCAAGGCATGCTTCTATGGGTTTGAGACGGTCGAGTGCGACCTCGCTGGTGGCACGACATTCGATGACGATGCCGACCACCGAGCGTCGCCCCAGGGCGACCTGGACGCGCAGGCCCGGCTGCCAGCCGCCGGTGGGTGTCTCGGGGCCGGGCAGGTAGTCGAACAGGCGGCGCAGCGGGGTGGGCACGGCCACTCCGAGCACGCGGGGAGCATCGAGAAACGACGAAGCACTGGCGGACAATTGGCCTCCGAGATTGGGTCTGCTAGAATCACCGCCCTCCGCGGCCTCGCTCTCGTTTCCTGGCTTCCCGTTGTGGGTTGATTCAGGGCGTGAGAAGAGTCGGCGGATTCCGGTTCGTTGACGTGGCCACTCGGCCGCGGGCGATCATAACCCGTATGCGGTGCCTGGCAGCAGATCAGGTGGCGGCATACCGCTTAATGAGGCTTCAAGATGAAACAAGGTATCCATCCCGATTACAAGAAGGTCACCGCCACTTGCAGCTGCGGCGCGACCTTTGACGTGGGCACCACCGCGAACCACGAGTTCTATCTGGACGTCTGCTCGCAGTGCCACCCGTTCTACACCGGTAAACAGAAGCAGGCGACCACCGGTGGCCGCGTCGAGCGCTTCAACAAGCGCTTCGGTGCTGCCGTCAAGCGCGGCTAAGCGTTTACGCCGCCAGGTCGGCGACCCGTCGGGTCGCCGATCAGAGCAGAACCCGCCCGGGATGCCCCGCGGCGGGTTTTTTGTGGAAAGGCCACGCTGAGCCCTCAAGGATAAGCTGTGCATTATGGGTGAGGTGTTAGGTATAAACTGCAGCAAATGTGCTGGATCGGCATCAAACGCGCAATAAAAGTTGGAAAAATAGGCCAACTTGGTCTGCGTTGTGGGGGAGGGCATTTTTCTATATTCTTGCGCCACTTCACATGACATCACTGGACTCGACATGACTGATCCGAAGCAGGCGGCACTGGATTACCACTCCCATCCGATTCCCGGCAAGTTGTCCATTGAGCTGACCAAGCCGACGACCTCGGCCAAGCATCTGGCGCTGGCCTACAGCCCGGGTGTGGCGGAGCCCTGCCGCGAAATCGCCAAGGATCCGGAGAATGCCTACCTCTATACCGGCAAGGGCAATCTAGTGGCCGTGATTTCCGACGGTACGGCGATTCTCGGTCTGGGTAATCTGGGACCGCTGGCCAGCAAGCCGGTGATGGAAGGCAAGGGCGTACTGTTCAAGAAGTTCGCCGGCATCAATTCGGTGGACATCGAGGTCGATGCCGAAAGTCCGCAGGCCTTCATCGATACCGTGGCGCGCATCGCCGATACCTGGGGCGGCATCAACCTCGAGGATATCAAGGCACCTGAGTGCTTCGAGATCGAGCGGGCGCTGGTCGAGCGCTGCAGCATCCCGGTCTTCCATGATGATCAGCATGGCACGGCCATTGTCACGGCGGCGGGCATGCTCAACGCCCTGGATATCGCCGGCAAGTCGCTGGATAGCGCCCGCATCGTCTGCCTGGGTGCCGGCGCGGCGGCGATCGCCTGCATGAAGCTGCTGGTTGCCTGTGGTGCTCGGGCCGAGAATATCTTCATGCTCGACCGCAAGGGCGTGATTCACAGCGGCCGTGAAGACCTCAATCAGTACAAGGCGATGTTTGCCACCGAGACCGAGCGCCGGACTCTGGATGATGCCATCGACGGTGCCGATGTCTTCGTGGGCCTGTCCGGCCCCAACCTGCTGTCGCCTGAGCAGCTCAAGACCATGGCGCCGAATCCGGTGGTCTTCGCCTGCTCTAACCCCGACCCGGAAATTCACCCCACTGACGCCAAGGCCGCCCGCGACGATGTGATCATCGCCACCGGTCGCTCGGACTTCCCGAACCAGGTCAATAACGTGCTGGGCTTCCCGTTCATCTTCCGCGGCGCCCTCGACGTGCGTGCCACCGGGATCAACGAGGAAATGAAGGTCGCGGCCGTTCACGCCCTCAAGGATCTGGCCCGGGAGCCGGTCACCGAAGAAGTGCTCAAGGCCTACGACATCGATCACCTCGAGTTCGGTCGCGGCTATATCATTCCGACCCCACTGGACTCTCGCCTGCTGGATCGCGTGTCCTCGGCGGTGGCCCAGGCGGCCGTGGATACCGGCGTGGCGCGCAAGCCCTACCCGGCGCACTACCCGCTGACCAGCGTAGACGGCGTCTACGGCGGCTGATCGCCGCGACGCGCTCCGCTTGCAACACGCCGGCCCTTGGGCCGGCGTGTTGCGTTTGGGGCGTGCTTGGCGAGGTGAAAGGAAGCGCGAGGAGGTAGCGAGCAGCGGCTACCAGCTCAGCTGCAGCGAGGCGCTGGTGGTGGTGTCGGTGCGCGCCTCTGCCTTGTCCGGCGGCTGAGAGTTGTGCTTGATCTCGTGGGACAGGCGCAGTGCCAGGCGTGAGGTGAGCTTGCTAGTGATGGCGCTCAGCGAGCGCAGAGTGGTGTTCTCGCTGGTGGTTTCCACCGACATCTGTTGTTCGAAGTAGCCGGTATCGGAAAGCGTGAAGCGATAATCCATGGCGCCATAGGCGACGGCCAACTGCTGGCTATCCTGATCCTCTAGGCGATCGTCGCGATAACCGGGGCCGGCTTCTAGGGATAGCTCGTGAGTGGGGTTGTCGAGCAGCTGTCGCCCGTAGCCGCCGATGGCGGTCAACTGGCGGTCATAGCCGCTGTCGCGCTCCCGCTCCCAGCGGGTGAAGCCGAACAGGTAGTGCGGTCCGCTAAGGTCGTAGCGCTCGCGCCAGGAGGCCAGGTAGTGCTCGTCTTCGGTGTCTTCGTCTTCGCTGACGGTGCGCGCCTCCAGGCGAAGCGTGTGCAGCCAGTCGCCGTCGAGCCAGGCCAGCCGCGTCTTGGCGATCAGCGTCTGGCTGTTGGTGTTGCCGCTCAGGCGGGTATAGCCCAGCTCGGCGTCGCCGCTCAAAGTCGGGGCATCCGGCTTGGCCTTCGGCGGCGCGTAAAAGGGATAGGCCATGGCGGAGTTACTGGCGATAGCGACGCTCAGGGTGCCGGCCAAGAGGGCGTAACGCAGCAGACGTGACGGCGCCGCCAGCGCCTGCGTTGCGCCCGCTGGCTGATCGGCGCGCTTCATGCGTTGGCCGATGGGGCCATGTCGATCGCTGTGGGGAAGGTGCGGAATCATGGTGCTCGATGCCCGGGGCGGTGCGCCCCGGGTCGCTGGAGGTCAGAAAATGGCGTCGAAGGAACCGGTGCCCTGGGAGCCGCTCTGGGATTCGAGCTCCTGGTCGATGCTGCGCGGCGCGAGCGTCGGCAGCTTGCCGGCCACGAACATCTCCTGGATGCCGCCGGACTGGTCATTGCGCAGCCGCTGACCGGTTTCCGGGTCGATGCGCGCAGTCACGATGTCATCCGGGCGCTCGGGCTGCTGCTCCGGGTGGCCTTCCAGCGCCTTGCCCATGAAATCCATCCAGATGGGCAGGGCGGCCTGACCGCCATACTCGGCGATGGTGTCGTAGTTGTCCTTGCCGACCCACACGGTGGTTACCAGCTCGTCATTGAAGCCGGCGAACCAGGCATCGCGACGATCGTTGGTGGTGCCGGTCTTGCCGACGATGTCGCCGCGGTTGAGGGCCAGGGCGCGGCGGCCGGTGCCGTGCTCGATGACGTCACGCAGCATGCTGCGTAGCAGGTAAACCGAGCTTTCATCGGCGACGCGTTGCGCCAGCGGGTAGCGCTCGCCGTCGCGCTCGACGTGATCGGCATCCGGGGCGCAGGCGCGGCATGCCATCGCCGGCTCGGCCTTTTCGATCACCTTGCCATCCCGTGAGACTTCCTTGATGAACCAGGGCGAGACCTGGAAGCCGCCATTGGCCAGCGTCGAGTAGGCGTTGGTCATGGTCAGGGGTGTCAGGCTGGCGCTACCCAGTGCCAGTGACAGCCCGTTGGGCAGTTGGTCCTTGGCGAAGCCGAACCCGGTCAGGAAGTCGATGGTGCGATTGAGCCCCATGGTGCGCAGAATGCGGATGGTCACCAGGTTGCGCGACTGCGCCAGCGCCTCGCGCAGCCGGGTCGGGCCGCGGAACTCGCCACCGGAGTTGGCGGGCCGCCACAGGCCGTCGTTGGACTCCATGACCACCGGGGCGTCGTTGATCACGGTGGCCGGTGTCATGCCGCCTTCCTGCAGGGCCGCCAGGTAGATGAACGGCTTGAAGGTCGAGCCGGGCTGTCGCTTCGCCTGAGTGGCGCGGTTGAACTTGCTGGAGGCAAAGCTGAAGCCGCCTTGCAGGGCCAGCACGGCGCCGCTGTCAGGGGCCTGGACGATGATCGAGCCCTCGGCGGCAGGGAGCTGGGAAAGGCGCCAGCTGCCATCGTCCTGCTTGAGGATGCGGACCAGTGAGCCGCGATCGGCAATATCGCCAGCAGAGCTCGGCGCCCGCCCACGGCTGTAGGGGCTCAGGTAGGGATCTGCCCACTCGAGGCCGCTCCAGGGCAGCGTGATGGCCTCGCCGTCGCGACTGAGCACGCGCATCTCGCGGCCCTCGGTAGTGACGACGATCGCCGGCTCCAGAGGCCCATAGGCAGGCGTGCGCTCGAGGACGCGCAGCCAATTGCTGACGTCGCCATCGATGCCGCTGACCTGGGTCTGGCTGCGTTCGGCGGCCTGTCGAGCCGTTTCGCGGACCTCGGATTCAGACAGCTCTTCTTCGAGGCCGCTACGCTGGGTGCGGTTCTGGGCTTCCACCAGGCTTGCCGGGATGTCGGTCTCCTCGGCCCCTCGCCAGCCGTGGCGGGTGTCGTACTCGATCAGCCCTTGGGTCAGGGCCTGGCGGGCCAGTGGCTGCAGCTCGCTATCGAGGGTGGTGGTGACCTTGTAGCCGCCGGTGTAGGCGTCGTCATAGCGGTCGACGATGAACTGGCGGGCCATCTCGGCTACGTAATCGGCGTCGACATCGAGCTGAGTGGCGAAGCGACGCGCGGTGATGGGAGCCTGCACGGCGGCCTCGTAGCGCTCGGCATCGATGTGGCCAAGCTCGCGCATGCGATAGAGGATCCAGTTGCGGCGGATCAGCGAGCGCTCGGGGTTGGCCAAGGGGTTGAAGTTCGAGGGCGCCTTGGGCAGGCCGGCAATCATGGCGGTCTGGGCCAGGCTCAGCTCGGAGAGCGGCTTGCCATAGTAGGTTTCGGCGGCGGCACCGATGCCATAGGAGCGGTGGCCGAGGAAGATCTTGTTGACATAGAGGGTGAGGATCTCTTCCTTGCTCAACACCTGCTCCATCTGCAGTGCCAGCAGTATCTCGCGGATCTTGCGGGTGAAGGTCCGGTCAAGGGTCAGCAGATAGTTGCGGGCTACTTGCATGGTAATGGTACTGCCGCCGGACTGAATGTCGCCGCCGCTGGCAACCAGTTCGGTGGCGGCGCGCAGCAGGCCCTTGGGGTCGACGCCGGGATGCTCGAAGAAGCCGGCATCCTCTGCGGACAGCAGGGCGTCGATCATGTCCTTGGGGATCTCGTCGTAGCTGACGGGCAGACGACGTTCCTCGCCGAACTCGCCGATCAGCTTGTCGTCGCGGGTGTAGATGCGCAACGGGGTCTGCAGCTCGAAGTCCTGCAGTTGGCGCACGTCGGGAAGGCCTGGGGCGAAATAAAGAGCGGCGCCGACCAGTGCCAGGGCGCCGGATACGCACAGGGATAGCGTGATCCATATCGCCGATGTGGCAAGCGTTTTGAATAGCTTCATGAAGACGTAGTACTCATGATGAACGGTGGCTGGGCGATGGTGCTGGGAACGAGACTTCCATGGAGGGCCGTATTATAGGAACCCGGGCGTCAGGTAACCAGCGTTGAAGCGCTTGAACGATGGCTAAAGTGTTAGCTTTCGTAGAATCATGTAGTCTGGCCGGGATGAAGGTTTTAGCCTTGGTGGAGCGCAGTCGGCTAATGCATGGGTACGATGAAAATGTAGGCTTGAGTTGGGGGTGAAGCCTTGAGAAGGCTCAGAAGATCCGGAAAAGGGTTGATCGGGGTAGATATTTCCTCGGCGACCGTAAAGCTGATTGAGCTCAAATGCGTGCGTGGTCAGCGCCGGGTTGAGAGTTATGCGGTGCGGCCTTTGCGTGAGGGCACCGTGGTCGAACGGCGCATTCGCGATATGGGCGCCGTGGCCGAAGCACTGCAGCGCGCCGTCGTTCAGGCACAACCTAGCACGGATGAAGCCTGCGTTGCCGTGCCAGCAAGCGCCGCCATCACCAAGACGCTGATCCTGCCTGCCTCCCTCAATGATGAGGAAATCGAGGCTCGCATCGAACTCGAATCCGACAAGCATATTCCTTTTCCGTTCAACGAGGTCTCCTTCGACTTTCAGCGGCTGGGCATCAATGAGCGCTATACCGACCAGCAGGACGTGCTGCTGGTCGCCTGTCGCAACCGAGACGTCAACCAGTTGACCGAGGCGTTGCTTCAAGCCGGCTTGACGCCTGCAGCGGTCGATGTCGAGACCTTCGCCATGGAGCGCGCCTTCCATGAGCTCCAGCAGCAAACGATGGCCAGCAGCGACGACGAGTGCGTCGCACTGGTCGATATCGGGGCCAACATGAATGCCTTCCATGTGCTCAAGGGCGGGCGCATCGTCTATAGCCGCGACACCGTCTTTGGCGGACGGCGCCTGACCGATGAAATTGCCAGTCGCTACGAGCTTACCTTGGAAGAAGCCGGGCTTGCCAAGAAGCGCGGCGGACTGCCCGAGGACTACGCCAGTAACGTCTTGATGCCCTTCATCGAGACGCTGGTGCAGCAGGTTGGGCGCTCACTGCAGCTGTATTATACCGCGGGCCGCAAGGAGAAAGTCAGTCGCTTGATGCTGGCCGGCGGGTCCAGCGTGATCCCTGGACTCAAGGAGCGCCTCGTCGAGGAAACCGGCATAGAGGTGCTTAACGTCAACCCGTTTCGACGCATGCAGGTCAATTCGCGCATCAATGCCCAGACGCTGGCCAATGATGCGCCGGCCATGTTGACCGCCTGTGGGCTGGCCATGAGGGGGCGCTGATGGGCATCGAGATCAATCTGCTGCCCTGGCGCCAAGAGCAGCGAGAACGTCGCGGCAAGCGTTTCAACTTGGCATTGGGGCTGATGGCCGTCCTCGGGTTGGGGGGCGGCTATGCGATGACCTTCTACTACGATCACCAACTGGACGTGCAGCAGCAGCGCAATGAGCATATCCGCGCCGAGTCTGCCCAGCTCAAGCAGGACATTCGTCATATGCAAGATGACGAAAAGAGTCGCGGCGTCATACGCAACAAGATCGATATCTTCAGTCAGCTTCAGCAAGGGCGCGGCCAGACGGTGCGTGTCTTCAATGCCCTCAGCGCCAGTCTTCAAGAGGGGGTGTACTACTCCAAGCTGTCCCGTACGGGCCAGCGGCTGAGCCTTGATGGCTTGGCCGAGGATAACTATCAGGTCTCCGATCAACTACGCGCTCTGGAGGCGATGCCGGTGTTGGGTGTGCCCGTGCTTTCGCAGGTAGAGGGCGATGAGCAAGGACATAGGCGCTTTTCGCTGAGTGTGGAGCAACAAGTACCCGCTGCGGTCGGGGAGGCGCCATGAATCTATCGGCCGAGTGGCGCCGCCTGCGTGAGCTGGACTGGCGTGAGCTGGACATAAAGGAGGCCGGCGGCTGGCCCTGGTCGCTGCAGTTGGCCTGTTGCTTGCTGGTGCTGGGACTGACCTGCTTTGCCATGGACTGGTACTTGGCGGCTCCCAAAGTGGAAGCCCTCGAGCAGGCGCGCCGCGAAGAGGCGCAATTGCTAAACGCCTTTGGTCGAGAGGCGGCGCAAGCGGCGAGGCTGCCGGCCATGGAAGAGCAGGTGGCGACCCTCAATGCTCGTCTCGACAGTTTGCTGGAGATGCTACCCAGCGGTGCCGAGATTCCGGCGCTGATCGACGATATCAGCAAGACGGCTCTGGACAATCAGCTCTCCATCGAGGCGATTCGCCTGCGAGAGCCAGTGCCCAATGAGCATTACATCGAACGGCCCTTCGACATTCGTGTGCGCGGCGAGTACCACCGCATCGGTGCTTTCCTGGCTGGGGTGGCGGCTCTGCCGCGTATCGTCACGCTGCATGATTTCAGCCTGTCACCGGTTGGCGATAGTGATCAGCTGGAGCTCTCCATGCTGGCGCGCACCTACAGCTATGCCCCTGGTGCCAACGCGAGCGACGAGGAGGTGGCGCCATGAGTCCGCGTATGGATAGCGATGCCGGCGCTCTCTTGGGCCGCGCTACCCTGCAACAGGGCGGCAAGGTGCTCAAGCGTTCGCCGTGGCGTTGGTGGCCCCGTTCATGGGTGAGTTCGGCGTCGCGGAAGGGCTTGTCACGCGCTTTCGCGCTTTCGCTGGCGCTTGGCTTGTCGTTGACGGGATGTAGCGAACCCGATATTGCCGGGCTGGATAAGAAGCTGAGTGAGCTGCAAGCCGACCCCAGTGGCATCAAGCTTCCGCCGGTTCCTGAGCTGCCCCGGTACGTTGCCGTGGCCTACGATCAGTCGGGCCGGCGTAGCCCCTTCCTGGCCCGCCAGCCGGAGGCCGAGGCGGCGCCCGCGGGCGCTAGCGATCTGGCTCCTGACCCGGACCGGCCGTTGGACCCACTCGAGGCTTACCCCCTCGACCAGCTCGAGCTGGTGGGTACCTTAAGTGTGGGCAATCAGCCTTCGGCGCTGGTGCGGGCGCCCAATGGCGAAGTGCATCGGCTGACCAGCGGTGATCATATGGGCACCGATTACGGCCGCATCGTCAGCATCACCGAGGCCTCCGTCCAGCTGGTCGAGGTGGTCAACAATGGGCGCGGTGGTTGGGTGGAGCGCACGCGCCGGTTATTGCTGGACGATCCTACAACGAATCAGGCCGGCTGAGTCACGCAGGAAACAAGGGACACGACGATGCAAATCATGATGCGGGTATCGCTGGCACTCATGCTGGTCTGTGGCCTCCCGGCCACGGCCCTGGGCGCGTCGACGCTAACAGGTTTAGAGGTTAGCCAGGGCAGTACCGGTGAGCTAGAGGTCGACATGCGCTTCGACGGCGAGGTCCCCCAGGTGCGCGGCTACCGGCTCGATTCCCCTCCCCGGCTGAGTATCGACCTGGTCGACACCGCCAATGGCCTCGCCGAGCGGCGTCGTGAGATTGGGCTGGCCGGCGTCGATCGCCTGATCACGCTGGAGGCGGGGTCGCGCACCCGGCTGGTATTCGATCTCGACGCTCCGCTGGCCTATCGCACGCGGCAGATCGGCAATCGTCTCGAGCTGATAATCGGCGACGCCGCCGCGCCCGCCACCGCTTCGGCGAGTGCACCAGCCGCATCGACCTCGGCGTCTGACGATGTCAGCACTGATCCGCAGATCTCGAGCTTCGACTTTCAGCGCGGCGTCGAAGGCGGCGGAAGGCTGGTGGTCAACTTCGACCGGGCCGGGGTCGCCTCAACGGTGCGAGAGTCCGGAAACAGCATCATCGCCGAGCTTCCCGGTGTCGAATTGCCCGCGGCCCAGGATCAGGTGCTCGACGTCACCGACTTCGGCACGCCGATGACGCGCGTGGTGCCGAGCCGAGTTGCCAATGGGGTGCGCCTGTCGATCGACACCCAGGGCAACTATGCGATGTTCTCGACGCTTCAAGGTCGCCAGCTGATCGTTGAGGCGCGTCCCATTACCCGCGAGCAGCGGGTGGATCGCGACGAGACGCGTGCCAGCTACGACGGCGAGCGCATCAGCCTGAACTTCCAGGACATTGAGGTGCGGGCGGTACTTGCGATCATCGCTGATGTCAGCGGCCTCAATCTGGTGGCAAGCGACAGCGTCAGTGGTCGCGTCACCCTCAATCTTGATGACGTGCCCTGGGATCAAGCCCTTGACCTGGTCCTTCAGAGTCACGGCCTTTCCAGTCGTCGTGAAGGCAACGTGATCGTGGTGGCGCCGGCCAGTGAGCTTGCCAACATCGAGCGCCAGGAAATCGAGGCCCGGGAGCAGATGCAGGTGCTCGCCCCGTTGACCACCGAATACCTGCAGGTCAAATACGCCAAGGCCTCTGAGCTTGCCAAGTTGCTGCGTGGCGGTGAAGGCTTCGGCTTGCTCACCGAGCGCGGCCGGGTCAGCGTCGATGAGCGCACCAACACCCTGCTGATCCAGGACACCGCCGATCAGATCCGCGAGATCCTGCGTACCGTCGAGAAGCTCGACGTTGCCGTGCGCCAGGTGCAGATCGAGGCGCGAATCGTGATTGCCCGAGATGGGGTGACCCAGGAGCTGGGCGTCAACTGGGGGATGTCGTCGGCCGATAGCATCAACGGCGTGCTGGGCAACGGCAGCAGCGCCAATCTGAGTGGCGCCTCTACCGGCGTTGCCAGCAACGGGGGCTTGGCGGTCGATTTGGGAAGCGCTAACTCAGCTTCGACCAGCTTCTCCTTCGGTTACCTGTCGGGCGACGTGCTGCTCGACCTCGAGCTCAATGCGCTGGAGACCGAGAACAAGAGCCAGACCATCTCCCAGCCACGGGTGATCACCGCCAACCAGCGCACCGCGATCATCAAGCAGGGCCAGGAGATTCCCTATCAGGAGGCGACCTCCAGCGGGGCGACCAACATTGAGTTCAAGGAGGCGGTGTTGTCGCTCGAGGTGACGCCGCAGATCACACCGGACAACCGGGTGATCATGGATCTTGCCATCAACAACGATACCGTCTCCGATCAGAGCTTCGCTGGCGCCCCCGCCATCGATACCAATCAGATCGAGACCCAGGTGCTGGTGGATAACGGCGAAACGGTGGTGCTGGGTGGCATCCTGACTCAGGAAGAGCTGCGCAGCCTGTCCAAGACGCCCTTCCTGGGCGATCTACCGGTGCTCGGCCATCTGTTCCGCTATACCCAAGAACAGAACGAGAAGGTAGAGTTGCTGATATTCATTACTCCCAGGATTCTCGAGGACAGGCTGGCCCTTCGCTGATGCAGGATGATCTTCCCAACGTTTTCTTGATCGGCCCCATGGGGGCCGGTAAAAGCACCATCGGCCGCCTGTTGGCGGCCGAGCTGCACCGCGAGTTCTTCGATAGCGACCACGAGATTCAGGCGCGCTGCGGCGCCGATATTCCCTGGATCTTCGATGTGGAAGGTGAGGCGGGCTTTCGCGAGCGCGAGCAGCAGGTGATCGGCGAGCTGACGCAGTACCCCCGCGTGGTCATGGCCACCGGGGGTGGCGCCGTGATGCGGGAGGCCAATCGCCGTGCGCTGCGCGAGCGCGGTACGGTGATCTATCTCTACACGACCGTTGAGCAGCAGCTAAAGCGCACCGCTCGCGACCGTAATCGGCCGCTATTGCAGCGAGACGATCGTGAAGAGGTGCTGCGAACCCTGTTCACCCGCCGCGATCCCCTGTATCGAGCGACCGCTGATTTGGTGGTGCGCACCGATCGCCGCGGCCCCAAGGCGGTGGTGGGTGAAATCGTGCGCCGCGTGAGCCGCCAGGTCGACCCGCTGATGTCCTGCAAGGCCTGAGGGCGCTCTTGCTTCTAACCGAGTCTTTCTGACCGAGTCTGTTTCATGCCCCAATCCGATGCTATCCGTACGTTAAGCGTGGCGCTCGACGAGCGCAGTTATCCGATTCATATCGGTCCCGGTCTGCTGAGTCATGCCGATGTCATTGCTCCTTATCTGGCCGGTCGTCAGGTGATGATCGTCACCAACGAGACAATCGCGCCGCTCTATCTCGAGGCCTTCAAGCGGGGGCTGCCCGAGGGGCTCGAGGTCGAGGAGGTGGTGCTGCCTGACGGTGAACACACCAAGACCCTGGATTCCGTGTCCCGTATCTGGGATGCCCTGCTGGCCGCCGGTTTCAACCGTCGTTGCACCCTGATTGCCCTGGGAGGCGGCGTGATCGGCGACATGACCGGCTATGCCGCGGCCTGTTATCAGCGGGGCGTAGCCTTCGTTCAGGTGCCGACGACGCTGCTTTCCCAGGTCGATTCCTCGGTGGGAGGCAAGACCGGGGTCAACCACCCTCGTGGCAAGAACATGATTGGCGCCTTCTGGCAGCCCAAGGCGGTGCTGATCGATACCGAGACCCTATCCACTCTGCCGGCTCGGGAGCTCTCGGCGGGGCTCGCCGAGGTGATCAAGTACGGCCTGATACGCGACCTCGAGTTTCTGGCCTGGCTCGAGGCGCGGATGGATGCGCTGCGCGGCCTTGATGGCGAGGCGCTGCGCGAGGCGATCTACAGAAGCTGTGCCATCAAGGCCGAGGTAGTGGCCGCCGACGAGACCGAGCAGGGTGCCCGGGCGCTGCTCAACTTGGGGCACACCTTTGGTCATGCCATCGAGGCGCATCAGGGCTATGGGGCCTGGCTGCACGGCGAGGCGGTGGGAACCGGTATGCTGATGGCTGCCGAGCTCTCGCAGCGTCTGGGGTGGCTGACTCAGGACGAGGTGGATCGTACGGCGGCGGTCATCGCTGCCGCCGGCCTTCCGCCGGCGGCGCCCGATGACATGGGCGTGGAGGACTTCCTGGCGGTGATGCGACTGGACAAGAAGAACATCGATACTCGGCTCCGGCTGGTGCTATTGCGAAGTCTCGGTGATGCCTGTCTGTACGATTCGACCCCGCCTGAGATGCTCGAGAGTCTGCTGACGGACTTCCCTCGTCGCTAGAGGGTGGCTCACTGGGCTGGAAACTAGGCGTCCGTGTTTCACGGGCGCCTTTTTTGTGGCATGACTGGTCGTTGAGTCGATGCGTGATAGGCGACAGCAATTTTTGCCAAGGCTTCGCTGCCGAGCGTCTGGCAGGGGCTGTCGTAATGGCCGGCTGTCGACGATCAGAAAGTAATTCGCATGCCTTATGCATGATTGGCATGCCCTTGAGCGGTTTTTTGCGACTAAGGTCTAATATGCTCGACCTGTCGTGCAAGCCGAATACAAGTGGTTGACCTGTCAGGGTTTTTTATCTGTCGAGCGCGCTAAGGTGCCGTTTTTCGGCGGTTTTTTAGACATCGATGCGGGCGGGGAATTGCGCAGGGGGAGGGTGGTGGCTATGCTAGGTACCCTTTTTCGGCGCCAGAAAGCGGCATTTTGCAGCGGCATATAAATAAAGAAAAACCGATAACTATATCGCTGAAGCCGTCTGGACACAAGACTACTGAATATTGATGAGGCGCGCCCATGAGACAAGGTCTCCACCAGCCCGGTGAATTTCGCGACAACTGCGGCTTCGGCCTGATTGCGCATATGGAAGGGCAGGCCAGCCATGACCTGCTAAAGACGGCCATCGAGTCACTGACCTGCATGACCCATCGTGGCGGCATCGCCGCCGACGGCAAGACCGGCGATGGCTGCGGCCTGCTGCTGAAGATGCCCAGCGACTTCATGCGGGCCGTTGCCCAGGAGTCATTGGGCGTCGAGCTCGGCGAGCGCTTTGCCGTCGGTAGCCTCTTCCTGCCGGACGACGATGCCCGTGAGCAGGCCGCCCGTGAGGTGCTCAGTGGCGAACTCGAAGCCCGCGGCCTCACCGTGCAGGGCTGGCGCGACGTACCCACCGATTCAAGCGTCTGTGGCCCCATGGCGCTGGACTGCCTGCCGCGCATCCGTCAGGTCTTCATTACCGCCGACGACAATCGCCTCGAGGCCGAGCTGGGCGTCGACCTGTTCATGGCCCGGCGCCGCGCCGAGGAAAAACTGGCCGGTGAGCCGGAGTTCTACGTCTGCTCCCTGTCTTCCCAGGTGGTGTCCTACAAGGGCCTGATGATGCCGGTGGATCTGCCCACCTTCTATCAGGACCTGGGCGACGAACGCCTCGAAACCGCCATCTGCGTCTTTCACCAGCGTTTCTCGACCAACACCGCACCGCGCTGGCCGTTGGCCCAGCCGTTCCGCCTGCTGGCCCACAACGGTGAGATCAACACCATTGAGGCCAACCGTGGCTGGGCGAACTCGCGCAAGGAAAACTTCGTCAATGATCGGCTCAGCGAAATCGCCGAGCTCGATGAGATCGTCAATACCTCCGGCTCTGACTCCTCCAGCATGGATAACATGCTCGAGGTACTGATGGCCGGCGGCATGGATATTTACAACGCCGTGCGCATGATGGTGCCGCCGGCTTGGCAGAACGTGGAAACCATGGACGGCGATCTGCGCGCCTTCTATGAGTACAACTCCATGCATATGGAGCCCTGGGATGGCCCCGCCGGCATGGTGATGACCGACGGTCGTCACGCCGTCTGCATGCTGGATCGCAACGGCCTGCGCCCGGCCCGCTGGGTGATCACCAAGAATGGCTATATTACTCTGGCTTCCGAGATCGGTACCTACGGCTATCGGCCCGAAGACGTGGTGGCCAAGGGCCGTGTCGGCCCGGGGCAGGTGCTGGGTATCGACACCCAGACCGGTGAGATCCTGCACACCGAAGACATCGATAATCGCCTGAAGTCGGCGTTTCCCTATCGTCGCTGGCTCAAGGACGAGGCCAGCTATCTGGAGTCGGCACTGACCGAGCTGGCCCGCTTCCAGCCCATGGGCACCGACGAGCTCAACGTTCACCAGAAGCTCTTCCAGATCACCTTCGAGGAGCGCGATCAGTTGCTGCGCCCGCTGGCCGAAAGCGGCCAGGAGGCCGTGGGCTCGATGGGCGATGACACGCCCATGGCGGTGCTGTCGCGCCACGAGCGCCTGCTCACCGACCACTTCCGCCAGAAGTTCGCCCAGGTCACCAATCCGCCCATCGACCCGCTGCGCGAAGCGATCGTGATGTCGCTGGAGACCATCTGCGGTGCCGAACTCAACGTCTTCGATGCCACGCCCGAGCACGCACATCGTCTGATCCTGACGACCCCGGTGCTGTCACCGCGCAAGTTCACCGCGCTGGTCAGTCAGGACGATCCGGCCTTCGTAAGCCAGCACCTGTCCCTGGCTTACGATCCCGAGACCATCGGGCTCAAGCAGGCCATCCAGGTGCTGTGCCGTCAGGCCGAAGATGCCGCCCGCAGCGGCAAGGTGATCCTGGTGCTGAGTGACGCCGGACTGGAGAAGGGCCAACTGCCGATTCAGGCCGCGCTGGCCGTGGGTGCCGTGCATCATCACCTGGGGCGCCAGGCGTTGCGCCCGCGGGTCAACCTGGTCGTCGAGACCGGCTATGCCCGCGACGCTCACCAGATGGCGGTGCTGTTCGGGGTCGGGGCCACGGCGGTCTATCCGTATCTCGCCTACCAGGTGATGGCCGACATGCATCGCACCGGCGAGCTGACCGGCAACCCGGCAGACGCCCGCGAGAATTATCGCAAGGGCCTACAGAAGGGGCTTTACAAGATTCTCTCCAAGATGGGGATCTCGACCCTGGCGTCTTACCGTGGTGCCCAGCTGTTCGAGGCGGTGGGACTTGGCAGCGAGGTCATGGACCTGTGCTTCACCAACATGGCGTCGCGCATCGAGGGGGCTGGTTTCAGCGAGCTGCAGATGCAGCAGGAGCTGCTGGCACGCCGTGCCTGGACGCCACGCAAGGGCATTGGCCAGGGCGGCCTGGTCAAGTATGTCCACGGCAAGGAATACCACGCCTACAACCCAGACGTGGTGACCACGCTGCAGCAAGCGGTGCAGCAGGGCGATTACCAGAAGTGGAAGAAGTTTGCCGCCCTGGTCAACGAGCGTCCGGTGGCGACCATTCGTGACCTGCTGACCCTGAAGCCCGCCGCCGAGCCGGTGCCGCTCGAGGAAGTCGAGGCCATTGAGGACTTGATCCCGCGTTTCGACAGCGCCGGGATGTCGCTGGGTGCGCTGTCGCCGGAGGCTCACGAGGCCCTGGCTCAGGCCATGAACGAGGCCGGCGGACGCTCCAACTCTGGTGAAGGCGGTGAGGACCCGGCACGCTACGGCACCATCCGCTCATCGAAGATCAAGCAGATCGCCTCAGGGCGCTTCGGCGTTACCCCGGCCTACCTGGTCAATGCCGAGGTACTGCAGATCAAGGTCGCCCAGGGCGCCAAGCCTGGCGAGGGCGGCCAGCTGCCCGGGGGTAAGGTCAACGAGCTGATCGCGCGGCTGCGCTATGCGGTGCCCGGCGTGACACTGATCTCGCCGCCGCCGCACCACGACATCTACTCGATCGAGGATTTGGCCCAGCTGATCTTCGACCTCAAACAGGTCAACCCGGACGCCCAGGTGTCGGTGAAGTTGGTCTCCGAGCCCGGCATCGGCACCATCGCCACCGGTGTGGCCAAGGCCTATGCCGACCTGATCACCGTGTCCGGCTACGATGGCGGTACCGCAGCGAGCCCGCTGACCTCGATCAAGCACGCCGGCAGCCCCTGGGAGCTCGGCCTGCCCGAGGTGCATCAGGCGCTGCGCATCAATGGCCTGCGTGACAAGATTCGCCTGCAGACCGACGGTGGCCTCAAGACCGGCCTCGACGTGGTCAAGGCGGCGATTCTCGGTGCCGAGAGCTTCGGCTTTGGCACCGCGCCGATGGTCGCGCTGGGCTGCAAGTACCTGCGGATCTGCCACCTCAACAACTGTGCGACCGGTGTGGCCACCCAGGATCAGTACCTGCGCGACGAGCATTTCCGCGGCACCGTGGACATGGTCAAGCACTACTTCCGCTTCATCGCTGAAGAAGTGCGCGAGCTGATGGCGCTGCTCGGAGTGCGCAAGCTCACCGATCTGATCGGGCGCACCGACCTGCTCGAGGTCCTCGAGGGCCAAACCAGCGCCCAGCGCAAGCTCGACCTGACGCCGCTGCTCGAGAACGACCACGTGCCGGCCGAGGCGCCGCAGTTCTGCCGTGTCAATCGCAACGTACCCCATGATCCGGGCGCCAAGAACCTGGAAGTGCTCGAGGCGCTGCGCTCGGCCATCGACGACAAGTCCGGCGGCGAGTTCGACTTCACCATTACCAACTGCGATCGCAGCGTGGCGGCCATGACCTCCGGGGCCATTGCCAAGCGCTATGGCGAGGCCGGTCTCGAGGACGCGCCGATCACCGCGCGCTTCAAGGGCGTGGCCGGCCAGAGCTTCGGGGTCTGGAACGCACGCGGCCTGAACCTGTATCTCGAGGGCGATGCCAACGACTACGTCGGCAAGGGCATGAACGGGGGCTCGATCACTATCGTGCCGCCCCAGAATAGCCACTTCGAGAGCCATAAGACGGCGATCATCGGCAATACCTGCCTGTATGGCGCCACTGGCGGCACCCTCTACGCCGCCGGTACCGCCGGCGAGCGCTTCGGGGTGCGTAACTCCGGGGCGACGGCGGTCATCGAGGGCGCCGGCGACCACTGCTGCGAGTACATGACCGGCGGCCTGGTCACAGTGCTTGGCGAGACCGGCGTCAACTTCGGCGCGGGCATGACCGGCGGTTTCGCCTACGTGATCGACGAGGATCGCACCTTCGTCGACAAGTACAATCACGAACTGGTGGAGATCCATCGGATCAACACCGAAGCCATGGAGGCGTACCGGCGCCACCTGAGGGAGGTCATCGAGGACTATGTCGCCACCACCGGCTCGGCGCGAGGCGAGGCGATTCTCGAGGACTTTGGCCACTTCATCCGCCATTTCTGGCTGGTGAAGCCCAAGGCCGCGAGTCTTGGCAGTTTGCTCGCCGAGTCCCGGCGGCGACCCGAGTAAGCCGAGTCCCGGCGGCCCTGATAAGGGCCGTGTCCCGGCGGGGCGCCAAGCGGCCCCGCCCTGACCTTCCAGTTTTCGAGGAGAGACGACCATGGCAGAGCGTCTTCAGCACAACGATTTTCAGTTTATCGACGTGGGTCGCCAGGACCCGCAGAAGAAGGCGGCGCGCACCCGTTCGCGGGAGTTTGCCGAGATCTATGAGCCCTTCCAGCCGGGCGAAGCCGCCAGTCAGGCAGATCGCTGCCTGGGCTGCGGTAACCCCTATTGCGAGTGGAAGTGCCCGGTCCACAACTATATTCCCAACTGGCTGAAACTGGTGGCCGAGGGCAATATCCTCAAGGCCGCCGAGCTGTCCCATGAGACCAACTCGCTGCCCGAAGTGTGTGGGCGGGTGTGCCCGCAGGACCGTCTCTGCGAGGGCGACTGTACCCTCAATGACGGCTTCGGCGCGGTGACCATCGGTTCGGTGGAGAAGTACATCACCGATACCGCCTTCGCCATGGGCTGGCGCCCCGACATGTCGCAGGTCAAGCGTACCGACAAGCGGGTGGCCATCGTCGGCGCCGGCCCGGCAGGCCTTGGCTGTGCCGATATTCTGGTGCGCAACGGCGTCACGCCGGTGGTGTTCGACAAGTACCCCGAAATTGGCGGCCTGCTGACCTTCGGCATTCCGGAGTTCAAACTCGAGAAGAGCGTGATGGAGCGCCGTCGGGCGGTCTTCGAGGAAATGGGAGTGGAATTCCGCCTCAATACCGAGATCGGTCGTGACATCACCATCGATGACCTGATGGAAGACTACGACGCCGTCTTCCTCGGCATGGGCACCTACAAGTACATGCAGGGTGGCTTCCCGGGCGAGGATCTGCCGGGCGTGCACAAGGCGCTGGATTTCCTGATCGCCAACGTCAATCACTGCCTGGGCTTCGAGAAGGATGCGGCCGACTACGTCTCTTTCGAAGGCCAGCGGGTGGTCGTGCTGGGCGGCGGCGACACGGCCATGGACTGCAACCGCACCTCCATTCGCCAGGGGGCGGCCAGCGTGTCCTGCGCCTACCGTCGTGACGAAGAGAACATGCCGGGCTCCAAGCGTGAGGTGGCCAACGCCCGCGAGGAAGGCGTGGAGTTCCTGTTTAACCGCCAGCCGGTGGCAGTGGTCGGCGAGGAGCGGGTCGAAGGCATCAAGGTCGTGCGTACCCGCATGGGCGAGCCCGACGAGAATGGCCGTCGGCGTCCCGAGGTGGTGCCGGGCTCCGAAGAAGTCCTGCCGGCGGATGCGGTGGTGATTGCCTTCGGTTTCCAGCCCACCGACATCGACTGGCTCGAGCCGAGCAACATCGCGACCGACGAGCGTGGCCGCATTACCGCTCCGGAACACGGCCGCTACCCCTTCCAGACCAGCAACGCCAAGGTGTTTGCCGGGGGCGACATGGTGCGCGGCTCCGACCTGGTGGTCACTGCCGTGTATGAAGGCCGTCAGGCCGGCGAGGGCATCCTCGATTATCTCGAGGTGTAGCCTCTGCGGCGATGCTGGCGAGGGGCGCGACCAGTGTCGTGACTCGCAAGGGCGCTAGCCGCGTGTGAGGTGGCAGGGTTTCGCCTCTGTGCGTCGCGACACGGCTGGGCTGCGAGCGTCTCCGGCGACAGGCCCGCGAGGAGGCGCTGTGCCCCCGTCCCTGGGCACTTCCTCTGCCATCCATGGCAGAGGACCTCCTCTTCGGCCTGTCCCCGGCGTCGCGGCCCCGTCAGCGTCCTTGCGACGTTGATCGGCCTGCCAGTCCTGTTTCCATCATTTCCAGGCAGGGGCCGAAATTGAGCCGCCAAGGCGACTCTGCTATTCTGTCGTCCCATCCTGGTGCGGTTTCCTGCCGCGCCTTCTGATCACGTTTCGACAGGTTCTCCATGACACGATATATCTTCGTGACCGGCGGCGTTGTGTCTTCTCTAGGCAAGGGCATCGCGTCCGCTTCGCTGGCGGCGATTCTCGAGGCGCGTGGCCTCAAGGTCACCATGCTCAAGCTGGATCCGTACATCAACGTCGATCCGGGCACCATGAGCCCCTTCCAGCATGGCGAAGTATTCGTCACCGAGGATGGCGCTGAAACCGACCTGGACCTGGGCCATTACGAGCGCTTCATCCGCACCAAGATGACCCAGAGCAACAACTTCACCACCGGCCGCGTCTACGAGCACGTGCTGCGCAAGGAGCGCCGTGGCGACTACCTGGGCGGCACGGTGCAGGTGATTCCGCATATCACCGACGAGATCAAGCGTCGGGTCTATGAAGGCGGGGAAGGCTTCGATGTGGCCCTGGTCGAGATCGGCGGCACCGTCGGCGATATCGAGTCGCTGCCGTTCCTGGAGTCGATCCGTCAGATCAGAAGCGAGCTGGGGGCCAACCGCGCCATCTTCATGCACCTGACTCTGGTGCCCTATATCCAGACCGCCGGCGAGACCAAGACCAAGCCGACCCAGCACAGCGTCAAGGAGCTGCGCTCGATCGGTATCCAGCCGGATATCCTGATCTGTCGCAGCGAAGTCGAGCTCGAAGAGACCGAGCGGCGCAAAATCGCCCTGTTCACCAACGTCGAAGAGCGGGCGGTGGTGCCGCTGCAGGATGCCGATACCATCTATCGCATTCCGCTGATGCTGCACGAGCACGGCCTCGACGAGATCGTCTGTGACAAGCTGCGTCTGGAAGCCGATGAGGCCGAGCTGGATGAATGGGTGCGCGTGCTCGATGCCAAGCTCAATCCGCTTAAGTCGGTCAACATCGCCATGGTCGGCAAGTACATGGAACTGCTGGATGCCTACAAGTCACTGAATGAGGCGCTGATCCACGCCGGCATCCAGAACCGCATCAAGGTCAACATCGACTACATCGATTCCGAAGACATCGAGCGCCATGGCCCGGAGCGGCTGGCCGGCAAGGATGCCATCCTGGTACCTGGCGGTTTCGGTGAGCGGGGTGTGGAAGGCAAGATCGCCACCGCTCGCTTCGCCCGCGAGCAGAAGATCCCCTACTTGGGCATCTGCCTTGGCATGCAGGTGGCGGTGATCGAGTTTGCGCGTCACGTCGCTGGCTGGACGGATGCCAACTCCACCGAGTTTACCCACGACACCAAGCATCCGGTGGTCGGCCTGATCACCGAGTGGCTGAATGCCGAAGGCAAGATCGAGCTGCGCGACGAGGCCTCCGATCTCGGCGGCACCATGCGCCTCGGTGGCCAGGTCTGTCATCTGAAGCCGGGCTCCAAGGCCCGCGAGGCCTACGGCAACGACGAGATCGTCGAGCGCCACCGCCACCGCTTCGAGGTCAACAACCAGTTCATTGGCGAGCTGGAGAAGGCCGGCCTGGTGATTTCCGGCAAGAGCGTCGATGAGTCGCTGGTGGAAATGGTCGAGCTGCCGGACCACCCCTGGTTCGTGGCCTGCCAGTTCCACCCGGAATTTACCTCTACGCCCCGCGATGGCCATCCGCTGTTCAGTGGCTTTATCCAGGCGGCCCTCGAGCACAAGCAGATGCGCGCCCGGCAGCAGGCCCAGGCCCAGCCGCAGGGCTAAGGAGCTCAGATGAGCGAACCACAGAAAATCATCGAGGTTGCCGGCCTACGGGCCGGCAACGCCCTGCCGCTGACCCTGTTTGGCGGCATGAACGTGCTCGAATCCCGCGAGATGGCCCTCGAGGTCGCCGAGCGCTACGTCGAGGTGACCGGCAAGCTCGGTATGCCCTATGTCTTCAAGGCCAGCTTCGACAAGGCTAACCGCAGCTCGATCCATTCCTACCGCGGGCCGGGGCTCGAGAAGGGGCTCGAGATCCTCGCCGAGGTCAAGGAGCGTTTCCAGGTCCCGGTGATCACCGACGTTCACGAGCCCTGGCAGGCCGCGCCGGTGGCCGAGGTCGCCGACATCATCCAACTGCCGGCCTTCCTGGCCCGTCAGACCGACCTGGTAGTGGCCATGGCCGAGACCGGCGCGGTGATCAATATCAAGAAGCCGCAGTTCCTGGCGCCCCATGAGATGCGCCACATCACGCGCAAATGCGAGGAAGCGGGCAATGATCGCCTGATCCTCTGCGAGCGCGGCTCGAGCTTCGGCTACAACAACCTGGTGGTCGACATGCTCGGCTTCGGTGACATGAAGGCCACCGGCTATCCGCTGTTCTTCGACGTCACCCATGCCCTGCAGCGCCCCGGTGGGCGGGCCGACAGCGCCGACGGGCGTCGCGCCCAGGTCGCCGAATTGGCGCGTGCCGGTGTCGCCGTGGGTCTGGCGGGACTCTTTCTGGAAGCCCATCCCGATCCCGACAATGCCAAGTGCGACGGCCCCTGTGCCCTGCCGCTGGATCAGTTGGAGCCGTTCCTTACCCAGCTCAAGGCGCTGGATGATCTGGTCAAAGGTTTTCCGGCTTTGACGATTTCCTGAACCAGGCAAGAGCGGCCCGGCGGTCCGCCGGGTCGTCTATCCGCTCTTGCATGCAGTTCCCGATAGACGTCTGTTTTCGACGAGACGGTGGTCGATAGACCCTTTACGAGCGGAGCCGTGACTCCCTCCAGGCACGCCGACTGGATCAACGCTTAGCGATAATAAGGACGAGATCATGACCAAGATTGTTGATATTCGCGCCCTCGAGGTGCTGGACTCCCGCGGTAATCCCACCGTGCAGGCCGAGGTGGTGCTGGACAGCGGCGCCAAGGGCGTGGCCTGTGCGCCGAGTGGCGCCTCCACCGGCTCTCGCGAGGCACTGGAGCTGCGTGACGGCGACAAGAGCCGCTATCTGGGCAAGGGCGTGCTGAAGGCCGTTGAGGCCGTCAATGGCGCCATTCGTGAGCGACTGACGGGGCTCGACGCCCTCGACCAGCGCGGCCTGGACAACGCCATGCTCGAACTCGACGGCACCGAGAACAAGGAAAGCCTCGGCGCCAACGCCATCCTCGCCGTTTCCCTGGCTGCCGCCAAGGCTGCCGCCAGCGCCAAGGGCACCGAGCTCTACGCGCATATCGCCGAGCTCTATGGCCAGCCGGGCCAGTACCTGATGCCGGTGCCGATGATGAACATCCTCAACGGCGGCGAGCATGCCGACAACAACGTCGACATCCAGGAATTCATGATCCAGCCGGTAGGTGCGCCGTCCTTCCGTGAAGGCCTGCGCATGGGCGCCGAGATCTTCCACGCCCTGAAGAAAGTGCTGGCGGGCCGTGGCCTTTCTACCTCGGTGGGTGACGAGGGCGGCTTCGCGCCTAACCTCGCCTCCAACGCCGAAGCCCTGGCGGTGATCAAGCAGGCGGTGTCCGATGCCGGCTACACCCTGGGCAGCGATATCACCCTGGCACTCGACTGCGCCTCCAGCGAGTTCTTCAAGGACGGCCAGTACAGCCTGTCTGGTGAAGGCAAGAGCTATGACGCCGCGGGCTTTGTCGACTACCTGGCCGAGCTTGCCGACCAGTACCCGATCGTTTCCATCGAAGACGGCATGGACGAGTCCGACTGGGCCGGCTGGAAGGCGCTCACCGACAAGCTCGGTGACAAGGTGCAGCTGGTCGGTGACGACCTGTTCGTGACCAACACCAAAATCCTCAAGCGCGGCATCGACGAGAAGATCGGCAACTCCATTCTGATCAAGTTCAACCAGATCGGCTCGCTGTCCGAGACGCTGGATGCGATCAAGATGGCGCAGGATGCCGGCTTCACCGCGGTCATCTCGCACCGCTCCGGCGAGACCGAGGACACCACCATTGCCGATCTGGCCGTGGCGACCTCGGCGGGGCAGATCAAGACCGGCTCGCTGTGCCGCTCCGATCGCGTCGCCAAGTACAACCGCCTGCTGGTAATCGAGCAACAGCTGGGTGAGGCGGTGCGCTATCCGGGTCTTGCGGCCATCAAGGGGCAGGGATGAGCTCGCTACGCTCAGTGACATGACATGAAAGGTAAGACGAAAAGGCGCCCGTGGGCGCCTTTTTTTTGTGTCTGGCGATGCTATGCGCTATAGCGAGTGCGCATCATGTCTTCATTGCTTGTAAGAGATTACCGACAACTTGAGCCCGATATACTCGACATTGATCAGGAAATGATCGCTTCTGAAGCACTATTGTTTACTTAAATATTTGAAAATAATGAGTTTTTGGAAAACGGTGCGTAGGAGGTAAGGTATCTTTGCCTTCATTGGCCGACTTGAGAACCCCGTCATAGCTGCCACACTGTGCTTGGGATGTGGGGAAGCAGGATGCTTTCCCGGCAGGATGCAACGGGATGGTAGTCGGGTGCGCTCGGTGCGACAGGACGTCGTTCCCGGGCAAGGAAGTCACCTCAGGAGTCGAGCATAAGGACATGCTCAAGGAACAGCTAGGAGCGGGCGACCTTCGGGTCGCCTTTTTTATGTGCGTTTTTTAGGCGTGCCTGCACGCGGGTCGAGGCGTTCCAGGTAAGCAACCAACGGCGCGAATCGGTGGCGGGTGGCACGGCTTGCCGCGTCGTACAGGCCTCTGCGCCACTAGATGGTTTCAATAGACGCCTTTGCCAATCGCCGCGCTCTCGGCTCTATCTGGCACGGGTGCATGACAGGCGCATAAATCACGGGCGCATAAAAAAGGGCCGGCGATGTCTCGCCGGCCCTTTTTTGCCTTCCAGGCTGCATCAAGCGCAGGGGCTCAACGCTCGAGCAGTTCCTTCTTGCCGCTCTTGCCATCCCATTCCTCGGCATCGGGCAGCGGGTCTGTCTTCTCGGCGATATTCGGCCAAACTTCGGCCAGCTCGGCGTTGAGCTCGATGAACTCCTGCTGGCCCTCGGGGAGCTCGTCCTCGGAGAAGATGGCCTCGGCCGGGCACTCCGGTTCACAGAGGGCGCAATCGATGCACTCGTCGGGGTGGATGACCAGGAAGTTGGGACCTTCGTAGAAGCAGTCTACCGGGCAGACCTCCACGCAGTCGGTGTACTTGCACTTGATGCAGTTCTCGGTGACGACGAATGTCATGGGGCTTCCTCGATCGTTAGCTGTCAGGGGTCGATGGTGCGCCTTGTCCCTGAATGTGTCGTTTGGCCAGGCTTCGTGCGAAAACTACCTGCGCTCGGCAATACGGTGTTAAAAATTGGCTCAAAATACTCATTTACACCCGTAAACTGGAGCGCCAGCCCGGTCCGCTTCTTCGCCAATTTTTGCCTTGTCTTGCCTTCGCTCGCTGACGTTTCGCACAAACCCTTGTCTAGTTATAAGCGGCTCGATCATTAGAAGCCGCCATTCTAATTGGGCGAATATTTTAGTCGTGGCGTGCAGGGCCAGCAAGTCATCGCGGCGGTCGGCGGGCAGAACGTTTCGGCATTTATTCATGCCCGTTGTGCTGCGTTGTGGACGCTTTCACCGTCGATCGTGTCAGCCCGCTCAACTACCCTTGGCATGTCTAGGCCTCTTGCTAGGCCTCAGACCTTCTCACGCCATGTATACAGCAGTTCCAGGGCCTGGCGTGGACTCAGGCCGTCGACATCCAGGCTGGACAGTTCGTCGAGCAGCGGGTGCGGCGTGCTGGCGAACAGGTCGTCCTGGCGCGGTGCCGAAGGTGCTGCGCTCGCGCCGGTATCCGCTGCCGGGTCGGCCAGGGGCGTCTGGCGCTGGCCCTGATCGATTTCCTGCTGTTCAAGCAAGGCTAGCTTCTCGCGTGCCCGGGCGATCACGTGCTGGGGCACCCCGGCCAGCTGAGCGACCTGCAGGCCATAGCTCTGGCTCGCCGGGCCATCTTCCACCCGGTGCATGAAGACGATGCCGTCCTTGTGCTCGGCGGCGGTCAGGTGCACGTTGGCGACGCCCGGTGCCTGATCGGGCAGGGCGGTCATCTCGAAATAGTGGGTGGCAAAGAGCGTGAAAGCTCGCGAGCGAGTCAGGTGCTCGGCGCTGGCCCAAGCAAGCGACAGGCCGTCGAAGGTCGAGGTGCCACGCCCGATCTCGTCCATCAGCACCAGGCTCTTGTCGCTGGCGTTATGCAGGATATTGGCGGTCTCGGTCATCTCGACCATGAAGGTCGAGCGGCCGCCGGCCAGATCGTCCGAGGAACCGATGCGGGTGAAGATGCGATCCACCGGGCCGATCTCAGCCGCATCGGCGGGTACGAAGCTGCCGGTGTGGGCCATCAGGGTGATCAGTGCGGCCTGGCGCATGTAGGTCGACTTACCGCCCATGTTGGGGCCGGTGATCACCAGCATGCGTCGGCTGTCGTCCAGCGCCAGGTCGTTGGGCACGAAGGGCGCCTCGCTGACATGCTCGACCACCGGATGGCGACCGCCCTGAATATTGATGCCCGGCGCCTCGGTGAGGGTCGGGCGCACGAAGTCGAGCGCCTGGGCACGCTCGGCGAAGCTTGCCAGCACATCGAGGCTGGCAAGCGCCCGGCCGGACTGCTGCAGGGCGTCGAGCTCGGCGCCCAGGGTGTCGAGCAGGGCTTCGTAAAGCAGTTTCTCGCGGCCCAGCGCCCGGGACTTGGCCGATAGCGCCTTGTCCTCGAACTCCTTGAGCTCGGGAATGATGAAGCGCTCGGCGTTCTTCAGCGTTTGGCGGCGGATATAGTCCGCCGGCGCCTCTCGAGCCTGAGCGCGGGGAATCTCGATATAGTAGCCGTGCACGCGGTTATAGCCGACCTTGAGGCCGGCAAGGCCGGTGCGCTCGCGTTCGCGAGTCTCCAGCTGGATCAGGTAGTCTCCGGCGTTTTCGGCCAGGCCCCGCTGTTCGTCGAGCTCTTCGTCATAGCCGCTGGCGATCACACCGCCATCGCGGATCACCACCGGCGGGTTCTCCACCAGCGCCCGGGTCAGCGTCTCGGCAAGGGCGGGATAAGGGCGGATATGGCGCTTGAGCTCATCGAGTGCGGTGCCCTCGTCGAAGCCGGAAAGGCTCGCCTCGAGGCCGGGCAGGGCGTTCAGGGCGTCACGCAGCCGGGCCAGGTCGCGGGGGCGTGCACTGCGTAGCGCCACCCGCGCCAGGATGCGTTCGACGTCGCCGATGGCCTTCAGGTCGTCGCGTAGGGGCAGGAAGGCCTCGTCGTCGAGCAGCAGCGCCACGGCGGCCTGGCGGGCCAGCACCCGCGGGCGGTCGTGCAGCGGCCGGTTCAGCCAGCGCTTCATCAGCCGCGAGCCCATGGCGGTGGCGGTGGTATCGAGCACGCTGGCCAGGGTGTTATCTCCGCTGCCGCCCAGGTTGGTGTCGATCTCCAGGTTGCGCCGGCTGGCGGCGTCGATGACCACGGCATCGTCGCGGTTCTCGACGCCGATGGCGGTCACGTGGGGCAACTGGGAGCGCTGGGTGTCACGGGCATAGTCGATCAGCACCCCGGCGGCGGTCATGGCGGCCTCGAGGTGGGCACAGCCGAAGCCGCGCAGGTCCTGTACCGCGAACTGGTCGCACAGGGTGCGGGTCGCGGATTCGAGATCGAACAGCCAGTCGCTCTGGCGGCGCAGGCCGCGGCGCTCGGCAAGCGAGGGCGGAAGGTCCTGGCTGTCGGCGATCAGCAGCTCGGCGGGGTCGAGGCGCTGTACCTCGGCGAGCATCTCGGCCTCACCCTCGACCTCCAGTACGCTGAAGCGCCCGCTGGAAAGCTCCAGCCAGGCCATGCCCCAGGTCTCGCCACGCGGATAGGCGGCCAGCACCAGGTTGTCACGGCTGGCATCGAGCAGCGCCTCATCGTAGAGCGTGCCGGGGGTGACGATGCGCACTACCTTGCGCTCCACCGGGCCCTTGCTGGTGGCGGGGTCGCCGATCTGTTCGCAGATCGCCACCGACTCGCCGGCCTTGACCAGCCGCGCCAGGTAGCCCTCGGCGCTGTGGTAGGGCACGCCCGCCATGGGAATGGGCTTACCCGCCGACTGGCCGCGCTGTGTCAGGGTGATGTCGAGCAGTGCGGCGGCGCGCTTGGCGTCGTCGAAGAACAGCTCATAGAAGTCCCCCATCCGATAGAACAGCAGCACCTCGGGGTGCTCGCGCTTGATCTTCAGGAACTGGCTCATCATCGGGGTGTGCTGGGCGCTGGCCTGGGTCATGGGTTTCCTTGATTGCTTTGGCGTGCGTGGCGCTGCAAGGCGCGGCTGGACGTGACAGCGAGGACATGGCACCACCTGGACGGGTGGCTCGTCAGGGGCGGTCAAAAGGCGATATTCTACCCGCTCACGGGCGCCTCGTCAGGCGCTGACCCTTCATGGCGCTCGCATTGCGCCGCCAGCCGCCAGGGAAGCCAGATGATGGACAACACCGCGGCCCTCGAGGCCCTCGATACGCTCACTCTCGCCACTCGGCTTGGCGAAGCCTGCCGGGCTCGTGGCGCGTCCGTGACCGCCGCCGAGTCCTGCACCGGTGGCGGTGTCGCCCATGCCATCACCGAGGTCGCCGGCAGCTCCGGCTATTTCGAGACCGGCTACGTGACCTATTCGAATGCGGCCAAGACGCGCCAGCTGGGCGTGCCGGAAGCGACCCTTGCCGCCCATGGCGCGGTCAGCCGCGAGGTGGTCCATGCCATGGTCGCCGGCGCCTGTCGCGATAGCGGCGCCAGCCTTGGCGTTGCCATCAGCGGCGTGGCGGGCCCCGGTGGCGGCAGCGAGGCCAAGCCGGTGGGCACAGTGTGGCTGGCTTGGGGAGACACCCACGCCCAGCAGGCCGTATGCCGACACTTCGAGGGTGATCGTCATGCGGTGCGCGAGCAGGCACTGCGGGCGGCGCTAGCAGGGCTGATCGTCCGGCTCGAGGCCGAGCAGGCGACTCAGGAAAAGTTCGCCGAGCGGTAGGCGCGGCCGATTTTTTTCTCCATAATACTGTGCAGTCATACAGTGCTTGGCTCCAGTATCGAGATCCAGCATTCAGAACTCATCGTTTTCCCTTTGATGACTCCAGGAGGCCATCCATGGCACAGGACGACAATCGCTCCAAGGCTTTGAACGCGGCGCTTACCCAGATCGATCGCCAGTTCGGCAAGGGCACCGTGATGCGCCTGGGCGACGCGCCGCGCGTGGTGATGCCTTCGGTTTCCACCGGCTCGCTGGGCCTGGATATCGCACTGGGCATCGGCGGGCTGCCGCTGGGCCGGGTCGTCGAGATCTACGGGCCGGAATCCTCGGGCAAGACCACCCTGACGCTGTCGGTAATCGCCCAGGCCCAGAAGCAAGGCAAGACCTGCGCCTTCGTCGACGCCGAGCACGCGCTGGACCCGAGCTACGCCGAGAAGCTGGGCGTCAACCTCGATGACCTGCTGGTCTCGCAGCCGGATAACGGCGAGCAGGCGCTGGAAATCTGCGACATGCTGGTGCGCTCCGGCGGTGTCGACGTGATCATCGTCGACTCGGTGGCGGCGCTGACGCCACGGGCCGAGATCGAAGGCGAGATGGGCGATTCCCACGTCGGCCTGCAGGCACGCCTGATGTCACAGGCGCTGCGCAAGATCACCGGCAACATCAAGAACGCCAACTGCATGGTGGTGTTCATCAACCAGATCCGCATGAAGATCGGGGTGATGTTCGGCAGCCCCGAGACCACCACCGGCGGCAACGCCCTGAAGTTCTACTCCAGCGTGCGCCTGGACATCCGTCGCACCGGCTCGGTGAAGCAGGGCGACGAGGTGACCGGCAACGAGACCCGCGTCAAGGTGGTCAAGAACAAGACGGCGCCGCCGTTCCGCCAGGCCGAGTTCCAGATCCTCTACGGCAAGGGCATCTACCATGCCGGCGAAGTGGTCGACCTGGGCGTGCAGTGCAACCTGGTCGACAAGGCCGGCGCCTGGTACAGCTACAAGGGCAGCAAGATCGGTCAGGGCAAGGCCAATGCCGCCCAGTACCTCGAGGACAACCCGGCGATCATGGAAGAGATCGAGAGCCAGATCCGCGATCAGTTGCTGGCCAAGGCCGAACCGAAGGATGACAAGGCCGAAAGCGAAGCCGTGGCCAGCGACGAGCTCGACGACAAGGCCTGATCCATGGCGTTCGAGTCCGGCAAGGCGACACGTGGCGGTGGCGGCGATCAGCCGTCACCCCGTGACGACGCCATTCGGCTGCTGGCGCGGCGAGAGTATTCCCGGTACGAGCTCGAGAGCCGCCTGTCAGCCAAGGGGCATGCTCACGGAGACGTGGCGGCCTGCCTCGATGCGCTGGCCGAGCAGGGCCTGCAGTCGGACGAGCGCTTCGCCGAGCACTTCGTGCGCTCCCGCATCCAGCGGGGCCAAGGCCCACGCAAGGTGCGCGCCGAATTGGATCAGCGCGGCGTGGGCCGGGACACGGTCGGCCGCGCCCTCGAAGATGCCGAGGTCGACTGGTATCAGCTGGCCGCCGAGACCCTGGCGCGTCGCTTCAGCGATCCCGGTGACGCACCCAAGGAGCGTGCCAAGCGCGAACGCTTCCTTGCCGGCCGCGGTTTCGACTTCGACCAGCTCAAATACGCCCTGTCCCATGCCTGGGACGCCAACGAGCTCGACTAGCCCGCGTTTCCCCCCTGAAAGTTTTCTGACGACTCGTTATACTCCAAGGTTTGCGACGACACCGGCGTGCCGTGTCGGTCCGCTTCGGCGGCCGCTCGCCCGCAGCGTCAACACGCTTATCGCCACGGACTTGATATGAAAAGCGCAGAGATCAGACAGGCCTTTCTGACCTTCTTTGAGGAGCAGGGACATTCCATCGTGCCGTCCAGCTCGCTGGTGCCGGACAACGACCCGACCCTGCTGTTCACCAACGCCGGAATGGTGCCCTTCAAGGACGTTTTCCTGGGGCGCGACCCGCGTCCCTATGTGCGCGCCACCTCGGCCCAGCGCTGCGTGCGCGCCGGCGGCAAGCACAACGACTTGGATAACGTCGGCTACACCGCGCGGCACCACACCTTCTTCGAGATGCTGGGTAACTTCAGCTTCGGCGACTACTTCAAGCGCGAAGCCATCCAGTTCGCCTGGACCTTCCTGACCGAGCGTCTAGGGCTGCCGGCCGACAAGCTGTGGGTCACCGTGCACATAAGCGATGACGAGGCCGAGCGCATCTGGAAAGACGAGATCGGCATCGATCCCGAGCGTTTCTCTAAGCTCGACGAGGACAACTTCTGGCAGATGGGCGATACCGGTCCCTGCGGACCGTCCTCGGAAATCTTCTTCGATCATGGCCCCGAGGTCTGGGGTGGCCCTCCCGGGAGCCCGGAAGAAGATGGCGATCGCTACATCGAGATCTGGAACCTGGTGTTCATGCAGTTCGATCGCGATGCACAGGGCAACATGAACCCGCTGCCCAAGCCGTCCATCGATACCGGCATGGGGCTCGAGCGGGTGGCTGCCGTGCTGCAGGGCGTTCACTCGAACTACGAGATCGACCTATTCCAGAACCTGCTGGCGGCCGCCGCCGAGGCGACCGGCCATCGCGATACCAGTTCCCCGTCGCTGCGAGTGATCGCCGACCATATCCGTTCCTGCGCCTTCCTGATTGTCGACGGCGTGCTGCCGTCCAACGAGGGGCGCGGCTACGTGCTGCGCCGGATCATCCGCCGTGCGGTACGCCACGGTCACAAGCTGGGCGCCGAGGGCAGCTTCTTCCATACCCTGGTAGCGGCGCTTGACGCTGAGATGGGCGAGGCCTATCCGGAACTGCGCCAGGCTCGCGCTCAGATCGAGACGGTGCTGGCCAAGGAAGAGGCGCAGTTTGCCCGTACCCTGGATCACGGCATGGGCCTTCTGACCGAGGCGCTTAACGCCCTCGAGGGCGACGTGCTGCCCGGCGAGACGGTCTTCAAGCTCTATGACACCTACGGCTTCCCGTATGACCTGACGGCCGACGTCTGCCGCGAGCGCGGCGTGTCTCTCGACGAGGCCGGCTTCCAGGCGGCGCTCGAAGCCCAGCGTGAACGGGCGCGTGCAGCCAGCCAGTTCGGCGCCGACTACGGCGTTACTCTGGAACTCGACGGTGAGACTGCCTTTACCGGCTACGACCGTCTCAAGGACGAAGCCAGGATCACCGCGCTGGTCGATACCGAAGGCAACGAGCTGGCGGCACTGGAAGAAGGCCAGAAGGGCGTAGTGGTGCTCGACCGCACGCCTTTCTATGCGGAGTCCGGCGGCCAGGTCGGCGATACCGGCTACCTCGTGGTCGATGGCGGGCGCTTCCAGGTCACCGACACCCAGAAACAGGCCGGCCACCACCTGCACCAGGGCGTGATGGTCGAGGGCAGCCTCGAGGTGGGCGCCACGGTAACGCCGACGGTCGATGCCAGCCTGCGTGCCGCCACGGTGCGTAACCACTCGGCGACCCACCTGCTCCATCAAGCGCTGCGCATGGTGCTCGGCGAGCATGTCCAGCAGAAGGGCTCGCTGGTCAGCGCCGAGCGTCTGCGCTTCGACTTCAGCCACCTGGAGGCGGTAACCGCCCAGGAGCTCGCCGAGATCGAGGCCATCGTCAATGCGCAGGTGCTGGCAAATGCGCCGACTCAGATCGAGAACATGACCCTCGACGAGGCCAAGGCCAAGGGCGCCGCCGCGCTGTTCGAGGCCAAGTACGCCGACAATGTGCGGGTGCTGACCATCGGCGCCGACGACTTCTCGGTAGAGCTGTGTGGCGGCACTCACGTGGCCCGCAGCGGCGACATCGGCTGCTTCCATATCATCGCCGAGACCGGCATCGCCTCGGGCGTGCGTCGCATCGAAGCCATCACCGGCGAGGCGGCCCTGGCCTACTTCCAGGGGCAGGAAGCACAGCTAACGCGGGTCGGCGAGCGCCTCAAGGCCAAGCCCGAGCAGGTCGAAAGCCGCGTCGAGTCACTGCTCGAGCGCAATCGTAGCCTCGAGAAGGAGCTCGAGCGCCTCAAGGCCAAGCTGGCCTCGAGCGCAGGTAACGACATGTTGAGCGACGCTCAGGACATCGCCGGGGTTCGCCTGCTCGCCAAGCAACTAGAGGGCGTGTCCGGCAAGGAGCTGCGTACCGTGATGGACCAGCTCAAGCAAAAGCTAGGCTCCGGCGTAGTGGTACTGGGGGTGGCCGATGCCGAGAGTGGCAAGGTCAGTCTGATCGCCGGTGTCACCAATGACCTGACTGGACGTCTCAAGGCTGGCGATCTCGTCAAGCACGTGGCCGCCCAGGTGGGTGGCAAGGGCGGCGGCCGCGCCGATATGGCGCAGGCCGGGGGTAGCGATCCCGAGGCCCTTCCAGGGGCCCTGGCCGGTGTGCCGGCCTGGGTAGAGGAGCAGCTGGGCTAGGCTACTCTCAAGGGGGTCGTGGGCTTTGCCCCGGCCCCCTTCTTGTTTCTCGCCCGACAAACGCGTTCTTTCCTTTCATCCTTTCACTTCAAGGCAATCGCATATGGCGCTATACGTACAGAAATTCGGTGGCACCTCGGTGGGCTCGGTCGAGCGCATCAAGGCCGTGGCCGAGAAGGTCAAACGTTTCCGTGACAACGGCCATCAGGTGGTGGTGGTCGTCTCGGCGATGAGTGGCGAGACCAACCGTCTGGTCGACCTAGCAAGCCAGATCAATGACGAGCCAACCCCGCGCGAGCTGGACATGCTGGTCTCCACCGGCGAGCAGGTCACCATCTCGCTGCTGGCCATGGCCTTGCAGAAGCTGGGCGTGCCGGCGACCTCCTATACCGGTGCCCAGGTCGGCATCCAGACCGACAGCGCCTATACCAAGGCGCGCATTCAGCGCATCGAGACCGACGATATTCAGTCCGACCTGGATGACGGCCAAGTGGTCGTGGTGGCCGGTTTCCAGGGGGTCGATGAGGAAGGCAACATCACTACCCTCGGCCGTGGCGGCTCCGATACCACCGGTGTGGCCCTGGCCGCTGCGCTGAAGGCCGATGAATGTCAGATCTATACCGATGTGGACGGGGTATACACTACCGATCCGCGGGTCTGCTCCAAGGCGCGCCGGCTGGAGACCATCACCGTAGAGGAGATGCTCGAGCTGGCAAGCCTGGGCTCCAAGGTCCTGCAGATTCGCGCCGTCGAATTTGCCGGCAAGTACAACGTGCCGCTGCGCGTGCTCTCGAGCTTCGAAGACGGCGGTAACGGCACCCTAATCATTGCTGACACAGATGACGAAGAGGATTCCATGGAAGAACCGCTGATTTCCGGTATCGCTTTCACCGCCAACGAAGCCAAGCTGACCCTGCTCAATACCCCGGACGTGCCGGGTGTGGCCTCGCGAATCCTCGGCCCGATCGCCGATGCCAACATCGAAATCGACATGATCGTGCAGAACGTGGCGCCGGCCGGCGACTACACCGACTTCACCTTCACGGTCGGCAAGGGCGACTACAAGCAGACCATGAAGATCCTCAAGGAGCAGGTGATTCCAGATCTGGGTGGCGGCGAACTGCGTGGCGATGACAATATCGCCAAGGTCTCGCTGGTCGGCGTCGGCATGCGTTCCCATGCGGGCATCGCCTCCAAGATGTTCCGCGTGCTGGCTGACGAGAACATCAACATCCGCATGGTCTCCACCTCCGAGATCAAGATCTCCGTGGTCATCGACGAGAAGCACATGGAGCTTGGGGTGCGTGCCCTGCACAAGGCCTTCGGTCTGGATAAGGATGATATTGAGCAAGAGTGATCGCCGCTGCTGACGCCGATCACTTTCGCTAGGCTATAGTGATGGTCACCACCCCAGGTGGTGGCCCACTTAACAGGTCGTGAGCGGTGTCGCAAAGGAAGAGCGTTTAGGAAGGGCGTTTGGCTTGAAGCCCTGTGTCGCGCATACTCTCGCATCGCTTGGAGATAAGCGTGCATATCCCGTTGCAAGAAGTCTGAAAAGGAGATCGGTCATGCTCATCCTGACCCGCCGTGTTGGCGAAACCTTGATGATTGGTGACGACGTCACCGTGACTGTGCTGGGCGTTAAAGGGAATCAGGTACGCATTGGCGTAAATGCCCCCAAAGATGTCGCGGTACATCGTGAAGAAATCTATCAGCGTATCCAGCGCGAGAATACCGAGGAAGACGGCGAGCAGGAGCCGTTGGCGTAATCCCCGGGACACCCGTGGCGTTGTTAGCCCCTGGTGTGAAGTAAGATGCCTGCATATGGTAAGCAGTGGTCGATAAAGTGTGGTAGGCTATCGCCGCTGGGTTGCAGGAGTGGTAGTAAAACACTCGGAGCCCGGCAAACCGTGATCAAGCGTTCGTTGTGAGTTTCAGACGTGTCCTGATCGCGGTAAGCGCAAAAAAGTTGCCAGAAGGGTTGGACAAACACCTTCAGAAACGGTAACATACGCGCCGTGTTGATGAGGGAGAGGTGGCCGAGTGGCTGAAGGCGCTCCCCTGCTAAGGGAGTATGGGGTTTATAGCCTCATCGAGGGTTCGAATCCCTCTCTCTCCGCCATTAACTGCGATTCGTCGCAGTGTCATCATCACAACGAAGATGCAGTGCACAAGCACGCGCCCGTAGCTCAGCTGGATAGAGTATCTGACTACGAATCAGAGAGTCGGAGGTTCGAATCCTCCCGGGCGCGCCATCTTCTCTCCAGCGTGAAAGTCATTTCTCGCCGGATGCTGGATTGCGGTCTAGATGGCTGTCTTCCAACACGAGCAATACCCGATACGCGCCCGTAGCTCAGCTGGATAGAGTATCTGACTACGAATCAGAGGGTCGGAGGTTCGAATCCTCCCGGGCGCGCCAGATTTCAACCCGTCCTTTCGAGGGCGGGTTTCGTGTTTCTAGCCTCGCTATCCTTCGGTAGTCCAGGCTCCTTCCGTCGTTTTTGATATAGCACTTGATTCCTTCTTGATACCGCCCCGGCGTTACCAGCCCACACTGGTGATCCAGGCATGATCCCTCATGCGTCGTCTCCATCGCGAGCGGTGCATTTTTTGCCTACCTCTTTTGATGCGTAGCATCGACCCGTTACTGCGCGCTCTTGGCGGTCAGGCTGTCGATGAAGGTCCTATACAAACCGCGCCCTACTCAAAGCGCTATTCAACGCCCTACTCTTGAACTCGGGTCTTGGCGCTTACTGAGTGCCGTATAGCCGGACTAGCGTTTGGCGCGACGGGGCGCGCGCTTGCCGGCGCCGTCGGGCGAGACATTCGGTGGCTGGCGGCTTGGGCGTGTTTCATTCCCAATGGAGTCACCGTGCCCGTCTAAAGTCGCTCTGTTTTTGGTGGTAATTTGACGATAAAGTGTCTATAAATTGTCATAACAAGAATTCAACAAGAGAGGACGCCAATGACCAGACTGCTGCTCAACGCCGATATGGGCGAAAGCTTCGGCCCCTGGAAAATGGGGCTAGATCACGAGGTCATGCCGGTCGTCGATCTGGCCAACGTAGCCTGCGGCTTTCATGCCTCGGACCCGGATACCATGCGTGCCACCGTCCGCCTGGCCGCTCAACACGACGTCACGGTCGGGGCGCACCCGGCGTATCCCGACCTGGTTGGTTTCGGTCGTCGCTCGATTGCCTGCTCGAGCGAGGAAATCGAGAATCTGGTGCTTTATCAGATCGGCGCGTTGGCCGCGATGTGCCGCGCCGAGGGGGCGCGGCTGGGCTATGTGAAGCCTCATGGCGCCCTCTACAACGACATGATGCGCGATCCTGCCAAGCTCGCCGCCGTGATGCGTGCCCTCAAGGCCTTCGATGCCGACTTGCCGCTGATGGTGATGGCGACCCGCGACCCCTCGTCGGCCCGTTCCTTGGCGGCAGAGCATGGCCTTACCCTGTGGCTCGAAGCTTTCGCCGATCGCGCCTACGATGCCGAGGGGCGGCTGGTCAGCCGCCGTGAGCCCGGCGCCGTACATCACGACGCCGAGGTGATCGTCGACCAGGCTAAGCGAATCGCCACCGGCGCGCCCCTCACCGCTTCCGACGGCAGTGAGCTGGTACTCGAAGCCGATACCCTTTGCGTGCACGGTGACAACCCGGAGTCGGTCGCCGCGGTCAAGGCGATCCGTCAGGCTCTGATGGATATCGAGGCCGCCTCATGAGGCTGCCCCGTCTCGAGAATGCGGGCGTGGATGCCTGGTTGGTGCGCCTCTTCGACAGCATCGATGAAGCCAATATGCCGTGGCTGATGGCGCTGTGTCGCCGCTGTGAAGACGCCTTCGGAACGGCGCTGGTCGATCTGGTGCCATCCTATACCACCCTGCTGGTGCACTATGACGCCGCGCGGCTCTCGGCAGATGAGGCCCGCAGTTGCTTGGCGAGCATCCTTGCCGACCTGCACCCGGATGAAGACGCCGCGGCAGGTGCCATCAAGGAGCTGCCGGTCTGGTACGACAAGAGCGTGGGTCCCGAACTCGAACGCCTGATGGCGGCCACCGGACTCGACCGCCAGGCGCTGGTCGAGCTGCATGCAGGCCACGAATACCGTGTCTTCGCGCTGGGGTTTGCGCCGGGTTTCGCCTTCATGGGCAGCCTCGATGAGCGCCTTGCAATGCCCAGGCTCGACACCCCGCGTCAGCGGGTGCCGGCCGGTAGCGTCGCGGTGGCCGGGCGCCAGACGTCGGCCTACCCGCGCCAGTCTCCTGGGGGCTGGAATTTGATCGGACGCACGCCGCTCACGCTCTTCGATCAGCACCGCGAGGAGCAAAGCTATCTGCAGGTCGGCGATCGGGTGCGCTTCAAGCCGGTGGATCGCGCCGAATTCGAACGCCTGGGCGGTGATACCCGACCCGTTGCCGCGACTCAGGAGGCGCGTTCATGAGTGAGATGGCAATCACGGGTGCCGATGCACTGCGCGTGGAGAAAGCCGGGCCACTGGCCACCCTACAGGATGCCGGGAGATTCGGCGTGCGTCGGATGGGCGTGACCCAGGGCGGCCCGGCCGACCTGCACGCCTTCGCCTGGGCCAATTACCTGCTGGCCAATGCCTGGGGCGCGGCGGCGCTCGAGATCACGCTTGGCGGCTTGGTCCTGGTCGCCGAGCGGGACCTGCGCTTGGCGCTGTGTGGCGCCGACCTGGGCGCCACTATCGACGACGAGCCGCTTGCGCCCTGGCAGGTCTTTACCCTGCACAAGGGACAGCGCCTGGCGTTCGGGACGCCGCAGGCCGGAGTGCGCGCCTACCTGGCCGTGCCCGGCGGTTTTATGGGCTCGCCGGTGCTTGGCAGCCTTGCCTGCGTGACCCGCGAGGGGCTTGGTGGACATAGCGGCGCGGGTACCCCGCTTGCTGAAGGTGAGCGCCTGTGCGTCGATGTCGACGCATTGGCCGGCGCCTCAGCCGGCCAGGCGCGAGCCGTGCCCATGAAGGAAAGGCTCGACTATTTGGCGCCGGCGGTGCTGGGGCTGATTCCCGGCGCCCAGATCGCCGACTTCACCGGGCCGAGCCTGTTTCGTGCCTTCCACGCCGAGTGGCAGGTCGATGCCCGGGCGGACCGAATGGGCGTGCGGCTTACCGGGCCAAGGCTCGAATGCCGGCTGGATGGCATGATCTCGGAGGGAATTGCGCTGGGGGCCGTGCAGGTACCGCCGGACGGTCAGCCCATCGCGCTGCTCAACGACCGCCAGACGGTCGGGGGCTATCCAAGGCTTGGCACCCTGACGCCCCTTGCCTGCTCGCGGCTTGCGCAGTGCAAGCCCGGGCAGGCGGTGCGCCTCGCTCCGGTGGCATTGGGCGCGGCGCAGAGCGAGTATCGACGCTTTCTCGCCGCCCTGCAGGCTTGAGGGGGCCGCCTGGCTCACGCTTTTCATGTGGCTTACGTCGCTCATGTCGCGAGGGCGGCGGCCGGTGGCCGGCAAGCCTGGTGAACGGCGCTTGCCGCCGGTGTGTGCTCGGCGAGGCCGGCCAGGAAAGGGTCCAGGCGAGTCTCGCGGCGCAGCGTCTGGAAGCGGCGGGCGGCTTCCGGGTCACGGGCGCGCATCTGATTCAGCCACTGCTTGAGCAACGAGACCACGACGCGTTCCGGAAGTGTGCTACGCTGCAATGCAGCATAGGTGCAGAGAATATCGGCACGAACCGCCCAGGAGGTGGCGGGTAGGCGCTCGTTGGTACGCTGCCAGTGGCGGATGCGCGGGGCCAGGAAGGGGTCGGCGAGGGCGCCGCGTCCCAGCATCACGTCCGGACACCCTGACAGGGTGCGCGCCTTCCAGTAATCCTCGAGTGTCCAGATGTCGCCATTGGCGATCACCGGGATGCGCAGGGCATGACGGATGCGCCCGATCCACTCCCAGTGGGCCGGCGGGCGATAGCCCTCGTCGCGGGTGCGGGCGTGTACCACCAGCGAGGCGGCGCCGCCTCGCTCGGCGGCCAGCGCGCAGTCTAGGGCGCGTAGGCGGTCAGAGAAGCCCAGGCGCACCTTGGCAGTGACCGGTACGGCGCCTTCCACGGCCTGATGCACGGCGGCCACGGCCCGCTCGAGGCGGCGCGGGTCGCGCAGTAGTGAGGCGCCGCCGTCGTGACGATTGACCGTCTTGGCCGGGCAGCCGAAGTTCAGGTCGAGGCTGACCGCCCCCAGGCTGACCGCTTGGCGCGCATTGGCGGCCAAGGCCGTCGGGTCCGAGCCCAGCAGTTGCAGGTGGACCGGAATGCCATGGGGTGTCGCGACCCGCGCCTGTGTCAGCTCCGGGCAGTGCTTGTAAAAGACGCGCGGCGGCAGACGCACGTCGACCACGCGCACGAACTCGGTCACCGTCCAGTCGAAGCCTGGGTGCTCGGTGAGCAGAGCGCGGGTATGGGCATCAATCACGCCTTCCATGGGCGCTAGGCCGATGCGGCCTTCATGTAGTAAATTAACTACGTTCTGCTCAACCATGGTGTCATTGCATTATTGGTAGGTTCAGGCAGGTTATTGTACCAGTCGAATAGCATGCCCAGGGCAGTCATGGTTGGGCGCGACCGAGCAAGGGGATTTTATATGCAAGACTCGCTGATGCAGGAAGGCCTGATGCTGATGGCGTTTGGGATGGGCTTCGTCTTCGTCTTCCTGACGGTGCTGGTCATCGCCACCACCGGCATGTCCAAGCTGGTTGCCCGTTGGTCGCCGGTGCCGGCCAAGCCCGAAGCCGCGCGCACGCCGGCGCCAGCGGCCGCCGCCCAGGATGACGATCTGATGGTCGTGATCAGCACCGCCGTTCACCGCTATCGCCAGCGCCATCGTCGCTAGGCAGGCGGTCATCACATCACGCCGCTCGCCAGACAGAATCAACGATAAAGACAAGGATAAGCCGTTATGAGTGAGACTCGACGCCCGTTGGGCATCACCGATGTGGTGCTGCGTGACGCCCACCAGTCACTGTTCGCCACGCGCATGCGTCTGGATGACATGCTGCCGATCGCCGAGAAGCTCGACCGTGTCGGTTTCTGGTCGCTGGAGTCCTGGGGTGGCGCCACCTTCGATTCCTGCATCCGCTATCTGGGAGAAGACCCCTGGGCCCGCATTCGCGCCCTCAAGGAAGCGATGCCCAATACGCCGCAGCAGATGCTGCTGCGCGGTCAGAACCTGCTGGGTTATCGCCACTATGCCGACGACGTGGTCGACAAGTTCGTCGAGCGCGCCCGCATCAACGGCGTCGATGTCTTCCGCGTTTTCGATGCCATGAACGACCCGCGCAACCTCGAGCGTGCCATCAAGGCCGTGCGTGCCAACGAAGGCCATGCTCAGGGCACCATCGCCTATACCGTGAGCCCGGTGCACACGATCGATGGCTGGGTCGAGCTCGCCAAGCAGATCGCCGACATGGGCGCTGACTCCCTGGCGATCAAGGACATGGCAGGCCTGCTGGCGCCCTATACCGCCTTCGAGCTGGTCTCCAAGCTCAAGAAAGAACTGTCGATCCCCATCCACATGCAGTGCCATGCCACCACCGGCATGTCCACGGCGACGGCCCTCAAGGCTGTCGAGGCCGGCATCGACAATATCGATACCGCCATCTCCTCGATGTCGATGACCTACGGCCACAGCCCCACCGAATCGGTGGTGGCGATGCTCAAGGATACCGAGCGCGACACCGGCCTGGATCTCGAGCTGCTCGAGGATATCGCGGCCTATTTCCGCGAAGTGCGCAAGAAGTACGCCGCCTTCGAAGGCTCGCTGAAGGGGATCGATTCACGGATTCTGGTCGCCCAGGTGCCCGGTGGCATGCTCACCAACATGGAAGGCCAGCTCAAGGAGCAGGGCGCCGGCGACAAGCTCGATGACGTGCTCAGCGAGATTCCTCGGGTCCGCGAAGACCTGGGCTTCATTCCGCTGGTGACCCCGACCTCGCAGATCGTCGGTACCCAGGCGGTGATGAACGTGATGATGGGTGAGCGCTACAAGTCGATCTCCAAGGAGGTTCAGGCGCTGCTCAAGGGCGAATACGGCTCCGCACCCTCCGACTTCAACCAGGACCTGCAGTCCCGGGTGCTGGAAGGCAATGAGCCGATCACCTGCCGTCCGGCCGACCGGCTGGAGCCGGAGTGCGAGCGCCTGACCCAGGAGCTCGAGGCCAAGGCCAAGGAAGAGGATATTCGCCTCGAAGAGGGCGAGCGGCGCATCGACGACGTACTGACCTATGCGCTCTTCCCGCAGATCGGGCTCAAGTTCCTCAAGAACCGCGACAATCCCGAGGCTTTCGAGCCGGCGCCCAAGGCCCCGGAAGCCGGTGTGCCGGCCACCAGCGCGCCTGCCAATTCGGGCGGCGGGGCGCCGGCGGCGGGTCCCGAGACCTACACCATTACCGTCAACGGCAAGCAGTATGTGGTCGAGGTCGCCGAAGGCGGCGAGATCGGCCAGGTTCAGGCCCAGGGTGACGCCGGCCAGGCGGCCGCTCCGGCTGCCCCAGCGGCGCCGGCCGCTTCCAGCGGTGAGACCGTCAGTGCGCCGCTGGCCGGCAATATCTTCAAGGTCAACGTCAAGCCGGGCGATCAAGTCGCCGAGGGCGACGTGGTGATTATTCTCGAGGCCATGAAGATGGAGACCGAAATCCGCGCGGCAAGCGCCGGCACTGTCTCTGCGGTCAATGTCAAAGAAGGCGACAGCGTATCCGTGGGTGATGCGCTGGTCGTCCTGTAAGGGCCCCGATTGATGGATAAACTGCTGACTCTCTGGTACGGCTCGGGACTCTACAACCTGAGCCTTGGGCAGGCGGTGATGATCGTCATCGGCCTGCTGCTGCTTTACCTGGCGATCCACAAGAAGTTCGAGCCGTTGCTGCTGGTGCCGATCGGCTTCGGCGGCATACTGGCCAACATCCCCGAAGCCGGGCTCGCCCTGTCCGCCGCCGAGCAGGCGGCGCACCTGGCGCGTCCCGAGGTATTGGGGCGCATGGCCGATGCGCTGGGGATGAACCTGGATCCGACAACGCCGATCGAGACCGCACGCCACGCCATCGCCTCGATGGTGCATGGCGATACGGCGCCGAACCTGGTGCGGGCCGCCCAGGACGTGGCTCAGGATGAGGGCTTCGCCAATGGCATGCTCTACAACTTCTACAGTGTGGCCATCGCGTCGGGCATCGCGCCGCTGGTGATCTTCATGGGCGTGGGCGCCATGACCGACTTCGGTCCGCTGTTGGCCAATCCGCGCACTCTGTTTCTCGGTGCCGCGGCGCAGTTCGGCATCTTCGCCACCCTGATCGGCGCGGTGGGGCTGACCTCGCTTGGCTGGATGGACTTCTCGCTCAAGCAGGCCGCCGCCATCGGCATCATCGGTGGGGCCGACGGTCCGACCTCGATCTATGTGTCGAGCCTGCTGGCGCCGGAGCTGCTCGGGGCCATCGCTGTGGCGTCGTATTCCTACATGGCGCTGGTGCCGCTGATTCAGCCGCCTATCATGCGGGCGCTGACCAGCGAAAAGGAACGCCGGATCGTCATGACCCAGCTGCGGCCGGTGTCCAAGCTCGAGAAGATCTGCTTCCCGCTGGTGCTGTTGATCCTGGTGGTGCTCTTCCTGCCGGATGCTGCGCCGCTGCTCGGCATGTTCTGCTTCGGTAACCTGATGCGCGAGTGCGGCGTGGTCGAGCGCCTGTCGGATACGTCACAGAATGCGCTGATCAATATCGTGACCATTTTCCTCGGCCTGTCGGTGGGCTCCAAGCTGATCGCGGATCGCTTCCTGGCCGTCGAGACCCTGGGCATCCTGAGCCTCGGCATCATCGCCTTCGCAATCGGTACCGCCTGCGGCGTGTTGATGGCCAAGCTGTTGAACACCTTCAGCAAGATGGAGATCAATCCGCTGATCGGCTCGGCCGGCGTATCGGCGGTGCCGATGGCCGCGCGGGTATCGAACAAGGTGGGGCTCGAGTACAACCCCCACAACTTCCTGCTCATGCATGCCATGGGCCCGAACGTGGCCGGCGTGATCGGCTCGGCGGTGGCCGCCGGCGTGATGATCAAGTACCTGGGCTGACTCGCGCGGTGACGACGCCGATGAATGAAAAAGCGGCGCCCTTAGGGCGCCGCTTTTTTGTGGCGGAAAGACGCCGGCTGGCGTCAGTCGCTCAGATGTTCGAGCTGTCCCTTGAGCCGGCTGTCCAGGGCACTGAGGTCCGTCTCTTGGTCGGCGGGCCAGCCCACGGTCAGCACGACGCCATCGGCGCCGTAGTCGGCCTGCTCGACGGGAATGTCTTGCTCACTGAGCCAGGAGCGGGCCTCGGCCTCGCCGGCGAAGCCGAGCCTCATGCGTAGCGGGGTGCGCTGGGTGAAGTCGCGGGTCGGCAGTGTCTCGAGCGCCTGAGCCACGGCCTTTGAATAGGCCCGTGCCAGACCGCCGGTGCCGAGCTTGGTGCCGCCGAAATAGCGAGTAACCACGCAGCCCACCTGGCCGATGTCGGCGCCCTCGAGCACCTGAAACATGGGGCGCCCGGCGGTGCCGCCGGGCTCTCCGTCATCCGAGAAGCCGATGGCCTGTTGCTCACCCGGCGGGCCGGCGATGAAGGCGCTGCAGTGGTGGCTGGCGTTGGGGTGGCGAGCCCTCGCCTCGGCCAGCAAGGCCTCGAAACTCGCCGTGTCCGGGGCGTAGCAGGTCCAGGTCAAGAAGCGGCTCTTCTCGACCTCGAGTTCGGTTTCGCGCCAGTTGCCAAGGGGGAGATCGGGAATCGGGTAGCGCATCAGGCCGCCTGTGCCGGCTGGCGCACCACGCCCATGACCAGGCCAAGCACCTGGATGTCGTCGTTCTTGAGAAAGATCGGAGCCATCGTCTCGTTGGCCGGCTGCAGGCGCACGCCGGACTTCTCGATGTAGAGTTTCTTCAGGGTGACCTCTTGGTTGTTGATCAGCACCACGGCGGTTTCGCCGTTCTCGGCGCTTTCCTGGCGCTCGATGATGATCACGTCACCGTCGAAGATATTGCAGTCGATCATCGAGTCGCCGCAGACCTTGAGCGCGTAGGTATTGCGTCGCACCATCCGCGACGGGATGAGCACGCTGGCCTGGTCGGGGCAAGCCTCGATGGGCAGGCCAGCGGCGACCTTGCCGAGCAGCTCGACCTCGACCATGTCGCTGGCCGTTATCTCCTCCCAGGCATTGCTGAGCGGCAGGTTGGGTAGACGGTGCAGATAATGCGGTGCGGTGTGCGGCATGATCCTTCTCCCTTGGCGCGACGTCGAGATGAGCCCAGGGCTCAGTAGCTGTTGTTATTTACAGTATTCTTGGCGGTGCCTATGCATCATAGCAAGGGCAGCGAGGCTCGCAAGAGAATCAGGCTACTACCGCCCCATGACAGGTCAATGCGACCTGCCGCCGCAAGCCCCATGCTGGCGAGAAATGGCCGCAGCGTGTACAGTGCCGAGCGGATTATCGACCCTGGGAGACCCCGTGAGTGCTCGCCTGCAAGCGCGAAACCTGAGCTGTGAACGCGATGGGCGCATGCTGTTTCGCGACCTTGATCTGGCGATCGGCCCCGGCGAACTGGTGCGTGTCGAAGGGCCCAACGGCAGCGGCAAGACCACGCTCTTGAAGATTCTCTCGGGACAGTTCGACGACTATCAGGGCGAGCTTCGCTGGGGCGATGCGCCGCTATCCCGTGTGCGGGAGGCCTTCCTGTCCAACCTCGTCTATTTGGGACATGCTACCGGCATCAAGGCGGCGCTGACAGCGCTCGAGAACCTTGCCTGGTATCAGGCGCTGGCCGGCGATACGGGCAGCGAGGCGTCGCGCCTAGAGGCGCTGCAGGCGGTGGGCCTCATGGGGTTCGAAGACCTGCCGGTGGCCCAGCTCTCGGCGGGACAGCAGCGCCGAGTGGCGCTGGCACGCCTCGAGCTTACACCGCGTCCGCTATGGGTGCTCGATGAGCCCTTCACTGCCATCGACAAGGCGGGCGTCGCTGCATTGGAGCAGCGCCTGCATGACCATGTCGCCGGCGGCGGTAGCGTGCTCTTGACCACCCATCATGACCTGACCGCTCAGGGGAGCGTGAAGCGCGTTCAGCTCGGTGAAGGAGGGGACGATGTCATCCTCTGACAGGGGCGCGTCGAGGGCGGTCGAGATGGTGGAGCCCCGCGGCGGTCTCGGCGTGGCCATGGCTGCCATCGTCAAGCGCGACCTGACCCTCGCCGCGCGCCGGCGCAGTGATATCCTGAACCCTCTGGCGTTCTTTGCCCTGGTTATCACGCTGTTTCCGCTTGGCATCTCGCCACAGCCGGCATTGTTGGCCAGCATCGCGCCGGGGCTTTTGTGGGTAGCAGCGCTGCTGGCGACGCTTTTGTCGCTGGACACGCTGTTTCGCGCCGACTTCGATGATGGCAGCCTCGAGCAGTTGCTGCTCGCGCCGCAGCCGCTGTCGGCGCTGGTGCTCGGCAAGGTCGCCGTGCACTGGCTGATGACCGGGCTGCCGCTGGCGCTGATGGCACCGCTGCTGGGCCTGCTGCTGGCACTACCGGCCGGCAGCTACGTGATTTTGTCGCTGTCACTGGCGCTGGGTAGCATCAGCCTGAGCCTGATCGGCGCCATCGGTGCCGCCCTGACGGTCGGCCTGTCTCGGGGCGGCGTACTGCTCTCGCTGCTGGTACTGCCGCTGAATATTCCGGTGCTGATTTTCGGCACCGGCGCCGTCCAGGCGGCCATCCTCGGCGACCCAGTGGGCCCGCACTTGGCGATCCTCGGCGCGCTGTGCTGCGGCGCGCTGATGCTGGCGCCCTTCGCCATCGCCGCGTCGCTGCGCATCAGTATCAACGGATAAGGAATTTCGGGGTATGTGGGCGTTCATTCACAAGGTCGGATCACCCAAGTGGTTTTACGCCATCAGCGGAAGGCTTCTGCCCTGGTGCTGGATCCTGGCGGTGGGCCTGATCCTCGTCGGCAGCCTATGGGGGCTCGCCTTTGCCCCGGCCGACTACCAGCAGGGCGACAGCTTTCGCATCATCTATGTGCATGTGCCGGCGGCCTTCCTCGCGCAATCGATCTTCGTTTCCATGGCGGTGGCGGCGCTGGTATTCATGGTCTGGAAGATCAAGGTCGCCGACATGGCCGCCGCGGTGATGGCACCGCTGGGCGCGGTGATGACCTTCGTGGCGCTGTTCACCGGCTCGGTGTGGGGCATGCCCACCTGGGGCACCTGGTGGATATGGGATGCCCGCCTGACCTCGATGCTGATTCTGCTCTTCCTGTATTTGGGCGTGATCGCCCTGCGCGGGGCCTTTGCCAGCCGCGACAGCGGGTCCCGGGCCGCCTCGGTGCTGGCCATGGTCGGCGTGATCAATATTCCGGTGATCAAGTATTCCGTCGACTGGTGGTACACCCTGCATCAGAAGGCCTCCTTCTCGATCACCTCGCGTCCCTCGATGCCGGTTGAGATGTGGTGGCCGCTGCTGCTGATGGTGGTGGGCTTCTATGCTTTCTTCATCGCCATGACGCTGATGCGGACCCGCAGCGAGATCCTGCGCCGCGAGGCCGGCAAGCACTGGGTGCGTGAACTCGCCGCGGGAGGAGCCTGATGGCCTTCGATTCCCTCGACGCCTTCTTCGCCATGGGCGGTTACGGCGCCTACGTGTGGTCGGCCTGGGCGGTCACGGCGCTGGCCATGGTCGGCAGCGTGGTGCATGCCCGGATCGAGCGCCGCGGCCTGCTGCGTGATCTTGAACGCCGGGCGCGCCGTGAGTCCGCCACCCAGAGGAAAGGCCGCGATGCATCCTAAGCGCAAGCAGAAGCTCTTCATCATTCTTGGCCTGATGACCCTGGCCGCGCTGGCGATCGGCCTGACCCTGTACGCCCTGCGCAGCAACATCAACCTGTTCTTCAGCCCTGTGCAGGTCGCTGCCGGCGAGGCGCCGGTCAACCGCACCCTGCGTGCCGGCGGCATGGTCAAGGAGAACAGCGTGGCCCGAGACGCCGATAGCCTGGATGTGACCTTCGTGATCACCGATTACGTCGAGGATCTCGAGGTACGCTACAGCGGCATCCTGCCCGACCTCTTCCGCGAGGGGCAGGGCGTGGTGGTGGTCGGCAAGCTCGATGGCGAGGGCCACCTGATGGCGAGCGAGGTGCTGGCCAAGCACGATGAGAACTACATGCCCCGCGAGGTCGCCGACGCCCTGAAGGCGGCCGGCTATTCCCCCGCCGACTATTCGTCCGCTGGCGGTGACAGCGCCCCCAAGGCCGGTAGCGCAAGCGACGCTGCCTACTGACCCGGAGTTGCCATGCTGATTGAGATGATTCCCGAACTCGGCCACTTCGCGCTGGTGCTGGCCCTGCTGATGGCCGTGGTGCAGGCGATAGTGCCGCTGGCCGGCTCAGCGACGCGCCGGCCGCTGTGGATGGCTTTCGCCCAACCCATGGCGGCGGGCCAGCTATTGTTCCTGCTGGTCGCCTACGTCTGCCTGACCGCCAGCTACCTGCTGGATGACTTCAGCGTCGCCAATGTCGCCAACAACTCCAATTCGATGCTGCCCTGGTACTACAAGGCCAGCGCCGTCTGGGGCAATCATGAGGGCTCGGTGCTGCTGTGGAGCCTGCTGCTCGGCGCCTGGGGGTTTGCCGTCAGTCTTTTCTCCCGAGACTTGCCGAGAGACATGCTGGCCCGGGTGCTGGGGGTAATGGGGCTAGTGAGCGCTGGCTTTCTGACCTTCGTGCTGATGACCTCCAACCCCTTCACGCGGGTGCTGCCGGTGCCGCCACAGGACGGCGCCGACCTCAATCCGCTGCTGCAGGACGTTGGCCTGATCATCCATCCACCGATGCTCTACATGGGCTATGTGGGGTTCTCGGTGGTGTTCGCCTTCGCCATTGCCGCCCTGCTCGGCGGCCGGCTGGATGCCGCCTGGACCCGCTGGGCGCGCCCCTGGACCAATATCGCCTGGGCCTTTCTAACGGTCGGCATCGCCCTGGGCAGCTGGTGGGCCTACTACGAGCTGGGCTGGGGCGGTTGGTGGTTTTGGGACCCGGTCGAGAATGCCTCCCTGCTGCCCTGGTTGGCCGGCACCGCGCTGATTCATTCGCTGGCGGTGACCGAGAAGCGCGGCTCCTTCAAGAGCTGGACCGTGCTGCTGGCCATCACCACCTTTTCGCTGTCGCTGCTCGGTACCTTCCTGGTGCGCTCGGGGGTGCTGACCTCGGTGCATGCCTTCGCCAACGACCCGTCGCGGGGCATGTTCATTCTCGCCTTGCTGGGTATTACCGTCGGCGTGTCGCTTGCGGTGTTCGCCCTGCGCGCGCCCCGAGTGAGCCATGCGGTGCGATTCAGTTGGCTGTCGCGGGATGCACTGCTGCTGATCAACAACATTCTGCTGGTGATCATGACCGTCACCGTACTGCTCGGCACCCTTTATCCGTTGGTGCTCGATGCCCTGAACCTTGGCAAGATCAGCGTCGGCCCGCCGTACTTCAATACGCTGTTCGTGCCGCTGACCGTGATCCTCTGCGTGTTCATGGGCCTGGGCCCGCTGTCGCGCTGGAAGGCCATGCCGGGCCGCGAGCTGGCCCGTCGCCTCGCGGTGTCGGGGCTCGGGGCGCTTGCCATCGGCATCGTTGCCCCGCTGATCTATGGCGGGGAATGGAATCTCTGGGTGTCGCTCGGGCTGGTGTCGGCACTCTGGGTGGTGCTGCCGCTGGTGCGTGACCTGATCGACAGGATGCGCCGGCAGGGCGCGCCGCTGGCTGCACTCAAGCGTCTGTCGCCGGCCTATTGGGGCATGGTGCTCGGCCATCTGGGGCTCGCCGTGACCATCATCGGCGTCACCGTGGTCTCGAACTACAACGTCGAGCGCAATGTGCGTCTCGACGTAGGCGAAAGCGTCAGCGTGGCGGGCTATGACTTCACCATGACCGAGCTCGGCCAGCAGCGCGGCCCCAACTACCTGGCCGATACCGCCACCATCGCCGTCAGCCGCGGCGGCGAGTCGCATCTGTTCACCATGCACCCGGAGAAGCGCGTCTATATCGCCCGGGGCATGCCGATGACCCAGGTCGCCCTGCGCCCCGGTCTCCTGCGCGATCTGTACGTGGCGATGGGCGAAGAGCTGGACGACGGCTCCTGGGCGCTGCGCATTCAGTTCAAGCCCTTCGTGCGCTGGCTGTGGCTCGGGGCGTTGCTGATGGCCGCCGGTGGGCTGGTGGCGGTGATCGACCGGCGCTATCGCCGGCGCGTCAAGGCCCGCAGCGCTCGGTCAGGGCGCGAGGGCACCGCACCTGATGGCGCATCACGGGCTGGCGCTGAGGAGGCTCGGGCATGAAGCGTCGTCTGTTGCTGGCCATTCCGCTGCTGCTGTTCATCGCCCTAGCGGCGCTGCTCTATCGCGGCCTGTCGCTGGATCCTTCATCCCGAGACTCGGCGCTGCTGGCGCGCGACTTCCCGGCCTTCAGTCTGTCCAGCCTCGAGGACCCCGAGGCGCGCCTGGATGCCTCGCTGCTCAAGGGCCAGGTGACCCTGGTCAACGTCTGGGGCGAGTGGTGCCCGACCTGCAAGCAGGAGATGCCGCAGCTGCTCGATCTCGCCGCGCGTGACGTGCGCTTGATCGGCGTCGACTACAAGGACAGCCGCGAGAAGGGCCGCGCCTTTCTCGAGGAGTTCGGCAACCCCTTCGAGGTCAACCTCTTCGACCCCGAGGGTGAGCTTGGCTTCGATCTCGGCGTCTACGGCGCGCCGGAGACCTTCCTGGTCGATGCCGATGGGGTGATCCGCTATCACCACACCGGCTATATCACTCCCGAGGACGTCACCGAGACCATCATGCCGGAGGTGCGCAAATGGCAATGACCGCTACCTCTCGCCTCGCGAGCCGCTGTCTCGGCCTTACGCTGCTCGCGGCGCTGTTGCTTGCACTGCTGATGGGGGCTTTCGCCGATCCGGCCCGGGCGGCGGTCGAAGTGCGCGACTTCGACTCCCCGGTGACCGCCGAGCGCTACCGCTCGCTGACCGGCGCCCTGCGCTGCCCCAAGTGCCAGAACCAGGCGATCGGCGATTCCAATTCGCCGGTGGCCAAGGACATGCGCGAGCGGGTCGCGGCGCTGCTGCGCGAGGGCCGCAGCGACCGCGAGATTCAAGACTTCATGGTCGCTCGCTTCGGCGACTATGTGCTCTACAATCCGCGCCTGGAGGATCGCACCCTGCTGCTGTGGGGCCTGCCCGCCGCCCTTACGCTGCTCGGCGGTGTCTTGGTGGCGCTGATCGTGCGCCGCCGACGCCGTGCATCGGCCCGCGAGCTCTCGGCCGACGAGCGCGCGCGCCTGAATGCCCTGCTCAATCGACCCCCTGATACTTCAGGAGATCACTGAATGACCCTACTCTGGCTTGCCCTGGCCGTATTGCTGCTGCCGGCGCTGTGGCTGCTGGCCCTGCCGCTGCGCCGCGCCAGTGCTTTCGCCACGGCCCAGCGCGACTATGAGGAGAGCGATCGCAGCGCCGAGCAGAACCTGGCGATCTATCGCCGGCGCCGGGCCTCCCTGGAGGCCGCCCGGGAACGCGGCGAGATCGATGATGCCCGCTTCGATGAGGATCTCCTGGAGCTCGAACGCAGCCTGCTCGAAGACACCGCCACCCAGGCCAGGCGCCCGCTCAAGCCTGCCGGCGCCGGCCGGCTGATGGTGCCGATCACCATGCTGGCGGTGGCCGTGGCGGCCTTCGCCTGGTACAGCCAGCAGGGTGCCACTGGTGATCTGGCCCTCTATGCCCTGCAGCAGGAGGTTCGCCAGGCCCCGAACGGCTCGCCGGCGATGATGATCAATCGCCTCGAAGAAGAAGCCACCCGCCAGCCCGACAACCCCAACGTCTGGGCCTCGCTTTTTCCGCTGTACCGTGACGGCGGGCAGCTTCCACAGGCCGAGACCGCCCTGGAACGGCTGATCGCCCTGGAAGGCCGCCAGCCGTCGCTGCTTGCCCAGCTGGCGCAGATTCGCTTCTTCGACGCCAACCGCACCCTGACGCCTGAGGTGCAGGCGCTGGTCGACGAGACCCTCGACAAGGACCCCCGCGAACCGACCATCCTCGGCATGCTGGGCATCGAGGCGTTCGACCATGGCCGCTATGAGGCCGCCATCGACTACTGGCGGCGTGCCGTGGCCGGCTTTAGCAACCCGGACACCGCCGAGTCGCTGCGCCAGGGCATCGCCGTGGCGAAATCGCGGCTGGGCCAGACAGCATCGAGTCAGGCTGCATCGGGCCAGGCAGCCACCAACCAGAGCGCCGCCAGCCAGCCGGCCGCCGCTGGCCCGGGTATCCGCGTGCGGGTTAGCTTGGATCCGCGCCTCGCCGAGCGGGTCGATGCCGGCGCCAGCGTCTTCGTGGTGGCCCGGGATCTGGCCGGCGAGAAGCCCCCGCTTGCCATCGTGCGCACCACGGTGGGCGAACTGCCGCTGACGGTACGTCTCGATGACGGTGACGCCATGAGCCCCATGGCCAAGCTCTCCCAGGTCGATCAGGCGCGCCTGGTGGTGCGGGTCTCGCCAAGCGGTCAGGCCGCGCCCCAGCCCGGTGACCTGGTCGGCGAGCACGCGGCGGTGCCTGTCTCAGCGGCAGGGGATGAAGACGCGGGCGCCCCGGTCGAGGTGACCATCGACCGGGTCGTCGCCACCAGCAACGAGGCCGACGACTAACCATGCAGCTCAAGTCCATCAAACTGGTCGGCTTCAAGTCCTTCGTCGACCCCATCACCGTGCCCTTCGACGGCAACATGACCGCTATCGTCGGCCCCAACGGCTGCGGCAAGTCCAACGTCATCGATGCCGTGCGCTGGGTGATGGGGGAATCCTCGGCCAAGACCCTGCGCGGCGAGTCGATGACCGATGTCATCTTCAACGGCTCCACCGGCCGTAAACCGGTCGGTCAGGCGTCCATCGAACTGCTGTTCGACAACCGCGACGGCAGCATGGGCGGTGTCTACGCCCAGTACGCCGAGATCGCCGTCAAGCGCGTGGTGACGCGCGACAGCCAGTCCAGCTACTTCTTCAACGGCCAGAAGTGCCGGCGCCGCGACATCGCCGACTTGTTCATGGGCACCGGCCTTGGGCCGCGCTCCTACGCCATCATCGGCCAGGGCATGATCTCGCGGCTGGTCGAGGCGCGCCCCGAAGAGCTGCGTTCGACCCTCGAAGAAGCCGCCGGCATCTCCAAATACAAGGAGCGCCGTCGCGAGACCGAGAACCGCATGCGGCGCACCCAGGAGAATCTGGAGCGCCTCGACGACATTCGCGAAGAGCTCGACAAGCAGCTCGAACGCCTCAAGCGACAGGCCGACGCCGCCAAGCGCTACCAGACCCTCAAGCAGGAGGAGTACCGGCTCAAGGGCGAGCTGGCATTGCTGCGCGGCCGCGCGCTGCGCGCCGAGCAGAGCGAACAGGAGAGCCGTGTCCGCGAGCTCGAGACCGGCGTCGAGCGCGAGGTATTGGGAGCCCGCCAGTGCGAGACCCGGCTCGAACAGGCCAGAAGCGAGCATGATCGCCTCGCCGAAGAACTCGAAGGCCATCAGGCCCGCTTCTATGAAACCACCACCGCCATCGCCCGCCTCGAGCAGAGCCTCGAGCACGCCCGAACCCGCGAGCAGCAGCTGGCGCGGGATCTGGAGAGTGCCCGCGCCGAACTCGCCGACCTCGACCGGCTGAACGACAGCGACGGCGAGCGCTTGACCGCGCTGGACGAGCGCCTCGAAACGCTGGGGCCCGAGCAGGAGGAAGTGGCCGAGGAACTGGCCCAGCTCGAAGAGGCCCTCGAGGAAGCCGAGGCCGCCAATACCGAACACAGCGAGCGCTGGGACGCCTTCAATGAGCGTCACCAGCAGGCGAGTCACGAAGCCGAACGCGCTCAGGACCGGGTTCGCAACCTGGAGCAGGGCGTCGAGACGCTGGCCGCCGAGGTGCAGCGCCGCCGTCAGCAGCGCGCCGAGCTCCCCGATGCCAGTGAGCTTCGCGAGCAGCGCGCCGAGTTTGCCGAGCGTCTGGCCGAAGCCGAGCTGGAGCGCGAAGCCCTGGAAGATCGCCGTCAGCAGGCGCTGGAGCGCCGCCAGCAGGCTCGCGACGAGCGTCGCGACGCCGAGGCGCGCCGGGAAGCCGAACGCCAGCGCCGCAACAGCCTGCAAGGCGAGCTTGCCTCCCTCGACGCGCTGATCGACGCCGCACTGGCCGATCACGACGAGGCCCTGGAAGCCCACCTGGCCGAGCATGGCCTGGGTGATGCGCCGCGCCTCGGCGAGCGACTGTCGGTGGAGGCCGAATGGGAGGACGTCGTCGGCTGGATTCTCGCCCCCTGGCTCAACACCCGGCTGGTCGACCTGGGCCGCGCCCGCCAGGCGCTGGATGCCGGCCCGGAGACTACCGCGCTCGGCGACCTGGCGCTGCTGGATGGCGACCTTGATACCTCGAAGGTTAGTGGCAGCCAGGGCGGTGCCAGCCTGGCCGCCAAGGTGCAGGGTGCCGGTGCCGCGGCGCTGCTGCTTACCGGCATTCACTGCGCCGCCGACGAGCAAGAGGCCTGGTCGCGGGTCGCGAGCCTGCCGCCTGGGGAAAGTCTGGTGACGCCTGCCGGCCTGTGGCTAGGCAAAGGCTTCGTGCGCCGGCGGGGCGAGGCGCAGGGCAGTGACAGCTTGCTGACTAGCCGTCGCCGCCGGGACGAGGTCGCCGTGGAGCTCGATGAGGTGGGCGCTACCCTGGCCGCGTTGGACGAACAGCTGGCCGCGCTGGAGAGCCGCGATCAGGATGTCGAGGCGACCCTGGAGCAGTGCCGTCGCGACGAGACCGAACAGCAGGGGCGGCATCAGCAGTGGACCCTCGCCGAGGCCAACCTCGCCACGCGCCTAGAGCACCTGGAGTCGCGTGCTCGGGAAATCGACGAAGAGCTCGAACGGATCGAAGAGCAGCGTGAGGAGCGTGCCCTGGAACTGGAAGAGGCCCGCGAAGCGTGGCAGGCCGCCATGGCGCGCCTAGAAGACGATAGCGCCGAGCGGGAGGGCCTCGAGCGTGCCCGCCGCGAGGCCCAGGAGCGGCTCGCCTCGCTGCGCACCCGCCAGCGGCCCTTGGCCCAGCGCGCCCAGCAGCTGGCGCTCGACCATCAGCGGCTAACTACCGAACGCGCCGGCCTCGGTCAGCAGCAGGGGCGCGCAGAGGAGTCCCGGGCCCGCCTGGAGGAGAAGTGCGCGGAGCTCGAAGAAAGCCGCGAGATGCTGCGCGAGCCTGAAGAGGAGAATCGCGAGCGCCTGGAAGAGCTACTGCACCAGCGTGACCGTGACGAACGCGCCCTGACCGAGTGCCGCGACAAGACCGCCGCCTTCACCGAACAGCTACGTGAGGATGAGCAGGCGCGCCAGCAGCACGAGCGAAACCTGGAAGGCATCCGCGAGCGGCTGCAGGAAGCGCGCATGCAGGTTCAGGCCCTGGCCTTGAAGGCCGACGCCCAGGACGAGCAGCTCGCCGAACTCAATCACGATGCCGATGCCCTGGCCGAGCACCTCGATCCCAACGCCACCGAATCCGCCTGGCGTGAGCGCCTCGACGGCCTGGGCGACAAGATCCGCCGGCTCGGCGCTATCAACCTGGCCGCCATCGAGGAATACGACCAGCAGGCCGAGCGCCGCGACTACCTGGAGGCCCAGCATGCGGAGCTGACCGAGGCCCTGGAGACGCTCGACCGGGCCATCCGCAAGATCGATCAGGAGACCCGGACCCGTTTCAAGGAGACCTTCGATCAGGTCGATGCCGGCCTGCAGACGCTTTTCCCCAAAGTCTTCGGCGGCGGGGCCGCATGGTTGACGCTTACCGGCGATGATTTGCTCGAGACCGGGGTCGCCATCATGGCAAGGCCGCCGGGCAAGAAGAACAGCACCATTCATCTGCTGTCGGGGGGAGAAAAGGCGCTGACTGCTTTGTCGCTGGTGTTTGCCATCTTCCAGCTCAATCCCGCACCGTTTTGCATGCTGGATGAGGTCGATGCGCCGTTGGATGATGCCAACGTGGGCCGCTATGCCAAGTTGGTGAAGGAGATGTCCGAGACGGTGCAGTTCATCTATATCACCCACAACAAGATCGCCATGGAAGCGGCGGAACGTTTGATGGGTGTGACCATGCAGGAGCCTGGGGTTTCGCGCTTGGTATCGGTCGGTGTCGAGGAGGCAGCGGTGCTTGCCGAGGCCTGAATACGGCGCAGCCTGGGCCGGGTCGGTAAAATGCGACGCTTGCACCCGGTTGTGAAAGCGGGTAACAAGACGGGATATATGAATGAGGTAGGTGACGCACGCGTAGGGTGATTACGTGGGTCATTCGACATGCTGTCAGGCAACGAATGTCGCTTGACAATCAAAAAAGACATGGCCCTTTTTTTGGTAATCGCGCTATGCTAATGGCTGTTAATCTTTCCGGCATGGTGCCCCTAGCAGACAGGCAAGACGACTCATGGAACTTAGAGAGTGGCTGATCATTCTGGGGTTGGCGCTGGTGACCATCATCGTGATCGATGGTGTACGTCGCCTGCAGCGTCAGCGTCGCGTCCCTAGGCTGGATCAGGTCGATTCGACATCGACTGATGCAGACCCGGCAGCATACACCGACCCGGAGCAGGAAGCTCGGGATGCCGAAGTGCGCAGCGAGCTGCCCAATGGCGGGGCACGGGTCGTTAGGCCCGCCGCCTACGAGCCGCGTTCGAAACCCAAGCTTGAGCGTCAGGAGCACCCGGGCCCGTCCCGGGTGCTGTCCAGTTGGCGCCAGACCCAGGAAGCCCGGCCCCAAGAATCCCGAACAGGGGACACTCTTGGCCAAGGACGTTCGCAGGTCGGCGATGCCTCGGGTACCGAGACGTCCGGTCGTGCAGCGCCTCATCGCCAAGAGCCTCGCCCTCAAGAGCCGCGCTATCAGGATACCGCGCCGCTGCAGGAGGACGTCCCTCAGGCGCCGCGTGCGGATGCTGATCAGAAGGCCAATCAGCCGCAGGCCAAGCAGCCAGTGATGGGTGAGCCCAGCGAGATCGATGACGCTGCCCATGCCCGGATGAATCTTGAACCGGAGGATGCGGTCGCGGCGGAGCATCAGGACGAGATGCTGTCCGGCATTGCCGCCGATCCCGCGGATCATGAAGGCTACCATCACGATGAAGAGCGCTATCAGCTGGTCGATTTTGACGGCATGTCCGATTCGCTGCGGGATCGTTCGGCCAGGGTCGGGGATTCGATGCAGCGCTTCGGCTCCTCGATTCAGAAGAAGATGGCGAGCCGTAAGGAGAAGCGCAAGAAGGACAAGCTGGAGCGCGAGCGTCAGAAGGCCGAGCGTCAGGCACGCGAAACCAGCCGCCGGCAGCAGGAGCAGGCCGAGCGTGAGCAGGAGGCCCGCCGCGCGGCCGAAGCCGCCGCACAGCGCGATGGCGACGATCCGCTGTTTTCACCGCGGCTGTCTGCCCAGAAAAGTGCCCAGGCAAGCGCAGAGGCAAGTGATCGCGCACGCCTGGATGACAGGCGCCATCCTGAGCCAGAGGAAAGCGGTGATGAACGCTACGCCGCCTTCGATGCCTCTTACTATGCCGATGAAGCGGCCGGGCTAAGCGATGGTGCCGAGTCGCAGCATCCGACGTTGCAGCGCGCGCTGCGCAACGGCGTCAAGGTCGAACATGCCCGCGAGACCCTCAGCGGCGCCGAGGAAATCATCGTCATCAGCGTGATGTCTCGGGACGAAGAAGGCTTCTCCGGTACCGCACTGTTAGACCTGATGCTGGCCTGCGGCCTGCGCTATTGTCGCGACATGCAGATCTTCCATCGCTTCGAGACCCAGGACCCGCACAGCGAGCTGCAGTTCTCGATGGTCAACGTGATCAAGCCGGGAACCTTCCCGGTCGCCGACGGCGTCGATTTCACCACGCCGGGCATCAGTCTGCTGATGCCGCTGCCCGGGGCCCACGACAGCTCTGCGGCCTTCGAAGCCATGGTCGAAACCGCCATGGTCGTGGTGCGTCATCTGGGCGGCGAGCTGAAGGATGAGAACCAGAGCGTGATGACCGCCCAGACCGTGGGCTTTGCCCGCGAGCGGGTGCAGGAGTTCGAGCGCCGCCACCGGCTGCACCGCACTCAGGCCAACTGAAGCGGCTTACGCTACCGCCGCCACCCTTCATATGGGCTCCCTCGGGAGCCCATATGTCGTTTAGTAGCCGCCGTGTCGTTTGGGACCCGCCGCCGCTACAATGTCCGTTTGCTTCCTAGACGTGATGCCACCCCTTCATGAGCCAGCCTGATACCAAGATCCGCGACGAGGTGGCCGAGCTGCGTGCCGCCCTCGATGACGCCAACTATCGCTACTATGTGCTCGACGAGCCGCAACTGACCGACGCGGACTACGATCTTAAACTGCGCCGTCTGCAGGAGATCGAGGCCGAGTACCCGACCCTGGTGACCCCGGACTCGCCGACCCAGCGTGTCGGCGCCGCCCCGGCCGATGGCTTTCCCGAGGTGATGCATGACGTTCCCATGCTGTCGCTCAACAACGCCTTCGACGAGGAGGAGCTGGCCGATTTCGTGCGTCGGGTCGCCGACCGTCTGGAGGTCACGCCCGAGTCGCTGTCTTTCTGCTGCGAGCCCAAGCTCGATGGCGCCGCCGTGTCGCTGGTCTTCGAGCATGGCGAGCTGACCCGAGGTGTGACCCGGGGCGACGGCCGCACCGGCGAGGGCATCACCTCCAATCTCAAGACACTGAAGTCGATCCCGCTCAGGCTGCGTGGCAAGGAATGGCCGGAGCGCCTGGAAGTGCGTGGCGAGGTGACCATGCGTCACGCCGACTTCGAGGCCATGAATGACAAGGCCCGGGAGGAGGGCACCAAGGTGTTTGCCAACCCCCGCAACGCTGCCGCCGGCAGCCTGCGCCAGCTCGACCCGCGCATCACCGACAAAAGGCCCCTGGAGTTCAGCGCCTATCAGCTCGTCCAGGGAACGGTCAGTGTGGCCGATATCGATACGCCTACCCATAGCGAGCAGATGGCCCTGCTGCGTGACTGGGGCTTTCGCGTTAGCGCTGAGCTTGACGTCGTCCAGGGGGCTAAAGGCATCATCGACTACTGCCGACGCCTCGGCGAGAAGCGTGACGGCCTTGGCTATGATATCGACGGCGCGGTGATCAAGGTCGATGACCTGCGTCTGCAGCGCGAGCTGGGGTTCGTGGCCCGGGCGCCGCGCTGGGCGATTGCCTTCAAGTTTCCCGCCCAGGAACAGGTCACCACCCTCGAGGACGTCGAGTTTCAGGTCGGGCGTACCGGTGCCATCACCCCGGTGGCGCGGCTGGCGCCGGTCTCGGTGGCCGGCGTGACCGTCTCCAATGCCACCCTGCATAACCAGGACGAGATCGCCCGCCTCGGCGTGATGATCGGTGATCGGGTCAGCATTCGCCGCGCCGGCGACGTCATCCCCCAGGTGGTGAGGGTGATCGAGGAAGAGCGCCCCGCGGATGCCCGCGAGATCGTCTTCCCCGAGTGCTGCCCGGTCTGTGACTCGCAGATCGAGCGGCTTGAAGGCGAGGCCGTGGCGCGCTGCTCCGGTGGGCTCTACTGCCCGGCCCAGCGCAAGGAGGCGCTCAAGCACTTCGCCAGCCGTCGCGCCCTGGATATCGAAGGGCTCGGCGTGAAGCTGATCGATGCGCTGGTCGAGCTCGACTGGGTGAAGAGCCCGGCGGATCTCTTCACCCTGAGCGCCGAGGCGCTGGCCGGCCTGCCGCGGATGGGCGAGAAGTCGGCGGCCAACCTGGTCGCGGCGCTGGAGAAAGCCAAACAGACTACGCTTGCGCGCTTCATCTATGCGCTGGGCATCCGCGAGGTCGGCGAGGCCACCGCCAACAACCTGGCCCGCCACTTCGGCACCCTAGACGCCTTGATGGCCGCCGAGCAGGCGGATCTCGAGGCCGTGGACGACGTGGGGCCGATCGTCGCCGCCCATCTGCATACCTTCTTTCGCCAGCCCCACAACCGGGAGACCATCGAGGCGCTGATCGCGCAGGGCCTCACCTGGCAGGAAGAGGCGGTAATCGAGCGGCCTCAGCCGCTGGCGGGAGAGACCTGGGTGCTGACCGGCACTCTCGAGAACCTGACCCGCGACGAGGGCAAGGCGCGTCTGCAGGCGCTGGGCGCCAAGGTCGCCGGCAGCGTGTCGAAGAAGACGGCCTGCCTGGTGGCCGGTGAGGCCGCCGGCAGCAAGCTCACCAAGGCGACGGATCTCGGCGTGCCGGTGATCGATGAGGACGAGTTCCTGACCCGCCTGGCCGCCTGGGAGCGCGGTGAATCCATGGGCGCTGAAAGCGACGCCGACCATCAAGAGGAGACGCAATGAGCCGTTTCGTGGAAGTCCCCTATCGCATGTTGCCCGGCGAGACGCTCGATTCCCTGCTTGAGGCCTTCGTGACCCGCCAGGGCTATGACACCACCGATACCGGCGAGGGCATGCGCGGCTGGACCGGCGAGCTCAAGGGCCAGCTCGAGCGCGGCGAGCTGCTGATCGCCCATGACCTGCAGACCGAGCTCACCGAGGTGATGACGCTGGCCCAGTGGCGTGCCTTCGGGCGGGATATCGCCGACGATGAAGAGGATTGAGCCCGGTTCTCGAGCGATAGGACTGGTCGAGAGGGCTGGTTGAGAGGGCTGGTTGAGAGTGGTGCTCTAGAGAGGGCTAGAGAGTTGATCGACAGAGCTTCGCAAGGACCCGCTCTCGCATCTTGAGGCCCGCAAACGACAGCGGCCCCGCTTGGCGGGGCCTCTGTCATTGCAAGGGCGGCATTACGAGTTGGTCATTAGGCAGATGTCGTTGCCCGTGTGTGGCTTTGTAGGCCCGCCGTAAGACGAGCCTCGCTCAGCCTGCCAGCATTGGCACCAGGGCACTGGAGATCAGCAGAATCAGTGCGCCGCCCAGCCGTGAAGAGATCTGCGCGAAGGGCATCAGCGACATGCGGCGTGCCGCGGACAGCACCGCCACGTCACCGGTGCCGCCCATGTTGGCCATGCACAGCCCGGCGGTGATCGCCGACTCGATGGGGTAGAAGCCCACCAGCTTGCCGACGATGCCCGCGCCGAAGGCGGCACCGGCGACCACGGCCAGCACGATCAGCACGTAGGTCAGGGAAATGGCGTCGATCACCTGGCCAAGGTCGGTGTAGGCGATACCGATGCCGAACAGCAGCGCGAAGGTCCAGTTCTTGGCCACGAATTGGAACCACTGCGAGGCCGCCTCGTTGATGCGTTCCGGCACCAGGTTGAACACTTTGAACAGCGCCACCAGCACGATCATCAGGGCATAGGGATGCAGCGGGATGAAATCGCCGAGAATCTCGCCGGTGGTGAAGAAGGTCAGCGCCACCACCAGGCCGATGCCCAGCGTAGACGGGTCGAATACGCTCTTGCGATCTTCGATCTCGACGCCCGGCATCATCTGGCCGTTGCCGGTCAGGTTGGGGAAGCGATTGGCCAAGCCGTTGAGCAGCCCGGCGATGATGATGGCGAAGACGTTGCCCAGCGCCAGGGCCGGCACCAGAATCGAGATGTAGTAGCTGGCCGGCTGACCCAGTAGCTGCTCGTAGATCTGGCTCATCGGCACCGCGCCGGCGCCCATGCCGCCGCCCATGATCGGCAGGGTGATGACCACCAGGGCATCCTGGGGCGAGAAGCCCAGCAGGGCGCCGACGGCCATGGCGAACAGGCCGGCAAACAGCACCGCACAGATCAGCGGCAGGGCGAAGCGCGAGCCGACCTTGACCAGCACCTTGGAGTCCATGCCAAGGATGCTGCCGGTGATCAGCGCCGCGATGTAGAAATTCAGAAAGCCGCCGCTCTTCATGAAGCCGGTGACGTTGTCGACTACATCGCTTGGCAGCCAGCCGAGATAGACCAGGGTGGCGGCACCGAAGATCGAAAGAATGGCGCCGCCGCCCAGGTAGGTCTTGATGATCGGCAGCCGGTCGCCGATGAAGCCCGTCAGCTCGCCGCATACCATCAGCACCAGAAAGGCGCCGATCATGCCGGTAGGCAGGGTGTCGGTGGCCAGGGCGACGATCATTACGCCGGCGATCAGGGCGAAGGCCCCCATCGGTAGGCCGAAGATGCGCGGCAGTGCGGAGCGACTGCTCGGCATCCCAGTCGCGGATTCGGTGGCGTAGCTCATGTATATCCTCCAGGCCGCCAGGTAGCATGCGAGGGCGGCATCATAGTGCCTGAGCGGGGCCAGGCAGCGTCGTCAATGGGGTGTCCCTTGAGAGGTAGTCGGCACTTCTTGCCAAGGGGTAGGCCGAGGATAAGTCGCCCTGGCGTGGCGCCAAGCTTTGCAAAATTAACAAAGCGTTTTGAAACTAATGAAAGTCGAGGTGGGCGTGTTGATTCAGCAAGCGCAGACAGGGAATGCCACCAAGGTCGCAATTTGGCCCTGTCGCGCCTGGCGGGGAAAACAGTGCACTGGTCCGGTGGCGGCGCACGCCGACCGGAGATCGCCATGAGCAGACCTCGCCTTAGCCTGAGTGCCCTGATTTCGCTGCTGGTGGCGGTGATGATCGTGCTGTCGCTAGGCCTGGCGCTGTGGCTGTTCATGGGGCAGCAGCGAAGCGCCCTGGAGCAGGCGCAGTCCACTCGCGTGACCGACCTGGCTCAGGTGGTGGCGGGCAGGGCCGACGTGCGCTCGGCACTGGCCAGGCGGCGCGATGACGCCAGCCTGGCGCCAGGCCCGCTCCAGGCCTCCATCGAGCGGCTGCGCCAAGAGCTGGGCGTCGATTTCATCGTGGTGATGACCGAGACCGCGCGGCGCCTGACCCACCCCGATCCGTCGCGTATCGGGCACTTCTTTCAGGGCGGTGATGAGGGGCCGGCCCTCGAGGGCGAGCGCTATGCGTCACGCTCCAAGGGCACCCTGGGCACCAGTATCCGCGGTTTTGCACCGGTGCTTGGCGGTGACGGCGAGGTGATCGGAGCGGTGGCGGTCGGCGTGACCATGTCCTCGCTGCTGCCGACCCTTGAAGCCCACCGTCATCAGATCGTGCTGGGCGTGCTGGCGCTGATGTTGGCCGCCGCCCTGGGGGCGGGCCTACTGGCGCGCTATATCAAGCGGGTCTTGCTGGGGCTCGAGCCTTACCAGATCGCGCAATTGGTCGAAGAGCGGCAGGCGATGCTGAGCTCGGTGCATGAGGGAATTCTGGCCGTCGATGCCGAGGGGCGCATCACGCTGGTCAATCAGGCCGCCCGGCGGCTGCTGCAGCGAGCGGGACTTAAAGCGCCGCAGCCGGGCATACCGCTTGCCGATTATCTGCCCGAGGCCGGCATGCTGGAGGTGCTGGCCGAAGACCGACCGTCCCTCGATCAACAGGTGGCGATCAATGATCAGGTATTGCTGGCCAACCGGGTGCCCATCCACCATCGCGGCCGGATGATCGGTGCCGTGGCGACCCTGCGCGACAAGACCGACGTGCATCGGCTGGCCGAGGAACTGACCGGCGTGCGCCGTTACGCCGAGGCGCTACGCGCCACCACCCATGACTTCAAGAATCGCCTGCACGTGATCACCGGCCTGGCGGCCCTCGGTGACCTGGTCGCCCTCAAGCGCTATCTGCGCGAGCTCAACGATGGCCAACGGGTGGTATCCGACGGCCTCAACGAGGCGATTCGAGACCCGGTGCTAGCCGGCTTTCTGCTCGGCAAGCGCAGCGAGGCCCGCGAGCGCGATATCACCCTGACGCTCTCGGCCGAGCAGCCGCTGCCGGTGGCTGCCGATCCTGAGATGGGCCACACCCTGGTGACGGTGATCGGCAACCTGTTGGAAAATGCCTTCGAGGCGCTGGCGAGCAGCGAAGAGCGCCGGGTGAGCCTGACCCTTGATTATCAACACGACTGGCTGACCCTCGAGATTCAGGACACCGGGCCCGGTATTGCGCCGGCGCTTCAGGCGCGGGTCTTCGAGCGGGGGCTTTCCACCAAGGGGCAGGGGCGCGGCTTGGGGCTTGCCCTGGCCCGGGAGCGAGTCGAGGCCCATCAGGGCGTGCTGTCGCTCTACAGTAGCGAAGGGCAGGGCACGCTGATCGAAGTCGCGCTACCCTATGCAGCGGCAACCGATGCCCCTTCATCACCTGACGTTTCCCGACAGGAGGCACCATGAGCGATCCCATCCGTGTGCTGATCGTCGAGGACGATCCCATGGTGATGCGCCTGAATCTCGAGTACCTCAACCGCCTGGACCACGTCACCCTGGCGGCCCAGTGCCGCGATGTACCCTCGGCGCTGGATGTACTGGAGCAGGGCGGTATCGATCTGGTGCTGCTGGATGTCTACCTGCGGGAGCGCAGCGGACTGGACATCGTGCGCCAGTTACAGCGCCAGGGGCGCGATATCGACGTCATTCTGATTACCGCGGCCTCGGAGGTCGAGACGGTGCGCCAGGCGCGAAAGCTCGGTGTTAGGGACTTTCTGGTCAAACCCTTCGAGTTCGAGCGTTTCCGGGATGCGGTAAGCGCCTGCGTCGCCGCCCGGGATTCGCTGCGTCACCTGCCCGCCGAGGCCTCTCAACGCGACCTGGACCGTCTGTTTGGCCGCTCGGGGTCGGGGCCGATACGCCATCCCGATGACCTGCCCAAGGGACTCACCGCGCCTACCCTTGCCCAGGTGGCGCGGGCGATCACCGCACAGGGCGATGCTCAGTTCGCCACCGAAGCGCTGGCGCCGGCCACCGGAATGTCGAGGGTCTCGCTGCGCAAGTACTTAAAGCACCTGGCCGAGACCGGCATTCTCGAGGAGTCGTTCCATTACGGTCAGGTGGGCCGTCCCTCGTTCAGCTATCGCTGCCTCGACCACCAGGCGCTGGATGCCCTGGCCGCATCAGGGTGAGCCTGGAAGGCAGCGCGAGTGACGGCCTCAGGGCGATGAACGACTGACGCCGGAGAGAAAGATCGCCGCGCAGCGCTTCGCCCGGGCATCGCACGCGGCCTCATCGAGTCGCAGGTCGCGGCCCAGCAGGGCATCGATGTGCCATTCACCGAGCAGCATGCCCATGAACATCCCGGCGGCTTCGCGCGGGTTTTCAAGGTCTAGGCGGCCACTGTCGACCTGGTCGCTTAGATAGGTGGCGAGCGCCTGGCGGGTCTGGTCGGGGCCACGGGTGAGGAACAGCTCGCCGAGTTCGGGCGTCCGCTCGGCCTCGAAGGCCAGGCCGCGTACCAGGCGAATCACTCCCGGCTCGAACACCAGCGCCAGCATGCGACGGCCAAGCTCGTACAGCACCTGCTCGGGCGCCTGGCGACTGCGTCGTCCCGCCTCTAGCACCTCCCAGGCGTTGGAGATATGGCGTTCCATGGCCGCGGTGAACAGCCCTTCCTTGTTGCCGAACTGCTTGTAGAGCGTCGCCAGTGAGCCGCCGGCGCGGGCCACCACCTCGTTGACGCTGGCGCCGGCATAGCCTTGCTCGAGAAAGACATCCCGGGCGGCATCCAGCAGGCGTTCGCGCCGCGCTATCCCGCGCGGGGTAGGGCGGGCATCGGTCTTTTGCGGGTCGTTGGGGTCGGAAGGGGCTGAGCGGGGCATTCATATTCCTGTCGCGGCATATCTGCGGCATCTAGAGCGGCCACGGCTAAGAGGTCGGCGCTGGCGGAACCTGCCCGTGGCGCAAGGCATTCCGCGGTGGTCATGTAGTGTAGCATTCATTACACTGTAGGGCTTCCCTCCCGAAAAACCGACTTCCCACAGAAGCCCGTCGGGACGACATGCATTGAGGAGTGGCCATGACAGCGGATGGCAATCAGGATAGCACCTCGGACCTGGGCGAAGGTTCGGTCGCTAACCAGAGCGAGGGGCCGGCCACGGCCGCAGAGGCCCGAACCAGCGGGAAATCGAGCCGCAAGATTCTGGCCGTGCTGGTGGGCCTCATCGCCCTGGTGGCACTTGGTTGGTGGGGCCTGCACTGGTGGCAGGTCGGGCGTTTCATCGAAGAGACCGACAATGCCTATGTGCACACCGACAGCGTGGCCGTGCGCGCCGAGCTGTCGGGGCGGGTCGCCGAGGTGGCCGTGGACGACAACCAGACGGTCACGAAGGGCGATTTGCTGGTGCGCCTGGACGCCGAGAGCTATCGCGACCAGGTGAGCCAGGCCGAGGCCCAGCAGGCGGTCGCGGCGGCCTCGATCGTTCAGTCCCGGCGCCAGGTCGAGCTGCAGCAGGCCTCCATTGATCAGGCCAATGCTCAAATCGAGGCCTCCCTGGCGGATGTCGAGCAGGCTCGCCAGCATCTTGAGCGCTCCTCGTCGCTTGCCGCCAACAATTATGGGTCACGCCAGCAGCGCGAAGACGACCAGGCGGCGCTGCGGGTCGCTGAGGCCAATCTGGCCAAGAGCCGTGCAGCGGTGGTCTCGGCCAAGCGCCAGCTAGCGGTCGCCGAGAGCGACGTGACCCGCGCCGAGGCCAACTTCGATGCCGCCAAGGCGGATCTCGACTATGCCCGCCATCAGCTCGACAAGACGCGCATCCTTGCTCCCCGCGACGGCATCGTCGGCAATCTGCAGGTCGAGGCCGGCACCCTGGCGCAGCCGTCGCTGACGCTCTTGCAGCTGGTGCCCATTGAGTCGGCCTATGTGGCGGCCAACTACAAGGAAACCCAGCTCGAGCGGATTCGCGTTGGCCAGCCGGCCGAGGTGAGCCTGGATGCCTATCCGGACATCACCTTCGAGGGCGTTGTCGACAGCCTGTCACCGGCTACCGGCACCGAGTTCAGCCTGCTGCCCCAGGACAATGCCACCGGCAACTTCAACAAGATCGTGCAGCGGGTGCCGGTCAAGATTCGCATCACCGGCCCCGTCGAATCGCTCGACCGCTTGCGTTCCGGGCTGTCGGCGGTGCCGGCGGTGGACACCCGCGATCTGGACCCCGGCAATGACCACCAGGCGTCCGACGATGACGTGGCCAAGGCGGCCACCACGCCTTCTGACGATCAGGCCGGCTCGTGAGTAAAGGTGCCGGCAGCGCGGCCGCTCCCGCTCCGGCGGCGCCGGTCAGCGACATGCCGCCCTGGCGGCAGCGCATCGGCTTCATCGCCGCGGTGTTCGGCATGTTCATGGCGATCCTGGACATCCAGATCGTCGCCAGCTCGCTCAATGAAATTCAGTCGGGGCTCTCGGCCAGCGAAGATGAGATCTCCTGGGTACAGACCTCCTATCTGATCGCCGAAATCGTCATGATCCCGCTGTCGGGCATGCTGATGCGTATCCTCTCGACGCGGGTGGCCTTCACGCTGTCCTGCGCCGGTTTCACGCTGGCAAGCCTCGGCTGTGCCTTGGCCACCTCCATCGAGCAGCTCATCGTACTGCGCGCCATCCAGGGCTTCATGGGCGGGGCGATGATCCCGATCACCCAGGCGGTAAGCTTCTCGATCTTTCCCCGCCGGGTGATGGGCAGCGTGCAGGCGGTAATCGGCATGGTGGTAACCATGGCGCCCTCCATCGGCCCCACCGTAGGCGGCTATATCACCGAGACGATGAGCTGGCACTGGCTGTTCCTGGCCAACGTGATTCCGGGCGTGCTGGTGTGCTGGGCCGCCTGGAGCTTTCTCGATATCGACAAGCCCAACCACGCGGTGGCGCGCAATCTCGACCTGATCGGCCTGGTGCTGATCGCGGTGTTTCTGGGTTCGCTGGAGTTCGTGCTCGAAGAGGGCCCGGGGGATGACTGGTTCGCCAGCGACCGCATCATCATCTTCAGCCTGACTTGCCTGGTCGCCGGGGTGTGGTTCTTTGCCCGCACCCTGAGAAGCGATCATCCGATCGTCGATCTGCGCGCCTTCGCCAACCGCAACTTCGCGATCGGCGCCGGGATGGGCTTCATCATCGGCATCGCCCTCTACGGGCTGGTCTACATCATGCCGCTGTTCTTCGGCTATGTGCGCGGCTACTCGAGCCTGCAGATCGGCGAGGTGATGTTCGTCACCGGGCTGACGATGTTCCTGTGCGCGCCGATTGTGGGCCAGGCCTCCAATCACATTGACCTGCGGGTGCTGCTGTTCTTTGGCCTTGCGCTGGTCGGCGTGGGTACCATGATGAACGCCAACCTCACCGTGGAGTCCGGATTCTGGCAGTTTTGCGTGCCGCAGATCGTGCGCGGCATGGGGCTGATCATGTGCATCATCCCGGCCTCGCGCATTGCCCTGGGCACCCTGCCGCCCGACGAGGTGGGCAACGCCAGCGGGCTCTTCAACGTGATGCGCAACCTCGGTGGCGCCATGGGGCTGGCGCTGCTCGATACGGTGCGTGACATCCGCGAGGACTACCACTGGAACCAGCTGATCCCGGCCATCGATACCGGCCGCGAGGTGGTGGTGGCGGAAATCGCCAAGTACGAGGCGATGCTCGCAGGCTCGGTGCCCGATGCCTACCACGCCGCCGTCGGCATGCTGGTGCAGCGGGTCTCCCAGCAGGCCCAGGTGCTGGCCTTCAACGACATCTTCACCTGGATGGGGCTGATCTACGTGTTCAGCGTGCCGCTGGTATTTCTGCTGCGCCGCCTGCAGGCCTGACCCGCCAAGGCGTTCGTTGACGCTTCCCATGCAAACGCGGCCCCTGCCTCAGCAGGGGCCGCGTCGTTTTTATAACCTGCCGGTATCGAGGGGCAGGGCGCGTTATCGGTGCCTTACAGGTGGCGAACGCTTTCGTCGCCGACATACGCCGGGTCGAAGGCCGGGCGGCTGAAGATGCGCCGGACCATGGGCGCGAAGTGCTCCAGCGGCCGGGTAGGGTAGTCCGGGTCGAAGGAGGCCTGGTCCCAGCGCTCGCAGAAGTCGACGCAGCGCTGATACCAGGGATGGTCCTGATAGCGGTCGCGCTCCAGCGGATCACCGCCGAAGTGGTGAATGTAGTAGTAGTTCTGGAAGAGCCCGTGGTGCTCGATGATCCAGGTCACCTCGGCCCGCACATAGGGGCGGATGATGGACGCGGCATACTGCGAGTGATTGTGGGGGGCCAGGTCGTCGCCGAGGTCGTGGATCAGCGCCGCCACGATCATTTCCTCGTCTTCACCGTCTTCCTCGGCACGGGTGGCGGACTGCAGCACATGATCGAGCCGCGAGACCCGGTAGCCGGAGAGGGTGTTCTCGAGCGCCTTCAGCGCCTCGAGGATACGCTCGGGCAGGCCCTCGACGAAGCGGTCCTCGAGCTCGCCGAGCATCAGGTACTCGTCCCTGGTGCCATCCTTCATCTGGGTGAACGTTACGGTATTCATGCGGCAGTCACGCTCTCGGTTGAAACGGTGGCTTGAAAGGCGCGCGCCTGCTTGACCATCGCCCGGAAGTGGCCGGTGGGGCCGTCGCGGTCGATGTAGCAGCCCTGCAGGTGGCGGAAGCCTTCGTTCTGATCGTAGGCGGTGCGGCCGTGCAGCACCCGGTTGTTGTCGAACATCATCAGCTCGCCATCGCCCAGCGCAAACTGGATCTGATAGTCCGGGTGGGCGAACAGCTCGCCGAGGCGGCGCCGGGCACGATGAAAGGCCTTGGTGCTCTGCTCATCCATCAGCGGCAGGTAGTCCAGGCGCGGGCTGTAGTGCACGCCGTCCATCTTGCCCATGGCGTCGAGGTGGATCATCGGCCGGCGCTCGATCAGCTCGACCCCATCGTCGATGAAGCGAAAGCGTACCGGTACGGTCGACAGCAGGCGATAGCCCTCCGGGTCCTCGGTGCGCAGTTGATCGGCGACGGCCAGGCTGTCGACCAGCGTCGACAGGCCGCCGGTGGTCTCGTTGGTCAGGCAGTGCAGCAGTTGGATGCCGGGCACCGGGTCGCGATAGGGGTTGTCGGTATGCGGTGCCAGGGGCACGCTGCGATAAGCCAGATCATTGGACTCGGGGCGCGAGCAGACCTCGAAGTATTTGCCGAAGTTGGTCGAGCGAACGTGGCCAAAGGTTTCGCCAACATCGACCAGATGGCCGCCGTCGGTCGGCACATTCTTGAGAATGATCACGCCATGTTGCAGGTAGGCCTCGAGGGTGTCGCGGAAGTAGTCGTGATCGTCGATCTTGTCCCAGTCTCTGGTGATGCTGGCGAAATCGATGCTGCTGTCCCACAGCCGCGGAGCCGGCAGGCCGTCGTCATCATCGAAGTCATCGACGAAATGGCGCAGATCATAGCGCCCGCTATGGCCGTCGCTGAAGCTCAGGCGTACCTCCTGGTCGCCCATAAGCTTGGCTTCTACCAGCGTCAGGTCCTCATCCAGGTTGTGCGGGTTGAACAGGCGCTGCTGGGTGGCGGCGTCCAGGCTCTCCGGCTCCTGGCAACGTTCGCGAAGCCACAGGGCCGGCAGCTCGATGCGCGTGCCAGCGGCGTTCGTGGCGAAGACCTTGGCGGGGGATTCTTGGACGTGAAAAGCGGGTTCTGACATCATCTCGGCTCTGACGGAACGTGTGGGCTGGCATTTTACGCATCGCGAAAATGCCGGGTAGGCGCGCCCATCTTATGCATCCCATAGAGTTGCCTTATGGCCCAAATCGACGAGTCATTGCCTAGCCTCAAGGCACTCATCGCCTTTGAAGCCGCTATTCGCCTGGGCTCGCTGACCGCCGCTGCCAAGGCGCTCGGTGCCACCCAGCCGGCGATCTCCCAGCGCATTCGCGGACTGGAGAGCCAGGTAGGGCTGGTGCTCTTCGAGCGCAGTGGCGGCGGCCTCGCGCCGACCCGTGAGGCGCTGCGTTTCTATGATGACATCGCCCCGGCGCTCAACCGCATCGACAGTGCCGTTCACACGCTCAGGGCCCGCGCGTGCTCGACCCGCCAGCGGGTGCTGATTGCTGCCAACTTCGGCTTCGCGCATCTCTGGCTGTTGCCCAGGCTCTCGAGGCTCGAGGCGGCCTTTCCGCAGGTGGATATCGAGGTGCTGGCCGTCGACCGGGACGATCAGGACCACCGCGCCGATATCGCCATTCACTGCGACCGGGATAGCGAACAGAACGATATCTTCACCCCGGAAGAGGTGTTCCCGGTCTGTAGCCCCGCCTTCGCCGCCCAGCATGGCCTGCTCGAGGGCGACACCCCGCCGCGCTGGTCGGCGCTACCGCTTCTGCATATGGATGAGCGCAATTCGCGCTGGCTCGACTGGCGGGAGTGGAGCGCCCTGGCCGGGGTGCCCTATGAGGATCCCTATGAAGAGCGGGGAGCCGTCTTCAAGTACAACAACTATCCGCTGCTGATCAATGCGGCCCAGGCCGGCAAGGGCATTGCCCTGGGTTGGGACCTGCTGGTCCAGGATGCGCTCGAGGACGGTAGCCTGATACCGCTGGCGCCGCCGGTTCGCCGCGAGAGCCACGGCTATATCCTGCGCACCCGCTATGCCCACAGTGCCCTGATCGGCGAGATCATGCGCTGGGTCACGGCGGAAATCGGCCGCGATCCCGCCCGGGCCGGGGATGCACAACGGGGGTGAAGGCCCGGCCTCGGTCTTGAATCTGTCATGGCGGTTGCATCCAGCGGACACGGAACTGTCATCAAATCGAGAGACTATCCATGGTGCCGGTCAACGGCGTTGGTGCTCGCCGCGAGGCGAAGGCGTCGCCGTTCGACATGACCTCTATCCGTGATGATCTCGATCCGCTTGATGACCAAGGATGTTTCCATGACTCAGTCCGTCGACACTAATCGCCGCCGTCTCCTCGGCTTCATGGCGGGAGCCCCCCTGCTGCCTCTCGCCGGAGGCCTTGCCAGCCTGGGCGCCAGCACCGCCGCCTTCGCCGAGAGCAAGGCGACGGTGACGTCCGTCAAGTTCCTGCCCATGGCAGCGCCTTCGTTGAGCAATCCGGCAGCGATGGCGACCACCACCATCGGCTCGGCCATGCAGCTGAAGATGAGCGACGGCACCAGCCGTCAGGTCAAGCTGGCCTATCACCCCTTCTTCATCACCGGTGACCGCGTGCCCGACGGCAAGGGCGATACGGTGGTCGCCGGCGGCTATTACGATATCGATAACCAGCCGATCCTGGATCCCACCGCCGGCAATCGTCAGTTCTTCTCCGACTGCCCGGATGGCACCAGCCTGCTGACGGTCGAGAACGCCCAGGTCGAGGGTGTGTATGGCAACCCGGTGTTCGCCGTGGTGCAGTTCGAGTACACCACCCGCAACGGTGCCGAAGAAGGGATGTACGGCCAGCTGCCCTCGCCGATCGCGGTACTGACGCTTGATCAGAACCCAGAAACCGGCGAGCTGTCACTGGTCAAATACCACAACGTCGATACCTCGGCGGTCAACGGCCTGTGGATCACCTGCGGTGCCAGCCTGTCGCCCTGGGGCACCCACCTGTCGAGCGAAGAATACGAGCCGGATGCCGCAGCGCCGGACGACACCTTCAAGAGCTTCTGCCGGCACCTGTTCGGCGACGAGAGTCGCGGCAACCCCTACGACTACGGCCACCTGCCGGAAGTGACCGTGAACCCCGACGGCAGCGGCACCCTCGTCAAGCACTACAACATGGGTCGCATCTCCCATGAGCTGATTCAGGTGATGCCGGACGAGCGCACCGTGCTGATGGGCGATGACGCCACCAACGGTGGCCTGTTCGTGCTCGTCGCCGATAAGCCGCGGGATCTGTCGTCCGGCACCCTGTACGTGGGCAAGTGGACCCAGGTCTCGGGCAAAGGGCCCGGCGCCGGGGATATCAGCTGGATTCGTCTGGGCCACGCCAGCAGTGACGAGATCAAGGCCATGATCGACGACGGCATCCAGGCGGCGGACATCATGGACATCCGCACCGAGGATCCCAACGACGACGGCTTCACGCGCATTCCCTTCAGCGGCAAGGTCAACTGGGTCAAGCTGAAGCCGGGCATGGAAAAGGCCGCCGCCTTCCTCGAGACTCACCGCTACGCGGCTCTGATGGGCGCCTCGATGGGCTTTACCAAGATGGAAGGCACCACCGTCAATGCCGCCGACAAGAAGGCCTACTCGGCCATGTCCTACGTCTACAAGACGATGACCGACGGCAGCAGCGATATCCATGTCGAAGGGCCGGTCGCCGGCGCGGTTTACGAGCACACCCTGCGCGGCGGACAGAAGGACAGCGATGGCCAGCCCATCGACAGTGAGTGGATGTCGGTGCACATGGCGGCGCCGGCCAACCTCATCGGTGAGGACCTGGCCGAGGCCGATGCGCTGGGCAACACGGCGCATGCCGAACGCATTGCCAACCCCGACAACATCAAGTACTCCGAGGCGCTGCGCACCCTGTTCATTGGCGAAGACAGCGGCAATCACGTCAACAACTTCCTGTGGGCCTACAACGTCGACAGCGGTGAGCTGACGCGTCTGCTGTCCTGCCCGGCCGGCGCCGAGTCCACCGGGCTGCAGGCCGTCGATGCGATCAATGGCTGGACCTACATCATGAGCAACTTCCAGCACCCGGGCGACTGGGATAGCCCCCTGCACGACAAGGTCCGCGATACCCTGGATCCCTACGTGCGCGCCAACTTCAAGGACCGCTACGGCGCTGCCGTGGGTTATATCACCGGCATGCCCAAGCTGAGCTGAGCACACGCCTCACCGGGACGCCGCCGCGGCGTCCCTGCCTTCCGCATCGCCTAGGCCGGCGCCCTTCGAACGCGCCGGCCTAGGCATCCTGCATCCCCCGCACCATCCAAAGATCCCTAACCGAGTTTCCCGCTTCTCGCCATTAGCGGGTCGCGCGTCGCCACCGTGCGCCGTAGCACCTGAGCGCGGCCCTCTAGGTGATGGATCGTGAACCATGTTGATGCAGGTCAAAGGATGGAAAACCGCAACGCGTAGACTGGGCTCGAAATGGACGGCGGTGCGCCCGAGGGCATGTCGCGTCCCATAACGAGACTGACTCCCTGACTCCGGTTCTACGATGCAAACCACTACGACCAAACCTCTCGGCTGGCTTAAGCAGGAAAGCCGCCGCGTGCGCACGCCCGTCACCTGGGCCATTGGCCTGGGGCTCGCCAGCGGCGTGCTGCTTATCGTCCAGGCGATGCTGCTTGCCCATGTCGCCGACGGCGCGATCTTTAAGCAGGCGCCGCTGGCCACGCTGTGGCCGGCCTTCGCCGCCATGCTGGCGATCCTTGTACTGCGCGGCGGGCTGACCTACGCCGTCGAACACTTCGCATTCAGCGCGGCGAGCACCGTCAAGCTCGCGGTGCGCGAGCGCCTGATGCGCCAGTTGCAGGCGCTGGGGCTGGTCTGGCAGCGCGGCGCCCAGACCGGTGACGTGGTCAACACCGTCACCGACGGCGTCGAGCATCTCGAAGCCTACTACGCACGCTACTTGCCGCAGACGGCGCTTGCCGCGCTGATCCCGCTGGCGATCCTGGCGGTGATCCTGCCCATCGACTGGGTCTCGGCGCTGATCCTGATGGTCACCGCGCCGCTGATCCCGGTGTTCATGATCTTCATCGGCAAGGGCGCGGAGAAGCTCAACCAGCGCCAGTGGCGGCGCATGGGCCAGCTCTCCGGGCACTTCCTCGATGCCCTGCAGGGGCTGACCACCCTCAAGGTCTTCAACCTGGGCCGACGCGAGGCGCGGCTGATCGAACGGCTCTCCGACGAGTACCGCACCAGCACGCTCAAGGTGCTGCGCCTGGCCTTCGTCTCGTCGCTGGTGCTGGAATTTCTGGCCACCGTGAGCATCGCCCTGGTCGCGGTGCTGATCGGTTTCCGGCTGCTGTGGGGCGAGCTGGACTTCGAGTCGGGCTTTCTGGTGCTGCTGCTGGCGCCGGAGTTCTATCTGCCGCTGCGCAACATGGGCGGGGTCTATCACGCGCGCATGGAAGCCCTCGGAGCCGCTGAGCGCATCGTCGAGCTGCTCGACGCGCCGACCCTCGAGTGGACCGGCACGCGGCGCGACGGTCTCGGCGCGGGACAGGTGCCGCGGGTCGAGCTGGCCGGGCTCGGCTACACATATCCCGCCGACGACGTCGCCAGCGATGATGATGCCACCGCCGACAAGGCACAGGCGCCGCGCAAGCCGGCGCTCGATGACGTCTCGCTGTGTATCGCCCCGGGCGAGACGGTGGCGGTGGTCGGCCCCTCGGGGGCCGGCAAGAGCACCCTGGCGCTGATTCTGCTGGGCCTGCTGCGCCCCGACCGTGGCGCGGTCAGCGTCGATGGCGTGGCCCTGGACGAGATCGACATCACCGCCTGGCGCGAGTCGCTGGCCTGGGTGCCGCAGCAGCCACGGCTATTCTTCGGCACGGTGCGCGACAACCTCTGCCTTGAGCAGAACGTCGATGACGCCACGCTGTGGCGTGCGCTCGAGCAGGCCCAGGCGCGGGAGTTCGTCGCGAGCCTGCCCCAGGGGCTCGATACCCCGCTCGGTGAGCGCGGTGTTCGCCTCTCCGGCGGCGAGGCGCAGCGTCTGGCAATCGCCCGGGCACTGGTGCGCAACGCCAGCTTTGTGGTCGCCGACGAGGTCAGCGCCCATCTCGATGCCGACAACGAGCGCGCCCTGGTCAAGGCCCTGAAGGCGTTGGGCAAGGGGCGCAGCCTGGTCGTCATCGCCCATCGGCTGGACACCGTGCGCCACGCTGATCGCATCGTGGTGCTCGAGGACGGGCGCGTCCGCGAGCAGGGTAGCCACGACGAACTGCTCGCCGCTGGCGGGCTCTATGCCCGGCTGGTCTCGGGCGCTACCGGGGAGGCACTGTGATGGGCGATCTGCGCTGGTGGCTGACCCTGGCCCGTCCCTATCTCGGTTACTTCGCGCTGGGCATTCTGCTCAGCGTGGTGACCGTTTCCGCCAATATGGCACTGCTCGCCGTATCGGGCTGGTTTCTGGCCAGCATGGCAGCGGCGGGGCTGGTCGCGGCGGACTTCAACTACTTCACCCCGGCGGCGTTGATTCGCGGCCTGGCGATCACCCGCACCGTCGGGCGCTACTTCGAGCGACTGGTCAGCCACGACGCCACGCTGCGACTGCTCACCGGCCTGCGGGTGTGGTTCTACCGCCAGGTGGAGCCGCTCTCGCCGCTGCAGTTGCAGGGCCTGCGCAGCGGCGACCTGCTGGCGCGCATCCGTGCCGACATCGACACCCTGGATAGCGTCTATCTGCGGCTGCTGACGCCTGCGGTGGTGGCGCTGGTCTGCGTGACTGGGGCGGTGGCCGTGCTCGCCGTCTACAGCCCGGCGGTGGCGCTGGTCGATCTGGCGCTGCTGCTGGCGGCGGGGGCCTTATTGCCGGCGCTGGTCGAACGGCTGGGGCGGCGCCCAGGGACCGAGGCGGTCGAGATCGGCGCGGCGCTCAAGGCCGAGGTGGTCGATGCCGTCGAGGGTCTGGGCGAGCTGACGGTGTTCGGTGCCTTCGACGAACGCCGGCGCCGGGTGGATGAGCTGGGGCGGCGCTGGATCGCCTGTCAGGCGCGGCTGTCGCGGCTCTCGGGGCTGTCTCAGGCCGGGGTGCTGGTCTTCACTCATCTGGCGGTGCTGGCCACCGCCTGGTTGATGGTGCCGCTGCTGCAGTCACCGGGGGTGGCGGCGGTGGACTTCGCGCCGGTGGTGCTGCTGGCGATGGGCTGCTTCGAGGCCGTGGCCCAGTTGCCCGGGGCCTGGCAGGCGCTGGGCCAGATGCGCGCGGCAACGCGCCGGCTGCGTGCCTTCGAGGCGCTGCGTCCGGGGGTGACCGAGCCCGAAGCGCCGGTTGAGGCGCCGGCCAATGACGCGCTGCGCTTCGTGGGTGTCGGCGTGCGCCATGCGCCTGAGGGAGCGGCGGCGCTCGATGGCCTCGATCTGGCCATCGCGCCCGGCGAGCGGGTCGCCCTGGTCGGGCCCAGCGGCGCCGGCAAGAGTACCGTCGCCCAGCTGCTGCTGCGGCTGGTCGAAGCCGAGCGCGGCACGCTTCACTGGGATGGCCGGCCGATCGGCGATTATCGCAGCGAGGACCTGCGCGCCCGCATCGCCTATGTGCCGCAGAAGGTCTATCTGTTCCACGCCTCGGTGCGCGACAACCTGCTGATCGGCGCCCCCGAGGCCGGCGAGGACGCGATGATCGAGGCCGCGCGGCTGGCCTGCCTGCATGACGAGATCCTGGCACTGCCCGAGGGCTACGACACCCTGGTGGGCGAGGAGGGGCTCAAGCTGTCCGGTGGCCAGATTCGCCGGCTGGGCATCGCCCGGGCGCTGCTGCGCGACGCGCCACTGTTGATCCTCGACGAGCCCTGCGAGGGGCTGGACAACGCCACCGCGGCTCGGCTGTGGCGCAACCTCGACGGCTATCTCGCCGGGCGCACCCTGCTGCTGATCAGTCACCACATGGCCTGGGTACGCGAGGTCGACCGGGTGCTGATGCTCGAGCGCGGCCGCCTGTTGGCCGAGGGCGATCATGCCACTCTTGCACGCGACTGCACCGACTACCGGCGCCTGGCCGGCGGTGGGCTTTCAGGCACCAGCAGTGACGATGAAAGCGCCTGCGACACCCCGCCGCGGCCTGCCGAACTCTCCTCTTGAGCCGCCCTTGATGCAGGTCAAAAAGCCAGACCGGGCATTGGTTTACCCTGATTGTGTATCTTTCCCCGGTCTCGCTTGCGTCTCGCATCCGGCGCCGGTTTCTCAGCAGGGATCACAGAGAGCACTTCCGCCATGCAAGAACTAGACACCGTCATCGAGTTGTCGCGGACTCAGTTCGCGGCGACGGCGTTGTACCATTATCTCTTCGTGCCACTCACGCTGGGCCTGTCGGTCCTGCTGGCGACGATGGAGACCATCTACGTCATCACCGGGCGCGATATCTATCGCCAGATGACGCATTTCTGGTCGAAGCTATTCGCCATTAACTTCGCCCTGGGCGTGGCCACCGGGCTGACCATGGAGTTCGAGTTCGGCACCAACTGGTCGACCTACTCGCACTTCGTCGGCGACATCTTCGGTGCACCGCTGGCCATCGAGGGCCTGATGGCGTTCTTCCTCGAGTCGACTTTCGTCGGCCTGATGCTGTTCGGCTGGGGCAAGCTATCCCGCGGCAAGCACCTGCTGGTGACCTACATGGTGGCGCTGGGGTCCAACCTCTCGGCACTGTGGATTCTGGTCGCCAACGGCTACATGCAGAACCCCGTCGGCTCGGTGTTCAACCCCGACACCATGCGCATGGAGCTGACCAGCCTGCCTGACCTGATCTTCAGCCCGGAGGCACAGGCCAAGTTCGTGCATACCAGCATCGCCGGTTACGTGACAGCGGCGATCTTCGTGGTGGGCATCAGTTCCTTCTACCTGCTGCGTCGCCGTCATATCGAGCTGGCCAAGCGCTCCTTCCGGGTCGCCGCGCTGTTCGGCGTGTTCGCCACGGTCGGCGTGATCTCGCTGGGTGACGCCCTGGGCTTCATCAACGGCAGCGCCCAGCCCACCAAACTGGCTGCCATGGAAGGGCTGTGGGAGACCGCCGAGGCGCCTGCTGGCTTCAATCTGATCGCCTGGCCCAACCAGGAGGAGAAGCGCAACGACTTCGAGCTGCAGGTGCCCTATCTGCTCACCCCGCTGGTCACCCATACCTTCGACGAGTCGATTCCCGGTGTAAGCGACCTGGAAGTCGATGCCGAGGCGAAGATCCGCGATGGTATTCCGGCGCTGACCGCGCTGCAGACCCTGCGTGAGAACCCCGACGATGCCGAGGCGCGCGCCACCTTCGAAGCCCATCAGGACAACCTGGGCTACGCGCTGCTGGTCCAGCGCTACGTCGAGGATGTCTCCCAGGCCACCGATGCCCAGATCGCCAAGGCGGCGGCCGATACCATTCCGCCCGTGGCGCCGGTGTTCTGGTCATTCCGTGTCATGGTGGTGACGGCCTTCCTGATGATGGCCTTCCTGATCCTCGCGGTCATCTACTCGCTGCGCAACACCCTGCATCGCCATAACTGGTTCCTGCGCCTGGCGCCGTGGATGATTCCGGTGCCCTTCATCGCCAACGAGGCCGGCTGGATCGTTGCCGAGCTGGGCCGCCAGCCGTGGACGGTCTACGGTCAACTGCCGACCTGGTTGTCCGCTTCCACCCACAGCGTCGGTTACATGATCTTCTCGCTGGTCGGCTTCGTACTGCTCTACACCCTGTTCATCGTCATCGAGATGTACCTGATGGTGAAATTCATTCGCCTGGGGCCGAGCGAAGACACGCACGTGCCGCAAACCGAACCGACCCAACGTCATTCATCCCAGTGGAGCGAGGCCTAAGCCATGGATCCGTACATACTACTCAAAGTGACCTGGTGGGTGCTGCTGGGCGTGCTGTTGATCGGCCTGGCGGTGATGGTCGGCATGGACATGGGCGTTGGCGCGGCGCTGCGCTACTTGGGCCGCACCGACGGCGAGCGCCGCGCGGTGATCAACATGATAGCCCCGCACTGGGATGGCAATCAGGTGTGGTTCATCCTCGGCGGCGGCGCGGTGTTCGCCGCCTGGCCGACCATCTACGCCACCGCCTTCTCGGGGCTCTACGTGGTCATGCTGGTGCTGCTGTGGTCGATGATCGTGCGGCCGCTGGGCTTCGAATACCGCAGCAAGCTGCCCAGTGATCGCTGGCGCGGTGCCTGGGACTGGATGCTGTTCGTCTCCGGCGCGGTACCGATGATCGTCTTCGGTGCGGCGATGGGCAACATGCTCCAAGGCGTGCCCTTCCACTTCACCTGGAACATGATTTCCTACTACACCGGCAGCTTCATCAGTCTGTTCAACCCCTTCGCCGTGCTGTGTGGGGTGATGTCGCTGGCGCTGGCGCTCTACCAGGGTGGGACGATGGTGATGAACCGCGGCACCGGCGTCATTCGTGAGCGCGCTTGCCGGCTAGTTACCGTTGCCGGCCTGACAGCCCTTGCGGTGTTCACCATCTGTGGCATCTGGGTGTCGATGATGCATGGCTACGAGATCACTGCGGGTGGCGATCCCGCCGGCCCGGCATTGCCGCTCAACAAGACGGTGGAAACCGCGTCCGGTGCCTGGCTCTCTAACTACATGGCGCATCCGGCACTGTGGCTGGTTCCGGCAGCGGTCTACCTGGCCGTGCTGGGTGGCATCGCCTCGGCGCGTGCTGGCTTGTCGCACCTGGCCTGGTGGCTCGGTGCGCTGGCCTGGGCCGCCACCTTGGTCACGCTGGGCGCGGCGATGTTCCCGTTCCTGATGCCGTCCTCCAGCGAGCCTAGCCACAGCCTGACCGTGTGGGACGCCTCCTCGAGCCTGGGTACGCTGGGCTGGATGCTGGCATTCACCGTGGTCTTCATTCCGATCATCGCCATCTATACCAGCTGGGCCTTCTGGGTCATGCGCGGCAAGGTGACGCCGGAATCGATCGCCCACGACGAACACGCCTACTGATTGCGGAGCGCACCATGAAACATGTCTTGATCTTTCTCTTCTGGTTGTTCGTCGCCGTGGTAGCGATCAGCCTGACCATTGTGCTTGGAGAGCGTGGCGCCTGGTACTTCGCCTGGGTGCTGGGCACGGTGATGATCGTGCTGATCGCGGCGGCGGGTACGGCGGTCATCGATGCCCGCTACGATGAGCATCACGACGACCAGTACTGAACACTAGGTCGTTCAACCCGCACACCGACGCCCCGGCCATGGCCGGGGCGTCGGCGTTTCGGGCCCAGCCCAGCCGATCAATCCTTGGTCTGTCCCTTGATCAGCTCGCTGATCAGCCGACGGCCGGGGTGCAGGTGGTCGGCCAGGGGGCGCTCTAGCGGCAGCGGCTCGTCGCAGAGGCGTGAGGCGATCACCTCGGCACAAAGGGGCGCGCTGGCAAGCCCGCGGGAGCCGTGGGCAGCGCTGATCCACAGCCCCGGATGATGTGACCCGGGGGTGTCGGGGATGCGCCGGGCGTCCTTGGCTAGCGTCGAGTAGGCCTCGCGCCATTGGGCAGCGTCCGGCACCGGGCCTGCATACGGGGTCTTGTCGGGGCTCGCCGCACGGATCGCCACTCGGCCATCGAAGTGTTCCGGCGTCAGGTCGACGCCGGCTTCTCTGAGTGCCGCCGTGAAGTGCGGCAGGCTCGCCTCCAGTTCGGCAAGATTCGCCGCATGATCGGCCTCGCGCAGCGCGGTGTCGGTGTCATGGGGCGCGAAGGTGGCGCCGAAGCTCAGGATGTCGTCTATTGCCGGGGGCACGTAGCCGCCGGCGCAGATCACCCGCGAGAGCCTAGGCAGTTCAGCCCCCTTGGGCAGCCTAACGGCGCTGACCTGACCGCGAATCGGTTGCAGCGGCAGCGCGGCGGTCTGTGCGAAACGGTTGGCCAGCGCCGCGGTGGCGATGACGACCTGATCGGCGACGAGGGTCTCGCCGTCCTTGAAGCTTATCGTCCAGCCTTCATCGGGTGCCGTGGGGCGAGCGCCTGGCGTGAGTTCGGTGACCTCGCCCCGATGCAGGGTGATGCCCGGTGTGGCGGCAAGGCGGGCGCATAGCAGATCTGGCCGCACCCAGCCGGCGCCGGCATAGTCGAGCCCCGGCGAGTCGATGGCCACTCCCGCGCGTGCGGATGCCGCCTCGGCGTCCACGCCTGCGACGACGTCATTGGGCAGCGCATGGTTGGCGAGAAAGAGCGCCTGGCGCTTGGCTTCGCGCTCGCTGGTGGCCAGTTGCAGCACGCCGCAGTCGTTCCACAGGGTGCGCTCGGGGTCGAGCATGGCAAGCCAGCGGCGGCTGTACAAAAGCCCGGCGAGATACATCCGGCTCTGGGCGTTGGTCTCGGCGGCCAGCTTGACGTAGAGCGCGCCCTGGCGATTGCCGGAGCCGCCGGCTCCTGGGGCTTCGCGCTCGATCAGCGTCACGTCCACGCCGCGTCGTGCCAGGGCCTGGGCCACCGTGGTGCCGGCGAGCCCGGCGCCGATTACCGCGACATGTCGAGCGGGCTTCGCTGAGGGCGGCGTGAACCAGGGCGTGTTTGGGCGCGGGTCATGGTGGGGTGGCGCGTCGATTTCGCCGGCGAGCATCTCGCGCTTGCGCCCGTGCCCGGGCATCTTGCGCCAGGCAAAGCCCGCCGCCTTGAGGCCGCGCTTGACCACGCCGGCGCAGGTGAAGGTGGCAAAGGTCGCGCCTGGCCGGCTGGCGCGGGCCATGGCGGTGAAGAGCGCGGGCTGCCACATGTCCGGGTTCTTGGACGGCGCGAAGCCATCCAGGAACCAGGCATCGACTTGGCCATCAAGCTGACTTAGCCGCTCGGCGCTGTCGCCGAAGTGCAGGTCCAGGGTCACCCGCGCGCCAAGGTGCAGCCGGTGCACCCCGGCCAGCGGCGCCGGCCATTGGGCACTGAGGCAGGCGGCCTTGTCGTGAAATTCCGGCCAGGCGGTCAGCGCCCGCTCGAGATCGCTCCGGCTCATCGGGAAACGCTCGGTGGAAACCAGGTGCAGCCGCGCCGAGGCCGGTGCGTGGCGCTCGAAGGCGGCCCAGGCACACAGCATGTTGAGGCCGGTGCCGAAGCCGGTCTCGCCGATCACGAAGGGCCTTGGGCCCTGCCAGGCCGCAAAGCGCTCGGGCAGGCGGTTGGCGTTGATGAAGACGTGCTCGGTCTCGGCGCGGCCGTCGTGGCGCGAGAAATAGACATCATCGAAAGCGCTTGAGTGGGGCGCTTCGCTGTCGGCGTCGTCGCGGGGCCAGTCGAGGCGTGCGACGTCTAGGGCGGCCAGGGGAGGTAGGGGCGCGTGGCGGTCGTCGGCGGCACTCAAAGCGTGGGCTCCGGAAATCGGCAGGATGAATCGGGGTCAGGCCAGTCGGCGCTGGGGTTATCCATAGCGGGGCTTATTCATAACGAGGCTTATCGCCAGGCAGGGCTTTTCTAGAAAGTGCTGTTCTAGAAAGTGCTCTGCGTGAAAGCGTTGGCCCGAGCCACCATCATGCGAACAGGTTTGGTTAAAAAATAACCAGTTTCGCCGACATGGCGTCTCGGCTGGCTTATGGCAAGGCGTCCGCGGGCTTTCAACAAACTTTTCCACAGCCACTGTGCAAAACTGGCTGTGGAAAAAACAGGTGGCGAAGGAGGGCGGTGGCGGTCTCCGATGCCGTTCAGGGCAGCACTTTCTTGAACGGTTTGACGGTCACCTTGGCGTAGACGCCGGCGATCACGTAGGGGTCGGCGTCGGCCCAGGCCTGGGCGGTGGGCAGATCCTCAAACTCGGCGACCACCAGGCTGCCGCTGAAACCGGCATCGCCCGGGGTTTCGGCGTCGACCGCCGGGTGCGGGCCGGCCAGCACCAGACGGCCTTCGTCGCGCAGCTTCTCGAGGCGTGCCAGGTGATCGGGGCGGGCGGCCATGCGCCATTCGAGGCTGTTCTTCACATCTTCACTGATGATGGCGTAGAGCATCGCAGTTTCCTTCGATGGATGAGGCAGGAGGGCGCCGTCGCACCTGAAATTGACCGCAACCGGCGCGGCGCGCACCATGGTAGTCCTATTCTGACAAAGTCGCCTGCCGGCGTCATGCCGATGAACGAGACTCCCGTGTCACCTGCCACACTCGCTGAACCCGCTTCCCCGGCGGTTACGTCGCTTGCCGATGCCCAGGGCATCGATTTTCACATGCACTCCACGGCATCCGACGGCGCGCTGTCGCCCGCTGCCTTGATGTCGCTATGCCACGAGCGGGGCATCAACCGGCTGTCGCTCACCGATCATGACACCCTGGATGGCGTTGCCGAGGCCCAAGAGGCCGCCGATGCACTGGGCATGACGCTGTTGCCGGGGCTCGAGCTGTCATCGCAATGGCAGGGCATGAATATTCATGTGGTGGGTCTTTTGCCACAAGGGGCACGGGGCAGCCTTGTCGCCGGCCTCGAGGCTCAGGCCAAGGCGCGAGTGACACGCGGCGAAGAGATCGCCCGGCGTATGGAGAAGCTAGGGCTCAGTGATGCCCTGGCCAAGGCGCGAGCCCAGGCCGGCAGCGATCGCCCGCTGGGGCGCCCGGACTTTGCGCGGGCGATGGTCGCCGATGGCCTGGTCAAGGACATGGGCACGGCCTTCAAGAAGTACCTGGGCAGCGGCAAGCGAGGCGACGTCAAGGCCGGCTGGCCGTACCTGTCCGAGGTGGTCGAGTGGATCAACGATGCCGGCGGCGTGGCGGTGCTGGCGCATCCGCTGCGCTATGGCCTGACCCGCCGCAAGCGCGGGCTGCTGCTGGATGCCTTCACCGCCGCCGGCGGCGAGGCCTGTGAGCTGGTCAGCGGTTTCCAGAACGCCGATGTGACCCGCGATCTGGCGCGCCAGCTCGATGAGCGGGGCCTGTATGGCTCGCTGGGCAGCGACTTTCACTTTCCCGGTGGGCCGGTGGCGCCGGGCAGCATGAGTCCTGTGCCGCGCACGTCGCTACGTCCTGTCTGGCAGCATCCCCGTCTGGCTGCGCTTTTCGCGGAAGCGGCCTGACCTGCGGTTTATCATCATGGATCACGCAACTCAGGAGAGAGCATGACGCAATTCTTCCAGCTGCACCCCGAGAATCCCCAGAAGCGCCTGATCGACCAGGCGACCGAGATCATCCGTAAGGGCGGCGTGGTGGCTTATCCCACCGACTCCGGCTATGCGCTGGGTTGCCACCTGGGCGACAAGAAGGCCATCGAGAAGATCAAGTGGCTGCGCTCGCTGGATGACAAGCACAACTTCACCCTGGTGTGCTCGGACCTGTCGACGATCGGCACCTACGCCAAGGTCGACAACGCCGTCTTCCGGTTGCTGAAGACCCATACCCCGGGGGCCTATACCTTCATCCTCAACGCGACCAGCGAGGTGCCACGGTTGCTGCTGCATCCCAAGCGCCGCTCGATCGGCGTGCGGGTGCCGGATCATCGGATCACCCATGCGCTGCTCGAGGCGCTCGGTGAACCGATGATGAGTGTGACCCTGATCCCGGTCGGCGAGGAGTTGCCGATGACCGATGCAGAAGAGATCCGCGAGCGCTTCGGCGCCCATCTGGACCTGGTGATCGACGGTGGCGCCTGCCACCTGGAGCCGACCAGCGTGATCGACCTGCGCGACCTGCCGCCGGTGATTGTGCGCGAAGGGCGTGGCGATCTGGCTCCCTTCCAGGTCTGAACCGCTCGCCGGGGCGACGCCTATTGCTGGCATCGTCCCGGCTTCCCGAGCGTTATGGTTTCTCTGCGCCTTTCTCAGGGTCATCCTCAGAGTCCTTTTCTGAGCCCTGCTCGTCGGCCTCTTGTTGTTCTAGCTCTTCTTGCTCTCGCTCGGCTTCTTCGCGACGCGCGATCTCGCGAGGGTCTTCGGTGTTTTCGTCGAGCCAGGTCCCACACTTCATGCAGTACTTGGCTTTTTCCTCGTGACGGTCGTAGCCGCAGCCCGGGCAGGCTTCATCGGAGTAGCGGTCGGCACGGATAGAGCGAATCACTTCGGCCGAGAACACCCCGGTGGGAATGGCGATGATCGAGTAACCCATCAGCATTACCGTCATCGAGATGAACTGGCCCAGCGGCGTGGTGGGGGTAATGTCGCCATAGCCGACCGTGGTCAGGGTGACGATCCCCCAGTAAATGGACTTGGGAATGCTGGTAAAGCCGGCCTCCGGCGGCTCGATCATATAGACCAGTGAGCCGAAGATGGTCACCAGCATGAAGACCGTGAACAGGAACAGCAGGATCTGATGCGAGCTGCGCTTGAGCGCCGCGACCAAAAGCCGGCCCTCGCCGACGAATTGCATCAGCCTGAGCACCCTGAAAATCCGCAATACCCGCAGCAGACGGATCACCACCAGTGAATGCGCGCCGGGAAGCAGCAGCACCAGCCAGGTCGGCAGGATCGAAATGAGGTCGATGATGCCGTAGAAGCTTCGCAGGTAGCGGGCCGGTCGCTCCAGGCAGTAAAGGCGCACCAATAGTTCGATGGTGAAAAGCCCGGTGAAGCCCCATTCCGCTGCCGCGAACAGCTTGCCATAGGCGGCGTTATAGCTCGGTACGCTGTCGAGCAGCACCACCGTGACGCTAGCCAGGATCAGCACGATCAGCGCGATATCGAAGCCCTTGGCCAGCCGGGTATCCGATTCGAAGATGACTTGAAAGATCCGGGTACGTAGGCCTTCGCCGGCGGGTTTGAGAGTGGGGAACAAGGGACCTCCCAGTCCTGGAGTTAAGAGCGGGCCTAAGGCGCAGGCACCGAAGCGATGCGCTTCAGGTGCGCGCGTCCGTTAGACCCGTGTACTGGTCAGGCTGGCGCATATAGGGCGCGGGCCAGCGCCAGCGCCGCCTGGCCGAAGGCTACATCGAGCCAGGCATCGTCCTTTGCTGCCCGATGGCTCAGGGCCGCGAGCAGCGTGGCGGCCGGGCTCGTCAGCCGATCATCGCCCAGGGCGACCAGCCGGTCCAGTGACTGGCGGGCCTCGTCCTTGAAACGGCTGTCTTGGCTGTCGGCCAGGGCGTCCAGCGCCAGGATGGCGCGCTCGAAGAGCGCCGCCGGATCGTCACCGGCCTCTGGCAGTGGCCACTGGCCTTCGCCCAGGGCTGCGCCGCGGGCCGCCTTGCTGGCCGTAGCGGGGCGCAGCGGCACCGTGGCGGCAAGCTCTTCGGCCAGCGCCCAGAGCGTCTCAGGGTCGCCGCCCTTGAGTTCGAGTTCCAGTTCGCGAATCGTGGCCCGGCGTCCGCCCGCCTGGACCTCGCCATCATCCAGTGCCACCTCGATGCGCCCCTGCTCGACCTCGACCAGCCAGGTGCGGCGGGCGAAGTCGGTGGCGAAGCGTGGCGCCAGGGCGGCGAGCGTCTCATCGCCCAGGGCCTGCATGGGCGCCAGCGCCTTGAGGCCATCGAGGTCCAGCCGGTTCTCGTCGATCGGCCATTCCCATTCGCCGCGCACCGACAGGCCACCCTGGCCGCTGCCGGTGGTCTTCAGGGTCTGCACTCGCCCCGTGCCGGTATCGCGTATGCGCAGCGCCACCCGCGCCGCTTCCAGGGCGCCATCCGGGGTGTCGTAGTAGGTGTTGGCAAGCGTACGGTCTGCGGCGGGGAGCGCCGCCAGACGCGGGTGACGGCGCAGTTGCTCGGGGCCTTCTGGCGCTAGCGCGAGCTTGAGTTCGATTTCCTGGCTCATGGCCGATGCTTCCTAGAATGACAAATTGGTGAATTCTTTATGACGTGAGTCGGTGCCACCACTATAATGTCGGCGCCATTTCCAACGCGAATCGCTTACCTATCATGGTGACATCTAATCCGTTTTCGGCGATCTTCGGTCGCTCGCCCTTTCAGCCGCTGCTTTTGCATATCGTCAAAGTCAGCGAGTGCGCCGACGAGCTGCTGCCCTTCTTCGAGTCCACCCTTAGCGGTGACTGGGCGGCGGCAGAACGCCACCGTGGCGCTATCACGCGCATCGAGCACGAGGCCGATGAACTCAAGACCGAGCTGCGTCTGAACCTGCCTAATACCATGTTCCTGCCGGTCTCTCGCTCAGACCTGCTGGATCTGGTCAGCGTGCAGGACAAGATCGCCAACAAGGCCCGCGATATCACCGGCATCATGCTTGGCCGGCAGATGCAGGTGCCCGAGTCGCTGGCGCCGACCATGCGCGACTACCTGAGGACCTCGGTCGCCGCCGTGTCCCAGGCCCGCAAGGCCCTCGGCGAGCTCAAGGATCTGCTTGAATCAGGATTCGGCAGCAACGTCGCCGATGTCATGCAGAACCTGATTCGTGAGCTCCACGTCCTCGAGCATCAGGCCGACGACCAGCAGGTGGCCATTCGTCGCCAGCTGTTTCAACTCGAGAATTCGCTGCCGCCGGTCGACGTGATCTTCCTCTACAAGATCATCGATTGGGTCGGTGAACTCTCCGACGGTGCCGAGCGCGTAGGCAGCCGCCTGCAGGTGCTGACCGCTCGCTGATTCTCCCTCGAACCCCCGCTTCCACGTCCAGGTGAGTGCCATCTTACGCACTCGCCAAGGATTGGCGCATCGAGGCGTGTCATGGCGGGTCTTCAGTCATCCCTAAGGATGTAGCTTTTATGTCGATCATTGCGCAACACGGCGACATCTTCATTATTCTGGCCTGTGTATTCGGCTTCTTCATGGCCTGGGGCGTTGGGGCCAATGACGTGGCCAACGCCATGGGCACGTCGGTGGGCTCAAGGGCCATCACCATCAAACAGGCGATCTTCATCGCCGTGATCTTCGAATTCCTGGGCGCTTGGCTCGCCGGTGGCCAGGTCACCGAAACCATCCGCAAGGGCATCATCGACCCGGCACTGCTCGAGAGCGATCCGCAACTGCTGGTCTACGGCATGCTGGCCTCCTTGCTGGCCGCCGGTACCTGGCTGCTGGTGGCCTCGATGCGCGGCTGGCCGGTGTCGACCACGCATTCCATCGTCGGCGCCATCGTCGGCTTCGCGATGGCAGGCCTCGGTCTGGAGGCGGTCGGCTGGGCCAAGGTCGGCCAGATCGCCGCTAGCTGGGTGGTCTCGCCGCTGATGTCGGGCTCGATCGCCTTCATGCTGTTCAAGTCCGTGCAGCACCTGATCTTCGAAAACCGCGATCCTTTCGCCGCCGCCAAGCGTTACGTGCCGATGTATGTGTTCCTGGTCGGCTTTATCGTCGCCATGGTGACGCTGACCAAGGGGCTCAAGCACGTCGGCCTCGATCTCAGTTTTGGCGTCAGCCTTGCCTACGCGGTGTTGATCGGCCTTGCGGTGATGGCGCTCGGCGGCGTGCTCGAGCGTCGCATCAGCCGTAACCGCACGGAGGATGATGCCTTCGGCTTCGGCGGCGTGGAGCGAGTGTTCGCCGTGCTGATGCTGTTCACCGCCTGTGCCATGGCCTTCGCTCACGGTTCCAACGACGTCGCTAACGCCGTTGGCCCGCTGGCCGCCGTCATCAGCGTGGTCTATAGCCACGGTGATGTTGGCGGGGCTTCGCTGGTGCCCTGGTGGGTGCTGGTGCTGGGCGGCGGCGGCATCGTGGTCGGCCTGGTCACCTACGGCCACAAGGTCATCGCCACCGTCGGCACCGGCATCACCGAGCTGACGCCGAGCCGCGGCTTTGCCGCCACCCTGGCCGCCGCTACCACCGTGGTGCTGGCCTCGGGGACCGGCTTGCCGATCTCGACCACTCATACCCTGGTCGGGGCGGTGCTCGGCGTAGGTCTGGCGCGCGGCATGGCAGCGCTCAACCTGCGCGTGATCGGCACCATCGTCATGTCCTGGCTGATCACTCTGCCGGCCGGTGCCTTCCTGGCGATCATGTTCTTCTTCATGTTCAAGGGCATGTTCGGCTAAGCGCAGTAATTTGCTGCTTCGCGCGACGCAAATGCCTCGCGCTTAGCGCGCTTGCCAGTCGTCATAAGGCGGCACCGTGAGGCGGTGCCGCCTTTTTTCACCTTTGATATAGTCGTGGTTGGTGGGCTCGCTGCCCGATTTCACCCTCTAGCTGCCGGAGTGCGGCCCTTGAATACGCGCTTTCCCTTCGTCGATTGGTTTCGTCAGTCATCGCCCTACATCAATGCTCACCGAGGACGAACCTTCGTGGTGCTGATCGAGGGCGAGGCGATGGCGGCGGGTCATAGCGAGTCGCTGATTCAGGACCTGGCGCTACTGCATACCTTGGGTGTGCGGCTGGTGCTGGTGTTTGGCATTCGCCCCCAGGTCAATGCGGCGCTGGTCGAGGAAGGCATCACGCCGCGACTCGAGGAGGGCCGTTGGGTGGCGGATGACGCCATCATGGCGAGGGTCGAGCGCATCGCCGCCGAGCAGCGGCTGTGGTTCGAGGCCCGGCTGTCGCTGGGGCTGCCCAACACGCCCTTGCACGGCATCGAGCTGACGGCGGTTTCCGGCAACCTAGTGATGGCCAAGCCGCTGGGTGTGCGCAACGGGCTGGACTTCGCCCGCAGTGGCGAGGTGAGGCGGGTGCGCGCCGATGCAGTCGATGCGCTGCTCAAGCAGGGCTCGCTGGTGGTGTTACCGCCGCTTGGGTTCTCGAGTACCGGCGAGGTGTTCGACCTGGACGCCGCCGAAGTCGCCCAGCAGGCCGCGGTGGCGCTGGGCGCCGATAAACTGGTGCTGCTTGGCGATGCCGAAGGCCTGCATGACGCAAGCGGCGCCCTGCAGCGCCAGTTGACGCCGGCCGAGGCCGAGCCGCTGATGCAAGAGGCGGCGCCCGGCAGCGAGCTTGCTCGCCATCTGGCAGCGGCCTGTGCCGCGGCACGTCATGGTGTGGCCCGCACGCACCTGCTTTCCTGGCATGACAGCGACGCGCTGCTAGGCGAGCTGTTCACCCGCGACGGCGTGGGCACCATGATCACGCAGCATCGCTACGAGCAGCTGCGCGATGCCGAGCTAGGCGACGTCGGCGGCTTGCTCGAGCTGCTCGAACCCTTGGAGCGGCGCGGCATGCTGGTGCCGCGTTCCCGGGAGCGCCTGGAGCACGAGATCGAGGACTATCTGGTCATCGAGCGCGACGGCATGATCATCGGCTGTGCTGCCCTGCATGAATATGCGGATGCCCAGATGGGCGAGCTGGCCTGCGTGGCCGTGCATGGCGATTATCGTGGCGGCAATCGCGGCGAGCGGCTCTTGGCCGACGTCGAACGTCGCGCCCGGCGCCGTGGGCTTTCGGCGATGTTCGCGCTGACCACCCATACCGCCCACTGGTTTATCGAAAAGGGCTTCGGGCTCGCCGATATCCACGACCTGCCGCCGCTCAAGCGCGATGCCTATAACCATGCCCGCAAGTCGAAGATCCTGCTCAAACCCTTGAGTTGATGACCGGCGGCGTGCCCTGCGGGGTCGCCGCCCGCTTGCCTGGTGGATTAGCCTTTCGCCACGCCTGCCTCCTGCATGAGTGATGCGCTGGGAGTCTGCCGCTAGAGCCCTTTGGGAGCGTCCGTCGCGAAGCCCGTTGCGAGAGTCCGTGGTACGGGCTTGCAGCGCGAGTGTCGCCGCCAGCGACACCGGATTCGGCGGATGTCGCCAAAATAATACATTTTAAGTATTTGATTTATCGGTTATTTTTATTTTTCTGTGATATGGCGTCGCCAATTGGAGACGGATGTGGCCGGCCATGAGTGCATTTTCGCCCCTTATGAGCGTCCCTGGCCAAGTTGGCACAGGTGTGGCGTTTTTAAGTCATTGAAAATAAAAGAGTATCAAGTTTTTTGGCACGCTCCTCGCAATATGTAAATCGAGCAAGCAAGGGATTCGGTTCATCACGGCTCGAACCGTTTCCTGGCCGGCCTGTCAGGGCGCATTTACTACCCTGTGCATGTCACCCGATCGGGTCGGCCCGCGTCTGCTCCACGCGATGTGTGATTGATGTAGCGATGAGACGGGTACCGCCGACAGGCATGGAATGGTACCGCTACGGGCAAGGATGCTCTTGGCAAGGATGCCTCGCCCCCTCGGGGGCTGAATCCGGCGGCGACGCAGTAAGCGGCGCTGCCACCTGAACGAAGAGGGGATGCGTCCTCACACAAGATGGTCAGCTTCTGGCGAGTGACGATACCGTCTTGTGACTTCGGGGCTTAGGCCCAGAAAGAATGTCGACCAGTCCGCCCAGACGCGTCTGCTCCCCCGACATTGTTTCACCTGAAGTTCCCTGCGTATTGGGCCGGCTATGCCGGCCCTCTTTTTTTGCCTATGACTTTTGCGCCTACGACTTTTCGCATACGACTTGGCGTGGCTCAGCATGACCAGGTCGCGACCATGCCCAAGGTCTGGTTCATTTGTCCGACCGGCTTCGGTGTGCCGTGAAAGGTCGCGGTCGTTCCCGGCAACTCTGGTATCCTGCAGTGGTAAGCCCCATGACATCGTCCCAACTCCTTCTGCAAAGAACTCTTGTCATGACCACTCAGGTCTCGCGCCGTTGGCGCCCCCGTTCCCTGCTGCAGCTCGTACTGCTGGCCTTTCTAGTGGTAATGCTGCCGCTGGGCATCTTGATGTTTCAGGCCGGCCAGGCGCTCTCCGAACTGACCCGGCTCGCCGACGACAGCGCGCGCCAGGCGGTCGAAGAAACCCGCCGTGCTCGGGCCCTGTCGTCGCTCGCCGTGGAGATGGAGCGCAGTGCCCGCCAGTATGCGGTGCTCGAGGAGCCCGGCCTGCGCGAAATCTATACGCAGCGAGCCGACGAATTCGAGGCCATGCTGGCCAGGCAGCAATTGTTGTTGCCCGATAATGCCGACGCCCGGGCACTGGCCAGCCGCATCGATAGCCTCAAGACCCTGCTCGATGCCCCGGTAGAAGACATTCAGACCCGGCTCGATGAGTTCGTGCCCTTCGCTCAGCGCACCGAGGCCGTGCGTCAGGCGACCAACCGGCACATCGACGCCCGCATCGAGCGTATTCGCGAACAAGCCGGCGGCGTCCAGACTCGCCTATGGGTGCAGACCACGGCACTGGTCTCGGCGAGTCTGTTGCTGATGCTGCTGTTTACCTGGTTGATCATTCGCCCGATTCGCCAGCTCGAGCGGCGCATTCTGAGCCTGGGTAGCGCCGATCAGCCTGCGCCGTCGAAGGGGCTTCAAGGGCCGGCGGAACTGGTGCAGCTCGACGAGCGACTCGACTGGTTGTCGGCTCGGCTGGGCGAGCTGGAGGCTCAGAAACGCCAGTTCCTGCGCCACATGTCCCATGAACTCAAGACCCCGCTGGCAAGCGTCAGGGAAGGCACGGCACTGCTGTCCGACGAGGTGGCCGGCGAGCTGACCACACGTCAGCACGAGATCCTCGAGTTGATTGAGGCCAGCGGTGAAGAGCTCCAGCGCCTCATCGAGCAGCTACTCGACTACAATTTGCTTCAGCACCACGCCGAAATCAGCGTCGATCGTTTCGATGTCACCGCGCTGATCAGGGAACTGCTGGCCAAGCATCAATTGGCCCTGGACGCCAAGGGCATGCAGGTGAACTGGCGCGACCGGCCGCTGGACTGGCAAGCCGATCGTACCGCCACCGGGCGCATCCTCGATAATCTCTTGTCCAACGCCATTGCCTATGGCGAGGACGGCGGGCTGCTCGAGCTGCGCGCCCAGCAGCGTGGCGACCTGCTACTGCTGGAAGTGGCCAACAGCGGCGATGAGATTGGCGCTGAAGACCGCAAGCAGGTCTTCGACCCCTTCTATCAGGGACGCGCCCGACGCAAAGGGCCGCTCAAGGGATCGGGAATCGGCCTATCGGTGGCCGCCGACTGTGCCAAGGCCCAACAGGGTCATCTGGAGCTGGTCGACGACGCTCGCCTGGCGGTGTGTTTTCGCCTGACCTTGCCCTGGCAGGCCTGTAGTGTGCAGAGCGAACATCAGCAGGATACGAATACGATAATGATGCCGTCGCCGCAGCATCGTGCGGCAGACGCAGACGCAAGGAACTCATGACTCATGCTGTACCGCACCCTGACGGGGCTGGTCGCCGTTTCGCTGCTGGCAGGATGCCAGTGGCTGCCGGCGCAAACGTCCTCCACGCCACCGACGCTGACGGAGCTGCCCTCCGGCTGTCAGGAAGAGTGGCCTAGCCTGACCGTGAACGCCTGCCAGACCGAGGCCTGGGTGGCCTTCGGGCTCGCCTCTCAACGCGGCGATCGTGACTGGCGTGACCGCCAACTGGCGCGCCTCGATGGCGACGATACCCAGGAGCGGCTGGTCCGCGCCGTGGTGCTGTCCTGGGGCACCGAGAGCGAATGGAACAAGGCCTCTGAACTCTACAAGGCCGACTTGGAAAAGGCGCCCGAGGAGTTGCAGCCGCTGCTGCGCTACTGGCTCAACGAGCTCGAAGGCCGCCGTGCCCTGTCGGCCAAGCTGGCCGAGCAACGTCAGTCGCGCCAGGCGCTGACCGAACAAAACGCCGCTCAGGCCGAGCAGCTGGAGGAGATGGCCCACAAGCTCGAGGCCCTGAGCGATATCGAGCAAAGCATCAACCTGCGACAGCAGGCCCCCTGAGGCGCGATGCGCCGGGCGCCTGGCAAGCTTTGTCTGAATAGAAGGGAGATCACCGTGAAAGACGCCGCGCAATTGACCGGCGCCCTCAAGGGCAACAAATCCAGCGCCCATATCTTGCTGGTCGACGACGACGCCAGCCTGCTAAGGCTTCTGGGCATGCGGCTTGAAAGCCGTGGCTTTCACGTTACCACCGCCGACAGCGGCCGCATGGCGCTGGATCGCCTGGCCATCGAACGCCCGGACCTGGTGCTGTCGGATCTGCGCATGGACGAGATGGACGGCCTGGCGCTGTTTCAGGAAATCCAGCGCCAGGCCCCGGGCCTGCCGGTAATCATCCTCACTGCCCATGGCTCGATCCCCGATGCGGTGAGCGCCACCCGCCAGGGCGTGTTCAGCTTCCTGACCAAGCCCGTCGACCGCGACGAACTGTTCACGGCGATCGACGAGGCGCTGCTTCAGGCGCCGGCCGCCAGCGACGGCGACGACGCCTGGCGGTCGGCGATCATCACCCGCAGCCCGCAGATGGAGCGTATTCTCGACCAGGCCCGCATGGTGGCCGGTGCCGATGTCAGCGTGCTGGTCAGTGGCCCCTCGGGCTCCGGCAAGGAGCTGCTGGCGCGTGCGCTGCATGATGCCAGCCCGCGCGCCGACAAGCCGTTCGTCGCCATCAACTGCGGCGCGCTGCCCGAACAACTGCTGGAAAGCGAGCTGTTCGGCCACGCCAGGGGCGCGTTTACCGGCGCGATCAGCCAGCATGAAGGGCTCTTCCAGGCCGCCGATGGTGGCAGCCTGTTCCTCGATGAAATCGGCGACATGCCGCTTTCCCTACAGGTGAAACTGCTGCGCGTACTGCAGGAGCGCCAGGTGCGGCCGCTGGGCTCGACCACCTCGGTGCCGGTCGATGTACGCATCATCTCGGCCACGCACCGCGACCTGGACCGCGCCATGCATGAGGGCGACTTCCGGGAGGATCTGTACTATCGCCTCAACGTGGTTAACCTGCGCCTGCCGCCGCTCAAGGAGCGCGCCGAGGACGTGCCGCTGCTGGCCAAGCACCTGGTCAGCCAGGCCGCCGCCCGCCACAAGCCCTTCGTCAAAGGCTTCTCCACCGAGGCGCTAAACCTGCTGGCGTCTTCGTCCTGGCCCGGCAACGTGCGTCAGTTGGTCAACGTGGTCGAGCAGTGCGTGGCGCTGACCAGCGCGCCGATCATCCCCGAAGCGCTGGTCGCCCAGGCGCTGGTGGCCGAGGAGAATGCGTTGCCGTCGTTCAATGACGCCCGTGCGAGCTTCGAACGGGGCTATCTGATCAAGGTGTTGAAGATCACCGAAGGCAACGTCACCCAGGCCGCACGCATTGCCGGGCGCAACCGCACCGACTTCTACAAGCTCCTGGGGCGCCACGAACTCGAACCCAGCAGCTTCAAGGCCGTGGCCAAGAGTGACAGCTAGTCGGCCTCGTTCTGGCGCTGTGGATCTTTGGCCTGATCCTTGGCTTGAGTGGCTGCCTGGTCCGGGGCCGGCGCCGACTTGAAGCGCCGCTTCACTTCCACCTTGAGCCTGCCTTCGCCCAGCCGGGCGGTCAGTTGCTGACCGGGCTGGGTATCCTGACTGCGCCGGATCACCCGGCCCTCATCATCGGCTAGAATCGAGTAGCCGCGCCCGAGCACGGCCAGCGGGCTGACCGCCTGCAGTTCCCGGACCAGCGACGACAGCCGCTGGCGATGTTCGGCGAGCTGGCGGGGCAGGGCCGCCATGAGCCGGTTGTCGGCCTGAGCGAGGCGCTGGCGAGCGCTATCCAACTGCTGGCGCGGGTCGAAGGCCTTCAGGCGGGCGCCGGCGTGTCGCTGGCGGGTGCGGGCTTCCACAAGCCGTGACTGCATGGCGCGCTGTAGGCGTCCTTCGAGCTGGCCAAGATGCGCGCGCTGCTGGGCGAGCCGCTCACCGGGATGACGCAGCCGGGCGCGCAGGTGATCCAGGCGCTGGGTCTCGGCGTCCAGCCGGCTGCGCTGGGCGCGGGCGAGGCGGGAAAGGGCGCTGTCGAGCCGCTGGCGCAGGGCCGTCTGGTCTGGCACCAGCCGTTCCGCCGCCGCCGAAGGCGTCGGTGACCGAGCATCGGCGGCGAAGTCTGAAAGCGTGACGTCGGTTTCGTGGCCCACCGCCGAGAGCACCGGCAGCCGCGAATGGAAGATCGCCCGGGCCAGATGCTCGTCGTTGAAGGCCCAGAGGTCTTCGAGGCTGCCGCCGCCGCGCGTCACCAGAATGGCGTCACGCTCAGGGTCGAAGCGTGCGTCGCGGTTAGCCAGCGCCAGCGCCCGAATCATCGCCGGCGCCGCCTCCTTGCCCTGTACCGGCACCGGCAGCACGCTGACCCGGGAAAGCGGCCAGCGAGCGGCAAGCACCGCCAAGACATCGCGGATCGCCGCGCCGGTCGGTGAGGTCAGCACCAGCAGGTGTCGCGGCGGACAGGGCAGCGGGCGTGCATTGGCAAACACTCCCTCGGCGCCGAGCTGATGCTTCAAGCGCTCGAAGGCCGCCAGCAGGTCGCCCTGGCCGGTCGGCTGTACCGCCTCGACGATCATCTGATAGTCGCCCCGGGGCTCGAAGATCGACACCTTGCCGCGCAGGCGTACCCGATCACCGTCGTTCAGCGGGCTGCCCACGAAGCGCGCGCGATTGCGAAACAGCGCGCACTTCAGCTGGGCGCGCTCGTCCTTCAAGGTGAAATAGACGTGTCCCGAGGCCGGCCGCGCCACCCCGGAAAGCTCACCCTCGACCCAGCAGTCGCCGAAGTCGCGCTCCAGCATCAGCCGGGCGCGGCGGTTGAGTTCGCTGACGGAAAGGGGCGGGGTATCGGCCTGTGGCATGGCGGCGGCATCCTTGATCGAAACGCCGCTCAGCCTAACATGCCGGCGGCTGTTGGCTCTGGCACTTTGGGGCTCAATGTCAGTCGCGGCTAGTCAGGCGCTCTGGTTCGCCAGGCAATCGGTTCCCGCCCCTAGGCGACCGTCTGGCCGAGACGCTTGAGCAACAGCGGCAGGCAAAGCACCAACAGGGTGATGCGCAGCAGGTGGTGGGCGGTGACGAAGGCCGGGTCGATGCCCAGTGAAAGCGCCACCAGGCTCAGCTCCGGGGCGCCGCCGGGCATGTAGGCGAGCAGCGCGGCGGCAATCGAGATGCCGGCCAACTGCTGGGCGCCCCAGGCGGCGAGGCCTGCAATGACCAATAGCCCCAGGGCCTGAATAACCGCCATCGCCAGGGTGTGGCCGACCGTGGCAAGCGAGGTGCCGGTAAAGCGAACGCCCACCGACACGCCGATCAGCACCTGGGCCAGGGCGATCAGCGTGGGCGGCACCGCGGCATCGCTTACCCCGGAAAGGTGCAGCGCCGCCGAGGCCAGCGCCGGGCCGAACAGCAGGGCGTTGGGCAGTCGCAGGCGCTTGCCCAGCCAGGCGCCGACAAGCCCCGCCGCGACTAGCCAGGCGGTATCCATCGCCCCCGGGAGCCACAGCCAGTGCGCGATATCGGTGCGATTCTCCGGCATGCTGACATGGCCAAACAGCGGCAGTGCCAGCGGGATGGCCAGCAGCAGGATCAGAATGCGCACCGCATGGGTCATGCCGACCACCCGCAGGTCGGCACCGGATTCCAATGCCATCAGGGTGACCGCCGATACACCCCCTGGCACCCCGGCATAGAGAGACGTTTCCACCGAATAGCCGCCGATCTTGCGCGAGAACCACACCGAGAAGGCCATCATGACGGCGGTGGCCAGCAGCATGATGGCGAGACTCGCGCTCCAGGCCGCCACATCGATCTCGAGGCCCTGATGAAAGGCCGAGCCCAGCATGACCCCGATCACCACCAGCACGCCCTTGCGCCCGCGCCCGGGGGAGCGCAGCCGTGCCCCGCCAAGGCTTGCGATGGTGGTCGCGATCATCGCGCCCAGCAGCCAGGGCAGTGGTAGGTTGAGCTGGAAGGCGATGGCGCCGCCGGCAAGCCCTAGGCCAAGCGTGGGCAGAAAGCGGCACAGGGCGATGAAACGGGAGGTGAGGGGGGTATTCAAGCGTCGGTGACCTCCTGTCATGGTGTCAGGCCCCGCCGGGATAAGCGGGGCCCGATGAAACGCGAGCGATGACCCACAATGATGCTGATACGGAATGACTCAGTCTTGCTGGGGTTCCTCGCGCGGCTTTTTGGACAATAGCTTGGGCACTAGCCAGGGCAGCACCAGCAATGCCGCCGCGGCGATCCATAGGCCAAGCGAAATGCCCGACTGCCAGAGGATATCGATATCGCCGCCGCTGATCGATAGCGCCCGGCGCAGGTTCTGCTCCATCAGCCCGCCCAGCACATAGCCGAGAATGACCGGCGCCAGCGAGAAGCCCAGCTTGCGCAGCAGATAGCCAAACACACCGATGATCAGCATCAGATAGATGGCGGTCAGATCCGAGTGCAGCTGATAGACGCCGACGAAGGCCAGGATGGCGATGGCCGGCACCAGCACCCAGCGGGGTATGGTCAGCACCCGCGCGAACACCCCAGCCAGCGGCAGGTTGAGCGCCAGCAGCACGATGTTACCGATATACAGCGAGGCGATCAGGCCGCCGGCCACTTCGGGACGTTCGGTGAACATCATCGGGCCCGGTGTGATGTTGTAGAGCATCAGCGCGCCGAGCAGCACGGCGGTGGTGCCGGAACCCGGAATGCCCAGCGTCAGCATCGGCACGAAGGAGCCCGCCGCCGAGGCGTTGTTGGCCGCCTCCGGGGCCGCCAGGCCGCGCATATCGCCCTTGCCGAAGGTGCCGTCCTTGTCGGAAAGGCGCTTCTCGGTGGTATAGGACACCGCACCCGCCACCGAGGCGCCGGTCCCCGGCAGTATGCCGATGATGAAACCGAGCACCCCTGAACGCCAGATGGCGCCCTTGCAGTAGAGCACTTCCTTGAGACTGACGAAGACGCGGCCCAGTGGCGGTATCTCGTCGTCGGCGTTCTTGCGATTGGCATGCTCGAGCATCAGCAGGATCTCGCTGATCGCGAACAGGCCGATGATCATTACCACGAAATCGATGCCGTCATAGAGCTCTGGCATACCGAAGGTGTAGCGCATCACGCCGGTGCCGGAGTCCACGCCCACGGTGGCCAGCAGCACGCCCAGCACCGCGCCGATGGCGGTTTTGACCGGATCCTTGCCCATCATCACCGACATCGACGAGAAGGCAAAGACCATCAGCGCGAAGAACTCGGCGGGGCCGAACATCACCGCCACTTCGGCGAGTAGCGGCGCGAACAGCGTCAGGCCGATGATGGCGATGGTCGCGCCGATAAAGGAACTGACCGCTGACAGGCCCAGTGCGGGGCCGGCAAGGCCTTTCTTGGCCAGCGGGTGGCCGTCGAGCGTGGTCATGACCGCACCAGCATCGCCGGGCACGTTGAGCAGAATGCTCGACATGCGGCCGCCATACTCGGAGCCGGTATAGATGCCGGCCAGCAGGATCAGAGCGGATTCGGCCGGCAGGCCCAAGGTATAGGCCAGTGGCATCAGAATAGCGATGCCGTTGATCGGCCCGATGCCCGGCAATGCCCCGAAAAGGGTGCCGAGCAGCGCGCCGAGGAAGGCCAGGCCCAGGTTGAGGGGCGTCAGCGCGACGCCGAAGCCCTGGATCAGGAAGTCGAACATGGTGGCATTCCTCTAGGTAATAGCGGCAAGCCAGGTGCCGGTAGGCAGGCCGATACCCAGGCCTTCGGTGAACAGCACATAGCTGCATGCCGACATCAGCACACCGGTGATCAAGGCCTTGGTCCAGGTGGCATCGAACAGCCGTGCCAGCGCGGCGACCACCAGCACCGAGGTGGGCACGAAGCCAAGGCGAGTGAACAGCAGGGCGTAGACCAGCAGCAGCCCCAGTACCACCAGAAGCCGGATCGACAGCGCACGGTTCGGCCAGTGGCCGTCGGCGCCGGGTTTGAAAATCAGCACCAGCGACAGGCCGGCAAGCAAAATGGAGAGCCCCAGGGGGAAGGCCTTGGGGCCCACGGGTTCATAGCTGAAGGGGACGTCCAGTTGAATGGCCTGGACGGCGACGAACGCCGCCAGGCCGATCAAGACGATCCCCAAGAGCCGGTCAGCGACCGGCTTTTGGATATTGCTCATTTCAGTCCCACTTCCTCGGCCAGGCTCTTGAAGTCGGCGACCTGGTCTTTCACATAGCTGTCGAATTCATTCCCGAAGCGAGACATCGGGAAGAGGCCGCGCGCCTGGCGAAGCTCGGCGAACTTCTCGGACTCGGACAGTTCGGTGAGGCGCTGAACCCAGGTGTAGTAGGCCTCGTCGTCGACCTCAGGGCCCATGTAATAGCCGCGCCAGATCGGCCACTCGACGTCGTAGCCTTGCTCCATAGCGGTGGGAATATCGGCGTAGGGTCCGCCCATGCGCTCTTCGGACAGCGCCGCCAGCACGCGAATCTTGCCGCTCTCGAGCTGTGACTTGAGCTCGGAGAGATCGCCGGTGAAGACCTGAATGTGATCGCCAAGCAGTGCCGCCAGCGCTTCACCGCCGCCTTCGAAGGCCACGTAGCGCAGATCGCGCGGGTTGATGTCGCCGGACTTGGCGGTCAGCGCGGCCTTCATCCAGTCCTGGCTACCCACGGTGCCGCCGGCGCCGAAGGCGATCTCGCCCGGATTGTCCTTGAGGTCGGCCATCAGTTCATCGAGGGACTGCCAGGGGGCGTCGGCATTGACCACGATGGCGCCATAGTCGACGCCCAGGGCGCCCAGCCAGCGAACCTCGTCGGCGTCGTACTGGCCGAACTTGCCAAGCGCCAGGTTGACGGCGGCGCCGGTGCTGGCAGCGACGATCAGGTTCGGATCATCGGTGCGCACGCCGTTGACGTGGTTATAGGCCACCGCGCCGATGCCACCGGGCATGTAGGTCACCATCATCGGCTCATCGATCAGCCCGGTTTCGAGCAGACCATTGGCGGCCAGGCGACAGGTGAGGTCGTAGCCACCGCCGGGCTTGGCCGGGGCGATGCATTCGCTTTCGCCGGCGGCCTGAACCTGACCCGCGAGCAATGCGCCGCCCAGCAGGGCAATGCCCGAGGCGTGGCGAATGGCTGTATTGATCTTCATGGCGATCTCCTGTTCTCTTGTTATAAGCGGCTGATGACCAGCCGCCGGCTTGCTTTGGTGATGCCACCCTGTTTTGTGATGGCCAGCGCGATGCTATGCCTGCCACCTTTCATCAACCTGTCACTTTCCCTGTCACCCCCTGAGACATTGGTCGTATGCGCCTGCTGGTCATCGAGGACGATCCGCTGATCGCCCGCTCCCTGGAACACGCCCTGCAACCGCTGGGCAACACGGTCGAGGTGTTTCGCACCTACGCCGAAGCTCAGGCCGCGCTGCGCCATGATCGCTTCGATCTGATCCTGCTCGACCTCGGCCTGCCCGATGGCGACGGCCTGGATCTGTTGGCGGCCCTGCGGGATCGGGGCGACACCACCCCGGTGCTGATTCTCACCGCCCGGGATGGCGTCGATGACCGGGTCAGCGGGCTGGACCTGGGCGCCGACGACTACCTGGCCAAGCCGTTCTCGCTCGCCGAGCTCGAGGCCCGGGTGCGCGCCCTGCTTCGGCGCAGCCAGCAGCGCAGCGACAACCGGCTGCGCTTCTCACGGCTCTCGTTCGACCCGGCCACCGGCACCGCCGCCTTGGACGACACGCCGATGGCGCTGCCGCGCCGTGAGCTATTGTTGATGGAAGGGCTCTTGCTGCATGCCGGCAGCATTGCTCCGCGAGAAACCCTCGAGCGTCGGCTGTTCGGCTTCGACGAGGTCGGCTCCAATGCCCTCGAGGTCTATGTCAGCCGGCTGCGCAAGCGCCTGCAGAACACTGGCCTGAAGATCCGTACCTTTCGCGGTCTGGGCTATCGCCTGGAAGAGGACCAGGCGCAAGGCCGGGAACAGGGGCGTGAAGAGGGTCGAGAACAGGGTCGAGAGGACGAAACGGCGTGATCGAGGTAGCCGGCTCGCTCAAGCGGCGTTTGGCGGTATGGCTGTTGTTGACCGTGACGGGCCTCGGGGCGCTGCTGATGATCGAGGCCTGGTCGAGCACCCACCGGGCCGCCGAGCGCGCCTTCGACAGCCAGCTCGAGGCCGCCGCCCTGACCATCGCCGAGGCCGTGCAGTGGCAAGGTGGCGAACCGCTGGTGGAAATACCGGCGGCGGCGCTGCAGATCCTGGCCACCCGCCACCAGGAGCGAGTCTTCTATGCGGTGCTCGATGCCGACGGCCAGCCGGTCTCGACCAATATGCCGTTCACCATTAAGCCTGAATGGCGCGCACAGGTGGCCGACGCCCCCTGGACGCTGACGACCGCTTTCGACGACACCTCCTGGCGGCTATACGGCCGCGAGTATGACTCGGCGGGCTGGGTGTCCCAGGAACCGGTGCAGGTCTGGGTCGGGCATACCCGCGCCGGGCGCCAGGCGCTCGGCGATGAGCTCTTCGAGCGCACCCTTTCCCGCTTCCTGGCCATGGTGCTGCTGGCGGGCATTCTGATGGCGATGGCCCTGCGGGTGGCGCTGGGCCCCATGCGTCGGCTGCGTCGCCAACTGCGCCACCGAGATGCCGACGACATGGGCCCGCTGGACGCCCGGGTGCCGGAGGAAATGCGCGAACTGGCGCAGACGCTGGATCATCTTTTCGCCCGCCAGCGCCACAGCCGCGAAGCGCTACTGCGTTTCACCGCCGATGCTAGCCACCAGCTCAAGACGCCCTTGGCCGGACTCAAGAGCACCAGTGAGCTGGCGCTCAAGAGCCAAGACCCCGCCGACTGGCAGGCCGCGCTGCTGGCGGTGCACGATGGGGCCGACCGCACCAGCCGTCTGGCAAGCCAGCTATTGAGCCTGGCCCGGCTGCGTCATATCGGTGAAGAAGGTAAGGTCACCCCGCTGGATATCGTCGCCGTGCTGCGCGAATGCGTGCTCGACTGGGCCGGGCGCGAGGTGGCGCGCGACCATGACCTGGGCCTCGCCGAGCTGCCCGGCGGGCCGCTCTGGGTGCGCGCCGACGGCTGGGCGATTCGCGAGCTGCTGGGTAACCTGATCGATAACGCCCTGCGCTACACCAAGGCGGGCAGCGAGATCACCCTGGGGCTTTCCCGACACCGCGACACGGTTAGCCTCTACGTCGAGGACGATGGCCCCGGCGTGCCCTTCGAGGCCCGCGAGCGACTATTGCAGCCCTTCGAGCGCGGCGGCCGCCAGGATACCGATGGCTCTGGGCTGGGGCTTGCCATCGTCGACTCCATCGCCCGCCAGTTGGGTGGGCGGCTATCGTTGAGCGAGCGCAGCCCCCACGGCCTGATCGTGACGCTGCACTTGCCCCTTATTGACCCCCCAAGTGACCACGACGCCAGCCGCCCTGGTGAGCCGGGCGCGACAAGAGAGACGCCGCCATGACCCTGCATCGCCACCGTTTCGCCTGGATGCTGCTAGTGCCGCTTTGCGCGCTGGCGCTGTCCGCTCGTGCCCAGGCTACACCGCTGGTGGTCGAAGCGGCGCTGGATATTGAAGTCGTGGAGCCCTTGCTCGAGGCCTTTCGCAGTGCGCATCCCGAGATCGACCTGGAATTCCATGATCGCTCGACGCTCACCGTCGATGCGCTGGTCAGCGAGGCAGACCCCGCGCCGGACGTGGTCATCAGTTCGGCGATGCCCTGGCAGATGGCTCGCGTCAACGAAGGCTACGCGCAGCGGCTGGATTCTCCGGCGGCGCGCAACTGGCCGGCTTGGGCCAAGTGGCGCAACGAGGTATTCGGCTTCACCTTCGAACCCATCGTCATGGCCTACCGGCTCGATCTGTCGAAGCAGATGATGCCGCCGCAAACCCATGCCGACCTGCATACCCTGCTGACCACCGAAACGGCGCAGCTGCAGGGCAAAGTGACTACCTACTCACCGCTTAAGAGCGGTGTGGGCTTCTCGCTGTTCCAGCAGGATGCCCGCTATACGCCGCGCTTCTGGGACCTGGTCGCCGGCATGGGGCGGGTGAACGCCCAGCTAGAAGGCAACACCCGGACCATGCTCGAGGGCCTGAGCGACGGGCGCTATTGGCTCGGCTACAACTTGCTGGGCTCCTACGCGATGGTTTGGGCGCAGGAGCACCCCGAGGTGATCGTGCAGGTGCCGCAGGATTATTCGCTGGTGATGATGCGCATGGCCTTCATCCACCGCGACGCCCCGCATCCGGCAGCGGCCGCCGCCTTCGTCGATTTCCTGCTCGGCCGGGAAGGCCAGCGGGTGCTGGCCGGCCAGACCCCGCTGTTCAGCGTCCGGCCCGACATCGTCGGCCCCTATACGGCGGCCCGGCTGCGCGATCAGGTGGGCGATCGTCTCTATCCGATTCCTCTCAACGCCTCGCTGCTGGCGTTCGTCGACCCTCAGCGCCGCGATGCCTTCCTGGCGCGCTGGCGCCGCGAGTTCGAACACCCACGGCCGGCAGCCGACGAACAGGTTTTCATCCAGGACTCGGATTGATGGAAGGTGGGGCTCGGCGTTATAATGGTCGATTAACTTCCCCTCACCACATCCTCCATCTGCTCAACATTGGGTGTTGCCGATATGTTACGTATGGCGCAAGAAGCTCTTACGTTCGATGACGTATTACTCGTTCCCGGCTACTCGGATGTCCTCCCCAAGGACGTCAGCCTCAAATCCCGCCTGACCCGCAATCTCGAACTGAACATCCCGCTCTGCTCGTCTGCCATGGATACCGTGACCGAAGCCCGCCTGGCCATCGCCATGGCGCAGGAAGGCGGCATCGGCATCATCCACAAGAGCATGACCATCGCCGGCCAAGCGGCCGAGGTGCGTAAGGTCAAGAAGCACGAGAGCGTGATCGTCAAAGATCCGGTGACCGTTAGCCCCCAGGCCAAGCTCACCGACCTGCTGGCGATGGCCGACGAGTACGGCTACTCCGGCTTCCCGGTGGTCGAGGGCGAATCACTGGTCGGTATCGTCACCGGTCGTGACATGCGTTTCCAGCCGGATCACAGCGACAGCGTCGAAGCGATCATGACGCCGCGCGAGAAGCTGGTCACCGTACCGGTCGGCACGCCGCTCGAGCAGATCAAGATCAAGCTGCAGGAAAACCGCATCGAGAAGATCCTGATCGTCGATGACGAATTCCACCTGCGTGGCCTGGTCACCGTGCGCGACATCGAGAAGGCGCGCACCTACCCGAGCGCCGCCAAGGACAGCGACGGCCGCCTGCTGGTCGGCGCTGCTGTCGGCACCGGCCCGGAGACCCCGGACCGCATCACCGCACTGGTCGAAGCCGGCGTCGATGCCATCGTCGTCGACACCGCCCACGGGCACTCCAAGGGCGTGATCGACCGCGTCGCTTGGGTCAAGGAACACTTCCCCGAGGTACAGGTGATCGGTGGCAACATCGCCACCGCTGATGCGGCTATCGCGCTGGCTGAAGCCGGCGCAGACGCCGTCAAGGTCGGCATCGGCCCCGGCTCGATCTGCACCACCCGCATCGTGGCCGGCGTCGGCGTGCCGCAGATCAGTGCGGTCGCCAACGTCGCCGAGGCGCTCAAGCCCTACGACATCCCGCTGATCGCCGATGGCGGCGTGCGCTACTCCGGTGACCTGTCCAAGGCCATCGCCGCTGGCGCTAGCTGCGTGATGATAGGTGGCCTGCTGGCCGGTACCGAAGAAGCGCCGGGCGAAGTCGAGCTCTACCAGGGCCGTACCTACAAGGCTTACCGTGGCATGGGCTCCATGGGCGCCATGTCTCAGACCCAGGGCTCTGCCGACCGCTACTTCCAGGACAAGTCCGAAGGCGCCGAGAAGCTGGTACCGGAAGGCATCGAAGGCCGCGTGCCCTACAAGGGCATGATGAGCGCCATCGTTCACCAGCTGATGGGCGGCCTGCGCGCCTCCATGGGCTACACCGGCTGCCGCAGCGTTCTCGAGATGCGCACCAAGCCGGAATTCGTGCAGATCACCGGCGCCGGCTTCAATGAGTCTCACGTCCACGACGTGCAGATCACCAAGGAAGCCCCGAACTATCGGGCTAGCTGATCACAGCATGCGCTAGACGGCGGCGGGGCTTATCCCCGCCGTTCGTTTTTTGACCCGCTGGTTGACTGACCCGGGACCCAGACTCGGTTTCTTGACCAGCGAGCTTTTGGACTGGCTTGCGGCCTCACAGAGATGTTTTCTTCATGACCGATATTCACGCCCACAAGATCCTGATCCTCGACTTCGGCTCCCAGTACACCCAGCTGATCGCCCGCCGCGTGCGCGAGATCGGCGTGTACTCCGAAGTACGCGCCTTCGATATCACCGAAGACGAGATTCGCGAGTACAACCCCAACGGCATCATCCTCGCCGGTGGCCCAGAGTCCGTCACCGAGCTCGACTCGCCCCGCGCGCCGCAGTGCGTGTTCGAGATGGGCCTGCCGGTGCTCGGCATCTGCTACGGCATGCAGACCATGGCCGAGCAGCTCGGCGGCAAGGTGGCCGGTTCCAACAAGCGCGAGTTCGGCTACGCCCAGATTCGCCTGGACGCCGAAACCGCGCTGTTCAAGAACATCTCGGATCATATCGACCACGACAGCGGCAAGAGCCTGCTCGACGTGTGGATGAGCCACGGTGACAAGGTTGCCGAAGTGCCGGACACCTTCACCGTGACCGCCTCTACTCCGAGCTGCCCGATCGCCGCCATGAGCTGGGAAGAGAAGCGCTTCTTCGGCGTGCAGTTCCACCCCGAGGTGACCCACACCCTGCAGGGCCAGCGCATCCTCGAGCACTTCGTGCTGGATATCTGCCAGTCCGAGCGCCTGTGGACCCCGGCCCAGATCATCGAAGATCAGGTCGCCCGTGTGCGTGATCAGGTCGGCGACCGCCACGTGCTGCTCGGCCTGTCCGGTGGCGTCGACTCCTCCGTGGTCGCCGCTCTGCTGCACAAGGCCATCGGCGATCAGCTGACCTGCGTGTTCGTCGATAACGGCCTGCTGCGCAAGGCGGAAGGCGACCAGGTGATGGAGACCTTCGGCCAGCACATGGGCGTCAAGGTGATTCGCGTCGATGCCGAAGACCTGTTCCTCGGCAAGCTCGAAGGCGTCAACGACCCGGAAGCCAAGCGCAAGATCATCGGCAACACCTTCATCGATGTCTTCGATACCGAGGCCGCCAAGATCGAAGGCGTCGATTTCCTGGCCCAGGGCACCATCTACCCGGACGTGATCGAGTCCGCCGCCAGCAAGACCGGCAAGGCGCACGTGATTAAGTCGCACCACAATGTCGGTGGCCTGCCCGAGACCATGAAGCTCAAGCTCGTCGAGCCGCTGCGCGAGCTGTTCAAGGACGAAGTGCGCAAGCTCGGCGTCGAGCTCGGCCTGCCCTACGACATGGTCTATCGTCACCCCTTCCCGGGGCCGGGCCTGGGCGTGCGCATTCTCGGCGAAGTGAAGAAGGAATACGCCGACATTCTGCGTGAAGCGGATGCCATCTTCATCGAAGAGCTGTACAACGCCGGCTGGTACCACAAGACCAGCCAGGCCTTCGCCGTCTTCCTTCCGGTGAAGTCCGTGGGCGTGGTCGGCGACGGTCGCCGCTACGAGTGGGTGATCGCCCTGCGCGCCGTCGAGACCATCGACTTCATGACCGCCCGCTGGGCGCACCTGCCGTATGAGCTGCTGGAGAAGGTTTCCAACCGCATCATCAACGAGCTGGAAGGCGTTTCCCGCGTGACCTACGATGTGAGCAGCAAGCCGCCCGCGACGATCGAGTGGGAGTGATAGCCAGGGCAGGGCGGATAAGCGCCGCCTAGCTCCGCCGCATTACCCGCGTCATATGAAAGCCTGCCGTTATCGGCAGGCTTTTTTGTTGCAGAACGTGACCAAGCTAAGATTAACTGGGATTCAGCGGCCGAGGCGGTGGCCGATAGAACGGAGCAGGAGACAACAACGCTACAGGAGTCGCAGGGAAAGGATGTGATCCCCGGGCGGCAGCGTGTTTTTTCTGTGAGTAAATCGCTTGGCTCGGGCCCCTGGCCGCCGGAAGGGCGTCAATGGGCGAGTTGCAAGATGTGTGATCCTCGACGTTGAAGCAGAGGGTAGCTTCCGGCCCCATAAGAGTTACCCCATGCCCTAGCGGATAGCCCTATCCGTGTTATGCCGTCGAACGATGTTTGTTTTTATTACGCTTGGTTATAATCGATTTATAGTAGAATCCTATAGTAGGGTGTGCCCAAGAGTGCGGCATAACACGAATGAACGTGCCGGCGCGTTCAAGTGGATAAACGCGCCGGCTATCTAGTGCCTGTTAACTTTTAAAGAGCGATCGCGTACATTGGCCAAATTTAATCGAGGCGATACTTTTATATGAAAGCAGAGACTATCGATAGGGAGGCTGGGGACTCTGGTAAAGGCTTTAGGTTACAGCTCATAAGGGCGATAAAGCTAATGCTGAAGACGATTAATCAGGATGCAAACACAGTATTTTTCACTGCGGTTGAGAACTTTGAAGATGTTTCTCATCAGACTATCGTCGATGGTGAAGTTGTTAATTACTTCGAAGAAGACAAAAATTATGATCTGAAAGGTAATTTCACGATTTTTAGCCACCCTGTTACTAATACGCTGGTCAGCTTTTTTGACATATATGTGGACCAATTTCGTACCAGTGACAATGTCTATTTGGGGTTTTATACAACGAGAGAATTTGGAAAGGAAAGGAAGTCCAAGCTCAAAAGTGGTGAGCAAATAACTTTGCCAGAAGAGCCGGTTTTAAAAGCTCTTCAGTCTTTAGATGATGCTTCAGATGAAACGGTTAGTTTAGTAAAGGACATTCTCGTTGAAGAGTACGCATCTCAGTATGAAGGAAAATCCAAATCAGGAAACTTGGAAACGCTTCGAAGTATAAATGTCGGAAGGTTTAAGGAGTTTTTGAGAAAGATCTCGTGGCATTTCGGTCAGGAAAATGAGGATGCGCTCAAGAAGACGGTTTTAAAAGATATTGAAAGTTCACCCATTCACAATAATGCACACATAGGAAAAGAAAATATAATATTTTGCTTGCTGATGGATAAGTTGAGTGAAAGGCAAAGTAGTGATAATTTAGTTGATAAAATGGTTCACAGTTCAGATGTAAAATTAATTTTCAAAGAAGCAGAGTCACAAATCCCTGATGAAAGTATAGATCCTACATGGCGCTATATTTCTGAGTTGAAAAATGATGTGACCGACAAGCGCAATTTGAAAGAAAAGGTTCTTTCAGTGATAGAGGATATTCCAGATCGTAGAATTAGGCAGTTAGCAAGGAAAGCAAGTGGTTCGAAGTATGAGGAGCATGAAGCAGACAAGTCTTTTTTATCTTTGAAATATCGTGTTTTTGAAGCCTGTGAAGAATATTTTTCAAGTAGTGAATATGTGGCTCCTGAAAATGGAGGCGATTTAGATGCGGTTCTTAATATACTTGTGTCGAAAGCGGTCGAAGATGTTTCTAAGTTAAAGGCCGATTATAAATATACGATTATCCAATGATAAAACAATAGAGGGGATTGTTTGGAATTTGTTTGACGGCTGCTTTTTAGCTTTTGATGAGTATGGTGATGAGTGACGTAAGCACAAAGAAAAGGCTAATGTATCTAAGTGGTGAAGATTTTTATCTTTACTGCTATTCCATTTTCGTGATTTTGGATTTTTTAGGCTGCCGAGATTGTAAGTATTTTAGAGACTATAGAAAGCTGGCGTTTTTAACTGACGTTATCAGTGATGATAATAAAGTTTATGTGATTTCTCATTCTTCAGGAGAAAAGCTAAACCCTAAAGATTTTGAGTATTTGCTTGATAGCTATTCAAGCGGATTAACTAGAAGGAGTGAAATTCTTAAGTTGTTGTTTGTTCTTGAGAAGAGAGGTTATGTAAGTCTAATCAGAGGTAAAGCTCAAGAGATTGATGTGACTTTGACTAAGGGAGGTCTTCCTGATGACTTTTTTGGCAGCAATGTTTTCGATTCAGAATTTAAGAATATAAAAGACGTATCAAAGAAAGTAGGTAGGCTAGCGACGTTAACCCTGGATACCATGTTAAAAAAAATTTACGTTGAGAATGGAGTTCGCACATGGGTCTGATGCGAGTTAATAAGCTTGTGTATGAGGGGGATAAGTATTATTTCGAATCTGAAGAGTTCGATAAGAATATCATCTTAATTGAAGGTGATAATGGAACAGGGAAAAGCACTTTTTGCAACTTGATTTATTTTGCATTAGGTGGTGAAGTTCCTATATTTAGAAAAAATAACGATAAGCGTCACGATGAAATTACTTCAGATAGCGATAACTATGTCGATCTTTATATATCGATCAATGATGAGAGTTATATACTAAGGCGCTACTTTGGCGATAATGAAATAACTGTAATTCCCTATAGGCGGGAAGTTGATAAAAAATGCTCAGAAGATAATGAAGGCTTGCTTGAAGAACAGGTGAGGTTTGTTCTTTCGGAAGATGAGGTTGAAATATATCCTGTTAATAGAAGCAAAGATGCTGCATATGTTTTTTCTGACTGGATTCTTGGGAAGTTGGGAATATCAGTGGTTGAGCTTTTTCATGGATACAACACGTTTAAGATCAACATGTCAGATTTGATGCGTTTGATTTATCATGATCAACAGCCGAACCCCGAGGGTATTTATAAAAAGCCAGATACTAATTCAACATATGTTTCTGATTCTGAGTTGGTTAGAAAAGCTATTTTCGAACTATTGGTTGGTAAAGCTTATTCTGATTACTACGACTCTATTGTCGAGGAAAAAAAGCTCTCGAGAGAGAAAAGTTTAGCTAAAGAGGTTGTGAATGAATACACGCTGTTAGCCGATAAAATGCGGAAAAATGGCGAGACTAAAAACGTCAGTTTCTTGCAGAAAGAAATATCAGATAAAGAAAAGCAGATTGACAACCTGCATGATGAAAGAAAGATGTTTAAGCGTAATAGGTCTGGGTCGAATACTATCAATCAAGATATTGAGTCGTGCAAGAAAGAATTAATTGAATGTGAGCTCAGATTAAGTCGATTGAAAGGAAGTTTGGTTTCTAATCTAGATGAGCGTTACAAATTAAACGTAGTTAGAAGTGAAGCTGCTTCAGAAATCAGGCGTATTGAAAAAGTCATTTTTTCTCACGATCAGTTGAATATATTTACATCAGATACTTGTCCATACTGCTTAAATCATGTTGATCGTGTGGAAGGTCATTGTGTTTGTGGTGCTTCGATTGAAGAAGAGCAATATGAGAGGTTTTTCTACACGTCAAAAGAATATAAAGATATTTTAAAGTCAAAGCTTAAGACGCTGTCAACAATTAAAGCCGCATACGACGATTGCGACTCTGAGGTTCAAGAAACAAAGAAAGAAATCGAACTGGTAGAGAAAAAATCGGTGCTGTTGCGTGAAAAGCTACAGGGAATGCTTGAGCGAGTGGATGAGATTGTCGATATAGAAAGCTTAAATGATATTGACGATAAAATATTGCAGCTCAGAGAGGATGTTGCGAATTTAAATCAATTGTTAGAAGTTGAGTCAAAGTTGGAGCGTTTTCAAAAAGACTTTGATTTGGTTGGCTCCAAAGCAAAAGATGCCGAACTAAAAAGGAAAGGTCTTGAGATTAAAGCTCAGCAGGATGTTGCCTCAAAAGTTAATGCTTTCAGTAAGAAATATGATGAGCTGATCAAGAACACCTTGCCTGATTGTAGGTCAGCAAAGATCACGCTTGATAACTATTTGCCTTCGATCAATGATGGTCTTTATCGGGAAACCAGCGCGCTTGTTTCAATTAGATTGATGTACTTTGTTACTCTGATGCATTTGTCGTTGTCTGATAGATCGGTGACATTCCCTCGCTTTCTGCTGATTGATACGCCTGAAACTGCCGGGATTGAGTTAGACTATTTACAAAACTGTATTGGGCAGCTTGAAGACTTAAAAGAATATGGGGTTGATTTCCAGGTTATTATTTCAACAGGAATAAATAAGTACCCAGATTCACTGAAAGGCAGTCGTGTGCTATTTATGCCAGATAGGAAGCAGAAGGAGCACATGCTTTTGAAGGAGAAACCATCGGGGACAGGCCCTAATTAACGGATGCCTGTGAGTCGCTGACGAAATCCAGTAAGTCCTCGAGCCACCGGCGGCAAGCGGGTCGCCATGATCAGGGCGGATGCGGTGGCGTACAGGGTCCACTCTCCGAGATCGGCAGGAGAAATCGGGGACAGACCCCAATTAACGGATGCCTGCGAGTCGCTGACGAAATCTGGGGAGGCGCCGCGCCACCGGCGGCAGGTGGGCCGCCATGATCAGGACGGATACGGTGGCGTACAGGGTCCATTCACCGAGGTCGGCGCGCACCACCCAGAGGCCGGTTCTCAGCAGCCGCGGTAGCGCGATCAGCGAGACTCCCAACATCAGACTGATGGCGAAGGTGAGTTTGGGGCCGGAGAAACGGTTGACCTGGGCGCCGGGCTATTTAAGCTCCAGGTCGCCATCGTATTCAATGCGCCTGGGCTCATTTGTCACGGGGTCAATGAACTCGAAGCCCTTGGAGAGCAGCTGCAAGGGGCGCGTGTAGTCGTCCGGGGAGAGCGGCTGCAGCACTGGGTAGTAGCGGTCATTCAAAATCGGCCAGCCGAGTGACTGCATGTGCAGGCGCAACTGGTGGCGGCGCCCGCTGACGGGGTGCAGTTCGAACAGCGCCTGGGTGTCGGTCTGCTGCACGCAGCGAATCACCGAATGGCTGTTGGCGTCGCCCTCGCTGACCCGCATGCGAAAGCGCTGCTCGCTTGGCTCGATGCGATTCTTTACGTCCCATTGCTGGCCCACCAATGACTTGTCACCGTCTATCTCGGCGATGGCCTGATAGGTCTTGTGGATATGTCGTGACTTGAACAACTGGTGATATAGCCCGCGGGTCTCGGGATTGAGGGAGCACAGCACCAGTCCTGCCGTGACTCGATCCAGACGATGCACCGCCTGCAGCGTCTCGATTCCCGTGCTTTTGCGCAGGCGCTGTTGCAGACACTCGTTCACGTAGCGCCCGCCGGGCGTAACGGGCAGAAAGTGCGGTTTGTAGGCCACCAGAATGTGCTCATCTCGATAGAGGATCTTCTCTGCGAAGGGAATGCTCGGCTCGCTTGCCACTTCGCGGTAATAGAACACGCGTAGATGTGGCTTGAAGGGCGAGGCCGGCGTAATCCATGAGCCGTCATCGCGATGGACCTTGCCGGTGGCCATGCGCTCACGCCACGTCGCCTCACCGATGGCCGGAAACTTGAGCAGCAGATACTCCAGCACCGTCGACACACCGGGATTGACCTGAGGCAGGCTCAGCTTCGAAGGGCGTGCGGAAATGGACATGTAATGCATCACTGGTCGGGAAGGGGCTGGATGAACAAGAGAGAGAAAGCCTCACCCTAACGGCGGTCGCCTAGTGTAACTGAGAGAGGAATTCCTGTCGGGCTTGGCATGATAGGGCTGAGTGATGCGGCCAATCTGCTGGCGGCGGGGCTCGAGCCGGACGCCCTTGCCGCCATGTGGTGAATCTCCCCGAACCCGGCCAACGGCGGGTTGTTTTTTGCCTCGCGTCTGCGCGTCCGGCTATTCTGCGCTAACCGATTCCGCTTATCTTGCTAAGGAGCCCTGAAGTGCCTCCCTCCATGCCTATCCTCTCACGCCGCCAGGTTCTCGGGACCATGACCGCCGCCGGTGCCATGCTCGCCGCGGGCCAGCCAGCGTTCGCCGCCACCTCGGCCTCGACCACCTCCGCTGCCACCTCCGACCTCAACCAGCGGCTGGCGGAACTAGAGCGCGCGGCTGACGACCGCGTGGGCGTGGCCCTGATGAACGTGACCACCGGTGCGGTGGCCAGTCATCGCGGCCACGAGCGCTTCTTGTTCAACAGCACCGGCAAGTTCTTCATCGCCGCAGCGGTGCTGGCCCGCGTGGATGAAGGCAGCGAGACGCTGGATCGCCGCATTGTGGTCGAGAAGGGCGATCTCGTCGGCTGGACGCCGATCACCGAGAAGCGGCTGGGCGAGCCCGGCCTGACGGTTGCCGAGCTGTGCCAAGCGGCGGTGGCCTGGAGCGACAACGCGGCGGCGAACGCGCTGATCGAGAGCGTCGGCGGTCCTGAGGCGGTCACCGCCTTCCTGCGCGCCATCGGTGATGACACCACTCGGCTGGACCGCGTTGAGCCCGATCTAAATACCCACGACCATGAGGGCGACGAACGCGACACCACGACCCCGCTGGCGATGATGGTGACGCTACGGACCCTGCTGCTTGGCGACGCCCTGTCGCCGTCCTCCCGGCACCAGCTCGCGGCGTGGATGATCGAGGGCAAGGTCGGCGATGCGCGGCTGCGCGCCGGCATGCCGTCTTCGTGGCTGGTCGGCGAGAAGACCGGCACCAACGGCGTGGGCAACGCCAGCGATATCGGCATCGGCTGGCCTGGCGACCGCGGCGCGGTGATCGCCGTCGCCTATACCCTGATGCCGAGTGCCACCAAGACGCAGCGCGACGATACCATCGCCGCCGTCGGAAGGCTGGCCGCCCGCGTATAATCTCGCCCCCGGTGCGGTATCGGGCATGGCCCGATTCGCGCCGGTATATATGCCGCCGCGAAAATCACGGCGATATGAACGCGGCAAGAAGAAGTGGGCGACCCTTGAGCACCACGCCGTGCGAGGCGCTGGCCTACTAGCTCGACGTGGATATGCTGCACGAGAATGGCAGCACCTAGCGTTCCTGCGAGCGGCCACAATTCGCTATCGGCAAGTAGGTTAGGTGCGCCTTTTGCCGGCGTATAAGAAATGCTCGCATGGTCCTGTCGAAAGCGAAGGGATGGCGAACCCTCTCAAAGACGAGTGCACGCTATACCGCGCGCATTCGTCTGCCTCATCAGCCACATCTGTACGCCCATTCCCATCAGCGCCACTACCCCCGCGCCCACTGACAGCATGTCGACCGGTACCTGCATGGCAAGGGCTAGGCCGCCGACTGATGCGCCGATAGCACTCCCCAAATAAAGCGCCGATTCGTTCAATGCCACCGCCAGGTTGCCGTCACCTTGGGCTTCGCGAGCTTTCATCAGTTCATTATTCTGCGGTACCTGTAGCGCCCAGCCCACGGCGCCCCAGAGCGCGATGGGGATCAGTGCCAGCCAGGGATTGATTCTCAGCAGCAGCGGTAGCGCGATCAGTGCGGTTCCCAGCAGCAGCATGATGGCGAAGGTGAGCTTTGGCCCGGAGAAACGGTCGACCAGGGCGCCGATCAGGAAGCTGCCGAGCACGCCGCCAACGCCCCACACCCACAGCGAGAGCGTTACCGAGTTTTCGCCATGGGCGCTGATCAGTGGCGCGATGAAGGTATACATGCCCAGGCTCGCGATGGCGGCCAGCAGGGATATGCCGAGCAGGCCGATGACCCGGCGGTCGATCAGAATGGAGAGCTTGCGGCGCATCGGTACCACCTGGGCGGCGGGTATCGCCGGTAGGCGGAAGATCAGGCCGACCAGCGTCACTAGCCCGATCAGGGCGATCAGCCACAGGGCGGCCTGCCAGCCCCAGTGCTCCGCCAGTATCAGGCCGAGCGGCACGCCAAGCACGGTACCACTGGCCATGCCGCCCATGATGATCGAGATCGTCTTGCCGCGTTCGGCGTCTGGCGCAACGCTGACGGCCGCCGCAATGCCGATGGCGAGATAGGTGCCGGCCGCCATGCCGGCCAGAACTCGCCATGCCATCAGAGCGACAAGGCTGGTCGACAGGGCGCTGGCTGCATTGGCGATGACGAATAGCCCCAGCATCAAGAAGAGCCCGCCACGCTGCCGGTGGGCGGGCAGCAGGGCGACACAGAGTGGCGAGCCGAGCCCGTAGGCCAGTGTGAAAGCGGTGACGAGTTGCGCGGCCACCGAGACGGAAACCGCAAAGTCGGCCTGGATCATCGGGATCAACCCGGCGGTGACGTAGGAAGCCATGCCCAGGGCGAAGGCGCCGGTGGCGACAAGGTAGGTCGTGCTGCGTGAAGCCTGTGTCATGCGTACGTTTCCTTTTTTCTAAAAGGCGTAATCAAGCGGAAAGTACGCGCAGTCTGCTGCTAGTATGAGGGGGTTACAATTTAACCTCTTATGCTATTACTAAAGGCAACAGCATGGCTCAGGAACGAACCCTCGCCCGGACCCGGCATGAGCTCGCCGACTTTTTACGCACGCGGCGTCAGCGGGTAGCGCCGGAATCGGTCGGGCTGCCTGCGGGTACGCGACGGCGGACACCAGGGTTACGGCGTGAAGAGGTGGCGGCGCTCGCGGGTGTCGGGGTGACCTGGTACACCTGGCTGGAGCAAGGGCGGGAGATTGGGGTGTCCTCCACCTTTCTGGACAACCTCGCCAAGGCGTTGCAACTGGACGCTTCAGAGCGGCGCCATCTTTTTTTGTTGACCCATCAGCGCCCGCCCGTCGAGCCGGGTAAGACTTGGTGCCAGGTGCCGCCCTTGGTCAAACGCCTGATGAATGACTTGTCGTCGCGGCCAAGCTACGTGCTGAACCTGCGTTGGGACGTTCTGGCCTGGAACGAGGCGGCAGACCGCGTGTTCAACTTCGCGGCGCAGCCGGTGGAGTATCGCAACCTGCTGTGGATGCTTTTTCTCGACCCCGCCCTGCGGCGGATATTTGCCGATTGGTCGGCTCAGGCGCCGCAGATACTTTCCAGTTTTCGGCGCGACCATGCCCGCGCGGAAAATGACTTGGCCATCGACTCCCTGGTGGCCGAACTCAAGAAGGTTGCGCCGGAATTCCGGCAGTGGTGGCAACAGCACGACGTTCACGCACCCTGTGAGGGGCGCCGGTCGTTGGGTATCGAAGGGCTCGGCGAGGTCGGCTTCGAGCACACCAGCCTGATCGTCGATGAGGTGAGACATCTGCGCTTGGTGGTGTATGCCGTGCAGGAGACGGATCCTCGAGCAGAGGCGTTCGCGGGGTGGGTAAGTGGCGAAAAGCTAGGAAGCTAGAGGGAGCACGTCACTGCTGAGCCTCAGGCGTTATTGTGTTGTGTTAAAAGCCTGCCCTGACCGGCAGGCTTTTTTATTGCCAAGTGCTTGTTAGTTAAGGCTAACTCGAGGGTGGCCTAGGCAGAAGGACTCTCCCAAGGCCATACGCCTGATCAATCAACAACCTGATAGAGATGCAATGAAGCGCAATATACTCGCCGTGTTGGTTACGCTAGCCAGTTTTCCTGTCTGTGTGAGTGCCAAGGATGCGCCCGCCAGTCCCCCCGATGTGGCCGACCGCGTCATCGAACAGCAGCGTGAGATGCTCAAGGAGAGCACCGAGGGCACTGGTTTCGGCCCGCAGTCACCCCGTGATATCGACTCGAGCGCCGGGAGCAATCCGGTGGTTTTCAGTGCCGCCCCCGCCTCTGCGGACATGAACCTGTGCAACATACACTTCCACAAGAATGCCGAGCACAAGGGCGGGGAGTTCACCGAGTACGCCGGCAATGGCGATGGTCATGGTTATCACAGTGGCTATCGCTATGCGGGCGACTTCAGTGAGTCAGAACTTAGGCCTGTCAGCGAGGCGGTGTGCCCAAGCGAGCATGGCCGCCTTGCGCCGGGTGACACCATCGAAGTGCATTACGTTTACTCGACGGCCCAGGTCGAGCCTGGCTCGACGCTGGGCGCGTGCATGAATGCAGCCAACAAGAACCCGCAGTTGCGCGTAGAGACGCAGGTGTACGCGCTGGTCAACGACGCCGCCGCCAGGGACTTCGGCGAACTGGCCGCACACGGAATCCAAGACGGCCTACACCAGGCGTTGAATATTCCGACCGACACCGGCGAGCCGGTGCAATATGCGGGCTCGACGACGGGGCCGGCATATAATGAGATCGGGTCGCCCTTTCAGGTCACCTGGAGCGTTCGCCCCGAGGTCGCCAAGGTGAATATCCGCTCCGTGGGACAATGGTGTGAAGGTAATGTCTTCGCGGAAGATCATGCTCACGGGGTGAGGAACCTGGTGGTTAACCCGGAGCTGCTGTCACCGCTTTCACGATAGCTTCACGAATCAGCGTTGCTGGTGAGACGCTTTGGCGGGCATGTTGCGTCAGCGCTTCGTCGATTCGCTAGCGTGTTATTTCGCATCGCCGCTGAGCCAGGCCGGTCGCTGGCATAGGTGGGGATCTCACCGAACAGAGTAAGGCGCGTATGAAGACAAAGGGTCTATGGCGACGGTGGCTAGTGGCCGCGGTGGCGCTGACGTTATCAAGCCTGGCGATCGCTCAAGCGTCGAGCGAAGACAGCGAGGAAACCCGCTGGTTCGTCGTCGATTCGCTCAACGTGGGGCTGGATGCTCCACCCGAGGCGGTCGAGCGCGTCACGCCTCGGCAGTCGATGCGCAGTTTTCAGGCGTTGACCGAAAAGGAGGACTTCGCGGCGGCGGCCCATGTCCTCAACCTTGCTGATGTGCCCCCAGCGGAGCAGCAGCAAAAGGGAGCCCAGTTGGCCCAAGAGCTGGCCGAGGTGCTCAAGCGCGGCGAGCTGCTGCAGGTGTCCGATCTCTCCGGGCGCCAGGATGCCGCCATCGAAGATGCCTCGGGGAAGAACACACAGGCCGGCAAGCCGCGCCGAAACCTGAAGCTGGCATCGCTGAAGGCCAATGGCGAAACCTATGACATTCGCCTGGGCCGGTACCGGGTCGGCGACGAGGAACCGGTGTGGCTGGTCATGCCAGAGAGCGTGTCATCGATTCCTGCGCTCTATGAGCGATACGGTCCCTCCTGGGTTGAGGCCTATATTCCCAAGCGCTTCAAGGCCTCGTTCGGGGTGCTCAAGATTTGGGAGTGGATCGCCATTCCGGTGTTCCTCATGACCGTGGGGCTGGTGGGGTACAGCATCCACGGCCTAGCCGGGATAGCGATGCGCTGGCTACCGTCCGGCGCACCCACCATCTTCGTCAGCCGCATCAAGGTGCCCCTGGCGCTCATCGCTATGTCCCTGATCACCCAGGTGCTGCTCAACTATGTGGTCTCGTTCTCGGCCGTGGCCACCACCTCCTTCCGGGTGCTGCTGATCGCCATACTGGCCTGGGGTGCCGGCACGGTGGCGATTCGCCTCGTCGATACCCTGATGCTGAAGATGATTCGTCGTTTGACGGGGCAGATCGATGACACCAAACCCAAGGACGAGCGTAAATTCCTGACCACGCTCTATGCCCTGCGCCGGATCATCATCCTGATCTCGGTCACCGCCGTTACCATCTATGTGCTCAGCCAGATCCAGCTCTTCGAGACGCTGGGGTTGTCCCTGCTGGCATCGGCCAGTGTGTTGACGGTGCTGGTGGGTATCGCCGGCCAGGCGGTGCTTGGCAATATCATTTCCTCGTTCCAACTGTCGCTGGCCAAGTCGATTCGCATCGGCGATCTGGTGCAGTTCGAGGGGGAGTGGTGCTATGTGGAAGGCATCTTCTATACCTTCATCCGCCTGCGTGCCTGGAACGAGCGGCGCTTGATCGTGCCGGTCACCTACTTCATCTCCCGGCCCTTCGAGAACCTTTCGGTCAAGAGCACCAAGGAATACAGGTTCCTGGAGATTCCCTTGCACCTGAGCGCCGATGTCGAGTGTCTTAGAGATAAGTTTCTGGAGTTCGCAAAAGAGGAAGACAACGTCATCGAGCACCACAAGCTATCGTGTTACGTGACGGGGCAGGTCGAGATGGTCCAGACGATCACCTGCTACCTGATGACCTCAGATCCCCACGCTGGCTGGGTCGCGGAAATGAATGTGCGCGAGAAGATGATGGCCTTCATTCGCGATAACCACCCCGAGTGGTGGCCGAGATCGGCGATGGTCATCAGCCGTCACGATATCGAGGGCGATTTGCCTAAATTTAGCGAGAAAGGCTGAGACCATGTTTTGGCGTGATGAACGCATGCCCCATGTGGAACTGCGCAGAGTCGAGGACGGGCGGAAGGTTCGCTATGCCCCGCATAGCCATACGCAATGGTCCTTGGGCGCCATCATCGACGGGCAAAGCACCTTTCGCTATCGACAAGAAAAGATACCGGTCAGTGAGGGGGCGTTGGTCATCATCAACCCTGACTGGGTGCATGCCTGTAATCCGGTCGATAACGAGCCCTGGGCCTACCTGATGTTGTACGTTGACACCGAATGGCTCGCCAAACTGCGATACGGGGCTGGTCTTCTCGATACCCCTGCCTGGCAAGATATATCGCTCGCTACCATCAATGATGCCGAGTGGTATGCAGGCTATTGCCGGATGGCGAAGTGCCTGCTGGATCCCGGCCGGGAGCTGCTGGAAAAGCAAACGGTAGTGGTGGAGTACCTGACCGCCTTGATGCACGAACTCTCAGGCCATGCAGCCAAGCAGCAGCCGGAGGCACCCGATAACCTGCAATTTTTGGCGGATTATTTGAAGGATAACGCGACCGCGGACGTGTCCTTGGACGCGCTGTGCGAGCTTTCCGGATATAGCCACGGGCATTTGATCCGATCTTTCAAAAAACACTTTGGTTTCACGCCACATGCGTATCTGATCAATTACCGGGTTCAATGCGGACAACGGCAACTGAAAGGCGGCAAACCTATTGCTGAGACCGCGGTGGACACGGGGTTTTCTGATCAACCACATTTCCAGCGCACCTTTAAAAGGCTGCTGGCTGCTACTCCCAGGCAGTATCGGCAGTCGCTACTCAACCAGCAAAAAGACACAACTGGCGACGAGTAACAGCGCCAGTGTCCGGTTCAGGGTGACCAGCACCTTAGGCTGTTGAATGTAGTGGCGCAGGAAGGCGCCAGCGTAGACCCAGCAACTCAGTGATAGCCAACAAATGGGCACATAAAGCGCTGCAAAAATGATGATCTCAGCCAGGTCATTACCGCTCGTATAAGCGCCTATGCCGGACGCTGACGCTAGCCAGGCCTTGGGATTGAGCCATTGCATGATGGCGCCGGTCATGAAGCCGGGTGATGGTTGCTGGTCACCAGAGGACAGGCGGCCGTCCGCGCGGAAAAGCTGGAAACTCAGATAAAGTAAAAAGGCGATACCGGCCCAACGCAATATGGCATTGAAGCCGGGGACAACGCTAAGTAGCGAATGAAGCCCCAGGCCGATGGCCAGGAAAAGAGCGACGAAGCCCAAGGTCGCCCCGGTGACGAAGACTAGCCCTTGGTTAATGGGATGACGGGTGCCGCTGCTCAGGCACACCAGGTTCACGGGGCCTGGAGAAATAGAGGCCGCTAAGGCAAATGCCATCATGGGTAACATCAAGGTGACGGCCATTGTTTCCTCTTTGTTCATCAATTCTCGCTGAAGCTTGCGATAGCCTCAGCGCGAAGTATTGAACAAAATTGCCGTCGTCCATGCGGGCGCTCTGCTGGTTAGGTTGCCCCGTGAGAGTGAGTGCGCCGTCGAATCAGTCGCTGTCCTTTGACTCGGACTCAGGCTCGGGCTCGGAATCTGACTCTGACTCTGATGCGGGTTCGGGCTCGGGCTCGGGGGCGGCCGGGCGTCGCGCCACCAGGGTAATCTCCACGTTAGAGCCGCCGTGCAGCTTGGGTGACTCGGTGCAGGTGCGTGCCGGGTAGTTCGGTGCGGTGAAGAACTCCGCGTAGACTCCATTCAACTCTTCGATCCGATCCAGGTCGGTGAGGTGTATATCGACGCGGACCGCGTCCTCCATCCCGCAGTCCACCTGTTCGAGGAGGTGCACGAGGCGACGCATGACCAAGTGGGTCTCTTCGGCGATATCACCTAGCACGGCTCCGCCGCCCTGGATATCCGCCGCGGTAAGGCCTGACAGGTGCACGTAGTCATCGTCGAGCACCACGTGGCTGCCGGGAAAGGCCGGGGTAGGCAGGGTTGAATCGTTGTGAAACATCGGCATCGGGACGTCCTCCTTGTCGTGTGGCCGTAAGACTTTCAGACAGGCCAGATGCCGGGGATGTTCCTGGCAGGGTACCGATTGTCTCGTATCACAAGCGCCGACGAGGCTCATTGGCCTGCCACTGAGGCAGGCTTTTTGCATTCCGTTCCCCCCTCATCCATGCCATGTGCCATCATTCGTGGCCAGTCAACGAGCCCCTATTTACCAGACGGTGAGGCAAGACATGAGCAACACCCCCTTTCAGGCGCTGGCCTGCCCGCTGGATGGCGATGTGCTGCACAAAAACGGCAACACCTGGCGCTGCGGCGTCGGTCACAGTTTCGATATAGCCAAGCAGGGCTACGTGAACCTGCTGCCGGTGCAGAAGAAGCGCTCCCACGACCCCGGCGACAGCAAGGAGATGGTGGCGGCGCGTCAGCGTTTCCTGAATGCCGGCCACTACCGGCCGATTGCCGAGGCCGTCGGCCGGGTTGCGCTGAGCCACTTGGCAAGCGATGAGCCAAGCGATGCGTCTACCGACACCCCACTGAGCTGCCTGGACGCCGGCTGCGGTGAGGGCTACTACCTGCGCGAGCTGGCCAAGGCCTGGGGTGAGGCAGCAGACGAAACGACAGGCGGTGGACAGACTCTCTCCTTACTGGGTGTGGATATCTCCAAGTGGGCGGTGCTCGCCGCCGCCAAGCAAGGCAAGCAGGCCGGTCAGCAGGCCAGCTGGGTGGTGGGCAGCAACGCCAACCTGCCGGTGCAGCCCGGCACATTGGATATTGTGCTGTGCATGTTCGGCTTTCCCGTCTATCCGCAGTTCGCCCGCGTGATGAAGCCAGGTGGCATGCTGCTGATGGTCGAGGCCGGGCCGGATCATCTGCGGGAACTGCGCGAGATCATCTACCCGAGCCTGAAGCCCGAGCGCACCGAGGCCTCTCAGGTACCTGAAGGGTTCACGCCCTTGGCCACAGAGAGCATTCGCTATTCGCTCGAGCTTGCGGGCACTGAGGCCATTGCCGATCTGCTGGCGATGACACCGCACCTGTATCGCACCGGCGCCGCAGGCCGCGAGAAGGCCGCGGCACTGGAAGCGCTGACCGTCACCGTGGACGTGCGGCTGTCGTGCTTGTGTCGTGACCGCTGGTAGGGGAGGGCATGGCACTTATCGCTAAACTATCGCGCGCTATTTTTTTGCCAGAGGTTGATAGCAAGCTATCGTGCCCCCACCCAAGTGGGTAAACCAAGCCATTTGATACCGTCATTTGATATCGCCATCCGATACCGAGGAGCGTTTCATGAGCCAAGGCAACGAGTACGTCCCACCGAAGGTTTGGACCTGGGATCAGGCCAGTGGCGGCAAGTTCGCCAGCACCAACCGTCCCATCGCTGGGCCGACTCATGACAAGGAGCTGCCGCTCGGCAAGCACCCCTTCCAGCTCTATTCCATGGGCACGCCCAATGGGGTGAAGGCCACGGTGATGTTCGAGGAGCTGCTGGCGCTTGGCCATAAGGATGCCGAGTACGATGCCTGGCTGATTCGCATCGGTGATGGCGATCAGTTCGGCAGCGGCTTCGTGGAGATCAACCCGAACTCGAAGATTCCGGCCCTGCTGGATCATAGCACTACGCCTGCGACCCGGGTCTTCGAATCCGGCGCCATTCTGCTGTATCTCGCCGAGCGCTTCGGGGAATTCCTGCCGAATAGCCTGGCGGCCCGCACCGAGACCTTGAACTGGCTGTTCTGGCAGATGGGCAGCGCGCCCTTCCTGGGCGGCGGCTTCGGCCACTTCTACGCCTATGCGCCGGAGAAGCTCGAGTATCCGATCAACCGCTATGCCATGGAGACCAAGCGTCAGCTCGACGTGCTGGACCGTCGCCTGGCCGAGTCCGAGTACCTGGCCGGGGATGAGTACACCATCGCCGATATCGCCAACTGGGCCTGGTACGGCCAATTGGTGCTGGGCCGGCTGTATGATGCTGCCGAGTTCCTGCAAGTGCAGGAATACACCCACGTGCTGCGCTGGGCTAAGCAGATCGATGAGCGTCCGGCGGTCACTCGCGGGCGGATGGTCAACCGCACTTTCGGTGAGCCGGAGATGCAGCTCCACGAGCGCCACGACGCCAGCGACTTCGAATTGAAAACCCAGGACAAGCTCGAAACTCAAGACTAGGGTTAGCGCTGCCGGCCGCGCGGGCAGCTAAATGACCTGTGGATCACCCAGCGCCCATGAGGAAACCCTTGTGGGCGCTGTCCTGTTGGTGGTCTCGCCAATTTCCACTCTTGGGTGAGGTTAACCGTTAACAACACCGATCATCGCCGCCGCCAGTGAGCGTCGCGGCCGGCTGCGGCCCTGGGAGAAACGTAATGATGGGAGCTAGGTTATGAAAGCGCTGCTGCGCACCTATATGGAGGCATCGCTGATTCTTCGCGTCAGCATCGCGCTGGTGCTGGGGGTCGTGGTCGGCCTGCTGGGCGGCCAGGAGGCTGCCCAGTGGCTGGCGCCCTTTGGTGAGCTGCTGCTGCGGCTCTTGAAGTTTCTGATCGTGCCGATCGTGCTGTTCACGCTGATGGTCGGCATCAACCAGGCGCCGCTTGGCAGCACCGGGCGTTTGGGCCGCAAGCTGTTCGGCTACTACGTGGTGACCTCAGCGCTGGCGATCATGGTTGGGCTGGCGGTGGCGACCTTCTTTGCTCCCGGCAGCGGCATGACGCTGGATGAAAGCGCTCAGATCAGCGTGCCCGATAACCCGGGCATCGCCAATGTGCTGCTGAACATCGTGCCGGATAACATCGTCGCCGCCTTCGTCGATGGCAACCTTCTGGGCATTATCTTTACGGCGATGGCATTCGGCATCGCGCTGTTGATGCTGCGCAATTCCGATAGTCACGCCGAGCTTGGCGAGCGGCTGTATGGCGTGATCGAGGCGCTGAATGAAGTGACCCTCAAGGTCATGTCCGGCGTGCTTCACTATGTGCCGATCGGGGTGTTTGCGATCGTCGCCAAGACGGTCGGCCAGCAGGGCATGGAAACGCTGCTGTCGCTTGGCGACATGGTCGCAGTGCTCTACATCGCCCTGGCGGCGCAGTTGGTCGTCTACGCGGTGCTGATGAAGCTGTTCGGCGTGCGGCTGCGCGCCTTCTTCCGCGAGGCCCGCACCCCGATGGCCACGGCCTTCGCCACCCAGAGCAGTTCCGGCACCCTGCCGCTGACCCTGAATGCCTCACGCCGGCTTGGCCATGCGCGCAGCCTGTACGGCTTCAGCCTGCCGCTGGGGGCAACCATCAACATGGATGGCGCGGCGATTCGCATCGCGATTTCGGCGGTGTTCGCAGCCAATGTGATCGGCGCACCGTTGGATCTGATCAGCATGGCTCAGATCGTGCTGATCGGTACCCTGACCTCGATTGGCACCGCTGGGGTGCCGGGGGCCGGCATCGTGATGATCGCGACGGTCTTCGCTCAGGTGGGGCTGCCGATCGAAACGGTGGCGCTGCTGGCCGCCATCGATGCTCTGGTGGGCATGGGCTGCACCGCGCTCAACGTCACGGGGGATCTGGTCGGCACCTCGATCATTTCCCGTACGGAAGACAAGCACGCCGCTAAGCCCGAGGCGGAGGCCTCAACGGCCTGAGCTGCCGTCTGGCGGTGGGGAGAAGCGCCGGCACAGGGCGCGGCGCTTACTTCCAGCCCATCCGCCAGGTCTCGTCATCCTTGAGCGCCTGCCAGGGCAGGGTGAATTCCCGGCGGGTGATCACGGCTTCCAGCACCACCTGCACCACCTTTTCTTCCTCGTCGCGCACCAGCTTGGTCACCATGAAGTGCTTTTCCTTGTGCTTGGGCGCAACGGCCGTCCACTTGCTTTGCTGAAGCTTATCGGGATTGATCCTGTGCATCGGTGCGCCACTCCTGCGTTTTTCTGTCTTGAATAGGCGGTTTCGCCGTATGCAAAAACGCCCCCTGACGCTGTGGTCCGGGGGCGTACTGTTTCGATTTATCGAACCGCATGGCCTTACGTAGGCTGGCCGGCATCCTGCGGCTGCTGGTTGAGCGGCCGGGCGGGGAAGTGCTTGTTCAGCTTGCCGATCTGATAGAGGTCATTTAGGTAATTGTCGGCTTTGGCAATCAGGTGCGTGAACAGGATCAGCGCGTAGATCAGCAGCATCAGGACCGATTCATCATGCATCCAGGCCGCCGGGACATCGTAGCCGATGGAGTAGACGCTCAAGCCACCCAGGAACAGGGCCAGCAGGCAGTTGATGATGATCAGGGCGATAGCAATGCCGCGGGAGTCCTTAGACGGCGGATTGGTCTTGATGCCAAAAGGATGACGAATCCGGATCTTGCCGTTGCAGATGATGTTGTTCTTGCGGCGCAGCAGCGGTTCCACGTTGGGAAGCTCGTCGGCTCGAGAGAAGGCGGCCAGCGCCACCCGCGGGTCGAAGTCGTTACCGAAAAAGGCCTTCACGCCTTTGATGAACCCCATTGATGAACCCGTTTCGCGGTATTCCTTGGCCCCGTTTGCCAGTTCTTCCACTTCTTGCTTGCCGATGCGGGCGCGCTTCTCTTCGTCAGCGAAGTTCTGGCTGTGATAGATGTCGTATAGCTGATAGACGGCAATCGAAACACCCGCATAAATCAGCAAGAAAATCAGAATACTCAGCATGTCACTAGGCTCCTTATGTGGTGGCACGTCACTGTGATGAAGACCGGCTGCCCTGATGCCCTGAAACGTGTTGGCGCGAGGCGATGACAGGACGGCTGGAGGGATACTGCAGGGTGTCTCCAAGGCAGTATCGAGACGTATCTCTTGCCACCTCTTTTGTCATTTCCTTTGCAACGCCCTTGAAGCAGTAGCGAAAAGTCTCGCAGCAAAGAGGTTCACTCATATGCTGGAAATGTTGCTCCCACGCTTGACCTGAATCAACCGCCAAGGCCTTGAGTGCGCGCATTTACCGCACCCATGACAGGGCCTGTGTGACGTTTCCATCAAGCGGAGAGGCCGGCTGGGCGACTTAAGATCGCGGTAAGGCAGGGCCAAGGGCCAACTGCTGAAAGGGCCTGAACGAAAACGCCCCATCCAGCATGGCTGAATGGGGCGTAGTGGCGGTCTAGCTTGCATCGATTGACTCTCTAGCGGCTAACGCTTTCGCCGCTGCTTGCTTCAATACTGCGGGTTTTCCTCGTAAAGCTCCGCCTTGGCGTCACGCAAGACATCTTCGCAGGCGGCCTGATGAGCAAGCTGGGTGAGCAGACTGTGCGTCACCTCAAACCCTTTACCCAGGCAAATATCGACATCTTCCTGGCTCACCCGAGGGGTCACATCGCAGTCAATCTGGATCGTACGTCCGCCACCATCCAGCCTGTTGGCAAGCGCCCTGATGCTCCAGGCGATGCGTTCCTTCCAACTGGCTGCTTCTTCCACGCCTTCGTTTACGTTAAACGTGCACTGCCATTCAGGTCGATATACCTTCATGAAAACCTCCGTGCTGGCTTGGTAAGAATGATCGATCGTGATGCCTACTCCATTGACTGTCGGTGGTGCACGGTCAGCATACAGGTTTTTAGCCGCTGATCCAGTACTGTGCTGTCGTGCCGGGCCGCAGACGTCCATGCTGGCCTATGCTGAGAGGTGAGCGAGCGCTATCTATTCTTTCTCGCTGCGCAGTGCCGCCAGTTTGTTCAGGTACTGGCTGCCCCAGGCTTCCAGTTCCTTGAGGATCGGCTCGAGCGTCTCACCGAAAGCGGTCAGGCGGTATTCGACCCTGGGCGGCACTTCAGCATAGACGTGACGGTGGACGATGCCGTCACGCTCCAGCTCGCGAAGCTGCTTGGTCAGCATGCGCTGGGTCACCGATGGCATCAGCCGGCGCAATTCGTTGAAGCGTTTGGTGCCATCCATCAGGTGGAAGAGAATCACGCCTTTCCACTTGCCGCCGATGGCCTCGATGGCCGCTTCCACGGAGCAGCCGAAGCTGCAGGCGTAGCTCTTATGGCGCATGTTTTGATGATCCATGTTCGGGTATCGCTGGGTCAGGTGTCGCGGGACGGGGCTTTGCCCGTTGGTTGCAGTATACAAAAGTGTACCTAGGAGCCTTGGGGAGACTAAGGCACCCAAAGATCACTACCGCACAGCAATGTGCATACTTGTTCGTCACCATGGTACCCCTATACTCGGTCAGCCATACACTTACCGATAGGAGCCCGCCATGAAAGCCGTTGGTTACAAGCAGTCGCTGCCGGTCACCGCCGCCGGAGCGCTCGAGGACATCGAGCTGCCGACCCCTGAGGCCCGTGGCCGCGATCTTCTGGTGCGCGTCGAGGCCGTCTCGGTCAATCCGGTCGACACCAAGATTCGCCAGAAAGTGTCGCCCGAGGGCGGCGAGTACAAGGTGCTTGGCTGGGATGCCGCCGGCGTGGTCGAGGCCGTCGGGGAAGAGGTGACCCTGTTCCAGCCCGGCGACAAGGTCTGGTACGCCGGTGCCGTCGATCGCAGCGGCACCAACGCGCAGTTTCATCAGGTCGATGAGCGCATCGTCTCCAAGATGCCCACGTCGCTAAGCTTTGCCGAAGCGGCGGCGTTGCCGCTGACCACGATCACCGCCTGGGAGATGCTCTTTGATCGCCTGCAGGTGCCCGAGAGCAACGCCGGTTCGCTGCTGATCATCGGCGCGTCGGGCGGTGTGGGCTCGATCATGATCCAGCTCGCCAAGCGGCTTACCGACCTGACCGTGATCGCCACTGCCTCAAGACCGGAAACCCGTGCCTGGGCCAAGGAGTTGGGCGCCGATCATGTCATCGACCACCGCCAGTCGCTGGTCGACGGGCTGAAGGCCGCCGACCTGCCTGCGGTGGACTATGTGGCAAGCCTGACTCATACCGACGAGCATCTGGCCGCTATCGCCGAACTGATCGCGCCTCAGGGGCGGCTCGCGGTGATCGATGATCCTGCGTCCTTCGACATCATGCCGTTCAAGCGCAAGAGCGTATCGGTGCATTGGGAGTTCATGTTCACTCGTTCACTCTTCCAAACGGCGGATATGATCGAACAGCACCGGCTGCTAGAGCGCGTCGCCCAGATGGTCGACGGCGGTGAGCTGGTCACCACGCTAGCCGACGAGTTCGGCACCATCAACGCTGAGAACCTGCTGCGCGCCCATGCGCTGCTGGAGTCCGGCAAGGGGCGCGGCAAGATCGTGCTGCGTGGTTTTTGATGGGTTCGTCAGCCGTCCTGTGATGTGTCGGGGGCTTGTGACGCAGCCCCGTACGGCGCCTGGGCCGTCTGCATGTCGCCCTCGGCCGGCTCATACGGGGCGATAGCGGGCGCGATCACGTCCATGTAGTTGCGGATGCGCTTTACGTAGTGCACCGGCTCGTAGCCGCGGGCATAGCCGTAGCGCGTCTTGGGGTAGTAGCGCTTGTCGGCCTTGAGCGGCAATACCTCCTTCATGTCTTCCCAGGAATCCGGGTTCTTGCCCAGGCTGCGGGCCAGTTCTCGGGCATCCAGCAAGTGGCCACGCCCGATGTTGTAGCTGGCAAGCGCCAGATAGGTGCGATCCGGTTCGGGGATATCCTCGGGCAGTCGGGCATGGCGGTCGGCCAGATAGCGAGCGCCGCCCTCGATGGCGGCCTCGGGGTCCAGGCGGTTGGTGACGCCGAGCGACTCGGCGGTGTTGCGGGTCAGCATCATGATGCCGCGCACGCCGGTCGGGGAGACCGCGCTGGGGTCCCAGTGGGATTCTTGATAGGCCAGGGCGGCCAGCAGGTCGGCCGACATGCCGGTGTTTTTCTCTGCCTCGATAAACAGGTCGACGAAGTTTGGCAGCCGGTCGTCGATGCGGCGATTCAGGGTGCGCAGGTCGACGAAATCAAACTCACCGATATAGGCGTAGTAGCGCTCGTTCATCGCCTCGATGGCGGCCTGGCCTGCGTCACTATTCATCCACTGCCTGGCCTCGCCGGCCAGCGCTTCCTGCCCGTCAGGCAGGTACCAGCCCAGGGTGCTGCCGGCGGTCAGGTTCATGGCGACTTCCAGGTGCGGGAAGTGACGGCGCACCATCTTGACGATATTGGAGTCGGCGACGGTGCAGTCCAGCGTCCGGTTGGCCACAGCTTCCAGCAGCACCTCGGTGGAGCGCGGGTCCTCCTCGAAGGCGATGCCGGTGTGATCATTGACCAGCGAGGCAAGCTGCTGGGAGTAGCTTGAGGCCGCGGTCACGCGGATCTCGACGTCGGTCAGTTCCTCGAGTTGGCGGGGCAGGGGGCGCATGTCCCGATGGCAGACCAGTTGTTCGACGATATCGGTATGGCTCGGCCCCGGCGTGAAACGCTGATCCCGGCTGGGCAACCGGGTCAGCCCTGCCGCGGCCAGGTGTACCTTGCCGGATTCGAGGGCCTCGAGCACCTGGGAGGTGGAATCAAACACCGACCACTCGATCTCCCAGCCTTGGGCCTCGGCGAAGCGCCGTGTCAGGTCGAATTCGGGGCCGGCAGGCGTTTCGTGGCGGTCGAGATAGTAGGTGGTGGCGCCGTTGCGGGTGGCGACCTTGAGGACGCCGGTCTCTTCGGGCGTGGCTAAATCGTGGGAATCGCCACAGCCTGCGAGCATGAACAGGACCGCTGCCAGCAGAATGCCCAGCGAAAATCGGGTCATGAGGTTGCTCCATAGCCAACGGCATTCGAGACAGTGCGCACAATCATTCGAATACCCAAGAGAAGTCTTTTACATTAACAGCCTAATGCCGATGGCTTCTCAACGGCGGACTGGCTGAGTGACGCGCTATTGATGCATCGTGATCGCTCGAGCCTGCTTGGCTGACCTCGGATTGAAACGATATGAATTCAGAGCTGCTCCTCGATAAACTGCTGGATCTCTTGCCTGATGCGGTCTGCGCGGTCGATGTCGAGGGGCGCTTCGTCTTTATCAGCTCCGCCTGCGAGCGCATCCTGGGTTACTCGCAGCAGGAATTGATGGGCACGCCCATGATCGATCTGGTTCATCCGGATGACCGGCAGCGCACGCTGGCGACCGCCGCCGAGGTGATGGACGGCCAACTCAAGATGCATTTCGAGAATCGCTATATCCACCGGGATGGGCATGCCGTCGATATCATGTGGACGGCACGTTGGCTGGAGGAAGAGCGCATTCGTCTGGCGGTGGCGCGTGACGTCACCGCGATCAAGCGAGCCGAACGCGTTCAGCAGGCGATCTACCGTATTTCCGAGGCGGTGTATCAGGTCGATGGCCTGGTCGAGCTCTACCAACGGATTCACCGGGTGATCGGCGAACTGCTGCCGGCCGACAACTTCCAGGTGGTGCTGTTCGATGCGGCCAAGGGCTGGCTGACCTTCCCATATTACATCGATGAGCGCTTGCCTTTGCCGGCATCGCAGCCGCTCACTCCCGGCACCCCTCTCTCTGACGTTCTTCACTTCGGCCAGGCGCTACTGATCACCGCCGAGCAGGCCGAAGCGCAGGGCCAGGCATGGATCGATTGGTTGGGCGTGCCGCTGATTTCGCAGGATGGGGTGATCGGTGCGGTGGTCATGCAGAGCTATAGCGATGTCATTCGCTACACCGAAGAGGAAAAGGCGCTACTGCAGTTCATCTCCACGCAGGTCGCCGCCGCCATCTCGAGAAAGCAGACCGAGGCCCGTCTCGAGCACATGGCCCGTCATGACCCGCTGACCGCGTTGCCCAACCGCATGCTCTTCAATCAGCACGTAGATATGTGCTTGAAGCGCGCCATGCGTAATGGCGAGCCCCTGGCGCTTTTGTATCTCGATCTGAATGACTTCAAGGACATCAATGACACCTTGGGTCACGAAGCGGGCGACGAGCTGCTGTGCGAGGTAGCACGGCGGCTCGAGAAGAGCGTGCGTGACTCGGATATGGTGGGGCGCATGGGCGGTGATGAGTTTACGGTGCTGTTGACCGATGTTGCAGATCAGGCCGCCGTCAGCGTCGTGGCGGACAAGATTCGTGCGGCGCTTGCCGAGCCTTTCCGCCTGGGCGGTCGACGGCTCGAGGTCGAGATGACGGTGAGCATCGGCACGGCGCTTTACCCCGAACAGGGCAGTGATCGCCAGCAGCTGTTCCGCCACGCGGATAATGCCATGTATGCCATCAAGCGTTGCCTGAGCTGAGCACCGCTTCGCTCAAATCTCTTTATCGATTCTTGCTCGACGTCAGCTGCCAATAGGGGGTACAGAGAGCGCCGGGCGTGGGAATAGGCCCGGCGCGATGGGGCTACAGCTCGGCGTTATGGTAGACGTTCTGCACGTCGTCCAGGTCGTTGAGCATATCGAGCAGCTTCTCGAACGGTGCCACGTCATCGCCCTCGACCGGGGTGTGGGTCTGGGGCAGGAACTGGATCTCGTCGACTTCGAAGTCCAGCTCGCCGTATGCGTCGATCAGCGCCTGCTTGGCCTTGGCATACTCGGTGTGCGGCGCAAAAACGGTGATGTGGCCGTCCTCGTTCTCGATGTCGGTGACGTCGACTTCGGCCTCCATCAGTGACTCCAGCACGTCCTCCTCGTCTTCGCCGACAAAGCGCAGGATCGCGCAGTGGTCGAACATGTGGCTGACGCTGCCCGGCGTGCCGATCTTGCCCTTGCCCTTGTTGAAGGCGTTGCGGACATCGCCGAAGGTGCGATTGGGGTTATCGGTCAGGCATTCGACGATGATCATGCAGCTGGCCGGACCAAAGCCTTCGTAGCGGGCCGGCGAGAAGTCCTCGCCGCCGGCGCCGGCGGCCTTGTCCAGCGCCTTGTCGATCACGTGCGAAGGCACCTGATCCTTCTTGGCGCGCTCGATCAGGCCGCGCAGCGACAAGTTGCTGCTGGGGTCGGTACCGCCCGACTTGGCGACCACGTAAATCTCACGGCCGTACTTGCTGTAGACCTTGGTTTTCGCATCGGCCGTCTTGGCCATGGATTCCTTGCGGTTCTGGAAGGCCCTGCCCATCGTGTCATCCTGTTGCGTCGTGATCGAAGCCGAAATCTTACTTAACAACCGAAATCGGTAACAGGGGTATTTGTTACCGTGAGATGTCGTGCGGTTTCCAGACGATCCCGCCAAGGGTCTGGTATCCTGCTCGTCCTCGCTTTTTCCCGCTGCCAAGGACCCCACACCGTGTCTGATGCCACCTCTTTCGCGCGCCTGCCACTGGCCGATGCGCTGCTGACCAATCTCGACGCGCTGGGCTATCACTCCATGACGCCGATCCAGGCCCAGAGCCTGCCGCCGATGCTCGATGGCCGCGACGTGATTGGGCGCGGCAAGACCGGCTCGGGCAAAACGGCGGCCTTCGGTCTGGGGCTGCTATCGAGACTAGATCTCGCGCGTCTGGATGTCCAAGGACTGGTGCTGTGCCCGACCCGTGAGCTTGCCGACCAGGTGGCCGGCGAACTGCGCCGTCTGGCCCGCGCCCTGCCCAACGTCAAAGTGCTGACGCTGTGCGGCGGTGCTCCCTTCGGCCCGCAGCGTGGCTCGCTGGAGCACGGCGCTCACCTGATCGTCGGCACCCCCGGCCGGGTCGAGGAGCACCTGCGCAAGGGCACCTTGTCTCTCAATTCGCTCTCGACCCTGGTGCTCGATGAGGCGGATCGCATGCTCGACATGGGCTTCAAGGATGCCCTGGAGGCGATCATCGGCGAGACGCCGGAAGATCGTCAGACGCTGCTGTTCAGCGCAACCTATACCGATGCCATTCGCCCCATAGCCGAGGCGCTGATGCGCGAGCCGGTCACCGTTGAAGTCGAGTCGACCCACGACAGCGCCAGCATCCGGCAGCACTTCTTCCAGGTGGCCGACGAAGAGGCGCGCTTCGAGGCCCTGCGTCTCTTGCTGCTGACTCATCGCCCCGCCACCAGTGTGGTGTTCTGCAATACCAAGCGGGAAACGCGCGAAGTGGCGGATGCGCTTTGCGAGCACGGTTTCAGTGCCCTGGCCCTGCACGGCGATCTCGAGCAGCGTGACCGGGATCGCACCCTGGTGCTGTTCGCCAACCAGAGCGCCTCGATTCTGGTCGCCACCGACGTGGCCGCCCGCGGCCTGGATATCGACGCCCTGGATGCGGTCTTCAACTACGGTATCGCTCGCGAACTCGAGGTGCACGTGCACCGTATCGGCCGCACTGGCCGGGCCGGGGGCAGCGGCATGGCCTGCACCCTCTATGGCCCGAAGGAGGCCTTTCGCCTCGAGAAGCTCGGCGAGCGCCTGGGCGAGACCTTCGCGGCTGAGACGCTGCCATCTCGCCAGGCGCTCGCCGAGGCGCCCTTAGCGCCGCCGATGGTCACCCTGCAGATCGACGGCGGGCGCAAGCAGAAGGTGCGCCCCGGCGATATTCTTGGCGCCCTGACCGGCGAAGGCGGTCTCTCCGGGGATGCGGTCGGCAAGATCAAGGTGCTGGATCGCAGCACTTTCGTCGCCGTACGCCGCGAACAGGCCAAGGCGGCTCTCGAGCAGCTCGGCAATGGCAAGCTCAAAGGGCGCTCCTTCCGTGCCCGGCGGGTTAGCCGCTAGGCTCGTCCCTCATACTGGGGTGTCAGGCCATGCAAACGGATCGTTACCAGGAGACGCATATGGATCAGCAGCGCACCGAAAACTCGCTTACCCTGCACCTGGGCCACGAGGAGCTGATTATCCGCCAGCGCTACGAGGCGTTGAGCATCTTCAACGATGTGTTGATCGCGCTGTGGTTTCTGGCGGGCAGCATTCTGTTCCTGTATCCCGAGCAGGAGCATCTGGCGATCTGGATGTTCATCATCGGCAGCTTCCAGTTCCTGGTGCGCCCGGCGATTCGCCTGGCGCGCCACCTGCATTTGCAGCGCATTCCCGAGGCCGACAGCGGCGGCTAGTCGGCGGGCGCTTGGCAGCACGAGCGGTCTCGGTTGCCGGGCTAGGGGCACGGCACCTGCTAGCCGCTTCGGTCACCGTCGGACGTCCACATCCGAGGCGTCCGGCGCACCGGCCATGACAGCCTTCGGGCTGGCTTGCGCGTCTTGATCAAGCTTTAGCAAGAGGCACACCGAGTCACTGCCGTGCTCCAGCGCCTGCTCCTTGAAGCCGAGCTCCTTGGCCATGCGCCGCATGGCCGCGTTTTCCAGCATGACCTCGCCTTCTACCCAGGTGATGCCCATGCGTCGGGCGTGATCGAGCATGGCCTGCATCAGGCAGTAACCCAGCCCAGACTGCTTCATGTCGCTTCTTACCATCACCGCGAATTCGGCCCGTTCATGATTGGGCTCGGCGATCAGATGAACGGCGCCGAGAATGCTAGTGGCCCCCTGAGGCTGAGCGACGAAGGCCATTTCGCGCTCGTAATCGAGCTGCGTCAGGCGGGCGGCGAAGGCATGATCGAAGCGTTTGATGGCGGCAAAGAAGCGTAGCCGGATATCGCTGCGATCGGAGCGCTTGAGCATCTCCACCAGGGCGTTTTCGTCTTCGGGGCGGATGGGCCGTAGGCGGTAGCGCTGGCCGGTTTGGGTGACGATGTCCTGCTCGAGCTCCCGTGGGTAGGGGCGAATGGTCATGGGGGCCCGGGGCTTGCTGGCTACGCGCACCACGATCCGGGCATCCAGGGCGATCACGCCGCTGGCATCGGCCAGCAGCGGGTTGATATCCAGCGACACCACTCTTGGCAGACAGGCGACGAGCTGCGAGAGCTTGACCAGCGCCAGCACGATGGCCTCGATATCGGCGGCGGGGCGGTCACGATAGCCCTCGAGCAGCCGCGATATCCGGGTGCGCTGGACCATGTCCTGTGCCAGCAAGGGATTCAGCGGCGGCAAGCCGATCACCCGGTCGCCGATCACTTCCACGCCTGTGCCGCCCTGGCCGAATAGCATCACCGGACCGAAGATCGGGTCTTCGGCGACGCCCAGAATCAGCTCGAAGGCGCCGGGGCGGCGAATCATCGGCTGCACGTTGACCCCCTCGATACGTGCCTCGGGGTGAGACTGACGCACCCGGGCCAGCATGTCATCGGTGGCCTGGCGCACGGCCTCTCGGGAGGTCAGGTCGATCTTTACGCCGCCCACATCGGACTTGTGGCTGATGTCCTTCGACAGAACCTTCACCACCGCCGGGTAGCCTAGCTCGTCGCTGCAGCGGGCGGCCTCTTCGCCGTCTCGGGCTTGGCGAGCGGGCACCACCGGTACGCCGAATGCGGCCAGCAGGGCGCTGGCCTCGGGCTCGGTGAGCACCTCTCGGTTCTCGGCGAGTACCGTGTCGATGATCGCATTGGCCTTGGCCGGCGCGTCCTCGGGAAGGTCCGTCACCGCCGGGGGCGTTTCCATCAGCAGTTCTTGGTTGCGGTGGTGGTGCCACAGATGCCCGAAGGCCTGTACCGCCTGCTCGGGCGTGTCGTAGAAGGGCAGGCGCCTGTCGGCGAAGAGTCGGCGTGCCTGGGCGCCAGCGGCCTCGCCCAGCCAGCAGCTGAGCACCGGTAGGTGGCGGCCATGCAGGGTGTTGATCACGGTCTTGGCCGCCTCGAAGCTGTCGGCCACGGCCGTCGGGCAGTTGATGACCAGGATGGCGTCGGCATCACCGGCCTCTATCAGCGCCTCCAGCGCCACCACATAGCGCTCGCCTGGGGCGTCGCCGAGAATATCCACCGGGTTGCCGTGAGACCAGGTGGCCGGCAGGCGAGTGTCCAGGTGGGCCAGTGTCGCCGGCGACAGCGTGGCTAGCTGGCCGTTGCCTTCGGCGAGCTCGTCCACCGCCAGCACGCCGATGCCACCGCCGTTGGTCAGCACCGCTAGCCGGTCGCCCTTGACCCTTGTGCCGGAGGCCAGGGTGCCCACTGCCTGGAATAACTCGTCGAGAGTCTTGACCCTGAGCATGCCGGCACGCCGGAAGGCGGCATCATAGACCGCATCGGCGCCGGCCATGGCGCCGGTATGCGATAGCGCGGCCTTGGCACCGGCGTCACTGCGGCCGGCTTTGACCACCACGACCGGCTTGTTACGCGAGGCCATGCGCGCCGCCGAGAGGAACTTGCGCGCTTCGCTGACTGCCTCGACATAGAGCAGGATCGCATGGGTATTAGGGTCGAGGGCCAGGTAATAGAGCATGTCGCCGAAGTCGACATCGCTCATCGCGCCTAGTGACGACATGTGCGAGAAGCCGATGCCGCGGTTTACGGCCCAGTCGAGTACCGAGGTGGCCACCGCGCCGGACTGGGTGACGAAGGCTATGTTGCCGGGGGGCGCGGCGAGATGGGCAAAACTGGCATTGATGCCGGCATGGGGCGCCATGATCCCCAGGCAGTTGGGGCCGACGATGCGCATCTGGTAAGGGCGTGCGGCATCCAGCATTGCCTGCTTGAGCGCCTGCCCCTCCGCATGGTTGCCTTCACCAAAGCCTGCCGTGATCACCACCGCGGCGCGACAGCCTCGCTCGCCAAGCTCACTGACCAGCGCCACCACCGTGTTCGGCGGGGTGCAGATCACGGCGAGGTCCGGGGCAATGGGTAGGTCGGCTACCGAGCGATAGTTCAGGGTCGAGCGGATCGCGGTTTCATGCGGGTTAACGGTCATCACCGGCCCTTTGAAGCCACCCTCGTAGAGGTTCTTGGCCAGCACCGCACCGACCGAGCTCGGTCGGTTGCTGGCGCCGATCAGGGCGATGGAAGAGGGGGTGAACAGGGCATCAAGATTACGAATCGACACGTTGGCGCTCACTTTTTGGCATTAGCCTGGCACGGCAGGAATAGTCACTAGACCTCAGCCTAGCCGATGCCCCCGGCGCTCACCCTGACAAGGATCAAGCTAGCCCGGATCAAATCAGTGCCGGGTGATGCCGTCGCCGTCCGCCGTGTCGGCCTGAGCTGTTAGCTGTCAGCTAGCGTCGGCCTCGATCAGGCTGCGAGCCTGGCGGCGGTCCTGCAGGGGGCTGGCGCCGAAGGTGCGTTTGTAGTCGCGGCTGAACTGGGCAACGCTGCGATAGCCCACCGCATCGGCGGTCTGATTGACGTTCAGGTCGTCATGGCTCAGTAGCTGGCGCGCCTTGATCAGGCGCAGCCGTTTCAGATATTGCAGTGGCGTGGCGCGGGTCACCTGCTTGAAGTGCTGATGAAAGGACGAGACGCTCATGTTGGCATCCCGGGCCAGCACCTCGACCGAGGCATTCTGGGTGACGTCGGCATGCATCTGGGTCAACGCCTGGATGATTTGAGAATAGTGGCCCTGATGATTCACCAGCGCGCGCAGTGCCGGGCCCTGCTCGCCCTTCAAGGCCTCGAAGATGACTTCTCGCACCCGCGCCTCGCCCATTACGCGTGCGTCAAGCGGGTCATTGAGGGCGCGCAACAGCCGCACGACCGCTTCCTGCATGCTGGCGGTCATGGCCACCGAGTCCATCGGCAGCGGTTCGTGTGAGGGCGAGGTCGCGTCGATTCCTACTTCATGGCCGGTCGTCTCGAGTACCAGCTCGCTGAGCACCGCCGGTTCGATGCGCACGGAAAGCCCCAGCAGCGGTGCCTCGGGTGAGGCAAAAGTTTCGCACTCGAAGGGCATGGGCAGGGTCTGTACCAGGTACTGGCCTGGGTCGTAGTGAATTTCGCGGTCACCGAGATAGCCGATCTTGCGGCCTTGGAACACGATGACCAGGCTCGGTTCATACATCAGTGGTGTGCGCGGCACCTGATGGTGGCAGGCCATCAGCGATACCGCCGGCACCGCGCTTTGGGTGAACCCGTCGCGATTGATCAGCGGCTCGATCAGCGTCATCAGGCGGGAAGAGAGCGCCATGGGAGTTCCTGTCGGTGGTGATTCAAAGTCGAGGCGTCGGTAAGAGCAGGGCGCTGCCGACATGGCTATATGATGACTGAATCATGCCGTTTTTGGCGAGAAACACCGCTGCTTGAAGCCCTGTTTTGTAGGAATAGGCAAAAATGGCGCAGGATCGTTTGTCGTCGTGGTGCGGTCATAGGGCCACAATGATGTCCTCTCATCATTTTTGCATGAGCCCAACTCTCTCAGGAGGACACGCAACTCATGAGCCATCAAGCCAATGCTTATGCCGCCCATTCGGCCGAGACGGACCTTGCCCCGTTCAGCTTCGAGCGCCGCACGCCGCGCCCGGACGACGTGTCCATCGAAATCGATTACTGCGGTGTCTGCCACTCTGACCTGCACTTCGCCCGCAACGACTGGGGCATGAGCCAGTATCCGCTGGTGCCGGGCCACGAGATCGTCGGCCGCGTCACCGCGGTGGGTAGCGATGTCACCCAATACAAGGTCGGCGATGTCGTCGGCGTGGGCTGCATGGTTGACTCCTGCCGCCACTGCAGTGCCTGTAAGGACGATCTGGAGCAGTACTGCCTGGAAGGCATGACCATGACCTACGGCAGCCCGGATCGCCATGACGGCACCATGACCCAGGGGGGCTACTCCGACTCGGTGGTGGTCAGCGAGCGCTTCGTGGTGTCGATTCCCGATAACCTCGACCCCGCCGTGGCGGCCCCGATGCTGTGCGCCGGCATTACCACCTATTCGCCGCTGCGCCACTATGGCGTCAAGGCCGGCGACCGGGTCGGCATCATCGGCATGGGCGGCCTTGGCCACATGGGCGTCAAGTTTGCCAAGGCGCTGGGCTGTGAAGTCACCCTGTTCACTCGCTCGGAGTCCAAGGTCGGCGAGGCCAAGAAGCAGGGCGCCGATCATGTCATCGTTTCAACCGATGAAGAGCAGATGGCGGCCGCGGCCGAGCATTTCGACTTCCTGCTCGACACCGTGCCGGTTCCCCACGACCTGAATCCGTACCTGGCGACCCTGAAGTACGATGGCACCCACATTCTGGTCGGCCTGATCCAGGAAGTGGACCCGGCGCTGGTGGGCGGTAACCTGGTGATGAAGCGCCGGGTGCTGGCCGGCTCGCTGATCGGCGGCATGGCGGAAACCCAAGAAGTGCTGAATTTCTGCGCCGAGCATGACATCAGCTGTGATATCGAGATGGTCGATATCCAGAACATCAATGAGGCCTTCGAGCGCATGCAGAAGGGCGACGTGAAGTATCGCTTCGTCATCGACATGGCAAGCCTCAAGGATGCCTCGGCGGCCTGATCCGTTCGCTGACAAGTCCTCTGCGCCCGCCTCGGCTTTGCCGTGGCGGGCGTTTTTATGCCGGTTTGAAAAACCACGGTGAGTCCCAAAGCGCAGCGCTGCCATGACGCCGGCCACATTTTGCCTGCGCGGGTTTACCCTCTTGCCCTGTGAACATGCGATGATGCACGCAGCGCCTGACTCATGGGCGCGCAACCGGCAAGGCAGGGCCCGTGAAGGCGTTATGAAGATACCCAAGAGACTGCAACCGCTCGTCGACGATGGCATGATCGACGCCGTGGAAGGTCAGCTGATGAGCGGCAAGGAAGCCAATGTCTACGTGGTGCGCTGCGGCGATACCCTGCGCTGTGCCAAGGTGTTCAAGGAAGCCCGCCAGCGCAGCTTCAAGCAGGCGGTGCAATATCAGGAAGGCCGCAAGGTGCGTAACAGTCGCCGCGCTAGGGCGATGGCGAAGAAGACCCGTTACGGTCAGCAGGAGCAGGAATCCGCCTGGCTGAACGCCGAGGTCGATGCCCTCTATCGCCTGGCGTCGGCCGGGGTGCGTGTCCCTGAGCCCCATGGCTTCATCGACGGCGTGCTGCTGATGGAGCTGGTCGCCGATAGCGATGGCAGCGCCGCGCCGCGCCTGGATGACTGCGAGCTGAGCGAGGCCGAAGCGCTGGCCTACCATGATCAGGTGATACGCGAGGTGGTGCGCATGCTGTGTGCCGGCCTGGTGCACGGCGACCTTTCGGAATTCAACGTGCTGCTCGATGCCGCTGGGCCGGTGATCATCGACCTGCCTCAGGCGGTGGACGCCGCCGGTAACAATAGCGCGGCGATGATGCTGCGCCGGGACGTGGATCGCATGCGCGCCTATTTCGGCCGCTTCGCCCCGGCGCTGCTGGAAACCGAGTACGGCCACGAAATCTGGGCCCGCTTCGAGGCCGGCGAGCTGACGCCGGACAGCCAACTGACCGGCCGCTTCGTCCACGACACTAACGAGGTCGATGTCGACGACCTGATGGCGGTCATCGATGACGTCATTGAAGAGGAAAGCGAGCGCCGGGACCGCGTCGCCGCCGATGACGAAGAGGATCGCTGAGCCGACCCACGGGCTTCGGGCCCTCTCATACGACTAACCCCTTTCCCGCGTCCCGGCGGCTGGTCGGCGGCCTAGATCAGCCAGGCCACCGCCAGTCCCGCTACCAGCGACGCGATCATCGGCAGGGCGACTCGCCAACGCAGTTGCCGGTTGCCGATGACGCTCGCCAGTCCCGCCTTGACCAAGTTGTTGACCGAAGCCGCCAGCACGATGCCGAGCACGGCGGTGGGCAGTGTCAGGCTGTGTTCGGCCATGCGTGTCAGCGATAGGGTGATGGCATCCACGTCGGCAATGCCCGAGACCGCTGCCAGCAGATAGATCCCGGCATCACCGAGCCATTCGCGCAGCCATTCGCCCAGCAGCATCACCGCTGTCAGCAGTGCGGCGAACAGCAGCGCCGATTTGAGCTCCAACGGGTTCTGAGTAGGTGTCGGTTCCTCTAGCGCTGCGCCGTCATGGTGGTTGTGCCATAGCCAGAACGCCGGCAGCCACAGCAGCAGCGCCATCACCGCGACCGGCATTACCAATGGGCCCAGCAGAGCCGGGTGGATCAATAGGCAATAGAGCAGAATACGCGGGAACATGGTGCCACAGGCGATCAGGATGCCGGCGGCCAGCAGCGGGTCGAGCCCAGGCGAGCGGCGTGACAGGCGGGCGAAATGCAGGGTCAGAGCGGTCGAGGAACTCAGCCCGGCAAACAGGCTGGTGAAGAGGATGCCGCGGCGGGTGCCACCCAGGCGCATGGCGAAGTATCCGACGAAGGAGATCGCGGCGATCATGATCACCAGCCACCAGATGGTGGTGGGGTTAATGGCGCCGCCCGGTCCCAGGTCTTGATTGGGTAGCAGCGGCAGGATCACCACCGTGATCAACAAGAGCTTGAAACCAGCATCCAGCTCGTGGCGCTGCAGCTTCTGGAGCAGGCCATGAATCTCGTGCTTGTTGTCGAGGATTAGCGCGGTGATCACCGCCGCGGCGGCAGCCAGCGTCGGGTCGACGGCCATCGCGAGGGCACCGTAGCAGAAGGTCAGCAGCATACCGACCATGCCGGTGATGCTGTAGTTGGGGACTTCGCGGACCCGGGCCTGATAGGCGATCAGGCTGGACACTGCGACGCCAAGGAAGATCGCCGGGAAGGCCCAGGGCGTGATGCGCTCGGCAAGCAGGGCTGCGATGCCGCCGAGCAGGCCCACCAGAGCGAAGGTGCGGATGCCGGCGATACGCTGCCCCGCCGCTTCGTCGCGGGATTCCCAGCCCCGCTCTAGGCCGATCAGGGCGCCCAGCAGCAGCGCTATCCCCAGCCGTATGGCCAGATGATGGCTGGTCAGGAACTGATGGGTAACCTCGTCCATGGGCATCGCTCCTTGCCCGCCCAACGTCGACGGGATTCGCACCAATAAGGTCAGTATGGCCCTCAGTCTGCATCGCTGTCGTCAGTGATGTCGGTCGCTCGCGCTTGGCGTCGTTGCCAATAGTGGGACGATTGGACAAGACTTCCCAGCCTGCTCATGTGGTCAAATGCCCTGCGCCACCCTTACCATCGCAGGCCTGGGTCTGACGCATGCCCTTCGGCCCTTCCTCTATACGGAGCCCCCATGTCGCGATCCGAGACACGACTCAAACAAGGCCTATCGTTGGCCGCGCGTGCCGGCTATGTCGCCAAGGGGATCGTCTACTTGCTGATCGGTGGCCTGGCCTCGCTGGCGGCGGTAGGGCTTGGCGGGGACAATGTCGGCTCCAAGGAAGCGATCAACCAACTGGTCAGTCGACCCTTTGGCGATGTCATGATCGGCCTGCTTGGTGCCGGGCTGTTTGCTTATGCCCTGTGGCGCCTGCTGCAGGCGCTGTTGGATATCGAAGAGGTGGGGCTGGGCGTCAAGGGAAGCGGGACGCGGCTGGGGTTTCTCATCAGCAGCCTCACTCACGCCAGCCTCGGGGTCTACTGCTTCGACCTGATGCGTAACGTAGCAACGGCGTCGGGAGAAGCCGCTGCTCAGGATCGTACCGCTCTGCTGATGAGCCACCGGGGCGGCGTGGTCATGGTCTTCGCCGTCGGTCTAGTGTTCCTGGGGGTTGGCCTGCGGCAGCTGTGGCGGGCCATCACCCGTTCCTACCTCGATAACTGGCACCATCAGGACATGTCCACGGCGCAGCGCCGCTTCTTCGAGGGCATCACCCGCTGGGGGCTTTCCGCTCGCGGGGTGGTCTTCATGATCATCGGTCTCTTTCTTTGCATCGCCGCATGGCGGACCGACCCGAGTCAGGCTCAGGGGCTTGGCGGCGCGCTGAACGTGCTGGCCGCCCAGCCTTTCGGCCCCTGGTTATTGGGCGTGGTGGCGCTCGGCCTGTTCGGCTATGGGCTCTACTGCCTGATCAACGCTGCCTTCCGTGATACCAGCGTCGACTGAGCAGGCAGGGATAGGCCCCAGGTACGCCTCGCTACTCGCCTTGGGGCAGGACCTGGCAAGCTCGGTCACGGGGAAGCAAAATCTTGTGGCGGCCTTGGGCCTTGGCGGGCTCAGGCCCCCTGCCGCCTTCCGATGGCCACGCTCGGCTGAGATAAGCCATCGACAGCGTGCTTGTCGGCTGCTGACTGCTTACACTCGGAAGATTCCGGGATAGGTGCCGGTCGAGTAGGCAAGCAGGCCTATAGCCATCAATACAAGGAGTTATTTCATGGACGTTATCCGCATTGTGTTCGCGATTCTGCTGCCCCCGGTGGGTGTCTTTCTTCAAGTCGGCCTGGGTTTGCAGTTCTGGATCAACATCTTGCTGACGCTGCTGGGTTATATCCCCGGCATCGTCCATGCGGTGTGGATTATCGCGCGGCGTTGAGACGACCGCATGGCCAAGGGGAGGCCCGCTTTGGGTTGGGGCTTCTTGGTGCCGATGAGTGGATTCGAACCACCGACCTGCGCATTACGAATGCGCTGCTCTGCCAACTGAGCTACACCGGCGTGGCGAAGGCGGAAGGGCCTGAGCGGAGGGATACGCTGAGAATAGGGGCAACGCGAGTTGCCCGCTAGCTCATCCGGTCGGATGTTTGTCCTCGGCTGTCGGTTCTTGGCGGTTTGCCATTAGCCCTTGGCCTCGTGCACCCGGGTCAGGCCTTCCTGGGCAGAGGAGGCGACCAGTCGGCCCTGGCGGTCATAGAGGCTGCCGCGAGCAAAGCCACGGGCACCGCCGGCCCAGGGGCTGTCCATGTCGTAGCGTAGCCAGTCGTTAACGGTGACGTCCTGGTGGAGCCATAGCGAATGATCGAGGCTGGCGATCTGTAATTGCGGGTCACCGAAGGCAACGCCGTGGGAGACCAGCGAGGTGGTCAGCAGATTGAAATCCGAGCTGTAGGCCAGCAAATAGCGGTGCAGGGCAGGGTCGTCGGGCAGCTCTCCTGCCAGCCGGAACCATAAACGTTTGCGCGGTGCGCCATCGCTACCGGGAGGCTCGTCTTTCAGGTGCAGGAACTCGATAGGATGGCCGTCGAAGCGCTGGACCCTGGCGCCTTGCTCAATCAGCGCTTCCGGGTCCTCGGCGTCGGGCATGGTGAGCTGATGATGAAAGCCGGGCTCGTCACCCTGGAAGGAGACACTGCAGAAGAAGATCGGTTTGCCCTTCTGAATGGCGGTGATTCGGCGGGTGGTGAAGCTGCCGCCATCGCGAACCCTGTCGACCTGATAAACCACGGGAAGCTTCGGGTCGCCTGGCCTCAGGAAATAGCCATGTAGGGAATGCGCGCGACGCTCGGCAGGCACTGTGCGGGTCGCCGCCGAGAGCGCCTGACCGAGGACCTGGCCGCCGAACAGCTGGGGGAAACCCAGGTCCTGGCTGTGGCCCCTAAAGATGTTTTCCTCGATCATTTCAAGCCCGAGTAGAGCCACCAGATTGTCCAACGCTGACATGATGTGATCCTCTGACATGGCGTTACGGACGCCATACGCTTGTTTCAATCTTCACAGCATACCCGAGAGGCTCGCCGATGCGCAGCGACGAATTCTACATGCACCGCGCCCTGGATCAGGCGCGCCTTGGCCTGGCGGCAGGGGAGGTGCCGGTGGGCGCCGTGGTGGTAGATGGCGAAGGCGACATCATTGGCGAGGGCTTCAATGCCCCGGTGGGTAGCCATGACCCCAGTGCCCATGCCGAGGTGCGGGCGTTGCGCGATGCGGCTCAGAGGCTTGGCAACTATCGCCTCGACGGCTGCACGCTGTATGTCAGCCTGGAACCCTGCCTGATGTGCACGGGGGCGATTATCCACGCGCGCCTGGCGCGAGTGGTCTACGGTGCCGCCGAGCCCAAGACAGGCATGGTGGAGTCTCGCGCCAACCTCTTCGCTCAGCCCTGGTACAACCATCGAGTCGAGGTGGAGGGCGGTCTTTTGGCCGTTCAGGCCAAGCGCTTGCTAAAGACGTTCTTCGCCGATCGCCGTTAACGGGTGGGTCTCTTCGCGAAATCGTGGGTCAGGTGGGGAGTGAGAGGGCTAGCCCGGCATCGGCGCGCTGACGACTCGGTTGCGCCCTTGTGCCTTGGCCCGGTATAGGGCCATGTCGGCGACCTGCATCAGTGTGGCGATATTCAGAGGCCCTTGTTCGAGGGTCGTCATGCCGATGCTGAGGGTCAGGGCCGTACCGTCATGGTGTTTGAGGTCGGCTGAGCGGAGCGCAGCGTTGAGCGCCTCGGCCACCTGCAGGCCTCGCACGGTATCGCAGTTCGGCAGCAGCAGGATGAATTCCTCGCCACCATAGCGAGCAAATAGACCGCCGGCCTGGTTCGCGATGGCTGCGCCTTGTGCGCCCAGGCATTTCAAGTACTCATCGCCCTTCAGATGGCCGAGGCTGTCGTTGATGCGCTTGAAGTGATCGAGGTCACAGATCATGACGCACAGCGGGCGAGTCTCGTGCTGTGCCTTGAGGGTTTCCATCAGCATTCGCCGGTTGGGCAGGCCGGTCAGTTCGTCATGACGAGCCATCCATTCGACCTCTTCTTGCAGGCGGCCGCGGGCTTCGATTTCTTGGCTGAGTCGCCTATGCGAGTCATGCAGGTGCTGATGCTGAATGGCCAGACGCCGGTGCGAGAAAAGTACCAGAAACAGCAAGTAGGAAAGGGCCAGGCCCGTGGTCAGGCTGACCGCGGGTAGCCTGGCGTGATATTCCAGCAGCCGCTGTCGAGAGGGTTGGGTCGTCAGCGTCAGCGGCGTGTCGCCGATATGGATCGGAGCGGTATTGGACCAGGCGTCATTGACGTCGTCTGGCCCCAGCAGCGCCAGAGACTCTGCGCCCTGGTGCAGTTCCAGGCGGGTGCGTTGGGTATCGATGGCCCTTGTCAGCGTGTCGGTCAGGGCCTGCAGGCTGAGCACCATGGCGCTGGCGCCGATAAAGCGGCCGCCGGCGATGTAGGTCGGCAGGTAGTAGATGATGCCGTATCGACCCTGCAACAGCGGAATGACGTTGGTGACCGCTTCCTGGCGGCCGATCAGCGCTCGCCGCTGGGCCGTGCGCCCGGCGGGCTGGCGCTCGGATAGCTCGATGCCTAGAAGGCGCCGGTTGACCGCGTCCATGGGATAGACATAGCGAATCCGCGAGCCGGGCTCGACTAGGGCAATATTCACGAGATAGCCAAAGTCGCGATACAAAGGCCCGGCCATCATCGACCACTCGTCGGCCCCTGGGGGGGAGTCCACGAGTCGCCAGCTGTTGACGAAGCGTCGCATGGCGTCCAGGTGATTGAGTATCTCACCGGAGAGGTTGGCGGCTAGCCGGTGATTCTCCTGCTTGAGCACGCTGTGGAGACGGCGGTCCTCAAGGAATTTCAGGTGCTGCGAGAACGCTAGGGTCAGCACGCCGAGCAGCAGCGCGATTGACAGAGGGCGGTCCAGCATTTTGCGCTCAGCCATGAAAGTGCCGCCGACGCGCAGGGCATGGGCTATCAGCAATAATCCGATGGGTACCAGCTCGGCAGGTGTTGCCTCATGGTCAATGATCCACTGCATCGCCGGGATTAGGCTAGCGCCCAACTGCGCGAGCCACATCAGCAGTGCCAGACCAATCAGCATCGAGCTGCCGAGCTCGGCACGGCGCCCCGTCAGTTGCGCTCCGCTGAGCAGGATCAGGCACAGTGTCGCCTGTAGTGGGGCCCGCCAGTCTTCAAGGCGCGTGCCCGGCTGAAGCCAGGCAGCGATAGCCTGCCAGTGCGAAGTCGTGATCCAGTATTCGGGTAGCAGATGGCTCAAGAGCCCTGGCGTCAGGCAGGCAAGCGTGACGGCGGCGATGCAGCGGGCAAGGGTTGGCCAGTGGCAGAGCCAGGCGAGCTTGGCCAGTGTGAGTGCCAGCGTGGACACCAAAGTGGGATTGCTGAAACCGGTGCTCTGCGACAGGCCGGCTGCCATGACCGTGACGAGGGCCAGGCAGCACAGCAGCACAGAAACCGGAGTGAGGAGACGTTGGCTCATAGGATCGGCGGTATGCGGTCATACTGCGAACCGTCGTCAGACTCGCCGCTTTCGGCCCGCTCGTTGAGCTGGAAGAACTGCTGTTTGCTGCGGTCGACGTAATTGAGGATTTCGTAATAACGCCGAATATTGCGCACGTAGATTACTGGCTCGCCGCCACGCGCATAGCCGTGGCGGACCTTGGAATACCAGGCGCGCTTCTGCAGCAGGGGCAGTGCCTCGCGAACGTCCGGCCAAGCATAGGGATCGCCGCCGCGCATCTCGGCGATTTTCTGAGCGTCATACAGGTGGCCAAGGCCCACATTGTAGGCCGCCAGCGCCATCCATAACCGGTCATCGCCGGTGATCTCTTCCTGGAGGCGATCCATCATCTCACGCAGGTAACGCGCACCGCCGTCGATGCTTTGTGCAGGGTTGAGACGGTTACTGATGTTCATCTCGGCGGCGGTGGCGTTGGTCAGCATCATCAGCCCGCGCACGCCGGTAGGCGAGGTGGCGCGTGGCTCCCAATGGGACTCCTGATAGCCGAGCGCCGCCAGAAGCTTCCAGTCGAAGCCGGTCTCTCGAGCGGCCTTGCGAAACAGGTCATCGAAGTCGTCGAGCTTATCCTGAATCTGGCGAATGAAGGTGCGTGCACCGACGTATTCCAGGTAGTCCTCTTGACCGAAATAGCGCTTGATCAGGGCATTGAGCGTGCCATCGCGACGCAGCGAGGCGAGGAAGGCATTGGCCTCGCGCTGCAGACCAAGGCCATAGTCAGCGGGAAACGCCCAGACCATGCTCAGGGGCTCCCCGAGGGTGACGCCATCGTCGACGCCGGGGAAGAACAGCCGGTTGAGGGTGAACTGATGGGTGAAAATCACGGCGGCAACCAGCTCACTCTCCTCGACGCGCTGCAGTAGGTCGGCGACCTCGAGGTCGGCGGCCTCGCGCCAACTGAGCGCTGGAAACTGCTTTTGCAGGCCTCTCAGCACGCCGCCGATGCCGGAGTCGCGAATGATGGCGATGTCCAGGCCCACCAGGTCTTCGACGCTATCCACCGGGGGGAGGCCGCGGCGATAGACCACCTGTGGCTGCAGTTCGAGGATGGCGGTGCTGAAGTTAAGATCGGTTCTGGACGGTGTCAGGGTCAGCGCTGCGGCCCCCACGTCGCCCTCGCCACTGGCGACGCTCTTGAGCACGCCGGCGATATCGCTCTTGGTTTCCATCGACAGGCTGACGCCCAGGTGGTCGGCGAAACGGCGTGCCAGTTCGTACTCGAAGCCTGTCGGTCCGCGCCGGCCTTCATAGTAGCTGGTCGGGGTGTTACGGCTCACGACGGTTAGAAAATCCCGCTCGCGCACCTCTTCCAATTGGCGATTCGGCGCCTGGCTCTGACGATGCGGCAGCAGAGCCAGGGTGATGGCCACGCCTATGGACAGGTACCAGCGGTGATAATGCAGTAGATGTCGGGCGACGGCCTTGAGCATTAGTAAATTCAGTCGCAATGAGTGACGCTCACCTTAAACTACCCTTTTGCACGCTTCCACCTCGCGGATTTCGGTGGCGCGGCCTTTCCAGTATCATGGGGCATTCGTTGCCGCAGGCCGCGGCCCCTATTTCATGCTTTGTTCTCGAGGCTCGAACGACATGCTCGAACTGCGAGGTGCGCCCGCCCTCTCTGATTTCCGTCATGCCAAGCTGATGGCCGCCCTGCGTACTCAGGTACCGGAAGTCGCTTCCCTCACAGCCGACTACGTCCATTTCATCGACCATGACGGCGATCTTTCCTGCGAAGAAACCGCCACCCTGGAGCGTTTGCTGGACTACGGCGCGACGGCCACAGCCGGCTCGCGTGACGGCCATCTGTTCCTGGTGGTGCCGCGCATCGGTACCCAGTCGCCCTGGTCCTCCAAGGCCACCGATATCGTGCGCAACTGTGGCCTGGACAAGATCCTGCGCCTGGAGCGTGGCGTTGCCTATCGAGTGCAGCTCAACGGCACGCTTTCCGAAGAGGCCTTCGAAGCCATCGTCGGCGCCCTCCACGACCGCATGACCGAGTCGGTACTGACCAACGCCTCCGATGCGGCCAAGCTGTTCTCCCACCAGTCGCCGGCGCCGCTGGGGCAGGTCGACGTGCTGGGCAAGGGGCGCGCGGCCCTGGTCGAGGCCAATCAGGCCCTCGGCCTGGCGCTGGCCGAGGACGAGATCGACTACCTGCTCGAATCCTTCGAGGGCCTGGGCCGCAACCCGGCCGACGTCGAGCTGATGATGTTCGCCCAGGCCAACTCCGAGCACTGCCGCCACAAGATCTTCAACGCTGACTGGGTGGTCGACGGTGAGGCGCAGCCGCGCTCGCTGTTCAAGATGATCAAGAATACCCATGAACAGTCGCCGGAAGATACGCTTTCGGCCTACAGCGATAACGCCGCAGTGATTCGCGGCAGTGAAGCGGGGCGTTTCTTTGCCGCGCCGCTGACCGGCAAGGCGAGCGATCGTGCCACCTACGCGAGCCATCAGGAGCCGATCCAGATCCTGATGAAGGTCGAGACTCACAACCACCCGACCGCCATCGCGCCGCATCCCGGTGCGGCGACGGGTGCCGGCGGCGAGATTCGCGACGAGGGCGCCACCGGCCTTGGCGGCAAGCCCAAGGCCGGCCTCACCGGTTTCTCGGTGTCGAATCTGCGCATCCCCGAGTTCGTGCAGCCCTGGGAAGCCTTCGACTATGGCAAGCCCGAGCGCATCCAGTCGGCGCTCTCCATCATGCTCGAAGGGCCGATCGGCGGGGCCGCCTTCAACAATGAGTTCGGTCGCCCCAACCTCGCCGGCTACTTCCGTACCTACGAGCAGGATGCCCTGGGCGCCGGCGGCATCGAGCGCCGCGGCTATCACAAGCCGATCATGCTGGCCGGCGGCTATGGCAACGTCCGCGACGGCCACGTCGAGAAGGGCGAGATCCCGGTCGGCGCCAAGCTGATCGTGATGGGCGGCCCGGCGATGTTGATCGGCCTGGGCGGCGGCGCGGCCTCTTCGATGGCCTCCGGTAGCTCGAGCGAGGATCTCGACTTCGCCTCGGTGCAGCGCGACAATCCCGAAATCGAGCGTCGCTCCCAGGAAGTCATCGACCGCTGCTGGGCGCTGGGCGACGAGAACCCGATCTGCTTTATCCACGACGTCGGCGCCGGCGGCCTGTCCAACGCTCTGCCGGAACTGGTCAAGGACGGCGAGCGCGGCGGCGTCTTCGAGCTGCGGGCGGTACCCAACGCCGAGCCGGGCATGAGCCCGCTGGAAATCTGGTGCAACGAGGCCCAGGAGCGCTATGTGCTGGCGGTGCCGCCCGAGCAGCTCGCCACCTTCGAGGCGCTTTGCGAGCGCGAGCGTTGCCCCTTCGCGGTGGTCGGCGAGGCCACCGAGGCGCATCACCTCGAGGTCCGCGACGGCCACTTCGACACCAAGCCGGTCGATCTGCCGATGAGCGTGCTGTTCGGCAAGCCGCCCAAGATGCAGCGCGAGTTCAACCGCGAAAGCCGCGAGATGCCCGGCGTGGCGCTGGATAACCTGGACCTGCGCGAGGCGCTGGACCGGGTGCTGCGCCTGCCCACCGTGGCCTCCAAGAGCTTCTTGATTACCATCGGCGACCGCTCGATCACCGGCCAGGTCGCCCGTGACCAGATGGTCGGTCCCTGGCAGGTGCCGGTCGCCGATGTCGCCGTGACCACGGCAAGCTTCGATACCCATCGGGGTGAAGCGATGGCCATGGGCGAGCGGCCGCCGGTAGCGCTGATCGACCCGGCGGCCAGTGCACGCCTGGCGGTGGCCGAGTCGATCACCAACCTGGCCGCGGCACCGATCGAGAAACTGTCCGACATCAAGCTGTCCGCCAACTGGATGAGCGCTGCCGATCACACTGGCGAGAACCAGGCGCTCTATGACGCCGTACACGCGGTGGGCATGGAGCTGTGCCCGGCGCTGGGCATCGCCATTCCGGTGGGCAAGGACTCGATGTCCATGCGCACGGCCTGGCAGGACGAGGACGGCGAGGACAAGAGCGTCACCGCGCCGCTGTCGCTGGCGATCACCGGTTTCGCGCCGGTCAGCGATGCGCTCGCCACCCTGACGCCGCAGATCAACCTGGAGCAGGACGAGTCCGACCTGATCCTGATCGATCTCGGCTCTGGCCGGAACCGTCTTGGCGGCTCCGCCCTGGCTCAGGTCTACGGCCAGGTCGGTCATGAATGCCCGGACGTTGATGATCCCGAAGATCTGAAGGCCTTCTTCAGCGTCATTCAGGGGCTCAATGCCGACGGCCAACTGCTGGCCTACCACGACCGCAGCGACGGCGGCCTGATCACCACCCTGCTGGAAATGGCCTTCGCCGCCCACACCGGCCTCGAGATCAAGCTCGACTGGCTGGTCGACGAGCCAGTCGAAGCGGTCGATGCCCTGTTCGCGGAAGAACTGGGGGCGGTCATTCAGGTCAACCGCCGCGACACCGAGGCGGTGCTGGCGCAGTTCGCCGCCGCCGGCATCGATACCTGTGGCGTTATCGCGCGTCCGCGCTACGACGACCAGGTTCGGGTGACGCTGTTCGAAGAGCCGCTGCTCGAGACCACGCGTCAACTGGCGCAGCGCACCTGGAGCGAGACCAGCTACCGGATGCAGGCACTGCGCGACAACCCGGAGTGCGCCAAGAGCGAGTTCGATGGCCTGCTCGACGCCCGCGATCCGGGCCTCTCGGCGACCCCGAGCTTCGACGTCGACGAGGACATCACGGCACCCTTCGTCAATCTGGCCCGCCCGCCGATGGCGATCCTGCGCGAGCAGGGCGTCAACGGCCACGTCGAGATGGCCGCGGCCTTCGATCGTGCCGGCTTCGAGGCGGTGGACGTGCATATGAGCGATATCCTCGCCGGCCGTATCAGCCTCGATGAGTTCAAGGGGCTGGTCGCCTGTGGCGGCTTCTCCTACGGCGACGTGCTGGGGGCTGGCGGCGGCTGGGCCAAGTCGGTGCTGTTCAACGAGCGCGCTCGGGAGCAGTTCGCGGCCTTCTTTGCCCGCGAAGACAGCTTCTCGCTGGGCGTGTGCAACGGCTGCCAGATGCTCTCCCAGTTAAAGGAGCTGATCCCCGGCGCCGAGAACTGGCCACGCTTCGTGCGCAACGAGTCCGAGCAGTTCGAGGCCCGTGTGTCGATGGTGCAGGTCGAGAAGAGCCCCTCCATCCTGCTCGCCGGCATGGAAGGCTCGCGGCTGCCGATCGCCGTGGCCCACGGTGAAGGCCGCGCCGAGTTCCGCGATGCGGGCCATCTGCGCAACATGCAGGGTAGCGATCAAATCGCCCTGCGCTATGTAGACAACTATGGCCAGGTCACCAGCCGCTATCCGGCTAACCCCAACGGCTCCGCCTCGGGGATCACCGGCCTGACCACCCCGGACGGGCGCGTCACCATCATGATGCCGCACCCGGAGCGGGTGGCCCGTGCGGTGACCAACTCCTGGCGCCCGGCGGAGTGGACGCAGGACGGCGCCTGGCTGCGGCTGTTCCGCAACGCTCGCGCCTGGCTGGGCTGAGGCTAAGGCTGAGGCCAAAGCCCGTCGGGCTCGGTCTATCAGACAGGGTCCCTCAACTGGCCCGAACCACCGCCAAAAGCGCCGCCCCTCGGGGCGGCGCTTTTGTGTCTAGGCTCTATTCAGGGGGCTTGCCTATCCGCGCTGGCGCAACGCTAGGGTAGAATGCTCGGCATGACGCAAACCGCTCCCTCCGCGAATCTCTCAGAGACGTCCACCTCGGCAGGTCCAGCAGCCGACGTGCCGACCCTGCGCCCCTATCAGCACGAGGCGGTGGCACGCACCGTCGCGCATTTCCGCGCAAGCGACGACCCCGCCGTGGTGGTACTCCCCACCGGCAGCGGCAAGTCGCTGGTGATCGCCGAGCTGGCCCGCATCGCCCGCGGCCGAGTGCTGGTGCTGGCCCATGTGCGCGAGCTGGTCGAGCAGAATCACGCCAAGTACGAGGCCTATGGCCTCTCGGCGGACATCTTCAGCGCGGGGCTCAAGCGCAAGGAAGCGGCCCGGCAGGTGGTGTTTGGCTCGGTTCAGTCGGTGATCAACGGCCTGGAGGCCTTCTCGGCCGGCGACTTCACCCTGGTGGTGATCGATGAGTGCCATCGGGTATCCCTCGAGGAAGATGCCAGCTACCGGCGCGTGATTCAGGCGATGGGCGAGGCCAACCCGCGCCTCAAGGTGTTGGGGCTGACCGCCACGCCCTATCGCCTCGGCCAGGGCTTCATCTTCCATCGTCATTACCATGGCATGGTGCGCGGCGACGAGGACTGCTTCTTCAAGGACTGCGTCTTCGAGCAGCCGCTGCGACTGATGGTGCGCCAGGGCTATCTGAGCGAGCCCCGGCGCATCGACGTGGCCATCGAAGGCTATGATTTCTCGGCGCTGGCGCCGGGCATCGGCGGCAGCTTCAACGAGCAGGAGATGAATCAGGTGGTCAAGGGCGCCCGCGCCACGCCGGGCATCGTCGCTGATGTCATGGCCCGCGCCGAGGACCGCCAGGGCGTGATGCTGTTCTGCTCCACTGTCGCCCACGCCGAGGAAGTGGCCGGCCTGCTGCCCGCCGCCGAGACGGCGCTGATCACCGGCACCACGGCCTCGGAGGAGCGGGAGCGGCTGATCGCGGCCTTCAAGGCCCGCACGCTCAAGTACCTGGTCAACGTCTCGGTGCTGACCACCGGCTTCGATGCGCCGCACGTGGATCTGATCGCCATCCTGCGCCCCACCGAATCGGTGAGTCTCTATCAGCAGATCATCGGTCGCGGCCTGCGGCTGGCGCCGGGCAAGCGTGATTGCCTGATCCTCGACTACGCCGGCAACCCCTGGGATATCTATGCCCCTGAGGTCGCCGCGCCGCGCCCGGCCGGCGACACCGAACCGGTGCAGGTGGAATGCCCCGAGTGCGGTCACGCCAACCTGTTCTGGGGGCGCATGGACGGTGAAGTGGTGATCGAGCACTTCGGCCGGCGCTGCCAGGGGCTGGTTGAGCGCCACGAGCCGGGTGGGAAGGGCGAAAGTGACCGGCAGTATGGCGCGGCTTCGGGCGCCAAGAAAGTTACAGGCGCGGCGTCGGGCGCCAATGAACAGTGCACCTTCCGCTTTCGCTTCAAGGCCTGTGAACGCTGCGGCGCGGAAAATGATATCGCGGCGCGTGCCTGCCACGGCTGTGGCGAGCGCTTGGTCGACCCCGACGACAAACTTCGCGAGGCCCTCAAGCTACGCGATGCGCGGGTGCTGAGGGTCAGCGCCATGCAGCTCGAGGCGACGCGCAATGGCCGCGGCCTGGAGCGACTCAAGATCAACTATTACGATGAAGACGGTACGGCGCTGGCCGAATGGTTCGCCCTGGAAACGCCGGCTCAGCGCCATGCCTTCCAGCGGGCCTTTCTCGCCCGGCATCTGCGAGCGCCGGGCGCCGACTGGCGGCCCACCAGCATTCAGGAGGTGCTCGCTGGCGAAGCCCGGCTCAAGGCGCCCGATTTCGTGGTCGGCCGCAAGGTAGGGCGCTACTGGCAGATACGCGACAAGCTCTTCGATTACCAGGGGCGCTACCGCAAGGCCGAGGCGGCCGGCCCGGATGGCTGATGTCGCCCTTGAACGAGATAGCCAAGGTCACGGCTGGCTTACGTCCGGGGCATGACTCTTGGTAGACTGCGCGACTTTGCCGGTCATGCGGGCCGGCACCACGATGGCAGGAGATCCCCCAGGGTGTGAGCGAGATATCCGATACGGCGCGTGAAGAGGAGCCGGCCGCCGCCGCCGAGCAGGCGGATATCCTCGCGCGGCTGTTCGACCAGCCGATCACCGAGCTGCCCGAGGATCTGTACATTCCTCCTGAGGCGCTCAGGGTCTTTCTCGAAACCTTCGAGGGCCCGCTGGATTTGCTGCTGTACCTGATTCGCCGCCAGAACCTGGACATCCTGGCCATCGACGTGGCCGCGATCACGCGTCAGTACATCGAATACGTCGAGCTGATGAAGGCGATGCAGATCGAGCTTGCCGGCGAGTATCTGCTGATGGCGGCGATGCTCGCCGAGATCAAGTCGCGCACCCTGTTGCCGCGCCCGCCCAAGGGCGACGACGAGGATGACGAAGGCGACCCCAGGGCCGAGCTGATCCGTCGCCTGCAGGAATACGAGCGCCTCAAGGAGGCCGCGGAGTCGCTTGGCGAACTGCCCCGGGTCGGCCGCGACTGGTTTCCGGCCACCGCCGCCTTGCCCGATCTCGAGACGCGGGTGGTGCATCCGGACGTGGAGCTCGAAGAGCTGCTCGGCGCTCTGGCCGGTATCATGAAGCGCGCCGAACTGACCCAGGAGCACCACATCAGCCGCGAGGTGCTGTCGACCCGCGAGCGCATGCTCAAGATCATGGAGGCGCTGCATCATCAGCGCTATACCCCCTTTGAAGCGCTGTTTACGCTCGAGGAGGGCAAGGCCGGCGTGGTAGTGACCTTCATGGCACTGCTCGAGCTTGCCAAGGAAGCGATGATCGAGATCGTGCAGAACGCGCCGCTGTCACCGATCCACGTTCGCGCGCGGCTGGCCGAGCCTGAACAGGCCTATCAAGCCGACGAACCAGAGGCCGGCGAGGCGGAAAGGGGCGAGGAAGAAGGGGATGAAAGCCCCTTCGAGACCGCCGAGAACACGCAAGACCCCGAGCGGCGCTCGCCGCCGCTCACCGATGCCGAGCAGGAGTAAGCCCGCGACATGAACGAGCGCCAACATCTCGATCAGATCCTCGAAGCGGCCCTGCTGGCCGCCGGCGAGCCGCTGTCGACGGAGCGCCTCGAGAGTCTGTTCGACGATCATGAGCGGCCGGCGCGGCGGGACATGAAAGAGGCGCTGACCCGGCTCGGCGAGCGTTTGGAGTCCGGCGCCCTGGAACTGATCGAGACCGCTTCGGGCTTTCAACTGCGCATCCGTCAGCGTCTGTCGCCCTGGGTATCGCGGCTATGGGACGAGCGTCCGCAACGCTATTCCCGCGCATTGCTGGAAACTCTGGCGCTGATTGCCTATCGTCAGCCGGTGACCCGTGGCGATATCGAAGAGGTGCGCGGTGTGGCGGTATCGAGTTCGATCATGCGCACCCTGAGCGAGCGCGGCTGGATCCGCGTGGTGGGGCAGCGGGATGTGCCTGGGCGACCCTCGGTGTACGCCACCACTCGCGCCTTCCTCGACGACTTCGGCCTCAAGACCCTGGACGGGCTGCCGCCAATGCACGAGTTGAAGGACTTCGAGGCGCGCTTCAACGAGCTCGAGCAGTCTGCTGACGCCTCAGCGGCAGCAGGCGAGAAAGCCGCAGGCGATGGCGCCTCGTCAGATGACGAAGCGAGCCGCGAGGCCCTACCAGCAGGGGATGACGAGACAAGCGCTGGCGACGCGGCAGAAGAAGCCGCGTCGCCGGCACAGCAGGACGGAGCCCCGGCTCCGCAGGCGGGCGCTACGGCGCCCGACGATGAACACGCGACGGCCGGGATGGCCGACGCGGCCCCACACGCCGGGAAGGCGTCCACGCAGGCAGGGCTCAGCTTCGCCGATCTCGAAGCACGCCTGGCCGGCCGCGCCCGCCAAGCGCCGACCGTCGATGATGACGGCCGCGCGGGAACGGATCACTCATCTGACGAGACACCCTCAGAGTCATGAACACCACAAGCGAAAAACTGCAGAAAGTGCTGGCCCGCGCCGGCTTCGGCTCGCGCCGCGAGATGGAAACCGCCATCAGCGCCGGGCGCGTCAAGGTCAACGGCCAGGTGGCGAGCCTCGGCGATCGCGTCGAGTCCCGTGATCGGGTCAGCCTCGATGACCGGCCGGTCACCTTGAAGACCGCCGCCGAGGGTACCCGGCGGGTCATCATGTACAACAAGCCCGAGGGCGAGCTGTGCACCCGCAAGGACCCGGAAGGGCGTCGTACCGTCTTCGAGCGCCTGCCGCGGCTCAAGGGCGAGCGCTGGGTGGCCGTCGGTCGTCTGGATATCAATACCAGCGGCCTTCTGCTGTTCACCACCGATGGCGAGCTGGCCAACCGGCTGATGCACCCCTCCACCGAGGTCGAGCGGGAATACGCGGTGCGGGTCATGGGCGACGTGACCCAGGCCCACATCAAGGCCATGGTCGAGGGCGTGATGCTCGACGACGGCCCCGCGCACTTCACCGACGTGCAGGAGTTCGGCGGCGAAGGCATCAACACCTGGTTCCACGTGGTGATCATGGAAGGCCGCAACCGCGAGGTGCGCCGTCTGTGGGAATCCCAGGGGCTGACCGTAAGCCGCCTCAAGCGCGTGCGCTATGGCAATATCTTCCTCGACAAGCGGGCCAAGGCCGGCGAATGGACCGAGCTTACCCAGGCCGAAGTCGATGACCTCTCGACCGTTGCGGGCCTCGAGTCGCGCAAGGTGCCGGAGCTGACCCCGGACGAGAAGAACCGCTGGAGCCGCGACAAGCGTAAGCGTCGCCCGGTGCAAGGCATGCGCAAGCCGACCGGACAGCGCAAACGTTAACATTGCTTTTGTAGTATTTGGATGATTAAGACCTGCTCCCTTCCGGGGCAGGTTTTTTTAATTTTGGACTCAAGTAAATAGCAGGCCTGCCGTTAATTGTTAGATATCAATCATGGATGATTCATTGCTTAGAGGGCATGGAGGTCAAGTTGTCAATATTGGGCCGTCTAGGATGGAGGGCTATATGGCTGTGGGTTGGAGCCAGTGTGTTGGTTGGCACGTCTGACGCTGGAGCTGATTCATCTAGCCAGAATTTTATTCGTGGTGATCAGCAGCGGTTGATAGAGAGTCAGCAGCAGCGGCTGCAGCAACTGCAGCAATTGCAGAGCGAGGGAGAAGCTCTTCCGGCTTCCAAGACTCAAGGGGACACACGTTGCTTTCCCGTGGATAGCATCAAGGTGGAGCATGTAACTATTCTTGATGAGAGCACGTTGCAACGATTGGTTCGGCCATTCAGCGGAAGTTGCATGATGGTTGATGACCTCAATGAGCTGCTGCGCCGTGTTACCCAAGCCTATATCGATAAGGGGTATGTAACCACTCGGGCCTACTTGCCTCAGCAGGAACTCTCCAAAGGAATACTACGAGTCGTGGTTGTCGAGGGACACATTGAGGCCATCGAGAGTCAGGATGGTGGCCTGAGTGCCCAGGAACTCTCCATGGCATCACCAGTTACGGCAGGCGAAGCGCTCAACCTGCGAGATCTCGAGCAGTTGGTCGACCAACTCAACCGGTTACCCTCTAATCAGGCCAGCATGGAGCTAGTGCCTGGTGGATTGGAGGGTGGCAGCCGCGTACAAGTATCGAATGATCGGCAGAAGCCCTGGCGGCTGAGCCTCGGGCGCGATAACGACGGCAGCGAAGGAACTGGCGAACAGCAGTGGCGGCTGGGTGTTGAGTGGGACAGCCCCTTGGGGCTTGCCGATCAGGTTGTGGCTCGGCTGGGTAGTGACGCCAACTCGCAACCCGCGACCGGCTCGGATAACCATTACTTTAGCTATCGCCTGCCCTACGGCTTTTGGAACTTTTCTTACAGTTATACCGGAAGCGATTATCGCTCTCTCGCTGAGGCCAATGGCTTCACGTTCACTCTGGAGGGCAGCAGTGAGCGACATCAGCTTCGAGCGGAGCGGCTGTTGGCTCGTGATAGCATGAGTAAAACCTCCGTCAGCCTTGAGCTAGGCCGGCTGTCAACACGCAACTATATTGACGGCAGCCGTATCGAGGTGAGTAGCCAACAACTCAGTGAACTTGCGATTGGCTTGAATCATGGCCGGCGCATAGGACGTGGTTTTTTAAACGTCGATATTGGTTGGGAGAAGGGGCTGACTATCTTCGGCGCCCAGATGGATCGCGACCAGCCTTCTGGCGCACCCGAGGCCCAATATGACAAGGGCACACTGACACTCAGCTACCAGCGTCCCTTCATGCTTAACCAGGAAAACTTAAGCTTCTCAAGCTTGCTGAACGGCCAATGGAGCAAGGATGTCCTATTTAGCCCAGAGCGATTGAGCTTGGGCGGCCGGTATTCCGTTCGTGGGTTCAAATCACAGTCCTTGAGTGGGGATAGAGGCGGGTACTGGCGCAACCAGCTTTCTTGGCAACGTCCCCTTGACTTAGCGCGTCCGCTACTGAAGTCCATGGAACTTACTATGGCTTACGACGTGGGCAAGATTTATCGCGGTGCATACAACCCCGAACTCAACGGAACGCTCAGCGGCATCGCCCTGGGGCTTGGCCTTAGTGGCGACCACGTTAAGGCGAATATCAGCATCGCAAGATCTCTTAAACGCCCCGACGTTTTTGAACGTCCAGAAACCCCCGTCTATTTCAGTGTTGCGGCATCATTCTGACAGGGCGTAATAAAGCGTGACTTTATAGCGAACAATGAAAAACGAATTGCAGGGAAGCAATTATGGATAATCATAGTCCGTGGAGCCGACATGTTTCGGTTCTCTTGATTAGTGCTATGTTCTGGCAGCCCATTTTGGTTTTGGCAGATGGTATTAGGGTGGCTCCTAACGCCGGCAACACCTCGCTGGATGAGGCAGGCAACGGCGTTCCGGTTGTCAACATTGCCACGCCCAACGGCCGAGGTCTGTCGCACAACACCTTCGAGGACTACAACGTCGGCGAACAGGGTGTGATCCTCAACAATGCCACCGACAAGCTGCAGTCAACGCAGCTCGGCGGGCTAGTCGTCGGCAACCCCAATCTACGTGGCCATGCCGCCGAACTGATCGTCAACGAGGTCAATGGCGGTAGACTAAGCCGGCTTGAAGGCTACACGGAGGTAGCAGGGCAGGCGGCGAATGTCGTGGTTGCCAACCCGCACGGCATTGTCTGCGACGGTTGCGGATTCATTAATAGCCCTCGGGTGACGCTATCCACTGGCCAGCCAGTCATTGAAGACGGAGATCTCGAGCGTTTCGCCGTGGACCAGGGGCAGGTAGCGATCGATGGGCTGGGTCTTGATGCTAGTCAGGTCGACCAGTTCGACATCATCACCCGTGCCGCTGAGCTGAATGCCGAATTGCACGCCCACCAGCTCAACTTGGTGGCGGGCGCGAATGATGTTGATGCCGACACCTTGGAAGCCGAGAGACGCCAGGGAGTGGGCGAGGCCCCCGAGCTTGCCATTGATTCCGCTGCGCTGGGTGGTATGTATGCCAACAGCATCAAGTTGGTGGGTACCGAGCGTGGCGTCGGAGTCAGGCTATCTGGCGACATGGCAGCGAGTGGTGGGGATATCCAGATCGATGTCGATGGGCATCTCCGCCTAGGCGATGCTTCCAGTGTTGGTCATGTGGACGTGGAGGCCGGTACAGCAACCCTTGGCGGTGGTTTGTATGGTGCTGCCGGAATTGATCTTGCCACGGCCAAGCGTCTCGATGTCGAGGGCGACCTCACCAGCGGAAGCGATATAGTGTTGGAGGGGGGAGAAGAGATAGTCAATCGTGGGCGAGTCATTGCCGGGGTCGAAGGAGAGGCTCGCCAGCCCGACGCAGAGTTGACACTCAGCGCTGAGCGGGTCGACAACCGCATGGGGCATTTGGCGGGGCTCGGTCTACGTCTAGACGCAGGGCAGTTCGATAACACTGGTGGCACGGTCGAAGCCAACAATACCCTCAGTGTGCTGGTCGATAACCTGAAAAATACCGATGGCGATATTCGTGCCCTAAGCCACGATGGAGAGAGCCAATTTGAGGTCGCCGACACTCTCGACAACCGGCAGGGGCGTGTCGATATCGCTAGCCGGTCGCTTCATATAGATACTGGAGAGCTGCTCAACGATCAAGGTTGGCTTGCCCATGTCGGCACCGGAACCCTGCGGCTGAGTGCCGACACTCTGTCGAGTGAGGAAGGGGATATCCAGGGCATGGCGAGCGGTCAGGCGGCAATTCGCCGGCTCGAAAAGGTTGGGCAGTGGCAGTTCAACGATGGCCTGGAGCTCGCCGTCGAGGAACCTGTGACCATCTCTGCTGGCGAGCGTATCGCGTCCTCTGGCCGACTGAGCCTGGACTTTGCGAGTCTCGATAATACCGGTGATCTGTTGGCCAATTCGGGAATGTCGCTAAGCGCGAGCGGCGATGTCACCAACCGAGGACTGATTTCCACCCAAGGCGATCTCGAGTTCACAGCGCACCATCTACGCCAGCACGACGGTCGACTGGCCAGTGGCGGCGACTCAAGCTATCGCCTGGACGGTGACTTCGACAACCGAGGGCGACTGACTGCGGGCGGCAACGTCGATCTAGAGGCCAACTCGGTCGATAACAGGGGGATCCTGGGCAGTCAGCAGGACCTGCGCTTGGTCAGCTTCGGCACTATTGCCAATCGGCCCGATAGCTTGATGTTTGCCGGTGGCGACATGACATTGCGCGCTCCCCGGTTCTTCAACCGCTATGGCGACATTTATAGCGGTGGCCGCCTCGACTTTGCTCGTGATGATCAGAACAGCCATGCCGATAGCTTGGAGAACCGGTCTGGAAGCATCGAAGCAGCAGACGACATGCGTATTGATGCGGCAAGTGTCGTCAACACCAAAGACTCCTATGAAGACGAGCTTATGCTGGTGGATAGGAAGCTGTCGGCCGACTGGCATTATCTAGCCAAGTATTATTTATACGAGGATTTCGGTGGAAGGGACAGCGGTAACATCAGGGAGTGGCGCCCTGCGCCTGGCGGGAGGATCTTCCATGAGTACGATATCCGGGAGAGATACAAGACGCGGGTGGTAGAGGATTCTCCTCAGGCCCGGCTGATCTCCGGTAGCAATATGGAAGTGCATTCCGATCAGGTTACCAACTCCCGTAGCTTATTAGCTGCGAACGGAGATCTGCATATACAGGCTAATAATCTGAAGAATCTTGGTCCTGGAAATCAAACGGTCTACAAGAAAACCAACTATGAAAACACTCAAGTTCTGGCCGGCTTGATCCCAGTCGATGGGCATTGCGAGATGTGGGTTGGATGCTTCGACTACTCCAGTGTTAGCGGTAATTATCGGTATATAGTCGCGGGGTTTATACCGCCCGATGAGTGGACGGATAGTGTATCTAACTGGAACGCTAAAAACGGACTCGATCCGCAGGGTAACGACCTCCCCTTGCCAAGTGCACTGGCAGGTGGCGAACAGTCCAGCAGAGTCGTGACGAGGACACCGCTAAATAGTGGGGACAAGGCTGTGATTTCCTCAGGCGGGCAGATCTCGCTAAATGTAGCCAACCGTATCGATAACGGCGAAATCGACAATGGTATTCACGAGCAGCTCAGAGGCAGCCTGGCTGACACTGCCGCGTCAAATAGCGTCGACTCTCTGGATATAACCCTTGGTCAACGTCCTGGGGAAACAACTTCTCCTCGCGTATCCCCCAGTCAGCTTTCCTCTTTCCGACTTCCAGAAGGGCGTAACGGTTTATTCGTGCGCAATCGCTCGCCGCAGAGCCGCTACCTGATCGAGACCAACCCGATATTCACCAATGTCGATCGTTTCAGAGGCTCCGATTATTTGCTCGACAGGCTGGAGTACTCCAGCGACGGCGCCTATCGGCTGTTAGGGGATGGCCGTTACGAGTCACGCCTGGTTCGAGATGCCGTATTGAACCAGACGGGGCAGCGCTTTCTCGCCGACGGCCTCTCGAGCGATGCTGACCAGTACCGCTACCTGATGGACAATGCCGCCGCAGCCCAGGATGACCTGCAGCTCACGGTTGGGGTGGGGCTGACGGCGGATCAGGTCTCGAGCTTGTCGCGCGATATCGTCTGGCTGGAGGAGCAAGAGGTTGAGGGCGAGACGGTGCTGGCGCCAGTTCTCTACCTCGCCCAGGTCGGCTCTCGCAATGTGCGGGGTAACAGCCTGATCCAGGGGCGCGATCTCGACCTCATCGCTGGTGGCGACATTCGCAACGTGGGCACGCTGAGTGCCGACGAGAATCTCGACGTAACGAGCGGCGGCTCTATTCTGCAAGGTGGGCTGGTCGAATCGGGCGAGCGCTTGGCGATGAGCGCCCAGGACTCGATCCGCAACGCCATGGCGGGAGAAATCCATGGCGGTAGTGTCGAATTGGAGGCGGTCGAGGGCGATATTATCAACGACCGTACCGCGGTGACTGCGGGCCATGAGCGGTCCTACGACACTTACCTTGATCAGGGCGGGCTGATCAGCGCCCGCGATGACCTTTCACTCGCCGCTGGTCAAGATATCGTCAACCGCGCTGAGATCGATAGCCGCGGCGATGCTACCTTCCAGGCAGAGCGCGATATCGTCACCGAAGCCGTGGTCGATTCCCGGCGCCAAGTCGATGGCTATGAAGCAGGTATTGGGGAGGGTAGCGAGCGCATCACTCAGCTTGGCGCCAGTCTCGTTACGGGCGGAGATGCCAATCTGATCGCTGGACGTGACGTAAGGCTCTCCGCCAGCACGGTCGATGCGAGCGGCGCCTTGAGCGTGGCGGCGTCCCGCGATATTCGCCTTGACGCCAAAGAGAATGCGGCTCACGAATGGGGCAGCGAGGCTTCCTCTCGTCGTTGGTATGGGAGACAGCTTACTGATGAGCGCACCAACGCCCAGGTCGGCAGCCGACTGTCCAGCGGCGACGATACCCGTCTCAGTGCTGGGCGCGATGTGCGCCTGACGGCCAGCGAGGCCGACAGTGGAGCTGGCCTGGCCATCGCGGCAGGCAATGATGTCGTCCTAGGTGCCGCCGAGAACCAAAGCCAAACCCAGACCGATGAGTGGAACCGCGAGTCGCAAACCCGCAGCGTCGACCAAGCCGGCAGCACAGTGACGGCTGCCGATGATATCGGCCTTCAGGCAGGACGCCATGTCGCCGCCATTGCCAGCCGCGCCGATGCAGGAGGCAGCCTGACGATCGATGCCGGTGGTGACCTCACGCTGGCCTCGGCGGCTAATGTCGACCACCACGAATCGCACACCGCCACCACTGATCGGATCAGCCGCCGGGTCCGTCAGCAGGGTGGTGAACTGATAGCCGGTGAAAACTTGGCGCTGCGTGCCGGGCGCGATCTGCGCCTGATCGGCAGCGAGGCCAAGGCGGGCGATGAAGCCTCCTTGATCGCTGGTAGAGACGCCGAACTGCTCGCTGCCCATGACCAGGACTACTCCCTCTATGAGAAGGAGGTCGATGGTGGCCTGTTCGGCAGCAGCAGCTATCAGCGCGACGAGGTCAACGTACGGCGCGCTGTCGGCAGCCAGGTCGAGAGCGGTGGCGACCTCACCGTGGCGAGTGGCCTCGATCAACGCTACCAAGGCGCCCGCCTCGACGCCGGGAACGATCTGACCCTGTCCAGCGGCGGCACCATCCGCCTCGAAGCCGCCAGCGATATCCGTACCGAGTCCCACGAGAAGTCTTCCGGCAACTTCGCTTGGCAGTCGTCCGAGGGTGAAGGTTTCACCGACGAGACCCTACGCCAGAGCCAGTTGATCGCCCAGGGTGAGCGAGTGATTCAGGCCGTCGACGGTATCACCATCGACATGGAGAAAATCGACCGGCAGACGGTCGGCCAGACCATCGATGCCATGGTGAAAGCCGATCCCGAGCTGGCCTGGCTCAAGGACATGGAAGCGCGCGGCGACGTGGACTGGCAGCAGGTCAAGGCGATCCATGATAGCTGGGATTACAGTCAATCGGGCCTCAGCCCTGTTGCGGGTATGGCCGTCGCCATTATTGTTGCTGCAGCGACGTCCGGTGCCGCCAGTTCGGCCATAGGCATGCTATCGGGGACTACTACAGCGGCAGGCGCGACCACGGCAGCCTCAGCATGGGCGGCTGGGACTGCCACTGCCGCTTCTGGCTGGGCCAATGCGGCCCTTTCTGGGGCCATTGCTGGATCAGTCGGTGGTGCCGCCGGAGCGTTGAGCCAAGGCAAGGATTGGCAAGACCCAGCTTTGCATGGAGCGATTACGGGTGGCTTTGCCAACTATCTAGCGGGAGGGACCTATTATAAAAATCCGTTGAATAAGGTCACCGATTTTGGAGAACAGATATCACAAGGCTCCTTGTTAGATGCCGGAAAAGTTTTAGGCAGTGCGGCTATGCAAAAAGCTTGGAGCCATATTGCTGAAAAAATGGCAAAGGGCGTGGGCTTGAGTGAGGATGAGTTGAATTGGATGCTGATGGCCAGTTCGATAGCGGGTGACCAACTGCCGGGTATTGGTAACCGCTACAAGCCAGACGATCAGGAATTCAAACTGACTGATTATGTGGGGGAGCGTGGTGTCATGGATCGGGGCCTGCAGGGGCTCCCGTTTGATGCTGCCGATATAGCACTGGGGTATCAGGGGTTGCCGGAAGCTTCGGTGCGTGCCTATCTGGTTGATCAGGGTTTTGGAGGTGCCTCGACGGGGCACAGCCTGGGCACGTTGAGCTCTAATTACCTAGTCAGTAACGGACTGGCCGAGCATGCCGAGCTTTTCTCTCTACCTTTCGGAAATATTGCGGCGCCGGATGTGCATCTGACCATTGGCTCTGGGGATCTAGTCAATGGGGGCTTCCTCGGCAAGATTTTTAATCCCGATGCGATCGTGGCACCAATCACGCCACTCCAGCATCCTTTTAACAACTACAAGGCGTTTATAGATGCTAATCCCGACCTCTATCAGGCGGACCGTTGATGCTTGGATGACGTGCGTCAGTCGATCTAGGCAGCGGCGATGGACGGTAGTGCTGCCTCTTGGAGCCTTAGCGATGGTCACTCTCAGTGGCTGTCCAACCATGGCCGATTACGGAGCCGCGACCAGTGGCGTCGGCAGTGACTTTGTCGCGCCCCACGAACAGTTTCAGGTGAATCCAATGAGTTATCCGGCTTTTGCGGTTATACAAGATCGCGAGGCACCACTTGCTGATATTCATCCTCCTTGGAGCCCCGGAAGAGAAATGCCGCCACTAAAGCAAAGCTATCGCTGGGAGGTCTCCCACAAGGTGCATGGTGAATATTTGATCGGTTCCCAGAAGTTCGATCAGGCGTGGTGTCGTCAGACAAATGATGGCCAGGACCATCCTGAGCACTGCGAGCCGGGAGGAATCGGCGCGGAATATTTGGAGCGAATCTATATCTACCCGGACGGTTCCGCTTATGCCTACGGTTACTTGAAGAACACTCCTCGGTGGCCGCACTGGTTCGGCAAGGACGAGACCTGGTTTAGGCACGACGATACCGGGGACTGGTCCGGTCAGCCGTGGTTCGAGTGTGTGGCGCGATGCGATAAGTTGGACAATATGCGGGCGAATCAAGAATAGGAATGCTCTCCAGCACATCTATGGGCTAACGGCGTAGTGACGGATCTAGTGTGAGCAAATGGCGTCAAGGTCGGGCCTAATGGGCGAGGCCGCGAGGCGTGTGTCATTGATGACCAGCTTTGCGAAGATACCAGCCTTGTGATGTGGGAGTAGCAATAGGGGGACTTGCCCCATGCCTCCCGACGGCATGCGCAAGCCGACCGGACAGCGCAAGCCGACCGGACAGCGCAAGCGCTGAAAAACTGCGTAAAAAGACTTGCGAAGACAGGGTGATACGAGTAACCTATGCGCCCTGTCGAGCGGGTCGTTAGCTCAGTTGGTAGAGCAGTTGGCTTTTAACCAATTGGTCGTAGGTTCGAATCCTACACGACCCACCAT
>NZ_FNCI01000002.1:254950-497758 GCF_900100755.1 Onishia taeanensis
GCGGGTCGTTAGCTCAGTTGGTAGAGCAGTTGGCTTTTAACCAATTGGTCGTAGGTTCGAATCCTACACGACCCACCAAATTATGCCGAAACGCCCCGATCTCTTAGAGGTCGGGGCGTTTTGCTATGGATGCTAGGTATCGGCTCGTCTGCGCGGCAAGGCAATGCCATGGCGTTATGGCGACGACAAGCGTCTCAATTCGAGCTAAAATGGCCGTTGGGCAGGTGATGCGGGAGCCGCACCGCCAACGCCCTCTGGAGCCTCGGTGCGTGCAGAGAGCACGACCGCCGATGCATCTGGTGCCATGCAGGGGGAGCCCCTGCCAGTCACAGTGGTAGACACGATGACGATCATGACTTCCCGAGCCGAGGTGCGCGAGCATCTGGCCCGCGCCTACTGCCCGACGCGCATTCCCGCCGAGGATGAGGCGCGTATCGATGAAATCAAACGCCTGCTGCATGAGCGTAATGCCGTGCTGGTAGCGCATTATTATACCGACGACGCCATCCAGCAGCTTGCCGAGGAAACCGGCGGCTGTGTGGCCGACTCCCTGGAAATGGCCCGTTTCGGTGCCCGCCATGAGGCCTCGACCCTGGTGGTGGCCGGTGTGCGCTTCATGGGCGAGACGGCCAAGATTCTATCGCCTGAAAAGCGTGTGCTGATGCCGACCCTCGAGGCGACCTGCTCGCTGGATATCGGCTGCCCGGCCGATGAGTTCGCGGCCTTCTGCGATGCCCACCCCGACCGCACCGTAGTGGTCTACGCCAACACCTCGGCCGCCGTGAAGGCGCGCGCCGATTGGGTGGTGACGTCCTCGATTGCCGTCGACGTGATCGAGCATCTCAAGGCCCGAGGCGAGAAGATTCTGTGGGCGCCGGACAAGCATCTGGGAGGCTACATCCAGCAGCAGACCGGCGCCGACATGCTGCTCTGGGACGGTGCCTGCATCGTGCACGAGGAGTTCAAGGCCAAGGGCATCGAAGACCTCAAGGCGCTCTATCCGGAGGCGGCGGTGCTGGTGCACCCGGAGTCCCCGGCGGCGGTGGTCGAGCTCGCCGATGTGGCAGGCTCCACCTCTCAGCTGATCAAGGCGGCCAAGGAGCTGCCTCAGGACAAGCTGATCGTGGCCACCGACCGCGGCATCTTCTTCAAGATGCAGCAGGCGGTGCCGGAGAAGACCCTCTTCGAGGCGCCGACAGCCGGGCGTGGCGCGACCTGCAAGAGCTGCGCCCATTGCCCGTGGATGGCCATGAACGCCCTGGATAACCTGGCCGGCGCGCTGCGCGAGCTGAGCGGCGAGATTCAGGTGGACGACGCGCTGCGCGTGAAGGCGTTGAAGCCCCTGGAGCGGATGCTCAACTTCCAGCGCTAAGCCAGCCCCCGGCCTTGATTGGCCGGTAGTGGCGGCGCATGTCGCCCATGTCACTTGAGTTGAACTGGCCGAAAGCACAGCGGCCCGCCCTCTGGTTGGGGGCGGGCCGCTTTTTTGTATTGGGGCGGGCCGCTTCTTTGCATTGGAGAGAAACGAAAGGGGCCGCCAATAGCGAGGCGTCGCCGGCTACTGAAAGTCCTTGAGCTCCTCACGGTAGGCTTCGAAGGCCTCGCGGCGCTCCTCGATACGACCGGTAATGCCGATGTCACTTGCCTGTTTGGCCACGTCCTCGGCGATATCCAACTGGCGAATGGCCTGAGTGATGTGACCAGTCAACTGCAGGTATTCGGCGCGGGCCAGGTGGCTCCAGGCCTCGCGGTCGCTGCGCCCGGCGGCCTCTGACAGCAGGTTGAAGACCTGAGGGGCTTCGGGGCGCTGCTCGCTAAGGTCGCGCAGCGTGCCGAAGGCGGCGTTGGGGTCCTGCTGTAGCTGGGCTTCCGCTTCGATCATGCGGGCCGGGAAATAGTCCGGCATCAGCCGCAGCACGTGTTGGCTGCGGGACAAGGCTTCGCCGTGCTGCCCGGCATCCAGTGCCAGTTCGGCGGCGCTGGTGGGAATCAGCGGCAGGTCAGGCCATTCCCGCGCCAGGGCATCGAGCGCCGAGAGCGCGCCGGCCAGGTCTCCCTGACGAGCGCGGATCAGGGCCGCCAGGTAGCGCTTGGCGGCCGGCGAGGGGGCGCTCTGGTTGAGCAGGGTGACGGCTTGGGTCGGGGCGTCCTGGTGAATCAGCAGCAGCGCGCGGGCGCGTACCATGTCATATTGCGGCCCCGTGTCGCGGAGGCTGCCGGCTCCCATGCCCATGGCTCTGGCCTGAATATCGCTGATACGCGACTCGGTGAGCGGGTGAGTGAGCAGAAACTCCGGCGGGTTGCCGCCCTGCAAGGCTGCCTGACGCTGCATGGCGCGGAACATGTCGACCATGGCCTGAGGGTCGTAGCCGGCCTCGCGCATCACCTGCAGGCCTTGGCGATCGGCCTCCTGTTCGTAGCGCCGCGAATAGGCCAACTGGTCCTGAAAGAAGGCGGCTTGCGAGCCCATTGCCGCGGCAATTCCTGCATCGCCTCCGCCGCCGGCGGCGATCAGCATGCCGGCAAGCATCGCGGCCATGGTCGGCAGCTGGGTCTCTTCTGCTCTGGCTTTCTGACGAGCGTAGTGGCGCAGTGACAGGTGGCCCAGTTCGTGGGCCAGCACCGAGGCGAGAGCGGCTTCGTCCTTGGCGAAGGCAAAGAGGCCGGCGTTGATCCCCACCACGCCCCCGGGCACCGCGAAGGCATTGAGCACTCGGCTGTCGACCAGGGTCACCAGCAGTTGATTGCGCTGGATGCCGCTGTCGGGCAGCAGGCGGGCGATCAGAGTGTCGACATAGTCTTGGCTGAGCGGGTCCTGCCATAGCGGTGCATGGGCGCGGAACTGCCGCAGCCAGGTACGGCCCAGGCGGTATTCCTCGCTCGGGTTGACGCCGCTGGTGGCCGAACCAAGCTGTGGCAGGTCGAATTCAACGGCCTGGGCTGGCGTCGTGGTCAGGGCGCCGGTCATGGCCAGCGTGGCGATGGCGTATCGCCAAGCCTTCCAGGGTGATGGCATGATGTTCCTCGTGCATGAGCGCCCGGGCGAGGCGCGCCTTCTTCTCCGACCGCTGCCGATCCGCTAAAGTGCCGTGTACTGAGAGCCGCCTGGCGGTTCGATCTTCAATTCCCATTTTTCATCCCCCATTGTTTCGGGAGACGGCATGACCTTGCAACCAGACGATGTGCTCGATGCCCGAGACCTGCCCTGCCCGCTGCCGTTGCTCAAGGCCAAGCAGGCACTGTCGCGGCTGGCGGTAGGGCAGGTGCTCGAGGTGATGGCCACCGATGCCGGCTCATGGCGGGACTTCGAGTCCTACATTGCCCAGAGCGGCCACGAGATGCCAGCGCGGGAGACGCGCGGCGAGGTCTATCATTACTGGCTGCGCAAGGGCGATAAGGAGCGTTCGGCATGACGCTGAAGGCATTGTTTTCGGGCTGGCTGGAGCGCTACTTCTCTGACGAGGAAGCGGTCATCCTGCTGTTGCTGCTGATTGTCGGCACCGCGGCGGTGGTGCTGCTGGGCGGCATGCTCGCGCCTTTTCTCACCGCGCTGGTGATCGCCTTTCTGCTGCAGGGGGCGGTGAACTGGTTGACCCGACGCCATGTGCCGAATTTGGCAGCGGTGCTGCTGGTGTACCTGGGCTTTCTCGGCATCTTGTTAGCCATGGCGCTGATCGTCATGCCGCTGATCTGGAACCAGATGGTCAGCCTCGTCCAGGAGATTCCGCGCATGTTCGCCAGTGGCCAGAGCTTTCTGGATGAGGTTCAACTGCGCTATCCCAACCTGGTCACCCCGGACCAGATTCAGGGCTGGATCGACGCGGCCGGCCGCGAGCTTACCCAGGTCGGGCAGCGGGCCCTGACCCTGTCGCTGGCCTCGCTTGGCAACTTGATGGATCTGATCATCTATCTGGTGCTGGTGCCGATCCTAGTGTTCTTCATGCTCAAGGATCGCGAGCGGCTGGTCGGTTTCACGCTATGGCTGATGCCGCGCAAGCGCGACCTGATGACCCGTATCTGGCACGAGATGGACGCCCAGATCGCCAACTACGTGCGCGGCAAGTTCATCGAAATCGTGATCGTGGGGAGTGCCGGCTTCCTGACCTTTGCCTATTTCGGCCTGCCGTACTCGGCGCTGCTGGGCATGTTGGTAGGACTGTCGGTGCTGATTCCCTTCATCGGTGCTGCCGTGGCGACGCTTCCGGTGGCCGCGGTTGCGGGCTTCCACTTCGGCATCGGTGAGCAGTTCTTGTACGTGATCCTCGCCTACGGCGTGCTGCAGGCACTGGATGGTAACGTGCTGGTGCCGATTTTGTTCTCCGAGGCTGTCAATCTGCACCCGGTGTCGATCATCTTGGCGGTGCTGTTCTTCGGCGGTATCTGGGGCTTCTGGGGAATCTTCTTCGCGATTCCGCTGGCAACGCTGCTCAAGGCGCTGGTCTATGCCTGGCCGAGAGGGATACAGGAGCTCGCCGACCAGCCGGTCAGAGGCGAGCAGCATAGCTAAAGGCCCCGCCCAGGCCGCCATTGTCGGCCGGCGTGGGCGGGGAGGGGTATCAACCGGCGTGAAGGGCCTGGGCCGCTTCGAGCACTTCCTCGACATGGCCCTTGACCTTGACGCCTCGCCATTCGCGGGCAAGCTTGCCTTCGCTATCGATCAGGAAGGTGCTGCGCTCGATCCCCAGGTGCTCCTTGCCGTAAAGCTTCTTGAGCTTGATGACGTCGAATAGTTTGCAGACCGCCTCGTCCTTGTCGGAGATCAACTCGAAGTTGAAGGCCTGCTTGGCCTTGAAGTTTTCCTGGGCGCGAATGCCGTCTCGAGACACGCCGATAATCACGGTGTTGGCGGCATCGAAGGCATCCTTGCGGTCGCGAAAGTCACCGCCTTCGGTGGTGCAGCCCGGGGTGCTGGCCTTGGGGTAGAAGTAGATCACGACCTGTTGGCCCTTGAGTTCTGACAGGGTCACGGTGGTGTCGCCGGTCGCTGTGGCAGTGAAGTCGGGTACGGGGTTGCCGAGGCTTAAGCTCATGGGAAGCTCCTTAGGCAGTAGTGGATATCATCGCGAGTAGCGAAATTCAGCGCTTTGAATTCACGGTTCCGGGGCATCATGGTGTTGGCATGATCTGTCGGCATCGAATGCCGAGCATCCAGATTGTGCAAAGATTACACGTCAGCGCCGCGGTGCTGTAAAGGCTCTGTCGAAGACGGCGATACCTAAACGAAAGTCCTTGCGTTGGGTTCTGTACAGGCTCTGGCGGCCTGAGTACCATCTAGGCCCTGGCTTCATATGCGGCTTCATACCGGTTCAACCATCAGCGCCATCTTCTGCGGCGGCTGATGCATAGGCGTTTGTAGAGGAAAGAAGATGATCACAGGCAGTATCGTCGCCCTGGCGACGCCGATGAAGGCAAACGGAGAGATCGATTGGGAGGCGCTGCGCCGCCTGGTGCGCTTTCACCTCGAGCATGGCACCGATGGCATCGTCGCCGCCGGTACGACCGGTGAGCCGACCACCATGTCCTTCGCCGAGCACTTCGACGTCATTCGCACCGTGGTAGAAGAGGTCGGTGGCCGCATCCCGGTCATCGCCGGTACCGGCTCGAACAACACCACCGAGGCAGTGGAGCTGACCCGATACGCCAAGGAAGTCGGCGCCGATTACTGCCTGACGGTGGCGCCCTACTACAACAAGCCGACCCAGGAAGGCCTGTTCCAGCACTTCAAGGCCATTGCCGACGCCAGCGACCTGCCGGTGATTCTCTACAATGTGCCTGGTCGCACCTGCTCGGACATCTACAACGAGACCGTGCTGCGCCTTGCCGAAGTCGACAACATCGTCGGCCTCAAGGATGCCACCGGTAACCTGGAGCGCGCCGAGGATCTGATCGAGCGCCTCAAGGGCTCGGACTTCATGCTCTACTCTGGCGATGACGCCACCGCCTGTGACTTCATGCTGATGGGCGGCCACGGCGACATCTCGGTAACCGCTAACGTGGTGCCCCGCGCCATGCACGACCTGTGTGCGGCCGCCGTGGCCGGCGATGCCGACAAGGCACACCAGATCAATACCCGGCTGATGCCGCTGCATACGCAGCTGGGCATTGAGGCCAACCCGATTCCGGTCAAGTGGGCACTGAATCACATGGGCTACGCCGAGCAGGGCATTCGTCTGCCGCTGACCTGGCTGTCCGAGAAATATCATTCAACGGTCGGCGAGGCGCTGCAACTGGCAGGCGTCAGCGACGACTGAACGCCCCTCGCTTGTCCGATAATCAAGGTGGATGCATGAAAGCTGCCACGAACTGGATGCCGCTGGTAGCGGCCATTGCCCTGACAATGGCCGGCTGTTCCAGCGGCGGCTACTACGATGACCGTAGTGAAGCCTACACCCAGGCCAAGAGTGCCGAGCCGTTGGCCCTGCCGGCCGGCAGCGAGCTCTATGAGACCCGCGAAGCGATGCCGGTACCCAGAGCCAACCGGCCTTACCGCAAGCTGGATGACGAATTTACCGCTCCCAGGCCTCAGCCGTCTGTCGCTGAGCGCGATTACGTCGAGCGCCGCAGCATGGGCGATGCCCGCTGGCTGACGGTCAATGACCCGCCGGAAGTGGTGTGGCCGCGTATCGTCGAGTTCGGCGAGCGCCAGCGGCTGAGCGTCACCGATCGCGATGAAGTGGCCCGGCGCCTGACGACGCCCGATGGCGTCATCGTGGTCAACGATGGCCTAGGCGCCACCAGCGAGGTGCGCTGCGAGCTAAACGCAAGCGCTCTCGACGGCTGCCTGAATGCCCTGGCCGGCTACCTCGATGCCCGCGGCCAGACCGCCATGGCTTCGAACCTGTCTAGCCGCAATGCCGCTGGCACTGCGGTGGCGCGCCTGGTTGGCGGTGAGGGCAACCGCGCCTTGTTGATCGATTCCGACGCCGAGCAGGCCTGGGCCGAGCTTAGCCACTTGCTCGAGCGCGACTTCGACCAGCCCGAGCAGCAGCTGCTTGACCAGGACGCCGCAGGCGGCGACTTCGAGATCGCCTACCTGCCGCTGGCCGAGCGCCATCCGGGGATGATCAACCGGCTGTTCAGCGACCAGACGCCCCGTCGTGCGCGGCTCAATGTGGTGCCGGCGGAGAATGGGCAAGCGCGCCTGACGGTAACGAGTGTCGGCGAGCCGGCGCTGGACGATGACGGCGTGCGCGACCTGCTGGGTCGGCTGTCCTCGCTGTTGCGTTGATGCCGCCAGCAACGCCTGCCCTGCACTTCGCGTCGCTGGGCAGTGGAAGCAAGGGCAATGCGACCCTGGTCAGCGACGGCGAGACCCATCTGCTGATCGACTGCGGTTTCGGGCTGCGCGAAACCGAGCGGCGGCTCGCCCGGCTGGGGTTGCACCCGAAGCAGCTCGCTGCGGTGCTGGTGACCCATGAACACGGCGATCATATCGGCGGCGTCGGCGCCCTGGCGCGGCGCCATGGTATGCCGGTCTACCTGACGCCCGGCACCTGGCTGTCGGGTCGCCTCAAGGAAGTGCCGCGCCATGAGTGGATCACCCCCCAGGCGACGTTGGCCATTGGCGGAATCGATATCATGCCGGTGACCGTGCCCCATGACGCCCGAGAACCGGTACAATTCCACTTAAGCGCCCATGGTCGACGGCTGGGTGTCGTGACCGATCTTGGCCATCCCAGCGCCCATGTGATCCAGGCCTTCGCCGGCTGCGATGCCCTGATCCTCGAGTGCAACCATGACCGGCAGATGCTGGCCGATGGGCCTTATCCGCCGCGTCTCAAGCGCCGCGTGGGTGGCGATTGGGGGCATTTGTCCAATCCCCAGGCGGCGACGCTGCTAGCGGGGGTCGGGCTCGACCGGCTGCAGCGGATCGTCTGCTCGCACCTGTCGGAACATAACAACCGCCCAGAGCTTGCGCTGGAAGCGCTGGTGCCGCTGCTCGATGGCGATGAATCACGGCTGGTGGTCGCCGCCCAGGATCAGGGCCTGGACTGGCAGACCATCCGCTAGGCTTTGTTTAGCCCCCGTTTGTCGCACCGCCACGTCATCCGTTACCTGTTTAACGACCCTGTTATCACCTCTGTCCGTTACCTCCCCATTCGGAGACCCCTCATGGAAAAGCGTCAAGAGCTCTATGCCGGCAAGGCCAAGTCGGTCTATCACACTGACGACCCGGATCGCCTGATCCTCGAATTCCGCGACGATACCAGTGCCTTCGACGGCGAGCGGATGGAATCCCTGGCGCGCAAGGGTATGGTCAATAACAAGTTCAATGCCTTCATCATGGGCAAACTTCAGGAAGCCGGCATTCCGACGCACTTCGACGGCCTGCTCTCGGATACCGAGTGCGTGGTCAAGAAGCTCGATATGCTGCCGGTGGAGTGCGTGGTGCGTAACATTGCTGCCGGCAGCCTGTGCCGGCGCCTTGGCGTCGAGGAAGGCCAGGTGCTGACGCCCTCGACCTTCGAGCTGTTCTTGAAGAACGATGCCCAGCACGACCCGATGATCAACGAGTCGCTGGCGGAGACCTTCGGCTGGGCGACGCCCGAGCAGCTCAAGGAAATGAAGGCGCTGACCTACAAGGTCAACGATGTGCTCAAGGCGCTGTTCGAAGAAGGTGGCATGCTGCTGGTCGACTACAAGCTCGAGTTTGGCGTCTTCAAGGGCCAGATCGTGCTCGGCGACGAGTTCTCGCCGGACGGTTGCCGCCTGTGGGATGCCAAGACCCGCGAGAAGCTCGACAAGGACCGCTTCCGCCAGGGCCTTGGCGGTGTGATCGAGGCCTATGAGGAAGTGGGCCGTCGTATCGGTATCAGCTTCGACTGAGGCGGCCAACACGCCATGTCGAACGAAGGGCCTTACGGGGCCCTTCGTCGTTTCTGCACATGGCTAGCGATAAGAGCAATGAGCGACCGGTCGGCCCGGAGCCAGGTGGCGCGAGGGTCTTTTGCCAGGGATGGCAAAAGTAGCGCCCAGGGATGGGGTCATAGCGCCCTCGCGACGTCGTGGCAACGGGCCAGACCTACCAAGCCGAAGCGCTATACCGCCACGATCTCGACCACCTCCAGGCGCGTCTCGCCTGCCGCATTGGCCAGGGCACGAAAGCGCACATCGACATCGCGCAGCCTTACCCCGTAGATACGTGACTCGGCGCCCTTGCGATAGGCGGGGCGGGGGTCCTGGGCCAGCACCTGGCCGATCAGGGCGCGCAGCGAGGCGGCGTCTTCGCGCTGGGACAGGGTTTCCTCGGCCGCTGCGCAAAAGGCCACCGGGCACTGGGGCGGTGCGGCGGGGGCGAAGCCGGCCCTGGCGTCGGGTTGCGCCTCTGCCCACGGCAGGTAGGGCTTGATGTCGAGTATCGGGGTGCCGTCGAGCAGGTCGTGGCCGGAAAGCTCGAGTGCCACGCCGTTGTCGGTATCGATGCCCTTGAGTTCGACCAGCGACAGCCCCAGGCGGTTGGGGCGGTGGGTGCTGCGGCTGGCAAAGACGCCGACCTTGGCATTGCCTCCCAGGCGCGGCGGGCGCACCAGCGGTGACCAGCGCTCGGGACTATGGTGAAAGACGAAGGTCAGCCATAGGTGACTGAAGGCCTCGAGGCCACGCACGCTGAGCGGGTCATCGTAGGGCGGTAGCAGCACCAGGCGGGCGCGGGCGGCCGGCGCCAGTCCTGGCTGGCGGGGTATGCCGAACTTGTCCGGGTAATCGCTCTCGATGCGCCCGATGGGCGTAAGGGCGAAGGCGTCGGCGTTGGATGCAGAAGGAGGATTCATGGGCCGCATTATGCCGTGCCTGCGCAGCTGGCGCACGGCGCTCTATCTTGTGCCATGTGCCTTGCACGGCCATGAGGATTGGCGCCGACGCGCGCCTTAGGTAGTCTGGCGGCATCATTCACGGGAGACACAGCGGTGATCGATCTCGAGCAACTGGCCCGCGCCCAGCAGGCCATCGTGGCCGCCGGTGACGAGCTGTACCGCGCCGGTCAGGTGCCGGCCACCGGCGGCAATTTTTCGGTGCGCCTGGATGCGACTCATATGGCGGTAACGGCATCGGGTCGTCACAAGGGACGGCTGACGCCGGCCGACGTCATGGTCACCGACTTCGCCGTCACACCGCTCGGCAGCCCCCAGAAGCCGTCGGACGAAGCGCGTCTGCATGGCCAGCTCTACCAGGACAGGCCCGAGGCCGGCGCTGTGCTGCATACCCATTCCCGGGCCGCCACCGTGCTGTCGCGCCTGATCGAGGGCGATACCCTGTGGCTCGAGGGGTTCGAGCTGCAGAAAGCAATTGAGGGAGTGGCAAGCCACGATACGGCATTGGCGGTGCCCATCGTCGATAATGACCAGGACATCGCCGCGCTGGCCGAGGTGGCGCGCGAGCGGCTGCGGGGTCTCGATACACGCGCCTATTTGATCCGCGGCCACGGCCTCTATACCTGGGCGCGGGACATGAGCGGATGCCTGCGCCAGGTCGAGGCGCTGGATTTCCTCTTCGATTGTGAACTGATAATGCGCCGTACCCGCTGAGCGGAGCGGCCCACGATACGGCGGGGCGCGGCCCGCCCGCTCGCCTTGCCCGATGGAGTCTTGCCATGAGCTTTCTCAACGTCTACCACGACCATGACCCGGACCAGCCGCTGCTGACCACCCATGATGGTGAGCGCATCGCCGCCGAGCTCGCGGCGCACGGCATTCGGTTCGAGCGCTGGGCCACCAAGGCCGATCTGGCGCCCGACGCTGACCCCGAGGTGGTGCTAGCGGCTTACGCCGAGGAAATCGAGCGTCTCAAGGCCGACAATGGCTTTGCCACCGCCGATGTGATCGGTTTGACGCCTGAACATCCGGACAGGGAGGCGTTACGCGCCAAGTTCCTCGACGAGCATCGTCACAGCGAGGACGAGGTACGCTTCTTCGTGCGCGGCGAGGGGGTCTTCTATCTGCACCTGGATTCGCGGGTCTATGCGGTGGGCTGTGCCCAGGGCGATTTGATGTCGGTGCCGGCGGGCACGCCCCACTGGTTCGATATGGGACCGGCGCCGCACTTTACCGCCATTCGCCTGTTCACCAATCCCGAAGGCTGGGTAGCGAACTTCACCGGCGCGGGTATCGCCGCCCGCTTCCCGCGCTTCGAGGCCTTGCCGACCGGCGGAGGCGAGTCTGCTGAGTCGGCACCGGGGAGCCTTGCATGATTCGCGCCATCGTCACCGATATCGAGGGCACCACCGGCTCGATCGCCTTCGTTCATGAGGTGCTCTTTCCCTATGCCCGCCGGCAGTTGGGCGACTTCGTTCGCCAGCATTACCAGCAGGCCGACGTCGCCAGGCAGCTCGAGGCAACCCGCGAGGAGGCCGCCGAGCCCGATGCGGATATCGAGCGGCTGATCGCCATTCTCGAGGGCTGGATTCAAGAGGACCGCAAGGCCACGCCCCTCAAGGCCTTGCAGGGCATGGTCTGGGAGGCCGGGTATCAGGCCGGGGATTTCACCGGTCACGTCTATCCCGACGCCGCCGAGGCCCTGATGCGCTGGCATGAGCAGGGCTATGCCCTCTACGTCTATTCCTCGGGGTCGATACAGGCCCAGCGGCTGCTGTTCGGCCATAGCGATGTGGGGGATCTTACGCCGCTGTTTGCCGGCTACTTCGACACCACGACCGGCCCCAAGCGTGAGGCCGAAAGCTATAGGCGCATCGTCGAGGCGATCGGTCATGCGCCGCAGGAGATTCTCTTCCTTTCGGACGTCGTCGCCGAACTCGACGCCGCTCGCGCGGCCGGCCTCGCGACCTGCCAGCTGGTGCGTGAGCCCGGTATGACCACCGGCGAACATCCGCTGGCGACACGCTTCGATGAAGTGAGCCTTGATGGAATGGGCCGTGATGCAGCGAGCTTCGACGAGTCGCATCGTGCTGAGGCCCATTGTGAATCAGGAGGAAGCAATGACCGCCGCTGATAGCAGCCCCCGCGCCGGCAAGGCGCGCATCGTCTATCGCGACGCTCTGCCCGATGACGGTGCCGATCAGGCCGAGGTCTTCCATCATGCGGTGATGCAGGGCGCGGCCCAGCACTACAGCGTCGAGCAGCGCCGTGCCTGGGCAGCGGTGCTGCCTCGCGAAGGCAGTGCCTGGGTGGCCCGCCAACTGCTTCACCCGACCCTGGTGGCGGCCTGTGATGGGCGCTGCGTGGGCTTTCTGGAGATCGGGCAGGGCGGTGACGGCGAGGGGCGCATCGAAACGCTCTATGTCTGGCCGTCGCTTGCTCGCCGCGGTATCGGCAGTACCCTGCTGGTCCATGCGGAGCGCATGTTTCTGGAACAGGGACTGGCGCGGGTGCGTATCGAGGCAAGCCTGATGCTGGCGCCGCATTTGATCCAGCGCGGCTGGTGCCAAGAAGGGGAAGAGTGGGTAGAGCGTGGCGGTGAGCGACTGCCACGGGTGCGTCTGGTCAAACGGCTTGATCTGGTCGAGACCTAGACAAGCACTGCGTCTTCCTCGTCGGCCTTTCAGATAAAGCCTGGGATACACGGAATACATGGCATGAATGCCCGCCCGGCGGCGCCATGAGCGCTTTCGGGCGGGGCTCGTGCTGCCCTTGGTGGGCGCTTTAACGGGTCTCGGTTTTCAGGATGCGCATCGACAGGTCGATGGACTGCACGTCCTTGGTCAGGGCGCCGCTGGAGATGCAGTCGACGCCGGTCTCGGCGATCGCTCGCAGGGTGGCGTCACTGACGTTGCCCGAGGCTTCCAGGGTGGCGCGGCCGCTGCCACGGCGTACCGCCTCGCGCAGATCATCCAACGAGAAGTTGTCGAGCATCACCACGTCGGCCGAAGCCGCCAGCGCCTGGTCGAGCTCCTCGAAGGTTTCGACTTCGACCTCGACCGGCAGGTCCTTGGCAATATCTCGAGCTTCCTTGACCGCCGCCGCAATGCCACCACAGGCGGCGATATGGTTCTCCTTGATCAGGAAGGCGTCATAGAGGCCGACCCGGTGGTTGTAACCGCCGCCGCAGGTCACCGCGTACTTCTGGGCCAGGCGCAGGCCGGGCAGGGTCTTGCGGGTATCCAGCAGGCGCACGCCGGTGTCCTGGATCAGGTCGACGTAGGCGCGAGTGCGGGTGGCGGTGCCGGAGAGCGTCTGCAGGAGATTCAGGGCGGCGCGCTCGCCGGTCAGCAGGCTGCGGGCCGGGCCCTCGAGTTCCAGCAGGGTGTCGCCGGCCGCCATCCGGTCGCCGTCGGCATACTGCCAGTTAAGCGCCACCCGGGAATCCAGACGACGATAGAGCTCGTCGACAAAGGCCACGCCGCACAGCACGGCGTCCTCGCGGGTGATAACCCGGGCGGTGGCCCACTGGCGTTCGGGAATCAACTGGGCGGTGATGTCGCCAGGACCGACGTCTTCGGCCAATAACCTAGCGGCACTGGTGCGGATCTCTTCGGCGAGGGCTTCGTGGTAATGCATGGCGTGCCTGGGCTCCCTGGCGTGGGCAGCACCGGCGCAGGGCAGCGGTGCCTGAAGGATGAATCGATGCGACAATGCTTCATTATAGGGAATCCACGCCTGGCGCGTCACATGGCGCAAGCCGCGACCGGGCCATGATGGGAGGGAAGTCGAATGAGGCACGAGGCATGAAGATCGAACAGGGCCTCTGGGCACCGGCTCGCCAGCAGCCGTCACCGAACCAGAATGCGCGCCCCAAGGGCGAGGTATCGGCGCTGGTGCTGCATTCGATCAGCCTGCCGCCGGGCGTTTTCGCCGGTGATGCGATCGAACGGCTGTTCACCAACTGCCTCGACCCTGGGGCGCATCCCTACTTTGCCCAGATTGCCGCGCTTCGCGTGTCCGCCCATTTGCTGATTCGCCGCGATGGCGAAGCCGTGCAGTTCGTGCCCTTCGAGCGGCGCGCCTGGCATGCCGGTCGCTCCTGCTGGTTCGATGGCGTTTCCTGGCGTGGCGAGCTCAACGACTTCGCGATTGGCATCGAGCTTGAAGGCGATGAGCAAAGCCCTTACCGCGCCGCTCAGTACGCGACACTGGCAGGCGTGGTCAAGGACCTGCTGGAACACTATCCCGCCCTGACAGCCGAGCGCATCACCAGCCATGCCCGTATTGCGCCCCTGCGCAAGACCGACCCTGGCCCGGCCTTCGACTGGGCCTATTTTCGCCAGTGCTTAACGGCCGAGATGTGAGCTGTCGGATCCTGCCCGCTGGCCTTTGCATCATCGTGAGCCGAGTCGTTAAGCGGCAATCAGCGGCTGGACAGGTCGCTCGGTTGCGAGCGTTGCACGGGCCGTTTGTAGTTCGGTTACAGACGGCGAGCTTTCGTCTAGGCTCAGTGGAGTGGTGCGCTAGGTCCTTGTGCTGCAATGCAATATTTGAAATGGAAAAAGTTTCCATTTTTACTGCAATTGGCAGGCGCTGGTCTTTGCGGTATCTTCGTGGCCTGATTCCGGGCATTCCGCGTATCATTCCGTAACGACACTACATGCCCACTATATCCGAAGACGTGACCCATAGAAGGTCACGCTCGCACTGAAGAGCGCCATACGCCCCTCCCTCCTCCCGGGTGAGGGCAGACCGACACAATATCTTCATTCGGAGAGACGTCTATGAGTCTGGAGGCAAGAGAAGATTTCGATCCGACCGAAACCCAGGAGTGGATGGAATCCCTGGCATCGGTCGTTGATCGGGAAGGCGAGGAGCGTGCTCAGTACCTATTGAGTCGTCTGGCTGATCGCCTGCGTCGCGATGGCCGCATTCCCCCGTTCTCTGTCAATACGCCACATCGCAACACCATTCCGGTGCATCGCGAGGCGAAGATCCCCGGCGACATGTTCATCGAGCGCAAGCTTCGTTCGGCGATCCGCTGGAACGCCATGGCGCAGGTCCTGCGTGCCAACAAGAAGCACAAGGGGCTTGGCGGCCACATTGCCAGTTTCCAGTCCTGCGCAACGCTGTACGAAGTGGGCTTCAACCACTTCTTCCGCGCCGACGATGGCGAACACAAGGGCGACCTGATTTATATCCAGGGCCACGTGACCCCGGGTATCTATGCGCGTTCCTTCATGGAAGGCCGGCTGACCGAAGAGCAGATGGACAGCTTCCGCCAGGAAGCCGAGGGTGGCGGTCTGCCGTCTTATCCTCACCCCTATCTGATGCCGGACTACTGGCAGTTCCCGACCGTTTCCATGGGGCTGGGGCCGATCCAGGCGATCTACCAAGCCCACGTCATGAAGTACCTGGACTCCCGTGAACTGACCGACATGCGCGACCGCAAGGTCTGGGCATTCCTCGGCGACGGCGAGTGTGACGAGCCGGAATCCCTGGGTGCCCTGCATCTGGCGAGCCGCGAGAATCTCGACAACCTGATCTTCGTGATCAACTGCAACCTGCAGCGCCTCGACGGCCCAGTACGCGGTAACTCGCGGATCATGGACGAACTCGAAGGCGTCTTCCGCGGTGCCGGTTGGAACGTCATCAAGGTGGTCTGGGGCGGTCAGTGGGACCCGCTGTTCGAACGCGACAAGCACGACATGCTGCAAAAGCGCATGGACGAGGCGGTCGACGGCGAATACCAGAACTACAAGGCCAACGGCGGCGCCTATACCCGCGAGCACTTCTTCGGCAAATACCCGGAGACGGCCAAGCTGGTCGAGGACTACTCCGACGACGATATCTTCCGTCTCAACCGGGGTGGTCACGATCCGCAGAAGGTCTACGCGGCCTACCACGAGGCGGTCAACAACGCCGACGGTCGTCCGACCGTGGTGCTGGCGCATACCGTCAAGGGCTATGGCATGGGCGGCGGCAGCGGTGAAGCCGACATGGAAGCCCACCAGATCAAGTCCATGGAACACGAGGCGCTGAAGAAATTCCGCGACCGTTTCGGGGTGCCGATCACCGACAAGCAGCTCGAAGACGGCAACGTGCCCTACTATCGTCCGGACGAAGACAGCCCGGAGATGAAGTACTTGTTCCTGCAGCGCGAGAAGCTGGGTGGTTTCCTGCCCAAGCGCCGCACCGAGTTCGAAACCCTCGAAATTCCCGGCCTCGACGACAAGATGTTCGCTTCCCAGACCAAGGGCTCTGGCGACCGTGAAGTGTCGACCACCATGTCGTTCGTGCGGGTGCTCAATGGCCTGGTCAAGCACAAGCAGCTGGGCTCTCGCGTGGTGCCGATCATTCCCGATGAGGCGCGTACCTTCGGCATGGAAGGCATGTTCCGCCAGCTGGGCATCTATGCCTCGGGCGGTCAGAAGTACGATCCGGTCGATGCCGGCCAGATCATGTACTACCGCGAGGACAAGAAAGGTCAGATCCTCGAGGAAGGCATCACCGAGGCCGGCTCCATGGCCGCCTGGATCGCGGCGGCCACCGCCTACGCCAACCACGACATGACGCTGATTCCGTTCTACGTCTACTACTCGATGTTCGGCTATCAGCGTATCGGCGACCTGGTCTGGGCAGCCGGCGACCAGCAGGCCCGTGGCTTCATGATCGGTGGTACCGCCGGTCGCACCACCATCAACGGTGAGGGTCTGCAGCACCAGGACGGCCACAGCCATATCCTGATGTCGACCGTGCCGAACTGCCGCTCTTACGACCCCTGCTATGGCCACGAAGTCGCGGTCATCATGCAGGACGGCATGAAGCGGATGTATCAGGATCGTGAAAGCTGCTTCTACTACATCACGGTGATGAACGAGAACTACGCACACCCCGAGATGCCGAAGGGCAGCGAAGAGGGCATCGTGCGTGGCATGTATCTGCTGCAGGAAGGCAAGGCCAGCAGCAAGAAGGCGCCGCGGGTTCAACTGTTGGGCAGCGGCACCATCCTGCGCGAGGTCGAGGCCGCCGCCGAGATGCTGGCCGACGAGCATGGTGTCGTCGCCGACGTCTGGAGCGTGACCAGCTTCAACGAACTGCGTCGCGAAGCGCTCGACTATGATCGCAACCAGTTCCTCGAGCCGGACGACAAGCGCGAAAAGCCCTGGATCACTCAGCAGCTGGAAGGTTGCGAAGGTCCGGTGATCGCGTCGACCGACTACATGAAGCTTTACGCCGATCAGGTCCGTGCCTGGGTGCCCGCCGACTTCCATGTCCTGGGGACCGACGGTTACGGGCGCTCGGATACCCGCGAGCAACTGCGTCGCTTCTTCGAGGTGGACCGTTATTACGTCACCGTGGCCGCCCTGCGCGCGCTGTCCGAGCGTGGTGAGATCGACCGCAAGGTCGTTGCGGATGCCATGAAGAAGTATGGCATCGATCCGACAAAGCCGAATCCGGTGGATTCCTGAGACGCAGGTAAGGGTTGATCAGATGAAGGGCGAGCAGCGACGGCCAGGCAGTATTTGCGCTCGTTGGCTCGCCCGCCTGACCCATTTTACGCCTGCGGCGAGCATGATTAGGAAAGGAGCGCGACCTTGAGTAGCGAAATCATCAAAGTCCCCGATATCGGTGGCAGCACCGATGTCGAAATCATCGAGATCGCGGTGTCGGTAGGCGATGTAATCGCCGCTGAGGACACCATGATCACTCTCGAGTCCGATAAGGCCAGCATGGATGTCCCGGCGCCCAAGGGCGGTAAGGTCGTCAAGGTGCTGGTCAAGGAAGGCGATACCGTCTCCGAAGGCGACGACATCCTCGAGCTCGAAGCCGAGGGCGGTGGCGACGCCGATCAGGACGAGGCACCCGCCGAAGCGTCCTCCAAGGCTGAGGACGAGCCGGCCGAGAAAGCCGAGCAGAAGCAAAGCGGCGGCCAGGCGGCGAAGAAATCCTCCGGCGGAGGCAAGCGTACCGTCGAGATCAAGGTGCCGGACATCGGCGGCAGCGAGAACGTCGAGATCATCGAGGTGGCCGTGGCCGAGGGCGACGAGGTCAGCGAGGAAGATGCGCTGATCACCCTGGAGTCCGACAAGGCCTCGATGGACGTGCCGAGCCCTTATAGCGGCAAGCTCGTCTCATTGGCGATCAAGGAAGGCGACACCGTCTCCGAAGGCGACGTGATCGGCACCATGGAAATCGCTGGTGACGATGGCGACGCTGAAGAAGACGCGCCCAGCGAGCCGGCCTCAGCCTCTGAAGAGAGCGCCGAGCAGTCGAGCGCGGACGAAGAGCCGGAAGGCGCCGAGGAAGGCGAGTCTCAGCGCAAGGAGATTCGCGTTCCCGATATCGGTGGCAGCGAGGACGTGCCGATCATCGAGGTCTCGGTCGCTGAAGGTGACGAGATCAACGAAGAAGACGCCTTGATCACCCTGGAGTCCGACAAGGCGTCGATGGACGTGCCGAGCCCCTTCAAGGGCAAGCTGGTCGAGCTTGCCGTGAAGGAAGGTGACACCGTCTCCGAAGGCGACCTGATCGGCTATATCGAGGTGGCAGGTGCCAAGCCCGCTGCCAAGAAGCCGTCAGCGCCCAAGAAGGAGGCTTCGGCCCCGGCAAAAGAGCCGGCAGCAGCCAAGCAGGACGCGGCACCCTCCAAGCCGCAGAGTGCACCCCAGGCGGCAGAGCCGGTAAGCGATGGCAAGCGCGTGCATGCGGGCCCCGCGGTGCGCATGCTGGCCCGCGAGTTGGGCGTTGATCTGACCCAGGTCAAGGCCACCGGTCCCAAGGGCCGGGTGCTGAAGGAAGACGTGCACGGCTTCGTCAAGCAGGTAATGAGCCAATCCCAGGGCAAGGCGGCTCCCGCTGCGGCACCGGCGGCAGCCGGCGGCGCAGGCATCCCGCCGATCCCGGATCAGGACTTCAGCCAGTTCGGCGAGGTGGAAGAGAAGCCGATGGGCCGCCTGATGAAGATGGGCGCCACCAACCTGCATCGCAGCTGGCTCAACGTGCCACACGTGACCCAGTTCGACGAGGCGGACATCACCGAGCTCGAGTCCTTCCGCAAGTCGATGAAGGCCGAGGCCGAGGCACAGGGCGCCAAGCTGACCCCGCTGCCGTTCATGATCAAGGCCTGCGCCTTCGCGCTGAAGAAGTTCCCGCAGTTCAACGTCAGTCTCAAGAGCGACGGCGAGACCCTGGTGCACAAGAAGTACGTGCACATCGGGGTGGCCGTGGATACCCCGGACGGCCTGATGGTGCCGGTGATTCGCAACGCCGATCAGAAGTCGCTGATCGATCTGGCGAAAGAGTCCGTGGAACTGGCCAAGAAGGCCCAGACCAAGAAGCTCAAGCGCGACGAGATGACCGGTGGTTGTTTCACCATCTCGAGCCTGGGGTCGATTGGCGGTACCGCTTTCACACCGATCGTCAACGCACCGGAAGTCGCCATCCTCGGCGTTTCCAAGGCGCAGATGAAGCCGGTATGGGATGGCAAGGCCTTCGAGCCGCGTCTGATGATGCCGCTGTCGCTGTCCTACGACCACCGTGCGGTCAACGGTGCCGATGCGGCGCGCTTCACGGCCTTCCTGGCTCAGGCGCTGACCGACATCCGCCGGATGCTGCTGTGATCCGGTCTTGATGCTGCCGGCGTTTGCCGGCTACCGAAACGGCGCCCACGGGCGCCGTTTTTTTATGCGGGCAAAGGCAGCATCCTGGACAACCCCGACCAAAGTGCTATTGGGAAAGACCAGGCCTGGCGGTGAGGATGATCCTGGTCAGCATTAGGACGACCCCGATCCGGCGTTGCTTGTTTCACGAGCTTGGCCCCGGTATTGTCTGCGGTCATCACAATTTTTACCTTCACTCTATAACGCGAAGTCATTCAAGGAGTCATTCTGATGCGTTTGATCCTGTTGGGCGCCCCCGGGGCCGGCAAGGGCACCCAGGCCCAGTTCATCTGCGAGCGCTTCGGCATTCCGCAGATCTCCACCGGTGACATGCTGCGCGCCGCCGTTAAGGAAGGCAGCGAGCTGGGCATCAAGGTCAAGGAAATCATGACCACGGGTGGGCTGGTGTCTGACGACATCATCATCGCTCTGGTCAAGGAGCGTATCAGCCAGCCCGACTGCGCCAATGGCTTCCTGTTCGACGGTTTCCCGCGCACCCTGCCGCAGGCCGATGCCATGAAGGACGCCGGCGTGAAGATCGATCACGTGCTGGAAATCGCCGTCGACGACGAGGAAATCGTCAAACGTCTGGCGGGCCGTCGCGTGCACCCGGGCTCTGGCCGGGTCTACCACGTCGAATACAATCCGCCCAAGGAAATGGGCAAGGACGACGTCACCGGCGAAGCGCTGATCCAGCGTGAGGACGACCAGGAGTCCACGGTGCGCAACCGTCTTTCGGTCTATCACGACCAGACCGCCCCGCTGGTGGATTACTATCAGCAGTGGGCCAAGGAAGACGCTGACGTCGCCCCGGTCTATCACCGGGTCGAGGGTGTGGGCAGCGTCGACGACATCACCCGTCAGGTAATCGAGGCGCTCGAGGGCTGATCGCCTCCGCTCGATTCTCCGAGGGCTCGCCATGGCGGGCCCTCGGTCGTTTGGGAGGCCGTTAGCCAGGCGTGCCACCCGCCAGCGACGCCGTAACTTTCCTCGTCTTCACGCCGCGGCGTATAATGCCGCCCACATCTCCTGACCCCCGATACCGCTATGCCGACCCTGCTGGCCCTGGATGCCTCCTCGAGCGCCTGTTCCGCGGCGCTGCTTTGCCGCCGCGACGGGCATGACGATCAATTGCTGGCGCGCTTCGTGCAGGCGCCCCGCGAACATACGCGCCGGCTGATGCCGATGATCGACGAACTGCTTGACGAGGCCGGCCTGACCCTCGCCGATATGGACGCCCTGGCCTACGGGCACGGCCCCGGCTCCTTTACCGGCCTGCGCATCGCCGCCGGCGTGGCGCAAGGCTTGGCCTTTGGCCTCGAGATCCCGCTGATCGGCGTCTCTACCCTGGAAGCCCTGGCGCTGGCCGGCCATCGTCGTCTGCACCTGCGTCATGTGATGCCGGTCATCGATGCCCGTATGGGCGAGCTCTATACCGCCGCCTATCGCTGCCATGCCGGTGAGTTGACCCGGCTCGCCGACGAAGCGCTGGTGTCGCCTGAGCGACTGACGCTGCCCGCCGGTCACGAGGAGGCCGATTGGGTCGGGGTCGGCTCGGGATGGGAGCAATGGGAGGCGCTGCCGGTGACGGTGCAGGCCGGCGTCAGCCAGCATCTGCCCGACATGCAGCCGGCGGCCGAGGATATGGTGCTGCTGGCGGCTCAGGCCTTGGCGTCGGGCGGTGGCGAGGCGCCGCATCTTGCCCAGCCGGTCTATCTGCGTGACCAGGTAGCCTGGCAGAAGAGCCGGTGAGCGGGCAGCAGCCGGCAGAAGCGGGGCACGAACCGCCGGTGGTCGTCTGCGGTGAGGGCCTTGGCGAGCTTGCCGCACGCCTGGGCTTGCCGCAGGCAGCCGCGCCTGGGCCTCGGCTGACGCTCATGCAGCTCGATGGCCAACTGGTGCTGGCCGGCGACGAGCGGCTGTACGGCAAGCCGCTGGCCGCCGACTTCGTGGCCGGAAAGGCCGCTCATCGCCGCCGCTTTGGTGGCGGTCGCGGCCAGCTCATCGCCAAGGCCTGTGGCTTGGGGGCAGGGAAGGGCCAGGCGTCTGCCATGCCCAGCATTGTCGATGCCACGGCGGGACTTGGGCGTGACGCCTTCGTGCTGGCAAGCCTTGGCGCCGAGGTGCTGATGCTCGAACGGGTGCCGGCGATCTATGCGCTGCTCGAAGACGCATTGGCCCGAGCCCAGCAGGACGCTGAGACCGCGCCCATCGCTGCTCGCCTGCTGCTGGAGCACATCGATGCCAGCCTGGGCCTCGCCGAGGCCATCGCCAAGACGCGCCATGCGCCTCAGGTGATCCATCTGGATCCGATGTTTCCCCACCGCGACAAGTCGGCACTGGTGAAAAAGGAGATGCGGCTCTTTCGCGAGCTGGCCGGTGATGATGCGGATGCGCCCAGGCTGCTCGAAGCCGCTCTGGACGTGGCCAGCCACCGGGTGGTGGTCAAGCGCCCACGCAAGGCGCCGCCGATCGACGGCCCCGCTCCGCACCATGTCCTCGAGGGCAAGACCAGTCGCTATGATCTCTACGTGCACCGTTCGCTGCGCGATATCTAGCCCATGCCGCCTGTCAGGGTGGCCTGCCCTTTGCCAAGGACTTTTGCCAAGGACTTTCCCATCGTGCTGCATTGCTGGGTTGATGGTCGTCTAGGCGTCATCAACAGGCGGCGTTGCCGTACTTGCCTCGGCCTCGGCCTTGGATGAGGGTGAGGGCGCGGCGTCGCTAGTCGGCGCGGCAAGCTGCTGCAGGCGGTGGCGTAGCGCCGGGTCGAAGAGGGTGTTGACACGCTCGGCGGTCGCCGTCAATTCGGCGCCATAGCAAAGCCGACCGTCCTCGTCCGGCCATGTCCAGCCGTCGGCTTCCAGGCTCGTGACCAGACCCGCGAACAGCCGTCGATCGAAGAACTCCGGCGCATCCAGCCCCGACAGCAGCGTCAGGCGCTCGGCCAGAAGTCCGCTCTGCTCGGCGAGTTGATCCCGGGTCAAACTGCCGCTCGGCAGGCGCAACAGGCTCGCCAGCAGCAGATAGCCCCGTTCCAGAGACGGCTGGATCAGCCGCCCCAAAAGGTGTAGCTGTTCGCGGCCTGCATGCCCCGCCGAGGGGCGTCGCCAGCGGGGCACGCTTGCCTTGTCGCCTGCTGGCCGCGTCTCGACCTCCAAGAGTCCCTGATCGACCAGTCGATCCAGGGTGGCGCGCAGCGCTGTGGCCAGCTCCGTTTCTGGAGTGATATACAGCTCCCGCACCAGCACGGGCCAGCCCGGAGCCAGCAGGGCGTGCAGTTCTTCCTCGCTGAAGCGGACGTTATTGCGAAAGGCGAAGGCCACCAGGCCTGCCAGCGCGAAATGATGCAGCACATTGTTGCGATACCAGCTCAATAGGCTCGTCTGCTCCGGGCTCGCCAACACCAACTCGCCAAGCACCTGGTGGCGTCGCTCGATAAAGCCCAGCGACTCGACGTGGGGAATCCACTCCGCGGGTGAGCCACTGAGGCCCTGGGCGGGGGTCGAGCCGTCGGTGCCAATCGCTTCCGCTGAGCTCCTGGCCAAGTCGACCAGCAGCTCGAGCTGGCGCTCGAGCAGGTCGCGTTCGATGGCTCTGTGCGGAGTGGCCAATAGCACCAGGGCGACTAGGTTCACCGCATTGAGCGGCACGGCGGCATTGATGCGTCGCGCCAGTTCCTCGCCCAGTCGCGGCACCGCGCGCTGCTGCCAGTCCTCGTCGCTGGCGTGGCGCCACTCGGGCGTCTCGGCATCGAGAAAGGAACTCAGCGGCAGCGGTGCGCCGATGGTCACGCTGACGCGGCCAAAGGGTTGTCGCAGTCGACCAAACACACGCAGCAGCCCAAGCGGTGTCTCCCGTCGCTTGGGTTTGCCGGCAAGCTCGGCTCGGTAGCTGTCGCTCTCGATGACGCGCTCGTAGCCAATCGCCACCGGGATAAAGGCCAGTTTTCCCGAGTGCCCGCGGGTCTTCACGCCTCGGACATGGGCGCGCAGCGTCATCGCCAGCATGCCCGGGCGCGGGTCGAGCAGACGCCCGCTGCGCGAGCGTCCGCCTTCGATGAAGTACTCGAGGGGGTGCCCGCGGGATAGCAGGCGCGCCAAGTACTCCTGGAAGACCGCGCGGTAGAGACGATTGCCCTTGAAGCTGCGGCGCATGAAAAAAGCGCCGCCGCGCCGCAGCAGTGGGCCAATGACCGGCATGTTGAGGTTGCGACCGGCAGCGATATGCGGCGGCATCAGCCCCTCGTGGAAGAGCACGTAGGACAGCAGCAGGTAGTCGATGTGGCTGCGGTGGCAGGGCACATAGACCAGGGTATGGTCACCGGCCAGTGCCTTGACCGCTTCGATACCCTCCACGTCGACGCCGTCGTAGAGCCGTGTCCAGAGGCGTTCGAGCAGGCCGTCGAGCAGTCTCAGCACCGGATAGGTCATGTTGGAGGCGATCTCGCGGCCATAGCGGCGGGCGCGCGCCTTCACACGGGAGACTTGGCGACCTTCGGACTCGGCGGTCTCGGCGATGGCCTCGCGCACCGTCGGGCTTGCCACCACGCCATCGATCAGGGTGCGGCGATGGGAGAGATCGGGGCCCAGCACTCGGGTGCGCTGGCGCCGGAAGTGCACCCTCAAGAGCCTTGCCACCTTGCGGTTGGTGAGGGCATCGGGGCGTCTTTCGATCAGCGCGCGCAGCGACAGTGGCGCTCCGAAGTGCACCTCGACGCTGCGCCCGTGAACCAGTACCGCCAGGGCACGCCTGAGACGGCCGGTCAGCCCCCAGTCATCGGCGGTGATCAGCGACCAGAAGCCGAAGCGCTTGCCCGGCGCGCGTCCCCAGAAGACACTGACCGGCAGCAGCTCGAGATCCTGTTCGGGGTGGCCATGCAGCCACTCTAAGTAGCCAAGGAAGGGCGCCTGGGCTTTGCGGCGCCGTCCCGGCAGCGACACGCAGCGTGACAGCGCCGGTTGCTGTTCACTCAAGGGCTGATTCGGCTCGGGCAGCTCGCTTCGCGCGCACAGGGTCTCGAGCAGCAAGCGATCCGTGAGCGCCGGATGAGGCAGCACATAGATCGTCATGGCCGTTGGTGACAGGCCAAGCGATGCTGGGTCAGGCTCGATCAGACGAACCTCGACCCAGGCACGAATAAGGGCCCGAACGGGGCGGCGCACTAGGCTGGCAAGGGCTGATATCCAGGGCATTCCCTTACCTTATGCAATATGAGAGGGCCTAGTATAGCGTTGGTGACGCCCGACCGGCGCAAAGCCGGTGCCAGGGGGGCAAGAAAGGGGCCGCGAAAGGCGCGCAACGCGGTGGGAAAACAGCGGGGGCATCGAGCACGACAGGCGCTGGTCGATGGGTAAGCAAGCACGGGTGTGACTCGACACAAGCGATAAGGATGCAGGCATGCAAGGCAACTGGCGTGACGGAAATCGCTTCACGCTGCTGGCAGAGGCCCAGCAGTTTCTTCCCGAGATGTTCAAGGCCATCGAGTCGGCCCGGAATTCGTTGATTCTCGAGCTCTATCTGATGGAGTCCGGCGAGCTCTCCAATTCCTTGATCGATCTTCTGGGAGAGGCCGCGGAGCGTGGCGTGACGGTGATGTTGCTGCTCGATGACTACGGTGCCATGGGGCTCGAGAGCGCCGATCGTGAGCGACTCGCCAAGCGCGGCGTGGCAATACGTTACTTCAATCCACTCGCCTGGAAGTCGCTCGCCCGCAACCTGACCCGAGACCACCGCAAGCTGCTGGTGGTCGACGGTGAGGTGGCCTTCACCGGCGGCTTCGGGGCGGTCGATGCTTTCCTCGGCGCCTGGTACGAAGTGGCCGTGCGTATTGAAGGACCCGTGGTCGCTGATTGGGTGCGGCTATTCTCAAAGCTGTGGGATTCGTCCTTGAGTCGCGGTGAGGGCGAGGCTGCCCTGGTCCGAGGGCTGCGCGTGGCGCTGCGGGAAGACCGCGGAGCGAGGGGAATGCTGGGGCGAGTGGTCTGGGGGCAGGGCTATCGCTATCAGGCCATTCGCCGCTCACTGCAGGCACAGCTGGAGTCGGCGCAGGACAGGGTCTGGATCTGCACGCCCTATTTCGTGCCCACCCTGAGTCTGCGCAACCGTTTGGTACGGGCGGCGCGTCGGGGAGTGGACGTGCGCCTGCTGCTGCCTGGTGTCGATCATGACCACCCCGGCGTGCGTTATGCCGGCCAACGTTTCTATGGCCGTATGCTGCGTGCCGGGGTGCGCATCTTCGAGTTTCAGCCAAGCTTCATTCACGCCAAATTCTCGCTGGCGGACAATTGGAGCGCGATCGGCTCCTGCAACTTCGATCACTGGAACCTGCAGTGGAACCTGGAGGCCAATCAAGAAGTGCGCGATGTCCGTTTTGCCGGCGAGGTACAGGCACTTTTCGAGCGCAACTTCCGGGCAAGCCAGGAAGTCGATCCTCAGCGCTGGGCCGAGCGCCCGCGGTTGCAGCGGCTGCGCGAATGGCTGTGGGGCCTGGTGGATTCCATGCTCACCCGGCTGCGCTGAGCGCTCCTTTTCCAGTCATCAAGACCGCGACGCTGCTCGGCTTGGCTGCTGCTGGGTGATGCAGTGGATGTTGCCACCGCCGAGCAGAATCTCCCTGGCCGGCACGCCGACCACCCGGCGGCTGGGAAAGAGGTCTTGAATGATGGCGCTGGCCGCGTCGTCGAGGGCAGGGTCCAGCAGCGGCATGACCACCACCTCGTTGCCGATGTAGAAGTTCACGTAGGAGGCCGCCATACGATCGCCGGGCCGCCGCGGATGCGAATGGTGAAGCCGGTCGATGCCGCTGGCCTCGTCTTCGGCGATATAGAGGGGGCCCGGTTGCAGCAGCTTGTGAACCTTGAGCGATCGACCCTGGGCATCCTTTGTAGACTCCAGCACCTCGAGTGCTTCTCGGGAGATGGCGTACTGGGGGTCGGCCGGATCATCGCACCAGGTCAGGGCCACCTCGCCGGGTGCGACGAAGCAGCATAGATTGTCGACGTGGCCGTCGGTCTCGTCCTGATAGCAACCCCGCGGCAGCCAGATGATGGTCTTGACCCCCAGGGTATCGCGCAGTACCTGCTCCATCTCGGCCTTGGTCATATCGGGATTACGGTTGGGGTTCAGCAGGCATTCCTCGGTGGTGACCAGGGTGCCTTCGCCATCCACGTGAATGGCGCCGCCCTCGAGCATGACCGGTACCGTGAAACATTCCACGCCGAGTAATTCGGCGACCTTGGTACGAATGCGCCGGTCCTTGTCCCAGGGAAAGTAGAGGCCGCCATCGAGGCCGCCCCAGGCATTGAACTCCCAGTTCACCATGGCCAGGCGGCCATCCGGGTGGGTCAGGAAGGTCGGGCCCACGTCACGCATCCAGGCGTCGTTGCTGGAGAGCTCCACCACCCTGACATGGTCGGGGAGCTGGATGCGGGCGTTCTCATATTGGTCGTCGTTGACACCCACGAACACGGTCTCGCTCTCGGCGATCGCCGTGGCTACCTCGATGAAGGCCTGCTGGGCGGGCTTGGCGCCATAGCGCCAGTTGTCGGGACGCTGCGGCCATAGCATCCAGCAGGCATCGTGGGGGGCAAACTCGGCGGGCATGGAAAAGCCCTGTTCGGCCGGTGTTGCGTGGCAGGCGCCCTCAAGGGCACCGGGTAGATTGCGTGTCGTCATATCGATTCTCACAGGTAGCCGACCACCAGGAACACTACCGTGGCGATAGCCGCGGCAATCAGCACATAGGGCAGTTGAGTCAGAGCGTGGGCCATGGGGGTACAGCCGCTGCCTTGAGCGGACAGCACGGTGGAGTCACCGTAGAAGCAGGCGTGGCTGCCAAAGGCACTGGCCGAGATGAGCGCCCCCACCACCAGCGGCATGTTGGCGTCGACGCTCATGGCCAGCGGAAGCACGATGGGCATGGCCACGGCAAACAGGCCCCAGAATGATGCGGTGGCGAAGGCCAGGAAGGCCATGGTCACGAAGACCACCGCTGGCAGTAAGCTCGCCGTCATCATCGGTTGTACCGTTGCGATGACGTAGTCGGTGAGTCCTAGCCCGTCGTTGACCTCCTTGAGTGCGAAGCCGGCCACCAGGGTTCCGAGGGGCATGATCATGGCCTTGAAGCCGTCCAGGGCTGTATCGAAAGTCTCGTGGAAACTCAGCAGCCGCTGGGCGCCGATCAGCACTAGCGTAACCGCCAGGGCGACAATCACGCCGCGCAGGATGTCGATGTCGAAGTACCAGGTGAAGAACACCAGGGAGGCGATGGGCACCAGGAAGTTCAGCAGGTGGGGACGTGGCTGATTCTCGTCCACTTCCAGGGTGTTGTCATTGATGCCCGCGGGGATGGTTTGTCCACCTGCGGCACGCGCTTCGGCAGCCTTCATCGGGCCAATATTGGGAACCCAGCCCATTGCCACCATTGGCACGATGGCGGCGGCCACCCAGGCGTAGAACATGAAGGGAATGGCCTGAATGTAGAGGCTCATGCCGTTGCCGGTGATGTCGTTTTCTTCGAGCAGGCCGGCGAAGAACACCGCCCAGGTCGAGAAGGGGACCAGGATGCACACCGGGGCCGCCGTGGAGTCGACGATATAGGCGAGTTTTTCCCGTGAAATGTTGAAGCGGTCGGTGATCTTCTTCATCGAGGAGCTGATGGTCAGGGCATTCAGGTAGTCGTCGACGAAGATGATCAGACCCAAGAACCAAGTCGTCAGTAGGCTTTGTTGGCGAGTGTGAATGCGTCGGGCCATGGTGTCGCCGAAGCTGAGCACGCCACCGGTCTTGACCAGCAGGGCGATCAAACTGCCGAACAGGCCGCAGACCAAAATGATCCAGGTGACGGTATCGTTGCCCAGTACGGTGAGCAGGACGTCTGAGCCCTGGGTGACCACCGAGGTCGGGTCGATCATCAGCAGGCCGACCAATGCGCCGGTCATTAGCGATTCGATGGTGCGTTTAGTGACAATGGCCATGCCCAGTACCACCAGGGTAGGGAGCAGGCTCCAAGCGCCGAAAGTTTCCATTAGATCTCTCTTGTGGTTGTTGATCTGGAAAAGGGGCAGGCTCGGCGGGCGCCCTTGGTCCCGCCGAGCTGAAGATCACAGGTAGCCATCTTCCTTCAGGGACGCCGTGGTGGCTGCCAGGGCTTCGTCGAGAATGGCGATTACCTGATCGACGGTATCGCGGGTCCAGATCAGCGGTGGCGAGACGATGTTCAGGTGGCCCACCGGACGGATGATCAGGCCACGCCGCTGTGCCTCGGCGGCGACCCGGTCGCCGACTCGCGCCTCCACCGGTAGCAGGTCCTTGGTCGCTTTATCGGCTACGTTCTCCAGGCACATCATGAAGTGGCTGCCGCGGACATCGCCGACCGTTGCATGATGCGACAGCGTCTTGAGCCGCTCCTCAAGATAGGGGCCCACCTCACGGACGTTCTCGCAGATGCTTTCGCGTTCGAGGATCTCGATGTTCTTGAGCGCCGCTGCACAGCTCACCGGATGACCGGAGTAGGTGAACCCCGTGCTCAACACGCCGCCCTTGCGCTGCGGAGTGCCCAACACTTCATAGAGCTCGTCGGAAATCAGCGTCGCTCCTAGCGGCGCATACCCCGAGGACAGTCCCTTGGCGCAGTTGATGATATCCGGCTGGGTGTCGAACACCGCCTCCGAGGCGAAGAAGTGGCCCAGTCGACCGAAGGCGGTGACCACCTCGTCGGCGATGAGGAGGATGTCGTTGGCACGGCAAACCGCCTGCATGCGCTTGAGATAGCCCTCGGGGGCGACCAGGACCCCGCCTGCGCCCATGATCGGCTCGGCGATGAAGGCGGCGATATTATCCGCCCCGATCTCGGCGATGGCGTCCTCGAACTCCTTGACCAGGTGGTCGCAGTACTCGACCTCGCTCATGCCCTCGGGGCGACGGTAGCAGTTGGCCTCGCTGAGATGGGTCACCAGGTGATCCAGGGTATCGAAGTCCCAGTTGTTGCTCTCGATGCCGGTCAGGCTGGCGGCCAGGTAGGTGGTGCCGTGGTAGGCGTTATTGCGCGAGAGGATACGCTTCTTGTCCGGCTTGCCCAGGCGGTTGAAGTAGTAATGCACCAGGCGAATGGTGGCATCGTTGGCCGTCGAGCCGCCGCAGCTATAGAAAACGTGATTGAGATGGGCCGGGGCCAGCTCGGCGAGTTTGGCGGCGAGCTCTGAGGCCGGGGCATTGGACAGGTTGTTGAACGTCGAGAAGTAGGCCATGCGAGTGGCCTGATCGGCCATGGCCTGGCCAATCTCGGCACGGCCGTGGCCGACGTTGACGCACCATAAGCCGGCAATGCCATCGATGAAGCGATTGCCGCGCGAGTCCTGGACGTAGATGCCCTCGCTGTCGGTGATCAGGTCGCAGCCTTCCTCGTGGAAGGTGCTGAAGTCGGTGAAGGGGTGGATGAAGTGGTCCTTGTCCTTCTGCCATAGAGACTGGGTGTCGAGGGCAGGAGAGGTATGAGTCGGGCGATGCGTTGTTGTCGTCATGGCGAAGCCTCCTAAGGTTCGGGACCAGCCTAGCCAGCCCGGGATGGCACGCGACATATCCTGATTGGGGTATATCGGTGACTGATGTGGCGCTCGTAAGGTGATGAACAGGTAACGCCAGCCCTTAACAATCACCAACGAGGCGCACTATGACGACTTCCATCGACGGCCAACGGCTGTGGGACATGCTGATGGCCATGGCCGAGATAGGCCCCACCGCGAACGGCGGCAGCTGCCGCCTGGCACTGACGCCGGAGGACGCTGCCGGCCGCCGCCAGTTGCTGGACTGGTGCGAGGAAATCGGCTGTACCTGGCGTCTTGATCAGGTCGGCAACCTGTTCATCCGTCGTCCTGGACGGCGCGATGATCTGGCCCCTGTCGCGACCGGCAGCCATCTGGATACCCAGCCCAAGGGCGGGCGTTTCGATGGCATTCTCGGCGTGCTGGCCGGGCTCGAGGTCTTTCGCGCCCTGCATGATCAAGACATCGTCACCGAGCGCCCGCTGGAGCTGGTGGTTTGGACCAACGAAGAAGGCAGCCGCTTTGCCCCGGCCATGGTCGCTTCGGGCACCTATGCCGGCGAGTTCAGCGTCGATTACACCCTGAGCCGCCGCGACGGCGACGGCGTGACCCTGGGCGAGGCGCTGGAAGCCTGCGGCTACGCCGGCACCCTGCCGGTGGGCCAGCCACGACTGGATAGTTTCTTCGAATTACATATCGAGCAAGGGCCAGTGCTCGAGGACGCCGGCGAGTCGATCGGCGTGGTCACCGGCGTGCAGGGCATGCGCTGGTTCGATGTGACCTTCAGCGGTCAGTCGGCGCATGCCGGCCCCACCCCGATGCGGCTGCGCCATGATGCCCTGGCGGCGGCAGCGCGGCTGATCGACAGGCTGCAGACTCATGCCCTGGCCGACGATAGCGGTGCCACCAAGGTCACTTGCGGCTGCCTGGAGATTGCTTCGGCTTCGCGCAATGTGATCCCCGGCGAGGTGTGCCTTACCGTGGATCTTCGTCATGTGGATGAGGCCGAGCTCGACGCGCTCGAAGCCTATTTCGGTCAGGAGCTGGCGGCAGTGGGCGAGACCTTCGGCGTGGCGATCACCCAGCAGCGGATCTGGGCCTCGCCGGTGGTGGACTTCGCGCCGGAATGCATCGCGGCCGTGGAGCAGGCAACCCATGCCCTAGGGGTTCGCTACCGGCGCATGATGAGCGGTGCCGGCCACGATGCCGTCTATGTATCCCGCGTCGCCCCTACCGCCATGATCTTCATTCCCTGTCGCGACGGCATCAGTCATAACGAAGCCGAATACGCCTCGCCGGAGCACTGTGCCCTGGGCGCTCAGGTGTTGTGCGATGCCCTGCTTGCACGTGCCAATCGCGCGGCCTGACTGATTAGGAGCCTTTCATGAATGACATGACGCAAACCGCCCCGCAAAGCCTCGCCGACTGGCAGGCGCTGGCGGCTGCCCTCACGCTCGAATCCCGCGCTTATATCAACGATACCTTCACTGACGCCGCCGATGGCGCCACCCTGACCACCATCAATCCGGCCACCGGCGAGACGCTCGCCGAGGTGGCGAGCTGCGACGCCGCCGATGCCGATACCGCGGTGGCGGCTGCGAGGCGTGCCTTCGACGGCGGCGAGTGGTCGCAACTGGCCCCGGCCGGCCGCAAGGCCGTGCTGCTGCGGCTCGCCGAGTTGATGGAGACCCACAAGCACGAGCTGGCGCTGCTCGACACCCTGGACATGGGCAAGCCTGTCTCGAGTTCGCTCGGCGACATGGCGGGCGCCATCGGCTGCCTGCGCCACCACGCCGAATCGATCGACAAGCTTTACGGCGAGGTCGCGCCCACCGGCAACAGTGCACTCGGCCTGGTGCTGCGCGAGCCGCTGGGGGTGGTGGCCTCCATCGTGCCGTGGAACTTCCCTTTGATGATGACCGCCTGGAAGATCGCCCCGGCGCTGGCCGCCGGCAACAGCGTGATCTTGAAGCCTTCGGAGAAGTCACCGCTGTCGGCGCTGCGTCTGGCGAGCCTGGCCCGCGAGGCCGGCCTGCCGCGCGGTGTCTTCCAGGTGCTGCCGGGCTTTGGCCATACCGTGGGCAAGGCGCTGGCGCTGTCGATGGACGTCGACTGCCTGGCCTTCACCGGCTCCACCGCAGTGGGCAAGCAACTGATGCAGTACGCCGGCCAGTCGAATCTCAAAAAGGTGTTCTTGGAGTGCGGCGGCAAGAGTCCGAACCTAGTGTTCGCCGACTGTAAGGACCTGGATCGGGTGGCCCAGCATGCCGCCGGCGCGATCTTCCACAACCAGGGCGAGGTGTGCATTGCCGGCTCGCGGCTGCTGGTCGAGAACTCCATCCGCGAGGCCTTCGTCGACAAGGTGCTGGCCGCCGCCGAGCGCATGCAGCCCGGTGACCCGCTGGACCCGGCAAGCTTTATGGGCGCGATCGTGGATGACACCCAGCATGCCCGCATCTTGGACTATATCCGCAAAGGAGTAGAGGAGGGCGCTCGGCTAAGGACAGGCGGTCAGGCACTGGACGGACCGGGGCTCTTTATCCCGCCGACGGTGTTCGATGGCGTCACTGACGATATGGTGATTGGCCGCGAGGAGATCTTCGGTCCGGTGCTGTCGGTGTTCGGTTTCGACAGCGAGGAGGAAGCGGTGCGGCTGGCCAACGACAGCGACTACGGCCTGGCGGCCGGGCTCTGGAGCCAGGACATCGATCGCATCATGCGGGTCACGCGGTGGCTTCGGTCTGGGCAGGTATTCGTCAACAACTGGGCCGAGATGGACCAGACGGTGCCTTTTGGCGGCGTCAAACAGTCGGGCAATGGCCGCGACAAGTCCCATCACTCACTGGAGGAGTATTCCGATCTCAAGAGCGTGTGGATGACGCTGACTCCCTGAGGGCGGAGTGACCGCGAGTCACCAGAGGCGTGTGTTTCTTCCCTTGTCGGTCGTGGTTAGTCCCGACCGACTTTTTTGTGGTCAGCCGCTCTGCCGACGGGACACCAGCGCCACGTGATCGAGGAACAGTCGAAAGAGCTGCGACTGGCTGGAGACATCGAGGCGCTGATAGATATGTTTGCGGTGGACCTTGACGGTGCCGTCACTGATACCGAGTTCGCGGGCTGCCGACTTGGTGGAATGACCCGCCAATAGCAGCCGGACGATCTCCCGTTCGCGCTGGGTCAGGGCTTCCTGGCCAAAGCTATCGAAGGCGGCTTCCACCGGTTCAGGTTCCTCCAGGCGCGCTTGAAAGCTGTGGCCTTGCCACTTCCAGTATTCGCCGAGCAGGGCGTTCACCACCGGCATGATGTGGCGCAATGTCAGCATGTCGCGCCGTGTCACCGGCGGGCCATCCCGATGAAAGCCTAGCGATACCATCATCACCACGTCGGTATCGACGCGGGCGAAGAGCCCGATTTCGTCGGAGAGGCTCAGGGCACGATAGTAGTAGTGATAATACTCGCTACTCTCGAAGCGGTCGGGTGCCAGTTCACGCAGCCGATAGGCCCCCTGGTCGAGGCCGTCATGCACTGCCTTGAAAAAGGGGTCGAGCAGGTAGGCCCGGCTCAGGTAGCGGTCTATGCACTGCTCGCGACGGTCTTGCGGATAGTTATCGTGAATCAGCAAGGGCCGGTGGTGGCCCTTGTAGGTGTTGATCAGGATGGTGTTGAACTCGATCAGCTCGTGCAGGGCCCGCTCCAGCATGGTGGGAAAACCACTGCCCGGCGCCGCCTGGATCATGCGTGCGAGACTTTGATGCCATTCCAGGGCGGCGGCGTTGGCGAGGAGGTCATGCTGATTCATTGGCAGCCATTAGCGCGATGAGAAACGCCGTTCAGAATAGCATTCCCCACCTCGTCGGTAAGGGCATCCTGCGTTGAATGGCGTCGGGCGCCCACTAGCGCCGGCGCCCCTTGCCGCTCTTGCCGGCCGGCTTCTTCTTGCGCGGGGTCGGCTTGGGCGCTTCCGGTGGAACCCGGTAGTTGAGATAAAGGTCCAGAACCAGCTCGGGCAGTTGGCGTACCAGCGACTCGAGGCGGGCCTCGTCGCCGGCGAGGTCGGCCATGTCCGGTTCGTCGTCGAATAGCCCCGATAGCGCCATGAACGGCAGCAGCAGGGTGGCGGCACTCTCTTCGTCGCCTTCGAACCAGGCGGCTTCGTCGAGGAATACCGCCTCCATGAAGGCCGCGCACCAGTCGCCGATCGGCGTTTCCGCCGGTGCGATGCCGCCAAGCTCAAGGTCGAAGGGCAGCTCAGGAAGACCGCCCTGTTCCATGGTCGAGATGGCATTCGCCTTAAGCGCTTCCAGGAGCCCCAGGATCTCGTCGCGCTCGGCGCTGTCCGTGAAGTCTGGCTCGCCGTGGAAAAGCTCGCCGACCCAGGTGGTGGCGGGCGTTTCCCGGGGTGCGACGGCCAAGGCCACCAGAAAACCGTGGGCGCCAATCACATCCAGGGCATCGGCGTCGACGCGCTCGGATTCGAGGAAGTCGTCGAGGCGGTCGAGTGCCTCGTCGTCGATCAGGGGCGTGGGAACGGGGGTCTCTGACATCGGAAATCTCGTCGTCGGTCTCGCCAGGGAGAATAAGAGGCACTTTACGCGCCTAGCATGGCGCGCCATTCTAGCATCCCATGACCACCCCATCTTCTTCCGCTGCCGTTTTGCCCACGCCGCTTCCCGAAGAGCTCGAGTCGCTGGACGCCGCGTCCCTGAACGCTCGCCTGTATCAGCGTGTCGAAGACGCCTTCCAGCTTTGCCGAGAAGTCCATCCGGCCCTGCCTCGGCCAAAGATATGGCTCGACCTGCGGGGCAAGAGCGCCGGCCAGGCGCATTTCGGGCGCGGCGGGCTGCGCTTCAATGCCCAGCTTTATGCCGAGAATCGCCAGGCGTTTCTCGTCGAGGTGGTGCCCCACGAGATGGCGCATTGGCTGGTTTGGCACCTCGATGAAGGGCCCCGGCTGCGTCCCCATGGCCATGAGTGGAAGACCGTCATGCGCCAGTTGTTCGGGCTTTCGCCCAGCACCACCCATCGCTTCGATGTGGGCCGGGCAAGCCCTACGCCTTATCGCTATGCTTGTGGCTGTCAGGAGCACTTCTTCAGTTTACGCCGGCACCGGCGGGCCCTGCGGGGGCAGGCGTATCGCTGTCGACAGTGTGCCGAGACCTTGGTCTATCAATGTGTGCTGTCTTCCGAGAAAAGCCAGTAAGCTACTGTTATGCAATAAGATTGAGGGTCTACCAATGTCTAAAAGGCGCGGCCGCGAGCAGGGGTATATGCTGGACTAGCTTTCCGGGTCGGCGGCGAGGGATGAACCGCGGCCGGCAACATTCCATTTCTGGCACTCTTCTGGACGAGGTTCCTCAATGACCGAACAGCCGCATGTCCATCCGGTGCGCGATGATATCGCTGCCAACGCCTGGGTCGATAACGCCAAATACTTGGCCATGTATCAGCAATCGGTAGACGATCCGGAAGGGTTCTGGGCCGAGCAGGCCAAGCGGCTCGACTGGATCAAGGCGCCGACCCGGGCCAAGAACACGTCGTTCGCCAGGGACAATGTCGATATCCGCTGGTACGAGGATGGCACGCTCAACGTCAGTGCCAACTGCCTGGATCGTCATCTCGAGACCCGCGGCGATAAGCCGGCGATCATCTGGGAAGGTGATGATCCCAACGAATCCAAGACCCTGACCTATCGCGAGCTGCATGCCCGCACCTGTCAGCTGGCCAATGCCATGAAAGAGCTGGGCGTGAAGAAGGGCGACGTGGTCACCCTCTACATGCCGATGATTCCCGAAGCGGCAATGGCCATGTTGGCCTGTGCACGCCTCGGCGCCATTCACTCGGTGGTGTTTGGCGGCTTCTCCCCGGATGCCCTAGCCCAGCGTGTCATCGACGCCGAGTCGAAGCTGATCATTACCGCCGATGAGTCGGTGCGTGGCGGCAAGCAGGTGCCGCTCAAGGACAACGTCGATGCGGCCCTGACCCGCAAGGGCGCCGAGGTGGCCGAGTCGGTGCTAGTGGTCAAGCGCACCGGTGGTGACATCGACTGGCACGAGGGCCGCGACGTCTGGTTCCACGAGCGCGTCGACGGTCAGTCCACCGACTGCCCGGCGGAAGAGATGAACGCCGAGGATCCGCTGTTTATCCTCTATACCTCCGGCTCTACCGGCACGCCTAAGGGCCTGAAGCACACCACGGGTGGCTATCTGACCTATGCGGCCATGACCCACCAGTACGTCTTCGATTATCACGACGGTGAGGTGTACTGGTGCACCGCCGACGTGGGCTGGGTGACCGGCCACAGCTATATCGTCTACGGCCCACTGGCCAATGGCGCCATCACGTTGATGTTCGAAGGGGTGCCCAGCTATCCGACGCATGGGCGCATGGGCGAAATCGTCGACAAGCACAACGTCAGCATTCTCTATACTGCGCCCACCGCGGTGCGCGCGCTGATGGCGCACGGTGACGACGTCATGGCCTCCAGCAAGCGTGACAGCCTACGTCTGCTCGGGTCAGTAGGCGAGCCGATCAACCCCGAGGCCTGGGAATGGTTCTATCGAGTGATCGGTAACTCCCAGTGCCCGATCGTCGATACCTGGTGGCAGACCGAGACCGGCGGCATCATGATCTCGCCGCTGCCGGGCGCCACCGAGCTCAAGCCGGGCTCTGCCACGCGGCCCTTCTTCGGCGTGCGTCCTGCACTGGTCGACAATGAGGGGCATCTGTTGGAGGGTGCGACCGACGGCAACCTGGTCATCCTCGACTCCTGGCCGGGCCAGGCCCGCTCGATCTGGGGCAATCACGAGCGCTTCGTGCAGACCTACTTCTCGACCTACGACAACATGTACTTCACCGGCGATGGCTGCCGTCGTGACGAAGACGGTTATTACTGGATCACTGGTCGTGTCGATGACGTGCTCAACGTGTCCGGGCATCGCATGGGCACCGCCGAGATCGAGTCCTCGCTGGTGGCTCACGATGCGGTGGCCGAGGCCGCCGTGGTCGGCTTCCCGCACGATATCAAGGGCCAGGGCATCTACATCTACGTGACCCTGAATGACGGCATCGACCCAAGCGATGAACTGAAGAAGGAGCTCACCCAGTGGGTGCGCAAGGATATCGGGCCCATCGCCTCGCCGGATGTGATCCAGTGGGCGCCGGGTCTGCCCAAGACGCGGTCGGGCAAGATCATGCGCCGTATCCTGCGCAAGATCGCCGCCAATGAGACCGATGGCCTGGGCGATACTTCCACGCTTGCCGATCCCTCGGTCGTCGATGAGTTGATCGCCAACCGTGCCACTCATTGACGTTTCCTGAACCGACGAATCAGGAAGGGACCCCAACCCGCGCCAGGAGCCTGGAAGGCGTTGATGCCTGCCAGGTGTCCAAGGGGGCAGGGGGCACGCCAGCCCGGGGTTCTTTTCTGTCTCTTACCGGCCTTCGGGCCGGTTTTTTGCGCTGTGACAAGTAAATGTCGACAACTCCCCTGTATGCTTGGGAATACCCGCTACCATGGGGTAACATGCGGTAATACAACGGCGAACCCACCAACATCACCGGTACGTTGGTCGCTGAAAAGAGGATCCGGAGGAGTCTCAATGGCCTTTGCCCAGAAATTCATCGTCGCCGATGACCATCCGCTGTTTCGCGCTGCCCTTACCCAAGCGCTAAGGCAGCAGGCGCCCCAGGCCGAGATCGTGGAAGCTGACACCATGGAAGCCACCACCGACGTGGTGACTCGCCATCCGGATGCTGACCTGATCCTGCTGGACCTGCACATGCCGGGCGCCCATGGTTTCTCTGGGCTGATCCAGCTGCGCGGTCAGAATCCCGATGTCCCGGTGGCCGTCGTTTCCGGCAGCGATGAGCCCTATGTGGTGCGTCGCGCGATCGATTATGGCGCCTCCGGCTTCATTCCCAAGTCGTCTTCACTGACGCTAATCGCTGAGGCGGTGGGCGAGATCCTCGAGGGGGAAGTCTGGCTGCCTGCTGAACTGGCCGATGTGCTGGGCGAGACCAACGAGGAAGAGTCACGCTTTGCCGAGGCCATTGCCTCGCTGACGCCTCAGCAGTTCCGGGTCCTCAACATGCTCACCGAGGGCCTGCTCAACAAGCAGATTGCCTATGAGCTGAACGTATCCGAGGCGACCATCAAGGCGCACGTCACCGCGATCCTTCGCAAGCTGGGCGTGCACTCCCGCACCCAGGCGGTGATCGCCGCCCAGAAACTCGAGGTCGAGCCACCCAAGGTGGAGTCTTGATCTTCGGTCAGGAGCCATAATAGCGTCGCTGCCCACCTGGAAGCCTGAAGCTGAAAGAACGCCGCCCCCATGGCCTTGCCGTGGGGGCGGTTTCATTTAGGCTGCTTCGGGCTTCGGGCTTCGGGCTTCGGGCTTCGGGCTTCGGGCTTCGGGCTAGGCGCTAGGCGCTAGGCGCCCGGCTGGCCTGAAGTGTACGGGTCAGCAGCGCGCGCAGTGCCGCGGGGCGGACAGGTTTTAGCAGCAACTGATAACCCGCTCGCTTGACCTCCTCGGCCACCTCTTCGGTTCGATCGGCGGTGATCACGATACCTGGCACTGGTCCTTCGCAGCGCTCGGCCAGGGCGTCCAGTGCCATAAGGCCGGTCACTTCGTTGTCCAGGTGATAGTCGGCGAGTATGGCATCAGGATCGCTTTCCAGATGGCGCAGGATCGACTTGGCGCCGCCTATCGAGGTGGCGGTGAAGACCTCGCAGCCCCAGCCGGTGAGCATCGCCTTCATGCCCTCGAGAATCAGCGTCTCGTTATCGATACAGACCACGCGGGTACCGGCAAGCTTGTTACCGGCGCGACGCTGCTTGGGCTCTTCCTGTGTGCTGACCTCTTGGGCGGCCACCATCGGCACGGTCACCGAGAAGACCGTACCCACGCCTTCCCATGAGCGGACCCGAATCGGATGATCCAGCACTCGGCTCATGCGGTCGGCAATCGACAGCCCGAGGCCGAGCCCCTTCTCGCTTTCCTTGTGCCGCGAGGCCTGGTCGAGACGCCGGAACTCCTGGAAGATTTCGGCTTGCTTGGCCTCCGGAATGCCGGGGCCGGTATCCCAGACCTCGATGACCAGCTGCCCCTCGTGGCGACGACATCCCAGCAGCACTCGCCCCTGCTGGGTGTAGCGGATGGCGTTGGAGAGGAAGTTCTGCACGATGCGCCTGAGCATCTGGGCGTCGCTGTCGACCCACTGCTGGGTGGCGACCACCACGAGATCCAGGCCGCGCTCCTCGGCCATCACCTCGAACTCGGCGCGCAACGGCCGGAAGACATCGGCCAGCGCGAAGTGGCTGCGACGCGGGGTCAGGGCCCCGGCATCCAGCTTGGAGATGTCGAGCAGGGTGCTGAGCAGCTCCTCGGCGGCCTGCAGCGAGTTATCGATATGGCCGATGGTGCGGGAGAGATCCTCGGCGTCGTCCTGCTGGGCCAGCGCCGAGGTGAACAGGCGCGCGGCGTTCAGGGGCTGCAGCAGGTCGTGGCTGGCCGCGGCCAGAAAGCGGGTCTTGGAGGCGTTGGCGTCCTCGGCGACCTGCTTGGCCTGGCGCAGGGCCTGCTCGGCCTCGGCGCGTACCCGGTTCTCCTGACGCAGGGCTGCGTTGGCATCCGAGAGCGCAAGAGTGCGCTCGCGGACTCTTTCTTCGAGGTTCTCGTTGGTCTCCTTGAGAGCTATCTCGGCCAGCCGACGTTCGGTGATGTCCTGGTAGAGGGCAAAGAAACCGAGGATGGTGCCGCTATCGCCGAAGTGCGGCGTATAGGTGACCAGCAGGTAGCGGGTGCCGCCCTCGTCGTCACGCTGGGAAATCTCGAAGCTGACCCGCTCGCCGGCCAGTGAGCGGCGCATCCAGGGCAGCCCCTCGTTGGCGACGTGATGGGGCATGACCTCCTCGAAGCGCTTGCCGATCACCGCGTTGCGATCGATGTTGAAGACCTGCTCGTAGGCGCGGTTGGTGAAGAGGTAGCGACAGTCCTTGTCGAAGTAGGCGATCAGGGCCGGCACGTTGTCGGTGTAGATGCGGATGTTGTTCTCCGAGCGGATCAAGGCCTCCTCGGTACGCTTCTGGCGGGTGATGTCCTGATAGGTATAGACGAAGCCGCCTCCCGGCATCGGCATGCCCTGCACCTCGAGCACGGTGCTGTCCTGGCGATAACGCACATAGCGGTGGGGCTGGCCCTCGCGAATATTGTCGACCAGCAGCTCGACGTGTTCTTCGGGGTCGCCAGGGCCGTATTCGCCATTATGGGCGTTATAGCGCAGCACCTTGTCGAAGGGTGCGCCGACCCGAATCAGATGGTCGGGAAAGCGGAATAGCTCCAGATAGCGCTGATTCCAGACCACCAGGCGCAGGTTCTGGTCCACCACGCTGATGCCCTGGTTGATGTTCTCGATGGTGGCCTGGAGAAGGGCGCGGTTGAACTCCAGCACCTGGGAGGCCTCATCGACGATCGAGATCACATCCGAAATGCCGATACCGCGCCCCTGCAGCGCCGAGTTGACGACGATACGCGCCGAAGACCCCCCCAGTACCGAGGCCAGAAAGCGCTCGGTGAACTGGATGATATCGATGGAGGCGCGCTGCGTGTCCTCGAGCTTCTTACCGTTACGCCGAGCGTAGTCCTCAAAGGCGCGTTGCACCTGGTCGGCACCAAGGAAGCGCTCACATAGCACCTTGAGGTCGCCCACCGTGGTGGCGCCCGCCCAGGGCCTGTTGATCGGCGTCTGACGGGTCTCGACGCTGTCCACGAACAGCGAGGCCTGGATGCGTTCGACCACGCGCTGCGGGGTCATTTGCGAGACGAAGATATAGCCGAACAGATTGAAGCCGAGCGACAGCATAACGCCGTGGGTGAAGTTATCGCTGACATTGAGACCGAACAGGTCGGTGGGCGAGAGCCAGCCGATGCCCAGCGGCCCGCCGGCGAGCCAGTCCCCGGGCAGCACGCCTGCCTGGATCAGGGCCGGTGTCAGCAGCGTGTAGGCCCAGATGGCGAAGCCGATATTCATGCCCACGATCACGCCCAGACGGTTGCCGCGTTTCCAGTACAGGCCACCGAGCAGGGCCGGGGCGAACTGAGCGGCAGCGGCGAACGACAGCATGCCGGTCGATGCCAGGGTGCTGAATTCGGCGGTCAGCTGATAGAAGCCGTAGGCAAGCCCCAGGATGATCACGATGGTGACGCGGCGGGCTCGCAGCACCAGGCGGCCATAGTCGCGGGCCTTGGTATCGAACCAGCGCAGGCGGAACAGCAGCGGAATGACGATCTCATTGGAGATCATGATCGAGATGGCCACGGTGGCGACGATCACCATCCCGGTGGCCGCCGAGAAACCACCGATGAAGGTCAGAAGCGTCAGCGGCACATTGTTGGCCGCCATGGGAATGGCCAGCACATAGGTATCGGGTTCGATGCTGGTGCCCGAGAACATCGTCAGACCGGCGGCGGCCAGCGGCAGCACGAAGAAACCGATGACGACCAGATACAGCGGAAACAGCCAGCGGGAACGCCGGGCATCGTCACGGTGGGTGTTCTCGACCACCGCAACGTGGAATTGGCGCGGCAGGCAGAACACCGCCAGCATTGCCAGCAGGGTTTGCGCCCAGAAACCGTTGCCGAAATCCTGCTCGGTCAGCTGGCGCTGCAGCTCGAGCTGGATATCGGCCCGCATCAGCAGGTCGCCGAGACCGTCGAAGAGTCCCCAGGTGACGTAGGCGCCGAGTATCAAGAATGCCGCCAGCTTGACCAGTGACTCGAAGGCAATGGCTTGAATCAGACCCTCGTGGTGCTCGGTGGCATCGGTATGGCGGGTGCCGAAGAGGATCGCGAACAGCGCCATGACCGCCGCCACATAAAAGGCGGTGTCGGCGAACAGCGGTGCGCGGGTCACGTCGCTGCTGTCCGTGAGTACTTGAAAGGCGGCGGATACCGCTTTCAGCTGCAAGGCGATATAGGGCAGGGTGCCGATCAAGGCCACTAGGCTGGCGAAGGCGGCAAGCGACTGGGTCTTGCCGTAACGAGAGGCGATGAAGTCGGCGATCGAGGTGACGTTCTGGTGCTTGGCGACGCGGATCATCTTGGCCAGTACCGGCCAGAACAGCAGGAAGGTCAGGATCGGGCCGACGAAGATGCTCGCAAACGACCAGCCCGAGGTGGCGGCCTCGCCCACTGCGCCATAGAAGGTCCAGGAGGTGCAATAGATGGCCAGCGCCAGGCTGTAGATGATGGGGCGTCGTTGGCTTGGCCCATGCTGCTGGGCATGACGATCGCCCCGCCAAGCGATGGCGAAGAGGACGACGATATACAGAAGCGATATGGCGATCAGTAGCCAGCCGTGAAACATGCCTGCTCTCCCTCGAATGTCGCCCCATTCTAGGGTAATGCCGCCCCGGAAGGCAGCCGGTGAGAGGCATTGGATCAGATCAATGATTCGTGAACCAAGCCTACAACCGAGCAGATGTTTGGGTGAGGCGCGAAGGCAAGATGGCTCGACGGATGATCCGCAGCGCCTAGCGACTCAACGACGCAGCAAAGGCCCCGTTGGGGCCTGGACGGCAGAGGTAAGAATAGCTGTGAGGAAGCGTGGTATGGCGCTCAGGACGCGTTGCATACCGCCTGGAAGACCGGGTCGCTGTCCTTCAGGCGTACCAGCTCATCAAGCTTTGGTTCGCCGGTAGAGGCGTCGAGCGGCACCCGTTCGCGGGTGGTGCAATTCATCAGGTAGGGCCGCGTGCTGACATGATCGACGGCCTGCTTCTCGAAGCGGTAGCGAATGAACTCGACGAGCCTATCGTTGCCCGCCTGACGGCTGATCAAGTTCTCCCGGTCGATGACCTGGAAGGCTGTCGTCATGGGAAAGAGATAGGTCCAGGGGCGCCAGAACATCTTGCTTTTCTCGCTCGCTACGACCTGTGCCGAAGGCGGCAATTGCTGCTGCTTGTGAGCGAACCAGGTGTATTCGGCATGGATTTGGTAGGCCAGCATGCCCAGTCCGCCGAAGGCGGGGATGATCCAGCGCGGCAGCCGCTTACCGCTGAGTGTTCTCAGCAGCAGGGCGATGCCCGCCGCACCGAGGCCGGCGAAGACTGCCGCGATCAGGTGCCACATCATATTCGGGTTTCCTCAAAGCAATCGGGCTTCCTGCTGGAAGCCCGATTGGGTGATGCCGTGGCGCCGGTTGGCGCTGTCAGACGAGTATTATGGCTTAGTGATCCACTGCCATGCCAGCACCCTTGGGATAGCGGACGCTTTCCACCAGGTCCTGGATTTCCTGCGGCGGTGCCTTGGTGACGCTGGAGACGCTGAAGGCTACGGCGAAGTTGATCATCGCGCCCACGGCACCGAAGGACAGCGGCGAGATGCCCAGGATCCAATTATCCGGCGTGTTGGCCAGGGTGTTGGTGCCCGGAATGAAGAACCAGCCGAGGTAGGTGAAGATGTACAGCAGGGTGGCGATCAGGCCCGAGAGCATGCCGGCCACGGCACCCACGTTGTTCATCCGCTTGGAGAAGATCCCCATCATCAGCACCGGGAACAGCGAGGCGCCGGCGATACCGAAGGCCAGGGCCACTGTCTGTGCGGCGAAGCCCGGCGGGTTGAGACCCAGATAGGTGGCCAGCAGGATGGCACCGGCCATCGAGATACGTGCCGCCAGCATCTCGCCTTTTTCGGTGATCCGCGGGTTGATCATGGTCTTGATCAAGTCGTGACTGACCGCCGACGAGATGGCCAGCAGCAGGCCGGCAGCGGTAGACAGCGCAGCCGCGATACCCCCGGCGGCGATCAGGCCGATGACCCAGCCGGGCAGGTTGGCGATCTCCGGGTTGGCGAGCACCAGAATATCGTTGTTGACGTTAAGCTCACTGCCTTCCCAACCGCGCTGTGCGGCGGTATCAGCGAATGCCTCGTTGCTGTCGTTGTAGACCTGGATGCGGCCGTCGTTGTTCTTGTCTTCGTACTGGATCAGGCCGGTTTCTTCCCAGGTACGGACCCACGCGGGACGATCTTCGTAGAGGATGGGGTTGTTGGCCGCTTCATCATAGTTCTCGACCTGACCTGCCATGTCCGGATAGACAGTGGTCATCAGGTTAAGGCGAGCCATGGAGCCCACGGCCGGGGCGGTCAGGTAGAGCAGGGCGATGAACACCAGCGCCCAGCCCGCGGACCAGCGTGCGTCAGCAACCTTGGGCACGGTGAAGAAGCGAATGATGACGTGAGGCAGGCCAGCGGTACCGACCATCAGCGACATGGTGAACAGCACCATATTCAGCTTGTTGTCGACGTCGGCGGTGTAGTCGCGAAAACCGAGTGCATTAATCACGTCATCCAGTTTCGCCAGCAGTGGCACGCCGGATTCGGTGTGGGTGCTAAAAAGACCGAGCCCCGGGATGGGGTTGCCGGTAAGTTCCAGCGAGATGAACACGGCGGGGATGGTGTAGGCGATGATCAGTACGATGTATTGGGCCACCTGCGTGTAGGTGATGCCTTTCATGCCGCCGAAGACCGCGTACAGGAAGACGATGAAGGCCGCGATCCAGATGCCCCAGGTGTTGCTGACCTCGAGGAAGCGCGAGAAGGCGACACCGGCACCGGTCATCTGACCGATGACATAGGTGATTGAGGCCACGATCAAGCAGATGACCGCCACCAGGCGCGCGGCGTTGCTGTAGAAACGGTCACCGATGAAATCAGGCACGGTGAACTTACCGAACTTGCGCAGGTAGGGGGCCAACAGCATTGCCAGGATGACGTAGCCGCCGGTCCAGCCCATCAGGAAGGTGGAGTTGGCATAGCCACCCGATGCCAGCAGGCCCGCCATGGAGATGAAGGAGGCCGCCGACATCCAGTCGGCGGCCGTGGCCATGCCGTTAGTGATCGGGTGCACGCCGCCGCCGGCGACATAGAAGTCCTTGGTGGAGCCCGCACGGGCCCAGATCGCGATCCCGATATACAGGGCGAAAGAGGCGCCCACGAATAGCAGGTTAATGGCAAATTGACTCATGCGATTACTCCCCGAGACCGAACTTTTTGTCGAGGCGGTTCATCTTCCATGAGTAGAAGAAGATGATGCCGATGAAGGTGAGGATCGATCCCTGCTGAGCGAACCAGAAGCCCAGGTCAGTACCGCCCACGGGGATGCCCGCCAGTAACGGGCGCAGCAGAATGGCGCAGCCATAGGACACCAGCGCCCAGACGATCAGGCAGCCTGTGATTAGACGCACGTTGGCCGACCAGTAAGCAGCAGCATTGGATTTGTCATCTGCCATAGTCATGCTCTCCGGATGTTCCAGGGTTGAGTTGTTGTTGCGACATTAAGTGTGATGTAGCCGGTCGATCATTCTTTGAGCATCACTCCGGGTAGCGCTTCCATTCATTGCTGAAATGGCGGCATCGTGGTGAGAAGTCATCAGGATCGGCTTCATCATCGGTTGCCCATCGGTGCTTCACTAAGACCTTGGTTTATTGTTCCTTTGTCTTTGGTGGAATGCGCTTTTATGTCGCTGCATTCATCAGCACTGATACTGGTCAATAACCCAGGAAAAACAATCCCATACTTTGGTATCAGGGCTCGAAGGCGCTGTGAAAGATTTTCCTAAAGTTTTGTTTTTTCAAATGGTTATGAGACCCTTTGTTTTTTATCGTCCTATCTTTAGTCGTGTGGTTAGGACGATGGTATAGCCTGGTTTTGATCGAAGTTATACCAAAGAGAAAAAGTTGAACGATGGTCTAGGTGTCGGCCGGTGAGAAGCTGTTGCTATGCTGCCTGAAAGTTAAATGATGTTTGGCGGGCGCCGTCAGGTCAGCCATCACTGTCGTGACGTGAATAGGCGCCGGCACTCGCTGTAGAGATAAGACGAAGGTCGCGCCATGCGGCCGGTGAGATGAGTCGTTACCCGCGGTGACATGGCCGCCGCACAATGAGGTCATCGCCATGGTCGATGTTGATCTCTCCCAGCCACCTTTCTCGCTGCTCGATGATGACGGGCGTGACCTGGTGCGACATGGCGTGGATCTGGCGTATTACGAAAGCGACGATGTATTGCTCGACGCGGGCCAGCCCGGCGAATACGTCTACCTGATTCACAAGGGCGAGGTCGCCGAGCTGGATACCTCCGAGCCCAGTGCGTCGGCGCGCATCGGCCACTACACGGCGGGGGATTTGTTCGGCGCGATCAGCATCCTCAACGGCAAGAGCCGCTACCGTTTCAAGGCCGAACAGGAATGTCTTTGCTACCTGCTACCGCGCGCGCTGTTCGAGCGGCTGTGCAAGGGGTATCCGGCCTTCGCTGAGTTCTTCCGCCAGCGTCTTTCCGACAAGACCCGGTTGATGACCGAGCGGCGTGCCGAAGGTGGCGTCAGCATGGCCGGCTTCATGCTGGCGCGCATCGGCGAATGCATGCGCGCGCCGCTACTCGTCGATGCCGATACCAGCATTGCCACGGCGGTGCGGACCCTCAACGACAGCCGTGCCGATAGCCTGCTGGTTCGCCAGGGGGCGCGTCTGGGGATGGTCACCAAGACCGACCTGCTCAATGCCCTGGTGATCGATGGCGACGACCAGCAAAGCCCGGTGGTCGCGATCGCTCACTTCTCGCTGGTCAGGGCCCGCCCCGATCAGTATCTGTTCGAAGCACTGGTCAACATGACCCGCCACGAAGTGGCGAGAGTGGTGGTGTTCGAGGGCCATCAGGCGGTGGGCGTGGTCGAGCTCACCGACGTGCTGAGCTACTTCTCGAGCCGTAGCTATGTGGTCAGTCTTCAGGTCGAACAGGCCGACAGTCTCGAGGAGCTGGCTGCGGCCAGCGCCCGTACCCCTGAGCTGGTCAAGGCGCTGATGGTGCAGGGCGTCAAGTTGCGGTTCGCCATGGACCTGCTGGCGGCGTTGAATGGTCGCATCATCCACAAGGCCTGGGGATTTCGGATCGATCAGGCGCGCCAGCATCAAAGCTGCTTGATGGTGATGGGCAGCGAGGGGCGCGGCGAGCAGATTCTCAAGACGGATCAGGACAATGGCCTGATTCTTGCCGACGACGTCGACTGGCCCGGCTGCAGTGATCAGATGCAGCGCTTTACCGAGACCCTGGTGACGCTCGGCTATCCACGCTGCCCGGGCAATATCATGGTCTCCAACCCACAATGGGTCGGTCGGGTGAAGGATTGGCGAGAGCGTATCGTCCAGTGGGTCGAGAGGCGCGATGGCGAGAGCCTGATGAAGCTGATGATCCTTCTCGATGCCCATGCGGTTGCCGGCAATACGGCCCTGCTCGACGAGGTGCGCGATGCGCTGTTCGAAGCCTGTGGCAACAATGAGCTGTTGCTGACGTACTTCGCCCGAGCGGCGCTGCAGTTCTCCACGCCGCTGAGCCTGTTCGGCACCCTGAAAAAGCCCCAGCATGGTATCAACATCAAGAAAGGCGGCATCTTCCCCATCGTGCATGGTGTGCGCACCCTGGCGTTGGAGCGTGGCATTCGGGCCACCTCGACGCTGAAGAGGTTGGATGCCCTGGTGGCCGATGGCCGCCTGGAAGCACGCTTCGCCGAGGATCTGGGCGAGGCTCTGTCGCTGTTCGCCGAGCTGCGCCTCAAGCAGCAGCTCGAACATCTGGACGGCATCAATGCCGAGCGCGACGCCAATCGAGTCGTCGTGCAGCAACTCTCGTCACTGGAGCGTGACCTGCTGCGCGAGGCGCTGCATATCGTCAAGGACTTCAAACAGCGACTGACTCAGCGCTTTCATCTGGAATATTGACGGCAGGAGGTAGGATGTTAAAAGCGTGGCGCCGTGTGACCGATCGTCGCCGCCAGGCCGGTGGCGACTATGGTTGGCTGTTCAACCCCTATACTGGCGACGAGATGGTGGCCATCGACTGCGAGACCACCGGCCTCGATACCCGGCGCGACGAGCTGGTCTCGATCGCTGCGGTCAAGGTGCGCGGTGACCGGGTGCTGACCAGCGAATCGCTGGACCTGCGATTGTCGCGTCCGGCTTGTCTGACGGGTGATTCTATCTGTATCCATGGTCTTAGAGGCATCGATCTAGAAGGCGGCGCGAGCGTCGAGGATGCCCTCGAGCAGTTTCTGGATTTCGTCGGCAACCGGCCGCTGATCGGCTGGTGCATCGCCTTCGATATTGCCATGCTCAATCGGCAGTTGCGGCCCCGCTTCGGCTTCGACTTGCCTAACGCCACCGTCGATATCGCCCAGCGCTATGCCAAGGCCGTGCGTCGCGTGAATCCGCAAATGGAGCCCAGCCTGCGCTTTGAAGCCATGGCCGAGTCGCTCGGCGTGCCGGTCATGGGGCGCCATACGGCGCTCGGCGATGCCGTGACCACGGCCCTGATGTACGTGCGCCTGAACAAGACCCGCCGCATCATGGCCTGAGCCAGCCGTTGGCGCTGCGCCTTTCCCGGTGGCGGACGCTCATCCAAAGTGCCCGGTCGCTAGCCCCTGGCGCGAGTGATAAGATAGCGCCTCATTTCCGTCCCCTTCTGTTGCGATCATGACCGATACTGCCGTGACTTACCCCTCGAGCGTTGCCGATACCTCTGCTAACGATACGGCCCAGGCTGCCGCCAAGGACAAACGCGACTTCAACAAGCTGCAGAAGCGCCTGCGGCGCCAGGTCGGTAACGCCATCATCGATTACGGCATGATCGAAGAGGGCGACAAGGTCATGGTCTGCTTGTCCGGTGGCAAGGACTCCTACACCATGCTGGAGATCCTCAGGAGCCTCCAGCGCAATGCGCCCGTGAATTTCTCGCTGGTAGCCGTCAATCTGGACCAGAAGCAGCCGGGGTTCCCCGAACATGTGCTGCCGGAATATCTGGACAAGCTCGGCGTCGATTACCACATCCTCGAGCGGGACACCTATTCGGTGGTCAAGGAAAAGACCCCCGAGGGCAAGACCACCTGTGCGCTTTGCTCGCGCCTGCGGCGCGGCTCGCTGTACGGGTTCGCCGAAGAGATCGGCGCTACCAAGGTGGCGCTTGGCCACCATCGCGAAGACATCCTCGAGACGCTGTTTCTGAACATGTTCTTCGGCGGTAGCCTCAAGTCGATGCCACCTAAGCTGCTTTCCGACGACGGCAAGAACATCGTGATTCGCCCGCTGGCCTACTGCCGCGAAGCGGATATCGAGGAATTTTCCCAGCGCATGGCGTTTCCGATCATCCCCTGCAACCTGTGCGGTTCGCAGCCCAATCTGCAGCGCCAGGTGGTCAAGGAGATGCTGGCCGAGTGGGAGGTCGAGCATCCCGGGCGCCTCGAGAGCATGTTCAAGGCCGTGACCAATGTGGCGCCGTCGCAGCTGGCGGATCGCGAGCTCTTCGACTTCAAGGGCCTCGAAGCCGAGCAGGCACGCCGCCGCGAGCGTCGTATTGATGCGTTGGATCTTGGCGGTGAGGCCTAGGCCTGCCGGCACGCCACTTCTGGGCGCATCATCCCTGCTGAATTGCCCCGGCGGACTTAAACCGGATCAGCTCATAAAAACGCCAAGCCTCAGGGCTTGGCGTTTTTGCGTTGCATCGATGTGGGGGGATGCGCGGGCGGCTAGCCGTCGTAAGGGCAGCCATCATTGGCCAGTTCGGAAAGCTTCTTGAGATCGAGAATATTGACCTCGCGTCCCGATACTGCCACTAGTTGCTGCTGTTGAAAGCGGCCCAGAATTCGGCTGACGGTTTCCACGGCCAGCCCCAGGTAGTTGCCGATATCCGCACGGGACATCGATAGCCGGAAGCTGTAGGCCGAGTAACCGCGCCGACGAAAGCGCGATGACAGGTTGACCAAAAAGCTCGCCAGCCGCTCGTCGGCGGTCATGCGTGACAGCAGGCGCAGCATGCGCCGGTCGTCGCGCAGCTCCTTGCTCAGGCTGCGATAGAGCTGGGCACGCAGCTCCGGCAGGTTCTCTGACAGCCCGTCCAGCCGGTCGAAGGGAATCTCGCACACGGTGGTGGTCTCAAGAGCCACCACCGTGCCCTGATAGCTTCCCTCGTCGATGCCGTCCAGGCCAACCAGTTCGCTCGGCAGATAGAAATTGCTCAGCTGTTCATCGCCGCTGCCGGCACTGATCAGCTGCTTGAGGCTGCCCGAGCGCACCGCAAAGACGCTCGAAAAAGGCGCCTGCTGGCGCACCAGTGCCTCGCCCTTCTTGAGTGGCGCGCGACGACGAATGATGGCGTCGAAGCGGTCCATGTCCTCCACCTCCAGCGCGAGCGGCAGGCACAGAGAACTTAGGCTGCAGGTCTGGCAGCGGGTTTCATTGAGGCGGGCTCGGTGACCGAGCGCATTGGCGGGCATGTCCTTCTCCTTGACTGCATCCTTTTCGATTCTAGCTTATCCGTAGTGCCCATTATGGAATAGAGAACCTAGCAGGCAAAGTTTCTTTGCTTCTCGAACGCCGCGGCCGGCACTGCTTCGTTATAGGCATGAGCCTACAGGCGTTGGGATCAAAGGATGCGCGAATAGCGCTCTTGGGCCTGCTTGGGCAGTCGAGCATCGAAGGCCATCGCCAGATGCCGGATCAGCAAACGCCCGCGCGGCGTCACGACCAGCCGGCTGCCGTGTCTTTCGATCAGGCCATCCTCGATGCTGGGGGCTAGGCGGGTCAGCGCATCGTCGAGCCACAGCGTCGCATCGAGGTCGAACTCGTGACCCAGTGCCTCAAGATCGAGCGCCATGTCGCACATCAGCCGTTCGATGGCGCGACGGCGCAGTTGGTCGTCGAGGCTCAGCCGGATGCCCTTGACGGTGGCCAGCCGGCCGGCGTCCAGCGCCGCTTCGTAGTCGGCGAGCGCCGTGGGATTCTGCGCATAGCAGTCATCCACCCGGCTGATGGCCGAAACGCCCAGCCCGACCAGGTCGCTATTGCCGTGGGTTGAGTAGCCCTGGAAATTGCGGGTCATGGTGCCTAGGCGCTGGGCGCTTGCCAGGCTGTCGTCGGGCAGTGCGAAGTGGTCCATGCCGATATGCACATAGCCCGCTTCCTCGAGCATTTCGATGCTTGTCTGCAGCATGGCGAGCTTGGCGTCACTGTCCGGCAGGTCGGCCTCACGAATGCGACGCTGCGGGGCGAACCGGCTGGGCAGGTGGGCGTAGTTGAATACCGACAGCCGTGGCGGGGCCATGTCGATGATCTGGGCAAGGGTCGCGGCGAAGCTCGACGGCGTCTGATGCGGCAGGCCATAGATCAGGTCGAGATTCAGCGAGCGGAACCCCAGTCGGCGGGCCTCGTCGATCAGCGATTCGGTCAGTACCCGAGGCTGGACTCGGTTGATGGCCTGCTGAACCTTGGGGTCCAGGTCCTGCACGCCGAGGCTCAGCCGATTGAAGCCCAACGCCTGAAGATGGCGCAGGGTCAGCACGTTAGCTTCCCGAGGGTCGATCTCGATGGAATAGTCGCGATCGGGCGAGTTGCTGAGGCCGAAGCGCGCATCCAGGCGATCGAACAGGTCGCCCATCTGGCCGAGCGTCAGGAAGGTGGGGGTACCGCCGCCCCAGTGCAGCTGGGACACCTCACGGGACCTGTCCAGCTGGCGGCTGGTGAGCACCATCTCTCGGTCGAGCCGGGAAAGGTAGGGTTCGGCGAGCTGGGTGTTCTTGGTGGCAATCTTGTTGCAGGCGCAGTAGAAGCAGATGCGCCGGCAGAAGGGCACATGCACGTAAAGTGACAGCGGGCGGGGCCTTGCATTGCTGCGCGCCAGCGCCGCCTCGAAGTCCTCGGCGCCGAACCCCTGGTGAAAGGAGGGCGCGGTCGGATAGGACGTGTAGCGCGGCCCGCTGATGTCATAACGCTTGAGCAGTGCCGGATCCCAGGCCTGGGTGGACGGGAGGGCGGGCAGGGGGCTGAACATCACTGCATACTCCACTGGATGCGAATTGCGCCCAGTTTAGTGCCGCCAGGCTCCTGGCCTCTTGCGCCAGGTCAATTCCCGTGGAAATGCTGGGCCGCCAGGCTCACATCAGCCGCCAGGCGTTGGCCAGTTGCCAGAGTGCAAACGCGATGATCAGCGTCGCCGCCAATGTCCGTGTCGCCGGGTGGCGGATCAGTTGGCCAAGCGAACGTGCGGCGAGGCCGGTGGCCAGCAGGGCGGGCAGGGTGCCGAGCCCGAAGGCCGCCATCAGGGCACCGCCGGCCAGGGGCTCGGCGGTGGCCAGGCTCCAGGCCAGCATCGAGTAAACCAGCCCGCAGGGCAGCCAGCCCCAGATGGCCCCCAAGGCCACGGCTCGAGGCAGGGTCACCACCGGCATCAGGCGTCGACCAACCGGTTCCAGATGGCGCCACAGGCGCCGGCCCAGGGCCTCGACTCTGAGCAGCCCCTTCCACCAGTTGGCGATATACAGCGCCATCAGAATCAGCATGACGGCGGAAAGCGTCGACAGCGCCAGGCGCACACCGCCGGACAGCCCGCCGATCAGGGTGCCGAGCCCGGCCACCAAGCCGCCGGCGACGATGTAGCTTCCGATGCGGCCCAGATTATAGCCGAGCAACAGGCCGGTGAGCCTCAGCGGGTGTCGCATGCTGGGCGGCACGGCGAAACTCAGCGCGCTCATGATGCCACCGCACATGCCGATACAGTGGGCGCCCCCCAGCAGTCCGAACACGAAGGCGGCGGCCAGCGGCGGCAGATCGAGACCGGTCGGGTTCATCGCGGCCCGTCCTCCCGGCCTTGGTCTGGCTGGCGTTGTCCTGCCTGCTTTTCTTTCTCGTGTCGCTCGGTGCCATTGCCGGTCTCTGCGTCCTGCGGGGCGGGTTGGGCATCATCGGTGGCCGTCTGTGCGCGTTTGCGGCGCTGACGGGCGGCCGGCGAGAGGTCCTGTTCATCATCGTCGAAGAGGATGCGATGCGCCGGGCCTTCGAGATCGTCGAACTGGTCGTTCTTGACCGCCCAGAAGAACGCCCAAACGGCCAGCGATAGCAGGAGCAGAGATAACGGAATCAGCAGGTAGAGAATGCTCATAGGGGCTCTGTTGAGGCGTTAAGCGGTGTCGTAACCTCGCTGAGAACGCTTCGGCGTGGGCGGCCCAGCCGCAGGGCGTTGCCGACCACCACCAACGAGCTTGCCGACATGCCGATGGCGGCAAGCCAGGGCGGTATCAAACCACAGGCGGCCAGCGGCAGCGCGGTCAGGTTGTAGCACAGCGCCCAGCCCAGATTCTGGCGAATGATGCGGCGGGTAGCGCGGCTGACCTCGATGGCTTCGACGATACGCGATAGATGTGGGCTGAGCAGCACCGCATCGGCACGGGTGCGGGCCAGATCGGTGGCGCCGTTCATGGCGATCGACACCTCGGCGCCGGCCAGCACCGGCACATCGTTGATGCCATCGCCGACCATCACCACCGACTCTCCCTGTGCCTGCAGGGCCTGGACATGGGCGAGCTTGTCCTCGGGGCTGGCGCCGGCGCGCCAGTCCTCGATGCCCAGTCGCTGAGCCAGCGCCTCGACCGACCCCCTCTGATCGCCGGAGAGCAGCTCGACCGAGAGCCCCAGGCGCTTTAGCGCTTGCACGGTGGCGGGCGCGTCGTCGCGCAGATCGTCCTTGAGCGCAAACCAAGCGCTCGGCCTGCCGTCGCAGGCGAGCAGCAGCCACCGGCCTTGATCGGGGGGCGCCGGGGTGTCGCTGCCGGCGACGAAAGCCGGTTTGCCAATCCGCCAGCGGCGCCCCTCTATGCGGCCTTCCAGCCCTTGTCCGGGCCGGTTGATGACGGCCTCGGCGGAGATGCTGACATCCCGGTAAGGGCTGAAGGCCCGCGCGATGGGATGCTCGGAGTGCGCCTCGAGGGCCGCGGCAACGGCGCGAGCCTGCTGTGGTGCGATCCCGGCGATCGGCCGCGTCTCGGCTAGCGTCATCTGACCGGTGGTCAGGGTGCCGGTCTTGTCGAGGATGACGCGCTTGGCCTGGGCGAGGCCCTCTAGGGCGTGGGCGCGGGTGATCAAAAATCCGCGGCGACGCAGTCGGCCGTGGCTGGCCGTCAGCGCCGTGGGCGTGGCCAGTGCCAGGGCGCAGGGGCAGGTCACCACCAGCACCGAGAGCGTTACCCACAGCGCCCGTGACGGGTCGATGAAGGCCCAGGCGATGGCCACGCAAAGGCTGACCACCAGCAGGCGGATTACGAAGAGGTGTGCCCAGCGGCTGGCCAGTTCGGCGATGCGAGGGCGCTTGGCGAAGGCTCTGTCGGTGAGATTGAGGATCGCCGAGGCACGCGCTTCGCCGCCGGCATGGGTGACGCGCACCACCAGCGGGCTGTCGATGTTGTGGCTGCCGCCGATAACGGCGTCACCGACGCGACGAATGACCGGACGGGACTCGCCGGTGAGCATCGATTCGTCCAGGCTCGAGGTGCCGTCTTCGATCACGCCGTCGGCGGGCACGCCATGGCCTGGCCGCACCAGCACCCGGTCCCCGGCTACCAGACGGTTGGCGGGCAGTACGCGCTCGCTGTCGTCGGCCTCGAGGCGAGTCGCCGAGGCGGGCAGCACGCCTGCCAGCGCATTGCCGCTGTGGCCGCTGCGGCGTCGGGCGCGCATCTCCACATAGCGACCGAACAGCAGAAAGAAGGTGAACATCGATACCGAGTCGAAGTAGATCTCGCCGTGACCGGCGATCACCGCGTAGCCGCTGGCCAGATAGGCGCCGCCGATCGCCAGCGAGACTGGCACGTCCATGCCCAGCGTCCGGTTGCGCAGGTCGCGCAGGGCGTTGTGGAAAAAGGGCGCCGCTGAAAAAAACACCACCGGGGTGGCCAGGGCGAAGGACAGCCAGTGGAAGAGCACCAGAAAGTCCCTGGACATCTCGTCGGGGCCGCTCAGGTAGATCGGCACCGAGAACATCATCACCTGCATCATCGCCACCGCGGCGACGATCAGCCGCCGCACGCCCATGCGCTCGTCATGCTTGAGCTGCTGCTGCGCCTGGTCGGGCGCGTAGGGCTGGGCGGGATAGCCGATGGCGGCGAGCTCGGCGAGCAGCGCCGAGAGCTTGAGGCGCGCCGGATCCCAGCTAACGCTTAGCCGGTGATGGCTCAGGTTCACCGCGCTTGAGGTGACGCCATCGAGCGCGTTCAGGCGGTGTTCGATCAGCCAGGCGCAGGCCGCGCAGGTAATGCCGTCTACCGTCAGGGTAGCGGTCAGGCCATCGCCGTCGGCATGCACGAATTCGCCTTGCAGTGCTGGATCGTCGAATACCTGCCAGGTCTCGGCCTGGACGCGGCGGGTGCCGGCGTCGTTCGCGGGCCTTTCGGGCAGTTCGGTACGAAAGCGGTAGTAGCTCGAGAGTCCGCTCGCGGTGATGGCCTGCGCCACCGCCTCGCAGCCGGGGCAGCACAGCGAGCGGGGCCGCTCATCGATCACTAACTGCCAGGTGGCGCCTTTAGGCACCGGGCTGCCGCAGTGATAGCAGCCACTATCGACACCCTGTGAGGCCGTCTCGACACTCATAAGACGGCACGCCTGATCTCAAGTGTGCGCTGAAGGGGGTGGCGAAGAGTCCGCGTATCGCTCATGGACCTCACTGGCTTTCGTCGGGCACTTGCGCCGTCAGGCGGAAGGCCTCTGCACTGGGGAAGGTTGCTTCACCCTGCAGGCGCCATTCGGGGGTCTGAACGTCGGGCTCCAGCTGCAGGTACCAGCGATACTCGAGATGGCTAGGGGCCTGGCCGACATAGTGGCCGTCGCGAACGTGCGTGAGGATCAACTGCTGGTCGCGATCGTCGCGAGTGGGAAAGATCAGCGTCAGCAGCAGTCGCTGGGGGCGGGCCTCGCCGCTGAGATCGACATTGACGTCGCCGGTCATATCATCGACGCGGAGCCTGGCGGCCATGCCCAATTCAGCCGCACGGTGGTCCTGGGCAATTACCTGATTGATGGCCAGCCCCGTCTTGTAATAGTTGTCCTCGACCATGCCGTCGTAGCTGGTGATCGACAGCACCAGAAAGGTGGTGCCGGCGATGATCGAGGAGCCGAGCACAGCCAGGATCATCCAGGGCCAGAACTCCTTGTACCAGGGGTTAGTCGGCTGAGCGTTCAAGGTCATCTCCTGATCTGTCCGATGAAACGGGTCTCATGCGTTTGGCGGATGTCGTCGTCGCTGGCCTCGACGGTCACCTCGAGCTCGTGGCTGGGCTGATCGATGACATCGGCGTCAACGGTGGCACGCAGGGTGACCAGTCGGCTGTCGCCCGCGCCAATGCTGACCGCCTCGTTGCCTATCAGTTCGATGCCCGGCAGCCCCTGCATGCTGATGCGGTAGGTGTGCTCGCGGTCATCCAGGTTGCGAATGGTCAGCGTATAGGCATTGCTGATGCGCCCGTCCGGCATCACCTGGTAGAGCTGGTTGCGGTCTCGCTGGATATCGAACTCCAGGCTGGTACGGTCGCTTACCGCCCAGGCGAACAGGCCGATCATCACCAGCAGTGCGGCCAGGTAGCCGATCAGCCGGGGACGCAGAATGTGAGTGGTGCCGCCTTCCAGCGCATGTTCGGTGGTATAGCGGATCAGGCCCCGGGGATAGCCCATCTTGTCCATCACGCTGTCGCAGGCATCGATACAGGCCGCGCAGCTGATGCATTCGTATTGCAGGCCGTCGCGGATATCGATGCCGGTGGGGCACACCTGCACGCACAGGTCGCAGTCGATGCAGTCACCGAAGCCGGCCTCGCGCGCTTGTTCGTGGCTGAGGCGCTTCTTGCGGGCGCCACGCGGCTCGCCGCGGTTGCTGTCGTAGGAGACGATCAGGGTGTCCTGATCGAACATCACCGACTGGAAGCGGGCATAGGGGCACATGTAGATGCACACCTGCTCACGCAGCCAGCCGGCGTTCAAGTAGGTGAATACCGTGAAGAAGCCGATCCAGAACAGCGACCAGCCGCCCAGCGTCATGCGGGCCAGGTCGGCAACCAGCCCCTGGATCGGCGTGAAATAGCCGACGAAGGTCAGTCCGGTGGCCAGGGCGATGACGAGCCACAGCAGGTGCTTGGCCCCCTTGCGCCAGGCCTTGTCGAGGCTCATGGGCTCTTGGTCGAGCTTGATGCGGCGGTTGCGACGGCCTTCGGTGAGCTTCTCGGCCCAGATATAGAGCCAGGTCCAGACGCTCTGTGGACAGGTATAGCCACACCACACCCGGCCGGCGAAGACGGTGATGAAGAAGAGTCCGAAGGCACAGATGATCAACAGCCAGGAGAGCAGCATGAATTCCTGGGGATAGAAGGTACCGCCGAAGATACGGAACTGGCGGGCGGGCAGGTCGAACAGGACCAGAGGGTGACCGCCCCAGGAGATCCAGGGCAGAGCGAAGTAAAGGCCCAGCAATACCCAGTTGGAGGCGCTTCTGAGGCGCTGGAAGCTGCCCTTGATACTGCGCACGTAGATATGACGCCGGCTCTGATACATGGCGGTGGACGCCGCAGAAGCCGGGTCATGGTGGCCGACGCCTGCGTCTGTCGTTACGTCTTTAGTGGGAATCCTGTCGGACATGACATCACCGCGTCGGCTCGGGGTTCTGTGAGGCCCGGCGCATATCGGGCAGATCGCTATTGTAGCGGTCGGTTAGTAGTCAGGCGGCCGGGTGCGACGGCGAGACGCACCCGACGGGCGTTGACTCAGTGCGAGAGACTGTAAACGTAAGCGGTGACCAGGTGCACTTTGTCTTCGCCGATGTAGGGTGCCTGAGCGGGCATATGCCCGTTGCGGCCATTGCGCAGGGTCTGGCGGATGGCGTCGCCCAGCGGTTGGCCAGGCTGGCGATACAGCCAGATGTCGTCGGTTAGATTGGGTGCGCCCAGCGCCTGATTGCCCTTGGCTTGCGGCCCGTGGCAAGCCACGCAGGAGGCAGCGAAAATCGGCTGGCCAAGGGCGGCGGCATCGGCGTCATGCTCGGCAGCGGAGAGCGACATCACATACTGAGTCACATTGTCGATGTTGGTCTCGCCGAGCTGTTGCCAGGCGGGCATCAGGCCGTTACGGCCCTGGCGCAGGGTGGTCTTGATGTTCTCCGGCTCGCCGCCGTACAGCCAGTCGTCGTCGGTTAGGTTGGGGAAGCCGTAGCCGCCCTGGGCGTTGGAGCCGTGGCAGACCGCGCAGTTATTGAGGAAGATGCGCTCGCCGACGCGCATGGCCTCGCTGTCCTTGGCAAGTTCCGGCACTGCTATCTCGTTGTACTGAGCGAAGATCGGCGCATAGCGCTCCTCGGCACGCGCGACCTCCTTGTCCCACTGGTTTTCCTGGGTCCAGCCGAGCAGGCCCGCATAGTTGCCAAGCCCGGGATAGAGGGCGAGGTAGCCGAGCGAGAAAATGATGGTGCCGGCGAACAGCATGAACCACCAGCGTGGCAGCGGGTTGTCATATTCCTCGATGCCATCGGCCTGGTGGCCGGTGGTGCCCACCTTGCCTTCGGCGTCCGGCACCTCGTCGGTCTTGCGGTTGGCAAACAGGATCCACCAGCAGAAGGCAATGGTGCCCAGCGTGATGACGATGATCCAGCTGCTCCAGAAGCCTGAAAGGGAGTCGCCCCATAGGTTGTTCATGTGTTCTTGTCTCCCTTGTCCTGCCGGGCATCGACCTCGCCGGGCGAGGCACGGTCGCTATCCGTCACCTCGTCCTGTTCATCGGCGAAGGGCAGATTGGCTGCCTCATCGAAATCCTTGCGGCGCCGCTTCGAGTAGGCCCAGGCCACGATGCCGAGAAAGGCGATAAGGATCAGCAGGGTGGTGATGCCGCGAAAGGTCCCCATGTCCATGATCAACGCGCACCCTTGAGAACGGTGCCCAACTGCTGCAAGTAGGCGACCAGCGCGGTGATTTCCTGCTCGCCGCGGACCTGGTCGCCGGCACCGTCGATCTGCTCATCGGTGTAGGGCACGCCCATGCTTTGCAGGGCGCGCATCTTGGTCTCGGTGGCCTCGCCGTCGAGGATATTGTCGAATAGCCAGGGATAGGCGGGCATCTTGGATTCCGGCACCACGTCACGCGGGTTGTACAGGTGCGCTCGATGCCAGTCGTCCGAGTAGCGATCGCCGACCCGCGCCAGGTCCGGGCCGGTGCGCTTGGACCCCCACAGGAAAGGGTGGTCGTAGACGAATTCGCCGGCCACGCTGTAGTGGCCGTAGCGCTCGGTCTCGGCGCGGAAGGGGCGCACCATCTGTGAGTGGCAGCCGACACAGCCCTCGCGAATGTAGATATCGCGGCCTTCGAGCTCCAGCGGGCTCAGCGGTTCCAGGCCCGCCACCGGCTGGGTCGTCTCCTTCTGGAAGAACAGCGGCACGATCTCGGCCAAGCCGCCGAAACTGATCACCAACAGGATCAGCACGGCCAGCAACCCCACGTTCTTTTCGACTATCTCGTGTCTCATCGCTGCGGGTCCCTGTCAGGCGGTCTGAGGAAGCGGCTGGGTCTCGGAACTGCTGCGCTTGATCGTCATGTAGACGTTCAAGGCCATGAGCAGCATGCCGGTGACCCAGAACAGGCCGCCGATCCAGCGCACCACATAGCCGGGATGGCTGGCCTCGAGGGCTTCAACGAAGGTGTACATCAGGGTGCCATCGGCGTTGACCGCTCGCCACATCAGGCCCTGCAGGATGCCGTTGACCCACATCGCGGCGATGTAGAGCACGGTGCCGATGGTCGCGAGCCAGAAATGCACGGCGATCAGTTTTACCGAGTACATGTCGGTATCGCCGTAAAGCCGTGGGATCAGGTGATACATGGAGCCGATGGTGATCATGGCCACCCAGCCCAACGCCCCGGAGTGCACGTGACCGATGGTCCAGTCGGTGTAATGAGACAGCGCATTGACGGTCTTCACCGCCATCATCGGTCCCTCGAAGGTCGACATGCCGTAGAACGACAGCGCCACCACCAGGAAACGCAGGGTCGGGTCGGTGCGCAGCTTATGCCAGGCGCCGGACAGGGTCATCATGCCGTTGATCATGCCACCCCAGGAAGGCGCCAACAGAATGATCGACATGATCATGCCCAACGACTGAGCCCAATCGGGCAGGGCGGTATAGTGCAGATGGTGGGCGCCGGCCCACATGTAGGTGGTGATCAGCGCCCAGAAGTGCACGATCGACAGGCGATAGGAGTAGATCGGGCGCTCGGCCTGCTTGGGCACGAAGTAGTACATCATGCCCAGGAAGCCTGCGGTCAGGAAGAAACCCACGGCGTTGTGGCCCCACCACCACTGCACCATAGCGTCCACGGCCCCGGGGTAGATCGAGTAAGATTTGAAGGGCCCGACCGGAATGGCGGCGTTGTTGACGATATGCAGCACGGCCACCGTCAGGATGAAGGCGGCATAAAACCAGTTGGCCACGTAAATATGCGCGGTCTTGCGCTGCTTGATCGTGCCGAGGAAGACGACGGCATAGCTGATCCAGACCACGGCGATCAGAATGTTGATCGGCCACTCGAGCTCGGCATACTCCTTGGACGTGGTGAAGCCCATCGGCAGGGTGATGACCGCCGACACGATCACCGCCTGCCAGCCCCAGAACGTGAAGGCGGCGAGCCTGTCGGAGATGAGGCGAACCTGACAGGTGCGCTGCACCACGTAATACGACGTCGCCATCAGCGCCGAGCCGCCGAAAGCGAAGATCACGGCGTTGGTGTGGAGCGGACGCAGGCGGCCGAAGCTCGTCCACGGCAGCCCCAGATTGAGCTGCGGCCAGACCAGCTGCGCGGCAATGATCACCCCCAGGAGCATGCCGATGATGCCCCATACCACCGTCATGATCGCGAACTGCCGAACCACCTTGTAGTTGTAGATCGGATGCTCAAATGCTGTGTTCATGTCAGGTTCCCGTTGAACGCGGTGTCGGGGAGACGTCTTAAGCCGGAGTTTGCCCGAGGCATGCCGCCGCCATAATGATGCAGATCAAGAGTCCGGGGGCGATTCTAGCCCAGCGCCTGCGCCACGCGTACCAGGCGCTCATACGCATATTGGTTATTACTTTTTGGCGATTAATAGGAGAGTAAGTGGCATATCCCATCGACGCCAGCGAGTTGCTGCAAACACCGGCTGAACTAGGGCAACGACTCGCCCAGGGGCAGACCGGTACTTGGTGGCTCCCAGAGCGAGGGCCGGTCGAGGTTAGCGGCGATGCGCGCCTTGGTCGGCTGCTGTTGACCCACGGTGCCGGCGCCGGGCAGGACTCGAGCTTTTTGATCGCACTGCGCCAGGCGCTGGCGCAGGCCGGAGTGCAGGTGCTGGCGATCGAGTTTGCCTACATGCAGCAGATGCGACGGGAAGGGCGCCGGCGACCGCCGCCTAAGGTCGAGAGACTGGTGGAGGAACTGGCGGGGTGGTGCGACACCTTGTTTCAGGCCGGGCTGCCCGCGCCCTGGCTGGGCGGCAAGTCGATGGGCGGGCGCGTGGCCAGCCTGTTGGCCGCCGAACAGGGTCGCATGCAGGGAGGCGAGGGCCTGGTGCTGTGCGGCTATCCCTTCCACCCGCCGGGCAAGCCCGAGCGAACCCGGCTGGCGCATTGGCCGTCGCTTCGCTGTCCGACCCTGGTGCTGCAAGGGACCCGTGACCCCTTCGGCCGTCGTGAGGAAGTGGAGGGCTATGCGCTACCCGCCAATGCCGAGGTGCACTTTCTAGAGGGGGGCGATCATGACTGGACGCCGACTCGGCGCAGTGGGCGAAGCCAGGCTGATTTGATTGACGAGGCGGCCGAGGTGATCGCTGCGCGTATGGCGCAGGCCAATGCCGGTGCCAAGGGATAAGGACTAACACTCATTGATAGATGCGTTGGCATAAATGAAACCAAGGCGGATGTTCGCGCGAACTCGCCAACCGTACCGGCGGAAATAAACGAATTTGGCGAGGACGCAGAGCGGGGTGGTTGGGCGCGAAATTGCCCAACCCCGCGCATGGCGCGGCTTTGCGAACCATAAGGGCGCAAGTTGATGAATGCCCTGTGAAATTCGTGCTGCCCACTGACGAATTATTTGCGTCGATGGCGTTGACTTTAGTCCGTTGCCCTGTAGAATGCAGCGCCACGTCCCCAAGGGTGGTTAGCTCAGTTGGAAGAGCACCAGCCTTACAAGCTGGGGGTCACTGGTTCGAGCCCAGTACCACCCACCATCTCTTCGAGATGCCCTGGAGGCGTAGAGAAAAAAATGTGGACTGGTAGTTCAGTTGGTTAGAATGCCGGCCTGTCACGCCGGAGGTCGCGGGTTCGAGTCCCGTCCAGTCCGCCATCGATCATCCAAGCACACCTCGCCTGTCGAATATGTGGGTGATTAGCTCAGCTGGTTAGAGCACCAGCTTCACATGCTGGGGGTCACTGGTTCGAGTCCAGTATCACCCACCACGCGGACCGGTAGTTCAGTTGGTTAGAATGCCGGCCTGTCACGCCGGAGGTCGCGGGTTCGAGTCCCGTCCGGTCCGCCATTTCGATACCCGATATTAACCCCGAGCCTTGCCGCTTGGGGTTTTGTCGTTTTAGCCCTCGCGTTTTTCCTCTCGCCTCGCTATTTTCTCGTGCTGCCTTATTGGCCTGCTCAGTGTCGCCTTAGTCGATGCCACGCTTGCGGATGGCAGTGTCATAGGGCTCGCGGCGTCGATGGTCGACCTTGGCCGTCTTGCGGCTTCGGTCAGTCTGTCATACGGTTGTTTGAAACCAAGCCGTGCCATCGTGCGAGGACGCGCCGTGACGACCTACCCGCATCTCTTCCAGCCGCTGAAGCTGGGTAATCTGACCCTGCCCAACCGTGTGCTGATGGGCTCGATGCACACCAACCTCGAGGAAGCCCCCGACGGCTTCACCCGGCTGGCGGCCTTCTACGCGGAGCGTTCCCGGGCCGGCGTGGGTCTGATCGTTACCGGCGGCATCGCCCCCAACCCGGAAGGCGCGGTTTTCCAGGGGGCCGCCAAGCTCACCGACGCCCAGGAGGCCGCCGCCCACCGCCCGGTCACCGAGGCGGTGCACGGCGAGGGCGGGCGCATCTGCCTGCAGATTCTGCATGCCGGTCGCTATGCCTATTCGCCCGAGCTGGTAGCGCCTTCGGCGATTCGCGCGCCGATCAATGCCTTCACACCCCGAGCGCTGAAAAGCGACGAGGTCGAGCAGCAGATCGAGGACTACGTGCGCTGTGCATGCTTGGCCGCCGATGCCGGCTATGACGGCGTCGAGGTGATGGGCTCGGAAGGCTATCTGATCAATCAGTTTCTGTGCCGGCGTACCAACCAGCGCGAGGACGAGTGGGGCGGCGACGCCACCGCCCGCATGCGCTTCCCGCTAGAGATCGTGCGCCGCATCCGGGGCGCCATGGGGGCGGACTTCCTGATCATCTTTCGCCTGTCGATGCTGGATCTGGTGGAGGAAGGCAGCAGTTGGCAGGAAGTGGTCGCCCTGGGGCGCGCCCTCGAAGAGGCCGGGGTGGATCTGATCAATACCGGCATCGGCTGGCACGAGGCGCGGGTGCCCACCATCGTCACCAGCGTGCCGCGGGCCGCCTTCACCGAGGTGACGCGGCGCATGAAAGCCGAGCTTACGGTGCCGCTGATCACCACCAACCGCATCAACATGCCGGAGGTCGCGGAGCGAGTGCTGGCCGAGGGGCATGCCGATCTGGTGTCCATGGCGAGACCCTTTCTCGCCGACCCCGACTGGGTGGCGAAGGCACAGGCGGGGCATAGCGAAGCAATCAACACCTGTATCGCCTGCAACCAGGCCTGCCTCGATCACACCTTTCAGGGCAAGCTGACCTCCTGTCTGGTCAACCCGCGCGCCTGTCACGAGACCGAGCTTGCGATCACGCCGGCCGAATCGCCTCAGGACATCGCCGTGGTCGGCGCCGGGCCGGCGGGGCTGGCGACGGCGGTGACCGCCGCTCGCCGTGGCCATCGGGTGGTGCTCTTCGAACGGGAAAGCGAGGTGGGCGGGCAGTTCAACTACGCGCGTCGGATTCCGGGCAAGGAGGAGTTCAACGAGACGCTGCGCTACTACAAGGTGATGCTCGAAAAATACGCCGTCGAGGTGCGCCTGAACACCCAGGCCAGTCTGGAGGCCCTCGAGGGCTTCGCGGCGGTGGTGCTGGCCAGCGGTGTTCGTCCTCGTCGTCTCGAGCTTCCGGGCAGCGATCATCCCAAGGTGATCGAGTACCCCGAGGCGATTCGCTATCCCGAGCGGGTCGGCCCGCGGGTCGCGATCATCGGTGCCGGCGGCATCGGCTTCGATGTCGCTGAGTTGCTGACTCACTCAGGAGGGGAAGAGGCGTCGGAACAGCCGCTGAACGCTCCAGCGCTCGGTGCCTGGTGTCGGGAGTGGGGGGTCGATCTCTCGGCCCGCGAGGGCGCAGGGCTGACCACGGCTGAGCGGCCACCGGCAAGGCGTCAGGTGACCCTGCTGCAGCGCAAGACCAGCAAGCCCGGCAAGGGGCTCGGCACCAGCACCGGCTGGGTGCACCGGGCCTCGCTGCGTCATCGCGGCGTCGAGACGCTGGCCGGCTGCGAGTATTTGTCTATCGACGATGCCGGGCTGCATGTGCGGGTGGCGGGGGAGCCGCGGCTGCTCGAGGTCGACAGCGTCGTGGTCTGTGTCGGCCAGGAGCCGGTACGTGAGCTGTTTGCGCCGCTGGAGGCCGCGGGCGTGGCGGTGCACCTGATCGGCGGCGCCGACGAGGCCGCCGAGCTCGACGCCAAGCGGGCCATCGACCAGGGCACACGGCTGGCGGCGCGTTTATAGCACGGCGAATCGCCGTGTAATGGGCGATGAGGGCAAGCGGGTGCAGCCTTCCACGAGGGTGGTAGACTGGTTTAGGCGTGCAATCCACGCCGACTGCCAGGGCGTTGCGATCAACCCCGTCGCAATGCGCCTTCGTGAACCTTGTGTGTAAGGACACCTCAGATGGAACCCGACTGCACTCCGCGCTATCTGGCCAGTGACAACACCTCCGGGATCTGTCCAGAGGCCATGGAATACCTGCTCGAGGCCAATCGTAGCGATGATCTCGCTTATGGCAACGACAGCTGGACCGAACGGGCGGCCGACCGCTTCCGTGAACTCTTCGATTACGACTGCGACGTCTTCTTCGTCTTCAATGGCACCGCCGCCAACTCCTTGACGCTGGCCGCAATGGGGCGCAGCTATCACAGTGTGATATGCCACGAGCTCGCCCATATCGAGACCGACGAGTGCGGTGGGCCGGAATTCTTCTCCAACGGCGCCAAACTGCTGACCTCGCCGGGCGAGCATGGCAAGTTGACGCCAGAGGGCATCGAAGCGCTGGTCACCAAGCGCAGCGATATCCACTATCCCAAGCCCCGCGTGATCTCGCTGACTCAGGCCACCGAGGTCGGCACCCTCTACAGCCTCGATGAGCTGCGGGCGATTCGTGCCATGGCCGACAAGCACGACCTGCGGCTGCATATGGACGGCGCGCGCTTCGCCAACGCCTGTGCCGCACTGAATGTCAGCCCCGCCGAGCTGACCTGGCAGGTCGGCATCGACGCCCTGTGTTTTTCGGGCACCAAGAACGGCATGGCGATGGGTGAAGCGATCTTGTTCTTCAACCGTGAGCTGTCCGAGGATTTCGCTTATCGCTGCAAGCAGGCCGGCCAGTTGGCCTCGAAGATGCGCTTCATTGCCGCCCCCTGGCTGGGGCTTTTAGAGAGCGGCGCCTGGCGCACCAACGCCGAACACGCCAATGCCATGGCGCGTTATCTGGCCGACGGCTTGATCGGGCTGCCCGGCGTTGAAGCGATGTTTCCGACCCAGGCCAACAGTGTCTTCGTCAGCCTGCCGCCGGCGGCGATTGCGGAACTCAAGGCGCGCGGCTGGACCTTCTATACGTTTATCGGTGCCGGCGGGGCGCGCTTCGTGTGTTCCTGGAACACCACTACCGAGCTGCTCGATACGCTCATCAATGATATGCGTGACGCCCTGAGCCAAGCCTGAGCCGCCTTTCCCGCCTGTTCGATCTCCTCGCTGCCGACCGCCATTCACTGGCGGTTGGCGGCTTTTTCGCCTAGCGTTCAAAATCTCGGCGACTTTCAACGAACGATCCTGCCGCTTCTGAGCTCTTATAGATCAGAGGCGTCAGATAGTCGTTGCGTTGAAGTGCGAAGAAAGCCCCTGGCAACCGAATCTGTCTACGCTGATAGATGTGCCCGCCTCGAACTGACAGTTCCCGTCATCGTCGAGGAATCGTGCTTAAGGAGGCTTCGATGAGCATCTTCGATCATGTCCAGAATCGCTACGAACGCGTTCAACAGGAGGAACTCAGTCTCAAGGAGTACCTGGAACTTTGTCGTAGTGATCCCACTGCCTACGCTTCGGCCGCCGAGCGCATGCTGGTGGCGATCGGGGAGCCCGAGGTGATCGACACTGCCAAGGATTCCCGGCTATCCCGCATTTTTTCCAACAAGGTGATCCGTCGCTACCCGGCGTTCTCCGAGTTCTACGGCATGGAGGAGGCGATCGAGCAGATCGTCGCTTACTTCCGCCATGCCGCCCAGGGGCTCGAGGAGCGCAAGCAGATCCTCTACCTGCTGGGCCCGGTGGGGGGCGGCAAGTCGTCCCTGGCCGAGCGCCTGAAACTGCTGATGGAGCGAATTCCTTTCTATGCCATCAAGGGTTCGCCGGTCTTCGAGTCACCGCTGGGGCTGTTCTCTCCCGAGGAAGACGGCGAGTTGCTCGAGAAGGAGTACGGCATTCCTCGGCGCTGCCTGAAGAGCGTGATGTCGCCCTGGGCGTCCAAGCGCCTCAAGGAGTACGGCGGCGATATCTCGGAGTTCCGGGTGGTGCGCCTCTTTCCGTCGCGGCTCAACCAGATTGCCATCTCCAAGACCGAGCCGGGTGACGAGAACAATCAGGATATTTCCTCGCTGGTCGGTAAGGTCGATATTCGCCAGCTCGAGCTCTATTCCCAGGACGATCCGGACGCCTACAGCTTCTCTGGCGGACTTTGTAAGGCCAACCAGGGCCTGATGGAGTTCGTGGAGATGTTCAAGGCGCCGATCAAGGTGCTGCACCCGCTGCTGACCGCCACCCAGGAGGGCAATTACAACCCCACCGAAGGCATGGGAGCGATCCCCTTCGATGGGGTGGTGCTGGCGCACTCCAATGAAAGCGAGTGGCAGACCTTCCGTAACAACCGCAACAACGAGGCCTTCCTCGACCGGGTCTACATGGTCAAGGTGCCTTACTGCCTGCGGGTGACCGAAGAGGTCAAGATCTATCAGAAACTGCTCGAGCACTCGTCGCTGTCCGAGGCGCCCTGCGCGCCGGATACGCTGCGCATGCTGGCCCAGTTCACGGTGCTCTCGCGGCTCAAGGAGCCCGAAAACTCCAGCATCTACTCGAAGATGCGGGTGTATGACGGCAAGAACCTCAAGGATACCGATCCCAAGGCCAAGTCGATTCAGGAGTATCGCGACGGCGCCGGGGTCGATGAGGGCATGAACGGGCTCTCTACGCGCTTCGCCTTCAAGATTCTCTCCAAGGTGTTCAACTTCGACACCCATGAGATCGCCGCCAACCCGGTCCATCTGCTTTATGTGCTGGAACAGCGCCTGGAGCAGGAGCAGTTGCCCAAGGAAGTCTTCGAGCGCTACCTGCGCTTCATCAAGGAGTTCCTGGCGCCGCGCTACGTCGACTTCATCGGCAAGGAGATTCAGACCGCCTATCTCGAGTCCTACTCCGAATACGGTCAGAACATCTTCGATCGCTATGTGACCTATGCGGACTTCTGGATTCAGGATCAGGAGTATCGCGACCCGGAGACCGGCGAGCTGTTCAATCGCCAGTCGCTCAACGAGGAACTCGAGAAGATCGAGAAGCCGGCGGGCATCTCCAATCCCAAGGACTTCCGCCACGAGGTGGTCAATTTCGTGCTGCGGGCGAGGGCGCAGAACAACGGCATGAACCCCAGCTGGGGCTCCTACGAGAAGCTTCGCGGCGTGATCGAGAAGAAGATGTTTGCCAACACCGAAGAGCTGCTGCCGGTCATCTCCTTCAATGCCAAGGCGTCCCAGTCGGATCAGAGAAAGCACGAAGACTTCGTCGCGCGGATGGTCGACCGCGGCTACACCGAGAAGCAGGTCCGCCTGTTGTCGGAATGGTACCTGCGCGTTCGCAAGTCCCAGTGATGCCTCAGCTCTCGGTCGCGCGCGACTGAGAGCTGGACGGGGTAGCGCCGTGAGGCGCATCGCCGGGCCGGGTGACCGGCCCGGCCAGCGGCGCGATGCGCCGGGAGGGCAGCATGAGCTATTTCATCGATCGACGGGCCAATGCCAAGCACAAGAGTGCGGTCAATCGGCAGCGCTTCCTCGATCGCTATCGCACTCATATCAAGCGTTCGGTGGAGGAGGCCGTCAATCGGCGTTCGATCACCGACATGCAGCATGGCGAGAAGGTGTCGATCCCGACGCGCGATATCTCCGAGCCGGTCTTTCAGCACGGTCAGGGCGGGCATCGCTCCATCGTCAGTCCCGGCAACCGCGAGTTTGATGAGGGCGACCGGCTGCGCCGCCCCAGCGGCGGAGGTGGCGGAGGAGATGGCAGTGGCGAGGGCGGGGCGTCCAATCAGGGTGAGGGCATGGATGAATTCGCCTTCAGCCTTACCCGCGATGAGTTTCTCGATTTCGTTTTCGATGGCCTGGAGCTGCCGCACCTCGAGCGCAAGCAACTGATGGATCTCGAAGAGGTCAAGCCGGTGCGATCCGGCATCACCCGCGATGGCGTGCCCTCGCGGATCAATATCGTCCGCTCGATGCGCGAGGCTCAGGCTAGGCGCATCGCCATGCGGGCGCCCATCCGGCGCGCCCTGCGTGAGTCCATGGATGCCCTGGCGGAGGAGGAGCGCAAGGACCCGGTGCTGCGCAACCCCTCACGCATTCAGGAACTCAAGGCCGAGATCGAGCGGCTAGAGAAGCGTCTGGAATCGGTGCCCTTCATCGATACCTATGACCTTCGCTACAACAATCTGGTCAACCAGCCCACGCCGTCCAACAAGGCGGTGATGTTCTGTGTGATGGACGTCTCGGGTTCGATGACCCAATCCCACAAGGACATCGCCAAGCGCTTCTTCCTGCTGCTGTACCTGTTTCTCGAGCGCAACTACGAAAAGGTCGAGCTGGTCTTCGTGCGCCACCATACCGCCGCCAAGGAAGTCGACGAGGAGGAGTTCTTCTATTCGAGGGAGACCGGCGGCACCATCGTCTCCAGCGCCCTGACCCTGGTCGACGAGATCATCAGTGACCGTTACCCACCCGCCGACTGGAATCTCTACGTGGCTCAGGCTTCCGACGGCGACAACTGGGACGACGATTCGACGACCTGCCGTGAAGTGCTGTCCAAGTCACTGATGCAAAAGCTCGCCTATTTCACCTATGTGGAGATCACGCCCCACGCCCACCAGGCGCTGTGGGAGGAGTACGAGGCAGTCGAGGCGGATTTCCCCTCACGCTTCGCCATGCGCCAGATTGTCGAGCCGGGGGATATCTACCCGGTGTTTCGCGAGCTGTTTCGTAAAGTCGAGGCCTGAGCGGCTCCAGGAGGCAGCATGACCCGACAGACCCCCATCGCTACCGGTTCGGACTGGAATTTCGAGGTGCTTGCGGAGTTCGAACGTGAGATTGCCCGCCTCGCCGATGAATACCGCCTCGATACCTACCCCAATCAGATCGAGGTGATCACCTCCGAGCAGATGATGGACGCCTACGCCAGCGTCGGCATGCCGGTGGGCTACCACCACTGGTCCTTCGGCAAGCAGTTCCTGTCCGTCGAGCAGGCCTATCGCCGCGGCCAGATGGGGCTGGCCTACGAACTCGTCATCAACTCCGACCCCTGCATCGCCTATCTGATGGAAGAGAACACCCTGATGATGCAGGTGCTGGTCATGGCTCACGCCTGCTATGGGCATAACTCCTTCTTCAAGGGCAACTACCTGTTTCGCGCCTGGACCGATGCCAGCTCGATCATCGATTACCTGGTGTTCGCACGCAAATACGTCGCCGAGTGTGAAGAGCGCTATGGGGTGGCCGCGGTCGAGCAACTGCTGGATGCCTGTCATGCACTGCAGAACTACGGCGTGGATCGTTACAAGCGCCCTTCGCCCATCTCCGCCGAGGAAGAGGCGCTTCGTCAAGCCGAGCGTGAGGAATATCTGCAAGCGCAGGTGAATACCCTGTGGCGCACCATTCCCCTGTCCGGGCAGGGCCTCGAGGCGATCACGGAGGACGATGGCGATGACCCCCTGGGGCTGCACCAGGCCGGTCGCTATCCGCCCGAGCCTCAGGAGAACCTTTTGTATTTCATCGAGAAGAACGCCCCCTTGCTGGCGCCCTGGCAGCGGGAGATCGTGCGCATCGTGCGCAAGCTGGCGCAGTACTTCTATCCGCAGCGCCAGACGCAGGTGATGAACGAGGGCTGGGCTACCTTCTGGCACTACACCCTCATGCATCGGATGTTCGACGAGGGGCTGGTCGATGAGGGGCTGATCCTCGAATTCCTGCAGTCCCACACCGCCGTGGTCCATCAGCAGCCTTTCGATAGCCCCTACTACAACGGCATCAACCCCTATGCGCTAGGGTTTGCGATGTTCACCGATATTCGCCGCATCTGCGAGTCGCCAACCGACGAGGATCGTGAATGGTTCCCCGACATCGCCGGTAGCAACTGGCTCGATACGCTGCATTTTGCGATGCGCAACTTCAAGGATGAGTCGTTTATCCAGCAGTTCCTGTCGCCCAAGGTGATTCGCGACCTCAAGCTGTTCAATGTCATCGACGACGATCAGGACGAGATGCTCACGGTGGCGGCGATCCACGATGAGCGTGGCTACCGACGCCTGCGCGAGGCGCTGTCGGTGCAGTACGCGCTGTCGGTGCGGGAGCCGAATATCCAGATCTATGCCGCCGATATTCGCGGCGACCGCTCCCTGACGCTGCGTCACGTCCAGGATCGCCGTCGGCCGTTGGCCAAGAGCGTCTATCCGGTGATGCGTCACCTGCACCAGCTATGGGGCTTCACGGTGCGCCTCGAATCGATCGAAGACGATGAAGTGGCGCGTCGCTATCAATGGCCGCTGCCCAACGAGGGCGGACAGGAGTAAGAGGCGAGAACAAAGAGATAGAAGCTAAGAGATAAGGATGAAGAGTTAAGAGCGAAGAGGCGGGCGAATGCTCGAGGTACCCTCCAAGCGACGACGAGAGAAAGCACCGGATCAGCCCCGGTCGAGAAACGGCTGTGGTGAGGGTGAGGAAGGCCGGCATCGACACATCAGGATGGGCGTGAGCCGGCATGGCGCTGCTACTGAACCGACAAGACCCGCCAACTGGCGGGTCTTGTCGTCGTGCTTTGACGCTATGGTTGACGGCCAGCCGGTTTCACCGGCGTCAGGGCCTTAGGCAGCGGTCCAGGATTGGCACCAGCCGCCCGCTGCCACACTGTTTTGCGGGAACAGCTGACAGCCCTGGGTGTCGGCGTTATAGAACATGCAGTTGGAACACTTCTCGCCATCGGCGTAGGCCGGATGGTCGCTGGCATCGCTTGCTTGGGTGACGTAGTTCAGTGCCTTTGCTTGCGGGTTTTCCGGGTCCAGGGGCGGGAGGTCCTGAGCCAGGGCCTGGCGTGACAGAATGCCTGCGCCCAGTGGCAGGGCGGCAAGGCCCAGCAGGCTGTTACGCATGAAGTCGCGACGACTCTGATTAGCCATGGTATCTCCTTGGGGTAGGTCTTTTCCGGGTCCTTGGATGCCTTGCCAGGGGCGGGACCCGCTTCACGGTCATAGGGGCGGCTCGGGCCGCCTCTGGTTCAGGCGAGGCTGCCTTGCCTCGCTTCCTGCCTCTTGCTTCTTCCGGTGCCTTGCTGGTGGGGCACCTGACAACTATTGCACCTCATCGCCGAACGGTCTCGCTATCGTGTCGATCAGCAACGCCGCAGGGCGTCCCGTTCAGTTCGATCACGACTAGTTTAGTGCATGACGCTGTAAGCAGGGAATCCGCGGTGTTCGATCCTGTCCCTGGGTCGCCACTTGGTCACCCTGGTCTGCCTGTGCGCATCGGGTGGCGCTGGTATACTGCGCCGCTGATGCGGAAACCACAGCCGGGGGCGTGAATGGGGATCTTGTTGTCGATGGGGCGTGCCGGGCTACGCCGCCTGCTGATCGCGGGGCTGTTCGTGGCGGTGGGTACAGGGCTTTGGTATAGCCAGGAGGCCGAATATCGCGACAGCCTGAGCTGGATGGGCGTCACGACCTGGGAGTCCCCTACGCCACTGAGCCTGCATCGCGTGCTGCGCAACGATGGTTATCTGGTGGGCTGGTCCGACCTGAGGGTCAATCCGCTATGGGTCAGCTATTGGTTGAATGATGCCGGGTCATCGCGAATCGGCGAGCGTCCCGATTTTCAGCGTGACTGGCGAACCCTGTGGCCGGTGAGTACCGATAGCTATCGCGGCAGTGGCTATGATCGTGGCCACCTGGCCCCCAATTATGCCATTGCCAGCGTTTATGGTCGCGAGGCTCAGCGCCAGACCTTTTTGATGAGCAATATGTCGCCCCAACGGCCGCGCCTCAACCGCCAGCTCTGGCAGCGGCTGGAAGAGGTGGTGATGGATGATTTCGTACCGCGCTTCGGCACCCTGCAGGTGATTACCGGGCCCATCTATCCCCAAGACTTTCTCGATGGTGTCTTTCGTCGGGTGGGTTTCACCCAGGTGCCGGAGGCGTTTTACAAGATTCTGGTCGTGCCGTCCGATACGCCTCGCGTGCTGGCCTTCATCATGCCCCAGGAGGTCAGCGGCAATGAACCGCTGGATCGCTTCCTGGTCAGCGTCGATGAGATAGAGGCCCGCACCGGCCTGGACTTCTTCCCGAACCTGCCTCCGGCAGCAGAGACGCGCCTCGAGGGCGGCATCAACCAGCGTGGCTGGGCGCTGCAGGCCGTGGCGCGGCGTCCCGGGCGCTTTCAGTAAGCATTGTCTGGGCGCATGCAAGGTGTAGGCGTGCCAATACGCAGCCTATAGGCGATATCGAGCGAGAGATGACGACCAAGGGGTAGGGCGTGTTGCAAAGGCGGCGGGGTAGCCAAAACGGGATGACACAAGCGAAGCGCAAACAGACCGTTGCGAGGACAGCGAGATACAGCTAAAGGGGATAATACAATGGTGCCCAGAAGAGGACTTGAACCTCCACGTCCGTAAGGACACTAGCACCTGAAGCTAGCGCGTCTACCAATTCCGCCATCTGGGCAGCGGGTTCGCCGGGACCGGCGTTTCGGGAAGGTGTTACTACATGATGCGAATTGGTGCCCGGGAGAGGACTTGAACCTCCACGTCCATACGGACACTAGCACCTGAAGCTAGCGCGTCTACCAATTCCGCCACCCGGGCGCATCATGCTGGCCGGTGTTCGCGTGTCTGGGCATCGAGATCCTAGTCAAGAGGGATCAGGATGGTGCCCAGGAGAGGACTTGAACCTCCACGTCCATAAGGACACTAGCACCTGAAGCTAGCGCGTCTACCAATTCCGCCACCTGGGCGAACACAAGCCATATTGTGCCGTTGAGTGATCAACGGGTCTTACCGGTACTGCAAACTGCGGTTACTGCCGGTGGGATCTTCATCCCGTGATGACCGGGCCTGAGCCTTAAGATCATCGATGGTGCCCGGGAGAGGACTTGAACCTCCACGTCCATACGGACACTAGCACCTGAAGCTAGCGCGTCTACCAATTCCGCCACCCGGGCAAGTGGGCGGTATAATACCGATTTCATTTGGCAATGCAAGACGTGGGCCGGGGCGCCAGAAAGATTTTTCTGCGCGGCCAATCAGGATCCGTTCGCAGAATGCTTGAGACGCCGTCACGGTTATGGTTGGGTCGGGCTCGCTGCGACGCTATACTGGCGCGATGTTAATGAACACACGAATTCTTGCCTCACGTCCGTGGTGCATCGTTTTTCCCTTATCAAGGACGCCTTGCGTATGACTCAGTGGACGCTCAGCGACGATCCCCAAGCGGAACGTGAAGCCCACAAGTACGATAATCCGGTACCCAGCCGCGAATACCTCCTGCGCCGCCTCGAAGAGGCCGGCAAGCCCCTGACTCACGAGAACATGAGTCGGATGCTGGGCCTCGAGGACGACGACCAGCAGGAGGCCGTGCGCCGCCGTCTGGCCGCCATGGAGCGCGACGGCCAGGTGCTGCGCAACCGCCGCGGCGCCTACGCGCTGATCGATAAGCTCGATCTGATCAAGGGCAAGGTGCTTGGGCACCGCGACGGCTTCGGCTTCATCCTCCGCGACGACGGTAAAAAGCCCGACCTGGTATTGCCGCCACGCCAGATGCGCCGTGTCTTCCACGGCGATCATGTCTTGGTGCGCGTCAGCGGCCGTGACCGCCGTGGCCGTGACGAGGCAACCATCGCCGAAGTCATCGCCCGCAACACCCAGACCGTGGTGGGGATCTATCGTCAGAACAACGACGAGTTCGCGGTGCTGATTCCCGAGAACAGCCGCATCTCTCAGGAAGTGCTGATTCCCCACAGCGCCAGCGGTGGCGCTCAGGACGGCCAGGTCGTCTCGGCGCGGATCGTCCAGCAGCCCGAGACCCGCAAACAGCCGGTGGGCGAGGTCATCGAGGTGCTTGGCGAGCGCATGGATCCGGGCATGGAGATCGGCATCGCCATTCGCAGCTACGACATTCCCGATCAGTTCCCGCCGGCGGTGGACGAGCAGATCGCCTCGATGTCCGCCGAGGTGGCCGAAGACGACAAGGCGAAGCGCATCGACCTGCGTCACCTGCCGCTGGTGACCATCGATGATGAAAGCGCCAAGGACTTCGACGACGCCATCTGCGCCTACCAGACCAAGTCGGGTAGCTGGAAGCTGATCGTCGCCATCGCCGACGTCTCGCATTATGTGCGGCCGGGCAGTGCCCTGGACCAAGAGGCGCTGGTGCGCGGCAACTCGGTGTACTTCCCGGGCCAGGTCGTGCCGATGCTGCCCGAGCTGCTCTCCAACGGCCTGTGCTCGCTGAATCCGGCGGTCGACCGGCTGGCCCTGGTCTGCGAGATGAACATCTCCAAGACTGGTGCGATCAGCCGCTATCGCTTCTACGAGGCGGTCTTCCAGTCCCATGCGCGCCTGACCTATAACAAGGTCGGCAAGATGCTGCAGGAGCCGGACAGCCCCGAGGGTAAGGCGCTGCGTGAGGAGTACGCCTCCCTGGTGCCGTCGATCGAGCAGCTGCATCAGCTCTACAAGCTGCTGCGCACCGCGCGCAGCGAGCGCGGTGCCATCGACTTCGAGACCACCGAGACGGCGATCCTCTTCAACGACGAGCGCAAGATCGACTCCATCGTGCCGCGCTCGCGCAACGACGCCCACAAGATCGTCGAAGAATGCATGCTGGCGGCCAACGTCGCCACCGCACGCTTCCTCGACAAGCACGATCTGCCGGCGCTGTATCGCATTCACCAGCCGCCGACGCCCGAGCGTCTGGATCGCCTGCGTCTGTTCCTCAACGAGCTGGGGCTTTCCCTGGGTGGCGGCGACGAGCCGACACCGCAGGACTATCAGGCGCTGCGCGAGGTCATCAAGGACCGCCCGGATGCCGATATCATCCAGACCGTGATGCTGCGTTCGATGAACCAGGCCGTGTATTCGCCCCAGAACGAAGGGCACTTCGGCCTGGCCTATCCGGCCTATGCGCACTTTACCTCGCCGATCCGTCGCTATCCGGATCTGCTGGTCCACCGCGCCATTCGCTCGGTGATCCGTGGGCCGCGCCAGACCTCAACCGTGCTGCGTGCCGAGGGGGCTTCGGTCGAGCCGCCCAGCCGTTGGGCGCCGTACTCCTTCGAGCAGATGGTGCACTTCGGTGAGCATTGCTCGATGACCGAGCGGCGCGCCGACGACGCCACCCGCGACGTGGAAGACTGGCTCAAGTGCGAGTTCATGTCCGACAAGGTCGGCGATGTCTTCGAAGGCACCATCGCCTCGGTGACCCAGTTCGGTATCTTCGTGCGCCTCGACGATGTCTATGTCGAAGGCTTGGTACACGTTACCTCGCTGCCTTCCGACTACTACCACTACGAGGCCGAGAAGCATCGCCTCAAGGGCGAACGCTCCGGCGTCAGCTACCGGCTGGGCGACGGCGTCACCGTTCAGGTCGCAAGAGTCGATCTCGACGACCGCAAGATCGACTTCGATCTGGTCGACGACAAACCGCGTCAAAAGCGTGCGCCGCGTCGCAAGCCAGGCACCGAGCCACAGGCCGGCAGCGACAAGTCGCCGTCTGAAAAGCCCAAGGGCGACAAGCCCAAGTCGGGTCGTCGCCGCGGGCCGCGCAAGCCGCGGGGCGGCGGCGCCAAGCGCTAAATAAGGGCGCAACGCCGGGCGCTTGAAGCAGGGTCAGGTGCTTATGACTGAGCACCATGGCCTGGCGCCGGCATGCCACGAACTGTCAGGAAAAGCCGATCATGAAACGACGTCCCGGCCAGCGTGGGCCCAAGGCCCCCGCTGGCCTCGATGCGGTATATGGCGTGCACGCGGTGCGCGCCCTGCTGGCGAGGGGAGAGGCTCCCCGCGAACTCTGGGTGCAGGACGGCAATGCCGGGGCTCGTCTGGCCGAGCTGCTCGACGAGGCTCGCCGCCTGGGTACGCGGGTCCAGTTCCAGCCCCGCGATACCCTCGATGCCCTTTCCCAGGGGGCCGCGCATCAGGGCATCGTGGCGTTCTGTCCGCCGCTGTCGGCCGAGGGCGAAGAGTCCCTGTGGCTGCGGCTCAATGGCTGGACCAAGGACACGCCGCCGCTACTGCTGATCCTCGATGGCGTCACCGACGTGCACAACTTCGGTGCCTGCCTGCGCAGCGCCGATGCCGCCGGCGTGGATGGCGTCATCGTGCCCAAGGATAAGGCCGCGCCGCTCAACGCCACCGTGCGCAAGGTAGCCTGCGGGGCCGCCGAGAGCGTGCCCGTCTATCAGGTCACCAACCTGGCGCGGGCCATGGGCAAGTTGAAGGATCACGGCATTTGGATCACCGGCACCGCCGGCGAGGCCGAGGCCAGCGTCTTCGATGGTGACTTCAGCGGGCCCTGCGCGCTGGTGATGGGCGCCGAAGGCAAGGGCATGCGGCGGCTGACCCGCGAAGCCTGCGATAATCTGGTCAAGTTGCCGATGGTGGGCAGCGTGTCGAGTCTCAACGTCTCGGTGGCCACCGGTATCTGCCTGTTCGAGGCGCTGCGGCAGCGTCAGCTTGCAAGCTAGCCGGGCGGTCACTACAATTGTTCGGCTTGGTCGGACTGCGGCCAGACAAACACACCCGTTAAATCACTCCTTGCTTCCCCTGGTGCTGCGAAGGCTTTCCTTCGACATGCCCTATGGAAGCTGTCAAACCGAAAGGAGACACTATGCGTCATTACGAAATCGTGTTCATGGTCCACCCGGACCAGAGCGAACAGGTTCCGGCGATGGTCGAACGTTACACCAGCCTCGTTACCGAGAGCGGCGGCAGCGTTCATCGTCTGGAAGATTGGGGCCGTCGTCACCTGGCGTATCCGATCAACAAGATCCACAAGGCTCACTACGTGCTGATGAACGTCGAGTGCAGCGGCGAGACCCTCGAAGAAATCGAGAATATCTTCCGCTTCAACGATGCGATCATCCGTAGCCTGGTCGTGCGTTGCAAGGAAGCCATCACCGAAGCTTCACCGATGATGAAGCCGGCGGAAGAAAAGCGTCCGCGTCGCGAAGACAAGCCGCGCGAACGTACCGAAACCGCTGAAGCTAACTGATACGCACCGCCAGGAGGATTTTTACATGGCACGCTTTTTCCGTCGCCGCAAGTTTTGCCGTTTTACCGCCGAAGGCGTGAAGCAGATCGACTATAAAGATCTGGACACTCTCAAGGCCTACGTCACCGAGACCGGCAAGATCGTTCCGAGCCGCATCACCGGTACCAAGGCACGCTACCAGCGTCAGCTGTCCAGCGCCATCAAGCGCGCGCGCTACCTGGCTCTGCTGCCGTACTCCGATAGCCACCAGTAAGCCGTTCGCGTGATGCTTTCGATTGCCCGCTGGATGATGCGGGGGCTGCCCTACGCTGCTGGAGGGGCGGCGATCGCGGGGCTGGTGCCTTGGTTGTTCTGGATGAGCGCCGCCATCGCAGGCTTGGTGACGCTTCGCCAGGGCATGGCATCGGCACTGCCGGTGATCCTGGCGGCGGGCCTGCCCGCCGGCTGGTGGTGGGTTCAGGGGGACGTGATCCCGCTGGCGACCCTGCTGCTGGTGACCCTGATGGGCGTGGTGCTCCGAGAGCGTCTGCGCTGGTCCGAGGCACTGATCAGCGGTTCGCTGGCCGGCGCCGCCATGGTCCAGCTAGGCGTCTTTCTGCCACCGGGTGGCAGTCAGGCACTGCTCGACCAGCTCAGGGAGAGTTCGCCGGAGGCTCAGCGAATCCTGGAGGATTTGACCCAACAGGGCATCTCCACCGAGGCACTCGCGACCCTCGTCGTCGGTGGTGTCAGTGGCATCATCGTGCTGCTGCTCGCCGTGGCCTGCTTGGCCTTGGCGCGTGGCTGGCAAGCCGGGCTCTACAACCCCGGCGGCTTTCGCGAAGAGTTTCACTCTTTCCGGTTGGCGCCGCGGGAGCTGGTGACCCTGGTTGTGCTAGGGATCCTCGGCTCACTGCTGGCGTTGCCGGGACTGGCGATTCTCGCTTGGGTACCCCTGCTGATCGCGGGCATCGCGCTGATTCACGGAATTATTGGTCTCAAGGGGATGAAGGGGCTTTGGCTGGTGATCTTCTACGTACTGCTGATCACGACTTGGCCCACGATTCTGATTGTGCTGCTGTTGGCTCTGATCGATACGTTTGCGGACTTCCGCACGCGTCTGGCCCGCAGCGTCTGACAAGAGGTTCACGAGATGGAAGTCATTCTGCTCGACAACATTGGCAAGCTGGGCGGCCTGGGTGACAAAGTCACCGTTAAGCCCGGTTACGGCCGTAACTACCTGATGCCTTACGGCCTGGCCGTTCCGGCAACTAAAGAAAACCTGGAAGCCTTCCAAGCCCAGCGTGCCGAGCTCGAAGCTCAGGCCGCCGAGCGCAAGGCCGAAGCCGAAGCCCGCGCTGAGCAGCTGGCCGACATCGAGCTGTCGCTGGTCGCTAAAGCCGGCGAAGACGGCAAGCTGTTCGGTTCCATCGGTCCGCGCGACCTGGCCGAAGCCATCGCCCAGGCCGGCATCGACCTCGCCAAGAGCGAAGTTCGCATGCCGGAAGGTCCGCTTCGTCGGACTGGCGAATACGATATCGACCTGCAGCTGCATGCCGAAGTGGCATCCAGCGTGCGCGTGGTCATCGTCGCCGAGTAAGTCGTCGCCTAGCGCGTCAGGCCGCATCTTCGATGCGCGAATGACGTGACGAACGACACCAAGAGGCACACGGGGATTTTCCCGTGTGCCTTTTTTTGTGCGCTTTTTGTCCCTCAACCTTCCTGTCATGGCCGTTCGGCGCCTGATGGCGCTGCCTGCAGGGGTGAAGGTTAGGCGGGCGAACCTTTGTCATTGTGTTTAGACATTGGTCGGAAAAGAGGCGATTTTCTTTTGCGAGGCGGGGCTTAAACGATTAAGTTTTGCCTTGAACGATGATTCCTGTTTTGCGCAAGGGTCGTTCAGGGGTTATTCGGTGGCATCGGCGATATCCGTTCACGCCGGCCATCTTAAACGATAAAGATCACATGCCCCGGTGTTATACACAACAAGCATAAAAGGACTCGCCCCCATGAATGCAGCCATGCTGAGAACTCCGCTCGTTGCCGCCGTTGCCGTCGCTAGCTTCGCCATGAGCGGCCTGGCCAGCGCGCAACAAAGCGATATTGAACAGCGCCTGGCCGACCTGGAAGCCCGTGTCGCCGCCGCCGAGGCGCGCGCCGATGCCGCCGAAGCGCGTGCCGCTTCGGTCGAAGAGAGCGTTGATGATGGTCAGGAGCGCCTGGATAAGGTGGCCCGCCAAGCCAGCGGTGAGGAAGGCTTCTCCTTCAACGCTTATGCACGCTCCGGTCTGTTGATCGGCGAGGACGGCAACAGCGCCGAGGGTGGCCCCTATGTGACGCCTGCCGGCAGTGTGGGTGGGGCCGTGGGGCGACTGGGCAATGAGCCGGATACCTATGTCGAGACGGTGCTTAACTACCGCCAGACCTACGATAACGGTGCCAAGGCCCTCTACCGCACCATGCTTGCCGATGGCGTGACCACCAGCAATGACTGGACCGCCGACGAGTCCAGCCTCAATGTGCGCCAGGTGTTTGTCGAGCTCAGTGACCTGCCAAGCTTCACCGGTGCCTTCGAGAACGCCTCGATCTGGGCCGGTAAGCGCTTTGATCGCGACAACTTCGATATTCACTGGCTCGATTCCGACATCATCTTCCTGGCCGGTACCGGTGGCGGTATCTATGATGTCCAGCTCGCCGACAACTGGAAGGCTAACTTCTCCGTTTACGGCCGCAGCTACAGCGAATTTCCTACCGAAGAGAGCGAGATTACCGGCGATACCGATAACCTGACCTTTACCGCCAACAACTACTTCGGTAACTGGCAGTGGATGATCAGCGGCTTGTCGGCCGCCGATAACGATGATCGTTATAACGATGTCCAGACCGAGACTCAGCTGGTCAATGATCCGAGCACCAATATTGTCGAGTCGCAGACCACGGTGACCAACCTGGGTGAGCGCGGCGCCGATAACGGTTTCCACACCATGCTGGCTTACCATGGCGACAGCTTCTTTGGCCTCGGCGAGGGCAGCTTCAAGGCGGCCCTGCTGCATGGCCAAGGCCTGGGCGCCGAGGTCAAGACGATCGGTGGGGACGGTAACCTGACCGAAGACGCTACCGCCACTCGCCTGGGCCTCTACGGCACCACCTACCTGGCACCCAAATGGCGTATCGCCCCGGCAATCCTTGCCGAGGTCAGCGAGGACCGCTATGCCCAGGGGGACAAGTACAGCTGGGCAACGTTCAATGCGCGTTTGGCCAACGAGATCACGTCGAACTTCGAGATGCAGTACGAGGCTAGCTATCAGTTCATGGACCTCGATGCCGCTGGCTACAAGGGCCGCAACAACGTAGATGGGGGGTACAGCAAGTTCACCGTCGCGCCGACCTTCAAGCCCCAGGTGGGTGGCTTCTGGCAGCGTCCCGAAGTACGCCTCTTCGCGACCTTCTCCGATTGGGATGACGATCTGAACGATTACGTGAGCGATGACTCCTTCGGCGAAGAAGGCTTTACCGGCAGCCAGTGGAGCTTCGGCGTGCAAACGGAAGTCTGGTTCTAATCTAAAACTCACCCATACTGCATCTAACGACAGGGCGGGCGTGTCGCGACGCTCGCCCTGGTCTTAAGCTCGGTGTCTCGATCCTTCCCCGCATGCCTAACGGCCCGCGGGTTTTTTTCATTGTCGGGAGTCTGGTCAAGAATGGGGTGCACCGCAGGGATGGGGTAGAATGAGCGCCGCTTACCGAATCACCTAAGGTGCCCGACTCCATGAACGAACCCGTCGAGCTCGATCAGGAAACTGCTGCGCTCAAGGTGCCGCCACATTCGCTGGAGGCCGAGCAGTCTGTGCTGGGCGGTCTGATGCTGGATAACTCTGCCTGGGATGCGGTCTCCGAGCAGCTGGTGTCCGGCGACTTCTACCGCTACGAGCACCGGCTGATCTTCAATGCCATGGCGGGGCTTGCCGAGGGGACGCACCCGCTGGATGTGGTGACGCTATCCGAGGCGCTGGAGAGCCGCGATCAGCTGGATACCGTCGGCGGGCTGGCCTATCTGGCCGAGCTTGCCCGCAATACGCCGTCGGCGAGCAATATCCGCGCCTACGCCGAGATCGTGCGCGAGCGGGCCACGCTGCGCAAACTGATCCAGGCCGCCAGTCAGGTCGCCGAGAGTGCCTTCGCGCCCCAGGGACGACCGGCCGATGAGCTGGTCAACGAGGCCGAGCGCCTGGTCTTCCAGATCAGCGAGGATCGGCCCAAGACCGGTGGTCCCATCGGCATGAGCGAGCTGCTCGCCAAGGCGGTGGATCGCATCGACGAGATGTTCAACATGGAAGGCGAGATGACCGGGCTTTCGACCGGTTTTCGCGATCTCGACGACATGACCTCGGGGCTGCAGCCCTCGGATCTGGTGATCATCGCCGGACGCCCCTCGATGGGTAAGACCACCTTCGCCATGAACCTGGTCGAACATGCCGTGATTTCCAGCGACAAGCCGGTGATGGTGTTCTCCATGGAGATGCCCGCCGAGGCGCTGATGCTGCGTATGCTGTCGTCGCTTGGCCGCATCGACCAGACCCGGGTGCGTACGGGTCAACTCGAGGACGAGGACTGGCCGCGCCTGACATCGGCGGTCAACCTGCTGAAAGACAAGCAGCTTTTCATCGACGATACCGCCGCACTGTCGCCCAACGAGATGCGTTCGCGGATTCGTCGGGTGGTGCGTGAACACGGCAATATCGGCCTGGTGATGATCGACTATCTTCAGTTGATGCAGATCCCCGGTTTTTCCGAGAACCGTACCGGCGAGATTTCCGAGATTTCGCGCTCCCTGAAGGGGCTCGCCAAGGAGTTTGGCTGTCCGGTGGTGTCGCTGTCGCAGCTCAACCGCTCCCTGGAGCAGCGCCCCAACAAGCGCCCGGTGATGTCGGACCTTCGCGAGTCCGGGGCCATCGAGCAGGACGCCGACGTCATCGCCTTCGTCTATCGTGACGAGGTCTACAATCCAGATAATCCCGACAACCAGGGGCTTGCCGAGCTGATCATCGGCAAGCAGCGTAACGGTCCTATCGGCACGGTGCACATGGCCTTCATCGGCAAGTACACCCGCTTCGAGGATCTGGCGCCGGACAGCTACGGTCAGCATTTCGGCGAGTGATCGCCTCGGCCAGGGCGGCGGGTCATGGTTGAGACTGCAATGGGCCCCCGTATAATGCGCGGCTTGGTTTAGTGAAGCAGTCAGATGAATCAGTCAGGTGAACGAGGATAGCTTATGGCAGGCGGATTTCGGCGCGGCAACCGCAAGCGGGCCCCAAAACTCGAGGGGCGCGGTGAGCTTCAAGAAGTCGAGCGCGAGGGGCCCTTCAAAGAGTGGCTCGGCATGCCCGACCTCTATCGCTACCGGTTGGTGGTGGACGGCGAGACTTACAGCTATCAGACCGAGGACTCCGAGATTCCGGTAGCGGTCGGCGATAAGGTGGTGTTTCGCTACAAGGAAACCAAGGCCGGCAATTGGGTCGATCGCAACTCTCTTGGCAAGGCTATCGACCCCGCCGACTATCAGTAACGGCGTCGGCGCTTTCTGGGGCGCTGTCTGGGCGGAACACTTCGTAGTGGCCAGGGTCATAACGGTGAGGGCGACATGTCATATTGTCGTCATGGGGCACAGCCATGCTGTGCCCCAGGTATATCTGGAGTAAGCCCAAGGGGCGCTGATATATCGACAACCGCACTGACCGAACGGCATGGCAAGCCGCCATCGCGTTCGGCCAGTATTCCGCGACCCAGGAGGACAGTATGGAACTGCAAGACTTCAAGGCCTTTGCCAAGCGACACGACAATTTCGAAATTCGCGTTATCAGCCACGCCGGTAGCCGTTTCTATCAGGTAGAACTGGAAGATATCGAGGGCGCACGACATTTATTGACCCAGTCTGGCAAGCCTAGGCTCTTTCGCGCCCTCGATGATATCTATCTCGAGCTCAAGCGGGTCGGCATCCACCGGGCCTATCTGGTGCAGTACGTAGCCCACGACGAGGTGATTGGTCGCGACGCCCACTACCATGATGCGCTCAGCTCGCGTATGCCGCTGGTCTTCTAGGCGGTAGGGTTAAGCCCAGCATCATCCGACGCCGCTTGAACGCCACGTTCGAGCTTCATTCTTCGACTCCATCAGCCTTCCGGCATCTTGTCGGTTCTCTGATTTACCCTGCTATCAACTTGCCACCTCGCTCCCTGGAGAGCGCTCATGCCAAGGGTGGTAGGTTTCCCCGCACTCGCCAGCCGCACTGCTATGGCTGGACTTTCTCTACCAGCGTTTGCCATCCATACCCCATCCCGTCAGCCCCCCTGGCGCCGGCGCCGTCTTGCTTGCCACCAGTTCCCCAGCCTGACCCGGCGGCGGGCGAAGAAGGCGTAGCCTCGGTCGAAGCACCAGGCAAGGCCAGGCAGCATGGTCAGTGCTACGAGCCGTCGATAGCCCAGCACGGCGTACAGCGCCCGGCTGGCATCCATGCCCACGAACCAGGCTCCCTTGGCATCCGCGAGATGCAGGCGGCCCATCATGGCCTCGAACGAGCATCCCCAGGCGGCGGCATCGAAGTCATCGGCCTGGATATCGATCAGCCTGATACGCTCGCGGCGCGGATGCTGCTCGAGCCAGGCGACTTCGCGTTGGCAGAAGGGGCAGTGGCCGTCGTGAAAGAGCGTCACGGGGGAAGCGGCATGCTGGGGGGACGGAGCGGTCGGAGACATTAGGAGGGCTCCCGGGAGGTGGTCGATGTGCGATCGGCATCGCGATAGCCCGCCAGATGCTGGCCTTGGCCATAGGCCGGCGTCGTGTCCAGGCGCGCCAGGAAGGCGTCGGCCTGCTGGCGCATGGCCTCGCGCTTGTCGTCTTTCATGCGGTCCAGCGAGCCATAGATCAGCTTCATACGGGGGTTGTCGGCCAGTACGTCGCGGTGTTCTTCGATGAAGTGCCAGTAAAGGCTATTGAAGGGGCAGGCATGAGTACCGGTGACTTGCTTGGGGTCATAGCGACACTGCTTGCAGTGATCGCCCATGCGGTCGATGTACTTGCCCGAGGCGCAGTAGGGCTTGGAGCCCATCAGCCCCCCGTCGGCATGCAGCACCATGCCCAGGGTGTTGGGCAGCTCGACCCATTCGCAGGCATCGGCATAGACCGCCAGATACCAGTCGCACAGGGCCTCTGGCTTGACCCCGCACAGCAGGGCGAAGTTGCCTGTGACCATCAGTCGCTGAATGTGATGGGCATAGGCGTGATCGCGGGTCATCTCGATGGCCCGCTTGAGGCAGCGCATTTCGGTGTCGCCGGTCCAGAAGAATGCCGGCAGATCACGGCTAGCGGCGAGGCCGTTGCCACGCTTGTAGTCGGGCATGCGGGTCCAGTAGAGGCCGCGCACGTACTCACGCCAGCCAAGGATCTGGCGGATGAAGCCCTCCACCGAGTTAAGCGGCGCACGACCCTTGCGATACGCCTCTTCGGCCGCCTCGCAGACCTCGATGGGAGACAGCAGGCCCAGGTTCAGCGCCGCTGAAAGGCGCGAGTGAAAGAGAAAGGGGGATTGGTCGCTCAGGGCATCCTGGAAGCGGCCGAAGTCCGGCAGGCAGGCCTCGAGAAAATGCTCGAGCTCGGCAAGCGCCTGGGTTCGGGTCACCGGCCAGTGAAAGGCCTCGAGTGAGCCGAAATGCTCTCCGAACCGGGACGCCACCAGCGCCAGTGCCGCCTTGGTGGTGGCATCCTGCTCGTGGGTCGGCGGCGTGGGAAAGGCAAGGTGGTCGGGCAATGGCTCGCGGTTATCATGATCGAAGTTCCACTGGCCGCCGGCCGGCTGGCCGTCATCCATCAAGAGCCCGCTGCGCTTGCGAAGATGCCGGTAGAAGTGTTCGAGACGATAGGTCTTGCGACCCTTGGCCCAGGCGGCGAAGTCGTCCGGGGTGGTGAAGAAGCGATCGTCTTCGATGAGTCGCCAGGGCAGGGCTGCGTTCCCGGCGCCAGCCGTGCGCGACCTGATCGCCTCGTAGAGACGCCACTCTCCGGGGCGAACCACGCGAATTTCGTCGCAGTCATGTAGTCGGGCCAGGCGTTCGGCCTCTTTGAGCAGCTCCTGGCGATTGTCGTCATCGTCGAGGCGGCTGTAATGCACCGACTGACCAGCGGCCTCGAGTTCGCTGGCAAAGTGACGCATGGCGGCAAACATCATCGCGATCTTCTGTGGGTGATGGGGCACGTAGCGGCCTTCTTCATCGACCTCGCAAAGCGCCACCACGGCGCCTTCCGGCAGATCTTGAAGGCTTGCCAGCGATGCACTGAGCTGATCACCCAGCACCAGGATCAGGGGCTTCGACATAAATTGACCTGAAGTTATACAAATATGGATGATAGTATAACTGCATTCTTCTCGATGGCATCCCTTTGATAAGCTGTCGATCCATCAGTCGGTTAGGTCACAAGGATTCCATGATGTCCGCAGCCAGTCCCCGTTCGCCCGCCACCCTCGAACAGCCCGGCGAAGGGCGCCTCGCTCATGCCGGCGCCGACCATCCGCCGGTGCCGCGAAAGAAGGTGGGCGTGGTATTGGCCAACCTGGGCACCCCGGATGCCACCGACTACTGGTCGATGCGCCGCTATCTGTCGGAGTTTCTCTCCGATAGGCGGGTCGTGGATTATTCGCGCTGGCTGTGGCAGCCGCTACTGCAGGGAATCATCCTGACGCGCCGGCCCTTCATTTCCGGCAAGGCCTATCAAAGTATCTGGAACACCGAGCGCAACGAGAGCCCGCTGTTGACCATCACCCGCGAACAGGCCGAGAAGGTCGCGGCGCGCCTCGAGGCGGCCTTCGGCGATGAGGTGGTGGTCGACTTCTGCATGCGCTATGGCAACCCCTCGACCGACAGCGTGATTCGCCGCCTGCATGAGCAGGGCTGCGAGCGGCTGTTGTTCTTCCCGCTCTACCCGCAATACGGCTCGCCGACGACCGCCACGGCCAATGATGAGGTCTTTCGCACCCTGATGACGCTGAAGTGGCAGCCGGCGCTGCGAACCGTGCCGGCTTATTTCGATCGTCCGGATTACATTGCTGCCCTGGGCGGTTCGATCCAGCAGGCCTATGAGCAGGCCCAGGCCGACCAGGGTGGCCGTCCTGACGTGCTGGTGGCGTCCTATCATGGGGTCCCCGAGCGCTACCTTCTCGATGGCGACCCCTACCATTGCCAATGTCAGAAGACCACAAGGCTGGTGAAGGAACGGCTGGAGATGGCGGACGACGAAATCGTGACGGCCTTCCAGTCCAAGTTCGGCCCCGAGAAATGGGTGGGCCCGGCGACCGTCGACAAGGTGGCCGAGCTTGCCCGGGCGGGCAAGAAGCATATCGCGGTGATCTCTCCGGCCTTCGCCTCCGACTGTGTCGAGACCCTCGAGGAAGTGCAGCAGGAAATCCGTGATGCCTTCCTCGCCGCTGGTGGCGAGACCTTCACCTATGTGCCTTGTCTGAATGCCGACGAAGCGCATATCGATGTGCTGACGGCGATCGTCAAGCAGGAGCTTGGCGGCTGGCTCTAGGCCCTGTGGCCAGATGGCACTAGATGGCGCTTCAGAAACGACGAGGCCCCGGACGATACGTCCGGGGCCTTGATGGTTCGGGAGGGTGGCAAAGCGGCGCTCAGTGGCCCTTGTCGGGGTGCAGTACCGGCTTCTCGCCGACGTCTTCGGTGTGGATTTCATCCGGGCAGCCGCGGGTTTTGTCGGCATATTTGAGCTTCAGGTGCAGGCCTGTCTTGGCCAGCAGGTGAGCCGACACCGGGGCGGTAATGAACAGGAAGAGCGTGATCAGCATCTCCTGCATCACCGGCTCGCCCTTGGTGACGCCAAAGTAGATCATCGAGGCGCTGAGCATGCAGCCGATACCCAGGGTGGTGGCCTTAGTCGGTCCATGCAGGCGCATGTAGAAGTCTCGCAGGTGGGCCATGCCCAGCGAGCCGATGAAGGCGAAGGCGCCGCCGGCGATCAGCAGCACCGAGATCAGCCCCTCCAGAAACACATACCAGTTCATAGAGATCTCCTGCCTATTCGATGATGTCGCCGCGCAGCAAGTACTTGCATACCGCCACGGTGCTGATGAAACCGAGCATGGCGATCAGCAGCGCCGCCTCGAAATAGGTCTTGCTGTTGAGCCATAGCCCCATCAGCACGATCAGGGCGATGGAATTGACATACATGGTGTCCAGCGCCAGCAGCCGGTCGGGCATCGACGGGCCCACCGTCATGCGATAGACATTGAGCATCAGGGCCATCAGGATCAGCGCCAGGCTGATCCACAGGGCGGTATCTAGCATTCGTAGATCTCCTTGAGCGGCTGTTCATAGCGCTCGCGAATCTCGTCGATCAGCGCCTGTTCATTCGGCACATCCAGTGCGTGGATCAGCAGGGTGCGGCCGTCCATGCGCAGGTTGGCCGATACCGTGCCGGGCGTCAGGGTGATGGTGTTGGCCAGCAGGGTGATAGTGAAGCGGTCCTCGAGCATCAGCGGATACTCGACGAAGGCCGGGCGCATGCGCCGCCAGGGATTGAGGATCAGCCAGGATACCTGCAGGTTGGCGCGAATGATGTCGCCCAGCACCCGCAGGCCGTAGCGCACCAGCTTCCAGGGTTTCTTGACGCTAGGCTGAACATCCCAGAAGCGCCGGTTCAACAGCGGGATCACAATGGCCAGCAGGCTGCCCAACAGAATATGCGCGAAGGACACGCTACTGACCAGCAGCAGCCAGACGATCAGCAATAGGATCGATAGCAGTGGCGTGGGTAGCCAAGAGCGGGGCTTGATCATGCGTCACCTCCGGCATCAGGCAGCAGGGCGCGGATTTGTACTGCCGGTGTGCTCAATTGTTCTGCGGTGGCCTGGGTATAGTCGCTGACCGGCCCGGCCAGCAGCACCAGCAGGGGCGAAGCGCCCAGCAGCCATATCACCCCAAACAGCTGACGGCGGCCCAGGGGGCGGTCGCTGGGTTCGCCATCGTGGCTGCGCCAGAACAGGGTGGAGCCGGCCCTGGATAGCGCCACCAGCGAGAACAGCCCGGCGATCAGCAGCACTGGCCATAGCCAGGGCTGCTGTGCCGGCGTCGCGGCGGCCATCAACAGGGCCTTGCCGATGGCGCCGGATAGCGGCGGCAGGCCGGCCACGGCGGCAGCACCGATCATGAATAGAATCCCCAGCAGCCCGCCATTGCGCAATGGGCGCCCCTTGACCAGCCGGGTGCCTGCCTTGCCGCGCTGCAGGCCGATCAGCTCGGCCAGCAGGAAGAGGCCGCCGGTGACCAGGGTGGTGTGAATCAGGTAGAAGAGCAGGGCACTGACGGCTTCAGGGGTCTGCATGCCGATGCCCGCCAGCAGGGTGCCCACCGAGACCAGCACCAGGTAGGCGACCAGCAGTCGCAGATCCCTGGCCGCCATCACGCCGACCGCGGAGGCCGCCAGGGTGCCCAGTGCCAGCCACCACACCCAGGGCTGCTCGATGGCGGCCAGCGGGCCCGCCTGGTCGCCGAAGATCAGCGAGTAGACTCTGAGAATGGCGTAGACGCCGACCTTGGTCATGATCGCGAACAGCGCGGCCACAGGCGCTGGCGCCGATGAATAGGCCTTCGGCAGCCAGAAGTACAGCGGCAGGATCGCCGCCTTGAGCCCGAAGACGACCAGCAGCAGCAGTGCGCCGGCGCTGACCAGCCCGGCGCTTTCGGGCCCGAGCTCAGAAAGGCGAACGGCCATATGGGTCATGTTGAGGGTGCCGGTCGCACCATAGAGCACGCCCACCGCGATCAGGAATAGCGCCGAGCCCGCCAGGTTGAGCACCACGTAGTGCAGGCCGGCCTGGATGCGGCTCTTACCGCCGCCGTGCATCAGCAGGGCATAGGAGGCCAGCAGCAGCACCTCGAAGAACACGAAGAGGTTGAACAGGTCGCCGGTCAGAAAGGCCCCGTTGATCCCCATCAACTGCAGCTGGAAGAGTCCATGGAAGTTACTGCCTTGTTCGTCGTCGCCGGCACTGGCGAAGACCACGCAGCCCAGCGCCAGCACGGCGGTGAGCAGGATCATCAGCGCCGAGAGCCGGTCCAGCACCATGACGATGCCGAAGGGCGGCTGCCAGTCGCCCAGCGCATAGTAGGAGACCTCGCCGCTCGCAGCCTTGTCGACCAGCGCGATGGCAACGGCCAGCAGCAGGGCGGTGCTGCCGATGCCCAGCACGCGCTTGAGAGAGGTGCTGCCGTGACGGCTGATCAGCAGCAGAATGCCGCAGACCAGAGGCAGTACGACGGGCAGAACGATCAGATGTTGCAGCATCAGCGGCGCTCCTCCCGCGTCTCGTCGACCTGGCGACCATCGACATGGTCATTGCCCATGTCGCCGCGGGCACGCATGGCCAGGATCACCGCGAAGGCGGTCATGGCGAAGCCGATCACGATGGCGGTCAGCACCAGCGCCTGCGGTAGCGGATCAGCATAGCTGCCACCGCCGTCGAGAATGGCGGCGCCATTGGTGGTCAGCCCACCCATTGAGAACAGGAAGAGGTTGACCGCGTAGGACAACAGCGTCAGGCCGACCACTACCGGAAAGCTGCGTCCGCGCAGGGTCAGGAAGAGGCCACAGGCGGTGAGGATGCCTGTGGTGATGGCGTACAGGCTTTCCATCAGCTTTTCTCCTTGCTGGTGGCGGGCTGGGCATCCTTGGTGGGGCGGTGGGGCGTGGTCACCTTGCCTAGGTTGGCAAGGATCATCAGGGTCGCCCCGACCACTGCCAGATAGACGCCGAGATCAAACAGCATGGCGGTTGCCAGCTCGAACTCGCCGATTAGCGGCAGCTTGAAGTGCCCGAAGGCGGATGTCAGGAAGGGGCGGCCGAACAGCCAACTGCCAAGCCCGGTGAGCGTTGCCACGGCAACGCCGCCGATGGCCACCAACTGGTAAGGGAAGTCCAGGCGGCTTTGGGTCCATTCCACGCCACGTGCCATGTAGATCAGGATCAGCGCCACAGCGGTGACCAGGCCGGCGATGAAGCCGCCGCCGGGCTGGTTGTGGCCGCGCAGGAAGATGAAGACCGACACCAGCAGCGCCAGCGGCAGCAGCCACTGGGAGACGCTGGTAAGGATCATTGGGTAACGATCCGGTGACCAGACCCGGCCCTCGGCGTCGCTGTGGGGCATGAACAAACGTAGACGATTGAGCAGCTTGAAGATGGCAAGGCCGGCGATCGCCAGTACCGTGATCTCGCCCAGGGTATCGAAGCCGCGGAAGTCGACCAGGATCACGTTGACCACGTTATGGCCGCCGCCGCCGGGTACGCTGTTATCGATGAAGAAGCGGGAAATGCTGTCGATCTCACGGGTCAGCACGGCGTAGTTGAGGCTCGCCACCACCATCCCCAGTGCGCTGGCCAAGGCGATATCGCGAATGGTGCGATGGGCCGAGGACTCTCGCGGCGTCTTCTGTGGCAGGAAGAACAGCGCCAGCATCAGCAAGATCATGGTCACCACCTCGACCGAGAGCTGAGTCAGTGCCAGGTCGGGCGCCGAGAAGCGAGCGAAGGTCAATGACACGACAAGCCCCACCACTGACAGCATCAGCAGCGACACCAGGCGATAGCGGTGGGTCACGACGGTTCCGAGGGCGCCGAAGATCAGCAGTGCTGCGCCAAGAATCAGCACGCCATCGAGCTCGCCCTCTGGCATCCCGCCGGCCAGCTGCGGCAGCTCCAGCAGGCCCAGGGTGGCAAGCAGCAGCGCCGCGCCCAGCAGCAGGCTCATGTAGCGTTGCAGCGAGCCGTTCTCCAGGCGCTCCGTCAGCGACTGGCTGCGTGCCACCAGACGCTGGATGCTGTTCTCGAAGATCATCCGTGCATCGGTGGTGGCGAACTGACGCACGAAACGGCGGATCGAGGGGTGCACGCCGTAGAGCGCGACACCGCATCCCAGTGCGACCAGACTCATGATCAAGGGCGCATTGACGCCGTGCCAGATGGCCAGGTGGAACTCGAGGTGCCTGCCCAGTACGGCCTCGGTCGCAAGATTCAGCAGGCCAGTGGCCAGTACCGCCGGGAACAGGCCTACCGCCACGCAGATCATGACGAGAAACTCTACCGGTACCCGCATTAGCCGTGGGGGCTCATGAGGGTGCTTGGGTGGCGCCGTCTTGGCCGGCTTGAAGAAAACCGAATGCACCAGGCGCAGCGAGTAGGCCACGGACAGCACGCCGCCAAGCGTCGCCAGCAGTGGCAGCAGCCAACCCAGCCCGCCTAGCAGGCCGGCATCCAAGGTCTCCTTGAAGAACATTTCCTTGGAGAGAAAACCGTTGAGCAGCGGCACCCCGGCCATCGCCGCCGCCGCCAGACTCATTAGCAGAGCGGTGATCGGCATCGCTCGGCGCAGCCCGCCCAGCTTGGCGAGCTCTCGGGTGCCGGCTTCGTGATCGATGATGCCCGAGCACATGAAGAGCGCGGCCTTGAAGGTGGCATGGTTGAGGATGTGGAAGAGTGCGGCAAGGATCGCCATCGGGCTACCGATGCCCAGCAGCGCGGTGATCAGCCCCAGATGACTGACCGTGGAGAAGGCCAGGATGCCCTTGAGATCGGTCTTGAGCAGCGCAAACCATCCTCCATACAGGAAGGTGGTCATGCCGGTCAGCGTGACCAGCCAGCCCCACATGGCGCTGTCGCCGATCGCCGGATGCAGTCGCGCCAGCAGAAAGATGCCGGCCTTGACCATGGTGGCCGAGTGCAGATAAGCCGACACCGGGGTCGGGGCGGCCATGGCATGGGGTAGCCAGAACTGAAAGGGGAACTGGGCGGACTTGGCGAAAGCCCCGATCAGCACCAGCACCAGCATGATTGGGTAGCGCGGGTCAGCGAGGATAACGTCAGCGCTATCGAGTACCACGCCCACATTGAAGCTGCCGACCATGTCGCCGATCAGCAAGAAGCCGGCGAGCAGGGCCAGGCCACCGGCACCGGTCACGGTGAGCGCCATGCGCGCGCCCTTGCGAGCGTCGCTCTGGGATGACCAGAAACCGATCAGTAGGAAGGACGACAGGCTGGTCATCTCCCAGAACACCCACAGCAGCAGCAGGTTGTCGGCCATGACGATGCCGACCATCGACAGCATGAACAGCATCAAATAGGCATTGAAGCGGCCGAAGGGCTCCTCCGGCGCCAGATAGTAGCGCGCATAGAGAATGATCAGCAGGCCGATACCCAGGATCAGCGTCAGGAACAGCAGCGATAGGCCGTCCAGGCGAAAGGCCAGGTCCAGCCCCAGCTGAGGAATCCAGCTGATGGCAATGCGAGGCACCTCGCCGGCCATGAGAGCCGGCACCTGGTTCAGGGCCAGCAGCAGTGCAATGGCCGGTGGCGTGGCCGTGCCGAGTGAGCACAGATTGCGCCCATAGCGCTCGAGGCACATGGGAGCCAGCACACCCAGAAGAGTCAGCAAGGGAATCCAGAGCAATGTCATTGATCGTTCGTCCTGCGCGGGTCCGGGGAAATTGGGGTGATACCCGTTGTCATTCGCCAAGGCAAGCCCTCAGGGCTGGCGTTGACGGCATGGCGTGATCCATCTCAGGGCCAGACGCCGCCCTACTCTAGCGTAAAGGGTCGTCCGACGCAGGTACTCTGGGCCGCTTTATCGTCTTGAATCATCAACGCTTGTCGGTTTCGCCTTGGCCCCACGGCGTCGCCGGTTCTGGGAGCGGAGGGGGCCAAAGTGACCTTGATAGCGCCAGCGGTTGGCGGACGAAGCTGGATATGGCAGGCATGTTACCCGCATTTTAGTGTACAGTACCTATACGAGATTTTATTCTTGTCTAATTTTATGTCCTGACTCTTGGCACTTTCTAAGGTGACGACATGCGACGCAAGACTGCGCTTCCCGTCAAGACCTGCCGCCAGTGTGAGCGCCCCTTCAACTGGCGGCGCAAGTGGGCTCGCTGCTGGGATGAGGTGCAACATTGCAGCGAGCGCTGCCGCCGAGAGGCGCGTCGCGCCAGGCGGTCAGCATGAATCCTGAGTTGGTGTGGCTACGAGACGACCTGCGCCTGGCCGATAACCCCCTGTTCCACTTTTCCTCGCCCCCGGCCTCACTGATGTGTGTCTATGTGCTCGACGAACGCTGGCTCGAGCCTCTTGCGCCAGGTCTGTCGGCGCGGCGCATCGGTGCTGCCCGGCTGAGCTTTCTGTGGCAGAGCTTGATCGCTCTGCGTGGCGAACTGCTCAAGCGGGGAGGCGACCTGCTGGTGCGTGTCGGTGACCCGCCGGCGGTGATCGCCGAGCTCGTGGCGTCAGTGGGCGTGCTCTGCGTTCACGTTCGCGATACCGCAGGGCACGATGAAGCGAACGATTTGGCAAGGCTCATCGAAAAACTGCCCGCAAGCTGCAAACTACGTCGCTGTCAGGGCGGTACCCTGTTCGACGAGCAGGCGCTGCCCTTTGCCCTCGAGGATTTGCCGGGCAGTTTCTCGGCCTTTCGCCGGCGCATGGAAGCGCAGGACAGCACACCGCCAGCCCAGCCCACGCCGATTACGCTGCCGCTATGGCCCGAGAAAGCGCCTCGTGGCCTGCCGCCGCTTAACCATATCTGTGATCAAGCGGCGGCCTGGCGCTCCGATTCGCGAGGTGAATTTCGCTTCCAGGGCGGCGAGGAAGCCGCCCTGGCGCGACTCGATCACTATCTCTGGCACAGCGGCGCCATCGCTCGCTACAAGAAGACTCGTAATGGTCTGCTGGGCGCCGAGTTCTCGACCCGGTTATCGCCCTGGTTGGCGACCGGCTGTCTGTCGGCACGCCAGGTCCATGACCAGGTGCGGGCCTGGGAGCTCGAGCATGGCGCCTGTGAGTCGAGCTACTGGGTAATCTTCGAGCTTCTGTGGCGAGAGTACTTCCATTGGGTCGCTCGCAAAGAAAAGGCTGGGCTCTTTGGCCCGCGCGCCTTGCCCGAGCCACCGCCCGCCTTCGGCAGCTGGTGTCGCGGCGAGACCGGCGTGCCCTTCATCGATGCCGGCATGCGCGAGCTGGCGGCCACCGGCTGGCAGTCCAACCGGGTGCGTCAGAATGTGGTCAGCTTCCTGGTACACGACCTGGACGTCGACTGGCGACTCGGGGCGGCCTGGTTCGAGCACTGCCTGATCGACTTCGACGTCGCCAGCAACTGGGGCAACTGGGGGTATGTGGCCGGTGTGGGGCGAGAGGCTAGCCGCGGGCGCTATTTCAATGTGCTATGGCAGGCGCAGCACTATGACGCGGCCGGCGACTACGTCAGCCACTGGTTACCCAAGCTCGAGGGCCTGAGCGAAGGCCCGGCGCGGCACCAGCCCTGGCGGGCGGACGCCACTGCCTACCCTGAGCCCTGCGTCATTCCCGATGCATGGGAAGACACGCTGTTGCCGCTATCGACCGCGGCCGGTGGCGCGTCGCGCCTGGACGCTTCCGCCGACGGCTCTTCGCTATGACCCTTCATGATGCACCTTCACTGTGAACCTTTACTTTGAACAAGGAATGCTGATGCCGGTGTTATCTCTTGATGGCGAACATCGCTTGCCCATTCGCCTGGGGCTGGCCGGGCTACTGCCTTTCATCGCCACAGCCCTGGGTGCTTGGTGGGCGCCAGGGGCTTGGTCGGTGTACGCCATACAGGCCTTCGTCTATTACAGCGCGGTGATACTGTCCTTCCTCGGCGGCATCCACTGGGGGCTCGCCATGGGCCGTGATGCGCCAAAGAGCCCGACATTTCGCGGCCGTGTCATGCTGAGCATGGCCCCCAGCCTGATGGCCTGGCCGGCCTTGCTGTGGGGCGGGGCGCCGGGCACCGCGCTGCTGATGTTCGGCTATATAGCGGTGCGGGGCTATGAGGCCAGCGCGACTGGCTCTGTTGGGCTGCCCGAGTGGTATCGAGGGCTGCGTAATGTGCTGACCATCGTGGTGGTGGCTTGCCACCTGGCCGTGATCCTTCGGTTCTGGCAGCTTCTGTAGCGGTGTCGCTGGCTGGCGCGGCGGCAAGGCTGGTGGCCTGGATCGATCTGCGCGATGATGTTCTTCTTTATTCGTGATGATGGAGTATCACCCCGCCATGCGCAGGATCCTCGTATGCTCGCTGCTGTTGAGTACCCTGGTCGGTTGCCAGAGTAGCCAGTTCAGTCAGGCCCAGAGCCAAGATTCGCCAGCCTCCTCGTCTCAGACGACGGATCAGGCGACGGCAGCGGCCGCCGATACTGGACAGGGCGATAACGCAGAGGCCGAATCGCCGGCGTCCTTCGAGGCCTGGCTCGCCGATTTTCGCCGCGAAGCACGGGCCAAGGGCATCGCCGAATCGACGCTCGACCGGGCCCTGGCCGATGTGCGCTACCAACCCAAGATCCTCGAGTACGACCGCTCTCAGCCCGAGTTCGTGCGTCCCATCTGGCAGTACCTGGATACGGCCGTTTCATCGAGCCGGGTGACCAACGGTCGCGAGCGCCTGGACGCGCATCGGGCCACGGCGGAGCGGATGGCCAATCGCTATGGTGTGCCGGCGGAGGTGCTGGTGGCGATCTGGGGAGTGGAAAGCAACTACGGTAGCAACTTCGGCAGTTTCTCGACGCTGAACTCCCTGGCGACCCTGGCCTTCGATGGCCGCCGTCGCGACTTCGCCCACGACGAGCTGATCGCCGCGCTCAAGATCATTCAGGACGGCGATATCGCCCCGGACCGCATGATTGGCAGTTGGGCCGGTGCCATGGGGCATACCCAGTTCCTGCCTTCGAGCTTCCTTGCCTACTCCAAGGATGGTGACGGCGATGGTCGTCGTGACATCTGGGGCAGCATTCCCGACGTCATGGCCTCCACCGCCAACTACCTGGCGCGAGCCGGCTGGCAGGCCGGCGAGCCGTGGGGCGTCGAGGTGGCGCTGCCGGCGGACTTCGATTATTCCCAGACGGAACTTGCCACGCGACGCTCGAGCGAGGCCTGGGAGGCACAGGGCGTGCGTGCGGTCGACGGCGGCGTGCTGCCGGCGTTTGCCGAGGCATCGGTGCTGGCACCGGCCGGCGCGCGCGGTCCAGCTTTCTTGGTCGGTCGCAACTATCGCGCCATCCTTCGCTACAACAATGCCACCAGCTATGCGCTGGCGGTGGGCACCCTGGCGCGCCGGGTGGCGGGCGAGCCTGGCATCCGCGCCGACTGGCCGCGCCAGGAAACGCCGCTGTCCAGGTCGCAGGTCCGCACGCTGCAGCGCGCGCTCAATGCTCGCGGCTTCGGCACGGGTACGCCGGACGGCATCATGGGCCCCAACACCCGCGCCGGGCTGCGGGCCTATCAGGCGTCTCAGGGGCTGACGCCCGACGGCTTCGCCACGGTATCGCTGCTCGAGCGCTTGCAGCAGTGACGGCGGCTAGCCGAGTCGTGCCAACAGGGCGATGACGGCCGTCTCGACCCGCAGGATCCGGCTGCCCAGGTGAATGCCCTGGCAGCCGGCCGCCAATAGTGCCTCTACCTCATAGGGAATGAAGCCGCCTTCGGGGCCCACCACCAGGGTAGCCGGGGACGTGAGTCCGCGCGGGCAGGCGGCTTGCATGCCGGGGTGGGCCAGCAGCCCGCGGCGCACCTTGAGTCTTGTCGCCAGGCGGTCCTCGACGAAGGGCTTGAAGTGGGTTTCCAGTTCCACCTCGGGCATCACGGTATCGCGGGCTTGTTCCAGGCCCAGCACCAGGTGCTGGTGAATCTTCTCGGCGGACAGCTCGGGGGATTGCCAGTAGCTCTTCTCGACGCGCCGGGTGTGCAGCAGGGTAATGCGTTTCACCCCCAGGGCCGTGACGTGCTCCAGAGAGCGCGCCAGCATGCGCGGTCGCGGTAGGGCCAGCACCAGTTCGATATCCAGCGCTGCCGGTGGGGCCTGGTCGAGAGCATCGAGGGCGAAGCGGGCGCCATCTTCGTCGAGGCTTACCAGCCGGCCGCGACCGATGGACCCGCCGCTCACGCCAAGCGTCAGTTCATCGCCGGGGCGAGCGCGATGCACCTCTCGCAGGTGGCGCAGTCGCCTTGGATCACGCACCCAGGCGTGGTGGTCGTCGGTGAGGTCGGCGGGGTCGAGCAGGATCAGGTTCATGGGGCCTCGGCGGCGCGCAGGAGTGACAGGAACACGGTGGCGGTGGCTAGAACGCCAGACGCGGTGCACAATACCAGCAAAGCCGATAATAGGAGCACCGTCCGTGCGCGTGATTCGCAAGTATGCCAACCGCAGGCTCTATGATACCGAACAGAGCCGCTATGTGACGCTCGAGGACCTGCGCAGCCTGATCATCGAGGAAGTGCCCTTTCGCGTCGAGGATGCCAAGTCCGGTGAAGACCTGACGCGCACTATCCTGCTGTCGATCATCATCGAACAGGAGCAGTCCGGAGGTGATTCGGAGGTCTTTTCCAACGATCTGCTGGCCCAGTTCATTCGCGTCTACGATATGGCCCAGCCGCTGCCGCTGGCCCGTTACCTGGAGCAGGGCACCCAGCTGATGATGGAACAGCAGCAGCGCATGCAGGACCAGTGGAAGGAAGCCATGCGGCACACGCCGATGGAAATGATGCGCGAGATGGCCGAAGAGAACATGCGCTTCTGGCAGAAGACCTTTCAACAAGGCCCCGGTGATAGTCACAAAGACGACACGGGAAGCGACAAAAGTCGCGACAAGGACTGAGCCCTCCCGACATGGCCGTCGGCTTTCTGGCATAATGCTCGGCCTATTGCGCATTCCCCCCTACCCAACAGTCGAGCAAGGTTGCAGATGAAGGTTTTGATCATCGGCGGCGGCGGCCGCGAACATGCCCTGGCCTGGAAGGTCGCTCAGTCTCCACAGGTCGAGACGATCTACGTGGCGCCCGGCAACGCCGGCACGCTGGTCGAGCCGAAGGTCTCCAACGTCGACATCGCGGCCACCGACCTGGCGGCGCTCGAAGCCTTCGCCCGTGACCATGCCATTGACCTGACCATCGTCGGCCCCGAGGCCCCGCTGGTCGAGGGCGTGGTCGATCGCTTCCAGGCCGCAGGGCTTGCGATCTTCGGGCCGACCCAGGCCGCCGCCCAGCTCGAAGGCTCGAAGTCCTTTACCAAGGACTTCCTGGCCCGCCACGCGATTCCCAGCGCGGACTACCAGACCTTTACCGATGTGGAACCCGCGCTTGCCTACCTGGCCGAGAAGGGTGCACCGATCGTGATCAAGGCCGACGGCCTGGCCGCCGGCAAAGGGGTGATCGTCGCCATGACCGTAGCGGAGGCCGAGGCGGCGATCCGCGACATGCTCGAGGCCAACGCCTTCGGTGATGCCGGCGCCCGTGTCGTGATCGAGGAATTCCTCGACGGCGAGGAAGCCAGCTTCATCGTCATGGTCGACGGCGAGCACGTACTGCCCATGGCCACCAGCCAGGACCACAAGCGTGCCGGAGATGGCGATACCGGCCCCAACACCGGTGGCATGGGCGCCTATTCGCCCGCGCCAGTGGTCACGGAGGCCGTCTATCAGCGCATCATGGACGAGGTGATCCTGCCCACGGTCAAGGGCATGGCCGCCGAAGGCCATCCCTATACCGGTTTCCTCTACGCGGGCCTGATGATCGACAAGAGCGGCATCCCCAAGGTGATCGAATACAACTGCCGTTTTGGCGACCCGGAAACCCAGCCGATCATGATGCGTCTGGAATCCGATCTCGCCGCCCTGTGCCTGGCCGGCAGTCAGGGCACCCTCGATCGCGAAACCATCGAATGGGACAAACGGCCGGCGGTGGGCGTGGTCCTGGCCGCAGGGGGCTACCCCGGCAGCTACCGCAAGGGCGACGTGATCGACGGTATCGAAGCCGCGGAAGACACCGGCTGTCGGGTCTTTCATGCCGGCACCACTCAAGATGACCAAGGTCGTGTCGCGACCAGCGGCGGTCGCGTGTTATGTGTAACCGCCTTGGGAGACACCGTAGCCAACGCCCAGGCCCTGGCCTACGAAGGGGTGGCCGCCATCGACTGGCAGGACATGAGCTATCGTCGCGACATCGGTTTCCGCGCGATCGCCCGGGAGAGCTGATTATCGGCTGCGCTGTCTCTCTCATGGGTTGTCTTCATTGCAGTGATTGCCCCAGTGCCAGGCGCAAGCGGCCGCGCATGTAAACCTGCGTGATCAGGGGATGGCCCTGAGTCGTGGCGCTGGGACGGGATACGACGGGGAGTCGATATGTCACGAGTACGCTTGGAATTTCCGACGGATGCCATCCTGCACCGCCACCCCCTGTCGGTACGTATCACCGACATGAATTACGGCCGCCATCTCGGTCACGATGCCCTGGTGTCGCTGCTGCATGAGGCGAGAACCGAGGCATTGGCCTCGCGCGGGCTCAGGGAATGGGATCTCGGTGGCTGCCCCAGCGTGGTCGCGGATCTCGCTATCCAGTATCAGGGCGAGGCCGCCTGGCCCGACAAGCTGATCGTCGAGACCGCGATTCCCCCCGTCGACGGCAAGTCGCTGTGTGTCTACCACCGGGTGGTACGCGAGCATGACCAGCGTCCCGTGGCCACGGCCCGGCTCAACCTGGTATTGCTTGACCCCGCCTCGGGCAAGCCCGTGCCGGTGCCCGCCGAGGTGCAAGACGCGCTCTTGCCCGCTGCGGCCTATCCCCATGAGGGAGACGCCTGATGTCCCGGGAGTATCCGATCATCGCCGTGACCGGCTCCAGCGGTGCGGGAACCACCACGGTGCGGCGTACCTTCGAGCGCATGTTCGCGCGCGAAGACGTGCATGCTGCGACCGTGGATGGTGATGCCTTTCACCGCTACACCAAGGACGAGCTGTCACGGATCTTCCGCGAAGAGCCCGAGCGTACCGACGAGCTGTCCCACTTCGCCGTGGAAGCCAACCTGCTCGAGCATCTCGAGGCGCTGTTTCAGGAGTATGGCGACCAGGGCTCCGGCACTTATCGGCACTATATCCACGCCGAAGACAAGCAGATGATCGAGCTTGGCCATCAGGTCGGCACGTTCACCGACTGGCAGTCCCTGCCCAGCGGCACCGACCTGCTGTTCTATGAAGGGCTTCATGGCGGCCTGGTCACCGCCGAGCACGACATCGCCCGCCATGTCGACCTGCTGGTGGGCGTGGCGCCGACCATGAACCTCGAGTGGATACAGAAGATCGACCGCGACACCAAACTGCGTGGCTACTCCCAGGAGGCGGTGATCGACACCATCCTTGGGCGCATGCACGACTACGTTCGCTATATCCAGCCGCAGTTTTCGCGCACCCATATCAACTTCCAGCGGGTGCCGACGGTGGATACCTCCAACCCCTTCGAGGTGCAGGATATCCCCACCGACGCCGAGTCCTTCGTGGTGATTCGCTTTCGCGACCCCTCCACGGTGGACTTCCCATACCTGCTGGCGATGATTCAGGATGCCTTCATGAGCCGCCCCCACACCCTGGTGGTGCCCGGGGCGCGCATGCCGCTGGCCATGGAATTGATTCTGGGCCCGCTGGTTCGCCATCTGTTGGCCCAGCGACGTTTCCGCTAGCCTGCGCCTGTCGCTGCGACCATCACCGATTGATCCTTAACGACCGTTATCAGGGAGAGGCGCCATGGATTGCCTGTTCTGCAAGATCATCAACCGCGAGATTCCCGCCGATATCGTCTATGAAGACGATGACGTCCTGGCCTTCAACGATATCAACCCCCAGGCGCCGACCCATCAGCTGGTGATTCCCAAGCGCCATATCTCGACCCTCAACGACATTGCCGAGCAGGACCTGGCGCTGGTCGGCCGCTTGCAGTACACCGCCGCGACCCTGGCCAGGCAGGCGGGCTTCGCCGATGAGGGCTACCGGGTGGTGATGAACTGCAACGAGCGGGGCGGGCAGACGGTTTATCATATCCACATGCACCTGATGGGCGGCCGCAACTTCACCTGGCCGGCGGGATGATCGCCAGCCGGGCGTCGAGCTGAACACCCTCATATCCCCCGCTTGTATCCCCGCCAGAGCCCCGCGGCATCGCTAGCTGTTCGGTAAGCCGCGGGGCTCTGGCCTGGTGAGGAGGCCGGCGCGTCAGAATGTCGCCACCGCTTCTGGCGGCGGGGCGGCTCGGGTAGACTAGAGATAACATCCATGGGGGCCTCATGAACCGTCAGCTTTCCCGCAGTGATCACCTGATCCAGCAGTTCGATACCATTCTGCGCACCCTGGTGCCGCATGCCGCCCAGCCATCGCGTCCAAGCCCGTCCGCCGGCGTGCAGGACGGCGAGTTCGATGAGGCCGAGCGCGCTCACGCCGAGGGGTTGATGCGCATCAATCACACCGGCGAGGTCTGCGCGCAGGCGCTTTATCAAGGCCAGGGACTTACCGCCAAGCTGGCCGACACCCGCAGCCAGATGGAGCAAGCGGCTCAGGAAGAGATCGATCACCTGGCCTGGTGCGATGCCCGCCTCGAGGAACTCGGTGGCCGTACCAGCCTGCTCAACCCGCTCTTCTACGGAGCATCCTTCGGCCTCGGCGCCGTGGCCGGCGCCGTGGGCGACCGGGTCAGCCTGGGCTTCGTTGCCGCCACCGAGGAGCAGGTTGGCAAGCACCTGGAAGAGCACCTCGAGGCATTGCCGTCGGGCGATCGTCGTTCACGGGCGGTGCTTGAGAAGATGCACGAAGACGAGGCCCACCACGAACGCTGGGCCCTGGAAGCTGGCGGCGCCGAGTTCCCGGCGCCGGTCAAGGCGGGCATGCGGCTGGTGTCCAAGCTGATGACCAAATCCGTCTACAAGCTTTGAGCTCGAAGCCGAGAGCTTGAAGCCCCCCATCGAGTGAACCCCACCCCGGTCATGCCGAGGTGGGGTTCGCGTTTTCTTGCCGCTGCAAGCTTACCGCTCAAGGCTCCCGCGCTGCGCGCGGGCTAGTCCATATTGCGCGAGTAGAAGATTTCGAGCATCTCCTTGCGCAGGCGACTCTCGATGTTGCGGGCTTCCTCGAAGGTCAGGTCGCGCCGCGAGGTGCCGAACAGATAGTTGTCGAGTTCGAAGTCCTTCAGCAACATCTTGGTGTGGAACATGTTTTCCTGATAGACGTTGACGTCGACCATCTGATAGGCGTTCTTGGTGTCCTCGGCCAGGTAGTCCTGGATCGAGGTAATGGCATGGTCGATGAACAGCTTCTTGCCGTCGACGTCGCGGGTGAAGCCGCGCACCCGGTAGTCCATGGTGACGATGTCGGAATCGAAGCTGTGGATCAGGTAGTTCAACGCCTTGAGGGGGCTGATCATGCCGCAGGTCGAGACGTCGATGTCCAGGCGGAAGGTGCTGATGCCGTTATCCGGGTGAGATTCCGGGTAGCTGTGCACCGTGACGTGGCTCTTGTCCAAGTGACCGACCACGGTTTCCGGCAGCGGGCCCGGGCCAGGCGCCGTCTGCTCCGGCGCTGGGTCCTCGAGCTCGTGCTCGGCGATCAAAATGGTCACGCTGGCACCGTGGGGCTCGTAGTCCTGACGCGAAATGTTGAGCACATGGGCGCCGATGATGTTGGTGACATCCTTGAGGATCTGCGTCAGCCGTTCGGCGTTGTAGAGCTCATCGATGTAGTCGATGTAGGCCCGACGCTGCTCTTCGGTCTTGGCGTAGCAGATGTCGTAGATGTTGAAGCTCAACGAACTGGTCAGGTTGTTGAAGCCGTGGAGTCGGAGATTGTTGCTCACGTCCGAGCCTCCCTCAGGTGCTTGAGTGCGTGGTATGCCTGTCGGACTAGGCCGGGGCTGCATGAAAGGCGCGTATTATGCACACCCCGGGACACAGGCGCACCTGCTCCGGGGAGTTTTCTAACGGGTCACGCTTCTACGATAGTCACGGAGTGTGTCACTTCGACGCCACCGCTGGCGAGCATGATGGAGGCGCTGCAGTATTTCTCTGCCGAGAGGGCCACCGCCCGCTCGACCTGCTTCTCCTTGAGGCCCTGGCCGGTCACCGTGAAATGCACATGGATCTTGGTGAAGACGCTGGGCACGCTGTCGGCGCGCTCGGCCTCGACGCTGGCCACGCAATCGCTGACCGGGGCGCGGGACTTCTCGAGAATCTGCAGCACATCGAAGGACGTGCAGGCGCCGAGCCCCATCAGCATCATCTCCATGGGGCGGGGGCCGGTGTCGCGGCCGCCGTGGTCGGGGGGACCGTCGATCACCACGCTGTGGCCGCTGCCCGATTCGGCGACGAACTGACGACCGTCGGTCCACTTGACGCTGGCTTTCATGAGGCAACTTCTCCGTCTGGCATCAATATCAATAAATAGATACGCCACCCACAGGATGACGCCGGTTTGTGGCGCCAACGCGGCGTTGGGCGATGCGTTTTGCGCTACGCAAGAAAAAACGAGGCACTTACTCTGCCATGGCACGCAGCCGGGTATCCAGTTCGGCTAGGCGCTCAGGCGTGCCCACATCGACCCAGGGGCCGCGGTGGTGATGGCCCGACACCCGGTCCTTGGTCATGGCGTCTCTTAGCAGCGGGGCCAGGGCGAAGGCGCCGGGTGCCTGGTCGGCCACCAGTGCCGGGTCGATCAGACTGAGACCGGCGAAGGTCAGGCGCGGCTCGCCGCCGTCATCTACACGCCCTGCAGCGTCCAGATGGAAGTCGCCGTCCGGATGGTGGCCGGGGTTGTCGACCAGCCACAGGTGGGCGATATCCTCCGCGAGCACCGGCAGCCGGGTGAGGTCCGGTGCGCACCACACGTCGCCGTTGATCAGCAGGAAGGGCGCCTCGCCGAGCAGCGGCAGCGCCTTCTGGATGCCACCGCCGGTCTCCAGGGGGCTATCTTCCCGGCTCCAGGCGATACTGACCCCATGGGCCGCTCCATCGCCCAGTGCCGCGATGATCTGTTCGGCTCGGTAGCTTACGTTGATCACCACCTCGGTGATGCCGGCGGCGGCCAGGCGCTCCAGGTGGTGAACGATCAGCGGTTTGCCGGCCACCGGCAGCAGCGGTTTGGGGCAGTGGTCGGTCAGCGGGCGCATGCGCTTGCCGAGCCCGGCCGCCAGGATCATCGCCTTCATGCCGTCGTCTCCCGCGTCATCAACTCGCTTGCCGGCGTCTCGATGCCTCGCGCCGTCAGGGTCTCCTCGAGAGCCGGAGTAAAGGTCGTCTGCAGCCATTGGCGCAGGTCGGCGAAGGCGGACCAGGAGGCCAGGCTGTCGTTTAGGTGAGACAAAAAGTGAGGCAGGCGGGCAAGGTAGCCGTGCTTGCCGTCGCGCAGGGTCAGGCGACAGAAGATGCCGAGTACCTTGAGGCTGCGCTGGGCCGCCATGGCATCGCACCAGAAGTGGAAACGTTCGGCGTCGATGGCTGGATCCAGGCGGTCATCGGCGATAGCGCGCTCGCGAAAGGCGGCCTGCCAGTGGCGAAGGGTCGCGGCGTCGAAGCGCCGGTAGCGCCCGCGTGTCAGCGAGATCAGATCATAGCTCAGGGGGCCTGCCACGGCGTCCTGGAAGTCGATCATCACCAGAGCGTCATCTGCTGCACGCATCAGGTTCATGGCGTCGAAGTCCCGATGCACGACGAAGCGAGGCTGCTCGAGGGCGCTGTCGACGAGTTGGGTGACCAGTTCCGCCCAGACGGGCGGCGGGGCGATGCCTAGAAGGCCCTCCAGGCACCATTCGGGAAACAGCTCGAGCTCGCGGGTCAGCAGCGCCGCGTCGTAGATCGGCAGGGCATCCTGAGGGGCCTTGGCCTGAAGCTCATGGATCAGGGCGATGGCCTTCTCGAAGCCGTCGATAGTGGCCTCGTGCGAGGTGAAGCTATTCTGCAGCGGGGTGTCACCCAGGTCATCGAGTGCCAAGAAGCCCAGGTCCAGGTCCGCGTGATGCACTCGCGGTACCGGTAGCCCGGCGGCCAGCCAGTCGCCGGCGATGGCAAGAAAAGGCCGACTGTCTTCCTGTGCCGGCGGGGCGTCCATCAGGATGCGGGTGGCGCCGTCGGGCAGCGTCAGACGATAATAACGGCGAAAGCTGGCGTCGCCGGCGGCCAGGGTCAGCCTGAGCGCGTCGGGGGCCAGGCCGTATTGCTCGGCCGCCCAGTCGGTGAGGGGGCCTAGGCGCGCGGGGTCTGCCGAGGTCATGGGCTCTCCTGTGGTGATGCGTGTCGCGGCGTAGTTGTTGACGCTCACTCGGGCGCCGCGCATGCTGCAATCCGTGCTCGTCAATGGCCGGATCATCGACAGCCAGCAGCAGCGCCGGCCGAGCGGTGGCAGACAGCCGGGATTCGGCCTGTATAATACCGATTTCACCCGTCAAGGACAGCGAGGAAGATGGGCAAGCGACTCTACTGGACTGCCCTGGCCGGCCTCACCGCCGTTGCCGGCGGTAACGCCCTGGCAGCGCCGCCGGCGCCCCTGCCAGCGGAACAGCTCGATTGGCAACCCTGGGGCGATGATGCGCCTTCAGGGGCGCTGTGCCGCGGCCGCTACGTGATGCCGCCATATCGGCTGCCGCCCGCCGACACCCCCGGCGACGTCAGTTCTTCCTCGGACCGGGCTCGCTATGGCGAAGACGGCTCGGTGAGTCTGGCCGGCGAAGTGCTGCTGCGCCGCGATAACAGCCAGGTCGAGGCACCCGAGGTGCGGGTGGGGCCCGCGCGGGAGAGCGCCCAGGTAACGGGGCCGCTGGCCCTGCGCGACCAGGGGCTACTGGTGCGCGGCGATGCCGCCGAGGTGTCGCTGCAGAGCGATGCGGCTTCGGTGGATGTCGCGCACTACGTGGCCCACGAGGCTCGCCTGCGTGGGGACGCCCAGCGCTTGGCCCGCCTCGAGGATGGCCGCTACCGGCTCACCGACGCCAGTTTCACGACCTGTGAGCCGGGCAGCCAGGCGTGGCGGCTGGTGGGCAGCGATATCTTGCTGGATCGCGAGGCAGGCTTCGGAACCGCCACCCACGCTCGCCTCGAAGTCCAGGATGTGCCGGTCTTCTACTGGCCTTGGGTGCGTTTTCCGATCGACGATCGCCGCCAGAGTGGCTTCCTGTGGCCGGTGCTCAGTGCCTCCGGCGATGGCCTCGACTACGCCCAGCCTTATTACTTCAACCTGGCGCCGAATTACGACGCGACCCTGACGCCGCGCTTCATTAGTGACCGTGGTTTCCTGCTGGGCGGTGAGTTCCGCTATTTGCAGCAGGGCCCCTCGCAACAGGGCTATGCCGGCACGATCGAAGGCGCCTATCTGGCCAACGATCAGGGCAAGAGTTCATCCAATCCCAATGATCCGCCCGATGCCTTCGAGGGCGAGGATCGCTGGTATGTGGATTACCGCCATCAGGGCCGTCTGAACCAGCGCATGGATTACCGGCTCGCCTATGGCGCCGCCAGCGACGGGCGTTACTTCGATGATTTCGGCCGCGATTTCGGCGAGTCCGACACCGCTTACCTGCCGCGTCTGGCGCTGTTCGATTACAGCGGTGATACCTGGCAACTCGAAGCCCGCGCCCAGGGATATCAGCGGCTCGACTATCCGCTGGCCGAGCGTGACAAGCCTTTCTATCGTTTGCCGAGCCTGACCGCCAATGCTCGCTGGGATCAGGACAATGGCTTCTATCAACAGTGGCGCTCCAACGCGACCTACTTCTGGCGTGATGTCATCGAGCAGCAAGTGCCGTTGCGCGAGGCCGCGACCGGTAGCCGTGTGCACCTGGCGCCGGCGCTTGGGTGGCGAGCCGATCCCAGCTGGGGCTTTTTGGAGCCCAGGGTCGAGCTGCTGCACACCGCCTACGAGCTCGACTACGGCAACCTGAATACCGACCGTGACACTACGCTTTCGCGTACCGTGCCGGTCAGCTCGTTGGATGGCGGCCTGGTCTTCGAGCGCGACCTTTCGGCCTTCGGTGAAGGCTACCGACAGACCCTGGAGCCGCGCCTCAACTATGCCTATGTGCCGGCCGAGGATCAGCAGGAATTTCCGGACTTCGATACCAACGAGCGGGCCTTCTCCTGGGGGCAGCTGTGGTCGCCGTATCGCTTCTCCGGTGTGGATCGGGTGGGCGATCTCAACCGTCTTTCGGCCGGCCTCAGTTCTCGGCTTCTCGAGGATGACAGCGGCCGCCAGCGCCTCGATGTCGGTGTCGGCCAGGGCTTTTACTTCGAAGATCGCTATATCGACATGAACGGTGACCCGGATACGCTGCCGGATCGCGACACCAACTATGCGGCCTGGTATCGCGCGACCCGCGATCGCACGCCGCTGGTGACGAACATCGACTGGCAGATCAACGATTACTGGAGCACTCGCTACGCCTGGCTCTATGACACCGAGCGGGAAGTGACCGAGCGCAACGGCATCGATCTGGCCTATCGGGACCCTCGCGGCCATGTGCTGAACCTCGGCTATCGCTGGGAGCTGCAGGGCTTCGATCCCTCTGCCGACGACCCCGAAGACAGGCTCGGTTACAACCGCGAAGAGTTCGATGTGTCCTTCGCGCTGCAGGCCAGCAAGCAAGTCGACCTGATCGGCCGCTATTTGTACGACAACACCAACGACCGCTCGCTGGAGCGCCTGGCGGGTGTGCAGTGGAACGACTGCTGCTATGGTCTGCAGCTGGTATGGCGTGAGTGGGTCGAGGACAACGACACCGCCAACACCATTGCCGACGACTATACCGATCGCGGCATCTTCCTGCGCTTCATCTTCAAGGGCCTCGGCGGAGTGGGCCAGGAAGCCGACAGTTATTTCGAGCAAGCCATTCCAGGCTATCGCTCAACCGCCTTTTGAGCGCTTCGGCGCGAAGGCATCGACACACGAGACGAGTCAATGAGGTATATATGCGCAGTCGACTGATCGCCCCGCTGGCCATGGCCCTGATGATGGCCCTGCCCTTGGGCGCGGCCCCGCTGACGGCAGCGGCCCAGCAGTTAAAGCCGCTCGATCACATCGTGGCGGTCGTCAATGAGGGCGCGATCATGTATAGCGAACTCGAGAGCCGAGTCGCCCGGGTACGTGACCAGCTGTCCCAGCGCGGTGTCACACCGCCAAGCGACGCGGCACTCGAGCAGCAGGTGCTGGATCGCATGATCGTCGAAGAAATCCAGCTGCAGATGGCCCGCGATGCCAACCTGAGCGTCGATGACACCGAGCTCAATCGCACGGTGCGTAGCGTCGCCGAGAATAACGGCATGAGCCTCGAGGCGTTTGCCGATACCCTCGAGGCCGATGGCCTTTCGCTTGCCGCGGTGCGCGAGGACGTGCGTCGCGAGCTTCTGATGCGCCAGCTTCAGCAGCGCCGCGTGGCCAGTCGGGTTACCGTCAGCGAACGCGAAGTAGATCGCTATCTGGAGCAGCAGGGCGCCAACGACGGCGTGCGCTATCGCCTGGCGCACATCATGGTCGCGCTGCCTCAGTCGCCGAGCCAAGCGCAGATCGACGATGCGCGCGACAAGATCGAGGACCTGCGTCGCCAGCTTGAGAATGGCGCCGATTTCGCCAGCCTGGCGGCCGCCGAGTCCGACGGTGGCCAGGCGCTGAACGGCGGCGATCTGGGTTGGCGCGCGGCCGCCGAGATACCCAGCATCTTCACCAATGCCGTGCCGTCGCTGGACGTGGGTGAAGTCTCTGAGCCGATCCGAAGCCCCAGCGGCTTCCACCTGGTCAAGCTGTCCGACCGCGAAGGCGGCCAGGGCCGCAACCTGACCCAGCGTGATCAGGTCCGCCAGACCCTCTTCCAGCGCAAGGCCAATGACGAGATGGAGGTCTGGCTGCAGGAGATCCGCGCCGATGCCTACATCGACAATCGCCTGAATGAGTCCGGCGCCTCATGATCCAGCCGGTACTGGCGCTGACCACCGGCGAACCCGCCGGGATCGGCCCGGAACTGGCGCTGATGCTGGCCGCCGAGGGCTTCGCCGGAGCCGCGTCAGGCGCCGGCGTCGCCCCGGATTTCAGCGTCGTGGCGGTGGGGGATCCCTCGCTGCTCGAGGCGCGAGCCCAAGAGTTGGGGCTTGGCGTCACGGTCAAGGTGCTGGCGCCAGGCGAGACGCCGCCGGCGCCGTGCCCCGGCGTGCTGCCGGTGTGGCCAGTGGCCCTCAAGGCGCCGTGCCGCGTCGGTGAACTCGACCCCGCCAACGGCGCCTATGTGCTCGAAATCCTGGACCTGGCCGTCGCCGCCTGCCGCGAGGGCCAGGCCCAGGGCATGGTGACCGCGCCGCTGCACAAGGGTGTGATCATCGAAGGTGGCCAGGCGGGCTTTACCGGCCATACCGAGTACCTGCGCGATGCCTGCGGGGTCGAAGAGGTGGTGATGATGCTGGCCACCGATCAGGCGCTCCACGGGCAGCTCGAGGGGCCGTCTCCTTGCGCTCTGCGGGTGGCGCTGGCCACGACGCACCTGCCGCTGCGCGAGGTCGCCGATGCCATCACCGCCGAGGGGCTGAGCCGGGTGCTGCGCATTCTCGATGCCGACCTAAAGCGCTATTTCGGCCTCGCTGCGCCGCGTCTCAAGGTCTGTGGCTTGAACCCCCATGCCGGCGAGGATGGCCATCTCGGCCGCGAGGAACTCGAGACCATCACCCCGACGCTTGAGCGCCTGGCAGCCGAAGGGTTCGACGTGCGTGGCCCCTATCCTGCCGATACCCTCTTCACGCCGCGCCATCTCGATGACGCCGACGCGGTGTTGGCGATGTATCATGATCAGGGGCTCGCCGTACTCAAGTACGCAGGCTTCGGACGCGCCGCCAACATTACCTTGGGCCTGCCGCTGGTTCGCACCTCGGTGGATCACGGCACCGCCCTGGATCTTGCCGGGCGTGGCGTCGCCGACGCCGGCAGCCTGCGCGTCGCCTTGAATCTGGCGGCCGAAATGGCCGCCTGCGGAACCCAGCCCTAGCCGGCCCTAGCCGTGCGTTTACTTCCGCAAGCGTGCTGGGCCGCCATCGCCGGTCGATGTCGGACTCGCTGTCGGTAAGCGTTAACCCCTGTCAGAACCAAAGGATCATCCATCGCATGTCTTCACGCCCACCCATGCATCGGGCCCGCAAGCGCTTCGGCCAGAACTTCCTACGCGATACGGGCATCATTTCGCGCATCGTGCGGGCCATCGACCCGCGTGCCGGCGAGCGTCTGGTCGAGATCGGCCCCGGCCAGGGCGCGCTGACCGAGCCGTTGATCGAGGCCGCCGGTGGCGCCCTTGAGGTGATCGAGCTCGACCGTGACCTGATCCCCGGCCTGCGTGTGCAGTTCTTTCAGTACCCTGACTTCGTGATCCACGAAGGCGATGCCCTGGCGTTCGACTTCGCCGCGCTGCGCGGTGACGGCCCAGCGCTGCGGGTGGTGGGCAACCTGCCCTACAACATCTCCACGCCGTTAATCGTGCATCTGCTCGAGGCCACCGGGGCGATTGCCGACATGCACTTCATGTTGCAGAAGGAAGTGGTCGAACGCCTGGCCGCCGAGCCCGGCAGCACCCACTGGGGGCGGCTGTCGGTGCTGGCGCAATACCATTGCCGGGTCGAGTCGCTGTTCGTGGTGCCGCCGGAAGCCTTCGTGCCGCAGCCCAAGGTCGAATCGGCCATCGTGCGGCTGACTCCCCACGCAACCCTGCCGCATCCGGCCAAGGATCCGGCCCTGCTGTTCGACCTGGTCCGTGAGGCCTTTGGCCAGCGTCGCAAGACCCTGCGCAACAACCTCAAGGGGCGCGTGTCCGCCGAGGCCCTGGAAGCGTTGGGGATCGACCCGACCCGGCGCCCGCAGACGCTCTCCATCGAGGAGTTCGTGCGCATCGCCGACCACCTGGCCGAGGAGGCCGCATGACCGACAGTTCCCAAGAGGCGGCGATGATGCCGCTCTCCGTCGATGTCGAGCCGGCCTTTCGCGCCGAGGAGTCTGACGAGGCCGAGGACCGCTACGTATTCAGTTACACCGTCACCGTGCATAACCACTCGTCCCACAGCGTTCAGCTACTGGCGCGGCATTGGAAAATTACCCAGAGCAGCGGCAAGGTGCAGGAAGTGCGTGGCAAGGGGGTAGTAGGCAAGCAGCCCATGATCGGCCCCGGCCAGACCTTTTCCTATACCAGCCGCGCCGTGCTGGATGGGCCGGTGGGCGTGATGGAGGGCGACTATACCTGCGTCGATGCCGCCACTCAGCGGCATATCGAGGTGCCCATCGCGCCCTTCCGCCTCGCCGGTCCCCATCAGGTGCATTGACCGCGGCCGGCACGACTGGAAGTCTTGATCGACATGGGCGCTAACTGCCCGGTGGGGCTACATCGGGTGTGAGCCGCCGCCCGCCCGCGCAAGGCGTTATCGCTCGTTTCATCCCTTACCTCATCAGGAGATGCCATGACCACCTACGCGATCGGCGATCTGCAGGGCTGCCACCGGGAGTTCATGGCGTTACTCGAGCGGCTCGACTTCGCGCCGGGCCGCGATCGGCTATGGTTGGCCGGTGACCTGGTCAACCGTGGCCCAGGTTCACTGGAGTGCCTGCGCGAGGTGATGGCGCTCGGTGATTCGGTGCAGGTGGTCCTTGGCAATCATGACCTGCATCTGCTGGCGGTCGCTCGGGGTGGCGCAGCGACCAAGCGCTCCGATACCTTGGCGCCGATTCTCGAGGCGCCGGACCGCGAGGCGCTGCTCGACTGGCTCACGCAACAGCCGCTGATGGTGCGTGAACCGCATGATGGCGGCGATACGGTGATGTGTCATGCCGGGCTGTTGCCCGAATGGTCGGCCGCCAAGGCCCAGGCGCTTGCAGGTGAGGTCGAGGACCGGCTCGCCGCCGACGCCGGCGGTTTTCTGGCGCAGATGTACGGCAATCGCCCCAACCGCTGGCAGGATGATCTCGACGGTATCGAGCGCGCGCGATTCATCGTCAACGCCTTCACCCGCATGCGCTTTGTCGACCCCGACGGACATCTCGACTTCTCGGCCAAGGAGGGGCTCGACTCGGCGCCGGATGGCTTCGCCCCCTGGTTCAGCTATGCCCGCGAGGACGACCCGCATATTCTGTTCGGCCACTGGGCGGCCTTGGAGGGGGTGACCCCGGGCAGCCGAGTCCGCGCCGAGGCACTGGACACCGGCTGCGTGTGGGGCGGTAGCCTGACCGCCCTGGACCTCGGCACCGGCAAGCGTATCCGCCAACCGAGCCTGGCCCGGGGCTGATGGCCCCGCGCGTTGCTCGCCGTTTTTATCCCCCTATTTCTCTGGAGCTACCATGAGCGCGACGCCCTTCGAGCACCTGGACATTGCCACCCTGAAAGCCTGGCTTGACGAGGGTGAGCCGCTGACGCTGGTCGATATCCGTGACCCGATGAGCTTCGCGCGCGGCCATATCCCGGCGAGCCGCCACCTGGATAACACCAGCGTCGGAGCGCTGCTCGACGAGACGCCCAAGGACGCCGCCCTGGTGGTGGTCTGCTACCACGGGCATTCCAGCCAGCAGGCGGCCACCTGGCTCGCCGGCCAGGGCTATTCCCGTGTCTACAGCCTGGACGGTGGCTTTACCGGCTGGGCCGCCCAGCACCCCACTCGCGTTGACACGGCGCCGGCATGAGCGAGGATCGTTTCCTTGACGGCCTCGAGGTCTATTGCGTGGGCGGTGCGGTGCGCGATAAGCGCCTGGGGTGGCCGGTCTATGACCATGACTGGGTGGTAGTGGGCGCAAGCGTCGAGGACATGACCCGGCGCGGCTTCACCCCGGTGGGGCGCGACTTTCCGGTCTTCCTGCATCCCGTCACCCACGAGGAATATGCGCTGGCGCGCACCGAGCGCAAGCGCGGCCACGGCTATACCGGCTTCGTGGTGCACGCGAGCCCCGATGTCAGCCTCGAGGAGGACCTGGCGCGGCGCGATCTAACCATCAACGCCATGGCCGAGTCGGCCGACGGCACCCTGGTCGATCCTTACCACGGCCAGCGGGATCTCGCCGCCAGGCGGCTGCGCCATGTCTCACCGGCCTTCGTCGAAGACCCGCTGCGAGTGCTGCGCACCGCACGCTTCCTGGCCCGCTATCGGGGACTCGGCTTCGAGATCGCCGAGGATACGCTGGCGCTGATGCGCGAGCTCGCCCAGAGCGGTGAGCTTGGCCACCTAGTGGCCGAGCGGGTCTGGGCCGAAACCGAGAAGGCGCTGGGTGAGCCTTCCCCCGAGGCCTACTTCACGGCCCTTGATGACTGTGAGGCACTGGCGGTGCTGATGCCGGAGCTGCTCGAAGACCGTGAAGCGCTGGCCGCCGCCCTGGAGCGGCTGCATTGCCTGCCTTCATCGCAGGTCGATGGGGCGCCCGAGCAAGATGACAGCGAGGTGGGTGAACGGCGTCGTTGGCGCTGGGCGCGACTCCTCGAGCACCTTGGCGACGATGCCAGGGCCGCGCTTGCCGAGCGGCTCAAGCTGCCCAAGGCCTACGCCGACCTGGCACGCCAGGCCGCCCGCACCCGAGCGCTGCGCTTGGACAGTGAAGCCGCCGGGCTCTCCGCGGACCAGGTGCTCGGCTGGTATGACGGCATCGATGCCTGGCGGCGCGACGAGCGCCTGGCGCCCCAGTTGCGCCTGTTGGCGCTGGACGCGCCCGAGCTCGCTCGAACGCTGGGTGCGGCCTATCGGGCAGCCCAGGCGATTGCGCCAAAGGCGCTGCTCGAGGAGGGCTTCAAGGGCAAGGCGCTGGGCGAGGAGCTCGACCGGCGACGCCAGGCGGCGATCGCCGAGGTGCTGGCCGCACACTTGGCTGAGTCTTAGTGAGCCTGGATGGGCGAGCGGGCCGTGATTCTGGCCCCGGGAGTTCGCTATACCAGCTTCGCACCTGTGTTCAGGTGTCGCGCTACACGTCGGCGCGGGAAATCCACTGCTGACGCCAGCGGAAATCCACCGGCCACAGCCGCTGGTCACCGGGGTCGAAGGCTTGCCACAGGCGGTCATAGCGCTGGCCGTTGAGCGGATGAGTGGCCTCGGGCAGCAGTTCGGCCAGCGGCTTCAAGACGAAGGCATGCTCGGTGATTTCGTCGCGGGGCAGTTCGACGCCGTCATGCTTGCCGGTGAGTGCGCCCACCGTCAGCAGGTCGATGTCGAGGGTGCGGGGGCTGAACTTGGCGCTGTTCTTCACTCGGCCGTTGGCGAATTCCAGGCGCTTGCACCAGGCTTGGAGCTCGCCCACCGAGGCGTCGCTGTCAAAGGCCGCCACCAGGTTGTAGAAGTTGCGCCCGTCTTCGAAACCTACCGGTTCGCTCTCGAAGACCCGCGACACGACAAGCTCGCCGAAGGCGGCGTGAAGGGCATCGAGGCAGGTCAGGACATGCTGCTCGCGCTCGATGTTGCTGCCGATACTGACGGTGACGCGGTTCATCATGACTCGCCCCGGGTGATGCGCACGCCGACGGCGCTGGCGTTGGCCACGGCGCCGGGCTTGCGCACCGCAAGGGTCAGCCAAGCGATGGCGAATTCTTCGCGCAGGGTGGCGGCCAGGCGCTCGGCGAAGGTCTCCACCAGGGCGAAGTCATGCTCGCTGGCGAAGGCGGCGATACGCTCGCTGATGGCCGCATAGTCGAGCGTCTTGGCGATATCGTCATCGGCCGCGGCGGGGCGGATGTCGGTAGCCAGCTCCAGGTCGAGGACCAGGCGCTGGAGTATGTCGCGCTCCCAGTCGTAGACGCCAATCACGGTGTCTACTTCGAGCGCCTCGATCAGCACGCAATCCATCAATGCATCCCCCACCTGTCGGTCTGTAAGAATTGCCGGCGCTCGATTGTACGTGAGTCGGCGGGCAGAATCATGACTGACCGCGACCTTCAGGAGGACCCTTATGTCGCCAAGTCATCTGGCCCTAACCTTGGGGCCGCTGCTGGCGCTGGGCTATCTTAGCGGCAGCGCCCTTGGTGCGCTGGCCGTGTGCCGGCTGGCCGGGTTGCGCGACCCGCGCCTGGCCGGCTCGCGCAACCCGGGGTTTTCCAATGTGCTGCGCCTCTATGGCCCGCGCCTGGCGCTGGCGACACTGACGCTGGATGCCGCCAAGGGCATGCCGGTGCTGTTCGCCGCTCAGGCGTTGGGGTTATCGCCCTGGGCCCAGGGCATGGTGGGGCTTGCCGTGCTGCTGGGGCATAGCTATCCGCCCTGGCACCGCTTTCGCGGCGGCAAGGCGGTGGCCAGCGCCTTCGGGGTGCTGCTGGTGCTGACTCCTGGAGTGGCATTGGTCAGTGCCGCCTGCTGGGCGTTGCTGGCCTGGCGGGTGCGTACCGCCTCGGTGGCGTCGCTGGCCAGTGCGACCCTCGCTCCGCTGGTCAGCCTGTGGCTGGCGCCTGAGTATGGCGGTGTGATCGTCGTTTTCGCGCTGCTTGTGCTGGTGCGCCACGTGTGGAATATCCAGCGCCTGGGGCGTGGCGGCGAGCAGGCGCTATCGGCGGATAGCGCCCGTGACGAGGAGTAGACGCGACACCGGTCGGTCAGGCCGAGGCAGAGCCTGCCGGGGCCAACTGATCCAGCGGCCAGCGCGGTACGGCGCGCATGGCGCTGTCGTCCCGCTCGCCGGCCACTAGGCGCTGGGCTCCCACATAGGCGATCATGGCGCCGTTGTCGGTGCAGAAGCGCCCGCGAGGATAGAAGGCCTTGGCGCCGCGCTTGCCGGTCTCCACTGCCAGGCGTTCGCGAAGCCGGGTATTGGCGCTGACACCCCCCGCGACCACTAGGCGCTTCAAACCAGTGGCATCCAGGGCGCGCCGGCACTTGATCACCAGCGTATCGACCACGGCCTCCTCGAAGGCGCGGGCAACGTCGGCGCGGGCCTGGTCATCGAGTTGCCCGGCTTCCCTGAGCGAGCGGACCGCGGTCAGCATATGGGTCTTGAGCCCAGAGAAGCTGAAGTCGAGACCTGGCCGGTCGGTCATCGGGCGCGGAAAGCGAAAGCGCGTCGGGTCGCCCTGCTCGGCCAGCCGCGCCACATTAGGGCCGCCGGGATACTCGAGGCCCAGCATCTTGGCGGCCTTGTCGAAGGCTTCGCCGGCGGCATCGTCCACCGACTCGCCCAGCAGTTCATAGTCGCCGAGCCCGCGCACCTCGACCAGTTGGGTGTGGCCACCCGATACCAGCAGGGCAACGAAAGGAAACGCCGGCGGCTCATCCTCGAGCATGGGGGCTAGCAGGTGGCCTTCCATGTGATGCACGCCGAGCACCGGAATATTCAGCGCCCGGGCCAGGCCGTGGGCGGTGGAGGCGCCGACCATCAGCGCGCCGACCAGGCCCGGGCCTGCGGTATAGGCGATGCCGTCGAGCTCGGCACGGGTCATGCCGGCGTCGTTCAGGACGTCCTCGATCAGCGGTAGCAGCTTGCGGGTATGGTCGCGTGAGGCGAGTTCCGGCACCACGCCGCCGTAATCGGCGTGCATGGCGATCTGGCTGTAGAGAGCGTCGGCGACCAGGCCGCGCTCCGTGTCAAAGAGGGCAACGCCGGTCTCGTCGCAGGATGTCTCGATCCCTAATACGCGCATGGTAAGGCCCCAGGCTCATGGTATCTGGCTAACAGTAAACCGAGCATTATACGTGCTTTGGGCGGCATCGGGCACCGGCAGGGCATCAAGGTTTGCAATGTCGTCTGGCCACGACTAGAATACTGTGCGCTGTATGACTGGGTCGTGCGCCCGGGTTCCACTCCGCATCTTGCTTCTTCCTCATGATTCCCTGCGTCGCCCCAAGGCGGCTTGGACGTTATGTTTCAAGCGATGCGATAAGACTCGAGGCGTGCGTTCAAACCGAACTCATGATTCCAAGGTAGGTGAGTGCTTAATGCCTTCTGTCAAAGTACGTGATAACGAGCCGTTCGACGTCGCGCTGCGTCGCTTCAAGCGTTCCTGCGAAAAAGCCGGTGTTCTGTCCGAAGTGCGTCGTCGCGAGCACTACGAGAAGCCGACCGCCGAGCGCAAGCGTAAGGCCGCTGCCGCCGTCAAGCGTCACGCCAAGAAGCTCCAGCGCGAGCGCAAGCGTTTCGAACGGCTGTATTAATCCGTACTAAGGGCGGCCACGCCGTCCTAGAGGGATGCCAAGCGGCCGCCATACGGTGGCCGTTTGTTTTTCTAGTGGTCGCGTCGGGAGGTTCCGAGGCGGGCACGTATCGCCGTTTTTCAGGATGACTCGCGATGGCCATGGGCCAGATACCGCAACGCTTCATTGATGACCTGCTCGCCCGTGTGGATGTGGTCGAGGTCGTTGGTGAGCGGGTAGCGCTCAAGAAGAACGGGCGCAACCACGCGGGGCTATGTCCTTTCCATCAGGAAAAGTCACCCTCTTTTACCGTCAGTCAGGACAAGCAGTTCTATCACTGCTTCGGCTGCGGAGCGCACGGCAACGCGCTGCGCTTCCTGATGGAGTACGACAACCTGCGCTTTCCCGAGGCCGTTGAGCAGTTGGCCGCGCGCCAGGGGATGGAGGTGCCTCGGGAAGGTGCCGACGATCCTCGTGCTCAGGCCAGGGAACAGAAGCGCAAGGAAGGCGTCAATCTTCTAGAGCTGGCGGCGAGTTTCTTCCGTGAGCGGCTGAAGATGCCCGAGGCCGAGCAGGCCAGGGAGTATCTGAAGCGGCGCGACCTGTCGCCCGAGGTGCAGGCGGAGTTCGCCATCGGCTATGCCCCCGATGACTGGGAGGCGCTCAAGAAGCACCTAACCAGCCAGGGCGTCTCGGAGGCGGTGCAGGTCGAGTATGGTCTGCTGGTCCATCGCGAGGATAGCGGCCGCACCTATGATCGTTTTCGTGACCGGGTCGTGTTCCCGATTCGCGACTTCAAGGGGCGCACCATTGCCTTTGGTGGTCGGGTGCTTGGCGATGCCAAGCCGAAGTACCTGAACTCGCCGGAAAGCCCGGTGTTTCACAAGGGGCGCGAGCTCTACGGTCTTTATGAGGCGCGCCAGGCCAATCGCCACCTCGAGCGGGTGCTGATCGTCGAAGGCTATATGGACGTGGTGGCGCTTGCCCAGTTCGGCATTCGCAACGCCGTGGCAACGCTTGGTACCTCGACCAGCGAGGAGCATCTGACGCGGCTGTTTCGCATGGTCGGCGAGGTGGTGTTCTGCTTCGACGGTGACCAGGCCGGTCGCCAGGCAGCCAGTCGGGCGCTGGCCACCGTGCTGCCGCTGATGATCGATGGGCGTCAGGCCCGCTTCCTGTTCCTGCCCGAGGGCGAGGACCCAGACAGTCTGGTGCGCCGCGAAGGCCCCGATGCCTTCCAGGATAGGGTGACCTGCGCCAGCCCGCTGTCGGAGTTCCTGTTCGAACAGGCCGGCCGCGGGCGCGACCTAGCAAGCGTCGAGGATCGCGAGCGCTATGCCAGTCAGGTGCTCAAGGCCATTGAGCAGTTGCCGGAGGGAGTGTTGAAGTCGCTGATGCTCAGCGAACTGTCCTCGCGAACCGGCGTCGATCAGGCGCGCTTTGCGGCGCTGTTGGCCGCCAAGGCGCCGGCAGAGCCCAATGGCCTGGAGGCGCAGGACGATATGCCCGCCGACGCCTGGGGCGAGCCGAATGGCCAAGTGGCTCGAGGGGGCGCCCCCCTTGCCGCAAAGCGCAGCGGCGCCATGAGCTTGATTGCGCGGGCACTGCAGCTTTTGGTGCATGAGCCGACCCTGGTCGACAGGCTGCCGGAGTCGCTGGATTGGTGTCCCGAGGGGGACGGCGATGGGGCGCTGCTCAAGGAGTTGGTCAAACTGCTGCGAGCCGGGCGCTATCGCAGCGTGCAAGTGCTACTGGCGCACTTTCATGGCTCTCAGGAGGGCGAGCGCCTGGCGCAGCTGGCGCGGCGCGAGCTCTTGATGCCGCCGGCGGCGCGCGCAACCGAGCTGGATGGGCTGGTAGAGCACTTTTGTCGTGCCCGGTCGCGCCAGACACCGGAAAGCGAGTACGCGGCCTTGTTGGCCAAGGAAAAGGGCGGGCAGCGGCTCTCACGGGAAGAGAAGCAGCGCCTGATGGAGTTGCTGATGTCGCTCAACCGCTGACGAGCGGCGACACAAATGTGCGGCGGGGTTGAATTGTTGCGTACCAGCACCATCTAAGAGGTATCGCAATGCTCATTCCCGAGCACAACCAAACAACCTAACACACCTGAACGGCACCGCAAACGCAATACTGGCGGAATAGCCCTTCTTACCGCTATACTGATCGGCTTTATGGATTTTTCATGCCTGATCGTTCGGGTGCTTCATTCTTCTTCGTCGAGATAGGGTTTCTATGGCTGGAAATGCGCAGCAGCAGTCACGTCTGAAGGAGTTGATCGCGCGCGGCAAGGAACAGGGTTACCTGACCTATGCCGAGGTCAACGACCACCTTCCCGAGGATATCGCCGACCCGGATCAAGTGGAAGACATCATCGGCATGATCAACGACATGGGTATCAATGTCGTTGAAGAAGCCCCCGATGAAGACACTTTGATGATGGCGGACCACTCCACCGATGAGCACGCTGCCGAAGAGGCAGTGGCGGCATTGGCGGCTGTGGAAAGCGATGTCGGCCGCACCACCGACCCCGTTCGCATGTACATGCGCGAGATGGGTACCGTCGAACTGCTGACCCGCGAAGGCGAGATCAAGATCGCCAAGCGCATCGAGGAAGGCACCCGTGAGGTGATGTCGGCCCTGGCGTATCTGCCGGGTGCGGTCGAGTCCGTCCTCGAGGTCTATGACGGCACGCAGGACGAAGAGGCGCCCGGCCGCCTGTCCGACCTGTTCTCCGGCTTCATCGACCCCGATGAGGGCATCCCGGGCGTTGCCGAAGCGGAAGTCGTCGAGGAGCCGGTGAGCGATTCCGCCGATAGTGACGGCGACGAAGACGATGAGGACGCCGAGGAAGAGGAGACCACCAGCGGTCCCGATCCCGAGGAAGCCAAGGCACGCTTCGAGCAGATACGTGAGCAGAACGCCGCCGTTCAGGCAGCCCTTGAGAAGCACGGTCGTGGTTCCAAGCAGGCCAATGCCGAACAGGCGCGTCTCGCCGAGTTGTTCTCGCCGATCAAGCTGGTGCCCAAGCACTTCGAGCGCCTGGTCGGTCAGGTGCGGATCAGCGTCGAGCAGGTCCGCAACCAAGAGAAGGCCATCCTTCAGCTCTTCGTCAAGAAGGGTAAGGTGCCGCGCAAGACCTTCATCAAATCGTTCCCTGGCAACGAGTCTCGCAGTGAGTGGCTGGATGAGTTCTTCGAGGCCAATGCGCGCTACAAGGATCGCCTTGAGCCGTTCCGAGGCGACGTTGCCCGGGCGCAGCGCAAGATCGCCTTCGAAGAAGACATGGTGCAGCTTCAGGTGCCGGAGCTGAAAGAGGTCAATCGTCGCCTGTCGATCGGTGAGGCCAAGGCACGCCGGGCCAAGAAGGAGATGGTCGAGGCCAACCTGCGCCTGGTGATCTCGATTGCCAAGAAGTACACCAACCGTGGCCTGCAGTTCCTCGACCTGATCCAGGAAGGCAATATCGGCCTGATGAAGGCGGTCGATAAGTTCGAATACCGTCGCGGTTACAAGTTCTCGACCTATGCTACCTGGTGGATTCGTCAGGCGATCACGCGTTCGATCGCTGACCAGGCGCGCACCATTCGTATTCCGGTGCACATGATCGAGACCATCAACAAGCTCAACCGCGTATCGCGGCAGATGCTGCAGGAGATGGGGCGCGAGCCGACGCCTGAGGAACTTGGCGAACGTCTCGAGATGCCCGAGGACAAGGTCCGCAAGGTACTCAAGATCGCCAAGGAGCCGATCTCCATGGAGACGCCGATCGGTGACGATGACGATTCGCACCTGGGTGACTTCATCGAGGACGGCACCATGCTGCTGCCCATCGATTTGGCCACCGGTGAGGGCCTGATCGAGGCGACCCGCAACGTGCTCGGCGGCTTGACCGCTCGCGAGGCCAAGGTGCTGCGCATGCGTTTCGGTATCGACATGAATACCGACCACACCCTCGAGGAGGTCGGCAAGCAGTTCGATGTCACCCGCGAGCGCATCCGTCAGATCGAGGCCAAGGCGCTGCGCAAGCTGCGCCATCCGTCGCGCTCCGAGTCGCTACGCTCCTTCTTGGACGAATAGTCCGGCGCAAATAGTCCGGCGCAAATGGTCCGGCACAAATGGTCCGGCACAAAGCGCCTGGGTGTCGCCTGCGATACCTCGGTTGCTGATATGAAAAGGCCCGCAAGCATGGCTTGCGGGCCTTTTCGTGTCTGGAGCCTACCCTGGCGTTTTCCAGGTCAGGCAGGCTGAAGCCGGAGGCTGAGTGCCTATTTTTGTGCCGCCAGGCGGCGTTTTGCCAGCAGGGTGAGTTCGATCACGGCGAATAGGATTAGGGTGAAGCCGAGCAGTTCGGTGGTTTCTTCGGCGGCATCCTTGATGTCGCGCACATAGCCGTCACCCATGATCGCGACCCACATCTCGCTGCGGCCATAGAGACGTGAGTATACGTAGGTGACCAGGAAGCCGGCGGCGAACAGGCCGAATGAGAAGCTGTTGGCATAGCGCTCGAACTCGGCGAGGAAGGCGGCTCGGCGGCGAATCACCACGTACAGGCTGGGCAGCACGATCAGGCTGACCAGGATCTGCCAGGCATCATCGAAGACGTAGGTGTCGAGCAGGGCGTCCTGCTCGCGGACCAGTGAGGCGCCAAGGAAGGCCATCATCAACAGGCTTACGGTCGGCAACTGGCGCAAGCCGAAACGCACATAGGCCAGCAGGGCAACGCTCGCGGCGAGAAGGGTCGACTCGGCATATTCGGTGAAGCCGTGCTCGGAAAGTCGGGCATCTGGCAAATACAGCACTTCCAGATAGATGCCCTGCGCCAAGGCGGCAATGAGTAGGATGTAGAGCAGGGCGCGTAGGCAGGTGGCGCGAAAGCTGATGGTCTCAGAGGGCATGCGACTGGTTGATCCTTACAGAGGTGTGACGTGTCTATCAATTAGCCTGCTATTTTATGGCACGGCCCAGCACCTAGCTAGTCTAGATCTCGGCTAGGGGCTTTTCGAGCGATTGGCTTCCTCGACCAGCCAGTCGTGTACCGCCTTGACTCGCCGATCATCCAGGGCGCCGGGAACATGCACGATGCCGTAGCGCTTGCCGGTCGCCACCCGCTGGGCGAAGGGAGCGATCAGCGAGCCGGTCTTCAGTTCGTTGGTGATCAGCGTTTGGCGGGCGATGGCGACCCCCATCCCGGAGATGGCCGCGTCCATGGTCAACTGGTTGCGGTTGAAGGTGTAGCCTCGCCGCACGCTGACATGGTGGGCGTCGATCTCGCGCAGGAAATGCTCCCATTCCGCATAGTCGCTGCTGCCGCGCCAGGCGGTGACGTCGTGCAGCAGCGGGTACCAGGCTAGGTCCTCGGGTTGGCGTAGCGGGGGCTTGCCGCGCAGCAGGCTCGGGGCGCAGACCGGGAAGATCACTTCGTCCATCAGCGGCGTGATGGCGAGGCCGGGATACTGGCCGTCGTTGAGATCCAGCGCCAGGTCGAAGTCGCCTTCGCGTAGCGAGATGTTGCTGTCCTCGGCGACCACCTGAAGTTCGATGTCCGGGAAGCGGGCCTGAAGCCTCGGCAGCCTAGGCATCAGCCATTTGGCGAGGAAGGAAGGTACCGAGCGCAGCCGCAGGATGCCGCTCATCACGCCGCTGCGCAGTCGTCGGACCTCGAGCCCCACGGCCTGATAGGCATCGTCGACCACTAGTGACAGCCGCAGGCCCTCGTCGGTGAGCTCCAGGCGTCGTGGCAGGCGCCGGAACAGCTTGAAGCCGAGCCGCTCTTCGAGCTGCTTGATCTGCTGGCTGACCGCGCCGGTGGTGACGTGCAGCTCCTCGGCGGCGCGGGTGAACGACAGGTGCCGGGCGCTGACCGAAAAGACCTTCAGCCAGGCATGGGTCTGGGAGTTGAGTGAGCGGCTCATGGTTTAGTAATTCTAAAGTCGTCGCGAGTATTTCTGGATTGTATAGAGGTCTACGCCGGCCCACTATAGGTTTATCTGGTCAGGCCGGGAATCGGCTTTAGCCATATTGATCCTAACAGGGCCCCGGCCCCGAGCCATGTTCCACTGCGACGAGGTAAGTCATGTCCATCAGCGTCTTCGACCTGTTCAAGATTGGTATCGGGCCGTCGAGCTCCCACACCGTGGGGCCGATGCAGGCCGCTCATGATTTCGTCGAGGAACTGCGGGCTCGTGACCTGCTGGAGCGAGTGGCCCGCATCGAAGTACGCTTGTACGGCTCGCTGTCGGCCACCGGCATCGGTCATGGCACCGACCGGGCGGTGATCATGGGGCTGATGGGGGAGCTGCCGAGCAAGATCGACACCAATATCATCAGCCCCTGCATCGAAGAGCTGCTGGAGTCGCGTACCCTATTGCTCGACAACCGCCTGGCAATTCCCTTCCTATGGGCGCGTGACATGCAGCTATTGGATGAGTGCCTGCCGCATCATCCCAATGCCATGCGCCTAATCGCTCACGGCCACAGCGACGAGATTTACTCCAATACCTACTACTCGGTGGGCGGCGGTTTCGTGGTCGACGAGGCTCAGGCTCAGGGTGGTTCGCTGGACACCGATATCACGCCGCTGCCCTACGATTTCAATAGTGCCGGTCAGCTGCTGGCGCTGTGCCGCATGCATGACATGCGCATCTCGGAGCTGATGCTCGAGAACGAGAAGGCCTGGCGCAGTGAGCAGGAGATCCGCGACGGCCTGTGGACGATCTGGCAGGCCATGTGCGAGTGCGTAGAAACAGGCTTCAAAAACGAAGGCGTATTGCCCGGCGGTCTCAACGTCAAGCGGCGGGCCGCCTCGCTGCATCGCCGCCTGGTGGCCATGGAGGGAAGCCACAGCCTGATCACCTCGACCTTCTCGGCCATGGACTGGGTCAACGTCTTCGCCCTGGCGGTCAACGAGGAGAACGCCGCCGGCGGGCGCATGGTCACTGCGCCGACCAATGGTGCCGCGGGCATCATTCCGGCGGTGCTGCACTATTACATGAAGTTTCAGCCCGACGCCTGCGAGCGCAACGTGGTCGATTTCCTGCTGGCCGCCGGTGCCGTGGGCATTCTGTGCAAGAAGAACGCCTCGATTTCCGGCGCTGAAGTGGGCTGTCAGGGCGAGGTCGGCTCGGCCTGCGCGATGGCCGCCGCCGGGCTTGCCGAGGTCATGGGGGGCAGCATCGGCCAGGTGGAGAACGCCGCCGAAATCGGCCTCGAGCACAACCTGGGGCTGACCTGCGACCCGGTCGGCGGCTTGGTGCAGGTGCCCTGTATCGAGCGCAACGCGATTGCCTCGGTTAAGGCCATTAACGCCGCCCAGATGGCCTTGCGCGGCGACGGCGAGCACTTCATCTCGCTGGACAAAGCGATTCGCACCATGCGCGACACCGGCCGCGACATGCAGGAAAAGTACAAGGAAACGTCCCGCGGCGGCCTGGCCGTCAACGCTATCGAATGCTGATGCCGACGGGCCTTGTCCGTCGATGATCAACCCTTTTGGGCGCCCGCCAGGGCGCCCTTTTTTTGCCTGGCCTCAGCGCATGTTTTCCTGCCTATTGCTCTTGTTGCTGGGATAGACCCGCCCAGCGTCTGACCGGTAGCACGTCATGAATATGCGCGACCAGGTAGTCGACGAACTGGCGCACCTTGGGCGAAAGGTGGCGGTGGCGCGGATAGACCGCCCATACCGCGGTGTCGCTGTGACGAAAGTGGTCGAGCACTGACACCAGCTCGCCGCTGGCGAGGTGTTTCTCGACGTAGTAGTCAGGCAGTTGGGCAAGCCCCAGGCCCTTGAGGCTGGCATCGAGCAGGGCGGGCCCCGAATTGGCCTGCCAGCGGCCGCCGACGCGGACCTCGCGGCGCACGCCGTCGACTTCGAACAGCCACTGGTCCCGGGAACCGAGCAGGCAGGCGTGATTGGCAAGCTCGGCCAATGAATGGGGTCGGGAGACCTGAGCGAAGTAGTCCCGCGAGCCGACCACGTATTCGCGGCGCTCGCACAGGCGTCTGGCGATCAGCGTCGAGTCCTTGAGCACGCCCATGCGAATCGCCACGTCGAAGCCCTCGTCGATCAGCTCGACCCGGCGATTGGTGAAGTGCAGGTTCACTTCGAGCTGCGGATGCTGGCGCTGAAAGTCGTTGACCAGTGGGGCGATGAAGCGCTCGCCGAAGGTGGTCGATGAGGTCAGCTTGAGCACGCCCTTGGGCCGGGCGTGAAAGTCATGCACCGCCGCCTCGGCTTCCTGGAAACCATCGAACAGGTGGCGGCAGTGCTCGAAGTAGAGGGTGCCTGCATCGGTCAGGTGCAGTTGTCGTGTGGTGCGATAGAGCAGGGTGGTGCCGAGTTGGTTCTCGAGCTGACCGACCAGCCGGCTGACGTGCGAGGTCGAAACCTTGAGCGCTCGCGCCGCGGCGGAAAAACTGCCCAGGCGAACCACCTCGACGAAGGCTTCGATGCGATCCCAGCGTTGCATGTGGTAAACGGCGCTCCCTGATCTTTGCTGTGTGACAACAATCTTATGCGGCTTACCCCATTTATCGCCACCGGCGCTGTCGCCTAGACTGGTGCCAATCACTTTGGGCAGGCGTTTTCTGCCCGGCCGTCGAATCTTCCTACATCCTACCGTCAGGAGTCGCCATGAAATCTCGTGCCGCTATCGCACTGGAAGCCGGCAAGCCGCTGGAACTCACCGAAATCGACGTCGAAGGTCCGAAGGCCGGCGAGGTGCTGGTGCGCATGGTCGCTACCAGCGTCTGCCACACCGATGCCTATACGCTGTCCGGCGCCGACCCGGAAGGACTCTTTCCTTCGGTGCTCGGTCATGAAGGGGCGGGTATCGTCGAGGAAGTCGGCGAGGGCGTGACCAGCCTCGTGCCGGGCGACCACGTCATTCCGCTCTATACCGCCGAGTGCGGCAAGTGCAAGTTCTGCCTCTCCGGCAAGACCAACCTGTGCAGCTCAGTGCGTGCTACCCAAGGCAAGGGCCTGATGCCGGACGGCACCTCGCGCTTCTCTATCGACGGCAAGCCCCTGCATCATTACATGGGCTGCTCGACCTTCTCCGAGTACACCGTGGTGCCCGAGGTGTCGCTTGCCAAGGTGTCCAAGGAAGCCCCGCTGGACAAGATTTGCCTGCTGGGCTGCGGTGTGACCACCGGGATCGGTGCGGTCATGAACACCGCCAAGGTCGAGCCGGGTTCCACCATCGCCGTGTTCGGCCTCGGCGCCATCGGTCTTGCGGTCATCCAGGGCGCCCAGATGGCCAAGGCCAGCCGCATCATCGCCATCGACATCAACCCGGACAAGTTCGAGCTGGCCCGCCAGTTCGGCGCCACCGAGTTCGTCAACCCGAAAGACTACAGCGACTCCATCCAGCAGGTCATCGTCGACCTGACCGACGGCGGCGTCGACTACTCCTTCGAGTGCATCGGTAACGTCAACGTCATGCGCTCGGCGCTGGAGTGCTGCCACAAGGGCTGGGGCGAGTCGATCATCATCGGTGTCGCCGGCGCCGGGGAAGAGATCGCCACCCGGCCGTTCCAGCTGGTGACGGGGCGGGTCTGGAAAGGCTCCGCGTTCGGCGGCGTCAAAGGCCGCAGCGAGCTGCCGGGCTATGTCGACCGCTACATGAAGGGTGAGCTCAAGATCGACGAGTTCATCACCCAGGACATGCCGTTCGAGAAGATCAATGAGGCCTTCGAGCTGCTGCATGCCGGCAAGAGCATTCGCAGCGTTCTGCACTACTGAGCGAAGGAGACGCACTCATGAGCATGTCCGAATCCCTGGAATTGGTATCGGCCACCAAGAGCTTCGGTGGCTGGCTCAAGCGCTACAAGCACCACGCGCGGGCCTTGGACTGTGAGATGGTCTTTTCCATCTACCTGCCGCCTCAGGCCGAGAGCGAGCGGGTGCCGCTGATGTGGTGGCTGTCGGGGCTGACCTGCACCGACGAGAACTTCATGCAGAAGGCCGGCGCTCAGCGTCTTGCCGCTGAGCTCGGCATCGCCATCGTTTGCCCGGATACCAGCCCGCGCGGGCTGGATCTGCCCGGCGAGCATGACAGCTACGACTTCGGCAGTGGCGCCGGCTTCTACGTCAACGCCACCCAGGAGCCCTGGGCCAAGCACTATCGCATGTACGACTATGTGGCCGAGGAGCTGCCGTCGGTGGTGCGTCAGCATTTCCCGGTCAACGGCCGCGAGTCGATCAGCGGGCACTCCATGGGCGGCCACGGGGCCTTGGTGCTGGCGCTGCGACGCCCCGGTCAGTACGCGGCGGTGTCGGCGTTCGCACCGGTAGTCAATCCGATCGAATGTCCCTGGGGGCAAAAGGCCTTTAGCCACTATCTGGGCGAGGACAAGCGCGCCTGGACCCAGTATGACGCCTGCGAACTGGTCGCCAAGGGGGCTTCTCGGCAGCCGTTGTTCATCGACCAGGGCGAGGCCGACAACTTCCTCGAGGAACAGCTGATGCCCGAGCGGTTGGAAGCGGCATGCGAAAAGCGCGACCACCCGCTGACCCTGCGTCGGCATGCTGGCTATGATCACAGCTACTACTTCATCGCCAGCTTTATCGAGGATCACCTGCGCTATCACGCCGAGCGGCTGTACAAGAAACGCTGAGCCGGAGAGCCTGAGATAGAGAAGAGGCGCTGAGCCACGTCGTCATCGAGACGGCGTGGCTTCTTCGTACCTGGAGGGCGTGGCGGGCATAGTCATAAGCGACCTGATTATCGCAATGCACCGTGATCTGTCAGGCGATAGCTAAATTTGACATGCCAAAAAACGACACCTGGGGTACCTTGATAGGAGGCATGCCTGATAGCGACATTCTCTTTTTCTTTCTGGTATGCCCGACGCTCTGATGCGCAAGAGCAAAGACAAGACAGTCAGGGTTAAGACACAAGTGCCGGAGTATCCAATGACAACCGCTCCCGAGGCCTCACGCACAGCCGCTACCTCTCAGGCTATCGGCTTTCTGTTGCTGGACAATTTCACGCTGATCTCGCTGGCATCCGCCATCGAGCCCTTACGCATGGCTAACCAACTGGCCGGACGTGAGCTTTACAGTTGGTACACCATCAGCCTCGATGGGGAAGCGGTGAAGGCTAGCGACGGCCTATGCGTGACGCCGGATGTGGGCACGCAAACGGCGCTGACCCTGGATACGGTGATCGTATGCGGTGGCGTCGGTCCTCAGCGGGCGGTAAAACGCGAGCACTTGAGCTGGCTGCAAGCCCAGGCGCGGCTTTCGCGGCGCCTGGCGGCGGTCTGCACGGGGAGCTGGGCGCTGGCCAAGGCCGGTCTACTCGATGGCTACGAGACCAGCACCCATTGGGAGTGTCTGGCGGCCATGCAAGAAGCCTTTCCCAAGGTCGCCCTCTCGACGCGCTTGTTCTCTATCGACCGCGACCGTGCCACCTCCTCCGGCGGCACCGCACCCATGGACATGATGCTGACCCTGATCGGTCGCGACCATGGTCGCGAGCTGGCGGCGGGTATTTCCGAGATGTTTATCTACGACCGGGTCCGCAATGAGCAGGATCTGCAGCGGGTGCCGCTCAAACATGTGCTGGGTACCACCCAGCCGAAGCTCTTGGAGATCGTGGCGCTGATGGAGTCCAACCTCGAGGAGCCGATCACGCTTGATGAACTGGCTAATTACGTGGACGTGTCACGCCGTCAGCTCGAGCGTCTTTTCCAGAAGAATCTTCACTGCTCACCGTCCCGCTACTATCTCAAGCTGCGCTTGACGCGAGCCCGTCAGCTGCTCAAGCAGACGCCGATGTCGATCATCGAGGTGGCGTCGGCCTGTGGCTTTGTTTCCACGCCGCACTTCTCCAAATGCTACCGGGAGTACTTCGGTATTCCGCCGCGGGACGAGCGCCTGGATAAGAGTAGCGTTGAGATGTTGCCGGTAACTCTGGGGAAGGAGCCAGCGGCCTTGCTGCAGTCGGCTTCCTACGAGCAACGGCCCTTGGAGCCCTTGTCTGCCGCCATGGGCGCCTTGGCCCAGGCTCAGGGCGAGCCCACCTATGCCAGCGTGCGCCTAAAATCATGAGTGAGGTCTGATGCCTGAGTGGGTGCGTCGCACAGCGCGGGTCCTGGGATTCGCGCTGCTGGGCTGGGTCGGCTTGTCGATCCTGCTGGTGTTGCTGTTCCGGGTGGTGCCGGTGTTCGGTTCCATGGTGATGGTCGAGCGTAAGCTCGAGTCCTGGGTCAGCGGGGAGCCGATCGATATCGAACAGCAGTGGCGTCCTTGGCCAGAGCTCTCTGATAACGCCAAGGTCGCGGTGATAGCCGCCGAGGATCAGCGTTTTCCCGAGCATCACGGCTTCGATTTCCATCAGATCCGTCAGGCCATCGAGTCCAGCCTTAACGGAGGCGGGCTGCGTGGTGCCAGCACCATCAGCCAGCAAACTGCCAAGAACCTCTTCCTGTGGACCGGACGCAACTGGCTTCGCAAGGGGCTGGAGGCCTGGTTCACCCTGCTCATTGAGACGCTGTGGCCCAAGCAGCGCATCCTTGAGGTCTATCTCAATATCGTCGAGTGGGATCGGGGGGTCTTCGGCTTGGAGGCCGCCGCTCAGCACTACTTCGGCGTTAGTGCCGCACGTTTGAACGCCGACCAGGCCAGCCGCCTGGCGGCGATCCTGCCTAACCCCCGCGAGTGGAGCGCATCGCGCCCAGGCCCCCATACCCAGCGCCGCAGCGCCTGGATTCGGGGCCAGATGCGCAATCTTGGCGGCTCTGCTTATCTTGATCGGCTCTGAGTCGACGCCGATTTCCTGCCATGTCGCGATTGCGACGGCCATGACGCTTTTGGAATTTTCCCGGTCGCTTCCAGGCGCCGAACTCGGTGTGCCGAGGGATATGCTGCCGGCAAGTTCACGCATTATTCCGGAGCCTCGTCATGACCCCCCAAGAGCTGCATCAGGACGCCATCGTTATCGATGGTCTCGTTATCGCCAAATGGAACCGTGAGCTGTTCGAGGACATGCGCAAGGGTGGCCTCACCGCGGCCAACTGCACCGTGTCCGTCTGGGAAGGCTTCCAGGCCACCGTCGATAACATCGTCAAGTCCAATGCCCTGATGGCCGAGTGCTCGGACCTGGTGCTGCCGGTGCGCACCACCGCCGACATCGCGCGGGCCAAGGAGGAAGGCAAGACCGGCGTCATCTACGGCTTCCAGAACGCCCATGCCTTCGAGGACCAGCTTGGCTATGTCGAGATCTTCAAGCAGCTCGGCGTTGGCATCGTGCAGATGTGCTACAACACCCAGAACCTGGTGGGCACCGGCTGCTACGAGCGCGACGGTGGCCTTTCTGGCTTTGGCCGTGAGGTGGTCGCCGAGATGAACCGGGTCGGCATCATGTGCGACCTCTCTCACGTCGGCGAGAACACCTCCCGCGAAGTCATCGAGGCTTCAGAAAAACCGGTCTGCTACTCGCACTGCCTGCCGTCCGGGCTCAAGGAGCACCCGCGCAACAAGTCCGACGAAGAGCTGCGCTTCATCGCCGAGCACGGCGGTTTCGTCGGCGTGACCATGTTTACTCCCTTCCTGCGTGCCGGCGTCGACGCCACCGTCGACGACTATGTCGAGGCCATCGAGTACGTGATGAACATCGTCGGCGAAGATGCCATCGGCATCGGCACCGACTTCACCCAGGGCCACGGGCATGACTTCTTCGAGTGGCTGACCCACGACAAGGGCTATGCCCGTCGCCTGACTCGCTTTGGCAAGATCATCAATCCCGAAGGGATCCGCACCATCGGTGAGTTCCCGAATCTCACCGAGGCGCTGTTGAAACGCGGTATGAGCGAGCAACAAGTGCGCAAGATCATGGGCGAGAACTGGGTACGCACCCTCAAGGACGTCTGGGGCGCCTGAACGGCGCCGCCACCCAATCGATGTTAGACCAACAACAACGTAAGTGAGCCCACCGTGACCAAGATGGCCCCCGAACTGCCCATTGAAGTGGATGCCGATACCGGTGTCTGGACCACCGACGCTTTGCCCATGCTGTATGTGCCGCGTCACTTCTTCATCAACAACCACGTCGCCGTGGAAGAGGCGCTGGGCGCGGAGAAGTACGCAGAGATTCTTTACGCCGCCGGCTACAAGAGCGCCTGGCACTGGTGCGAGAAAGAGGCCGAGTGCCACGGTCTCGAGGGGGTGGACGTCTTCGAACATTACATGAAGCGTCTCTCCCAGCGCGGCTGGGGGCTCTTCATCGTTGATGCCATCGATCTCGACGCCGGGACCTGCCGCGTTCGCCTGGAGCACAGCGCCTTCGTCTACCAGATGGGCAAGGTCGGCCGGAAGATCGAATACATGTTCACCGGCTGGTTCGCCGGCGCCATGGATCAGATTCTCGCCGCGCGTGGAAGCGAGCTGCGCACCGTCGCCGAACAAACGCAGAGCGGCGCCGAGGAAGGCTGCGACGTCGGCATCTTCGTGACCCGTCCGCTCGACACTCTCGACGACAACTCACAGGGCTGAGGAGGTTTTCTCATGGCATTCGACGCGATCTTCCAGCCGATCCAGATCGGCAATCTGACCATTCGTAACCGCGTGGTCAGCACCGCCCACGCCGAGGTGCATGCCACCGATGGCGGCATGACCACCGACCGCTACGTCAAGTACTACGAGGAAAAGGCCAAGGGCGGCTGCGGCCTGTGCATCTGCGGCGGCTCCTCGGTGGTTTCCATCGACAGCCCCCAGGGCTGGTGGAGTTCGGTGAACCTGTCCACCGACCGGATCATCCCGCACTTCCAGAATCTCGCCGACGCGGTGCACAAGCACGGCGGCAAGATCATGATCCAGATTACCCACATGGGTCGCCGCTCGCGCTGGGACGGCTTCGACTGGCCGACCCTGGTGTCGCCTTCCGGCATTCGCGAGCCGGTGCACCGCTCGACCTGCAAGACCATCGAGGAAGAGGAAATCTGGCGCATCATCGGCGACTTCGCTCAGGCCGCGCGCCGGGCGAAGGAAGGCGGCCTGGATGGCGTCGAGCTGTCTGCCGTGCACCAGCACCTGGTCGACCAGTTCTGGAGCCCGCGCGTCAACAAGCGGACCGACCAGTGGGGTGGCAGCTTCGAGAACCGCATGCGCTTCGGCATGGAAGTGCTCAAGGCCGTGCGCGCCGAAGTCGGCGACGACTTCGTGGTGGGCATGCGTATCTGCGGCGACGAGTTCCATCCGGACGGCCTGTCCCATGACGACATGAAGCAGATCGCTGCCTACTACGATGCTACCGGCAAGGTGGACTTCTTCGGTGTGGTGGGGTCGGGCTGCGATACCCACGACACCCTGGCCAACGTCATCCCCAACATGGCCTATCCGCCGGAGCCCTTCCTGCACCTGGCAGCGGGCATCAAGGAAGTGGTCAAGGCGCCGGTCATCCACGCCCAGAACATCAAGGACCCCAACCAGGCCGAGCGTATCCTCGAGGGCGGCTATGTCGACCTGGTCGGCATGACCCGGGCGCACATCGCCGATCCGCACCTGATCGCCAAGATCAAGATGGATCAGGTCGACCAGATCAAGCAGTGCGTCGGCGCCAACTACTGCATCGACCGCCAGTATCAGGGCTTGGACGTGCTGTGCATCCAGAATGCCGCGACCTCCCGCGAGTACATGGGCCTGCCGCACATCATCGAGCAGACCGAAGGCAAGAAGCGCAAGGTCGTGGTGGTCGGCGGTGGTCCCGGCGGCATGGAAGCGGCCCGCGTGGCCGCCGAGCGCGGCCACGATGTGACCCTGTTCGAGGCATCGGACCAGCTCGGTGGGCAGATCACCACCGCCGCCAAGGCGCCCCAGCGCGACCAGATTGCCGGCATCACTCGCTGGTTCCAGCTCGAGCTTGATCGCCTCAAGGTCGATCAGCGCCTGGGCAGCCGTGCCGACGAGGCCACTATCCTCGACTTGCGTCCGGATATCGTGGTGCTGGCCACTGGCGGTCGGCCCTACCTCGAGCAGCACGAGGAGTGGGGCTATTCTGACAACGCCGAGGAGAGCCTGGTGGTCAGCACCTGGGACATCCTCAACGGCAAGGTCGAGCCGGGCAAGAACGTGCTGATCTATGACGCTCTATGCGAGTTTTCGGGCATGTCGGCGGCGGACTACCTGGCCGATAAAGGGGCCAAGGTCGAGATCGTCACCGATGACATCAAGCCCGGTGCAGCGGTGGGCGGTACGACCTTCCCGACCTATTACCGCAGCCTCTATCAGAAGGAGGTGATCATGACCTCCGACATGATGCTCCACAAGGTCTACCGGGAGGGCGACTCTCTGGTCGCGGTGCTCGAGAACGAGTACACCGGCACCCAGGAGGAGCGCGTGGTCGACCAGGTCGTGGTCGAGAACGGCGTACGCCCCGACGAGGCGCTCTACTACGCGCTCAAGGATCGGTCCCGCAACAAGGGGCAGGTGGACCTCGAGGCCCTTTACGCCATCAAGCCGCAGCCTTGCTTGAGCGAGGAGGGTGATGAGCCGCTGCTGTTCCGCCTCGGTGACTGCACCGCACCGCGTAACACCCATGCGGCGATCTACGACGCGCTGCGTCTCTGCAAGGACTTTTAAGCCCGCGCCGAGCAGCATTTGACGCCCTCAGCGGCCTGGTCAGCGATGACCGGGCCGCCCAACAATTCCAAGATTGCGAGGTGAGCCGAGATGCTCGATACCCTCCTGCCGATCCTGATCGCCGCCTCCCTGGCGCTGGCGGTGATTGGCGCCTGGCGGCGTGTCCGCCTGTGGCGCCAGGGACGCTCCGCCCCGGTCGACCTGCTCAAGGGACTCGCCGCGATGCCGCGGCGCTATCTGGTGGATCTTCACCACGTGGTCGCTCGCGACAAGGTGATGTCCAACACTCACGTGGCCACTGCCGGCGGCTTCGTTGCCGCGGCCGTGCTGATGGTGCTGGTACACGGGCTAGGCCTGGCCCAAGGCGTGCTCGGCTGGGCGCTGCTGGCCGCCAGTGCCACCATGTTCGCTGGCAGCTGCTTCGTGGCTCGCCGTCGTCGCAATCCGCCGGCCCGGCTCTCCAAGGGCCCGTGGATGCGTCTGCCCAAGAGCCTGATGGCCTTCTCGCTGAGCATCTTCGCCATTACCCTGCCCGCCGTGGGTCTGCTGCCCGAGGATTTTGGTAGCTGGATCCTGGCGCTGGCGCTCTGCACCGTGCTGGTCTGGGGCCTGGGTGAGATGGTGTTCGGCATGACCTGGGGCGGGCCGATGAAGCATGCCTTCGCCGGGGCCCTGCATCTGGCCTTCCACCGCCGCGCCGAGCGCTTTTCCACGAAAGGGGGCGAGGGCAATCGGTCCACCGGCCTCAAGGCGCTGAACCTCGATGATCGCGACGCCCCGCTCGGTGTGGAGACGCCCAGCGATTTCACCTGGAATCAGCTGCTGGGCTTCGATGCCTGCGTGCAGTGCGGCCGCTGCGAGGCGGTGTGTCCGGCCTTCGCCGCCGGCCAGCCGCTCAACCCCAAGAAGCTGATTCAGGACATGGTCGTCGGCATGGCCGGCGGCAGCGACGCCCACTATGCCGGCAGCCCCTATCCGGGCAAGCCGGTGGGCGAGCATGAAGGCAGTGCCGACGGGCCCATCGTGGCGCGTGAGGGCAAGGCCCTGGTGGATGCCGACACCCTGTGGTCATGCACCACCTGTCGCGCCTGCGTCGAGGAGTGTCCGATGATGATCGAGCATGTCGATGCCATCGTCGACATGCGCCGCTTCCTGACGCTGGAGCACGGCAATACCCCCAACAAGGGCGCCGAGGTGCTCGATAACCTGATCGCCACCGACAATCCCGGTGGTTTCGATCCCGGCGCGCGGATGCACTGGGCCGCCGACCTTGAGCTGCCGCTGATGCGGGATCTCCAGCAGGCCGAGGTGCTGCTGTGGCTGGGTGACGGCGCCTACGACATGCGCAACCAGCGCACCCTGCGTTCCCTGGTCAAGGTGCTGCGTGCCGCCGACGTCGACTTCGCGGTACTCGGCGACGAGGAGCGCGACAGCGGTGACGTGGCCCGTCGTCTGGGCGACGAAGCGACCTTCCAGAGCCTGGCCAAGCGCAACATCGCCACCCTGTCGAAGTACCGCTTCAAGCGCATCGTCACCTGCGACCCCCACAGCTTCCATGTGCTCGGCAACGAGTACGGCGAGCTGGGCGGTGACTATGAAGTACGTCACCACAGCACCTTTATCGCCGAGCTATACGATGCCGGTCGTCTGCACTTCAAGCCCTGGAAGGGCGGTAGCGTGACCTATCACGATCCCTGCTATCTCGGCCGCTATAACGGCGAGTTCGAAGCGCCGCGCAACGTGCTGCGCGCGCTGGGCATCGAGGTCGCCGAGATGGAGCGCTCCGGGTTCCGCTCGCGCTGCTGCGGCGGCGGTGGTGGGGCGCCGATCACCGACATTCCCGGCAAGCAGCGTATTCCCGACATGCGCATGGGCGACGTCCGCGAGACCGGCGCCGAGCTGGTGGCGGTGGGCTGCCCGCAGTGTACCGCCATGCTCGAGGGTGTGGTCGATGCCAGCGCCGAGGTGCGCGATATCGCCGAGCTGGTGGCCGATGCGCTGATCGCGGCACCGGCGAGCACCGGCGAGCGCTCCCAGACACAAGAGGCTCAGGCCGCGGAGGTGTTGTGATGAGCGAGATCTTACGTCGAGACCCCCGCAAGGAATGGATTGCCCGCAACCGGCTGCATCCGCAGCACCTGGAGGTGCTGGCGGAACTGGGTGGGGGAGCGGCCAGCGAGTGGGTCGGGCCTAACGGCCTAGTCCGCAGGAACCCTCATGTCGTGGGTTTCATGGGCCCCAATGGCCTCAAGCGCATCGATCGCAGCGGCGTCCAGCAAGGCGCCGGTGGCGGAGGAGCCGCCAAGGCGGCCACCCAGAGCAAGCCGCTGGTCGAGATCGAGTCACCGGCCTTCCTGGTGGCGGTGGTGCCGGATATGGCCGGCGGACGCCTGACCGGGCATGACCGAGACCTGTTGGGTCTGGCCCGTCAGTTGGCCGATGCCGATCCGGCCGCCCCCGGCGCCGTGCTGGCGGTGATCTTCGGTGAGCATAAGGAAGACGGCTTCGCCGAGGCGGGCATCGACCGCCTGCTGCACCTGGACGGTCCCGATGTCGAAGGCTTCGCCCCCGAGGCCCGGCTCGGCGCCTTGGTTGCCGCAGAGGAAGCCTGGACCCCGCGCCATTGGCTGATACCGGATTCCAAGCTCGGCGGCGCCGACCTGGGACGCCGCCTGGCGGCACGCCTTGGCGAGCGTCCGGCCACAGGCGTGTGGCAGATAGAGGCCAGCGCCGAGGCCGATCTGGGCTGGAGCTGTACCGCTCGTGGGGCGGCGGGCACCCTGGACATTCAGCGATCGCTACCGCGCTTCGCGCTGGCGCTGGCCGAGTGTGCCGAGCCGGTCAGCGATACGCGCCATGCGGCCAGCGAGCTGACGCTGCCCCAGGCGCTGCCCGCCCAGCTGTCGCGCATCGAGGATCTGGGCCAGGTGGCGGTGGATCCGGCGGGTGTGGCGCTGTCCGAGGCCGAGTTTATTCTCTCTGCCGGTAACGGCGTGCGTGACTGGGACGGTTTCCATCATGCCGCCGAGGTGCTAGGCGCCACCGAAGGGGCTTCCCGCGTGGCGGTGGACGACGGCTTCATGGCTCGCAACCGCCAGGTTGGCGCCACCGGCACCTGGGTCACCGCACGCGTCTACGTGGCGGTGGGCATCAGCGGGGCTATCCAGCATCTCCAGGGCATTCAGAGCTGCGACAAGGTGGTGGCCATCAACATGGATCCCGGCTGCGATATGATCAAGCGGGCCGATCTGGCGGTCATCGGCGACTCGGCGAAGGTGCTCGAGGCCCTGGTGGCTCTGGTGGAGCAGGCAAGGGAGGAGAAGCGCAATGCGGCCTGATACTCATGCAAAGGAGGGGCTCGCGGTGACCGTGCTGGTCTCCGTGGGTCGCCATCCGGTGACCGGCCGTAGCCGGCGCGCCGACCAGGATGCTCGAGGGGTGGAATTGGCGCGTACCTTGCCCGGTGCCGAGATCGGATTGCTCCACGCCGGCAGGCTGGATGAAGGCAACGAGGCAGCGCTGCGTGGCTACCTGGGCATGGGCTTCGATGCCTTGACCCTGATCGAGCAGCCCGAGAGCAGCGACGCGCTGCCTGCCTTGGCCGAGGCCCTGAAGGCGGCACCGCCGCAGTTGGTGATCGCCGGTGAGCGCGCCGAGCAGGGCGAGGGCTCGGGTCTTTTGCCCTACTTGCTGGCCGAGCGCCTGGGCTGGCCGTTGGTCAGTGGTCTGGCGGCCGTGGAAGAGGTCTCCGGTGGCGTCGCCACGGTGCTGCAGGCGCTGCCGAGAGGCCAGCGCCGGCGGCTCAAGGTACGCCTGCCGGCTATCGTGACCGTCGATGCCGCCGCACCGGCACCGCGCCAGAGCGCCTTCGGTCCCGCGCAGCGGGGGCGACTGGAGGTGAGCGAGGCACCGGTGGCGGCCGACGTCGAGATGGCCGAATGGCAGTTCAAGCCAGCGCGCAAGCGGCCCAAGCGCTTGAAGATCGTCAAGGCCGCCTCTGCCCGCGACCGCTTCAAGGCCGCCGCTGCCAAGGCTGAAGGAGGTGGGGGCCAGGTACTCACCGACGTCACCGCCGAGCAGGGCGCCGCGGCGGTCTACAAGCTGCTGAAGGAAGAAGGCGTGCTGCGCTAGGGAAGGCGTCACTTCCCAACGGCATCTTATGTCAAAGCCCCGGCCTTGCGTGCCGGGGTTTTTGCATGTCGCTGCCAGGCGACTGGCCATCAGGGGGCGATGCGTTGGCTGGCATCGGTGAAGCCCATCAGGGAAATATCCAGGTCCATGCGGTTACCCCGGGGGCCGACCAGACTCAGGGTCGCGCTGCTGCCGGAGCGCAGCGCCTGGAACATCGCCGGTTCCAGCGGCAGGTCGGCGCGGCAGCCCTGTTCCAGGCACACCTGGTAGGGGAACTTGGCAGGTTGGGCGCTTCCCGCACTCAACTGCAGGCCAGGGGCGAGGCGCACGCCCAGCGGTGTCAGAAAGGTCATTGCCGGGCTGCCTTCGAGCTGCGGCGGGTACGCGACCACGACCCGCATCAAGGGCTGGCTGCTATCGGCATTCATGATCACCTGGTTCATGGTGCAGTTGCCCTGGCTGCTGTCGCTTGGACAGACCACTTCCCAGTCATTGAATTGCTCGGTGGTGATATCGGCGCTGGCTTGGCCGGATGACGTTTGCTGGGCGAAGGCGTTGGGAGCCAGGGCCAGAAGCGACAGCAGGCCTGTCATGCACAGGCGGCGGGTGAAAAATGACGGCATGGGTAGGGTACCTCCTCGGTGTCGGTGATCATGAAGGTGAGTCATCAGCAGTTCGCTGCGTCCGACGTATATGGCGGCTAACCGAGTCTGCGCTCGGCCTACTACCATGCCCAGTCGCGCCTTTGAGGTCGAGTCCCTGATGAATTTTCCCTGACATATAAAGTGCGCACGACGGGACAGTGGTGAAAACGACGCAGCCCCCGGTATCGGCCGGGGGCTGCGTGTCAATGAGCGCGGCGGGGGTCAGGCAGGGGCAAGGCGCGACAAGCTGCGATGCTCCTCTCTCAGGCTCTTGACCAAGCCCACGCACATCACCAGCAAGATGAAGGTGAAAGGAAGGCCGGTGGTCACGGCGCCTGCCTGAAGGGCGCCCAGGGCCTTGTCACCACCGCCGTAGAGCAGGATGCCGGCGATGACCCCTTCCAGAGTGGCCCAGAAGACTCGCTGGCTGCGCGGCGCGTCGATCTTGCCCCCGGCGGTGATGCTGTCGATCACCAGCGATCCGGAGTCGGACGAGGTGATGAAGAACACCAGTACCAGAATGATGGCCATGGTCGAGGTGAGGGTGGTCAGCGGCAGTTGCTCGAGCATCTGGAACATCGCCAGCGAGACCTCGCCGATGCCGTTGGCCAAAGCGCCGACGCCATCCGCGGACTGGGCGAGGGCGTTGCCGCCGAAGGCGGTCATCCAGACGACGGTGACCAGTGTCGGCACCAGCAGCACCGCCATCAGGAACTCGCGCACGGTGCGTCCACGAGAGACCCTAGCAATGAACATGCCGACGAAGGGTGACCAGGAGATCCACCACGCCCAGTAGAACACCGTCCAGCCGTGGTACCAGGTCTGGTCGTCGCGGCCGACCCAGTTGGACAGCGGCAGGATATGCGTCAGGTAGGCCACGCTGGTGTCCCACAGGCCGTTGACGAACAGCAGCGTGGAACCGGTGAAGATCACGAAGAGCAGCAGCACCAGCGCGATCACCATGTTGATGTTGGAGAACAGCTTCACCCCGCCGTCGATCCCGCGCCATACCGAGTAGAGCGCCACGGCGGTGACACCGACGATGATGGCGAGCTGCGTGCCTAGCGTGTTGGGTATGTCGAACAGGTAGTTGAGGCCGCCGGCGGCTTGGGTCGCGCCGAAGCCCAGCGACGTGGCCAAGCCGAAGATGGTCGATAGCACGGCGACAATGTCGATCACATGGCCGACCCATCCACGCACATGCTGTCCCAACAAGGGGGTGAAAGCCGAGCGCAGGGTCAGCGGCAGCCCCCGGTTGTAGGCGAAGAAAGCCAGCGACAGGCCGACCACCGCATAGATCGCCCAGGGGTGCAGGCCCCAGTGGAACATGGTGGCGCCCATGGCGGCGCTGGCGCCTTCCGGGGTGCCCGGGGCGGCATTCAGCGGTGTGCCGTACCAGTCGGTGTAGTAGGCCACCGGCTCGGCAACGCTCCAGAACATCAGGCCGATGCCCATGCCCGCGGCGAACAGCATGCTGAACCAGGAGATCGTGGAATGCTCGGGACGCGCGGAGGGGCCGCCCAAGCGGATACGCCCTAAGGGCAAGACGATCAGCGCCAGGCACAGGATCACGAAGACATTGCCGGCGATCATGAATAGCCAGTCGAAGTGCTCGATGGCAAAGCCACGGGCCGCTGTCATTTGGCTATTGGACTGATCGGGATAGATCAAGGCATAGAGAATGAAGGCCAGGATGGCCAGAGCAGAAACCGGAAAGACGGGGTTGTGGAAATCCAGCCCGAGTATCTGCTTGTTGTCCTGCCCGGGGGTCAGGATGGGGTCGTCGTCATGCGTCATGCGAGGTCCTCTATTGTTGTTGTCACATCGCCTAGCGGCGACGGCGATCATTCTTGGCAGGACCCGCAGCGAGGGCTGTCGCGAAAACGACCTCGAGATATGGCATTGCCACTTCGGCGGCGAAGATGTCTTGAATAGGCATGGCGGTGACTCGCTGGGAACATTCCAGCCGAGTGAAGGGGCTATCGTCGAGGAGCGGCGGTATCGCCGCCTTAATTAAAAATAACGTTGAAGGAAGCCAGCCATGAGTTCAGCCAACCGCGGAGTCGTCTATAAAGGCCCGGGTGAAGTCGCCGTCGAATCCATCGCCTACCCGGAGCTTGCTCTTGGCAATCGCAAGTGCGAGCACGGCGTTATCCTCAAGGTCGTCACTACCAATATCTGCGGCAGTGACCAGCATATGGTGCGGGGCCGCACCACCGCCGAGCCGGGCCTGGTGCTGGGTCACGAGATCACCGGTATCGTGGTCGAGTGCGGACGGGACGTTGAATTCATCAATCAGGGCGACCTGGTCTCGGTACCTTTCAACATCGCCTGTGGCCGCTGCCGTAACTGCAAGTCCGGCAAGACCGGCATCTGCCTGAACGTCAATCCGGCACGTCCGGGCGCGGCCTATGGCTACGTTGACATGGGCGGTTGGGTCGGTGGCCAGACGGAATACGTCATGGTCCCCTATGCCGACTTCAACCTGCTGAAGTTCCCGGACGCCGACCAGGCGATGGATAAGATCAAGGACCTGACCCTGCTGTCCGACATCTTCCCAACGGGCTTCCACGGCTGTGTGACCGCGGGGGTTGGGCCTGGCTCTACCGTCTATATCGCCGGTGCCGGTCCGGTAGGTCTGGCGGCGGCCGTGTCTGCCCAGCTGCTGGGTGCGGCATGCGTCATCGTCGGCGACATGATCGAGGATCGCCTGGCCCAGGCACGCAGCTTCGGCTGCGAGACCATTGACCTGACCCAAGACGGCGACATGGCCGACAAGGTCGAAGCCATTCTGGGTGAGCGAGAAGTCGATGCCTTCGTCGACTGTGTCGGCTTCGAGGCCCATGCCTGTGGCTGCAACCACGGCAAGGAAGCCCCGGCGACCGTGCTTAACTCCGCCATGTCACTGACCCGTGCCGGTGGTGAAATCGGTATTCCGGGCCTGTACGTCACCGAGGATCCGGGTGCCGAAGACGAGGCGGCCAAGCAGGGCTCCTTGAGCATGCGTTTCGGCCTCGGTTGGGCCAAGTCGCACAGCTTCCACACCGGCCAGTGTCCGGTAATGAAGTATCACCGTCCGCTGATGCAGGCGATCCTGTTCGGCAAGGTCAACATCGCCGATGCGATCAATGTCCAGATGATCACGCTGGACGAGGCGCCCAAGGGTTACGCTGACTTCGATGGCGGCGCGGCGAAGAAATTCGTCATCGACCCCCATGGCAGCGTTCCTGCCTGAGCACGCTAGCCGGTTAGCCAGCTAGACCGACGACGGCGCCCCGCGGGGCGCCGTCGCTTTTTTGTGGGCTGCCGACAAGCCCATCGGCCAGGCGGCTCCGGTGCCGGTGAAGATAGAGCGCCAGGACGTTGGCAATCGTCCCGCACACTGACCCGCTAACCGACATGGAAATGCAAAGGCCCCGCTTTTAGCGGGGCCTTTGTGAGGACGTGTGTGGAAAAGACGGAAGCTTAGTTCTGGGCCAGGTGCAGGTGAGGTGCGCTAAGGTCCAGGTTCTCGAGCATCCGCTCGCTGTACCAATTGACGAAGTCGATCACGCCAAACTCGAAGGTCTCCGAGTAGGGGCCCGGCTCATAGCTCTTGGAGTTGATGCCTCGCTGGTTTTCCTCGGCGAGCCGGCGGTCCTGATCGTTGGTGGCATCCCATACGCGACGCATCTCGGCCGGATCGTAGTCGACGCCTTCTGCGGCATTCTTGTGTACCAGCCATTTTGTGGTGACGAGGGTTTTCTGCGGGCCCAGTGGCAGGACGCGGAAAACGACAGCGTGATCCCCCATGAAGTGGTTCCAGGAGTTGGGCAGGTGCAGGATGCGCAGCGAGCCCATATCGGCGCTCTGCAGGGTACCCATTAGCTTCTTGCTGGCCCGCTTGCCGTTCATGGTCATGGATTCCACGCCATTGAGCAGCGGCGTACGGGTCAAGCGGTTACGACGGCCGAGTCGTGTGAGCTTGTAAGGCACGCCCTGGGCTTCCCAGTCGGCCTGCTTGCGTGCGACTAGGTCCTTGTAGGCCTGGGTGGCACGGGGGTCATCGGTGTCGTCGAACTCCTGCAGGGAGTTGAGCAGCTCCGGGTGCGAGCCATTGCAGTGATAGCACTCGCGGTTGTTCTCGATTACCAGCTTCCAGTTGCACTCTTCGATGATGCTGGACTCCACGGCGACCTTGACGTTGTCCATGTCGTAGGGCGCCAGGTAGTGGTCGAGACTCTCGAGGAAGCCATCGATCTCCGGTGCTTCGTCGGCCAGGCTGATGAAGATGTAGCCGCCGCCGGTGCGAACGTGAACCGGCTTCAGGCCGTGGGCGTTGAGGTCGAAGTCTTTGCCCATGTCGCTGCCGGCGAACAGCAGGCGGCCATCCAGCTCGTAGGTCCACTGGTGATAGGGGCAGACCAGCTTTGCCACCTTGCCCTTGTCGGTGACGCACAGGCGCGAGCCACGGTGACGGCAAACGTTATGGAAGGCGTGCACTTCACCGTTGTTGCCGCGCACGATCACGACCGGGTTGTCGCCGACTTCAAGGGTCATGTAGTTACCCTTGTTGGGAATCTCGCAGGTCATGCCCGCAAAGAGCCATTCCTTCTCGAAGATTTCCTGCATGTCCAACTGAAACAGTCGCTCGTCGTTGTAGAACGGTTGCGGCAGCGAGTACTGGACACGTCGCTGCTGCAGCATTTCTACGGTAGCCTCGCGGGCCGGGGCCAGGGGATCGTCCAGACGAGCGGGGAACCTAGGATCCATGAATATACATCCTCTTACAGGGCCGCTGAGGCGGCTTTGACATTGTTAGAAATAGTGGCCGGGCCGGCTGTTGCGGGCTGAAGCGAGTGTGTATCAGAGCCGAGGGGCGCGGTTGTCTGCCGACGACGTGGTGTGATGCGACGACGACGTGGGGTGAAACGAAAATGGGCAGTGCTGGATGTCATGAGCATGCCCATGTCGTAGACAGGCAAGTCGAGCCGGTCAGTGCTGCGCAGAATTCGTGCAACGGCAGGCGGTGGCACCGCGGTCGGAGACCTTCATGCTGCAGCCTAGGCGACACAACAATGACTATGTCCTTTCTCAACCCAGTCACTACCCAGACCTGGACCAATGGCCGCCATGCGGTACGCTGCGTCAAGGTGATCCAGGAAACCTGGGATACTCGAACATTCTGCTTCATGGCCGAGCAGCCGGTAATGTTCTTCTTCAAGCCGGGACAGTTCGTGACCCTGGAGCTTGAGATCGATGACCAGCCCGTCATGCGTTCTTACACCATCTCGAGTTCACCGTCGGTTCCCTACAGCTTCTCCATTACCGTCAAGCGCATGCCGGGCGGTGTGGTCTCGAACTGGCTGCATGACAACCTCAAGGTCAATGACGAACTGGCGGTGCACGGCCCGGTTGGCAACTTCAACATCATCGATTATCCGGCCGACAAGGTGTTGATGCTCTCCGGTGGCGTGGGTATCACACCCTTGATGTCCATGGTGCGCTGGTTGTTCGATACCAATGCCTCCGTGGATCTGCAGTTCGTGCATAGCTCCCGCTCACCCCGTGACGTTATCTATCATCGTGAGCTCGAGCATATCTTCTCGCGCATACCCGAGTTCAAACTGCATATCGTCTGCGAGCGCAGTGATGAGCTTGGCGATGCCTGGGCAGGCTTCCGTGGTTACCTGAGCCAGCCGATGCTCGAGCTGATGGCCCCGGACTTCATGGAGCGCGAGATCTTCTGCTGCGGCCCGACGCCCTACATGAATGCGGTGAAGCGTCTGCTGCAGGAAAACGGCTTCGACATGAATCACTATCATGAGGAGTCCTTCGGCGCCACGCCGCTGGACGTCCAGGAAGATGTGATCGAGAACGTCGAGATGGCCGAAGCCGAGGCCGAGGAGCTCGATGCTTCCGATATGCTCAGCGTCGAGTTCAGCACCACCGGCAAGAGCGTGCGTATTCAACCTGGCGAGACGGTCCATTCGGCCGCCGCCAAGCTTGGGCTGCACATTCCCAAGGCGTGCGGTATGGGCATCTGTGGTACCTGCCGAGTGCCCCTCAGCAGCGGTGAGGTCGAGATGGACCATAACGGCGGCATCACGGACGAGGACGTCGCCGAGGGCTATATACTCTCCTGCTGCAGCAAGCCGGTAGGCGATGTGGTGGTCGAGTACTGATCAGGGCGGCTACCGCCTCCTTGCAGACTCGTGGGTCATTCGAGCTGAGTGAATGGCCAACCATGGCGTGGGGCGTTAGGGATCACCGAACTGACGCCCCGCGTGCTGGTTTTTATCGCCAGTACCCCAGTGCCTGGATTCCGTAGCCGCCCCAGCCCGCGATGCGCATCGTTTCTACGCTGACCGATATGGTCTAGCGATCATGCAGATCGTGTCGGCTAGGCTTTGCGTCCTGGCTCGAGGTGCCGGACACTGATCCCACGTCACCGCTAGTGAAGAGCACCGCTTCCATGAGCCTTACCCACGCGGGCGAGCCGTTGTCCGTCGGCTTCGTCCTGCTGCGCCGCTTCACCATGCTGCCCTTTGCGGCCTTCGTCGATTGCCTGCGTCTAGCCGCTGACGAGGGCGATCGCAGCCGTCAACTGCGCTGTCACTGGGTCTTCATGACCAGCGCCGGGCAGGATGCCATCTCCAGCTGCGGCGCGGCCGTCACGCCTTGCACGGCCTTTCGCGATCCGGCGGAGTTTGACTACATCGTGGTCATCGGCGGCGTTCAGGATGAACATGACGTCATCGATGAGACGGCGATTGCTTACCTGCAGCGCACGGCCAAGGCGGGTGTGCCTCTGGTGGGGGTCTGCACGGGCGTCTTCGCGCTGATCCAGGCTGGGCTGATGAACGGCCGGCGCTGTTGCGTCAGTTGGTATCACCATGGCGACCTGACGCGGCGATTTCCCGACATCGAGCCGGTCGCCGACCGTCTTTTCATCGATGATGGGCACTTGCTGACCTGTGCCGGGGGCGTCGCCTCTGCCGATTTGGCCGCCTACCTAGTGGAGCGCCATCTGGGCAAGGCCTGGGCCATGAAGAGCTTGCATATCATGCTCATTGACGAGGCCCGCCGCGGCGAACATCCCCAGCCCCAGCCAGTGGTGTTCGACAAGGTCGAGGACCGGCTGGTGCGTCGCGCCATTGCCATTCTCGAGCAGCATCTCGGCGAGCCGCTGGGCGTGGATGCCCTGGCCGAGCGGCTCGGTACCTCGCGTCGCAACCTGGAGCGCCGCTTCCGTGAGGCGCTGGGTGTTGGCCCTCGCAAGTTCGCCCGGGATCTGCGCCTGCGCTATGGCCTGTGGCTGCTGCACTACACGGCGAAGAGCGTCACCGACATCGGCGAACGCTGCGGGTTCTCCGATACCGCCCACTTCTCGCGACACTTCCGCGAGGCCTTTGGTGTTACGCCGTCGGCGGCGCGCAGGGCGGCAGGAGAGGGCAATGGCGCCGTGGTCGACCCCTTCTTTCTGCATATCGAGTCGCGCACGGCGCCTCTTTAGGCACCGAGGCCGCAAGGCCATGAGCCGATGCCTGGGCGTCGGCTTTTTTTATGCGTGCATGTCGAGAAATATACAAATATCCCGTAAATATAAAAGTGTTTAAAAACAAATAATTGTTGGGTTATGTCGCGAACATCATGGGAAAGATGTCGCAAACGTTCAATCTTTCCAGCACGCGATTGGCTATCAATGACAGCCAGAGTGAGCGCGCGGCGTCTCAGGCGGGCCGGCGATCTGACCGCTTGTCTGTCGCGACGATGTCGGTGTCGTTTCCAGAATGCCGCGCGTTCTACTTTTTTTTAACGTTGTGAAGCCAATCCCCAGGGTGACGAGATGAACGCCAATAACCTTACAACGACCGATCCCCAAATCGCCGCCGCCATTGCCGATGAAGTGGTTCGCCAGGAAGCTCATATCGAGCTGATCGCCTCGGAGAACTACGCGAGTCCGCAGGTCATGGAGGCCCAGGGGAGCCAGCTGACCAACAAATACGCCGAGGGCTACCCTGGCAAGCGCTACTATGGCGGCTGTGAGCACGTCGACGTGGTCGAACGCCTGGCCATCGAGCGTGCCTGCGCGCTGTTCAGCGCCAACTATGCCAACGTCCAGCCCCATTCTGGCGCTCAGGCCAATGCGGCGGCCTTCATGGCTCTGGTATCGCCGGGCGACACCGTACTGGGCATGAGCCTGGCCCACGGTGGGCACCTGACCCATGGTGCGGCGCCGAACTTCTCCGGTAAGTACTACAACGCCGTTCAGTACGGCTTGAACCCGGACAGCGGCGAGATCGACTACGACGAGGTAGAGCGTCTCGCCCATGAGCATCAGCCCAAACTGATCATCGCCGGCTTTTCGGCGTACTCCCGGGTGATCAACTGGCGTCGTTTCCGCAGCATCGCCGATGCTGTGGGTGCCTGGCTGATGGTCGACATGGCCCATGTCGCCGGCCTGGTGGCTGCCGGCCATTACCCGAGCCCACTGCCGCATGCCCATGTGGTGACCACTACCACCCACAAGACCCTGCGCGGTCCGCGTGGTGGCCTGATCCTCTCCGCCAGCGGTGACGAGACGCTTTACAAGAAGCTCAACGGCGCGGTCTTCCCGGGCCAGCAGGGCGGTCCGCTGATGCACGTCATCGCCGCCAAGGCGGTGGCTTTCCGCGAGGCCATGAGCCAGGACTTCGTGCGCTACCAGGCGCAGGTGATCGACAACGCCCGAGCCATGGCCAAAGTCTTCATCGAGCGCGGCTTCGATGTGGTCTCCGGCGGCACCGACGACCATCTCTTTCTGCTGTCGCTGATCAAGCAGGGGGTAACCGGCAAGGACGCGGATGCCGCGCTGGGTCGCGCCCACATCACGGTCAACAAGAACGCCGTGCCCAACGACCCCCAGAGCCCCTTCGTGACCTCGGGCCTGCGCATTGGCACCCCGGCGGTGACCACTCGTGGCTTCGATCAGGCCGACTGCGAGGCCCTGGCCGGCTGGATTTGCGATCTGCTCGACGTCCTGGCCGAGGGTGGCGATACCACCGCAGCCGAGGCCGAGGTGCGTGGCAAGGTGGCCGAGCTGTGTGCTCGCCACCCGGTCTATGGCCAAGCCGTCGCAGCTGCCGAGACAGCTTACGCGTGAGCCCGATTCCCGCCGCTGTGGCGGCGGGCCCCTTTGAGGAGAAGATTCCATGCAACGATATTCAGGCTTCGGGCTGGTCAAGCACGCGCTGAGCCACCACGAGAACTGGGAACGCCAGTGGCGCAACCCCACGCCCAAGAAATCCTATGACGTCATCATCGTCGGCGGCGGTGGCCACGGCCTGGCCACGGCCTACTACCTGGCCAAGGAGTTCGGCGTTACCAACGTCGCGGTGATCGAGAAAGGTTGGCTGGGCGGCGGCAATACCGCCCGCAACACCACCATCGTGCGTTCCAACTATTTGTGGGACGAGTCGGCGGCGCTCTATGAGCACGCCATGAAACTCTGGGAAGGGCTCTCCCAGGACATCAACTACAACGTGATGTTCTCCCAGCGCGGCGTGTTGAACGTGGGTCACACCCTGCAAGACATGCGCGATATCCAGCGCCGGGTCAACGCCAACCGCCTCAACGGCATCGACGGCGAAGTGCTCGACGCCAAGGGCGTGCAGGCGCTGGTGCCGATCATGGACTGCTCCAAGAATGCTCGTTACCCGGTGATGGGTGCTTCCTGGCAGCCGCGTGCGGGTGTCGCTCGCCACGACGCCGTGGCCTGGGGCTATGCCCGGGCCGCCGATGCCCTGGGCGTCGACCTGCTGCAGAACACCGAGGTCACCGGCTTCAAGATTCGCGATGGCCAGATCTATGGGGTGCACACCAACCGCGGTGACATCGAAGCCAAGACCGTCGGCTGCGTCACGGCCGGTAACTCCGGGGTGATGGCGAAGATGGCCGGCATCAAGCTACCCCTGGAATCGCATCCGCTGCAGGCGTTGGTATCCGAGCCGATCAAGCCGATCCTCGATACCGTGGTGATGTCGAACCATGTGCACGGCTATATCAGCCAGTCCGACAAGGGCGACCTGGTCATCGGCGCCGGTATCGACGGCTACAACGGCTACGGCCAGCGCGGCAGCTACCCGACCGTGGAGCACACCCTGCAGGCGATCGTCGAGATGTTCCCGATCTTCTCGCGAGTGCGCATGAACCGCCAGTGGGGCGGTATCGTCGATACCTGTCCCGATGCCTGCCCGATCCTTTCGAAGACCAAGGTCAAGGGGTTGTACTTCAACTGCGGATGGGGCACCGGTGGCTTCAAGGCCACGCCGGGATCGGGGCATGTGTTCGCGGCGAGCCTCGCCAAGGGCGAGATGCACCCGATCGCCGCCCCCTTCTCCATCGACCGTTTCAACACCGGCGCGTTGATCGACGAGCACGGCGCCGCCGGCGTCGCCCACTGATCCACCGCAGAGGAGACTTACCATGTTCTATATCTTCTGTCCGTACTGCGGTGAGCACCGCGAGGAAGAGGAATTCCACCCGAAGGGCCAGGCGCATATCTCTCGCCCAGAGGACCCGGAGGCCACCAGCGATGAAGAATGGGGCGATTACCTGTTCTTCCGCGACAACCCGCGTGGTGTCCACCATGAGCTGTGGGTACACGCGGTGGGTTGCCGTAAGTTCTTCAACATCACGCGCCATACCGTGAGCTACGAGATCCTCGAGGTCTACAAGATGGGTGAGCAGCCGTCGATCACCGCAGAGAACTACGCGGCCCAGCAAGGCGCTGCATCCGCCGATAAAGAGCGCAACGCGTCTCAGGCCAAGCATCAAGAAGGAGTCCGGGCATGAGCCAGCCGAACCGACTCAAGACTGGCGGTCGCGTCGACCGCTCACGGCAGCTGACCTTCACCTTCAATGGCCAGCGCTACCAGGGTCATCCCGGCGATACGCTTGCCTCGGCGCTGCTTGCCAACGGTGTCGATATCGTCAATCGCAGCTTCAAGTACTCGCGTCCCCGCGGCATCGTGGCCGCTGGTGCCGAAGAGCCGAACGGTATCGTTCAGTTGGGCAGCACCGAAGCGGGGCAGGTCCCTAACGTGCGTGCTACCCAGCAGGCGCTCTATCAGGACTTGTCGGCGCGTAGCACTAACGGCTGGCCGAACGTTCAGCGCGACCTGATGGGCCTGGTCGGCAAGCTGGGTGGCCAGTTCATGCCGCCGGGCTTCTACTACAAGACCTTCATGGCGCCGGCCTCCATGTGGCTGACCTATGAGAAGTACATTCGCAAGGCCGCGGGTCTGGGGCGCAGTCCCACCGAGAATGACCCGGACATCTATGACCATCGTCATCAGCACTGTGACGTGCTGGTGGTGGGCGCGGGCCCTGCTGGCCTGTCTGCTGCGCTCGCCGCCGGTCGTGCCGGTGCGCGCGTTATCCTGGTCGATGAGCAGGAAGAAATGGGTGGATCGCTGCTGTCGTCCCGCGAAAGCATCGACGATGCACCGGCGACCACCTGGGTCGAGAAAGTGCTGAAGGAGCTTTCCGAGCTCGAGCACGTGACCCTGATGCCGCGCACCACCGCCAACGGCTATCACGACCATAACTTCGTGACGCTGCATGAGCGCTGCACCGAGCACCTGGCGGATCTCGCGCCGCGTGCTGGTGGTCGCCGCCAGGTCCGCTCGCGCATGCACCGGGTGCGTGCCGGCCAGGTCGTCCTGGCGAGCGGTGCCCATGAGCGTCCGCTGGTCTATGCCGGCAACGATGTGCCCGGCAACATGTTGGCCGGAGCGGTGTCGACCTATATCCGCCGTTATGGCGTGGCGCCGGGCAATCGTCTGGTGCTCTCCACCAGCAATGACGATGGTTATCGCTCGGCGCTTGACTGGGCCGAGGCCGGCCGCGAAGTGGTGGCGATTGCCGACGCTCGCCAGAACCCGGACGGTGAACTGGTCGAACAGGCGCGTGCCAAGGGCATTCAGATCATCGCCGGTAGCGCGGTGATCGAAGCACGTGGCGATAAGCGCGTCGCCGCCGCCAAGGTGGCGAAGATCGATATCGAGGGCTTCAAGGTCACAGGTCCAGTCGAAGAGCTTGCCTGCGATACCATAGCGAGCTCCGGCGGTTTCAGCCCGGTGGTGCACCTGGCGTCGCATACCGGCAGCCGGCCGACCTGGAATGAAGAGCTTCTGGGCTTCATGCCGTCACCGGTGAAAGGCATGACGCCTACCGGTGGTGCGCATGGTGTCTATGCGCTCGGCCAGGTGATCGCAGACGGCTTCAAAGCCGGCAGCGCCGCGGGCGAGGCCTGTGGTTTCGAGCGCCAGGATGCGAGCCTACCCAAGGTCGATGAGCGCCGTGAAGGCGCTGCCGTGGCCCTCTATCAGGTGCCGCACCAGAAGGCGACCCTGCGCGGACCCAAGCAGTTCGTCGACATGCAAAACGACGTCACAGCGGCGGCGATCGAGCTGGCGACTCGCGAGGGCTTCGAGTCCATCGAGCACGTCAAGCGCTATACCGCCATGGGCTTCGGCACCGATCAAGGCAAGCTTGGCAATATCAACGGCATGGCCATCGCTGCGCGCTGCCTGGGACGCACGATTCCCGAGGTCGGCACCACGGTGTTCCGTCCCAATTACACGCCGGTCAGCTTTGGCGCCATCGTCGGTCGTCACTGCGGCGAGCTGTTCGATCCCGAGCGCTATACCGCCATGCACCAGTGGCATGTCGAGAATGGCGCCGAGTTCGAGGACGTGGGGCAGTGGAAGCGTCCCTGGTACTTCCCGCGCACGGTCAATGGCAAGACCGAGACCATGCACGAGGCGGTTGCCCGTGAATGCAGCGCCGTGCGCGAGAAGGTCGGCATTCTAGATGCTTCGACGCTTGGCAAGATCGATATCCAGGGCCCGGATGCGCGTGAGTTCCTGGGTCGCGTCTACACCAACAAGTGGGCCAAGCTTGCGCCTGGCCGCGTCCGCTATGGCCTGATGTGCAAAGACGACGGCATGGTATTCGACGATGGCACCACCAGCTGCCTGGCCGAAAACCACTTCCTGATGACCACCAGCACCGGCGGCGCCGCCACCGTGCTCGAGTGGCTCGAGATTTGGCACCAGACCGAGTGGCCGGAGCTGGACGTCTACTTCAACTCTGTGACCGATCACTGGGCGACCATGACCGTCACCGGGCCCGAAGCGCGCAAGCTGATGGCCGAGCTCACCGACATCGATCTCGACAAGGACAGCTTCAAGTTCATGGACTGGCGAGAAGGCAAGGTGGCCGGCGTGCCGGCGCGGGTCTTCCGCATCTCGTTCACCGGCGAGCTGGCTTACGAGATCAACGTCCAGGCCAACTATGCGATGCACGTGTGGAAAAAGCTGTTCGCCCACGGCGACAAGTATGGCCTGACGCCTTACGGCACCGAGACCATGCACGTGCTGCGTGCCGAGAAGGGCTTCATCATCGCCGGTCAGGACACCGACGGCTCGGTGACTCCGGAAGACCTGGGCATGCACTGGGCGATCGGCTACGACAAGCCCAATTCCTGGATCGGCAAGCGGGCCCTCACGCGTCCTGACACCAAGCGTACCGACCGTAAGCAGATGGTGGGCCTCAAGCCCAAGGATCCGTCGGTGGTGCTGGAAGAAGGCGCGCAGATCGTGTTTGACCCCAATCACGCGATTCCCATGCCGATGAAGGGTCACGTGACCTCCAGCTACTACAGCCCGACCCTGCAGTCAGGCTTCGCCCTGGCCGTGGTAATGGGCGGCCACCAGAAGATGGGCGAGACCGTCTATCTGCCCATGGTCGACGGCCAGGTCCACGAGGCCGAAATCGTCAGCCCTATCTTCCTCGACCCCAAGGGAGAGCGTCAGAATGTCTAACGCACAACAGTTCGATACGCGCCTCGTCGGTGAACATGCAGGCGAGATCGCCGTCGAGTCGCCGCTGGCTTACAGCATGCATCGCTCGGGGGCGCCGAAGGCCAAGGCCGACACTACGGTAACGCTGCGCGAGCGTGCTTTTCTCGGGCACCTGACCCTGCGTGGTGGCGCCATCGTCCTCGACGAGGCGCTGCGCGACGTGCTCGGCATGAGCCTACCCGGAGAGCCCCTGGGGCTTGTCCAGGACGAGGCCGGTGAGCGCTCGATTCAGTGGATGTCCCCGGACGAGTGGCTGCTGATCGTGCCGGGCGGCGAGGAGTTCGACGTCGAGCGTCGTCTGCGCGAGGCGCTGGGCGATGCCCATTTCGCCATCAGCAACGTCAGCGGCGGCCAGACCCTGCTGGAACTCGAGGGTGAGGCGGCTCGCGAGGTGTTGATGAAGTCGGTGGCCTATGACGTCCACCCGCGTCATTTCCCGGTAGGCAAGGGGGTCACCACGGTATTTGCCAAGGCCTCGGTGATTCTGCGTCGCCCTTCTGAGGAGCGCTGGGAGTTGGTGGTGCGCCGCAGCTTCGCCGATTACACCTATCGCTGGCTGCTCGACGCCGGGGAGGAGTTCGGCGTCGGCGTCGAGCGCTGAGCCCAACTTCCTTATCGACTGTTTTTCCAGGCCGGGTTCGTCCCGGCCTGCTTCGTCTGGAGACATCCCATGAGCCACATGAATGCGAGTATCGGTAAGAGCGCCGGGACCTGGGTCCTGACTGCTCAGTGTCCCAGCCGCCTGGGTACCGTGGACGTGGTGACCCGCTTTCTCAAGGAGAGCCGCTGCTACATCACCGAGCAGCAATCCTTTGATGATCGCCTTTCCGAGCGCTTCTTCATTCGCACCGAGTTCCGTCCCATGGACGCCGAGTTCGACGCCGGGGCTTTCCAAGCCGACTTCGCTGCGCGGGCCGGGGAGTTCGATATGGCCTTCGAGCTGACCGCCCCCGACGCGCGGCTGCCGGTGGTGATCATGGTATCCAAGGCCGATCACTGCCTGAATGACCTGCTGTATCGCTATCGTACCGGCCAGCTGTCCATCGACATCCGGGCGGTGGTGTCCAACCATCCGGATCTCGAGCCGCTGGCCGCCTGGCATGACCTGCCGTATTACCACTTCCCGATTACGCCCGAGACCAAGGCCGAACAGGAAGCCCAGGTATGGCAGGTGGTACAGGACACCGGCGCCGAGCTGGTCATCCTGGCCCGCTACATGCAAGTGCTATCCAGTGAGATGTGCGAGAAGCTCAGCGGTCGCGCGATCAACATCCACCACTCACTGCTGCCCGGTTTCAAGGGTGCCAAGCCCTACCATCAGGCCTACGAAAAGGGCGTCAAGCTGGTCGGCGCCACCGCTCACTATATCAACGACGACCTCGACGAAGGGCCGATCATCACTCAGGGGGTGGATCCGGTCAGTCATGCCGACTATCCCGAAGACTTGGTGGCCAAGGGGCGCGACGTCGAGTGTCTGACGCTGGCTCGGGCCGTGGCCTACCACGTCGAACGGCGCGTTTTCCTGCACAAGCGTCGCACGGTGGTGTTCACCCGCTAGCCCCATCGACACCGCTACCGGCGGCTGCAAAGAACGATCAGCGACTCAGGGCCTTCTTTTGCAAGGCCTTGAGGGAGTCGGCGAGCTGCGGGCTCAGCGCCTCGAGCGCTGGGCGCGCGAAGAAGAAGCCCTGCTGTAGATAGATACCGTGGTCGCGAAGCCATAGCGCTTCCGCTTCGCGCTCGATGCCTTCCGCCACCAGCTTGACTTCGAGTTCGCCGGCCAATCCGATCACTGCCTTTAGCAGCGCCTGCCTGCGGCGATCATGATCGCAATCGCGCACTAGCTCACGGTCAATCTTCAAGATATCGGGCCGCAAGTCAGTGAGCAGGTCGAGGTTGGCATAGCCGTTGCCAAAGTCATCCAGTGCGGTGGTGAACCCCATGGCCCGGTAGGCATCGATGATGCCGCGCAGGTGCTGGCGGTCCTGGACTAGCTCGGTCTCGGTGATCTCGAAGTTAATACGCTGGGTAGGCCATCCCATCCGTTTGCAAGCGTCCATTGTGGCCTGAATGCAGGCCTCCGGCTCATAGACGGCATTGGGCATGAAGTTGATCGATAGCGGCTCGCGCATATCCAACTGGCTGGCAAGCTCAATGGCCTTGACCCGGCAGGCTTGATCGAAGCGATACACGAGCTCATCGGTGATCCGGCCGATCACGCTACCCGCCGACTCCCCATTCAAGCCGCGTACCAGGGCTTCGTAAGAGTGAATGTTGCCCACCTCCAGATCCACGATGGGCTGGAAGGCCATCGTGAAGTCGAAGGGCAGAGAGCCTTCACAGCGGCCACAGGAGTGGTCATGTCTCGCACATCGCGCCATCTTGTCGTCCATTCCGGCATTGTTGGGCTTTTTCCATACTGCTCATGAATGCAGTGCCCGTCATGAGCGTTTCGAGCCCATCTGCGTCTGCACCCATCCAGCGTGACTCGCTATTGGAGTCATATCGGCTTCTTGGCCTTCAGCTTTACGTTCGGCCGAGAGTTTTATCTCTCCGTAATCTCCCGGCACTCCACGTCGAGCCTACTTTTTTTACCGGTTCATATCGACGTTTCTTGCTGCCGGCGGCCGGAAGTCGACGTAAAAGGCAGCGTCCCGGTTCGTTTGGCTTCGTTCTTTGGTCGTAAACAGGGCCTGATGCGTTTAATGATTTTCAGCGGAAAAGATTTCCAAAAGCCTGTGCTGGCAGTGTCTGGAGCGAAGGTCAGACCAATTTCGTCCTCTGCAAGCGTTGATCTGCTGCTTTGGGAGGGGTATGGCGAGAATGGCTTTTTTCGCTAGCTTGTAAGCGTGAATGATCGGCGATGCCATCCTGCTCAGGCGTGCCGGCCTTGCCGATCAATTCGACTCGTTTGCGGACGAGTTCAATGGGTATTCGAAAAACAATAGCCTCATCTCGCCCCGACCGTGGCGAGATGCCATCCCAGGAGTTCATGCCATGCAAGATGACAAGCATCCCTCACGCTTGACCACCGACCTCGCTTCATCGACTGACACCTTGACCAAGACCCCGGCCAGTCGCCGCAGCTTCCTCAAGACGGCTGCCTTAGGCTCGGCGGCCGCCGTCGCGGCTCCCTGGATCGGCAATGCTCAAGCGCAGCAGGGAATTCGCATTCGCATGCAGTCTTCCTGGCAGCCAGGCACCACCGGCTACAGCATTTTCGAAACCTGGTGCAATCGCGTGGCCGAGGAGACCGGCGGTGAAGTCACCATCGAGCCATTTCCGGCCGGTGCGGTCGCGGGTGCCTTCGAAGTGGCCGATGCCGTGCGCAACGGCGTATTGGATGGCCAGAACTGGTTCACCGTTTACTGGCCCGGCAAGATGCCGGCCGGCGTCTTCTTGACGGCCTATCCGATGGGCCTGTCGATGCCCCACCAGTGGGACATCATGTTCGGCGCCTATGGTGGCTTCGGCCTCGCCAAGGACCTGTATCGCAAACAGGGGCTCGAGCTGCTGGGCTATGTCCATCACGACATGAACCTGATCCACTCCAAGAAGCCGCTGCGCAGCTTCGATGACTTCAAGGGCGTCAAGCTGCGTATGCCGGGCGGCATCGTCGCCGAGACCTTCGCCGCTGCCGGTGCGCGTACCACCCTGCTGCCGGGCTCTGAGGTCTATCCGGCACTCGAGAAGGGCACCATCGACGCCGCCGACTATGTCGGTGCAGCGGTCAACTATGAGCTGGGCTTCTGGCAGGTCGCTGACTACATCATCATGGGGCCGCCCTCCACGCCCTGCCTGCACCAGGCCGTCGACCTCATGGATATCGCGGTCAATCGTCGCGTGTTCGAGCGCATGTCGCCGAAGACCCAGGACTTGATGCATGACCTGGTGGCGGCTTACTCCCGCGAACACTATGCGGCGATCCAGAAGGCCAACGCCGAGGCTTGGCCGAAGTACAAGGAGAAGGGCGTCGAGATCATCCACCTTTCCGAGGACGATGCCGACCGCTTCCGCGAGGTCGCCGTACCGCTGTGGTTCAAGTGGGCCAACAAGGACCAGGATGCGGCCCGTCTGTTCAAGGCCCACCTGGATACCATGATGGACCCGGCGGTGGCGCTGCTGACTCCCGAGGACGTCAAGGACTACGAGCTCAACCTATAAGCCTGAACGGCTCTCTGTCGGGGGCCGTGGCCCATGGGCTGTCGTCCCCGACATGAGTCGCATGATCACTGCCTATCCCGCATCCCCTTGACTTGATGTTCCGTTGCCATCGCCGGGAGCTGATGGTATCGCGGAGGAGTATCCATGAATCTTGAGATCAACTTTGTTCTGCCGCACTGGCTTTATTGGTCGGTGCTGCTGTTGCTACCCCTAGTGGTGATGTTCTTCGTCGACCGCAGCTTCCGCCGGGGTGCCAGCGTTGATGGCGGCGATACCGCTGAAATTCCCGCTGGTGGTGATGGCCAGGCAGGTTACAAGCCTCCCGGCAATCTGTTCACCACCATCGTCGATCGCATTTCCGGGTTTTCCGGTCGCTACGTGGCCTACTGGGCACTGGTGGCTCCCTTCGCCTTCGCTTATGAAGTCCTGCTGCGCTATGCCTTCAACTCGCCGACTAACTGGGTCCACGAGTCGATGACGCTGATGTTCGGCATGCAGTATCTGGTGGCTGGTGCCTACGCCCTGCGCGAGGGCGGACACGTGCGCGTCGATATCCTCTATCAGCGTGCCAAGCCGGTAAACAAGGCGGCGCTGGATGTTCTGACATCGGTGTTTTTCTTCATCTTCACGATTGCGCTGATGGTGACCGGCTGGACGTTCTTCTCCCAGTCGGTGAGCGATCAGTATTTCTTCGGCTCTAGCTATGCCAACGAGACGTCCTTTACCGAATGGGCCATTCAGTTCTACCCGGTGAAGTTCATGCTCTTCTTCGGCGCTCTGCTGCTGCTGTTGCAGGGCTTTGGCCAACTGATTCGTGATATCCAGTCATGCCGCCATCATTGGCGTCTGAACGAAGACAGCCGGACCTTCGCCGGCGTGCTGCTGATCATCGCCGTGGTGCTAGGCGCCTGGATGCTGTTTGAGATGGTCAACATCGCGGTGACCGACTATGAGAGTCTGCCATTAAGCCTCGAGAACAGCCTGGGTTCGGTCGGCATCGGCGCCCTGACCCTGGTGATGTTCGGCTCGCTGATGGTGGTGCTGGTGGCGGGTTTGCCGCTGGCCTTCGTGACCGGGGGGCTGGGGGTGGTCTTCCTCTACTTGGTGGGCGATCAGGCCATGCTGAACCTGATGCCGTCGCGCATCTTCCCGATGATGACCAACTATCAGCTCTCGGCCATTCCGCTGTTCATCTTCATGGCCTCGGTGCTGGAGAAGGCCGGCATCATCGAGGAGCTGTTCGACGTCGTCTACAAGTGGATGGGCGGCCTGAAGGCGGGTTTGGCCATCGCCACCGTCATCGCCTCGACCCTGCTGGCCGCCATGGTGGGCGTGATCGGCGCTGCGGTGGTGACCATGGGCCTGATCGCCCTGCCGGCGATGCTCAAGCGTAACTACAACCCGGAAATTGCCATCGGCTCGATCATGGCCGGCGGGACCCTGGGGATTCTGATTCCGCCGTCGATTCTTGCCATCATCTACGGTGTCATCGCCCAGCAGTCGGTGGGTGAGCTCTATCTCGGCTCGCTGATTCCCGGCCTGTTGCTGGCCTTCATGTACGGCTTCTACTGCTGGATGCGCGGCACGCTGAATATAAAAATGGCGCCGCCGATGCCGGTCGAGGACCGGGTCGATATGAAAGAGAAGCTGCGCCTGCTGCGGAACATGCTGGCGCCGATCGTCCTGGTGATTCTGGTCCTCGGCATCATCTTCACCGGCATCGCGACACCCGTGGAAGCGGCCGGCATTGGCACCTTCGGCGCCCTGGTCGTGGCGGCCATGCATGGGCGTCTGACCTGGCCAAACCTGCATGCGGCCTGTATGACGACTCTGGTCGCATCGGCGATGGTGATGTGGATCATCTTCGGTGCCAGCATCTTCGTCGGCTTTTACATCCTTCAGGGCGGCCAGCAGTTCGTGCAGGAGCTGATCTCCGGTGCGGGCCTCGGTCCCTATGCGGTATTGGCCCTGATGATGGTACTGCTGGTGGCGCTGGGCATGTTCCTCGATTGGGTGGGCATTTTGCTGCTGGCGGTGCCCATCTTCGTGCCGCTGATTCAGGGCCTGAACTTCGACGGCGTATTCGGGCTGCCAGGGGTCGCGCCGGCCGATGTCTCGCTGTGGTTCGGCGTCATCTACCTGGTCAACATGCAGATGTCATTCCTGAGTCCGCCGTTTGGCTACGCGCTCTTCTACATCAAGGGCGTGTGTCCGCCGCATATCACCATGGCGCAGATCTTCCGGGCATCCTTCCCATTCCTGGGCATCCAGGCGCTGGGGCTGCTGCTGGTCATTCTCTTCCCGGCACTGGTGACCTGGTTGCCCGGCCTGGCCTATGGTTAAGGGCTTCGGCTAAGGGCTTTGGCTAAGGGCTTCGGGCAAGCCGCCCGACAAGGGGCGCCAGGTACCCGCCTGGCGACCCGAAAGGGTCATGGCCGGGCATTGTCCCGGCCTTGTCGTTGTCGCAACCCGGTGCCATAGTCTCTGTCGTTGCAATTCTTTACATGGCACAGTTGAACGCTAGTGCTTCTCTGTCGTCCCATGTTGGGTACACACACTGCACTCCCCTTGGAGGTATTTTTTAGATGCAACGCCTGACTGCCCTGTTTACGGCTGCGCTGCTGAGCGCCGGTATCATGTCCGCGCCTGCCATGGCGCAAGAAGACGCCGCTTCTTCCGAGGCTGCACAAGCCCAGGCGGCCGCACCGGCCACTGATTTCTCCGACGAGACGCTGCAGAAATTCGCCGACGCCTCCAAGGAAATCGCCAGCGTGTCTCGCGAGTACACCGAGCGTCTGCAAAACGCCGATGATGAGGCTGCCAAGCAGGAAGTTCGCATGGAAGCCAACGAGGACATGGTCGGCATCGTCGAGGATAGCGGTCTCGAGGTCAGCACCTTCAACGCCATCGGTCAGGCTATCCAGCAGGACCCTGAGCTGATGAAGCGGGTCCAGGCCATGGTTGAGCCGCAAGAGCCGCAGGACAAGTGATGCCAATCACCGGCTATATCTAAGCCGGTCGCGTCATGGTAAAAGGCCACCTTCGGGTGGCCTTTTTCATGCGTGAGTGTTTCTGCATGGGGTAGCCCTTTACAGTCCATGGCGGGCATTGGAGACTTGGGCCATCGGGTCCCATGGATGCAGCGCTGACTGATTCAAATTCTCCTCATGGTTGAGAGACCGACTAGACACCCAAGGCGAGGCGGTGAGCATGGAAGTGGAACTGTTGGAAATTCGCCAGCACATCGCGGGCAATCCCCCTTTCGATACGCTCAGCGATGATCTGCTCGACGAGGTGGCCGGTGCCGTCGAGATCACGTATTTCCGCGCGGGCACCATGATCTGTGAAGACGGCCAGCCGACGCAGGATCTGTACTATATCCGCAGTGGCGCCGTGGAGGTCTATCGACGCAATGGCGAGTTGTTCAATCGCTTCGGCGAGGGCGATATCTTTGGCTACTTCGATCTGCTCAGAAATCAGCAGGTTCGCTTCCCGGTCAAGGCCATCGAAGACACCCTGGTCTATTTCATCCCCGGTGAGCTCTTCCGTCGACTCTGCGATGCCGATGAAACCTTTGCCGACTTCGTCGAGGTAGGTCGCCCGCGCCTCGAGACGACGGTAGATCATCAGCACCACGACAACACCATGATGACGACCCGGGTGCGCAAGCTGATCACGCGCCTACCGGTGATGATCGAGGCGGAGTCCACCATCCAGGAAGCGGCCGCCAAGATGTGCGAGCAGAACGTGTCCTCGGTACTGGTGCTCAGAGCCGAGGAAGAAGCCTCGGCACGCACCTTCGTACTGGGCGATGGCAAGCAGTGGCGCACCCTGGGCATTCTCACCGACCAGGACCTGCGCACTCGGGTGCTGGCGGCCGGGCTCGATGCGGGCACTGCCGTATCCGATGTGGTGAGTCCTCGTCTGATTGCGATCCAGTCCGATGAGTCGGTGCATGAGGCGATGCTGTGCATGCTGCGCAACAACATCCATCACCTGCCGGTACTGCATCGCCGCCGCCCGGTCGGGATGCTGCATCTCTCCGATATCATCCGCTACGAAACCAACAGCAGCCTGTATCTGGTTAACAATATCTTTAACCAGACCAGCCACAAGGGCCTGGCGCGGCTGGGGGCCGATGTGCGGCGTACCTTCGTCGGGCTGGTCAACGACGGCGCAAGCTCGCAGATGGTGGGCAGTGCCTTGTCGACCATCGGCCGCAGTTTCACCCGGCGACTGATCGAGTTGGCCGAGGAGGAGCTTGGTCCACCGCCGGTGCCTTATTGCTTCATGGTGATGGGCTCGATGGCCCGCAATGAGCAGGCCATCGTCACCGACCAAGACAACGCTCTGGTTCTCGATGACAGCTTCGATCCCGAGCAGCATGATGCCTACTTCCTGACCCTGGCGCAGAGAATCAGCGATGGGCTGGATGCCTGCGGCTATACCTACTGCAAGGGCGACATCATGGCCACCAACCCGCGCTGGCGGCAGCCGCTGCGGGTCTGGAAGCAGTATTTCAACGACTGGATCGATGACCCCAACCCCGAGCGCCTGCTCCACAGTTCGATCTTTTTCGACCTGGATCATGTCTATGGCGAGGAGGACTTCGTCGAGCAACTTCAGGATCTGGTCGCCGACAAGGCCTCGAAGAGCCCGCGCTTTTTGGCGGCCATGGCGCGCAATGCTCTCAATCGAACGCCGCCGCTGGGTTTCTTCCGTACCTTCGTGATGGAGAAGGACGGTAAGCAGAACAACTCGATCAACCTGAAGCGCCGCGGGACGGCACCGATGGTTGATCTGATTCGCGTCCATGCGCTGGCCTGCGGGTCCCGGGCCCAGAACTCCTTCGACCGGCTCGATGCCATTGCCCAGACCCAACTGCTGGTGGGTCGTTCCAGCGAACGCATCCGCTACGCCATGGAGTTCATCTCCATCGTGCGCATTCGCCATCAGGTGATCGATATCGAGGAAGAGCGAGAGCCTGACAATAATATCGAGCCTGAAAACGTCTCTGATACCGAGCGGCACAACCTCAAGGATGCCTTCCAGGTGTTGAGCAATGCCCAGAAGTTCTTGAAGTTCCGCTACCCCTTGCCCTAGGGGTTAACCAATGTCGCGAAGGTCTATGTTCAAGTTGCCGTTTCGTCACGCCAAGGCCGACCAGCATGCCTGGCCAGAGTATCTCGCTAGCCGGGCCAGTCAGGTGAGTGATCCTGCCCTCCAGCGCTTCTTCGCCGCCTATGATCTCGATCCGAACATGCCGATCGGTCAGGTGCCGCTGGTAGCGCTGGACATGGAGACCACCGGTCTCGAGTCAAGGCGCCATTCTATCGTCAGCATCGGTTTGGTGCCCTTCACAGCGCAGCGTATCTACTTGCCCAAGCGGCGTTACTGGGTGGTCAAGCCTCGGCGTCCGCTGAGCAAGCGCTCGATCACCTTTCACCGCATCACCCACTCGGAAATCGCCGAGGCACCGGATCTGGATGAGATTCTGGATGAGCTGCTCGAGGCGCTGGCCGGGCGTCTGGTCGTGGTGCACTATCGTCATATCGAACGGCCCTTCATGGATGAGAGCGTGAAGTCGCGTCGCGGCGAGAGCGTCCGCTTTCCGGTGATCGATACCATGTCGCTTGAGGCGAGGCTGCATCGTCAGTCGTGGTGGGCGCGCTTCAAGCGTTGGATGGGCCGGCCGCCGGCCTCGATACGCCTGCATGACAGTCGGCTGCGCTATGGCCTCCCGGCCTATCAGGGGCACCATGCGCTGGTTGATGCCCTGGCGACCGCCGAGCTTTTCCAGGCCCAGTTGGCGACGCACTTCGATCCTGAAACGCCGCTTTACCAACTTTGGCACTGAACCAACTGTGGCTCTGAGCGGGTGACGCGGCGCAGTGAGGCCACGGGTGAGGGGCTGACAATATTCGATAACCCATAACGATCAAGGGCGGCCTTAATAGGCCGCCCTTGGTGCTTCTATTCACTCGTCTTCAGGTCTTTAGCCCGATGACACCGCCTTAGTGGCTTCGTGGCTCGGACATCAAGCCCTTGACGATCCCATAGCAGCCCACCAGAAGCACGATAGTAAACGGTAGGCCGGTGGTCAGGGCAGCCGTCTGCAGGGCGCTCAGCCCGCCGCCGAGCAACAGCGCGATGGCCAGAGCCCCTTCGATCAGTGCCCAGAAGATGCGCTGCGGCTTGGGGGCATCGACCTTACCGCCGGCAGTGATGGAGTCGATCACCAGCGAGCCGGAGTCGGAGGACGTCACGAAGAACACGATGACCAACACGATACCGATGAAAGAGGTGATCTGCGTCAGCGGCAGGTATTCGAGCATCGTGAACAGCTGCAGTTCCAGAGCGGCATCCTGCACCTTGGTGATGCCTTGGTTGACTACCTGGTCGATGGCGGTGGTACCGAAGGCGGTCATCCATACCACCGAGGCCAGTGACGGCACCAGCAGGACGGAGATCAGGAATTCCCGCACGGTACGCCCGCGGCTAACGCGGGCGATGAACATGCCGACGAACGGCGACCAGGCAATCCACCATGCCCAGTAAAAGGCGGTCCAGCCTTGGCTGAAGTTGGCATCTTCGCGGCCGAAGGGCATCGATAGCGCCGGCAGGTTCTGCACATAGCCGAGCAGATTATCGAATATGCCGGTGGCGATCATCAGTGTCGGCCCCACGGCGATCACGAAGACCAGCAGCAAAAAGGCCAGCATCATGTTGACCTGGGAGAGACGCTGTACGCCCTTGTCCACCCCCAGCAGAATCGATCCCAGTGCGACCACGGTGATGCCCATGATCAGCAGGATCAGGGTGGTGTTGGTGTCGGGGACGTCGAACAGGTAGTGGAGGCCCGCGGACGCCTGGGTGGCACCAATGCCGAGTGACGTGGTCAGGCCGAACAGGGTGGCGAAGACCGCCAGGATGTCGATCACATGGCCAGGCCACCCCCACACGCGCTCACCCAGGATCGGGTAGAAGATCGAGCGCATGGTCAGGGGTAAGCCCTTGTTGTAGGAAAATATGGCCAGTGATAAGCCCACGATGGCATAAGCGCCCCAGGGATGCAGGCCCCAGTGGAAGATGGTGGCTGCCATGCTCAGGTCGATGGCACCGGCCTGGTCACCCGCGGCAGCGCCAAGCGGCGCCCAGTCGGTACGGATGCCGTCTTCGACGCTAATGCCGCCCATGGCGGTGCCGAAGTGGGTCAGCGGTTCCGATACGCCATAGAACATCAGGCCGATGCCCATACCCGCCGCAAACAGCATCGCGAACCAGCCCAGATAGCCGAATTCGGGCTTGGCATCCGCGCCACCGATGCGCACTTTGGCGAGCGGCGTGAAGATCAGCACGACCGCCAGCACAACGAAAACGTTGGCCCCCAGCAGGAAGACCCAGCTCAGTTTGGTGGTCAGGAAATTGAACATGCTATTGAAGATCGGTTCCATCTGGTCCTGAAGGGCCAGTGTCGCGACCACGAATAGCAGAATCACCATGGAGGAAAAGAGAAAGACCTTGCCGTGCAGATCTACATCGATTCCTAGGGGGGAGGCGGTGATGTTGTCCTGGCCGATCACATAGTCCGTATCTATCAGGTTAGCCGGGCCCTCTGGCGCCGGTATTCCCTCGGTACCGCCATTTTCCGGCGCCTTGGGTTTGCCGTCGTTGGGTTGTTTAGACACTAGACGTCTCCCTTGCGATTTTCGGTAAGTGGTTTGTCTCGATTCGGCCACGCGCCAGCCACCGGACGCAGCAGTAAAGAACGATGCCTTGATGCGGGGCGCCATTCAGCCGGCATCGTCAAGATCAGTGCTTGATTGGGGCTAACGCTGGTGTAGGGGCCGACTGGCCGTGGAGTCTGGCTCGCGTCTTCGCGAAGCCTTCATGCTGCTGAGTGAACGCTTGCGGGGTGTGCGCCATGAACCTGGGCGTGGCGGCGGTGACGCTATCTCACTGCCTTCTGCCTCCTCGTGCTGCGGTCGATCAACGACCATCCACAGTGATGGCTCACTGTCATCGAGGCGGGCTAGGTCCACGGGGACCATGATCTTCTCGGGCATCCTGGTGACTCCAGCGGTTTATCAGTGGTTGTAGTTTCTTAGTGTCGCTGTAGGCGCCTCATAGTCTGGGCATGTGCCCGGCGAATTTCCAGTGGCTCTTCAACGCGGGGTTTTCTGAGCTGCCTTTGGCCGCTAAGCAAGCCAGGCGAGTAAACGCTTTATTGGCAATGCCTGTTGGTTTCGAGATGCAGTGAGGATTTTAAGAATCAACGCCGCTGGAGAAGGCTAGCAGAGCTGGGGGCGCTTTATTGAAGAGGTGGCGCTTTAGTGCCTGTAACCTTGTTTTGCAGGTGACTTGCACCTACCCGCCAGGGCTTTGAAGGATCCAAAAAAACGCCACAGACCATCCAATGGACCGCCTGTGGCGTTGTGGTACCTATGGTCATCCGGCCTTGGCCGGATGACAACGGGCGTTAGCTCCTGGGTTCAGAGAGCAGTCCCTTGACGATGGCGTAGCAGGCCACCAGCAGTACCAGTGTGAACGGCAGGCCGGTGGTGATAACCGCCGTCTGCAGAGCTGTCAGGCCGCCACCCAGCAGTAGCGCGATGGCGATCACGCCCTCGATGATGGCCCAGAACATACGCTGTGGCTTGGGTGCATCGACCTTACCGCCGGCGGTAATGGAGTCGATGACCAGCGAGCCGGAGTCCGAGGAGGTGATGAAGAACACCATCACCAGCACGATACCCACGAAGGAGGTGATCTGCGTCAGCGGTAGTTGGCCCAGCATCACGAACAGCTGCAGCTCGAGGGCCGCGTCCTTGACGCCCTGGAAGTTGTCGGTGATCACCTGGTCGATGGCGGTGCCGCCGAAGGCGGTCATCCACAGCACCGAGACCAGCGATGGCACCAGCAGCACGGCAATCAGGAACTCACGTACGGTGCGGCCACGGCTGACGCGGGCGATGAACATACCCACGAACGGTGACCAGGAGATCCACCAGGCCCAGTAGAAGGCGGTCCAACCCTGACTGAAGTTGGCATCTTCACGTCCGAAGGGCATGGACAGGGCGGGCAGGTCCGCCAGGTAGGAGCCCAGGTTCTTGAAGAAGCCGGTGGCGATTGCCAGGGTCGGGCCGACGGCAATCACGAACGCCAGCAGTAGGAAGGCCAGCACCATGTTGAGCTGGGAAAGGCGCTGCACACCCTTGTCGACGCCGACGAGCACGGAGATCAGTGCCACTGCGCTGATGCCCACGATCAGCAGTACCATGGTGACGTCGTTATTGGGTATGTCGAAGAGGTAGGCAAGACCGGCAGACGCCTGCGAAGCCCCCAGCCCCAGCGACGTTGCCAGACCGAACAGGGTGGCAAAAACGGCCAGAATGTCGATCACATGGCCCGGCCAGCCCCAGATCCGCTCACCCAGAACCGGATAGAAGATCGAGCGCATGGTCAGCGGCAGGCCCTTGTTGAAGGAGAACAGCGCCAGTGCCAAGGCGACGACCGCATAGATGCCCCAAGGGTGCAGGCCCCAGTGGAAAATGGTAGCTGCCATGGCCAGCGACATGGCGGCGTCCTGGTCGCCAGCAGCGGCGCCCAGCGGTGCCCAGTCGGTCCTGACGCCATTCTCCATGCTGGTGCCGCCAAGCGCGGTACCGAAGTGGGTCAGAGGCTCCGAGACACCGTAGAACATCAAGCCGATGCCCATGCCGGCGGCGAATAGCATCGCGAACCAGCCAAGATAGCTGAAGTCCGGCGTGGCGTGTGCGCCACCGATCCTGACCTTGCCCATGGGGGTGAAGATCAGGGCCACGGCCAGAATGACGAAGATATTTGCCGCCAGCAGGAAGAACCAGGAGAGGTTCCCGGTGAGGAACGAGAAGATCGCATTGAAGACCGGCTCGACTTCATCCTGGAGCGCCAGAGTGATGAAGACGAAAAACAGGATCAGCAATGACGAGATGGTAAACACCTTGCCATGCAGATCGACATCCAGGCCGAACTTGCGCGTGGTGACGTTATCCTGACCGATCACGTAATCGGTATCGATCAGGTTCGCCGGTCCTTCCGGCGCTGGCACGCCATCAGAGACAGGGGCGTCCTTGTCACTGTTAGCGTTTGGGGAGTTTTTTTCCATAGGGAAGTCTCCGTCTGGTTAAACGAAAGGGTGTCTTCTTGTGCAGGCCGTCAGTCGCTATGCCGGACCAGGAACACGGATACGTCGGTATGAGAGGCGACCTTGCTGCCGTTGGACGGCATGACGATGTCCAGCCGCCTGGGCAGATGCGTGGTCATGATGACCAGATCTGCGTCCGTGTCATCTATCGCCTGAAGGATGGCGTCATCCATGTCGGCAACTGGGTCGGGAGAGGTGATGACCTTGGAACTGACCTCTTGACCATGCAACTGGCCCTGCTCCTTGGCGAACGCCTCGAGCTTTTGCGCATACTCTTCAGGTGTCTTGGCCAGTGCACTTGGCGTGTTCGCCGTTACGCTGATGTAGCAGGTATCGGCCTGGTACAGCTTGGCGATATCTGCCGCAAGATCGAGAGAAGGCTTCAAGAGTTCAGTATGTGCCAGGTCCACGGGGACCATAATTTTCTTGAACATATTCGAGACTCCATGAGGGTTTTGTTAGCGGCTGTACCTCTACGTCACGATCTGTTGTCCTGAAAGACACCGCTAGTGTGAGGATTTGCCAGGCGAATTGCCAGTGCCTGCGCATCCTGGGGCCTCAACTGCTCTGTCAACGCTGAGGCAGGGCTAGGGTTCAAAAAGTGCAGAGGGGCTTGAGGTGTTCGACTTTCGGCGACGGGATCCACGTAGCCGAGAGCGACACGCACATAGCTAAGTACTCTCGAGCGTGGATGTGGATATTGTCGGCGTTTGTGGCCGGTGCCACCATGGCAGCAAAGCGCCGCAAGCAAGAGCGCGATCATCACAATAACGAGCCTGCCATGACCGTTCAGACCCTGACCCCCACTCGCCGTTTTCGCGGTCAGCCCCGCGGCCGCGAGCTTGAGACCGACCACTTGATAGCGCTACGCGAGCGTCTTGGCGATGAGCGCGAGCACCCCGAGCTTGCCCGCCGCGACCTCCTCATCGAGCACCTGCATGTGCTCCAGGATGCCCACGGCCACCTGGCGCTACCCATGCTGCGCGCCCTGGCGGCCTACATGAACCTGCCGATGGCGGCCGTTTATGAAACCGCCACCTTCTATGCCCACTTTGACGTGATCCACGACGATGAAGCGCCACCCCCGGCGGTGACGGTGCGGGTCTGCGACTCCCTGTCCTGCCAGTTGGCCGGTGCCGATGCCTTGAAGCAGGCGCTTACGGCTGGCGCGGCTCCGGAAGAGGTCCGCGTGCTGCGCGCGCCCTGCATGGGCCGCTGCGAGATGGCGCCGGTGGTCGAAGTGGGCCATCGTCACGTCAATTACGCCACTCAGGAAGCGGTTGAGGCGGTGATCGACACCGGCCACTTCCATCCCGAAACGCTCGACTGGCAGCGGCTCGAGGATTACCGGTGCGAAGGCGGCTATGAGCTGCTGACCCAGTGCCGTGCCGGTGCGGTGACCGTCGAGGCACTGATGGAAGAGCTCGAGCGCGCCAACCTGCGCGGACTCGGCGGCGCGGGCTTCCCGACCTTCAAGAAATGGTACTTCGTGCGCCAGGAAGCGGGGCCGCGCTACTGTGCGATCAACGCCGACGAAGGCGAGCCCGGAACCTTCAAGGATCGCCACTACCTGGAGAATGCTCCGCACCGTTTCCTCGAAGGGGCGCTGATCAGTGCCTGGGCGGTCGAGGCCAGCGCGCTCTACATTTACCTGCGAGACGAGTATCCGGGCCTGCATCGGGTACTGCACGAGGCGATTGCCGAGCTCGAGACCGCCGGACTCGTCGAGCCGGGCTATGTGGTGATGCGGCGCGGCGCCGGGGCCTATATCTGTGGTGAGGAGTCGGCGATGATCGAGTCGCTTGAGGGCAAGCCGGGCAAGCCCCGCCACCGCCCGCCCTTCGTCGCGCAGCGAGGCCTGTTCGATCGCCCAACCCTGGTCAACAATGTCGAGACCGTCTACTGGATTCCGCTGATCCACCAGCGCGGTGCCGACTGGTTCGCCGGTCATGGGCGCCATGGGCGCAAGGGGCTGCGCAGCTTCTCGGTGTCCGGGCGGGTCAAGCGCCCGGGCGTCCACCTGGCGCCGGCGGGCATTACGCTGGCCGAGCTGATCGAGGAGTATTGCGACGGCATGGCCGAGGGCCACACCTTGGCCGGCTATCTGCCCGGTGGCGCCTCTGGGGGCATCCTGCCGGCAAGCAAGGCGGACATTCCTCTGGACTTCGACACCCTGCAGGCCGAAGGCTGCTTTATCGGCTCCGCGGCGGTGGTGGTGCTCTCGGACCAGGATGATCTGCGGGCGGTGGCCACCAACCTGCTGGCCTTCTTCGCTGACGAGTCCTGCGGCCAGTGCACCCCTTGCCGGGTCGGCACCGAAAAGATGCTGACCCTGCTCGAGCGCGAGGCCTGGGATGCCGAGGCACTGCAGCGCCTGGCGACGGTGATGATGGATGCCTCGATTTGCGGGCTCGGCCAGGCCGCGCCCAATCCCGTCCTTGGTTTGCTCAAGGACTTCCGTGAGCCGCTCGCGGCCCAGCAGATCATCATCAAGGGCTGAGGCCAGGAGAGCGAAGATGACTCATAACCAGAGCCAGAACCAGGCGCAGACCGCAGCCGACGCCTTTACTCTGACCCTCGATGGCAGCGAGGTGACCGCCTACTCCGGCGAAAGCCTGTGGCAGGTGGCCAAGCGGGCCGGCGAGACGATTCCCCACCTTTGCTTCAAGGATGCCGCCGGCTATCGCGCCGATGGCAACTGCCGCGCCTGCATGGTCGAGATCGAGGGCGAGCGGGCGCTGGCCGCCAGCTGCCTGCGCGAGGCCCGGCCCGGCATGGTGGTGCATAGCGCCGGCTCCGAGCGGGCTCGCATCGCCCGTGAAGGCGTGCTGGAGCTGCTCGCCGTCGACCAGCCCGACCGCGACGCCGGTCCCGACCGCTCGAGCCATTTCTGGGACATGGCCGATGCCCTGGCCGTGGATGCCACCGCCGTGCGCGCTTGGCTGCCGCGGCGCGAGGAGCGCGAGGCGCCCACCGTGCATCATGTGTCCCCCCGCGAGGGCTCGCTGACGCACGACACCTCGCACAGCGCCATGAACGTCAACCTCGATGCCTGCATCGAGTGCAACCTCTGCGTTCGCGCCTGTCGCGAGGTTCAGGTCAATGACGTCATCGGCCTGGCGAACCGCGGAGCGGCCGCGAAGATCGTCTTCGATTTCGACGACCCCATGGGCGATAGCACCTGCGTGGCCTGCGGCGAATGCGTCCAGGCCTGTCCGACCGGTGCGCTGATGCCGGCCACCCTGATCGACGAGGCGGGCCGTGGCGATTCGGCGGCCGCCGATAGCCAGGTCGATTCGGTCTGTCCCTACTGCGGGGTTGGCTGTCAGTTGACCTATCACATCAAGGACGACGAGATCCTTCACGTCTCCGGCCGCGATGGCCCGTCCAACCATAACCGGCTGTGCGTCAAGGGCCGCTTCGGGTTCGACTATCCGCGTCACGCCTCGCGGCTGACTCGCCCGCTGATCCGCAAGCCCGGCGCGCCCAAGGGCGTTGACCCCAGCTTCGATCCGGCTGACCCGAGCAGCCATTTCCGCGAGGCCAGCTGGGATGAGGCGCTCGAGGTCGCCGCTGAAGGCCTCAAGGGCCTCAAGGCCGCCCATGGCCCCAACGCCCTGGCCGGCTTCGGCAGCGCCAAGTGCTCCAATGAAGAGGCTTGGCTGTTCCAGAAGCTGGTGCGCACCGGCTTTGGTTCCAATCACGTCGATCACTGCACCCGTCTGTGTCATGCAAGCTCTGTCGCGGCGCTGATGGAATGCATCGGCTCAGGCGCCGTGACGGCGTCGTTCATGCAGGCCGCCGAGGCCGATGTGGTGATCCTTACCGGCTGCAACCCGGCCGTGAACCATCCGGTGGCCGCGACCTTCTTCAAGCAGGCGGCCAAGCGCGGCACCAAGATCATCATTCTCGATCCCAAGGGCCAGGCGTTGGGCGCCTATGCGCATCAAACCCTGAGTTTCACGCCGGGCAGCGACGTCTCGCTGTTCAACGCCATGCTCAACGTGATTGTCAGCGAAGAGCTCTATGACGCGGACTACATTCGCGAGCATACCGAGGGCTTCGAAGCGCTCAAGGAACACGTTCGCCACTTGACGCCGGAGGCCATGGCCGAGAGCTGCGGCGTGCCCGCCGAAGACATTCGCGCCGTGGCTCGCGAGTACGCTACCGCCGAGCGAGCGATGATCTTCTGGGGCATGGGGATCTCCCAACATGTGCATGGCACCGACAACGCGCGCTGTCTGATCTCGCTGGCCCTGGCCTGTGGCCACACCGGCCGGCCGGGCACCGGCCTGCATCCGCTACGCGGTCAGAACAACGTCCAGGGCGCCTCGGACGCCGGCCTGATTCCGATGGTGCTGCCCGACTATCAGCCAGTGGGCGATGCCCAGGTGCGGGCCGCCTTCGAGGAGCTGTGGAACACCGACCTCGACGATCAGCCCGGGCTCACCGTCGTCGAGATCATGGACGCCATCGCGGCGGGCACCATCAAGGGCATGTACATCCAGGGCGAGAACCCGGCGATGTCCGACCCGGATCTCGACCACGCGCGCGCGGCGCTGGCCAAGCTCGAGCATCTCGTCGTCCAGGATCTGTTCGTCACCGAGACCGCCCAGTTCGCCGACGTCATCCTGCCGGCTTCCGCCTGGCCGGAGAAGGACGGCAGCGTGACCAACACCAACCGCCAGGTGCAGCTGGGCCGTCAGGCCGTTCCGCTGCCCGGCGATGCCCGCCCCGACTGGTGGATCATTCAAGAGATCGCCAAGCGCTTCGGGCTGCCCTGGGACTACGCGCATCCCCGCGAGGTCTTCGCCGAGATGAAGCAAGGCATGGCATCGCTCGACCACATCTCCTGGGAACGGCTGGAGCGGGAGGCCTCGGTGACCTATCCCTGCCCGGCGGACGATGCCCCGGGGGCGGACGTGGTATTCGGCGATGCCTTCCCGACGGCCTCGGGCCGGGCTCGCTTCTCGCCGACGCTGCCGCTGCCGCCGGACGAGCAGATCGATCGCGACTACCCGACGGTGCTGACCACCGGCCGCCAGCTCGAACACTGGCATACCGGTTCGATGACCCGGCGCTCCCGGGTGCTGGATGCCCTCGAGCCCGAAGCGGCGGCCAGTGTCGCCCCTGGGGAGTTGCGCCGCCTTGGTCTCGAAGCCGGCGACTGGATGCAGATCACCACTCGCCGAGGCAGCATTACCTTGAAGGTGCGGGTCGATCCGCTGATGGCCGAAGGCATGGTCTTCATGCCTTTCTGCTACGCCGAGGCTGCTGCCAATATGTTGACTAACCCGGCGCTGGACCCGTTCGGCAAGATTCCCGAGTTCAAGTACGCCGCCTGTCGGCTGACGGCGGCCGAGGCACCGGCCGGGGCGGCGGCTGTGGAGCCGCTAGCGACGCCTTGAGTCGGCGGCTGACTGATAACAACGACATGACATGAGACTGGAGGAAACCGCCATGATGATCGTCGATCTGATCGATGGGGATGATTTCCGTAACAAGCTGGTGGGGCTTGGCGTGCTGATTCCGGAGGGCGCCTGTCCGGAGACCTGCGCGCGGATGGCCCGTCGCAAGTACCTCGAGACCGATGTACCCGACCTCGAGTCTACGGTCTCGGAACTGATGTCACACACCGATGTGATGCTGCCCTCGGTGCGTCGGGCGATCGAAGCCCATCTGCTGCCGGCATTCGAACTGCCACGCTCGTCCTGAGCGGGCCCTTGTCGTTGAACAGGCTGGCGGGTGCCTACTTTTCAGGCACCCGCTGCCGGCGCTTATAGCGAGGCCGCGCCGCCATCGCTGCGCGGGTCGTGGGCCCCTTCCAGTAGACCGTCGGGGTGACGAACGATGGCGCCAGCGTGCCCCATGGTGTCGCTGAACGCCTCATTCAATACCGTGACGTCGTGGCCGGCGGCCTTGAGCGCCTCTACCAGTGGTGCCGGGAAGCGGTTCTCGAGCTTGAGCCCGGTGCTGGCTTCGCCCCAGGTGCGGCCCAGCAGCCAGCGCGGTGCGCTGATCGCCTGTTGCAGATCCTCACCGAAGTGGGCATAGCGGCTGTAGATGGCTGCCTGAGTCTGGGGCTGGCCCTCGCCGCCCATGGTACCGAAGCTCATCACCCGGCCGTCGTCGAAGCGAGCGAGCGACGGGTTCAGGGTGTGGAAGGGCTGGCGATAGGGCTCCAGCGTCTGCAGCGCCTGCGGATCCAGCGAAAAGCTGATGCCGCGGTTCTGCCACATCACCCCGCTTTGCGGCAGGACTATGCCGCTGCCGAACTCCCAATAGACGCTTTGGATGAAGCTGACCATTCGCCCCTGATGATCGGCGGTGGCCATCCAGATGGTGTCGCCCTCGGCGGGTTCGTAGGGCCAGGGCAGGGCGCGCTCCGCGTCAACTCGTGCGGCTTCCCGATCCAGGGCCTCGGGGGTGAGCCAGCTCGTCGGATCCTTGGGCAGCCGGCCGGGATCGGTGACCGTAGTGTCGCGGGCCATGAAGGCTCGCTTGGTGGCTTCGACCAGGCCGTGCAGATGGGCAAAGCCTTCGCCCTCGCTGACGCCCAGGCGCTCGAAGACGCCCAGCGTCATCAGCGTGGCCAGGCCCTGGGTGGGCGGCGGCAGATTGAAAACGCGGGCATCCTTGAGCCTGACTTCGAGTGGGGTAACGGCCCGGGCATGATAGCGGTTGAAATCATCGCGGCGCAGCGGGCTGCCCAGCGCCTCGAGATCTGCGGCCATACTGGCGGCGAGTTCGCCACGGTAGGCGTCGTCGAGCCCGGCGCGGGTCAGGTGTTCGAGGGTGTCGGCAAGCCGTGACTGACGCAGCCGCGAGCCGGTGGCGGGTGGCTGGCCGGCGTCGAGATACGTCTCGGCGAAGCCTGGCGTCGCCCCGAGCGCCGCCAGATGCTTGGCGGTGAGCGTGGTCTGGCTGTCGCTCACCGCGACGCCTTCCCGACCATGGCCGATGGCCGCCTCGAGCAGGCGTGACAGCGGCAGGGTGGGGCCCCAGGCGGCGGCCTGATCGAGCGCCACCTGCCAGCCACCCAGGGTGCCGGCCACGGTCAGAGCGGCGAGCGGTCCACGAGTGGGTATGCCTTGCGCCGCGTCGTAGCCCTGCTCGGCGTAGAAGGTGCGGGTGGCAAGGCCTGCCGCCGGGCCACTGGCATCGATGGCCAGCGGCGGTTTGCCGGGTTCATGAATCAACCAGAAGCCGTCGCCACCGATACCGTTCATATGGGGGTAAGCAACGGCGATGGTCGACGCCATGGCGACCATCGCCTCGACGGCGTTGCCGCCCTCGCGGAGGATGTCGCGGCCGGCCTGGGCCGCCAGGTGATGAGGGGCGACGGTCATGCCGCCATAAGCACGGGTGGTGTGTTGCATGGGAGCGCCTCAGGAGAAAAGGTCGATATACATGCGCACCGCAGTGGCGAGCAGGAAGACAGCGAACAGCCGTTTGAGCAGGGCCGGATCAATGGCGTGGGCGAGCCTGGCCCCCAGCGGGGCGCAGAGCATGGTCATCGGCACGATGGCCGCGAAGCCCAGCAGATTGACGTAGCCGATCGAGCCCGGCAACCGGTCGGGCTCGCCCAGGCCGCTGAACATGAAACTCAGGGTGCCGGGAATGCTTATCACCAGGCCCAGGGCGGCACCGGTACCCACCGCGACACGGATCGGCGTGTTGAGCGCGCTCAGGGTCGGCACGCTCAGGGTGCCACCACCGATGCCCATCAGCGTCGAGATGCCGCCGATCACCGCGCCGATCAGACTGCTGCCCAGGGGGCCGGGCATGCCGTCACGAATGATGCGGGTGTTGCGACGGAACATGTTGGCGGCGACCAGCAGAGCGATGGTGGCAAAGAGACCGGTCAACGCCTCGCCGCTCAGGAATTGACTGGCGATACCGCCCAGCAGCACACCGACCACCACGCCGGGAATCAAGCGTTTGATCACGCTGGCATCCAGGCTGCCCTTCCGGTGGTGGGCGCGGGCCGACATGATCGAGGTGGGGATGATGGTGGCAAGCGAGGTGCCTACCGCTAGGTGCATGCGCACCCCTTCGTCGACGCCCAGCAGGCTGAACAGATGGAAGAGCACCGGCACGATGACGATGCCACCGCCGACCCCGAGCAATCCGGCCATTACTCCGGCAACGGCGCCTGTCGCGAGCAGGGCCGCGATCAGCCCGAGGATCCCGGTCAGCGATGACGAATCCAGCAGTTCCATGGCGTGGTTTCCTAATTCAGTGATTATCGATGTGTGATGGCGCGAGTAGACACGGCGCCCCGCGCTGGTGGATCAGGCCTACCAACCGATCGCCTGGGGTAGCCAGGTAGCAATGCCTGGGAACAAGAATACCAGCGCAACGGCAAGGACTTGCAGCCCGACGAAAGGCACAACCCCGACGTAGATATCCCGTGTCGAGACTTCTGGTGGCGCCACCCCCTTGAGGAAGAACAGCGCCCAGCCGAAGGGCGGGGTCAAGAAGGACATCTGCAGGTTCATGGCCACCAGAATCGCCAGCCACACCATATCGGTGCCATAACCGATGAATACCGGCAGGAACATTGGCAGAGCGATGTAGGAAATCTCGATCCATTCCAGGAAGAAGCCCAGCACGAACAGAATCAGCATCAGGAACAGCAGCGCCCCGATTTCGCCGCCGGGGAGCATGTTGAACAGGTCGTGCACCATCTGCTCGCCGCCGAGCCCGCGGAAAGATAGTGAGAATACCTGCGCGAACAGCAGAATGAAGTAGACCATGGCAGTGATGGTCAAGGTGCCGTGCAGGGTCGCCTTGAGGGTGGCGAGGTTCAGCTTGCGGCCCAGCAGCGCGATCAGCAGGCTGCCCAGGGCTCCCATGGCGGCGGCCTCGGTGGGGGCTGCCACGCCGCCGACGATGGAGCCGAGCACGGCCACCACCAGCCCCAGCGGCGGTAGTACCGTGGCCATCAGGTCGCGATAGAGCTGGCGCCGGGAGATGGTGGCGCGTTCGGCAGCGGGAACCGCCGGTACCCAGTCCGGCCGCACCCAGCCGAGGACGGCGAGATACAGCATGTAGGTCAGTGCGATCACCAGCCCGGGGATAAAAGCGGCCGCGAACAGTGCGCCCACCGATTCGCCGACGATCTGCGACAACAGAATCAGCACCAGGCTCGGCGGGATGATCTGGCCTAGGGTGCCCGAGGCGCAGATCGCTCCGCAGGCCACGCTTGGCGCATAGCCCCGGCGCAGCAGGGTCGGCAGGGTCAGCATGCCCACGGTCACGACGGTGGCGCCGACGATGCCGGTGGAGGCGCCCATCAGCACCCCGACCAGCACGATGGCGATTCCCATGCCGCCGTTGAGTCGGCCCATGGCGTAGCCGATGGTGTCGAGCATGGCCTCGGCGACCCGGGACTTTTCGAGCATCACGCCCATGAACACGAACAGTGGGATGGCCATCAGGGTGTAGTTGGACACTACACCATAGAGGCGTTGCGGCAGCAGGCCGAAGAGCATCGGCCCGAAGCCCAAAAGCCCAGCGACGAAGCCGGACACGGCCAGCGAAATGGCCACGGGGATGCCAATCAGCATCATGGCCAGGAAGCCGCCGATCATGCCGATCAGTAGCCATTCATTTGCCATTGCAAACATACTCCACAGAGAAAGGGGCCGAGTGAGCTCGGCGACAAGAAGGGTGGGGCAGCCGCTTGTCTGGCTGCTGCCCGCGTGCAGTGCCTGGGGTATCCCCAAAGCCGGCATTGGCCGTCTTCAGGGTTGGCCTGGCTCAGGCGTTGGGCTGATCCGGGGCGGTCGGCGAGGCCGGCACTGGGGTACCGCTCAGGGCCAGCACTGCTCGCAGCAGGTCAGCAAGCCCCTGCAGTGCCAGGGCCACGAAGCCCAGAGGAATGAAAGCCTTGAGCAGATAGCGGTAGGGCAGTCCGCCCGGGTCCGGCGAGCCCTCCGCTAAATGAAAGGACTGCATGACGTAGGGCCAGGACAGCCAGGTGATCGCCAGGGCGATCACCACGGTCAAGGTGCCGCTGATCAGGTCGATCAGTTGCTTACCACCGTCGGGCAGGCGGTCGTAGATCACGTCCACCCTCACGTCGGCGCGATGCTTGAGCGCGTAGGAAATCCCTAGCAGGGCAATTGGCGATAGCAGGTGCCACTCCAGCTCCTGCAACCCCACCGGGCTGATGGAAAAGAAGTAGCGCAGCAGTACATCGGTGGCGACCAGCCCGACCAGTGCCAATAGGCAGAGACGGGCGAAACCGCCGAGGATGCCGATACCGTATTCGATGCTTTCGATGAGCGATGCCATGGATAGGCCTCCGGTCAGCAATGCCGTCAGATTCAGCTCGGCAGATCGAGGAAAGCCTTCTCGCTGACGGCCTCCCACTCGCGATGCTTGGCGCGAAAGCCCATGAAGGAGTCGTAGACCCGTTGGGTGTCGGCATCCGCCGCCGCCATGGCGGACAAGGTATCGGCAGTGACTTCGCGCAGCCGGCTGATGATGTCGTCGGGCAGTGGCTGGGCGATGACTCCCTCGTTTTCCACCAGGTCGTTCAGGGCTTCGGCATTGACGGACTCACACCAGGCCTGGCTCTCGATGTTGCAGGCCATGGCCGCAGTCTTGACGATTGCCTGCAGGTCGCTGGGCAGTGCCTCCCAGGCCTGCTTGTTGATCATTAGTTCGGTAGCGTTGGTCGGCTCGCTCCAGCCGGTGGTGTAGTAGTACTTGGCGGCTTTGTGCAGGCCCAGGCGACGATCCTGATACGGCCCGACGAATTCGGCGGCGTCGATCACGCCTCGCTCCAGGGCCGGGAAGATCTCGCCGCCGGGCAGCAGCCGTACGGCCACGCCAAGCTCGCTGTAGACCTTGCCGCCTAGGCCCGGGATTCGCATCTTCAGGCCGTTCAGATCCTCGACGCTCTCCAGCGGTTCGCGGAACCAACCGGTCATCTGCACGCCGGTATTGCCCATTGGGAAGGCCACCAGCCCAACCTTGGCGTAGAGCTCGTGCCACAGTTCCAGGCCGCCGCCATGATATAGCCAGGCATTCATGCCCTGAGTGTTCATGCCGAAGGGCACGGTGGTGAAGAACTGGGCGGCGGGCAGGCTACCGGACCAGAAGTAGGCATTGCCGGCATTCATCTCGACCATGCCGGCCGACACGGCGTTGAAGCCCTCCAGTGCCGGTACCAGCTCGCCGGCGGCGAAGTGCTGAATCTTCATGCGGCCACCCGACATCTCCTCGACTTTCTTGCAGAAGTCGGTGGGGCTACCCGGGCCTTCGACATAGAAGGGCGAACCGGGGCCATAGGCGTTGGTCATTCGCCATTGGACGGTCTGGTTGGATTGGGCGCGGACGACGGCAGGGGCACCCATAACCAGGCCGGCGGTGGATGAGACTAGAGCGGTGCTCAGGAACTTGCGGCGATTGAAGCTCATGATGATGACTCCTGGTGAGACGATTAACGAATGTAAATCCTCTATAGGAGTAGTCAGCAAGCCATGTGCCAGTTCGCTTTTTTACTCTATTATTTTTTTAATATCAGTTAGATAAGATTATAAGAAGTTGGCTCGATGATTCGCTTGGTGACGACGGTGGCGGCCGATTTCGGATCACACGGCCCCACCTTGGAGTTAACAAAGGTGAGATTTAGGCGGTTAAGCGATCATTTGTATGCAGCCTTGCCGCGGCGATTCACCAAACGACTGTCTCTAAGCGGCCGAGGGGTAGCAAAAGTAAGATCGGCACCCTTGTGAGGCGCTTGCACTCTTTATGTGCGGTAGTAGTGAGGTGGCGATGTGCTGTGGCCGCAAAACGCCGGTCATGCGGGGAGAGGAGCTAGTGGTGGCGGACCGCATTGCCTCGAAAGGCGCTAGAGTCGCGCGCCGCCGCGGCGGTGTTTGACCCGTGACATCAGGCTCTTGCAGTCCACCGAGAGGATCTCGGGGCGGTTGAAGATACGTTCGCGCACGAAGGCATCGAAGCTGGTGTAGGTGTCGGTCAGGGTATGGATATGCAGGCTTTGCAGGTCGCTCATGATATAGAGGCTGACCACTTCGGGGCAGGCAGATAGCTCGTCGGCCACCTGCTGAAGTGCGGCGGGTGCCACCCTCAGATCCACGAAGGTGGAGATAGCCTTGCCGAGCTTCTCTGGATTGACCACTGCGGTGAACTGCTCGATGACCCCTTCCTCGACCAGGGCGTTGACCCGGGTGCGGGCATGCGCTCGGGAGATGCCCAACTGGCGGGCGATATCGGCATAGGACATGCGGCCATCTTTGATCAGCAGGTTCAGCAGTTCAGTATCGGTCGTGTTCATTGACTAGGGCCTTTGCCGGTGTGGGTCTCGATGATGCTTATCCAAAGAGCATCCTCGCCTATCATGCGATCGACCACCATCTCCGGGCGTTGCTGCAGGCCCTAGCATCCTGTTGGCGACCTCTCGTGATGCGAAGACGACAAGAACCACCGTCAGCGGCATGCCGGTTGGATGCCATGGATATGCCGGAGTCGCCGGCAGACAAGTTGGCAAGCCTGGTGGTGGCGCAAAATTCAGCCAAGGCTTCACGGCCTCATATCCTTATGCATGGGGCACCATCGCGGCGCCTGTCGGCACGTCCAAGCGAGAAACCATTATGATGTCAGACTTTCTCAATCCGGTAACCACGCAGACGTGGGTCAACGGGCGCCATCAGGTGCGCTGCGTGAAGGTCATCCAGGAGACCTGGGACGTGCGCACCTTCTGTTTCATGGCCGAGCAGCCGGTGCTGTACTTCTTCAAGCCGGGGCAGTTCGTGACCCTGGAGCTCGAGATCGCCGGCGAGCAGGTGATGCGTTCCTACACTATCTCGAGCTCCCCCTCGGTGCCCTACAGCTTCTCGATCAGCGTCAAGCGGCTGCCGGGCGGCGTGGTATCCAACTGGTTACACGATAACCTGAAGGCCGGCGATGAACTGGCGGTGCACGGGCCGGTCGGTAACTTCAATATCATCGATCATGCCGCCGACAAGGTGCTGATGCTCTCCGGTGGGGTCGGCATCACGCCGCTGATGTCGATGACACGCTGGCTGTTCGATACCAATGCCTCGGTGGATCTGGCCTTCGTGCACAGTGCCCGCTCGCCGAAGGACATCATCTTCCACCGTGAGCTGGCGCACATCTTCTCGCGGATTCCCGAATTCAAGTTGCATATCGTCTGTGAGCGCAGCGACGAACTCTGCGAGGCCTGGGCGGGATTTCGCGGTTACCTGAGCCAAGAGATGCTCGAGCTGATGGCACCGGATTTCATGGAGCGTGAGATCTTCTGCTGTGGTCCCACGCCTTACATGAATGCGGTCAAGCGTATCCTGCGCGACAACGGCTTCGACATGAGTCGCTATCATGAGGAGTCCTTCGGCGCCACGCCGCTGGACGTTCAGGAAGAGGTGCTGGAGCTGGCCGAGCAGGCCGAGGCGCAGGCCGAAGAACTCGACGTCGCCGACATGTACAGCGTCGAGTTCAGCGCCACCGGCAAGAGCGTGCGGGTGCAGCCCGGCGAAACGGTGCATGCGGCTGCCGCCAAGCTCGGCCTGCATATTCCCAAGGCCTGCGGCATGGGCATCTGCGGTACCTGCCGGGTGCCGCTTAGCTCAGGGCAGGTCGAGATGGACCACAACGGCGGCATTACCGACGAGGATATCGCCGAGGGCTATATTCTTTCCTGTTGCAGCAAGCCCACCGGCAACGTCGTCGTCGATTTCTGAAGTGGACCACCGCTAATCCACGCCTGAACGCCTGGCACCGGAAGACTAAACCGGTGCCTTGCGGACGGCCATTCAGCGTATGTCAGGCAGCAGGCGGAAGAGCCCGCCATTGGGCTGATCATTGAGCAGATAGATCAGTCCGTCCGGTCCCTGGCGCACGTCGCGTATGCGTCCGATCTGGCCGTCGAGCAGTACCTCGGCGCGAGACACCTTGCCGTTGTCGATCGTCAGTCGCGTCAGCGTTTCGCTGCTAAGCCCGCCTGCCAGCAGGTCGCCTTGCCAGCCCGGAAAATGCGGACTATCCACCCAGGCGAGTCCCGATGGGGCATAGCGCCCCTCGAACACGTAAGCGGGGTCGCGCATGCCCGGTGCATGATCGCGACCGATCGGCAGGTTGGTCGCATAGTCTCGCCCTAGCGTCACCTCCGGCCAGCCGTAGTTCACCCCCGCCTCGATGCGGTTGATCTCATCGCCAGTACGTGGCCCATGCTCGCTTGTCCACACGCTGCCGCTGCTCGTCACCGTCATGCCTTGGATATTGCGATTGCCCTGGGTATAGAGTTCGGCGGCCATTCCTGGCTCATCGACGAAAGGGTTGTCGGCAGGCGCCTCGCCGGTAGCCGTTAGGCGCAGCACGCTGCCGGCATGATCGGCGCCGTCCTGTGCCCGTTCGCCCTGGCCCCGGTCGCCGATGCTCAATAGCAGCGTGGTATCGGCAAGCCAGGCCAGGCGCCCACTGTAGTGGTGGTTGGGCATCGAGAAACGGTTTTGCGCAAAGATCGTCTCTACGCCCTCGAGTCGAGGGCCGCTTGGGGCATCCAGGGCCAATCGCGCCCGGGCAACCGCGGTGCCGCTGCCATCGGGGCCGGCCTTGGCGTAGCTGAAGTAGAGCCAGTCGTGCTCGCCGTCGTTGCCTTTGTCACTGCCGCTATCACCGAAGTCCGGGTGCAGGGCCAAGTCCAAGAGTCCACCCTGGCCGCGAGCCACCACGCGAGGTAGCCCCTCGATGTGCGTGATCGCGCCGTCGGGTTCGATCAGTGCCAGCCGCCCCGGTCGCTCACTGACCAGAAAACGGCCATCGGGCAGAAAGGCCAGCGACCAGGGGCGCTCGAGGCCTTCGGCCAGGCGCTCGAGCCGCATCGCATGCGGGGTGCCGGGCAATCCATCGGCGATGGTCGTCGCCCCCTGGGCCGATAGCGATGACAGCAAGGCGGCTGCCAGCAGCGCTGCGGGTAGGCGCATCGGTAGTCGCGAGTAGGCGGCGCGCCATATCGGTCGTTGCATGGGCAGAACTCCCTTTCTCGGTATGAGCTTTTTCACCCTAGCAGGCCTCTCAGCCATTGGCGCGACGACCTATGCTTTATTGGCGCCTAATAGCGGCAATGCCGCCTTGAACCTGGCGCCCATAAGGTAATTTGAATGATCAAATAAAATAGATGATAATCCTCTGCCTTGAATTCGATAATGCTGTGAAATAATAAAGGATCATGCCCATGATGATGCATTCGCGACGCACTTTGCTGGCGGTAGGACTGGCGCTAGGACTTGCCGGTCCCGCCCAGGCCGACGTCACCCTGACCCGGGGCGCCACCTCGATTCCTGACGGGGAGGCCACTGCCGACGAAGACCTGACCATCGCCAACGAACATCTGGCCTTTGCCCTGGCGGTAGAGTCCCGTCCGCCTTGGGGTGTGCCTCGCGGTACCCTCGTGGATCTGGCAGCGGTCAAGGACGGTGAACTGGATCTGGATCGCGTCGCCTTTGCTGACTTCATTCCCAACAACTGGTCGGCCTGGCCGAACAGCGAGAAGGAGGTCACGGTCCTCGAGGACAGCCCCGACAGAGCCGTGGTCCAGGTGCGCCGTAACTGGGGCGATGCCTGGGTGATCACCACCTACACGCTCAAGGCCGGCAGCGACCGCATCGAGCTCGAGACGGAGCTTGAGAACGCCAGCGACGAAGCCCTGACGGCCATCCGTTCCGGCTTCACCCTGTGGCCGGACACCGGCTTCCTGTTTGGCGTGCCGGGCCTTGGCGATGCCAAGGAAACCGTCGCCGACGAGGCGCTGACCGATCGCATGGTCGCCTATGACCGGGATTGGGTGATCGCGCTGCACGCGCCGTATTTCGACCGCGTCAACTATGAAGGCCAGGACATGTACCTCGAGCATAGTCTGGCGCCGGGCGAAAGCCGCACCTTCAAGGGCGCACTGCAGGTGGTGCCCACGGGCGATCTGGCGCCGGTGGTGGCCAACGAGATCGAACGCAAGGATCAGGACGCCGGGCGGATCAGCGGCACCCTGAGCAACGATGACGGTGAAGCTCCGCAGGATGGCCTGGTGATGGTCGAAAAGCAGGGCCACCCCTATGCCTGGACCCTGGCTGAAGACGGCCAGTTCGCGATGGACCTGCCGGTGGGGGACTACCAGGTCTATGCCACTGGGCTTGGCCATGCCAACAGCGCGCCCCGCGATATCAGCGTGACCGCCGACGGCGAACAGACCTTGACCTTCGAGGGGCTAAAGGGCCCGGGCACCCTGACGTTGGATATCGTCGAGACCGGCAGCGGTGTGGCACGAGATGCTCGCCTGACCATCCTCGAGGGCCAGCAGCCGCCGGTGGAGTTCCTCGGCAAGCAGACCTTCTTCACCTCGCTGGACCCGGCCGGCAGTGCCGAGCTGTCGCTGGCGCCGGGCGAGTACCGCCTGGCCGTGAACGCCGGCGCGGGCTTCACGGCCGAGGGCGAGACCCTCGACGTGAGCCTTGACTCCGGTGAGCAGGTGTCGCGTACCGTTGAGATCGATCGCCTGGCCGAGCCCAACGACCGTGGCTGGTACGGCGCCGACTTGCACCACCATGCCAACGTGCTCGAGGGCACCACACCCCCCGAGACGGTAGTCAGCGCCCAGCTCGCGACCGACCTGGATCTGACCTTCGTCAGCGACCATGACTCGACGACCAATCACCAGCGCTTCCAGGCGCTCTCCGATAGCCGCGGCGTGCCCTTCATTCCGTCGATCGAAATCTCGCCGTCCTGGGGTCACATGAATCCCTTTCCCATCGCCCTGGGCGGTGAGTTGATGGTCGATCCGGGCATCGACGAGGTGCAGGACATCATCCAGGATGCCCGCCGTCTGGGCGCCGAGGTGATTCCGATGAACCATCCGTACAACGACTATGGCTATCTGAACAATCTCGCCAACGACAAGGTGCCGGGTGGCTTTACGCCGAACTTCGACCTGCTCGAGCTCAACGCCGAGGTCGATAACGCCAAGACCCTCGAGACCGCTCATGCGCTGTGGGATGACGGTACGGCGATCTACTTTACCGCCGGTACCGATACCCATGACGCCTGGAACGACCTGACCGGCCGCATCCGCATGATGGCGCGGGTTCCCGGCGAGCTGTCGCCGCGTGCTTTTGCTCGCGCCCTCAAGGACGGTCACGGCTATGCCACCCAGGGCCCGCTGCTATATCCGCAGAACGTGCTGTTCGGCGATACCCTGCGCCTGGCAGGTGACAAGTCGGCCACCTGGCATGTCGATGTCGCGGCGGTGGACGGTCTGGCCGAGGCACGCCTGATTGGCCGCGGTGGTGAGGTCATCGCTACCCGTGAGCTCGACGGCAAGGAGGCCAGTCTGGCGTTCCCGCTGGATGGCGAGATCGACGGCTGGGTTGCCCTGGAAGTCGAGGACGCCGATGGCGATCAAGCCTGGAGCAATCCGGTATGGGTCAAGCGTCAGGACAGCACGGCTTATCTGTCGGCTGCCGGCGAATGATCGCCAGCGCCTGATATAAAAGCCGGGATACTCGTCAAGCAAGAGGCCGCGCTCAGGCGCGGCCTCTTGCTGTCTGGCCTTAGCGCTTCAGGGGCTTAGCCTGATGGGACAGAAGGGATACGCAATCTTGCGCTAGTCTACTGATTTGACGATTCCCAGTGCTTCATTCACCGAATCTCGGATTTCACGGTAGCGGTCGGCATCGTGGATCAGCGTTTCCAGGTTGTCTTCCTGGAAGATCTCCTTCTTGCGTTTGTCGCCATCGCCTTTGGTGAAAATCGACGGAATGAGTTGCTCCAGGCACCTCAGCATGACTTCCGGGGAGACCGACGCGCCCGGTGACGCTCCCAACAAGGTGCCGTAGGTCTTGTCCTCAGACACGACAATCTCGGTACCCATCTGCAGATCCCCATCCTTGATGATCTGAACACGCTGGCCAGCATGGATGGGTTCCCAGTCGAATTTTGTGCTCAGGCCGGGCGCAAATGCTTCCAGCTGTGCCAGCATGCTTTTTTTGCCGGTAAAGGTCTCTGAGACCAGATATTTGACCAGGGGAAAGTTCTCAAGCGCGACGTCTAGCAGGTTGGGAATATCATGCAGACGGATCGCCTTGATGTAGTCGAACACGCCCCGGCCTCTCTCGAGCACAGGATTGAACGAGGCGAATGGCCCGAATAATAGATAGTGCTGACCATTGACCACCCGCAAGTCCAGGTGTGGCACGGACATGGGGGGAGCGCCTACTTTGGCTTTACCATAGGTCTTGGCGTGATAGTTCTCTGCCTCTTCCGGGCTGATCGACGCCTTTAGAAAACGGCCGCCAACGGGGAAGCCGGCGTACCGGGTACGGAACGGCAGGTGACTTTTCTTGAGCAATGGGAAAGCACCGCCACCGGCACCGACAAACAGCACATCTGCCCGGTGCTGAGTAGCCCCCTCTTTATTTTCGGTTTCAATTATCCATTGGCCCGATGGGCTTTTATGCACGCGTTTTACATGCGTGCCGTATTCGATGTTCACACCCAGATCATTCTCTGCGTGAGCGGCCATCTGCTCCGTCAAGGCGCCAAAGTTGACGTCGGTTCCGGTTTCAATGACGGTCGCGGCCATTTTTTCATCCCGCGAACGCCCTTCCATGGTGTAGGGAATCCAACGTTTGATTTGGTCGAAATCGTCCGAGAACTGCATGTTTTCGAAGAAGTGGTGGGCGGACATCTCGCGGAATCGAAGCTTCAGTTCTTCGATCGACGGTTCGGCAACGATCGTGCAATGCTTGGTCTGGTTAATGAAGCTTTTCGGGTCTTTGATGACGCCTTTCTTGATCAGGTACGCCCAGAACTGCTTGGCAACATTGAACTGCGCGTGGATTTTCAGTGCTTTCTCAACGGCAATGACCTCTCCATCCACTGGCGTGTAGTTGAGCTCACAGTTCGCCTCATGGCCGGTGCCGGCGTTCCAGAACGCGGAGGAGTTGCCGGCTCCGGCACGTTCCAGCCTTTCTATGATGGTGATTTCCAGCTCGGGAGCGATCTCTTTGGCCAGCGTCGCGAAGGTGGTCCCCATGATGCCCGCCCCGATGATAAACACTTTCATTACGTTTTCCCGTCTGTTTGAGTGGTTTTATGTCGGCAAAAAGAGTGAATGACTCAGAAAATACCATGATTCGCGCCGGCGCTGGAAATGCGTAAAGTCGGCATGAATAGAATAAATTATTGATTAATAAGTATTTGTGGTGTTTTCGGACAGTTTTTGTGCACCGGAAGGGCTGGCGGTCAATGTCATTCTTTACGAGCAGAATTGGGCTCTGACTTATCCATGCAACCACACATGGGTCGGCCTTTCTGCGTTTTTGTGGGAGATAAAAACCACGCTGCGCCACTAAGCCGTTATGACCGGTGGCGCTTGAGCTCGCTGTCGGAGAATGGCGGTTATCAACGAAACGTGACGAGAACCCCTGATGTTGAGGAATACGCATCTCGAAACCGGCTTTTAGCGTCCTAGGTTCATAGAATAACGGCAGCACCTTGGAGCGCAAGGTGGCGGCAGCCGGGGCGGCGCCTGTTCAAAAGCCTTAGCATCGGGACAGTAAGAGGAGAGGCCGCGCTCAGGCGCGGCCTCTTGCTGTCTGGCGGTGCCCCTCTTGGGTCGCCTTGCCAGCGATCAAGCCGGCATCAGTACCTTGGAATAGAGCGCCTCGCCCTGGATATCCTTGAGCGTGACGGTCAGCGCCTCGCTCTGTGGGTCGAGATCCACCTGACCGAAGAACTGGAAGCCTTCCCTGGGCGACATGTTGGCGCGACCTTGCGGCGGCGCTTTCACGAACTCGAGCCTGGGACCGAAGGTGTTGTCCAGCTCGCCCGGCCCATAGGTGCCGGCATGAATCGGGCCGCTGACGAACTCCCAGAACGGCGTGAATTCCTTGAACACGGCGCGCTGCGGCGAGTAGTGATGCGCGGCGGTGTAGTGCACATCGGCGGTTAGCCACACCAGGTTCTCGATCCCTTCGTCACGTACGTACTTGAGTAGTGCGGCGATATCCTGCTCCCGGCCCAGCACAGGGCCGTCGCCGTTCGACGAGTTCTCGAAGTTATCCCCATCGCGCACCATGATGCCCAATGGCATATCAGAGGCGATCACTTTCCAGGTGGCATTGCTGGCCTTGAGGGACTGCTTTAGCCAGGTCAACTGATCCCGGCCGAGAAAGTCGGTCTCTGGGCCTCGCTGTGACTGGCGGTTGGCGGAGTTGGGGCCCCGGAAGCTGCGCATGTCGAGCATGAACATCTCCAGGCTCGGCCCGAAGCTGAACTTGCGATAAACGCGCTCTGGTGCCGCCAGTGAGGTGCGCAGCGGCATGTACTCGAGGAAGGCCTGGCGGGCATTGGCCGACAGCACATCGACGTTTTTCTCGGCATAGCGCGCGTCGTCGAGAATCTCTCCCGGATACCAGTTGTTCAGCGTCTCGTGGTCGTCCCACTGGGCGAACATCGGTACCTCGGCATTGAAGCGGCGCAGCTTGTTGTCCATCAGGTTATAGGCGTACTGGCCGCGGTATTCGTCGAGGGTCTCGGCGACCTTGGACTTGGCCGGGGTGACGATGTTGCGCCAGATGCTGCCGTCATGTTCGGTCACAGTCTCCTGCAGGGGGCCATCGGCATAAATGGTGTCGCCGGAGTGGAGGAAGAAATCCGGCTGCACGCGCCGCATGGTGTCGTACAGGCGCAGGCCGCCGAAATCGGGATTGATCCCCCAGCCTTGCCCCACGGTGTCGCCGGACCAGACGAAACGCAGCGCCCGAGGCTTCTGCGCACTGGGTGGCAGTACCAGGCGCCCATCCAGAGGCTCGCCGATGGCGCGGTGGTCGCTTAGATCGGCAAAGCGGACGCGGTAGAAGACTTCACCCCCTGTGTTGGCATGGCGGCCGATGCCGGCCAAGTCTAGGCGTGCCGTCAGATCATCAGTGGGCAAGGCGGTCGGGCCGCGCACGGCGAAAGCGCCGCGCATCTCAGGGTTATCGGCCAGTTCGATCATCATGCGCGACGGACGATCCGTCTGGCTCCACAGCATGGCTCGGTCGGCGGTGACATCGCCGCTCATCACGCCGGAGGGCATGCTTGGGCGACGGCCTTCGGCCATGACGATCGCCGGTGCGCCGAGCAGGCCGCTAGTCGCAAGTAGTCCGGCCCCTGCGCCTTGCAGGCTTCGCGAGAGCAACTGACGGCGGCTTAGGTTAAAGGGCGAAGCCGACGCTGCTTTTACTGCCGGCTCAGGGTGAGGTTCACCCGTTGAGCGGCCGTTGCCTGCAAGGGGGTGGCGACGGAGTAAATGGAATAGACGCGTGGACATGGACAGGCTCCTGGGTCGTTGCTCGGGGCGAATGCCGGGAACAGCCACTGTCCGCAGTGATGATGACCGAACCATGTCCATTTGTTGAAGAGTGCATATTGCCGGGATGCATGCGCCTCGTTAGGCCTCATCGGCTGCAGCCCTCGGCATGATGCTACTAAAGCAGAAAGGCCAGCAGCATTGGCAGATAGATAAAGGCCAGCAGCGTCGAGCAGAACACCAGGCTCGCCACGTATTCAGGCTCTCGGCCCGAGCGTTGGGCGAACAGATAGTTGAACACCGCGACGGGCATGCTCATCTGCACGACCAGAATGCTCTGTGCGAGCGGCGGCAGGCCGAGCAGGTGTCCGACGACGAAGGCCAACAGGGCGGCGAGCGGGATGCGTATCACGCTGAAGCCGACGCCAGCGGAGAGGTTCCTGGCGCGGATATTCGCCAGCGATACACCCAGGGTGATCAGCATCAGCGGCACGGTGAAGCCCGAGATCAGCTCCAGGGTGTTGTCGAGCCACAGCGGCAGCTCGGTTTCGGTGAGCAGCAGGGTCAGTGCGACGGCGATCGCATAGAGGGCGGGAGTGCGGGCCAGGGTGCGCAGCGGACGGCCGCTGCGGCTCGACATGGCAATGCCGAAGGTGAACTGCACCAGCGATACCGTGACCATCACCGCAATCGCGAAAGCGAAGGCCGACTGGCCGAACGCGTAGAGCACCACAGGTAGGCCCATGTTACCGGTGTTGGGGTACATCATCGGCGCCAGCATCACCTGCCAGGGCTTGCCGAGCAGCGGGGCCACCAGAAAGGTCGCCAGGGCCATGACAGCAAGCACTAACAGCGTGCCGAGCATGGTCATGGTGAAACTCTGGGCATCGACTTCGGCACCTGCCAGCGAGGCCAGAATCAGCGCCGGCGTCCCAATGTTGAAGACCAGCTTGGTGACGAAGGGGACCGGGAAGTCGTGGCCGAGCCTGACCCAAGTAAAGCCGAGACCGGCACCGATCAATACAGGGGCCATCACGGCGAAGAGTTGGGCAAACATCGGCAATCCTTGTCGGCGGTGGACGGTATCCGTGCATTGTCATGATGTTGTGCACAGCCATGCAACTTTCGTCTTTGCACGAAAACCCCTTGCGCCCCGCAAAACGGCGATCAAAAACGGCTTGACCACCGGGTGGTCGGGTCTCAGCCCTCGGTCTTAAACCAGGCGCAGGGTGGGCTCGACAGCACCTTGGAAGCCGGGAAGGTGGTCGGCGAGGTCGATGACGAAGAGGGCGCCGTCATGGGCTCGTGGGTCGGCCATGCCCTCGCGGGCCGTGGTCACATAGAGCTTGGTGAGGTCGTGACCGCCGAAGACGGGACAGGAGGGCTGGCTTGCCGGCAGCGCCACATGGGCGATTTCCTTACCGCTCTGGTTGAGCCTGGCCACGCGGCCGGCGCCCCAGAGGGCGATCCACATGCAGCCCTCGGCATCCATCACCGCGCCATCCGGTCCACCGCCAGACTGACGCAGGTCGGCCCAGGGCTCGGGCTCGATGAAGGCGCCGTCGCGGTTGCGCTTGGGGAAACCCACGGCATCCAGCGCCCAGCGCATCACCCAGCCGGTCGCGGTATCGCTGAAGTAGGCGTGTTTGCCATCCGCCGAGAAGCACAGCGCATTGGGGATGGTGAGCCCCTGACGCAGGCAGGTGAGCTCGCCGCGGTGCAGGCGATAGAGGCTGCCGACGCCTTTCTCGGCGCCAAGGCCCATGGTGGATAGCCACAGGCTGCCATGCGTATCGACCCGGGCATCATTGCTGCGGGTGACGAGGTTGTCGGCCTCGAAGGGCAGGTAGGGGCGCGTTTCGCCGCTTTGTGGGTCGAAGCTCGACAAGTGGTTTTCTGCCACCAGCAGGTAGTCACCGTCCTCGGTCAGCGCCGCGTAAGAGGTTCGCCGGTCGAGCGGTGTAACACGGTGATCGAGCCCCTCGGGCCCGGCGCGATGCAGCTCGCCGGCCAGAATATTCAGCCAGCGCAGCTCGCCGCGCTCGGCATCCCAGCCCGGCCCTTCGCCTAGCTCGCAGCGGCTATCGACGCAGACCCTGGCATCACCGAGGCAAGGGGATGACGGTGTCGGGACATCACTCATGCGGGGGCTCCTTGTTTAGATGCGTGTTTAGGTGCGAGTCAGGTGCGAGATGTGCCAGGTCGGTTTGAGTGAATCAGTCGGCCGCCTGCCAGGCGGCGACCAGTGCGCGAGCCCGTTCGCCGACCTGCTCGGCGTTCAGCCCCGGGGTGTAAATGGCGGTGCCGAGCCCGGCTCCATGCACGCCGGCCGCCCGCCACTCGGCGAAGTTGTCGGTGCCGATGCCGCCGACGGCATAGAGCTCGGTGCCCGCAGGCAGCACGGTCTGCATGGCCTTCATGTTGGCGATGCCGACCTGAGTGGCGGGGAACAGCTTGAGCCCAGAGGCGCCGGCTTCAAGCGCTGCGAACGCCTCGGATGGGGTGACGATGCCGGGCATGGAGACCATGTCCAGCCGGCGGCTTTCGCGAATCACCTCGACGTTGCAGTTGGGCGAGACGACCAGTCGGCCTCCCACGGCATGCACGTCGCGAACCTGCTCAGGCGTCAGCACGGTACCGGCCCCGACGAGAATGCGGTCGCCATGATGCTCGGCGCAGTGGCGTACCAGCTTCTCCACGCTCTCGAGGGGCTGGGGCGAATTGAGAGGGATCTCGATACGTGTGATGCCGGCGGCGATGATGGCCTCGGCGATATCGATGATCTCGGCGGGGGTGACGCCGCGCAGAATGGCGACCAGTGGCAGGCTCATGGGCTTTCCTTAGGTAGCATGATGTGCATCGCGTGAGGTGACTCTTGCGTCTTGGCTCGCTTTGGCAGCCGCGACGTGCTCTCTGGGTGATCGTTGATGCATCACAAGGTGACGCATCATGGGTCGAGGCTGACTCAGTCGCTGGCGGCGAGCCTTGCTTGATGGATGCGTCCGAGACCGGCCAGGATCATGTCGGCATTGGCCTCGATCCCGACCGAGAAGCCCCGGTGCTCAAGCGCAAGCCGGTAACGCTGGCACAGCGCTGTATCGCCGATCAGCACCACACGGCTGTCAGGCGCCAGGTTTGCCGTGGCGCCCGCCAGTTCCAGGCCCAACACCAGGCCTGACAGGCGGGCGCTCAAGCGAGTGCCTCGGGCCTCGCCTGCGGGCAGCCGGCTGTCGAGCAGGTCCCGGGCGCGGATGCCGAACAGCTCGGCGCTGAGGCGTTGCGGGGCCGCCATGGCGGTATCGATGCCGTCCAGATAGGCCAGCCGCTGTCCCTCGTCGCTGAGGCTTCCGGCACCTTCATCCGTTGCCAGTGAATGCTTGAGCACCGAGTTCTGGCTCAGCAGCTTGAAGAGCTCGCCGCTCATGAAGGTCGTGAAGCCGGTGATGCGTCCGTTCTCGAGCCGGGCCCATTTGGCATGGGTGCCCGGCAGACAGACGGCGCCATCGAAGGCGGGGTGACGGTGCATCAGCCCGGCGAGCTGGGTCTCTTCGCCGCGCATCACATCGAAACCTCCCGCCTCGAGACGCTCGGGCGCCTCGGCGTTCGGGCGCTGACACAGGCCTGGCACGATCCGCACCTGCAAGCGCGGGTCCTGGGTGGGTACCGGCGTCAAGCGACTGCCGAGCTCGGCGAGCACATCGCTTTCCTCGGCCAGCGGCAGATAGGCCGCTTCTACCCAGCCCTGACGAGCGCCGGCCATGCCACAGATCAGCACCTCGATGGCCTCGTCGCGGGCCATTGAGGCCAGCCAGTCGCCGATCGTCTCGAGCAGGGCGCCCTCGAACTCATCTGGGGCGAGGCCCAGCATGCCCCTTGGGCCGCTGGCGTCGGCAATGATCGCGTTTTGGTCGTCCAGGGCCCAGGCGCGCAGGTTGCTGGAACCCCAGTCGACGGCGACCCAGGCCAGACGGTCGGCGAGAGGGGCGGCTTGATCAGCGGACATCGTGGCGTTCTCCATTCCGGGCGCCTCTTACAAGGCGCCTGCTTCATCGGGAAGTGCGTCAAGGCGAGTCGTTAACGACGCCTTTACCACTCGGCGACCGAGCCGTCCTCGTGCTGCCATACCGGGTTGCGCCAGCGATGGCCGACCTTGGCGCGCTCCTCGACGAAGGCCTCGTCGATCTCCACGCCGAGCCCCGGCCCCTGAGGGATGGCGCAGAAGCCGTCCTTGATCTCCAGAGCCGACTTGTCGGTGAGGTAGTCGAGGACGTCGTTGTCCTTGTTGTAGTGGATGCCCATGCTTTGTTCCTGGATGAAGGCGTTGTGACAGACGGCATCCAGCTGCAGCGAGGCGGCCAGCGTCAGCGGCCCCAGCGGGCAGTGAGGGGCCAGCGCCACATCGTAGGCGGAGGCCAGGGTGGCGATTTTCAGCCCTTCGCTGATGCCGCCGCAGTGGGAAATATCCGGTTGGATGATGTCGACCATGCCGTCGGCCAGCAGGTCGCGGAACTGGAAGCGGGTGTGCAGGCGCTCGCCGGTGGCGATCGGCGTGGCGATACCTTCGGCGATGTGCTTGAGGGCCGGCAGATGTTCAGGGGCCACCGGCTCTTCGATGAACATCGGGTGGAATTGCTCGAGCTCGCGGATCAGTGCCTTGGCCATTGGCCGGTGTACGCGGCCATGGAAGTCGATGCCGATGCCGACATCCGGGCCTACGGCTTCGCGAGCCTCGGCGACTCGAGCCACGGCGTCGTCGATCTTCTTATGGGAGTCGACGATCTGCATTTCCGGCGTGCCGTTCATCTTGAAGGCGGTGAAGCCCTGATCGACCAGGGCACGGGCGCCGGTGCCGACGTCGCTGGGGCGGTCGCCGCCGGTCCAGGCGTACATGCGCATCTTGTCGCGCACCGGGCCGCCCAGCAGCTGGTGTACGGGCACGCCCAGCTCGCGGCCCTTGAGGTCCCACAGCGCCTGGTCGATGCCGGCGATGGCCGACATCAGAATCGGGCCGCCGCGATAGAAACCGGCCCGATACATGACGTTCCACAGGTGCTCGATATGGCGCGGGTCCTGGCCGACCAAGTAATCGGACAGCTCGTGCACGGCCGCTTCGACGGTGGCCGCCCGGCCTTCGACCACCGGTTCGCCCCAGCCGTAGCAGCCCTCGTCGGTCTCGATCTTGAGAAACAGCCAGCGCGGCGGTACCTGCCAGGTCTTGAGTCGGGTGATTTTCATGCGATGCATCCTTTGTGTTGGGCCTGAAGTAGGTCTTGGTAGCGGGCCTGGCATCGAGCTTGACGTCGGGGGTGGCGCAGCAGCGGTCGGGCGCCACAGCCCGTCGTCAGCCAGTGTTCAGCCATCTGAAAATGCGGCTGGGCGCCCGAGCCGGCGGTCACCGTTGTCGACGCCCAGGTCGGCGGCGGTGCGCGCCAGTACCTGCTCGGTAGCCTCGCGGGCCGCGTCAGGCTGGCGCAGGCGGATTGCCTCCAGCACCCGGCGGTGACGCGCCAGGCTGTCGTCGAGCGAGTCGGCCTGATGGTGGGAGTGCTGGATCAGCGCGACGATCGAGGGACGCAACAGCAGCCCCATCTGGCGCCAGACCAGGTTGTGACTGGCGCGGTAGATGGCGTCATGGAAGGCCACGTCGTGTTCGGCATGTTCCTCGCGGCGAGTCGGATCATCGGCGCTTGCGCACATACCGTCGAAGGCGGTCTCGATGCGGGCCAGGTCATGGGCCGTGGCCGCAAGGGCGGCGAGCTCCGCGACGAAGGGCTCGGCGGAAAGCCGGAAGGCGAAGACCTCGCGCACCAGTTGTGGATGCGGCGATTCGAGGCCTGCCATCCATTCGCTCATCTGCGGGTCGAGCAGGTGCCACTCGGCGATGTCGCGAACCAGGGTGCCGCGGCCGGCGGTGCGCTCGATCAGCCCGCTGGCGCTAAGCGCGCCCAGGGCGTTGCGTATGCGATTACGGCTGACCGCGAAGTGCTGGCACAGGTCCAGCTCGCGGGGAAAGGTGTCGCCGCTCGCCCAGTGCCCGGACAGAATGGCATGCGCCAGCACCGTGGCCAGCGCATTGGCGCCACCGGCCTCGGCGGGCTGGGGCAGCTGCGCAAGTTGCGAGGGCTTGGCCTGTGGTGAAAATGCGGTCACGGCAGTCTCCAAAATATCTGATGTAAATATATTAATGTCAGACATTTTTGGCAATGACGTTGCCGTCCGCCTCGCTTAGACATTGGTCGCGATGGGGCCGAGGGATTTGGCGGGACCTGAGAGACACATCGCCGTCAGGCCAACAGAGATGCCTAGAGGGGTGGCAGGCGGCGACCTAGAGCCGGGTGATACGGGCCTGCGAGGTGCTGCTGGTCTCGGGCCACATTGGCCAGACGCAGCGCGGCCCGGTCGATGACCGGGCCGCCTGTCTTGGCACTATTCCATGGAGCCGGCGTCGCGCCGGCGCAGAATAGGCTTATTAATTGCCGTCGACGGCTTCCTGAGCCTTGTCGCCGGCCGATTCGAGAGCGTTACCGGCGCTGGTCAGCGCATCGGCGGTAGCGGACTTGGTGGTTTCCCAAGCACTGCTGGCGCCTTCCTTGGTGTTGGCCCAGGCCTTGCTAGTGGCCTCTTTGGTTTCAGCCCACCAGGTGCTGGTGTATTCCGGCTGCTGGCTGAGCTCGTCACTGGTCATGTCGAGATGCACGACATAGGTGACCGCGTCGAGATTGTTGCCATTGAGTGTTTCAACAGTGAAGTCGCCGGTGTTGACCACGTAGGCCTTTTCGGCAAGACCAAACTGGTTGTCGGTCTCGACGACCAAGCCGCGAACCGTCATGTCGTCATCGAGCAGGATATCCTCGACTTCGCCGACTTGCTGGCTGGGGGTCGCCTTCAGGACGACGTCGGCATCGTTGAGTTCATCGGCAGAATAGAGTCCCTGAGGGGCGGCGAGGGCGGAGCCCGCGACCGTCATGCCACCGATGAGCATGGCGCCAAACAGAGCACCTTTGAGGTTGTTCGTGCGATCAGTTTTGAGCGAATTCCGTGCTGTCATGAATAAGTACTCCTGGTTGAGATTCCTTTTTCGATGGCCGGATGCTGCGCCACACCCCTAAACCTTGAGGGCGTTGGCAGAATTTCAAGGGGGCTTTCGCCATATAGGGTTGATCGCCCTTCGCTGTGGTCCGGGTGACCGCGCCACTACCGGCGTCATGGTGTGTCGGCAGGACTTTGATCGCCAGGGCGGGGCTCGCAGTGACCAACCGTCGATGGAGTGGCGTTATGCGGGCAGCAGGGCATGGCATTGTGACGACGCAGGCTTTCGGTAGAATAAAAATGCAATTAATAATACTTTTCATTTTTGTATCAGAGGCCTCGCCATCCGTAAGCTGGATGGCCCGCCGACCCAGCACAAGGACCCGTCGTGGATCTGCTTCGCGTTATCTTTCGTCACTATCGCTGGCACTTCATTGCCGTCATGTTGCTGAGCCTGGCCAGTGCCGGGCTCGGCATTGGGGCCATCGCCTTTATCAACTGTCGGCTGATCGAGGTGGTGGGTGATCCGACCAGCGTATTGCCGGCCTTTCTCGGCGTTATCGTCGCACTGCTGGTGGTGACCCTGGCCTCTCAGTTGGCGTTGACCACGCTTGGGCACCACTTCGTCTATGGACTCCGAGGCCGCCTGGTCAAACAGATTCTGGACACCGATGTAGAGCGGCTCGAGCGGCTGGGTAGCGCCGAGTTGCTGGCAAGCCTGTCCAGCGATGTGCGAAACGTCACCATCGCCTTCGTGCGCTTGCCCGAGCTGGTACAAGGCGTGGTGCTGACCCTGGGTTCGGCGATCTATCTGGGCTGGCTGTCGCCCAGCCTTCTGCTGGTAACGGCCCTGTGGCTGGCGGTCACGATTGCCGTTGGTTCCTGGCTGGTGGAGCGGGTATATCGCCATCTGGCCAAGGTGCGCGAAAGCGAGGACAGGCTGTATCGGGACTACGAGGCCGTCATCCACGGGTGCAAGGAGCTGGCGCTCAACCGCAGCCGAGCGCGGCGCCTTTACGAGGGCCCCTATAGCGAAGATGCAAGCGCCTATCGGGGCCATATCATCCGGGCGGACACCTACCACCTAAGCGCCGTTAACTGGTCGAACATCATGATGCTCGGCGCGATTGGCGTGGTGTTCTATCTGGCTAACGGCCTGGGCTGGGCGAGCACCTCTGTCGCCGCGACCTACTCGCTGACGCTGCTATTTCTGCGCACGCCACTGATCCAGGCGGTGGGGGCGTTGCCAACCCTGCTGAGCGCCCAGGTCGCCTTCGACAAGATCGCCGCACTGGAGCTGGCCGAGCCGCAAGCGGATTTCGCGGTGGCCGAGCCGGCAACGGCAGATTGGCACACCCTGACGCTGCGTGGGGTGAGCTTTACCTATACCGGCAGCGAAGCTCTCCCGGGCTTTCGGATCGGCCCCCTGGATTTGACCCTAAAGCGCGGCGAGCTGGTGTTTCTGATCGGTGGCAATGGCAGCGGCAAGTCGACCCTGGCCAAGCTGCTGACGGGCCTCTATCAGCCTCAGGAAGGGGAGCTGCTGCTGGACGATAAGCCACTGAACGATGCTCTGAGACCGGCCTATCGGCAGCGCTTCTCTGCCGTCTTCACCGACTTTCACCAGTTCACCGACCTGCTCGGCCCAGCGGGTGAAAAGGCCGATCCGGCGCTCGTCGAGGCGTGGCTCGACTATCTGGCGATGCGTGACAAGCTGGTGTTCGAGGAGCAGCGGGTGGCCAATCCCGAGCTCTCCCAGGGGCAGCGCAAGCGGCTGGCGCTGCTGATGGCGATCGCCGAGGAGCGCGACTTGCTGCTGCTGGACGAGTGGGCCGCCGACCAAGACCCGCAGTTTCGTCGGGTCTTCTACCGCGATCTGCTGCCTCAGTTGAAGGCGATGGGCAAGACGGTGTTCGCCATCAGCCACGACGACCACTACTTCGACCATGCCGACCGGCTGCTGGAGATGCATGGCGGGCAACTCAGCGAGCTGACCGGCGAACAGCGGCAACGAGTCAGTCGCGATGCGGTGGCGAGATTGGATCAAGCGGAGGGCTGAGCGGGATCAGGGGGTATTGTTGTTAAACTAAATGAAAAAAATTATCATTTAGTTTCTTTGTGTTTAGTACGCGAGATCCCCTGATCCATCCCGCCTCCCATTATCAAGGCTAGATCCATGCACTCACCTCTTCACCACTCAGCTCATCACCTCTCGCCGCTCGACGCGCCGCTATCACCCTTGACTGCCGCCATTCGCTGCAGTCTGACGCTATCGCTGCTCTGTGCATCACCGCTGGCGCTGGCTCAGGATGAGCAGACCGCCGGCACCCAGGCTGACACGATGGTCGTCACCGCCACCGCGTTGAAGGTCAACGCCCCGACGATAGAGACACCGCGGGCGGTATCCACGGTCGGGCGCGAAGAGCTCGACGAGCGCAATGTCCAGAGCCTTGATGAGGCCTTCCGCTACCGTTCAGGTGTGCTGTCCGGCCATTATGGCGCCGACAACGACACCGATTGGTTCAAGGTGCGGGGCTTCGATCAGGCCACCTACCAGGACGGGCTGCGAATTTATCGCACCGGTTACTATCAATGGTTGCCCGAGCCTTACGGCCTGCAGAGCGTCGATGTATTCAAGGGGCCGGCATCGATTCTCTATGGCGAGGCGCCGGCCGGTGGCCTGATCAATGCCGTCAGCAAACGACCGACCGCCGAGCGGCGGGGTGAGATCAATCTCCAGGTCGGGAATCGGCATCATCGCCAGTTGGGCATCGATACCTCCGGTCCGCTGACCGAGAATGGCGATGTACGCTATCGCATGGTCGGCATGGCCAAGCAGCGCGATGGTGATCTCGACAACACCGAAAACGAGCGCTATTACTTCGCGCCGAGTCTCGAAGTGGATGTCAGCGACGATACCAGCATCACCTTCCTGGCCAGCGTCCAGAAAGACGATGCGATCCCCACCAACCCTTTCAAACTGACCTATGGCACCGTCGAGGACACCCCTTTTGGCAAGGTTGACCCTCAGACCAGCTACGGTGAGCCGGACTACGACACCAACGAGCGTACCCAGGTCTCTCTGGGCTATGAGCTTCGTCATCGGTTGAACGACACCTGGCGCTTCGAACAGAACCTGCGCTATAGCCAGCTGGATCTGAAACTTCGCAGCACCTACATTTTAGCGCGTCAGTCTGGCAGCGATCGCAAGGCATACCGCGGGCTGGTGTATCGCGACGGCGATATCGAGAGCTGGATGTTGGACAACCGCTTGATCGGGACCTGGTATGGCGATCGCACCGAAAATACCCTGATGATCGGCCTTGGCTATCAGGATCTCGGCCTGGAGGGTCAGGAGGCCGACATTTCCGGCTTCGGCGATCCCATCGATATCTTCGATCCTCAATATGGCAACTACATGCCGGTGAGTGGCGATCAGTTGGCCGAGCGTGAGATCGACAAACGACAGACCGGCCTGTATCTGCAGGATCAACTGCGGATCGATGATCGCTGGGTGTTGTTGGGCAGCGTGCGCTACGACCAGGCGAAAACCGATAATTTCAACCGCACCGACGATACGACCCAGCGGGCCGATGATGACCAGATCTCCTGGTCCGGTGGGGTGATGTATCTAGGCGATCATGGCATCAACCCTTACCTCAGCTACACCGAGTCGTTCGAGCCGCAAGCCAGCGCCGATAGCAATGGGCGACTCTACGAGCCTCTCGAAGGGGAACAGTGGGAAGCCGGCGTCAAGGTGGCGCCCCGTGGTTGGGATGGGTATTTCACCGCGGCGGTCTTCGACCTCGAGCAGCGCAACAGCCTGGTCACGACGGGGGGCGGGCGTCAGGAGCAGGTGGGCGAGCAGCGCTCTCGTGGCCTGGAGCTCGAAAGCGTTGGCTACCTCACCGATCAGCTGCAGCTCACCACCGCCTACACCTATACGGATGCCGAGAGTGAAGGCGACGAGCGCAAGACCTTGATTCCGCGCCACCAGGCATCGGCCTGGCTGGATTACGACTTCCAGGAAGGCGCCATGGCGGGGCTCAAGCTGGGTGGCGGCGTGCGCTATGTCGGCGAGAGCGTCTACGACCAGATCACCGTGCCGGACTATACCCTAGTGGATGCCATGGCCAGCTACGACTTCGCCGACAGTTGGCGGGCGCAGGTCAACGTCAACAACCTGACCGACAAGGAGTACGTCGCTAGCTGTAACTACTGGTGCTACTACGGCGAGTCGCGCAGCGTGATCGGCAGCCTGAGCTATCGCTTCTGAGCCGATTCCAGAGGAGCAGCATTCATCGACCGCGCCCGGCGTCACGCCGAGCGCGGTTTTTTGATGGCGCTGCGAGGTCTTCTCAATGGCGAGGTGAGGGCTTGTCGATGGCTTTGATGGCTTGATGTTGCATCGTCGAGCATCGCCGCCCTGATCTGGCTGGCCAGGCGCGGCGTCTCGTTAACGTCAACGGCGGCCAAGCCCCCACATGAAGTAGACGCCGCCCAGCAGCGAAGCCACCAGGCCGGCGGGAATCTCCTGTGGGAACAGCAGTTGGCGACCCAGCCAGTCGGCCAGCACCATCAGCAGTGCGCCGGTAAGTGCCGCACCGGCAAGATGTGCGCCAGCGCGGCTAAAGCCCATCAGTCTCGCCATATGGGGCGCCAGCAGACCGACGAATGAAAGCGGCCCTACCACCAGCGTGGCGCTAGCGGTCAGCAGGGCGACCAGCGCCAGCAGGACAAGCCGGGCCCGGACTACCGGCAAACCAAGCGCTGCGGCAGAGGGCGCGCCTAACGGCAGAATATCCAGCCAGCGGGTCAGCGGTGCCGCGGCCAGCGCCAGCAGCAGAGCCGCGCCGGTTACCGTCAGGGCGCTGGTCATGTCGACATAGTAGGTGGAGCCTGATAACCAGGCGATGATCTGCTGGCCTCTAGGGTCGCCGCCGGCCAGCACCAGGGACTTGATCGCCTCGAACAGGGCGGTGATGGCCACCCCGGTGAGCAGTAGCCGCTGAGGCTGGAAGCCGCTTTTGCGGTTGATGAGCACCAGTGTCGCCAGCGAGACCAGCGCTCCCAGCACGCCGGCGCCAACCAGTGTCAGGTTGCTCGGTGCCGGCAGGAGAAATATCGCCCCGATCAGGGCGATGGCGCTGCCGCCGCTGATACCGAGAATCTCGGGGCTGGCCATGGGGTTGGCGGTTAGGCGCTGAATCAGCGTGCCGGCAATCGCCAGCATCACGCCGCTGCCGGCGGCGGCCAGCAGCCGCGGTAGCCGCCACTGCAGCAGGTTTCCATCGCCGATCGAGGCCCATTGCCAGCCGCCGGCGCTCTGGCCGGCCAGCAGCGCAACCACGGCCAGCGCCATCAGCGCAACGGCAAGCCGGGTGGCAAGCCGGCGCGGGGCGGGATGCCGGCTGCCGAGCGCTCTGGCCTCTTGGGGCGGCGCGTTGCCGCCGAAGCGCAGGCGGGGGATCAGCCACAGCAGTAGCGGTGCGCCCAGCGCTGCCGTAAAGGCCCCGGTGGGAATCATAGTGGGCAGCAGCCCGCTGAAGCGCTGCAGCAGCAGGTCGGTAACGGCCAGCAGCAGTGCGCCGAGCAGCGTCGACCAGACCAGCCTGGGCCCGAGCCGGCGGGCACCGGCCAGGCGCACGATGTTGGGGGCGGCCAGGCCGATGAAGCCTATGATGCCCACCACGCTGACCACGCAACCGGTGATGAAGACCGCCAGGCCCAGCCCCGCCAGGCGCAGATGCTTGAGCGAGATGCCGAGGCTTCGGGCGCCGGCTTCATCCAGCTCCAGCAGGGTTAGTGGACGCAGTAGCCAGGCAGCCAATAGGGCGGCCAGTGCCAGGCGCGGCGCTAGAAAGGCGGCGTCATGCCAGCCATTCTGTGCCAGCGACCCGGCTCCCCAGATCAGCAGTCCCTTAAGGGCCTCCTGATGGAAAAGCAGCAACACCATGCCCAGTGCCCCCAGGTAGAGGTTGATCACCAGGCCAGCAAGCACGACCACAATCGGCGACAGCCCGCGTCGCCAGGCGAGCAGGAAGACCAGGCCCATGGCAAGGCCGCCTCCGGCCAGTGCCACCCATTCACGACCCAGCACCAGCAGGCCCGGAGCCATCAGGCTCGTGGCCATCAGCGCCAGGTTGGCGCCGCTGGTGACGCCCAGGGTGGTGGGGGCGGCGAGTGGGTTCCTGAGCACCTGCTGCATCAGCACTCCGGCCAATGCCAGGCCGCCACCGGCCAATAGCGCCATGGCCAGCCGAGGCCACCAGGCAACGTGCAGCACCAGGTTGGCCGCCCTAGCGTCCGGCACGCTGAACAGTGCCTGCAGACCGCCTGTCAGTCCCACGCTTGCTTGCAGGTGAATCACGCTAAGCGTTACTGCCAGCAGGCCAAGCAGCAGGCAGGCCTGGCCGGGGGTCAACCGAAACCGTGGTAGAGGCAGGCGAGGCAAGGACTCAGCGGGCATCAGTATTCTCCATGGCGGTCACCAGCAGGTTGGCGAAGCGCTGGGCGGAAGGCAGGGCGCCGAAGCTCCACACGGGCTCCAGGATCAAGGGGGCTCCCTGACGACGCACGACCTCCTGCCAAAGGCCGCTGTCGGCGAGCGATGCGCGCACACCGGCGGGGTAGGGTTTTACGACCACCAGCCGGGCATCGATACCCACCAGCGCTTCGAGAGGTACCAGCGAGAACCCCCAGGCGTTGGTCTTGCCGGTCCAGGCATTGGTCAGCCCCAGGCGTTCGAGTACCGCCTGATAAAGGCCGTTTTCACCGAATACCCGCACGTGGCGGGCATCCATGAATTGCACGATCAGAAGCGGGGGAGCGTCATCGTTTAGCCGCGACTTAAGATCAGAAAGTTCTGCCTGCGTTGCCTCGATCAGTCGTGTGGCCGCCTGGGGGCGGTCGATCATAGCGGCTACCGAGCGCGTCAATTCGCATAGCTCGTCCCAGGTGTCGCGACCGGGGCTGTAGAGCGCCAGGGTATCGACAGGGGCGATACGTTCGAGCCGGGGCACCAGGTTGGCAAACATCGGGGAAATCAGAATGCGGTCCGGGTCGATGCTTGCCAGCAGTTCGAGGTTGGGCTGGGTGCGCAACCCAAGGTCACTGACCGAGCTTGGCATCGCGGGTTCACGCACCCAAGCGTGATAGGCATCGACTTGAGCGGCCGCCACCGGCGGCTGATCCAGGGCGATGAGGGTCTCAGCGATCGTCCAGTCGAGTGTGGCCAGGCGCGATGGCGCCGCTGTCGCCGTTGTTGCCGCTGTGGTGAAGGCGAACAGCACGGCCAATGGGCCGATGAGCCTGACAAGCAGGCGGCTTGGATGAAACATGGCGGGTCCTGCGGTTAGTGAGCGACGGCGACGCGATGCTCACCGCTTGGGTGTGAGATGACATGCATGGGGATGCCGTAGATGGCCTTGAGCGTGTCGCCGGTCATGATGTCCTCCGGCGTGCCTTCGGCCAGTAGTCGACCCTCATGCAAGGCCACGAGTCGGTCGCAATAGCGGGCGGCCAGGTTGATGTCATGCAGCACGATGACGACCCCAAGCTCTAGCTCCTGGCACAGCCGGCGCACTAGCTCCAGTACCTCGATCTGATGGGCGATGTCTAGCGCCGCCAGCGGCTCGTCCAGCATCAGGTATTGGCTGCCTTGGGCCAGCAGCATGGCCAACCAGACCCGCTGGCGCTCGCCGCCCGACAGGGTGTCGACCATGCGGTTGGCGAAGGCCTCAGTGCCGGTCAGGGTCATGGCGCGAGCGACCTGCGCCTTGTCTTCGCGACTTGGCCGGCCGAGCAACCCCTGCCAGGGGTAGCGCCCGAAACCCACCAGCTCGCGGCCGGTAAGATCTTCGGCGGGCGGCAACTGCTGGGGCAGGTAGGCCACCCGGCGGGCGAAGGCACGGCCGTTCCATTCGCCAAGTGGCGTGCCGTCGAGGCGGAGCTCTCCGCCACTCGGTGCCTGCTGGTGAGCCAGCAGCTTGAGCAGGGTCGACTTGCCGGAACCGTTGTGGCCGATCAGTCCCACTACTTGGCCCGGGGCTAGCGCGAGATCGATGGGGTGTAGCAAGGGCGTGTCATTGACCTCGAAAGTGGCAGCGCTGACATCAAACATGGTGGGTCCAGAGATGAGTGATATGGTTGGATATTAAAGCAAATTATTCTTGTTCGTAATGTATTTTGCTGCCGCAGCGTCTGCCGCCTACCCGCTTGCATCGGCAGGCTCATGGGCGCGTTCGCGGCAATAGAGAAAGCGCCCACCGGGAAGGTGGGCGCAGCACGATCAATAGCGTGGCGTCGTGCGATCAGCCGCGAGGAGATCAGTAGCTCATCGACCAGTTCATGGTGTAGGTGCGACCGCGTCCCTGGTAGTCGTAGAGGTATTCCGGCCCGTAGTAGGGGGAATAGAACATCGCGGCGCGTTGGCCCCATACGGTGGAATACTGCTCGTCCAGCAGATTGGCGACGCCAAGGCTAAGTTCCCCGACCGGCAGGGCCTGGCTGACGTTCAGGTCCAGGGTGGTGAAACCATCGATCTGGCGATCGTCGTCGTCTTTCAGGTCGAAGGCGTGGTTGGCCTGCAGTCGAGCCGAGCGCTCGCCTAGAGGGTCTTTCCAGCCAAGGAAGGCGGTGGCGGAGGACAGCGAGGCGTAGCGAGCATCGCGTTTCTCCCATTCGCCGTTGTCGTTTTGCTGTTCGGAGCGCACCAGGTGCAGGGTCGTGCCGGCCTCGAAGCCGCTGTCGAAGTAGTGGGTCACGGCGCCTTCGAAGCCGTAGTCGCGCTTCTTCTCATCGACGACGCTTACGCTGAGGTCGTCGGCGTTCTCCACGGCCTTGTCGGACCAGGCGTAATAGAGTGCCGCCTGAGTCATCCAGGCGGCGCTGTTGTAGCGCCAGCCGAGCTCGACCTGGTCGGTCTTGATGGCGGACAGCGGGTTCTGGTCGACGCTGACCTGGGCGCTCTTGCCGTAGTACTTGGCCGGGTCAGGCAGCTCGAACCCTTGGCTGAACTGCAGCCAGTTCTGATGGCCATTGCCGTAGTCGTAAAGGGCGCCGGCGTTGAGCAGGGTGGCGTCATAGTCGTTCTCGCCGCCAGGAATGCCCTTGAAGTCCTCGACCTCGACGTCCATGTGTTGGCGGCGCACGCCGGTGGACAGTCGCAGCCCTTCGGTGGCCTGCCATTCCCCCTGGGCGAAGGCTGAGATGCCGTCGACCTGATAGCTGGGATAGCGTGGATCGAGGCTTGCCGCTTCCTGGGCTAGGCCGCCGCTGGCATCCGAGACGGCCTTGTCGAAGGTCATCTGATTGGCATCGAAGGACTCGTGATCCAGGTCCAGGCCGTAGGTCAGCGACAGGGTGTTGGTGAGGTCGGCATCGAACAGCGCCTTGAGGCCCGTGAGGTCGGTGTTCTGCTGGGAAGCGCGGAACTCTGAGCCGCCGGATACCGGATAGGGGAAGGCCTGAAAGTTGGCTTCCTCCTCGCGGTGGAAGGCCTGCAGATAGAAGTCCTGGCCGAGCAGGTTGGCGTGATGATACTGCGCATTGATCATCTTGCGGTCGGTGGCCGGGTCGCGATCGGAATGGTAGCCGTCGCGGATCTCGGCATCGTCCAGGTCGGGGCTTGGGGCATCCAGGTTCGGGAAGTAGACCCCACGCTCGCCCTCATAGCCGGAGCGGTACAGCTGAGCGCCGAGCTGCAGACTCTGTTGCCCGGTCAGTTGGATATCCAGGCTGCCCATGACGTCGATACTGCGGTTGTCCTGGAGGTCTGTCTGGGCGATATCGGGGAATATCTCACCGCCATTGGCATCGAAATGGCGGCCGTTGTCCTGGTAGGCCACGGCGAGCCGCCCCTTGACGAACTCGTTGCCGCCGCTCACCGACTGGGCCAGGCGGTAGTCCAGGTCGTCGCCATCGCTGAAACCGGTGGTCATCCCGACCTCGCTGGAAAGCGCAAGGTCGCCCCCTTCGGGCCGCTTGGTAATGATGTTGATGAGACCGCCGGTGGCACCCCCGCCATAGAGGCTGGTGGCGCCTGAGAGTACCTCGACGCGTTCGATGTTGAAGGGGTCGATGGCGTCGAACTGACGAGATAGGCCGCGAGAGCTGTTCAGGGAAACACCATCGATGAGCACCTGGACACTGCGGCCTCGCATGTTCTGGCCATAATTGGTTCGTCCTTGGGGTGCCAGGTCCATGGATGGGACCAGCTTGCCCAGCGCGGTCTTCAAATCGGCACCGGTATGGAGTTGCTCCTGCAACTGCTCGCGATCAATGACCCAAACCGCGCCGGGAATCTGGCTGATCTCGGTGGGGGTTCGGGAGCCGACCACGACCATGGTGTCCTGGGTCTCCGGCGCTTCCTGGGCGAGTACCGGACTGGCGAGGGTGCCGGCCAGCATCGAGAGGCTGATGGTCAGATAGCGTGAGTGCATGAGTTCCCTCGGTGAATGAGGCGTTATGGAAGCACTGCATAAATGCCTGCGCGAGCGAATCGCTTCGTTGCGTGGTACTCGAAAACTCGCCTAACTCAATGTTATGTCTCGTTTTCTGCGTTCCAGGCGCCTTGCGCTTCATCTCGCTCGTCGATTGATTCAGCGCTTCCTTATTGGGGGTATCGGTGACCGATTATAGTGAATGCTTTTAGTAATGATAAGTATTGTCATTTATATTTTTTCTAATGTATGGGCAGGCCTTGGACCTGCCCCGGCCACCCTTCAGGGCATCGATAGGGGATACCGAGCCGCCGGGGCCGGGGAGAGGTGAGACTGGGTCAGAAGTCGTAGCTGACGGTGGCCTTCACGCTGCGCTCGGCCCCGAAGTAGCAGTACTGCAGTGAGTTACAGGACGCCACGTATGCCTTGTCGAGCAGGTTGTTGACGTTGAGCCGCCCGGTGACGCCGTTCATGCCGAGCTGGCCGAAGTCATAGCTCAGAGCGGCATCGACCAGGGTGTAGTCCGGTACCTGTTCGGTGTTGGCCCGGTCGGCCTGGATATCGGCGTTGTAGCGCACGCCAAGGCCGGCACCGAGGCCTGCCAGAGCGCCGTCTCTTAGCGCATAGGAACCCCATACCGATGCCATGTGACGGGGCGCATAGATGGCGCGATTGCCTTCTTCATCGCTGTTGTCGCTCTTGGCGTAGGTGATGTCCGTGAAGCTATAGCTGGCCTGCAGACGCAGGTTGTCGGTGAGCTGGGTACGGGCTTCGAGCTCGACGCCTTCCGACTCGATCTCGCCGATCGCGCGGTAAGGGTCGGTGGGCTGCTCCTTGGTGGCGACGTTTGTCTGCTCGATGTGGTAAAGCGCCAGGCTGTAGCGATCCTGAGTGCCGTTCGGCTGAAATTTCAGGCCGGTCTCGATCTGCTCGCCTTCCATCGGCTCGAGCAGGTCGCCGTTGGCGTCGACGAAGCTGGTCGGCGTGAAGGCCGTGGAATAGCTGACATAGGGGGCCAGGCCGTTATCGAACAAATAAAGGGCGCCGGCACGACCGCTGAACTGGGTATCGTTCAGCTCGCTCGAGCTGCCGGTGCCTTCATTGGTGTTCTCGATATCGACCCAGTCATAGCGCCCGCCCAGCGAGAGACGCCACCGGCCCAGTGCCAGCTGGTCCTGGGCATAGACCCCGGTCTGGTGAATGTCGTGTTGCTCTTCGCTGGCCGCATACATCGCGGTGGGCTCGGCGCCATACTCGGGGTCGAAGGCATCGATATTGGGGAAGGCGCCTGACGGCCAACTGACCTCGTTCTCGCGGCGTTGATAGTCGGCACCGAACAGCAGGGTATGGTCCACGCGGCCGGTGCTCAGTTGTGCCTCGAGCTGGTTGTCGACGGTCCAGGCCTGCATCGACTCCTCGCCGCCTGAATAGTAGCGGTTGAGCTCGGTATCGTTGGCCCAGCCATAGCCGTAAACCTGGTTGAGAGTCACGTCGGTGTCGAGATAGAGCAGCTTCTGACGTGCCGTCCAGGCGTCGTTGACGCGGTGCTCGAGATCGTAGCCGACCAGGCGCTGGGTGCGCTCGAACTTGTCGTAGTCCGCTTCGCCATCGAAGAAGGTGTTGGCGATCTTGCGGCCATTATGGCGCTCGACGGCGCCTTCATAAGGCACGCCGGAGTGGTAGCCACCCTCTGGGTCCTTCTGTAGGTAGGCATGTAGCGTCAGGCTGGTGTCATCGGTCATGTCCCAGGTCAGTTGGGGCGCGAAGGCGTAGCGCTTGTCCTCCACGGGGCCGAACTGGGTGTCGGCGCGCTCAGCCAGGCCGGTCAAGCGGAAGGCAAGGCGGCGTTCGTCATCCAGCGGCCCGGTCAGGTCGAAGGCGGCGCTGCGCTGGGCGTTGTTGCCGACGCCGAGGCGCACCTGCCCCGAAGACTCGAACTCGGGGCGCTTGCTGGTCAGCGATACCAGGCCGCCCGGCGAGGCGCGGCCATAGAGCACCGAGGCCGGGCCCTTGACCACTTCGATGCTCTCGAGAAAGTAAGGATCGATGACCAGCGAACTGTAGGAGTTGGCATCACCCATCAGCTTCAGGCCATCGAGGAAGGTATTGCTCAGGCTGCCATCAGAGAAGCCGCGCAGCACGATGTAGTCATAGCGGCTGGAAGCACCGACCTGGTTGGTGTAGGCGCCGGCCGAGTAGTTGAGGGCGCGCTGCACGGACGCCGCGCCTTTTTCTTCCCAATCCTCGCGTTCGACCCGCGTGGTGGCCTGCGGCGTTTCATTGAACGGCGTCTCGGTCTTGGTGGCGGCGCTGGTGACGGTGAGCGTGTCGAGTGTGCTGGCGCTTTCTGGCGAGGCAGCGTCTTGTGCCCAGGCCGGGGATAGAGCGGCGGCGCTGGCGATAGCAACGGCGAGGGTGAGGGGGTGTCGAGCAGTCATGGCAGTCTTTCCTTGGATAGGAGATCAACTCTCTTTCGGTAATGAGAATTATTCCATTCAAGGCCCCGGCGGATGTATGCGCAACGCCAGCACTGCTTTGCTCAGCGACAGAACCATTGTGAAAATTGCCAGAATGCCTAAACAAAGCGTTCAAGCGGTGAACCTGTGGTACAGCGGGCTGTCTCAGGCGGTTTTTTGGGGTGGCCTTGGCAGAACGGGGTCAGACGGCGTTGCGGTACGCGCGAGGGCTGATGCCGAAGTGGCGACGGAAGGCGGTCGTGAAGTTGCTGGCATGGCCGTAGCCCACCGCGTGGGCCGTCTGCTGTACATCCAGGCCCTGCTCGAGTAGTTGGGCGGCCTTGGCCAAGCGGCGCTGGCGTAGGTAGGCGAACACCGACTGGCCATGGGCGGCGGCAAACTTGGCGCGCAGACTGCTTGGGCTCATCGCGGCCAGGCGAGCCAGATCGGCCAGCCGGTGGTCGGCCTCGGGATGAGCATCCAGCGCCTGGCGGACGCGTGCCAGGCGATCACGCTCGCCGCTAGAGAGGCGAGGGATGACGGTGGTCTGCGCTTGATAAGCGTCACTCGATGTCGCTTCACCGATGCCCGCGAGCACCCGGGACAAGAGCTGCAGCACCAAGGCATCGAGCAACAGTCGCGGGTCGCCGCTATCGCTGCCTGACGCCAGCGCCTCCTCGAGAGTGTCGAGCAGATGCCTTGGCAGTCTGTGCTGACGCAGCATCGGCGGGCTCTGCTCCAGGGCCTTGAGCGTGGGGTACTGGTAAACCAGCGCGGCGAGGGCATCGTCGTGAAAGGCCAGATTCATGGTGCGCAGGCGCTGGCCGGCATCCTGCCAGGCATGCAGGGTTTGGCGGTCACCGAAGCGCAAGCACAGGGCCTGGCCTGGGGACAGCCACAGACTCTCCTCGCCCAGGCGCAGGTGCGCTTTGCCCTCCAGCATCACGGTGATGAACAGCGGCGCGGCGGTCAGCGAGCGCGAGGCGTAGGGCTCGAGCACCGTCAGGTCCGAGCGCGTCACGAAGATGCCACGGCGCAGCTCGAGCTCATCGACGCGACCGCGCAATATCGGGGTCTGGGAGGGCGTTGCCTCGTCGGCAAGGGCCGGAAAGCGGTAGGCGATCCCGTGGCGGGCACCGAGTCTTTCCAGGTCGCCGGCCGTAAGCTGGTGGGGCAGCCTTGTGCTGACGGGGCTCGTCATGGGGCTAACCGGCCGCTCTGTTCGACAGGGGGCAGTTGCCGCAGTAGCCAAGCTCGGGCAGCAGGTAGCGCAGGCAGCATAGACGGCGCACGCGCTGGGTGGCAGGCGCGTCGGTCTCGTCTTGGCATTCAGGCTGGAAGTAGCGCACCGGCTGATAAAGCGGGTTGCGGCGCCCATCGGGCAGGGTACGGGTGGCAAGCAGCCGGTGGCCTTCCTCGGCCATGCCCGGTTGCGCCATGGGGTGCATGTCTACGCCGCCCAAGAAATGCTCGAAGGTGTTGCCGACATTGCTCCAGAAGACCTTCGCCGAAGCCCCCGAGTAGCGTGCCAGCTGGTTGATCAGCGGCGTCAGGTGATCGTCGATCAGCGTCGAGAAGCGCGTGAAGCCGTCCAATGACGCCAGTGGGCGACCGGTGTGGGCAAGCTGCAGGCATTCGGCGTGGCCCGCAGCGGTGAGGTGCACGCCGACCTCATCAAGTCCTACCGGCAGGTCGCGCTCGAGTAGCAGGTTGGCGGCCATGTAGGGGGCCAGCAGCGCACCGAAATGCCATTTGGACCATAGCGAGATCAGCGCGCGACGGTCGCCTTGCCCATGATGATAGCCATAGCCCGCCGCGAAGCGCACAAGCTCGGCCTCGAATCGCGCCGGCGCCAGCAGCTCACGCATCGACAACGCCGGGGCTTGGACCGGCCCGACCTGCGGAGGCGTAAGGCCATCCAGCGGGCCCGTATAGAGCGCCTTGAGCAGCAGGGGCATGGGATCCTCTCATCATGGCGGAGTCATTCGATAATACTATGATGAATGAAAATCATTATCAAATAAGAGGCGGATGTCAGGCGATGTGGGTGGCTCGCCATACCCGGCTGGGCTGGGCGCCGTCGCGCTCGTAGTCGGCACAGGTGTCGTGGCGGATCAGCTCACTCTCGAGGCAGCTCACCGTCAGTCGCCCCACCTGCTCTCCGGCCTGCCAGCGAACCGGCAGCGTCAGGCGTGGACCGCCGCTTTGTTCGAGGGCGTCATCGACTTGCACCCGGGCGTGGAGACCGCGGGCCGCGAGCCATTCGAGGGCGGCGACCTGGGCGCATTGTGCGACCGGCGTCAGCCGCGAGTCGCCCCGGTAGCAGGGCAGGTAAGGGCGGCCGTCCTGCTCGGCCTCGAGCAACCCTGGTACGTCATCCGGGTTGAGACGGCCGTATTTGCGCAGGGCGGGCAGTACCAGGGCGCTGGTCGCCAGCCGGCAGCCACCGAGGTGAGTGCTTTCCCAGACATCGAAGGGCAGGTCATCGCGTGCCACGGCGTCGGCGAGGGCGCGATAGCTTTGATAGCCGAACTTGGCGCAGCACTTGTCCTTCTTGCCGTGGGTGCAGCACAGGATCATCGGCATGGCGATGGCGTCGCCGCCCCAGGCGGCCAGCGAGTCGCCGCGGGAGAAGGCGGCAAGAAAGGCCGCCAGCTCGTCTCGCGCTACCCGGTATTCGCGCTGCTCCGGCATCAAGAACAGCCGATGAAGCTCGGCGTCCTCGCCACGGCGGTGAATCAGGTTGACCCGCCGCCCCGCCTCGGCAATGGCCTCGAGCTGTGTTGCCACGTCATCGGGCATGTCGCTGGCGCGGCGCAGGCTGCGCTGCCACTTGGGCCGGGGCCAACTGATCAGCAGGTTGCGCTCGGCGTGGGCGGCGCTGCCCACCAGCGGATCGCCCATCGCCAGGCTATCCACCGCGCAGAAGCGCCGGGCCGGGCGAGTCTCGGCGGCTGCTTGGTGATCCTTGTCGGGCCGATTCTTGGTGATAAAAGTCGAGGTGATGCGCGTCGCGGTCATGGCAGCTGTCCTTCCGGCGTGCGCCGCGTTGTTCTCGCCGTGTTCAGGCGTGGCACGCAGACCGGCTGCCCGCTGTGCGGGTCGCGAATCACATGGGCGTCGAGGTCGAATACTGCCTTCAGGTTGGCGGCGGTGAAGACCTCGGCCGGGGCACCGGAGTATTCGATGCGGCCATCGCGCATCATGACCAGTTGGTCCGCATAGGCCGCCGCCAGGTTCAGGTCGTGCAGCACCAACAGCAGGGTGCGGCCGTGCTCATGCGCCAGCCGCGAGAGCAGGTCCAGCAGATCCACCTGCACCTTGAGATCCAGAAAGGTCGTGGGCTCATCAAGCAGGATCAGGTCCGTCTCCTGCGCCAGCACCATGGCGATCCAGCAGCGCTGTCGCTGACCGCCAGAAAGCGCGTCGACGCTACGTTCGGCGAAGTCGGTGACATCGGCGTAGGCCATCGCCTCGCGGATGGCGCGGGCATCCTGCTCGGCATCCTGTCGCCACAGCCGCTGGTGAGGGAAGCGCCCCATGCCCACCAGTTGCCGAACCGTCAGCCCCTCCGGGGCGGAAGGGCCCTGGGGCAGAATGCCCAGGCGCTGTGCCACCTGCCGCGTATTGCGGTGGTGAATGTCCTCGCCGTCGAGGCAGACACGGCCCGCACTTGGCGTATGCGTGCGCGCCAGCGTCTTCAACAGCGTCGACTTGCCACTACCGTTCGGACCCAGCAGCACCGTCAGCTTGCCCTCGGCCACCGCCAGATCAACGCCGTCCAACACGCGTCGGGTGTCATACCCGGCGTGCAGGCGTTCGCCTGTCAGGCGAGACGGCTTGGCGGGTGTTGAGGGCATGGGATGACTCGGTGGCGTGATGATTGACGCAAGACCGTAATACAAAAAATTCTCATTTTCAAATCAAGAGCCCCGTCAGACGGGCGGTTCAACGGCGTGTCGATAGACGATGGCCAACGAATCCAACGCTGCGTATGGACATGTCATCATCCAATCTATATGTTAACCATTCTCATTCGCATATGTGTTGCGGCATCGAATGAGCCTGACGATGGCAGGCAGCGGTTACCCATCGACGTGATACGCATAACCCGGATAACGACGTCACCAAGAACGGCGTCATCAAGAACAATGTCACCAATAACAACGTCGCGAAGTGATGAGAAGTGATGAGAAGTGACTAGCGAGGGATACGCGGATTCACCGGGCAACAACGACCAGCCGGTAGTGGTGCCAAGTCTCCAGGTGAAAGAGGCCGCGTGCTTGGTACCCGGCAGGTGAATCTTTACAGGACGCATTTTCGCGGAGGCACCATGAGCGATGCTCATCCCTCTCGTCTAGCCGACGAGGTCAGCCGACATGCATCCATGCATGCGTTGCTGAACTGCATCATCAAGGAAGTGGCAATACCCCAGGACACGCTATCCTATCGTTTCCCCACGCGGCGGGACGGCCTGCCCAACTCGCGGCACGGCGTGCCGCTGCTGATCGATTGGTCGGCGTCGCTGACGCTATTCGTGCTGGTGGACCGTCACTCGGTCATCGGTAGCCATTTCTATCTTTCCGAGCTTTATCTCTTCGAGACCGGAGATACGGCGTGGCGGGCTCCCTCATTGGCCGAGTTGATTGCCGCGCTGCTGGCACACTGCCGTTGGCATGACGGCCGGCTCAATCAGGAACTGTGCGATCAGGTGGTGCAGAGCCAGGACGTCATGACCACGATCGCCGCCCATGCCGCCCAGCGGCCCCGGCTGCATCCGCTGACGGATTATCGGAGCAGTGAACAGGGGCTTTGGTTTGGCCACCCGAATCATCCCACCCCCAAGGCTAGGCATTGGCCGTCGCACCTGCTGCAGGACAGGCCCGCCTACGCGCCGGAATTCGGTGCCACCACGGCGCTGCATCAGTTCTCCTTTCCCGTGGCAGGGCTGAGTGTCCAGACCAATCGCTTGCATGCGCCGGATGTGCTGGCGCAGGTGGCGGACCAGCGCCATGCCGAAGACGGTGAACGCGTCGTGCTCAGCATGCACCCGGTGCAGGCCGATCTATTTCGCCGGGATGCCCGGGTAGCGCAGCGGATCGAGGAAGGCGTCATCGGTGATCTCGGGCCGAGCGGCTGGCAGGCCGCCCCAACGGCCTCAATGCGCACCTGGTACCTCGAAGATCACCCCTGGGTCCTCAAGGGATCGCTGAATGTGCGCATCACCAACTGCGTGCGCAAGAACGCCTGGTACGAACTGGAAAGCACCCTGGTGATCGACCGCATCATGCATCGGCTGACCCAGCAGCAAGATAGCGCGCTGCAGGCACTGTGCGTGGCGCAGGAACCGGCCACGGTGCACTGGACGCCGGCCGAGGGCGACGAGGCCGACCGACGCTGGTTCCGCGAGCAGACCGGCATGATCCTGCGCGAGAACTTCTGTCGGCGCTTCACGCCGCAACGCTGCCTGCTCAGCGCCACCCTGTTCGCCCGCGATGCCCAGTTGGTGCCGATGGTGCTGTCCTTCCTCGATGGCGCTGAAGAGACACAACATGCATTGCCCGCAGAGCGCCAGGTAAGAGACTGGTTCCAGGCCTATCTGAAGACGCTGATAGCCCCGGTGATGGGGCTGTTCTTTCGCCACGGCATCGTCATGGAGCCTCATCTGCAGAACTGCGTACTGATCCACGAGGCGGGCATGCCCCGGCAGATGCTGTTGCGCGACTTCGAAGGGGTCAAGCTGACGAAGGACAAGGGCGTCGATTGGCTCGCGGGGGAATCCCTGTCTCCCCGTGTCCGGGAGTCGATGACCTACAGCCGCGAGCAGGGCTGGAACCGCATCGCCTATTGCCTGTTGGTCAATCATCTCGCCGAGGCGATTCTGGCGCTGAGCTGGCAGCGTCCGGCCCTTGGCGACGCGCTATGGCAAGACACCCTGGACGAGCTTCGCCGGGTGCGAGAGACCCTGGGCGTCGCGGCACCCGAGCTGGATGTGCTGCTGGCGGGGGGCGAGCTGCCCTGCAAGACCAACTTCACGCTGCGGTTGATGGCCAAGGCGGATCGCGAGGCCCAGTACGTGGCCTTGCCCAATCCCTGGTATCCACACCGGGTGGTGAGCCGGGAGGCGGCCTATGGCTGAGTCGCTCTCGATTCCCGACCGCATACGCGATGCCATCAATGCCCACCGGCAGGCCTGCGATGAGCCCATGGCGGCCTTCTTCTATGACCTGCCGGCGCTTGCCGCCCAGGGCCGAGCCTTGAAGGCGGCCTTGCCGCCAGGCGTCGAGCTCTACTATGCGATCAAGGCCAACAGCGAGGCGGCCATCATCGACACCCTGGCGCCTATCGTCGATGGGCTGGAGTTGTCGTCCGGTGGCGAGATCGAGCGGGCCTGCGCCTGTTCGACACCGCGCCCTTGGGTGCTCTCCGGACCGGGCAAGCTGGATAGCGATATGCGAGAGGCCATGATGCGAGGCGTCGAGGCCTTTCATGTCGAAAGCCTCGGCGAGGTGGAGCGCCTGCAGGCGATCGCGGCCTCGCTGGATAGCCACCAGCCTGTGCTGCTGCGCATCAATCCGGCCTTGCCTGAGGCGTTCTCCAGCCGTCTGCGCATGGCCGGCACCGCCACGCCGTTCGGCATCGACGAGACGCAGCTAAGTGAGGCGGTGCAAGCCGTGGACGCCGCCCCGAACCTGAGGCTGGTGGGCTTTCATATCCACGCCATGTCGCATCAGGCCTGCGAGCGGCGACACCAGAGGTTGCTGGCTACCTATCTGGAGCGCTGGCCCCACTGGCGTGCGCTGGCATCTGACCCCGAACGGGTCACCCAGCTCAACGTCGGGGGCGGCATCGGCGTCAACTATCTCCGGCCGTCCGAGCAGTTCGACTGGCCCGGCCTGTGTCAGGCCCTGGGGCAGCAACTGGCGGCGATGCCCGAGCCTCCGCGGGTGCGCTTCGAGATCGGCCGCTTCCTGTCAGCCTTCTGCGGCTACTACGCGATCGAGGTGCTGGATACCAAGATCAGCCATGGCGAGGGCTTTCTGGTCTGTCGTGGCGGCACGCATCAGTTTCGCCTGCCCGCGGCGCAGGGGCACGACCATCCGGTTATTCACCTGCCGCGCGATTCCCAGCGGGCCGGTGAGGGCGAGCGCCGCCCATGGACAGTGGTCGGCCAGCTGTGCACCCCCAAGGACGTGCTGAGTCGTAAGCAGGAGCTGTCCGGTGTGGCGGTCGGCGACCTGTTGGTGCTGCCGCTGGCGGGTGCCTATGGCTACAACATCTCGCATGCGGACTTCCTGTGTCACCCGCGCCCCGAGCAGCGCTTCGTTGGCGATCCTCTTCAAGAGGCGCCCGATGGCATCGGCTTATGTCACGCCCGCGATGCCCGCGAGCGCCATGAAGGCGAGTCGAAAGGCCAGCGACCCGCCGAGCCGCTGAGGTGAGCCCATGCGTGCGCCGATCCATTTTCCCGGTATTGAAGGTATTTCCATGTCATCCCATGAAGGTATCAGGCCGCTGGTCGCGGCCGGCGACGATAACGCCGATGCACTATCGCCCATCGCTATGCCCATCAGTATGCCCATCACCACGCCTTTTGCGCATGCCTCGGCCTGGCGTCATCACTCCCGTATCGAGCAACGTGTGGTCGGCCAGCTATTGCAGACCCTGCTCTACGAGGAGGTGCTGCCCTATGAGGCCGTCGCCGAGCCGGAGGCGGACGCCAGCGGCGCTAGGGTCTTTTCCCTGACGCTTGGCGAGCGTCGCTATCGGGTCAGCGGCTGGCAATGTCACAGCTTTCGGCTGATTCGCCTCGCGCACGCCTCCCTGGTCGTCGAGGGCCAGGCAGGCATGCCGGAATCGGTGAGCCTGCAGCGGTTCCTCGCCGACCTGGAGATGGCGCTGGGGGATGTGGCGATCCAGCCCGGCTTCGTCGACGAGCTCACCCAGACCCTGATCAAGGACCTGCAGTCATCGGCCTGGCCACTGTCGCTCAACGAGTCCCCTCAGGCCTTGAGTGCCGATGCCCTGGAGCAATACTTCACCGACGCGCACAGCTATCACCCCTGCTACAAGTCACGGCTCGGTTTCTCACTGCGCGACAACCAGCGCTACGGACCGGAATTCGCCCAGCCGGTGAGGGTCGCCTGGCTGGCGGTGCCGAGGCGCTTGGCACATCGTGGCGCTGTCGGCGGCGAGGCACTCGCCGAGCGGCTCGCCGAAGAGGCCGGTCCGCGCGTGCTGGCAAGCCTCGATGACTACCTGGCCCGGCGACAGCTAACGCCAGATCAGGTGGTGTTGATGCCGGTGCACCCCTGGCAATGGGAGAACGCGCTAGTGGCAGCGCTTTATCCCGAGCTAGCCAGCGGTGAGATCGCCTGGCTCGGCGAGGGCGAGACGGTCTACACCGCCCAACAGTCGATTCGCACTCTGGCCCCACAGGACACCCAGCGCCCCTATCTCAAGTTGGCGATGAACATCACCAACACCTCGAGCACGCGAATCCTCGCGCGTCATACGGTCGCCAATGGGCCAATCATCACCGCATGGCTGCAGCGGCTCATCGCCACCGACGAGGTAGCCAGCGCCGCGGGCTTCGTGATCCTTGGCGAGGTAGCCGGCGTGGCGCTGGACGAGCGCGCTTTTCCGGATACGCGTTATCACGCGGTGTACGGCAAGGTCGGTGCCATCTGGCGTCAGAACATCGGCGCTTTCCTCGATGACGGCGAACGGGCCGTGCCCTTCAACGGGTTGAGCCAGTTCACTCGCGACGCTGATGGGTTGCCCGCCAGTCCCTTCATCGCGCCCTGGATCGAGCGTTACGGGCTGGATGCCTGGACCCGGCAACTGGTGCATGTCGCCACCTGGCCGATCATCCACCTGCTGTTCGCCGAAGGCGTGGGAATGGAGTCTCATGGCCAGAACATCTTGGTCATTCATCGCGACGGCTGGCCGCTGCGAGTGGCGCTGAAGGATCTGCACGATGGCGTGCGTTTCAGTCCCGCACACTTGGCCCGCCCCGAGCTGGCGCCAAACCTAGAGCCCATACCCGAGCGTCATGCCGCCCTCAATCGCAACTCCTTCATCGTGACCGATGACCCCGTGGCGGTGCGCGACTATTCCTGCGATGCCTTCTTCTTCATTGCCCTGGCGGAAATGGCGATCTTCTTGCAGCGATATTTCGGACTGGACGAGTCTCACTTCTGGGCCATGGCGGCGGACGAGATCAAGGCCTATCAGCGCGCCCATCCCGAGCATGCGCAGCGCTACCGCTGTTTCGATGTTTTCACCCCCCGCTGGGAGGTGGAAGCCCTGACCCGGCGTCGCCTCTTTGGTGACGATGACCCCCAGGTCGAATATGTCCCCAATCCGTTGGCGGCCTTCGCGCCGGACGAGGAGGCCGCATGCTGAGGACCAACCGACTCAAGCGTGCACTGGCCGAGGGGAGAGCCGTCCACGGCATCATGGCCTCGATGCCGACCGCCGCCTCCATAGAGCTGATCGCCGAGGCGGGTTTCGATTTCGTGGTGATCGACACCGAACACGTGCTGATCAACCCGGAGACCGTCGAGCACATGATCCGTACCGCCGAGAGCTACCGGCTGACGCCCCTGGTGCGGGTGGCGGATGCCGACCCCAAGACCCTGTTGCGTCTTCTCGACGGCGGCGCTCAAGGCATCGTGCTGCCCCAGGTGGAAGACCCCGCGACCCTCGAGCGCGCCGTGGCCGCCTGCAAGTACGCCCCGGAAGGTGGGCGCAGCCTCAATGCCGGACGGCCTGGCGCCTTCGGCAAGGCCTCGCTAGCCGAGTACGTGGTAAAGGCCAACCGGGAGGTCATGGTGGTTGCCATGATCGAAAGCCGCCGTGGCGTGGAAGACATCGAGGCGATCTGCGCGGTGCCGGGGCTCGATATGGTGCTGGAAGGAGCGGCGGACCTGTCCCAGTCACTGGGCGTGACCTGGCAGCCCGAACACCCTGAGGTCATCCAGGAGCTGGAGCGGGTCCAACGCGTGGCAAGTGAACAGACAGTGCCCTATTGCGCCTTCCTGCGTCACGCGGCGGCCAAGGCCCGATGGCAGGCGCGAGGCGTCAACTCCTTCATGCTCGGCGACGAGCGTGGCATCGCCTTTCGCGCCCTGCAGCGAGCGCTCGGCGATGCTATGGCGCCGGTGAAGAGCGACGCTAAGGCCCCACTGGAACGCGAGGGCGCCCATTGATGAGTTATTCACTTGAAAAGGCGCCCGCGGCGTCTCGATCCAATACCGCTCACTCCGATACGTCTGCCGAGACGTCTGTTTCCGTGACCCCGATGGAGCGTACGACCATGAAATCTCCTGATGCCAAGCGCCATGCCCAGGCGCAGATCATGCAATCGTTGGTGGATGGCCTGCTGGTCGAAGGCCTACTGGATGACCTGGGGGCAAGCCAGCAGGACGCACAAACAGCCGACTCCAGGCTTGCACACCTGGCGGCCTTCCGCCCCTACCTCGGCGATAGTGCGGCGTGCTTCTGGCAACTGCCGCAGGGTCGGCAGCACGACATCGTCATGCTGCTAAGACCCGGCATCGTTCAGGCCTGGCAAAAGGTGCCTCACAGCCCGGTGATCGTGCTGGATCACGATAGTGGAGATTGGACGTCTCTCGACCCCGTCGCCTTCATGCAATACGTCTTCGGCGTCGTCACCGAAGGCGACCAGCCGGCCCTGAATCAGGGGCAGCGGGTATTCCTCCAGGCCTTGGCTGACAGCCTCTGGCAGGCGGAGAGCTCGGTGAATCACCGGGTAGAGACTCACGATCTTCCCTCGCGGGATACGGCTAGCCACTTCGCGATCATGGAGCAGTGGGCCTCGCTGCTCGACCGGCCCTTTCATCCCACAGCGAAGGCCAAACAGGGCCTCGATGAGGCGGAATATCGCGCCTACATGGCCGAGTTCAATGTCCCGGTCAACCTGCGCTGGGTGGCGATGGCCCGCGACCGCGTGATGAGCGGGGCCGGCGTCGATGAGGCCTGCCCCGCGCCGGTGCAGTGGCTTACTGCTGAGCAGGAGCGTCGCGCGCTCGATGAGGAGATGGCCACGCGCGGCCTGGCCCACACCCACATCGCTATTCCCGTGCATCCCTGGCAGCACGACCATGCGCTTCCCCAGTGGCTGGATGCGGCCTTCGATTCGGGGGACTGTGTCTCCCTGGATGCGGCCACCACGCCCTGGCTTGCGACCTCCTCGCTGCGCTCGCTGGCGCCGACCACGGCGAGCCCGCACTTCCTGAAGCTGCCCATGGCCATCCATTCGCTGGGCGCCTCGCGCTACCTGCCGGCGGTCAAGATGTTCAATGGCGATCTCAGCGCTCGCCTGCTGCACCAGGCAAAGCAACAGGATGCCCGGCTCGCCGAGGGGCTCTACCTGTGCGATGAGGCCAAGTGGTGGGCCTATATGCCGGAGGGTGCGACTCTGTTCGATGAGGCGCCCAGGCATTTGTCGGCCATGGTGCGCACCTACCCCCGGGCGCTGCTGGATGACCCGAACGTGCGGCTGGTGCCCATGGCCACCTTGGGCACGCCGTTGCCGGGGGGCGAGCATCATGTGTTCGATGATTGGCTCGCGCAGCGTGGCCTGGCGGCGAGTGCAGGCGCGGTGACGGCGCTGTTCGGCGAGCTCTGCGAGACGTTCTTCGACATCAACCTGCGCATGTTCCGGCTCGGCATGCTGGCGGAGGTGCATGGCCAGAATGCGGTGCTGGTGTTCAGAGGCGGCCGCTGCCAGGGGCTACTGTTGCGCGACCATGACTCGCTGCGCATCAACGTCGCACGCCTCGAACGGCACGGCATGCAGGATCCGCGTTACTGCATCAAGCCCGGCCACGCCAACACCCTGTATCACGATAGCCTCGAGGCGCTGCTGTTCTGGCTGCAGACGCTGGCCATCCAGGTCAATCTGCGCGCGATCATCGACAGCCTGGCGGCGCATTACGCCTTGTCGCCGCACACGCTGTGGCGGGAGGTGGCGGCGCGCCTCGAGGCCTGCATCGATGCCGTACCTTTCGATGCGTCTGATCGTGGCATGCTCAAGGTGGAGCTCTTCGAGCGGGAGCAGTGGCCCTACAAGCGGCTGATCGCCCCGATCATCGAGCGTGCCGGTGGGCCTGGCAGCATGCCCTTCGGCACCAGCGAGACCTGCAACCCCTTCGTCAGGGCCAGGCAGCCGGCCGACATCGCTCCAGTTGAGACGCTTGCCGATGAGCTATCTGAAGGGCTATCCGAAGGACTCTCTGAAGGGCGATCCGCCGAAGCCTTGTCTTAGGGAATGATCCTGGACTGATTCAATCCACACCCCAGGCCTGAGACCCACACAAGAACACCGCCCGACACTTCATCGGGCGGTGTTCTTTTTGGGGGAATTTGTGGGGGGATGTCAGTGCGGCGGCACCCTCAGCGGAACCACTCGTGGAACTCGGCGGCCAGGGCGCGGCGCTTCTCTTGCTCCTTGGCCTGCTTGGCCTCGGCGGCATCGGCCAGGGCGTCGGCGCGATGCGGCGGGACAACGAAGAGACCATCATCGTCGCCAAGCACCAGGTCGCCGGGGCTGATCACGGTGCCGTCGATGGCAACCGGGACGTTGATCTCGCCTTCCAGCTCCAGCGCCCGGGTGGTCAGGGGGCTGGTGCTCCGCGCATAGGTCGGCAGGGTAAGGCGTGACAGGGCGTCGTGGTCGGTGATGGCGCCGTTGGTGATGATGCCGGCGAGCTGCTTGCGCAGGGCCGCATAGGCACGAAACTCGCCCCAGCAGGCCCGATGGTGGTCGCCCGACACGTCGATGACCAGCACATCGCCGGGGCAGGCCAGCTTCAGCGCCTCTTTGATGATGCTGCCGTCCAGGTGGGGAATCCTGACCGTCAGGGCCGTGCCAAGCAGCCGCGTGGGGCGCACGAGAGGAGAAAGCGAAGTGATGGCGCCGAAATCGGTGAAGTGTCCCAGGGTGGAGGTGGCGAGGGCCTGATAGCGCTGGCGTTGTTGCGCTGTGACGGTTTCCTGACGGGGCTCGATATGAAACATGGGCTCTCCAACAAGCGCCTAGTGACGGTGATAACGCGTTCGGTGCAGCAGATAGACGAAGAAGGGCGCGCCCACCCCAGAGACGAAGATGCCGGCGGGCAGGTCCTTGGGCAGGAAGGCCACCCGGCCGAGCAGATCGGCGTAGAGCACGATCAAGGCCCCCACCAGACCAGCGATGGGCGCCAGCCGGGTGAAGCTTCGCCCTACCAGGCGGGCGGCGATATGGGGCGCGATCAGGCCCACGAAGCTGAGCCCGCCGGCAAAGGCGACGGCCGCACCGGCCAGGGCCACGCTGCAAGCCATCAGCAAAAGCCGGCTGCGCAGGACGTTGACGCCGAGCCCCTGGGCCACCTGATCGCCGAGCGCCATGGCATCCATCTGCCGTGCCTGGGTAAGACACAGCGGAACGGCGACCAGCAGCCAGGGCAAGATGCCGAGCACGTCCTGCCACTGGGCGGCGTAGAGGCTGCCGGTCAGCCACACATAGGCGACCATGGCGGAGGAATCGTCGCTGATCACGATCACTAGCGTGGTCACGGCGCTCATCGCCGCGGAGAGCCCGATGCCGACCAGCACCATGCGCGTGGGCGTGATGCCGTGCCGCCAGGCCAGCAGGAAGACCAGCAGGGCCGACAGCAGCGCCCCGAGCAGTGCCGCGGCCGGCAGCCAATGGATGCTCAGGCTGGCGGTAAACAGCGCCAGAAATACCACTGCGGCCATGGCCGCGCCGCTGGTGATGCCGATCACGTCCGGCGAGGCCAGCGGGTTGCGCACGATGCCCTGCAGGATGGCGCCGGCGATGGCCAGTGCCGCGCCGACCAGCACGGCCAGCAGGATACGCGGCAGGCGCAGTTCCCAGACGATGAAGGCGATGTCGCTGTTTTGCGGCGCGACCAGCGCTTTGGTGACGTCTGCGAACGAGGTCGGAAAGCTGCCGAGCGTGAGCGACAAAGCGATGCTTGCCAGCAGCACGAGCGCGAGCAAGGCAGCGATGATCGCCGAGCGGGTCATCAGCCCTGCGGTGCTGTCGCGGCCGGTTCGTCTCAGGGAGGCGGGCAGGGAAGGTGAGTCGCTCATGGTCAGGCCTGTTTCCTGCGTGCCAGATAGATGAAGAAGGGCGTGCCGATCAGGGCGGTCATCACGCCCACCGGCACATCCTGCGGCGCCATCAGAAAGCGCGAGGCCACATCGGCCAGCAGCAACAGGCTTGCCCCCAGCAGGGCCGAGGCCGGCAGCAGCCAGCGGTGGTCGACGCCGAAGAGGCCCCGCGCCATGTGCGGCACGATCAGCCCGACGAAGCCGATCATGCCGGCAAGCGCCACCGAACTGCCGGCGAGCAGGATCACCGCCAGGCCAAGCAGCAGCTTGATGGTGCCGGCGCGCATGCCCAGGCCCTTGACCATGTCATCGCCGAGCATCAGGGCATTGGCGTGGCGCACCAGCAGCGCGCACAGCACCAGGGCGATGGCAAAGAACGGCAGCAGCGGCACTACCAGCGACAGCTCGCGCCCCGACACGGAGCCGGCCAGCCAGTAGAGCACGCTCTCGAAGCTCTGTTGGTCGATGATCAGCAGGCCCTGGCTAAATGACACGAACATGGCGGTGATGGCCACGCCGGCGAGCACCACTCGCAGCGGCGATAGTTCACCCTGGCGACCGCGACTCAGCGCCACCACCAGCCCTGCCGCCACCAGCGCGCCCAGCAGAGCCGCCCAGATATATTGACCCGGCGTATGCAGAGGCAGCAGCGAGATCGCGACCACCACGAAGAACATGGCGCCGGCGTTGATGCCCAGAAGGCTCGGTGAGGCCAAGGGGTTGCGGGTCATGGTCTGCATCAGGGCTCCGGCGATGGCTAGGCTCGCACCGACCAACGCGGCGATCACCGCCCGCGGCAGTCTCTCCCTCAGGATGATGATGTGCGCGACCTGGGAGGGATCGTAATGCAGCAGTGCCCCCAGGAAGGTCGAAGGGGCGATGTCGGTGCTGCCCAGCATGAGGCTGGCGGCAAAGGCCGCTGCGACCACCGCGAGGCCCAGCAGCAGGCCGGCGCTGCGTGAAAAACGGCTGGTCAGCATGCGGCGGGTGCCTCGGTCGGGGAAAGGGCCGCCGCATCAGCGTTGCCGGTGCAGGCCCTGGCTGGGGTCGTCTGTGCCGATGTCGGTGAAGCGGGGATTGCCTGCGTATCGCCGGAGCTCGGCTCGAGCCCATAGTGGGCGTAGAGGTCATCCAGCATGGCATTGGCGGCCAGGATGCCGCCGCCCATGATCCAGTCGACCGGGTCCACCTCGTAGATCCGGCCGTGCTGCACGGCGTCGAGTCGCTGCCAGAGCGGGTGGGAGCGCCAGTGCCGGTAGTTCTCGGCAATCGCCGGGTCGTCCGGCTCCAGGAGCACGAAGATCACGTCGGCATTCATGACCGGGATGTTTTCCTCGCTGGTCAGCTTCATGCCCCAGCCCTGGTCCTGTACCGAGGAGGGCTGCTCGAAGCCCAGCTCATCCAGAATGGACCCGGCGAATCCGGTGGAGTAGATACGCACATGGTCGCTCTTGAAGCGCACCACGGCGGCTTTTTGGGGCCAGGCATCGCCTAGCGCCGCGGCGATTTGCCGGCGAAAGTCCGTCACCCGCGCGTCCCAGTCCTCGAGCAGGGCACGCGCCTTGGACTCTCGGCCGGTGGCCTTGGCCACTAGCATCAGGCTTTCCTTGAAGTCGAAGACGCTCTCGGTGGCGACGGTCGGGGCGATCTTCTCGAGGAGTGGCCGAACCCGCTCATGGCGAAAGTGTGTGGCGACGATCAGGTCCGGGTCCAGCCAGGCGATCTTCTCCAGGTTGGGCTGGGTCTCCAGGCCGACGTGCTCTACGCCTGAGAGTGCCTCACGCAGATAGCGGTACATGGGCTTTTCGAGCCAGGAGTCGACGACACCGACCGGCGTGATACCCAGTGCCACCGCGCTATCGGTGGCGCCCTGATAAAGGGTGACCACACGTTGCGCATCGGCGGGGAGCTGAGTGTCGCCGAACGCATTGGCCAGGCTGCGCCCGTCGCCGGCAGCGCTCTCGCTGACGGCCAACGCCGTGGCAAAGGCCAGTAGCGCCGCAAGCCAGCGGCATCGGGTCCGGGCACGAGTCTTCATTGCGGCCTCCTGGGGGATGCGGTCTGTAGTGGTGGGGGTACTGGTTCCGTGGCGGTTGTTGATGCCGCATCCCGCGAGGCGCGACCGAGACGCCAGGCCAGTGGCAGGCAGAGCACGGCGATGGCCGCCAGGGCGAGGAAGGCATGATGGAGCGCGGTGGCGCTCGCCTCGCCATAAGAAAGCCCCTGTTCCAGCGCGGCCTTGACGGCCATGTCGTAGTAGAGGGAAAGCGCTACGATTCCCAGCGAGGAGACCAGGCGCCTGGCCATGTTGTTCATGGCCGAGGCCTGGGCGACATGCTGCTCGGGCAGCTCCTTGATGCCTACCGTGGTGGAGGGCAGATAGGCGCAGCCCAGGCCCAGGCCTCGCAGGCCCATCCAGGCCGCGATCATCCATACCGGGGTGGCCTCGGTCAGGGTGGCGAGCCCCGCCAGGCTGGCCATGGTGACCATGAGCCCGGCCCCGATGCACCACTGGGGCGGGTAGCGGTCGATCAAGCGTCCCGCTATCGGCGAGCAGCAGGCGGCGGCAACTGCCGTGGCCAAGAACACCAGGCCTGTTTCCAGCGGGCCGAAACCGAGCGCATTCTGCATCCACAGCGGTATCAGCAGGATGCAGCCGAACAGGATGACCGCCTGCAAACAGGCCAGAGCGACGCTGAGCCGGTAGCCGCGATGGGCAAACAGGCCGAGATCGAGCAGGGGCGCCTCGGCACCTCGCTCGACGCGCACGAAGGCCGCCAGTGCCAAAAGCCCGCCGGCAAGTGGCAGCAGAGACGCGGCGTGGAGCAGGTCCGTGGGCGTTTCCACTCGGCTGAGCGAGAACAGCACCGCACCCATCCCGATGGTGATCAGTACGAAGCCGGGCAGGTCGAAGCGGCGCCGATGGTTGGCGGGTTCCGCCATGAGATAGCGATAGCCGCAGGCAAGCCCCAGCACCGCGAACGGCATGTTCATCAGGAACAGCACCCGCCAGTGGCTGATCTCGAGCAACAGGCCGCCGACGCTTGGGCCGATGGCCGGGGCGATCATCACCGCGAAGCCCCAGATGCCGCTGGCCCGGCCTCGCTGATCGCTTGGATAGGCGGAGAAGATCAGCGACAGGGAAAGCGGAATCATCAGGCCCGCCGCTACACCCTGGAGCCCACGTGCGACGATGATGATGGCCAGGCTCGGGGCCATGGCACCGAGCGCCGAGCCTGCCAGAAAACCCCACAGCCCCAGCAGATAGATGCGCTTGCGACCGACGCGATCGGCCAGATAGCCGGTCAGGGGCATGGTCATGCCCATGGCGATCATGAACAGCGTCACCACCCAGCTCACCTGGGTGGCGCGGGCATCGAAGGTCGCCATCAGCTCGGCCACGGCCAGGTTCAGGGCGCTGTTATTGAGGCTGACGGTAAAGGTCCCCAGCAGCACACTGAACAGCACCTTCCCGCCGTGAGCTGAAGCATTCGGCATGGTCATTCGCGTCGTGGAACGTCATGGAAAACAGGGGTATGCGGCCAATAGCAGGAGGCCACTGCGTGAGGTAAAGAAGGGGAAAATGATGTCACGATGCAAAAATAAATGCAAAGCGTTATCAAATGAGAACTGGGTGTAAAAAGCTGTCGACGTAACGCCTATCTCGCCGACAGGTCACGGCAAAGCGGCGCCGAAAGGGCGCCGCTTTGTCGCTAGACCATCTGTCTGGCCGTTAGGCCGTGCGGTCGTTTGGCCTTAGAAATCGACCTGGTAGCCCAGGGTCAGCGTGCGACCGCGGCCCTTGAAGTAGTAGTCGTCGCTGACGCGGGCGGCTTGGGAATAGTAGGTGAAGTAGTCCTCGTCGGTGACGTTCTCAATGCCCAGGCTGGCGCGGCCCACCGGCAGGCGATACGCCATGGAGGCATCGAGCAGGCCGTAGCCGTCGAATTCGAGTTCCGGGTCGTCGACGCTGCGATCGAAGAAGTGGCTGTATTGCAGGTGCGAGGAGAGCTTGTCGTTCCAGGCCGCGCTCCAGCCAAGCTTCAGGGTATCCGGGGCGATGTTGATGCCGGTCAGGTCGGTGTCGACGCTGCCGTCGCCGTCGGTGTCGGATTCACCCTCGGCGTGGGTGTAGGAGAGCCGCAGCTGGTGGGCATCGCTGACCTGTGCCTCGCCGGTGATTTCGATACCTTGAATCTCGGTCTTCTCGCGGTTGCCGACCCAGGTGCCGTTCTCCTCGGTGAGGCGCTCGCCATAGTCGGAGTTCGACTCGTAGTAGCTCACTTCGAGGCCGTAGCGATCCCAGTCGAAGCGGGCGCCGATCTCGCGGTTATCGGTGACGATGGGCTGCAGCGTCAGCAGGCTGTCGACGTCCTGACCGCTGGTATCGATGCCGCGCAGTACCCGGCCGACGTCCGGCATGCCGAAGCCTTCCGAGTAGTTGGCATACAGCTGGGCCCAGGAGGTGGCCTGATAGACCAGCCCGGCATTGAACAGCGTCTCATCAAAATCCGGGCTGCCGCCGTCGACGCTGACATTGTCCTGGGTAACGTTGCTGCGATCGATGGTCTGGTAGCTATCGACGTCCAGGGTGGCCAGTTCGTGGCGCACGCCGCCTTGCACGGTTAGGCGATCGGTGAGGTGGAGATCCCCCTGCAGGAAGGCCGCGTAATTGCGGAACTGGCTCTCGGGAACATAAGTACGGCCAGTTTCGACCAACACCTGGCTGGTCTCGTCTTGCAGGATATCGACGCCGGTGGTGACGTCGAGGTAGTCGTTGAAGAGGCCGCGACGGTTCAGGGTGATCTGGGCGCCGATCTTGTCGGATTCGTTGCGGGTCTGGTCGTACAGGGTGTTTCCGGCCGCGTCCTCATAGGGGAAGTAGGGCGTGGTGCCGAACTGGGCGCGGAAGCGTTGCGTATAGACCTGGGCATCCAGCTCGTTGCCCAGCCAGTTACTGTTCGAGTAGGACAGCCGGGCGGTGGTGACCTTGTTGTAACCCGGCTCACCATCCGGGTCGCCTTTTTCCGCGGTGGTGGCTACGCCGTTTTCACGGTCCCCGGCGACCGGCACATAGTCGCCTTCGCCTTCGAGCTCGAAGTGATTGACGGAGAGTTCGACGTTCTGGTCGTCATCGATCCAGTAGCCGAGCTTGCCGAAGACGTCATAGCTCTTGGAGTTCTGGATTTCCCCCGGGTAGGCCGTGCCGACGGGCTGGTCGTTGCCATCGTAGAAAACGCCCCGCTGCTGCTGGGTCACGCCGCCCAGGAAATCCCAGTCGCCGTGCTGGCCACTGACCTGATAGTCCAGCTTGTGGCCCAGGCCATCGGAACTGACGTCATCATCGCTGGTGAGGCTTACGCCGACATGCTGATTCAGCTCACCCGGCTCTGCGCGCTTGGTCACATAGTTGATGATCCCGCCGGTGGCGCCCAGGCCATGTTCGGCGCTGGCGCCATGAATCACCTCGATGCGCTCGACCATGGAAAGATCGATGGTATAGCTGTCCCGGCTGCTATCGCGTAGCGGGTTGGACTGCGGCACGCCATCGATCATGAACAGTGCCGAACGGCCGCGGAAGGTCTCGCCGGCGTTGGACATTTTCTGGCGGCTGGGCGAGTAGGAGGGAATCAGGTTGCTGAGCACCTGCCCCGGATCCTGGGTAATCGCCAGCTGCTGCTCGATCTGCTCGCGGGTGATGATGGTGACTTTCTGGGGCGTCTCGCCGGCCTGGCTCTTGTTGCGGGTAGCGGTCACCACGACAGTATCGAGCTCATTATTGGCTTGCTGGCTGCTGGTAGCGGCCTGAGCGAATGCCATGTTCGGCATGGCAGCGCAGATCATCAGCGGCAGGATGGCGCGGGCGAAGGGCGGTCGGGGATGTGGCATAGCGAAAGACATGTCGAAAACAGTTCCTTGATTGATCCTGGGGGTGGCTTCTCATGAGCCTCGTGCTGTGTGGCCACAGTCTTTTTTGTAAACAATAATCCTTCTTATTTGCATTATCAATCATAAATGCTATGCCAACGCGCCAACGCGCCAACGCGCCAACGCGCCAACGCGCCAACGCGCCAACGCGCCAACGCGCCAACGCGCCAACGCGCCAACGCGCCAACGCGCCAATGGCGTCAGCGGCAGTCGGGGGAGGGTGAAAATGGAAAAGGGCGGGCGCGTAAGAGAGAGGAGGGGCGCGGAAGCGTGAGTAAGCGCGGGCAATCGTGAGAAAGTTAAGCGGCTCAGCGATCGATCAGCATGGCATCCAGGTTCATCGGCACCTCGTCGCCGATCTGCTCATAGCCGAGCAGCAAGAGGACGGTGCGCAGGGTCGGGTTGGCCATCAGCTCGCGGCCATCCACCGCTACCCGCTCGGCGTTGGCGATCCGGATGCGGGATTCGCTCTCGCGGGTGAACCGCAGCGCCATGGGCTCCTGCTGATCCACGCCCTCGGCGTCGACCCGGAAGGTCAGCGTCTCGGTGAGAGAGTCGCCCACTGCCAGGCCGTTCAGCCGCTCTGGCGGCAGACGGGTTACCAGGGTGGCCAGAGGCAGGTCGGCCATGCCCTTGAGCCACACCGGCAGGCCGCCCAATCGAGCCGGAAGATCGGTCTGGCTGAGGCGCAGCGGCAGGCGCAGGGTGCCATCTTCACTGATGTTGCCCGAGAGCTCGCGCACCCAGTGTTGATGCGGCACCGGGCCCGAGGGCGTGATTTCGATCACCGTGGCATCAATGGCCGAGCGGGCGGGGTCCAACTGCCAGGCCGCCTGGGCGGGCAGCGCGACCAGAGCGACAGCGGCGAGCAGTGAAAGGGCTCTTGTGGCCGCCATCGGCCTGCGGCGGCGGGAATGTGAAGCTCGTGTGAACACTGGCGGTGTCTCCCGGCAGGCGTGTTAGCGTGGTGGTATTGAGAGTAATCCACTGCAAAGGACATCGCGATGACCCGAGCCAGTATCCTGCAACAAGGCACCATTCATTGCTTCCCCGCCGGCCTGCGCGATGCCAAGGGCGAGCTGGTCAATGCCGAAGTCTCGGCGGTCGCCTTCGACGGCGAACGGCTGCTGATGGCGAGCGACAAGCCGATTCCCGGCGAGGAGCGCTCGGCCTGCTTCGCGCTGCCGATGACCGATGCCGGACCGGATGACAGCAAGCTTGCCTACTACACCCAGCCACTGATCAAGCAGGCGGTGAAGTACGAAGACTTCGCCCTGAGCGCCGACGGCCGCCATGTGCTGGCTACCACCGGCTTCGATCGCCTGGATGCCGACAGCAACGCACTCAACGACTACAACCACCTGCTGATCTGGCCGCTCGGTAAACCCGACGACGTGCAGGTGGTCGACCCGGATCCCCGCGACGGCGTCGAGGGTTCGCTTGAGCTGCGCGGCAAGCTCAACGGCGCCATCGGCTTTCCGTACTACAAGATCGAGGGACTCGCCGCGATTCCCGGCGAGCGCGGCGACGGCCTGCTGCTGTTCGGCGTGCGCGAGCAGGGCCAGGCCCACGATGACTTCGAGTATGTCAGCCGGGTGATCGGCGCCCATTATCAGATCACCGCGAACGGCAACCTCGAGTTCCTCGACGAGATGCGCGAGTTCTACGCCTTCGACCCGGACAGCGTCGATGGCGTGCGCTTCGAGTGTGGCCTCTCGAGCCTCGAGTACGACCCCTACCATGCCAGGCTCTACCTGCTGACCAGCTTCGAGAACGAAGTGGATGGCGAAGAGTATATCGGCGGCTATCTGTGGCAGATGAGCCTCGAGGACTTCCGCGCCCGCCGCGCGCCCGAGCTGGTAACCAACCCAGAAGGCCAGCCGCTGGAGTTCGAGCACAAGGCCGAAGGCCTGGCCGTGCTGGACCACGACCGCCTGTTCGTCGCCTACGACAACGACCGCAACCTGGAACTGGGCAGCGTCGACGAGCGGGACGAGCGCCACGCCTGCGAAGCGCCCTACACGATATTGGAGATTAGCGCGTCTCCTGCCTCTTGAGCTGCTTGGTCCAACGCTGGCGGGCGTACTTGCGTAGGTTGGCCACGTTGTCGGTCTCGTCGACGATGTCCTGGCCCAGGATCGTTTCGATGATGTCTTCCAGGGTGATGAGACCGACCCAGGTGCCGAGGTCGTCGTAAACTACGCACAGGTGCTGACGGCCCAATACCATCATGGTGAACACCTGCTCTACGTTGTCCTCGGCCTGAATGGTCTGCACCGAGTGCATCAGCGTCTTGAGATCGGCATCGTCGTCGGTATGGTAGGTATCGGCCTTGTGGATGTAGCCCAGCGCCTGCTCGCCGCCATCCATCACCGGGAAGCGCGTGAAGGGCGAGCGGCCGAGTTGATCGTCAAACTCTCTTACCGTCATGCCTGGCATCACCGTCACCGACACGGTGCGCGGCGTCATTACGCCCTTCACCTGGATATCGTGCAGGTTGAGGATGTTGGTGATGACGCGCGTCTCATCTGGATCTAGCGCCTTCTCCTCCTGACCGATCTGGGCCAGTGCCTTGATCTCGCCGCGCATATCGGTATCCGCGGCGTCCTTGCCGATTCGCTTGGTGATCTGCTCGGACATCCAGATGAATGGCCTGAGGCACCAGATCATCGCGTCGAGCGTGGTGGCCAGCATGCCGGCGAGTTGCCGCCAATAAGTGGCGCCGATGGTCTTGGGGATGATCTCGGAGACGAACAGGATCAACAGTGTCATCACTGCCGAGGCAACCCCTAGCCAGGTCTCACCGAACACCACCGTGACCTGAGCGCCGACACCGGTGGCGCCCACCGTATGGGCGATGGTGTTCAGGGTGAGGATAGCGGCCAGCGGCTGGTCGATGTTCCGCTTCAGACGGTTGAGCCGCTCGTGCAGCTTGGGATTCGTCTCGCGAAGCTGGGCCACGTAGCTCGGGGTCATGGAGAGCAGCGCCGCCTCGAGCAACGAGCAGAGGAAGGAGATGCCGATGGAAAGCACTGCAAAGCCGATCAATAGGAACATGGGGTCTCTTCTAGTGGCCAGGGGAGGTCGGGCCTATGCATCCTCTTCTAAGCCAACGGTCCGTTGCAAGGCCCGCAGCTATGGCCTTGCCTCTCGGCATTCGCTATCATATGCCCGCGTTGATAAGGGCCTATAGCTCAGTTGGTTAGAGCAGGGGACTCATAATCCCTTGGTCGTCAGTTCGAGTCTGACTGGGCCCACCAAAAATCAGCAGCTTAAGCGTTTCCCTCTCCGGTTTTTCATCTGTACTCCCCTGTACTGTCCACATTATGTCTACGGCGCTTTTGGGCTGTATCCTACCGCTTTAATGATTCGCCTGATGAATGATGCCTTTGCGGTTATCGTTGTCAGGCCGAGGCTAGCTCCGTCAGCCGCTGGGTGTACCAGTTTGTCTTACAACTCGTGATCAGTAGGCGACGTCGTGCGCGCGTCATGCCGACATAAAGTAGGCGTGCTTCTTGGGCAAGCCTCTCTTCATCGTTACTCAACGCTCCGAGTCCACTCAACAGCACGGTGTCGAATTCCAGCCCTTTGCTGCTTTGACGGCTAAGGAGCACTACTTCATCTATGTTTGGGTCGTAACGGTGTTTGTCGGCGGATTGCTGTAGGCAGCGGCTGGGGATGTCTGCCTCTTGAAAGGCTTTGTGGAAGAATCGCCCCTGAGCATTACTCGTATATACCACTGCAATGCTGTTCAACTCGGTACCCTGGTTGCGCCATATCTCTATGCAGCGGACTAGATAGTTCGCTTCCTTCTGGGCGCTGCTGAAGTCGCGAAAGGCCGGCTTGGGGCCACTTACTCCGGCGACTTCAGGGGCGATCAGCGGGATATGGTCCTCGTCAGCATCTTGGGCTTCCAGAAAATCCCGTGCGAAGTCGTAGGCAAATGTCAGGATTTCCCGGGTATTGCGGTAGTTAAGCTTGAGAATGGTGGTACGACCACGCGCTTGAACTCCGGCCGAGGAGAGAGGAAATTTGAGCGAGCCCTTCTTATAAATAGATTGGGCATCGTCGTAGAGCAGCAGCAGCGAGTTGGTATCCGGATCAATCATCTGCACCACCAACTTGAGCCAGGCCTGTTCGAAATCATGGCCTTCGTCAATCATTACCGCACCGTACTGCGCCCGCGGAATGTGTGACTGATCGACGGCCTGGATGACGCTTTCCACCTGACGCTCCCAGGTGGGCTGCTTACCCGGCAGCAGATCGACTTGGTAGGTCTTCAACTGCAGTCCGCACCATTCATGGAAATGGTGCACCTTGACCTTATCGGAGAGCCCTTTTTCGGCGATGAAGCAGCGCAGACGTGCCGCCAGAGTAATGTTGAAGCACAGTACCAGGATCGGCTTGCTGATGGAGCGCGACAGATGCAGGCATCGATAGCCGAGTACCAGCGTCTTACCGGATCCGGCGACGCCATGGATGACCCGATGACCATCGCCCATGCTTCTGGCCAGCTGTTCCTGGTGCAAATCCATGACGCGAACGATGTCGGGCACGAGACTCTCGGCTGACTCTCCCTCCTCTGCAGCATCGTCATCGAATAGATCCTGAGTGGGCGCATCAATACGTACTTCCGGGAATAGTTGCCATCGAATACGGTCGATCTGTGGAACGCTAAGCTTCTCACCGAACTGGTAATCGAACATGTTCCAGAGACGCTCCTGGAACACTTCGGGATCGGCTGTCGTGAGCATCTCGTCCTTGCAGATCACCCGATGCGAAGGCAGCAGGGCTTCTTGCTCTGCTTCGGGAATGGCCTGGTTCCATTGCCGACGAGTGATATTGGGAAAGACCACACCGTGCCCATATGGAAAGCAAAGCTTGCCTCGGTAGCGCTCATCGGTCTGGGTCAGTTGAGGATCACGCTTCAGTTGGTCGATTGCGGCAAAAGCGCATTGGCGGGCCTGAACCAGTGGGTTGCTGACTGTCTTTCGTCCCTCCTGGGTCTCGATAACGGCGCTATCAGGAGTGATTGAGCGAATAGTATCGATCTTCCAGTCTTTGACCTCGAGAAACAGCAAGCCCCGAGCTGGGTGCAGAATGATGAAGTCAGGATAGCGACGCCGCCGTCCCAGCGGGATGTCGTACCAGACGAGATAGTCCTCTTCCAGCAGAGTGTCGAGCCGACGTCCGAAGCGGCGCTCGCCACGGGTCATCCGCTGTATTGAGTTGAGCGCTGGAATGAACGTTGCCATGTGTCGAGATTCCGGTAGTGGGACATCTACTCAATGTTAATATCCGTAATTGCTAAATCACTTTAGCGGGCCCGGTTTTCCCCTTCAATCAGAAAGCCTGGAAGTGGGGGAGATACCTTTAGCGCTGAGCATTCGTCCTGCGGGGGCTCGTATGCCGTGTATCGTGTCCCTTGGGCAATCAAGGTGTGTTCTCGGTCAATGAAGGTTTCTAATTAATCGATAAGAAAAGGGAAAATCTCTAAGTTATGTTGGTCTACAACGCCACCAAACAGCAGTTCATCGATGATGTGCGAGCCAACGTCATCACCGACGCCATCGAGAACGAGGTGGCACGCAGACTGAACCGCAACTCACCGCGCAGTGAGGTGACGTCGTGGGAGAACTCCCTGCGCTTCATGATGAGTGCGTTGCTGGACGAGGCGATTCCAGCGTCGGCGGGAGTGGCCATCGAGTACAACATCCCGCTGACCAATCGCCGCGTGGACTTCATCCTGACCGGCAAGAACCACCAGCGGGACGATGCGGCGGTCATCGTGGAACTGAAACAGTGGCAGTCCGTCGAGGTGACGAAGAAGGATGCCATCGTGCTCACCCAGCTGGGCGGCGGCGTGCGTGAGACCAACCATCCGTCGTATCAGGCGTGGTCCTATGGCGCGCTGATCGAGGACTACAACGAGACGGTACGCTCCGAGTCAATCCGCCTGGTGCCTTGCGCCTACCTGCACAACATGAAGCAGGGGCACGCCATCAATGATCCCTTCTACGAGCACCACACAAGCCGTGCGCCGGTCTTCATCTCGCAGGATGCCTTGAAGCTCTCGGCGTTTCTGAGCCAGCACATCAAGTACGGCGACAGCAACAACATCATGTATCGCATCGAGCACGGTGTGATCAAGCCGAGCAAGAACCTGGCGGATGCCCTCGCATCGATGATGCAGGGCAACGCCGAGTTCCTGATGATCGATGAGCAGAAGCTGGTCTATGAAACCGCGCTTGATCTTGCGCATGGCGCAGGCAGCGGCAACAAGCAGTGCCTGATCGTCAAGGGCGGTCCGGGCACCGGCAAGTCGGTGGTGGCCATCAACCTGCTGGTGGGGCTGACGAAGCGCGAGATGATGACCCAGTACGTGTCGCGCAACTCGGCTCCTCGGGAGGTCTTCAAGAAGAAACTGACCGGCACGCGCAAGAAGACCCACATCGATAACCTGTTCAAGGGCTCGGGCAGTTACGTCAACGCCGAGCCGGATACCTTCCATGCGCTGATCGTGGACGAGGCGCACCGCCTGAATGAAAAGTCCGGCATGTACCAGAACCTGGGGGAGAGCCAGATCAAGGAGGTGCTCGCCGCATCACGCTTCTCGATCTTCTTTATCGACGAAGCGCAGCGCGTGACGCTGAAGGACGTGGGCACGGTCGAGGAGATCAGGCGACGGGCGGCGGAGTGCGGGGCCGACGTCCATGAGCTCGAGCTGGCGTCGCAGTTTCGCTGCAACGGTTCGGATGGCTATCTGGCCTGGCTCGATCACGCCCTTCAGATTCGCACCACGGCCAATACCGACCTGGAGGACATCGACTACGACTTCCAGGTGTTCGATGACCCGAGTGCCATGCGTCAGGCGATTCTCGAGAAGAACCGCAAGGCCAACAAGGCACGCATGGTGGCGGGCTACTGCTGGCCCTGGGCGAGCAAGAAAAACAAGCAGTCAATGGACATCATCTTTCCCGAGTATGGCTTCGCTGCCCAGTGGAACCTCGATGACGACGGCATGCTGTGGGCCATCGCCGATGGTTCAGCAGAGCAGATAGGTTGCATCCATACCTGCCAGGGGCTCGAGTTCGACTACGTCGGCGTCATCATCGGAGACGACTTCGTGATTCGTGACGGCCGCGTGGTGACAGATGCGGGGAAGCGGGCAGGGCAGGACCGTTCGGTGCATGGCTACAAGAAGATGCTCAAGGAGCAGCCCGAGGATGCCCGTGCCCTGGCGGACCAGATCATCAAGAACACCTACCGCACGCTGATGACGAGGGGCCAGAAGGGCTGTTACGTCTATGCCACGGACCCGGAGACCCGAGAGTACTTCGCGGCCTTTGCTCGAGCTCAAGCAGCGACCGAGCGACTGGACGCGTCTGAGGATGCCGAGACACTGGATGGCTTGCACCTCCCCATCGTGACGCGTGACCAGGCCGCGCCGTTCGAGCGCCATGTGCCCGTGTACGACCTGAGCATCGCCGCCGGCGAGTTCAGCGAGATGCAGATCGCCGAAGCCGAACACTGGGTTGAGCTGCCGGACTTCATGCGGGCGAGCCCCGATCTGTTCGTCAGCCGGGTGGTGGGGGAGTCGATGAACCGGCGCATTCCCAATGGCGCCTGGTGCCTGTTCCGTGCGAACCCCGGCGGCACACGGCAAGGCAAGGTCGTCGTGGTGCAGCATCGCGCCATCGAGGACCCCGACCATGGCGGCAGCTTCACGGTCAAGCTGTACCAGAGCGAGAAGGTCGAGGAGTACGGCGAGTTCGTGAACCAGCGCATCGTGCTGAAACCCCAGACCAACGCCTTCGGCTACAAGGACATCGTGCTCGAGGACGAGCTTGAGGACCTGAAGGTCATCGGTGAATTCCTCTCCGTGCTGTGAGCAAGCAGGCGGGCGGATGGTCGCCAATGCCGATACCGGCTGGATAGAGAGCGGTAGAGCAGGCATGCTCACCGCTATCCGATACCGCAGAACCAGGTGAGCCCTAAATGTCAGACCCGTTCAAGCAGCTCCGCGACGCCATGGACCAGTTCGCCACCGAGCGCGACTGGGACCAGTTCCACTCGCCCAAGAACCTGGCCATGGCGCTGACGGTGGAGGCAGCTGAGCTGCAAGAGTGCTTCCAGTGGCTGACCGAGGTGCAGTCCAGGGAGCTGGATGAACAGCAACTTGCCGCCGTGCGCGACGAAATTGCCGATGTTCAGCTCTATCTGATCCGGTTGGCGGGCAAGCTGGACGTGGATATCGAAGCGGCATGCAGGGCGAAGATGGAGAAGAATGCCGAGAAATATCCCGCCGACCAAGTGAAGGGGAGTGCAAAGAAGTACACGCACTACCAAGACTGACGTGATGTGTGGCCGCTTTGTCCCCTGCAGTGGCCTTCTCTGCCTGGCTTCTGCCCTCAAGCTTCCTCCCGCTAAATTTGGGCTCAAGCCGGGCTGGAGACTCAGCTTTCGGTTTATATTCTATTGTAGAAGCGGCCCTGAATGGCGATTTTGTGCTTGAAGATAAACCAACGTGGTTTATTCTTCACTCGGGAGACGGAATTTAAGGCCGCTTTTTGACGTGAAAATAAACCAGCTGCTGCACAAGATCCCGTATGGCGCCGTCGTTACGACCGCCTGGCTGGCATCACACGGCGTCACCTCGGATCAGGCGCGTAAGCTGGCCAGCAGTGGCTGGCTGCAGCGCGTGGGGCACGGCGCCTACTGCCAAGCGGGGGAGCCTCTTACCTGGGAGAGCGCTGTCTTCGCCCTGCAGACGAGCGACGACACGGGCTTACCACTGCTTTGGCCGGGTGGCCAGACGGCCCTGGCACTGCATGGCTATGCCCACTATCTGCCCATGGGGGAGAGCACAACGCATCTGTATGGAAAGGAGGCCGTTCGGCTGCCCCGGTGGTTGAGTGATGCCGAATGGGTAGGGCGGATGGTGCTCCACTCAGAAAAGGGCCTGCCGGTGCAGCTTCCTGGCAGCTTCACGGACTACGCGCCGGATGGCAGGGCCTTCAGCTTGCAGGTATCGACCCCCGAGCGATCGGTCCTGGAGTGGATCGCCGTGACGCCGAATCAGCTGCTGTTCAGCAGTGAGCTGGTGGATACCTTCGGCGGGCTTAACACGCTGCGTCCGCGTCGGCTGCAGGCATTGCTGGAGGGATGCCGTTCGGTGAGAACCAAGCGGGCCTTCCTGGTGCTGGCTCGCCACGCTGGGCATGCTTGGTACCGACGACTGGAACCAGGCCGACTGGACCTTGGCAAAGGTAAGCGGCAGCTCTGCCAGGGCGGCAGGCTGGATAGGGAATATCACGTGACGGTGCCGGAGGCGTTCCTGCATGCCGATTGAAGCTCGCTACCACGAACAGGTCAGTCTGCTGGTCTCGCTGCTGCCATTCCTCAATGACGAGCCGTGCTTCGCCCTCAAGGGCGGCACGGCCATCAACCTCTTCGTGCAGCCATTACCTCGTCTATCGGTCGACATCGACCTGGCCTACCTGCCGCTGGAGTCCCGTGACGAGGCACTGCGACGCTGTCGCGAGGCGCTGCAACGACTAGCAGAGACTTTCAGCGCCAGACTGCCAGGCGTGCGCGCCGAGCTTCAGGACAATCGCCGAGACGAGCTGAGGATTCTGATACGCCGAGGGCGTAGCCAGGTGAAGGTAGAGGTATCACCGGTACTGCGTGGCACCCTGCACCTGCCGCAGGAGCGCGATGTCGTTGAAGCCGTGGAGGACGAGTACGGCTTCGCTGCGGTGCGGGTGGTGTCGCTGCCGGACCTGTATGGCGGCAAGATATGCGCTGCGCTGGATCGCCAGCACCCCAGAGATCTCTTCGATGTAAAGCTGCTGCTGGACCAGGACGGTCTGGATCGAAGCGTATTTGAAGGCTTCCTGGTTTATCTGCTGGGGCACCCGAGGCCCTTGAACGAAGTGATCAACCCTAGGCTGAAACCACTGGACGACGTCTACCGACAGGAGTTTGTCGGGATGGCCAGGGCTGATATCCCGTTGCAGCAGCTGGAGGACGTTCGACACGAACTTCTGACACGGCTGGGCCAGCTGATGACGGATGAAGACGTTCGCTTCCTTTTGTCCTTCAAGCAGGGGGCGCCTGACTGGGCGCTGCTTCCGCTGCCAAGCGTCGAACGGCTGCCTGCCGTGCGCTGGAAGCTCGCTAACATCCAGAAGATGGGGGCTGACAAGCATCGTCAGTCTCTGGAGCTATTAGAGCAGGCCTTGGGCAGGCTTCACCCATGATGCGGCGTGCCCTGGAGGTTTAACGGCCTAAGTCGACTTCTCCTTATATCCCTGAGGCGCTAGGCTGTTACGCATAATTACGCCACGCGCAGGGGATGACATGGCGAACAGCAGGGAAGCTCAGCTCAAGTGGGGCATCACCAAGGACATGACAGCCCGCGGCTGGGAGTACGTCAGCTGGCTGGAATTGCCCCACTATCGCCTCATCAAGCGTGAGGAGGAACGCCTGCTCCTGGAAGAGACCGAGGAGGGCCACGGCCTTACCTCGGTCAACGATGTTCGCTCTGGCAAGCCCCACGACGCCGAGAAGCAGCGCCTGGCCGAGGTCATCGACCGGATCAACGACCTCTACTGCGCCAAGGTCAGCGGCGATGACAAGCTGCATTTCGCCCACGAAATCGCCGACCGTATCGAACGCAACGAAGCGGTAATGGCCCAGGCGCGCAGCTACATCGAAGGCCTGATGCTGCACGGGCTCCTCCCGAATAAGGTCACCGACGTCGTGCTTGACGCCCTCAGCGATCACGAGAAGCAAAGCATGCCGCAGCTGGGTCACGTCAATAAACAAGCGTACAGTCTTATCACTGTTATACATCTCCATTAATCGAGATATTAGTAGATGTCCAATTTCTTAAAGAAGACAAATATTAAAGAAGAGCCAAAAACACCCGAAGAATTTTGTAAGACAATAATTGTTGGGTTTAAAGAAAAGTCTACTCACAACAAAAATGAGTCGATGTTGTGTTTTTGGTTATCTATGGGAGGTGCACTTGCTGCCCCAGTATTTGTTACGTTAGGTGAAGATATTGCGAAAATATTTGGAACATACGGTTCAGTGTTCGTTTTTTCAAAGCTCATCCCTACACTGTTGTCAGTTGCAGTTGCCTTTTCGACTGCGTGGCTACAGCTCCGAAAGCCACAGCAGCTATGGGCGCTTTATCGAACATCACAGCGCGAACTAGAAGATAATTTTTACAAGTATAAATATAAAGTCGCTGAATATTCAGAATCCCCCGATCCTGGAAAGCTGTTGGTAGAAAAAGTGGCTCAAATTGCGCTAGACGCTCATTATTCATGGCTCCCAATGGTTCCAAATCCAGAGGACATCAGGTCCGCTCCACAGACTACTTCGAAGGAATGAAAGGAATGGGTGAATATCAAGTCGAGAAAACACGAATTAATACTAAGTTTGGAGAATTCGATTTCTATTGTTTTTGCTGGGGAGCACACGAGGAGGACAACATACTTGTCCTCGTAAACCCCGGTTATGAATCAGTTCCGCAGGTGAGAGTCCAAAGTGCGTGTTATACAGCTGAAATATTTAAGAGTTTGGATTGTGATTGTCATGCGCAATTGAGTGAAAGCCAGAAAAGGATTTCAAAGGATGGTGGCTACTTAATATACATGCTTTGCGACGGACGAGGTGCAGGGTTGCTAAATAAGATAAAAGGAATGGAGCTTGGTAATACGCATGGACTAGATACATCTGAAGCATATGATTATCTAGGGATAGAGAAAGATCCTCGTGAATACGGTAGGGTTAACCAAATTCTTGAATATTTCAAAGTCGCTGAAATCCAGTTGCTCACAAACAATCCTAGAAAAGTAGAAGGTGTGCAATCCGGCGGCATTACTGTTAAGCGTGAGCCGCTAGAAATAGAATCAACGAAGCATTCAGCCCCATATCTACAGACAAAAGCTAAGAAGATGGGGCATATGCTGTCGGAGTTCGACAAGTGAAAACGTATAACAAAGTTCTGCTAGGGACAAACCTGCGCTGCGCTTCGGTTTGCCCTAGAGCACGGCGTTATTGATCCTACATAACCTGAGAGAAAAGAGAAGGGTACATCCAGATGGCAAAAATCCAAGAACCAATTCTTTTTTCCAGTTACTTTGGTCTTGAGCCTCAAGCATTAGAAGCCCATGGACTAATAGATCCCTTCTTGAATGTCGATACACAACTATTTATCGATCCTGTTCTCCTCGGGAAATCATCGAATAAAATAATATCCGATAACTCTCTAGAAACATTTAAGAATCACTTCTCGAAATTTATCAGGTTACTAATAATCTCTGAAGAAGAAGGCGATGCTGCATGGAAGGGTGCCCAAAAGCTGTTAGACCTCAGAGAACCCCCCGAAAATGGGTTGGGATTTGGTGGCAGTTATCGATCCGGAAACTCTAGGCCAGAAGAAATACGAGATCAAATCATTAGGACAGCAAAGGAAATCATAGAGCTTGGGTCAAAAGACCCTGAGATGGTATCACTCATGGGGTTTTTCGAAGAAGGAGTTGGGCCAGACACTATAAGTGATTTTACAACAAGAGTAATTATGGAGAATTTGGTAGAAATTACTCAAAGTTTCTGTGAAAGTAAAAATATTCCCATGTCAGATTTTGGTGGTCAGTATAATCTTCCCAAGTATGAAATTGATTCTAAAAGCTCTTTTATCGTTCTTGTTCCCACGGATATTGTCCGTGATCTTCCGATAGCGAATGATTGGTCAGATGTCAGTCGAGCAGTTATGGAAAACCAATTGATTAGAGAGAGAGTCAGTGTTTTTCTTGGGGGAATTGCTGAACCCACAATCAAGGAAAAGAAGGAGGCCCTCAGATATGCCGCTTTAGAATCAGCTAACAGCTTTGCTGAGTTCCTTGAGGCAGTGAAAAATAGTGCAACTGGCTATGACTCAAACATGGATGCTTTGGGGTATTACGCACTGAAGAGAATATTTTCAGAAGATTTGGACAAGTATAGGCTTGATGAAAAATATAAAGTTGAAGCTGATCCTGCCAATCTAAAACAATTTGTCATAGAGACTCTTGAGCAGTTTAAGCATCATGTTGAAAACGGAAATTTATGGGAAGAGCTTTGGGCGGAAGGAAAACCCAAAAAGGAAAGGGCTGCTCAATTAATCTACTATGCAATGGCCGATTGTTTTTGTAAAGCTAATAATATAGATATATCTCCTGAAGCAAATATGGGGGGAGGCCCCATCGACTTTAAATTCTCACAAGGATATGTGGCTCGGGTTCTAGTGGAGATGAAGCGGTCGTCCGGTAAGGTTGTCAGTGGATACACAAAGCAACTTGAGATTTATAAGAATGCGTCTAGAACGGAGTTTGGCATATATGTCGTAATAGATTACGGTGACAATAAATCAAGCTTTGAAATTATTAGAAGAGCAAGAGCCGACCTTATCTCTGCTGGTGAGCCTGCATCTGACATTTTGGTGATTGATGCAACCCCAAAAGATTCTGCAAGTATAAGAAAGGATGTAGCAGAAACTATCCCGTTAAATTTTGGTGATGAGTAGAGAGGCGTGCCTGAGCAGCCAGCCTATGGCAAATTAATTCGGCGCCGGACGCGCTAATGTGCGCCGGTTATTGAGGCGTTATGCATACCTACACCGTCACATGAGAGCGCATGAATGGATGCAAAGTACGAAGAAAAAACTTTTGAAAGCTACTTCAACAATGAGCTGGATAGAAAAGGCTCTTCACTTATCAGTGTGGGTTAGGAGCCATTGGCAGTCCGCCATAGTGAAATAGGATTGCCCGCTTGAACCTTTCCTTGCTTCGGAATCCTCTGGCTCGGACTTTCAAGGTTCGAACTTGGCCGTTGATAGCTTCCGCCAAGCCATTGGAGGCGCGAAACCGCATGGCGTTCAGAATGCCAAATAGCTTGGTTTCGATCTGATTGGCTGCTGAGGCCAAAGCTCGAACGTCAGTTAGCCGAGCCATGTGAATCCATTCCTGCCAGGCCGCACGAGCCCCTTTTACCCGGTAGCCCTGCCAGATGTCTCGTGCCTTTTCTTTGAGGTACCAGACCAGGCCGGTGTCTTTGAGCGCATCTGACAAGTTCTGGATTTGCCGAATCTGCTGTCCCTCAAGACTCTTACGATGGC
>NZ_FNCI01000009.1 GCF_900100755.1 Onishia taeanensis
ACCTTTCCGAAGAAAGAAGCAGACCAAACTTGGCTCAAGGTTCAAACGTCTCAAAAAATCAGCCGATATGGCTTCTTTTGACGAGTCGCTTGCCTTGAAGTATCGGTGACTGATCACCCCTTCATCGACAAGCGCCCACATGAATTATCTGATCGATTGTTAAAGAGCAGCTCCGGGCTCTTAAAGAGTGGAGCATCTCGCATTTGCCTGGCCGTTCGGCCGGCGCCCTGCGAGGAAGGCGTATTCTACTGAATCGGCGGCGAATGTCAACCCCTGCTGTTATCGTTCGCTCTAGATGACCGAGTGAACCAGCGGCGAGTTGAGCGCCTATCGAGTGGAGGAGCATTTTACCGTTTCCGGCGTTTTTGTCAATGCTTATCGACTCAAGCGAACCGAAAAACCTTAACGAAAACAAGTTCTTCCAACACCCTTCACCGCTTCCGACGTTTGCCCGTCGGCGGCAGCGGATGCGTACTTTACGGATTATCGACGGGTCGCACAACCCCTTTATGCGAAAAAGGTGACAAAGGGGTTGTGGATAGATGACGGCGACCGACCGGGTGTGGATAAACAGGCCCGCCAGACACGATAACGCCCGCACGAGGGCGGGCGTTTCACGTACCTTTATTCGCATACTACTAATAGCGGGGCCACTATCAGCTAAGGACGTCGATCACTTAGTCGAGGATCACCCGAGCATAGCGCTTCTTGCCGGCCTGGATCACATAGCTGGCACCAGTCGTCAGCATATGATCGCGAGCGACCACCTCGCCATCGACCTTAACGCGACCGTTACCAAGCATGTCCTTGGCCTGGGCGCTGTTGTTGGCAAGACCGGAGCGGTTGAGCACTGCGGCGATCGGCGCCTGCTCATTGCCTTCGAAATCGACATGCACTTCCGGCAGATCTTCGGGCAGCTCACCATCGGCCAACTGGTTGCCGGCAGACTTGTGCGCGTTAGCCGCGGCTTCTTCGCCGTGATAGCGGCCGACCAGCTCGCGGGCCAGCACCATCTTGATGTCGCGCGGGTTGGCGCCCTGCTCGACGTCGCGCTTCAACGCCTCGATGTCTTCGTTGGACTTCAGCGACAGCAGCTCGAAATAGCGCCACATCAGGCTGTCAGGCATCGACACCAGCTTGTTGAACATGGTGCCCGGCGCATCATCGACGCCGACATAGTTACCCAGCGACTTGGACATCTTCTGCACGCCGTCCAACCCTTCCAGCAGCGGCATGGTGATGACCACCTGCGGTGATTGGCCGAAGTGCTTCTGCAGCTCGCGGCCCATCAGCAGATTGAACTTCTGATCGGTACCCCCCAGTTCGACGTCGGCTTCCAGGGCTACCGAGTCATAACCCTGCACCAGCGGATAGAGGAACTCGTGGATAGAGATGGACTGACCGCCCTGGTAGCGCTTCTCGAAGTCGTCGCGCTCAAGCATGCGCGCCACAGTGCTCTGGCCGGCAAGCTCGATCATGTCGGCGGCACTCATCGCGGAGAACCACTCGGCGTTGAAGCGCACCTCGGTTTTCTCAGGATCGAGAATCTTGAAGACCTGTGCCTTGTAGGTCTCGGCATTGGCCTTCACTTCTTCCTCGGTGAGAGGCTTGCGGGTGACGTTCTTGCCGGTGGGGTCGCCGATGCGCCCGGTGAAGTCGCCGATCAAAAAGATCACTGTATGACCGAGGTCCTGAAACTGGCGCATCTTGGTCAGCAGCACGCTGTGGCCCAGATGCAGGTCCGGCGCGGTCGGGTCGAAGCCGGCCTTGATACGCAGGGGACGACCGGACGCGAGCTTCTCCTTGAGCTCATCGGCCAGCAGAATCTCATGGGTGCCGCGCTCAAGCAGCGCCAGCGCATCAGCGACGTCGGACATCGTTACCGTTCTCCCCTCAAAAGCAGTTGATCGCCAGGCAAGACCCTTGGCATCTAGAGCAGGCCTGATAATGGGGGCAGATGGTAGCATGTCTTGCTCAATCGGTTGAGCGCCGGACACACCAGGGAGACAAGCATGCCACTGTTGATTGGATTGATGTCGGGAACCAGCCTCGACGGCATCGACGCGGCCCTCGTCACCTGCGACGAGCCTGGGCCGGATGGCGCAACGCAAGCGCCGCGCCTGCTGGCTACGCATGAAGTCGCCATGCCCTCGGACCTGCGCGCGACCTTGCTCGAACTCTGCCATGCGGATGCCGTGCGCTTTGCCGACCTGGCCCGCGCCGAAGACGCCTTTTGTCGCCTGCAGGCCCGCGCCGTGAGCGAACTGCTGGCAGCGAGTCACACCCCCACAAGCGCGGTAGCCGCGATTGGCAGCCACGGCCAGACTATCGAGCACGCGCCCCTCGGGCATCCTGATAAGGGTAAAAGCGTCCCCTATACCCTGCAGCTCGACAACCCCAGCCTGCTGGCCGAACTGACTGGCTGCCCGGTGGTCGCCGACTTCCGGCGTCGCGACCTGGCCGCCGGCGGCCAGGCCGCGCCACTGGCCCCCGCTTTTCATGCCGCGCTGTTTCGCCATCCACACGACTGGCAGCTGGTGCTCAACCTGGGCGGCTTCGCTAACCTGACCCTGCTACCGCCGGCCTCCAGTTCCGCCGAGGTGATCGGCTTCGATACCGGCCCGGCCAACGTGCTGCTGGATGCCTGGCACCAGCGCCACCGGGGCACGCCTATCGACAGGGACGGCGCCTGGGCCGCAGGCGGGCGCGTCATCGAGCCGCTGCTGTCTCGCCTGCTGGCGGATCCCTTCTTTACCACGCCGCCACCCAAGAGCACTGGCCGCGAGGCCTTTCACCTGCCCTGGCTAGAGGCGCAACTGACCGGCAATGAGTCGCCCCAGGACGTGCAGGCGACCCTCGCCGAACTGACCGCGGCAAGCGTGGCCTCCGGCATCGCCCAGGCCATGGCCCACTATCAGGCACCGCCACCTAGCCGCTTACTGCCCTGCGGCGGCGGCGCCCACAATGCGGATCTGCTCGCACGCTTGGCCCGGCGACTGCCTCAAACCGAGATCAGCCGCATCGACCAGGATGGCTGGAGCGCCGACTGGCTTGAGGCCGGCGCCTTCGCCTGGCTGGCCTGGCGACGCCTGGCTGGCCTGCCCGGCAACCTGCCTGCGGTCACCGGCGCCGCTGGCCCGCGGGTGCTTGGCGGCATCTATTCACATTAATCCGGCCACTGGAGCCATAGGCCCTGATCGAAGCACATCGGCTTCTACATAACCGATGTGAGGGCCTGAATCACCAGCAGGGCAGCGCTAGAAATCATCGCCGCGTCGCAGCTCGAGGTGGCTGGCGGCACCCTGGGCGTCGGCCACCCCTTCTTCATCACCGAACTTGATCATCATGCGCAGATCATTCGCCGAGTCGGCGTGGACCATGGCGATATCCTCACTGATCACCCCTTCCTGATAGAGCTCGAAAAGCGCCTGGTCGAAGGTCTGCATTCCGAGATCCCGAGAGCGGCGCATGATGTTCTTGATCTCGGCGACATCTCCCTTGCGGATCAAGTCGCCGACCAGCGGTGAGCGCAGCATGATCTCGATGGCCGCACGGCGCCCACGATTCTTGGTGGGCAATAGTTGCTGGGCGACGATGGCCTTAAGGTTCAGCGATAGATCGAGCCACACTTGATCGTGGCGCTCGGAGGGGAAGAAATTGATGATCCGGTCGAGGGCCTGGTTGGCGTTATTGGCATGCAGGGTCGCCAAGCACAGGTGGCCGGTCTCGGCGAAGGTCAGCGCATGCTCCATGGTCTTGCGGGTACGGATCTCGCCGATCAGGATCACATCAGGCGCCTGGCGCAGCGTGTTCTTAAGCGCCACTTCGAACGACTCGGTATCGATACCCACTTCCCGCTGATTGATGATCGCCTTCTTGTGTGGGTGCACGTACTCGATCGGGTCCTCGATGCTGATGATGTGCCCGCCCTGAGTCTCGTTGCGCTGCTGGATCATCGAAGCCAGGGTCGTCGACTTGCCGGTGCCGGTGCCGCCGACGACCAGCACCAGGCCGCGCTTGGCGCCAGCCAACTCACCGAGCTTCGCCGGTAGTTTCAGCGTCTCGAGCCGAGGAATCTCAAACGAGATGCGCCGCAGCACCATGGCCGGCTGGTTACGCTGCTGGAAGGCGCTGACCCGAAAGCGCCCGCGCCCAGGAAGGCTCAAGGCAAAGTTGGCCTCCTGCTCGGAGGCGAAGCGCTCACGCTGGGCCTGCGGCAGGGCCGCCTTGACCAGTTCGGCCACCTGAGCCGGCGATAGCACCTGATCGCCCAGCGGGATAAGCTGCCCGGCCATTTTCAGGGTAGGCGGCGCGTTGACCGAGATCAGAAGATCCGAGGCTTCCTTATCGACCATGATCTCGAGCAGTTGCTGCAACCATTCGTTCGCTTTCATGATATTCCGTCTGCTCTCTCTTTATGCTCGCTCAGAGCGGTGGATCATTGGTGTGCTTAAAGGCTAACGGCCCGGCTCATCAATGGCCTCAACTGAGCACACCCTTGGCCACGGCCTGTGCCTCTTCGCGCACCACGACGCCATCGTGGACCATCTTGGCCAGGGCGCCATCCAGCGTCTGCATCCCCAGGTTGCCGCCGGTCTGAATGGCCGAATAGATCTGGGCCACCTTATCCTCACGAATCAGATTGCGAATCGCCGAGGTCGCCACCAGGATCTCGTGAGCGGCTACCCGGCCACCGCCGGCGCGCTTGAGCAGCACCTGCGAAATCACGCCCTGCAACGACTCCGAGAGCATCGAGCGCACCATATCCTTTTCTGCACCGGGGAAGACGTCGATGATGCGGTCAATGGTCTTGGCCGCCGACGTCGTATGCAGGGTACCCAGCACTAGATGCCCGGTCTCGGCAGCGGTCAGCGCCAGCCGAATCGTCTCTAGGTCTCGCAGCTCGCCGACCAGGATCACGTCCGGGTCCTCGCGCAGCGCACTGCGCAGCGCCGGGGCGAAACCACGAGTATCGCGACTCACTTCACGCTGGTTGATCAGGCAACGCTTGCTACGGTGAACGAATTCCACGGGGTCTTCGATCGTCAGGATATGGTCGTAACGCGTGTCGTTGATGAAGTCGATCATCGCCGCCAGGGTGGTGCTCTTGCCCGACCCGGTCGGGCCGGTGACCAGAACCAGGCCACGCGGAAGCTGCGCCATGCGGCGGAAGACATCGCCCATGCCCAGCGCTTCCATGGTCAGCACCTCTGAGGGCACGGTACGCAGCACCGCCGCCGCGCCGCGGCCCTGCTGAAACGCGTTGACGCGAAAGCGAGCCACCCCAGGCACCTCGAAGGAGAAGTCTGTTTCCAGGAACTCTTCGAAGTCGCGGCGCTGACGATCCCCCATGATGTCGTAGATCAGAGCCCTCACTTCACGATCATCCATGGCGGGTACATTGAGCCGGCGAATATCACCATCGACCCGAATCATCGGCGGCAGGCCGGCGGAAAGGTGAAGGTCCGACGCGTTCTGCTTTGCCGAGAATGCCAGCAGTTCGGTAATATCCATTAGGTTCCCTGCTCTCAGGTAAGGTCGCTCCAGTATGACAGAGGTTGTATTAACCGAAACCTTCGCCGCTGCCAAGTCGCGGCTCGCTGCAGCGCTTAGCGCCGCAGGAAGAGCCCCGCAGGCAGCCGAACTGCTGGCCGTCAGCAAGACAAAGCCTGCGGCGATGATTCGTGAGGCCCATGGCCTCGGTCAGCGCCAGTTCGGCGAGAACTATCTGCAGGAGGCCCTCGACAAGCAGTCCGAGCTTGCCGATCTCGACGATATCACCTGGCATTTCATCGGCCCGCTGCAGTCGAACAAGACCCGTCAGGTCGCCGAGCACTTCGACTGGGTTCATAGCGTCGATCGTGAGAAGATCGCCCGACGCCTAGCCGAGCAGCGTCCCGCCGACCTGCCGCCGTTGAACGTCTGTCTACAGGTCAATATCAGCGATGAGCCCAGCAAGTCAGGCGTCACTCTCGAGGCGCTCGAGCCGCTAGCGGAAACGGTGCTATCGCTGCCAGGGATACGCCTGCGTGGCTTGATGGCGATTCCCGCCCCGAGCGACGGCCTCGACGAGCAGCGCGCCCCTTTCGCCAGGCTTCGCGAAGCCCTCGAAGCCCTCAAGGCACGCTTCCCCGACGCCGAGCTCGACACCCTATCGATGGGCATGAGCGACGACCTCGAGGCCGCCGTCGCCGAGGGAGCGACCCTGCTGAGGCTGGGCACGGCGCTATTCGGCGCGCGGCAAAGCGCAGCGACCTGATGCAACGGCGCAGCAGAAGACATGTCGCGCTGAAGAAATAGCAGGCTGACCGGACACGCTAACCTAGCAAACAACGCAGGCATGGCGACGAACACGACCAGGCAGACGGCCAACCAGACACCAGAAGAGGATTCCAGCATGGCGAGCAACGTGACTTTCATTGGTGCCGGCAACATGGCCAGCGCCATCTTCGGCGGCATGATCGAGAGCGGCTACCCCCGCGAGGCGATTACCGCCACTTCCCCCGACGACGCAATGCTGGCGCCGCTGCGCGAGCGGTACGGCATCCACACCGAGACCGACAATAATGCTGGCGTGGCCAACGCAGATGTCGTGGTGCTGGCGGTCAAGCCGCAGATCATGCACGACGTCTGTGCCGCCATGCGCGATGCCACTCAGGATCGCAAGCCGCTGATCGTCTCCGTCGCCGCCGGCCTGACCGCCGAAACCCTCGAGCGCTGGCTGGGCGGGGACCTGCCGGTGATCCGCTGCATGCCCAACACGCCCTCTCTGGTGGGTAGCGGCGCCAGCGGCCTCTACGCCAACCGCCTCGTCGATGACAGCCAGAAATCGATTGCCACCACCCTGATGGAATCCGTGGGCATCGTGGAATGGGTCGACGAGGAAGTGCTGCTCGAAGCCGTGACCGCCGTTGCCGGCAGCGCCCCCGCCTATTTCTATCTGGTCTTCGAGGCTCTCGAGGAGGCGGGCGTCAAGCTTGGCCTACCGGCCGAGAGCGCCCGCCGTCTGGCCGTGCAGACCGGCCTTGGCGCTGCTCGAATGGTCCAGCAGGGTGACGCCGACCCCGCGCAACTGAGGCGCAATGTCATGTCGCCGAACGGCACCACCGAGCGCGCCGTGACCCACCTCGAAGAGGCCGGCCTGCGCCAGATCTTCCTCGAAGCCGCCGAGGTCTGTGCCGCCCGCGCCCGCGAGATGGGCGAGGAACTCGGCAAGCAGTAAGCCGCCAGGGTAAGACGGGCAGCGATGCGTCGCTGCCCGTCTCACCGTCGCCACCGCCGTTCGTTGCCGTCTTTTATCAACAAGGAGCCCCCATGGGCAGTCAATTGGGAAGTGCCGGCCTGCTGCTGGTCAATACGCTGATCAACATCTATCTGCTGATGCTGATGATGCGCTTTCTGCTGCAGGCCTCCCGCGCCGACTACTACAACCCGATCAGCCAATCGGTGGTCAAGGTGACCCAGCCGGTAGTAAGGCCCTTCCAGGGCTTCCTGCGCCCGGTGGGACGCTTCGACCTGGCCACCCTGGCGGCAGCCTTCTTGATCAAGGTGGTCAGCATCATCCTGATCCTGCAGGTCGCCGGCTACGGCATGCCGCCGATCGCAGGCGTTGCCATCGCCGGCGTCGCCGCGCTGGCCAGCGGCATCCTCAAGATCTACTTCTTCGCCCTGATCGTAATGATCATCCTCAGCTGGGTGGCGCCGCAGGCCAGCCACCCGGCCGCGCTGCTGGTCATGCAACTGGTCGAGCCGATCATGGCCCCGGTGCGCAAGGTGATCCCGCCGCTTGGCATGATCGACCTGTCACCGATCGTGGTGTTCATCTCCATCAGTCTGCTCGACAACCTGGTGGTCGGCTCATTGACCCGTGCCGCCGGCGTCTCCGGTGCTCTGGTGGGGCTGTGATCGCTGGCCTCCTGATGGATGCCACCGAGACGGATAAGGTGCTGATGGACAACACCTTGAGCGGGGCCGAGCGCCCCGCTGTCGTATATCTTCTTCTGACAGGACACTGAAACCGCCATGCCCGAGCTTGCTTCCGACTCGGTCGGCGTGGTGGCGCCACAGACGGCCCACTTCGACGACCCTCTGGCCCTGGCCTGCGGCAAGACCCTGCCGAGCTACACCCTGGTCTACGAGACCTATGGCACTCTCAACGCCGAGGGCACCAATGCGGTACTGATCTGCCATGCCCTGTCCGGGCACCACCACGCCGCCGGGCGTCATCATGAAGATGATCGCAAGCCTGGCTGGTGGGATGCCCATATCGGCCCCGGCAAGAGCATCGACACCAACCGCTTCTTCGTCGTCTCGCTCAACAACCTGGGCGGCTGCCACGGCAGCACCGGCCCACTGAGCATTAACCCTGATACCGGCCGCCTCTGGGGCCCGGACTTCCCGATGATGACGGTCAGCGACTGGGTGCACAGTCAGGCAAGACTCGCCGACCGGCTCGGCATTGAGCGCTTCGCCGCGGTAGTCGGTGGCAGCCTGGGCGGCATGCAGGTCATGCAGTGGGCGCTAGACTACCCGGAGCGCATCGCCCATGCCGCGGTGATCGCCGCGACGCCGCGCCTTTCGGCTCAGAACATCGCCTTCAACGAGGTCGCGCGCCAGGCAATCCGCTCCGACCCCGACTTCCATGACGGCTGGTACGGCGAACACGACACCCTGCCACGGCGCGGCCTCAAGCTGGCGCGCATGGTCGGTCACATCACCTACCTCTCCGAGGCGGCGATGGGCTCCAAGTTCGGCCGCGACCTGCGCCAAGATCTCGGTTATGGCTACGACGTCGAGTTCCAGGTGGAGTCCTATCTGCGCCACCAGGGCGATACCTTTTCCGAGTCCTTCGACGCCAACACCTACCTGCTGATGACCAAGGCGCTAGACTACTTCGACCCCGCTGCCCCCCACGGAGGCGACCTTGCCGCGGCGCTGGCCCCGGCGAAGTGTCCTTTCCTAGTGGTCAGTTTCTCGACCGACTGGCGCTTTCCTCCCTGGCGCTCCCGAGAACTGGTCGACGCCCTGGTGCGTGCCGACAAGCCGGTCAGCTATGCCAACATCGATTCCCCCCACGGCCATGATGCCTTCCTGCTGCCCGAGCCCCGCTATCAGGCGGTGTTTGCGGGCTTCATGGCGCGCGTGGCCAGAGACCAGCAGTTGGAGGGCTCATAATGCGCGCCGACCTTAAATTGATTCATGGCTGGGTGCCCGAGGGCGCCCGGGTACTCGACCTGGGCTGCGGCGATGGCACCCTGCTCGACGCCCTGTCCCGCGACAAGCAGGTCAAGGGCTACGGGCTCGAGATCGACCCCGACGGCCTGACCGCCTGCGTCGCACGCGGCGTCAACGTCATCGAGCAGAACCTCGACGAGGGGCTCGCCAATTTCGACGACAACGCCTATGACCTGGTGATCATGACCCAGGCGCTACAAGCCTTGCGCCGCCCCGACCTGATGCTCGACGAGATGCTCAGAGTGGCCGGGGAATGCATCATCACCTTCCCCAACTTCGCCTACTGGCGCCATCGCCTGTATCTGGGTTTCAAGGGCTATATGCCGGTGTCCAAGTCGCTGCCCCATGCCTGGTACGACACCCCCAACATCCACCTGTCGACCTTCAACGACTTTGAACGCCTGTGCCGCGACAAGGGGCTGACCATCACCGACCAGGCCGTTGGCAACGGCGAGCACGAGGCACACTGGAGCTCGCGACTATGGCCTAACCTGTTTGGTGAAACGGCGATCTTCCGCGTCAGCCGTGCAGGCGACGCCTGACCGCCACCGAGCCTTGCGCGTGGGACGTGATCATGATGAAGCATGGGCACCGGCCAAGCGGCCGGGCTTTCAGCCGTGAAATGGCCTGGTGGCTTGGCCTGGTACTGCTACCCGTGCTGCTTGCCGGCGCAGGCATGGAAAGGGCCCAGGCCGAGCAGTTCGAACGCTTCGGCCGCTACCAGGTCCACTACAGCGCGGTGAACACAAGCTTTTTGACACCTGAGGTCGCGGCGGCCAGCGGCATCCAGCGCAGCCGGGTGCAGGCACTGCTGAACATAAGCGTGCGCGAGGAACGGCCGGACGGCACCACTCGCCCGGCGCAAGCCTCGGTGGAAGGCCGGGTCGGCAACCTGGCCGGCCAGTCGCAGCCGTTGAGCTTTCGCAGCGTACGCGAGAATGGAGCCATCTATCACCTGGCGACCTTCCGCATTCTGGAAGACGAGCCGATGCGCTTCGATCTCAGCGTACGCTACGACCGCAATGAACCACCTGGCGAGGTGAGTTTCATCCAGCGCTTCTATATCGACCGCTGAAACGACCGGGAGCGTCCATGCCAGCCCCCCTTCTAGCCCATCTTGCCGACCTCGACGCCACCGGCGGTCTGGCCATCGCCCTCCCCGATGGCCGGGCGGGCTTCCTGGTGCGAGTACATGGCCGGCTGTATGGCTATGAAAACCGCTGCCCGCACCGCGACAGCCGGCTCGATATCGACGCGAATCGTTTCCTTGCGGATGGCGGTGAGCTGATTCAATGCGCCCACCATGGCGCCCTCTTCTTGCCTGAGAACGGCGAGTGCGTGGCCGGCCCCTGCCAGTACGAATCACTGGAGCCGCTAGCGCTCCGCGTCGACGACCAGGGCGGCATCTACCTGGCGAGTGAGTGATACCGGCAAGGGCCGCGTCAGCCGTATGCCAACCGGCGCACCCTCTTGCCAGTCGACCTCACACCCATAGGCCAGCACCTCGACGCCCGCGGCAACGGCCTCGCCAAGCGCCTGGGCATAGGCAGGGTCGATGTGCGCCGCCGGGGCGACGTCCTCGATCCTGGTATGCGCCACGCAAAACAGCAATACCGCCCGCCGGCCTTCAGACGCCAGACGACTCAGCACCTCGAGATGTCGACGACCGCGCTCGCTGACGGCATCCGGAAAATAGCCGTGGCCGTCGGGCTCCCTCAGGGTGACCTGCTTAACTTCAACATAAGCTTCGACATAAGCCGCGCTACCGGCGTCCACGCCAGGCTTGGCCAGGCGGAAATCGAGGCGCGCGCCCTCGACGCGCACTTCTCGCTTCAGTTCGCAGAAGCCCGCCAGCGGCGCGATACGCCCGGCACGCAGCGCTTCCTCGACGATCGCATTGGTGCGCCCGGTGTGCACCGAGACCAGCGCCGTGCCACCGTCCGGCTGTGGCAGCGCGATCAGTTCCCAGGTCCAGCCAAGTTTGCGCTTGGGGTTATCGCTCGGTGACAGCCAGACCCGGGCCCCGGGCACGTTCACGGCGCGCATCGAACCGGTATTGGGGCAGTGCGCCACCACCTCGCGACCATCCTCGAGACGCACATCGGCGAGAAAGCGCTTGTAGCGACGAATCAGGATGCCGGGCACCAGCCGGGGATAGTCCATCAGCGGCGCTCCGCCATCGACGGGCCCGACTGACGCGCCAGGAAGCGCCCGAGGCGCGCCACGGCCTCCTCGAGACGCGCAATATCGGCGGTAAAGGCGATGCGCACATGGTGCTCGCCACCGGTGACCGCGAAATCGATACCCGGGGTGATGGCGACGTTCTCCTCCTCCAGCAGGCGACGGCAGAAGGTCAGGCTGTCCTGACTATAGCGGCTAATATCGAGCCATAGATAGAAGGCGCCCTGAGGCACCAACGAGGGCGAAAGCCCCAGGCCCGCAAGCCCTTCCAGCAACGCATCCCGGCGGCGATGCAGCTCGCGACGGCGGCGCTCCAGCTCGTCGCGGCATTCCGGCGTAAAGGCGGCTAGCGCGGCATGCTGGGAGGGCGTAGGCGCGGCGAGAAAGACATTCTGGGCGAGTCGCGTCAGCGGCTCCACGGCGCCCTCAGGCGCCACCAGCCAGCCGAGGCGCCAGCCGGTCATGCCGAAATACTTCGAGAAACTGTTGACCACATAGGCCTCGGGCGCCACCGAAGCCGCCGACACAGGCGCCACGTCATAGGTCAGGCCCTGATAGATCTCGTCGACCAACAGCGCCCCTTGGTGTGCCGCCACGGTCTCGGCCACCGCGGCGATCTGGCCGGCATCCAGGGTATGCCCGGTGGGGTTGGAGGGGGTGGCCAGCATGGCGAGCCTGGTCTCATCGCGCCAGTGACGCTCGATCAGCCCGGCATCCAGCTGCCAGCCGCTGTCCGGGCCCACCGCCACGGTATCCAGTTCGGCCTCGGCCAGCGCCATGAAATGCCGGTTGCAGGGGTAGGTCGGATCGGCCATCAGCACCCGATCGCCGCGCTGCACCAGCAGTTGGCTGGCCAGCAATAGAGCCCCGGAGGCCCCCGGAGTGACGATGATCCGCGAGGGATCGACCCGGGCACCGAAGTGCTCGGCATAATGGCCGGCAATGGCCTCGCGCAGCGCCGGCAGCCCGGCGGCAGGCGTGTAACGAGTATGGCCCGCGGCCAACGCCTGTTGGCCGGCAGCGATCACCGGCGCCGGCGTCGGAAAATCGGGCTCGCCGATTTCCAGGTGAATCACGTCGTGGCCCGCCGCCTCGCGCGCCTGAGCGACCTCGAGCAGGCTCATGACCCGAAACGGCTGAACCCGATCCAGCCTGTCACTGAACGACCCGGCATTGAACGACCCAGCATTGAACGACATAGACGACTCCCTGACGTGACCCCACGCGTGGCCAAGATGAATAGCTAGAATAAGCGACCGATGGCGAGAAATGCCGGGCATTACCAGCAGACGGCATGGTCAATACGGTATGGTAACCGGTTCACGCAGCGCCTCTACAGCAACGAAGGTGTCACAACGGTTGCGTTCGCGGCTTTTTTTCGCTAAATACACTGGGTTTTGGGCCCGCGATGGATAGCACCCGTCGAAGGGTATCGGCCCCAGTCACTCGAGCAATGAGGCAGCCAAATGCCAGCAGCAGCACAAACCCCGGAAGCACTCCAGCGATTCACCCCGTACGAGCCGGCACCGGGTGAAGAGTATATGAATGACAAGCAGCTAGCGCACTTCCGGCAGATCCTGCTCGACTGGAAAAAGGATTTGATGGAAGAGGTGGATCGCACCGTGCGCCACCTGCAGGAAGACGCCAATAACTACGCCGATCCGGCGGATCGCGCCACCCAGGAAGAAGGCTTCAACCTGGAACTGCGCACCCGCGATCGCGAGCGCAAGCTGCTCAAGAAGATCAACGAGACCATCGACAAGATCGACGAGGACGATTATGGCTTCTGCGAGGCCTGCGGCGTCGAGATCGGCATTCGTCGCCTCGAGGCGCGTCCGACCGCGACCCAGTGCGTCGACTGCAAGACCCTCGCCGAACTCAAGGAAAAGCAGCTCGGCGGCTGATCGCCCCTTGCCCGCCAGATCTGCGCGGTCACCTTGGCCATCTTCGACGGGCACCCTCGGGTGCCCGTCGGCGTATCAGCCCCTTGTCACCTGTGCCGATGAGCCCCTGCCATGAACGATTACCGCGGACGCTTCGCCCCCACTCCCTCCGGCCCCTTGCACTTCGGGTCGCTGGTCGCGGCGCTGGGCAGCTATCTGGATGCCCGTCAGGCGGGAGGGCGTTGGGACGTGCGCATAGAAGACATCGACCCGCCGCGCTGCCCGGAAGGCGCGAGCGATACCATCCTGCGCCAGCTCGAGGCCTTCGGCCTTCACTGGGATGGCCCGGTGCGCTACCAGCAAACACGCGGTGAGGCTTACGCGGCGGCGCTGGAACGGCTCGCTAAGGCAGGGCTCGCCTACCCCTGTAGCTGCTCGCGCAAGCAGTGGCGGGATTACCCCATCTACCCCGGCTGGTGCCGCAACGGCCCCTGCAAGCCCGAGGCGCCCCTGGCCTGGCGGCTGCGCAGCGACCTTGGACTGCGCCCGGTGGTCTGGCACGACCGCCTCTATGGCCGCCAGTGCCTGGACCCGGCCGACCTCGGCGACGTGGTGCTCAAACGCAAGGATGCCCTCTGGGCCTATCAGCTGGCCGTGGTGGTCGACGATGCCGACCAGGCAATCAGCGATGTGGTGCGCGGCTTCGACCTGCTCGACAATACGCCCTGGCAGCGACAGCTGCAGGCTGCCCTGGGGCTGCCTGAACCCCGCTACCTGCACCTGCCGCTAGTGATCGGCGATGACGGCCAGAAGCTCTCCAAGCAGAACCTGGCCCGGCCGCTGCCCGAAGACGAACGCGTCCGCCCGCTGTTGCACCAGGCCATCGCATCGCTCGACCAGGCACCCGACCCCGCTCTTGCCACCGCACCGGTCGAGGACCAGTTGGCTGCCGCCATCGCTAACTGGACCCCATCGCGAATGACCGCTGGCAGCACATCCAAGGCCCCGGACTGGCCCGATGCCTGACGCAGAAGAGGTCACTGCGCCTGGGTAACGCCGGTCGCCTGGTCGGTTAGCCACGGCGAAGCCGGCTCGCCAAGCAGTACCAGCGCCACGGGCGTCCACCATGAGGAAAGATTCATGTACGTCTATCGCATCATGCTGTTGCTGGTCTTCGTTGGCTACCTGCTCTCCCCGGTGCTGATGAATGGCTGGGCCAGCCCCGATAGCGCCTGGTATCGCCCTTTCGTCATCTGGGGGGTGCTGATCGCGCTATCGCTATGGCTGGAGCAAAAGAGGGCCCTGGATGAGCGCTGAAGGCCTGTCCCCCTTGCTGCTGGTAGGCGGTGGCTATCTGGCGCTGCTTTTCCTGTGTGCGCTGGCGGTAGAGCGGCGCTGGCTCCCCTCGCGCCTCGTGCACCATCCGGCGATCTATACCCTGGCGCTCGGCGTCTACGCCAGCGCCTGGGCGGTATATGGCAGCGTGGAGCTGGCCGGCCGGGTCGGCTATGGCTACCTGGCCTACTACCTGGGAGCGGCAGGCGCCGTCCTGCTGGCCCCGGTGGTGCTACTACCGATCCAACGCCTGACCCGCACCTATCAACTGGCGTCACTGGCCGACCTGTTTGCCTTCCGCTTTCGCTCGCGCTGGGTCGGCACTCTGATCACCGTGATCAGCGCCATGGCGGTATTGCCGCTTCTGGCCCTGCAGGTGCAGACCCTGGGCCAAGCGATCCAGCAGCTCACGGGCACGGCGTCGCCGGCGCTTGCGGCGCTCGGGTTCTGCCTGGTGATCGCCGTGTTCGCGGTGCTCTTTGGCGCGCGTCACACCCACCTCAACGCCCATCAAGACACCCTGCTTGCCGTGATCGCCGTTGAGTCGTTGGTTAAGCTCGCCGCCATGCTGGCGCTGGGGGCCATCGCCCTGTTCGGCATCTTCGACGGCCCCAGCGACCTGCAGGCCTGGCTCGAAGGCCCGGGGCTTGCCCATCAAGCCGGCATCAGAGAGCTTGATGCGGGGCAGTGGCGCACCCTGCTACTGCTGTTCTTCGCCGCCGCCTTCCTGATGCCGCACATGTTCCACCTGACCTTCGCCGAGCGCCTTTCCCCGCGTGCGCTGCTGCAGGCCGGTTGGAGTCTGCCGCTGTATCTCTTGCTGATGGCCCTGCCGGTACCACTGATCCTGTGGGGCGCTCAGCGCGTCGGCATTGCGCCTCCGGGCCTTGAGAGCGCCTATCTAGCCTTCGCGCTGTCCGCCTCGCCGTGGATCGATGCGCTGGCGTTCCTGGCCGGCCTCGCCGCAGCCAGCGGCACCCTGATCATCATTGCCCTGGCCCTGTCGGGCATGATCCTCAACCACCTGGTGCTGGTCGCCCATCCACCGGATCACCGGGGCGACCTATACCGCTGGCTGCGCTGGCTTAGGCGGGCGCTGGTAGTGGCGGTGATTCTTTCCGGCTGGCTCTACTATCGCACCCTGGGGCTTGCCCATGACCTGACGACCCTCGGCATCGCCTCCTTCTCCGGTATGGCGCAATGCCTGCCGGGGCTGTTAGCCCTGCTCTACTGGCCCGGCGCCAACCGTAAGGGCATGGTCAGTGGACTGCTGGCGGGCACGGGTCTGTGGATGCTGGGCCTGTGGCTGCCGCTGGTCACCGGCCTCTCGCCCTGGGTGCTGGTGCCACCGGGCTTGGAAAGCCTATCGAACTCACCCGCCTGGTATACCGTGACGCTGGTGGCGCTGGCCGCTAACGGTGTGATCCTGATTGTCGTCTCGCTGCTGACCCGCACCTCGGAAGGCGAACGAACCGCCGCCGAGGCCTGTGCGGCGGATCCGGTGATTCGCCCCAAGCGCCTGCCGCTTAGCGTCAGCCACGGCGAAGACTTCAAGCATCATCTCACCCCGGCGCTGGGGGCCGATGTCGCCGGGCGCGAAGTCGAGCGCGCCCTGGCGTCACTCGAGCTCACCTCCTGGGAGCGCCGCCCCTATGCGCTGCGACGGCTGCGTGACCGTATCCAGGCCAACCTTTCGGGGCTGATGGGCCCCTCGGTGGCCCAGGACATCGTCGATCGCTGCCTGCCCTATAGCCGCGACCGGGCCAGTCTGGAAACAGAGGCGGTCGACGATATTCACTTCGTCGAAAGCCGCCTGGAGGCCTATCGTTCACGTCTCACAGGCTTGGCCAGAGAGCTCGACGGCCTGCGCCGCTATCATCGCCGCACCCTCACCCAGCTCCCCATCGGCCTGTGCGCCTTCGGCGACGACGATGAACTGCTGATGTGGAACGACGCCCTGGCAGCGCTCTCCGGCATCGATGGCGAGCGCGTCGTCGGCGCCCACCGAGATAGCCTGCCGGCGCCCTGGGCGGAACTACTCGGTCGGCTGCTCAGCAACGGCCAGCGCCATCTCTACAAACAGCCGGTGACGCTTGCCGGCAGTACGCGCTATCTGAGTCTGCACCAGGCTACGCTGGATACGGATGACGACGCCTATGGCGGCCGAGTGATCCTGATCGAGGATCACAGCGAGATGAAGTGGCTCGAGGACGAGCTGGCGCACGCCGCACGACTGGCCTCGATCGGCCAACTGTCCGCCGGGGTCGCCCATGAAATCGGCAATCCCATCACCGGTATCTCATCGCTGGCCCAGAACCTGCGCTACGACACCGATGATCCCGCGCTATTGGAGACCGCCGATCAGATCCAGAGCCTTACCGAGCGTGTCTCGCGCATCGTCGGCTCGTTGGTCGGCTTCGCCCACGGCGGCCATCAGGACAACGCCGGGCGCTATGCCATGGTCAAACCCCGCGAGCTGACCGACGAGGCGCTTCACTTGATTCAGTTGGCACGCACGGGTCAGGATGTGATCTATCACAATCATTGCCCCGTCGACCTGGAGCTTGAGGCTGATGCCCAGCGGATGGTCCAGGTGATGATCAACCTGCTGGGCAACGCCCGCGATGCCAGCCCCGCCGGTGGCACGATCGAGATCGATGCCCGGCGGCTTGAGGATGTCGATGGCCGTAATGGCATAGAATGGAGCGTGACCGATGCCGGCACGGGCATCGACCCCAGTGTCCGCGATCATCTATTCGAGCCCTTCACCACCACCAAGGCACCCGGCGAGGGCACCGGCCTGGGCCTCGCCCTGGTCTATGGCATCCTGGCCGACCACCAGGGGCGGATCCACATCGAATCGCCCCCCACCGGGCGCGAACGCGGCACTCGCATCGTCATGTGGCTTCCTGTCAGCAGGCGACCACCGAGCAAAGAGGACAACGAGCTCCCCCATGAGCCGGATTCTGATCGTTGAAGACGAAAGCATCATCCGCAGCGCCCTGAAGCGGCTGCTGGAGCGCCATGGCCACGAGGTCAGCGAAGCCGCTTCGGTGGCCGAAGCCGAGGCGCTGGATCCCCAGCACTTTTCCTTGGTGATCAGCGACCTGCGTCTGCCCGGCGACCCCGGCACCGTGATGATCGAGCGTGCCTCACCGGTGCCGGTGCTGATCATGACCAGCTACGCCAGCATGCGCTCGGCCGTGGATGCCCTGAAACAAGGCGCGGTCGACTACATCGCCAAGCCCTTCGACCATGACGAGCTGCTTGAAACGGTGGAACGGGCGCTACGTGAACATGGCGGCGAGCTCCCTGAGCCTGAACAGGCAAGCGAGACTGCCCCTCAATCGATGATCGGCGACTGCCCGGCCATGCAGGTGGTCTATACCCGCATCCGCAAGACCGCTCCGGCCGACGTCACGGTATTGATCCAGGGAGAGTCGGGGACCGGCAAGGAACTGGTGGCCCGCGCCATTCACCGCCAGAGCAAGCGCACCGCGGCACCGCTGATCTGCGTTAACTGCGCGGCGATTCCCGAGACCCTGATCGAGTCCGAGCTTTTCGGCCACGAGAAGGGCGCCTTCACCGGCGCCAGCGCGGCCCGCACCGGCCTGGTCGAGGCCGCCGACGGCGGCACCCTGTTTCTGGATGAAATCGGCGAGCTGCCGCTGGACGCCCAGGCCCGGCTACTGCGCGTGCTGCAGGAAGGCGAAATCCGCAAGATCGGCTCGGTGGAAACCCGTCACGTCGATGTGCGCCTGATCGCCGCCACCCACCGCGACCTGCAGGCACTGTCGAAGACCGGCGAATTTCGCCTCGACCTCTACTATCGCCTCAACGTGATGCAGATCGACCTGCCGCCGCTGCGCGAGCGCGATGACGATATACTGACCATTGCCGACGTGCTGCTCGAAGCCGCCTGCCGCCGCCATGACCGCCAGGGCCTCAAGCTATCGCGCAGTGCTCGCCGCGAGATCCGCGACTACCTCTGGCCCGGCAATGTACGCGAGCTCGAGAACGCCCTTGAGCGGGGCGTGATCCTCGCCGAAGGGCATCTGATCCACCCCGATGACTTGGGCCTGCGGCCGGTGTCGACCCTGGCTCACCCCACCGCCAGCCCCGCGGCGACCACGGATGACATATCTACTCCAGGAGAGATCAGCGAGGAAGATCTCTCGCTGGAGGACTACTTCCAGCACTTCGTGCTCGAACATCAGGAAGAGATGAGCGAGACCGAACTGGCCCAGAAACTCGGCATCAGCCGCAAGTGCCTGTGGGAGCGCCGGCAACGCCTGGGCATCCCCAGAAAGCGCAGCGCCCGCAGTCGTCAGGCCTGATCAGGCCTGCTTTTCCGCCTCTACACGACCATGGTCTAAGCGCCTGTGAGTTCCAATCGCAGGCGCTTTTCCGCATCATGGCAGCCATCTCTGCACCAGTTGTTACCATCCCACACAAGAAATGCCCCAGTATGCGGCACCAAGGGGTAACACAATCGATGTGCATATCAGACGGAACTGATTCGAAAAAACATAACAAACTGATTTTACTGGACTTTCTTAAACATGGCATGAGCAGTGCAATGTTTAAGGCAAGAAAAACAACAGCCGGACGTCACTGAGCTCTCGTGCCAACAAAAACAAGAACGAGGCCTCAGACACCGCCAACAGCCCAATAACAACAATGCTGATGGCAGACACGGCACCCATGATGGCAATGACGCCAACAAGAACAACGACAAGCCATCCCGGTGCGGCTCGACCACCACAACAATAATTGCGGTCGAGGGTCCGGAAAGCTGACCAGGACGAAACGCATCCCGACAGGGCATAACAACAACAAGCCCGCACGCGATGCACCTCCGGTAACAACAACAACACACCGGAGGTAGGCAAATTCTTTGCCGTCGTGGTTGGACTATTGTTTTGAATACGAGACGGTCGCCATCAGGAAGGTCGACAACAATAAGAATCTTGCTTGCCTGAACCAGATTTGGTGACTGTGGTGCGTATTCAAGGCGATGCGCCATCACGAAGAAAAACCAACAGCAGGGATGCTGATTTCAAGCTTACAGGGGAGGCCAGCTGGCCTCCCCTTTCTGCGTCTGGCGACCACGCTAGACCAGACATTTTTTACGCCAACCCGTTCCCCCAACTAGGCAATGGTTCCCAAGGTGTCGGTGGTCGGCTACACTTGGGTTTTGCCTTAGCGAGTCGATTTCGCTGCATGTTCAAAGGATTTACCCGCTTTCTACAAGCTCCCGGTGAGCGCTTGAAGTCGCTTTTCAGCCCTCAAGGGGCCGCCGACACGACACCCGCGCTGCGCGTGATTCCCCGCGATGACCACGACGTATCCCGCAAGCTCTTCTCTGATGCCGCGCTGAAGGTTCTCTACCGCCTGCACAATGCAGGCTTCGAGGCGTACCTGGTCGGCGGCAGCATTCGGGACTCTCTGCTCGGCAAGACGCCCAAGGACTTCGACGTCGCCACCGATGCGACCCCCGAAGAGCTACGCGATCTGTTCCGCAATTCGCGGATCATCGGTCGGCGCTTTCGCATCGTGCATGTGCGCTTCGGCCGTGAGGTGATCGAGGTCACCACCTTCCGTGGGCGTCCTGGCGACGACCACGGCGGTCAGCAGTCACAGCAGTCTCAAGACGGCCTGCTGCTGCGCGACAACGTCTGGGGCAACGTCGAAGAAGACGCCCTGCGCCGGGACTTCACCGTCAATGCGCTCTACTACAACATCGCCGACTTCTCGATCCATGACTGGGCGAACGGCGTGCGCGACATCGAGTCGCGGACACTGCGCCTGATCGGCGACCCGGCGACCCGCTACCGGGAAGACCCGGTGCGCATGCTGCGCGCGGTGCGCTTCGCCGCCAAGCTCGACTTCGACATGGACGCTGCCACCGAGGCACCGATCCGCGAGCTGGCGCCGCTGCTGTTGCAGATTCCGCCGGCCCGGCTGTTCGACGAGATCCTCAAGCTGTTCCTGGCAGGCCATGCCCTGGATACCTTCCACGCGCTGCGCCACCACGGCCTCTTCCCGATGCTCTTCCCGGAAGCCGACGAAGCACTGCAGGTTCTTCCCTGGGCCGAGCCGCTGATGGAACGAGCACTGGCGAACACCGACGACCGTATCCGCCGCGACCGGCCGGTAACCCCGGCCTTCCTGATCGGCGCCATACTGTGGCCGGCCGTGACGCTTCGCCATCAGGCATTGATCGATGACGGCATGCCCGAGGTTCCGGCCCTGCATAGCGCCGCCCAGCAGGTAGTGGGCCGCCAGCTCAAGCATGTCTCGATCCCCAAGCGTTTCAGCATCCCGATGCGCGAGATCTGGGATCTGCAGATGCATATGCCCAAGCGCCACGGCAAGCGAGCCTTCCAGACCCTCGAGCACCCGCGCTTCCGAGCCGCCTACGACTTCCTGCTACTGCGTGAGGAAGCCGGTGAGATCGACCCCGGCCTGGGCACCTGGTGGACGGCCTTCCAGGACGCCGACGAACACGAACAGCGTCGCCTGCTGCAGAAGCTCGGCAGCGACCCTGCCGGCAGCGGTGGCGGCAAGAAGCGCAAGCGCCGTCCCCGCAAGCGCCGGCGCAGTGCGGCCCCTTCTGCACCGAGCCAGCAGGACTGAGCAGATGCTGTCGCATGCTTACATCGGCCTTGGCAGCAACCTCGACGGCCCGCGCGATCACGTCGAGCGGGCACTCGATGAGCTGGATGGCCTGAAGCTGACCCGCCTGCTGGCTGCGTCATCCTGTTACGCGAGCCGCCCGGTGGGCCCCCAGGACCAACCCGACTTCGTCAATGCCGTGGCCCACCTCGAGACCCGGCTATCGCCGCTCGCACTACTCGACCAGTTGCAGGCCCTCGAGCAGCGTCACGCCAGGGTGCGGCGCCGCCACTGGGGGCCGCGCACCCTGGACCTTGATCTTCTATTGTACGACGATCAGTGCCTGGACCATCCGCGGCTGCGCCTTCCCCATCCCGAGATCGCCGGGCGCGCCTTCGTGGTGGTGCCCCTGCACGAGCTGGCACCGACACTCGAACTACCGGGGCTGGGTCCTTTAAAGGCGCTTCCCGCCTGGCAGGACGCCGACGACTTGCGGGCACTGTTACCCCAAAGGTAGAGTTGCCCGACTTTTGTTACCATTCCACACTCTCAGGGCCGCCGGGGTAACAACCCGATGGCTCCAGCCCCGATGTCATCCCAGTGACCGCGTATCTTCAACGCGGTCCCATGACGCTATCGACGAGACCGCAATACTATGAAAACCGTCACCTTGAGCACGCTTTCGGCCCATAAGCGGGCGGGGGAGACCTTCAGTTGCCTGACCGCCTACGACGCCTCCTTTGCCCGCGCCGCCAGCGACGCCGGGATCGAGGTGCTGCTGGTCGGCGACTCCCTGGGCATGGTGCTGCAAGGCCACGACAGCACCCTGCCGGTCACTCTCGACGACATCTGCTATCACACCCGCTGTGCCGCCCGCGGCAAGGGTTCCAGCCTGCTGATGGTCGACCTGCCCTTCATGAGCAACTCAAGCCTACCCAGGCTGCTCGACGACGCCGGCGCCCTGATGCGCGCGGGAGCGGAGCTGATCAAGGTCGAGGGCGAGGCCTGGATGGCCGAGGGCATCCGCGAACTGACCCAACGCGGCGTGCCGGTGTGCGCGCACCTGGGCCTGACGCCGCAGTCGGTTCATCAGTTGGGCGGCTACAAGGTACAGGGCCGTGACGACGAACGCGCCGAACAGATCCTCCATGACGCCAAGGTCCTACAAGATGCCGGCGCCTCGGTGATCCTGCTCGAATGCGTGCCGGCAAGCCTCGGCCGCGCGGTGCGCGATGCGCTGGACGTACCGGTGATCGGCATTGGCGCGGGCCCCGACGTCGATGGCCAGATCCTGGTCATGCACGACGTGCTGGGCATCACCCATGGCCGCACCCCGCGCTTCGTCAAGAACTTCATGACGGAAGCCGAGGACATTCAGGACGCCTTCCGCCGCTATCACGACGCCGTCAAGACACGCTGCTTCCCGGCCGAGGAGCACAGCTTCTGATGAATACCCTGCATCACATTCAGGCGCTGCGTGAGGCGCTGGCCGGCCCTAGGCGCGCCGGGCAGCGTATCGCCCTAGTGCCGACCATGGGCAACCTGCATGCGGGTCACCTGGCGCTGGTCGCCGAGGCGCGGGCCCGCGCCGACCTAGTCGTGGCGACGATCTTCGTCAATCCGCTGCAGTTCGGCCCCGACGAGGACCTGGACGCCTACCCGCGCAGTCTCGCCGAGGATCAGGCCGGGCTCGCCGAGGCCGGCTGCGACCTGCTGTTTGCACCGTCGACCCGCGAGCTCTACCCCGATGGCCCCGACATGCAGACTCGCGTGCGCGTCGCCGGCATCAGCGAAGGGCTGTGCGGCGGCTCCCGCCCGGGGCACTTCGATGGCGTAGCCACCGTGGTCAGCCTGCTCTTCAACCTGGTGCAGCCCGATCTGGCCTGCTTCGGTGAGAAGGACTACCAGCAGCTGGCGGTGATTCGCCAGTTGACCCTGGACCTGCACTTTCCCATCGAGATCGTCGGCGTGCCGATCGTGCGCGCCGAAGATGGCCTGGCACTGTCATCACGCAACGGCTATCTGAGCGACGAGGAACGTGCACGGGCGCCTGGCCTTCACCTCACGCTTTGCGAGCTGCGCGATGCCATCGTCGCCGGCACCCCAGCGGCCGATGCCCTCGCCATCGCCAATGAACGCCTGGTCTCACGTGGTTTCGTGCCCGACTACCTGGCGCTGCGCCGTGCCGATGACCTCGGCGAGATTGACGCCGATACCCGAGAGGCGGTGATTCTCGCCGCGGCCCAGTTGGGGCCGGCCCGCCTGATCGACAATCTAACCGTTAGCCTGTCGCGTCGCGACGGATAAGGAACGCAATCCGATGTACACCATTATGCTCAAGGCCAAGCTACACATGGCCCGCGTCACTCACGCCGTGCTCAACTACGAAGGCTCCTGCGCCATCGACGGCGAGCTGCTCGATATGGCCGGCATTCGCGAAAACGAGCAGATCCAGATCTACAACGTTGAAGGCGGCCAGCGCTTCACCACCTATGCCATCCGCGCCGAGGAAGGCTCAAAGATCATCTCGGTAAACGGCGCCGCGGCCCATCAGGCCAATGTCGGTGACCGGGTCATCATCTGCAGCTACGCCCACTACGATGATCGCGAAGTGGAGCATCATCAGCCGGCTCTGGTCTATCTGCAGGAAGGCAATGACGTCAGCCACACCAGCCATGCCATTCCCGTCCAGCTCGCCTGAGGCGCAAGGCAAGCAAGGGAAAAGCGTGGCGCCAAGCCGTTAACGGCCAACCACTCGACCACCGGTTCCATCGCCGCGGCCGGCACCTTCGTGCTCGCCGGCCGCGACGCTCTGCCTCCTCGAGTCGCTCAGCTCCCCTTCCCGAATTGCGCTTTGGTCCCATGTAGGCCATTAGCCATTGTCGCGGTGCAAAAAACTCCCCTATGCTAAGTGGTCACTACCCCTTATCGAGGAGTCTCTTTATGCAAGACGTGGTGATTGTTGCGGCCCGCCGCACTGCCGTTGGCACCTTCGGTGGCTCACTCGCCGGCATCCCTGCAAGCGAGCTGGGCGCCTTGGTCATCAAGGATATCCTCGCGCAGACTGGCGTTGCGGGTGACCAGGTCGACGAAGTGCTGCTCGGCCAGGTCCTGACCGCCGGTGTCGGCCAGAATCCGGCACGCCAGGCGGCCATCAAGGCCGGCTTGCCCGACGCCGTGCCGGCCATGACCATCAACAAGGTCTGCGGCTCCGGTCTCAAGGCGCTGCACCTTGCGACGCAGGCGATTCGCTGTGGCGACGCCGAGCTGATCCTCGCCGGCGGTCAGGAGAACATGTCCGCCTCGCCCCACGTACTGCCGAATTCGCGCACCGGCCAGCGCATGGGCGACTGGAAGGCCGTCGACAGCATGGTTCATGACGGCTTGTGGGATGCCTTCAACGACTATCACATGGGCATCACCGCCGAGAACCTGGCCGAGAAGTACGGCATCACCCGCGAGGAGATGGACGCCTTCGCCGCTGGTTCCCAGCAGAAGGCGACCGCCGCCATCGAGGCCGGCAAGTTCAAGAGTCAAATCGTTCCGGTCGAGATTCCCCAGCGCAAGGGCGACCCGGTAGTCTTCGACACCGACGAAGGCCCGCGCCCGGGCGTGACCGCCGAGAAGCTTGGCGGCATGCGTCCAGCCTTCAAGAAGGACGGCACCGTGACCGCCGGCAACGCCTCCTCGATCAACGATGGCGCCGCGGTAGTCATGCTGTGCTCCGCCGACAAGGCCAAGGAGCTGGGCCTCGAGCCGCTGGCTCGCATCAAGGCCTACTCCAACGCTGGCGTCGAGCCGGCGATCATGGGTATCGGCCCGGCGCCGGCAACCCGTCGCTGCCTCGAGAAGGCCGGCTGGGCGATCGGTGAACTGGACCTGATCGAGGCCAACGAGGCCTTCGCCGCCCAGGCGCTGTCGGTCAACAAGGAGCTTGGCTGGGATGCCGACAAGATCAACGTCAACGGCGGCGCGATTGCCATCGGCCACCCGATCGGCGCCTCCGGTTGCCGAATCCTGGTGACGCTGGTTCACGAGATGATCGCCCGCGACGCCAAGAAGGGTCTGGCGACGCTGTGCATCGGCGGCGGGCAGGGCGTTGCGCTAGCGATTGAGCGCTAAGCAACCCTCTGGCCTGACCGAGAAACACTGATCGACGAGTAGCAGCACTAAAAAAAACGCCCCCGCAGCCAAGGCTGCGGGGGCGTTGTCGTTGCGGGGTCGGTCGGGATCAGTCGACGACCACCTCGTCGGCCTCGAAGGCGGCCTTCTCTTCCGGCGTGATCTCCTTGATGGAGAGCTTCACGCGGTTGCGGTTGTCGATATCCAGCACCTTGACGATGACGTCGTCGCCTTCGTTGAGGAACTCACGCACGTCGTTGACCCGCTCGGGCACGATCTGGGAGATGTGCACCAGGCCGTCGGTTCCCGGCATGATATTGACGAAGGCGCCGAAGTCGGCGATGCGCACGACCTTGCCCTTGTAGAGCTTGCCGATCTCGGCTTCGGCGGTGATCGCCAGCACCGTGTCGATAGCGGCCTTAGCAGCTACCTTGTCATCGGCATAGATACGCACGGTGCCGTCGTCGTCCAGGTCGATGGAGGCGCCGGTATCGTCGCAGATCTTGCGGATGGTCGCGCCGCCCTTGCCGATCACGTCGCGAATCTTGTCCGGGTTGATCTTGATGGTGGCCATCGACGGCGCGTTATCGGACACCTCGCTGCGGCTCTGACCGATCACCTGGTTCATCTGCTCGAGGATGGTCAGACGCGCCTCATGGGCCTGCTGCAGCGCCTGCTCCATGATCTCCTCGTTGATCCCCTCGATCTTGATGTCCATCTGCAGGGCGGTGACGCCGGAGGCCGAGCCGGCCACCTTGAAGTCCATGTCGCCGAGGTGGTCCTCGTCACCCAGGATATCGGTCAGCACGGCGAAGCCATCGTCGTCTTTGACCAGGCCCATGGCGATACCCGCCACCGGCGCCTTGATGGGCACGCCCGCGTCCATCAGGGCCAGCGAAGTGCCACACACCGAGGCCATGGAGCTTGAGCCATTGGACTCGGTGATCTCGGAGACCACACGGATGGTGTAGGGGAAGTCGTCATCGCTGGGCAGCATGGCTTGGACGCCGCGGCGTGCCAGACGGCCGTGGCCGATCTCGCGACGCTTGGGCCCGCCCATGAAGCCGGCCTCGCCCACGCAGTACGGGGGGAAGTTGTAGTGCAGCAGGAAGCGATCCTTGCGCTCACCTTCCAGGGACTCGATCAGCTGGGAGTCACGCAGGGTGCCGAGCGTCGCCACCACCATGGCCTGTGTCTCGCCGCGGGTGAACAGCGCCGAGCCGTGCGTCTTGGGCAGCACGCCCACCTGGATGTCCAGCGGACGCACCGTCTTCAGGTCGCGGCCATCGATGCGCGGCTCGCCCTTGACCACTCGTGAGCGCACGACACGCTTCTCGAGAGCGGCGAAGGCCTTGGCCACCTCTTCGGCGTCGAAGGTGCCTTCTTCTTCACCGGCCAGCGCTTCGATAGCGGTGTCCTTGGCAGCGCTCAGGGCATCCTGGCGAGCCATCTTGTCGGTGATGCGATAGGCTTCGCCGACCTTGGCTTCGAAGTCCTTGGCCAGGGCTTCCTTGAGGGCGGCATTCTCTGCGGCCGGCTGCCAGTCCCACTTCGGCTTGCCGGCCTCAGCGACCAGCTCGTTGATGGCGTCGATCGCCACCTGCATTTCCTGGTGAGCGAACAGCACCGCCCCCAGCATCTCGTCTTCGAGCAGTTCCTTGGCTTCGGACTCGACCATCAGCACGGCCTTTGCGGTACCGGCGACCACCATGTTGAGTTCCGAATGGGTCAGCTCTTCGACGGTCGGGTTGAGGAAGTACCCCTTTTCCTCGTCGAAACCGACGCGGGCAGCGCCGATCGGGCCGCTGAACGGCAGGCCAGAAATGGCCAGCGCCGCGGAGGTGCCGATCATGGCGGCGATATCCGGGTCTTCATTGCGGTCGGCGGACATCACGTTACAGATGACCTGGACCTCATTCATGAAGCCCTTGGGGAACAGCGGGCGGATCGGGCGATCGATCAGGCGCGAGGTGAGGGTCTCTTTCTCGGTAGGACGCCCTTCACGCTTGAAGAAGCCGCCGGGGATCTTGCCCACGGCATAGGTCTTTTCCTGGTAGTGCACGGACAGCGGGAAGAAGTCCTGGCCAGGCTTGAGGGTCTTCTTGCCGACCACGGTGCACAGCACCACGGTATCGCCCATGGTGACCTGGACGGCACCAGTGGCCTGACGGGCGATGCGGCCCGTCTCGAGAGTCACGGTGCTGCGACCGTACTGGAATGTTTTCTTGACCGGATTCACGGCGGCTTCCTTCAACTTGTCGAATTCATATTGGGTCTTTTTGACACGTCGACCATTTTAGGAGGTCGTCGGGGCAAGGGCTACCAAGATCCCATAAAACAACAAGCAACCCCTTGGGGTTGCTTGTTCGAAGAACCCTGCGGCGCTGCCGCGGGTTCGGGAAGAATCCTTGGACCCTTCCCTGTCTAGCTACCGGCTGCCGCTTAGCGACGCAGGCCCAGGCGCTGGATCAGCGACTGGTAGCGCTCGAAGTCCTTGCGCTTCAGGTAGTCGAGCAGCTTACGACGCTGGTTGACCATGCGGATCAGGCCACGACGAGAGTGGTGATCCTGCTTGTTGGTCTTGAAGTGATCCTGCAGGCCATCGATGTTGGCGCTCAGCAGAGCCACCTGAACTTCGGGGGAACCGGTGTCATTTTCGACACGGCCGAATTCACTAACGATCTCGGCCTTCTTTTCAGCGGTCAGTGCCATCTGTTTCTCCAGTAAGCAATATGCCTGGTGATGAATGTCGGAGACCACGCATATTTGCAGTCTCCACGCCTGCCCCGCGTGGCAGGTTCCACGCAGGACGGGTTGCTTTACGCGTCGCCACCCGACTGGGCAGCGGCGGTATTCAACAAGCGACGGGGAGCAATCTCCCCAGCCGCCTTGACCGTGACCAGTCCCAGAAAGGCCTCGCCACGATAGAGTCTTACGGTGTCATCGACGCCGAGCTCTCCGGTATCCACTCGGGCCTGCTGGCCGTGCTGGATCCGTGAGGCCGCCACGTCGTCGACCTCGAGGGCCGGCAGATGCGCGACCAGCACATCGATCGGCATCAGCAGGGCTTCCCGCGCATCCTGATCGGCCAATGCTTCCAGCGCCTCCAGGGTGTGCATGCCCTCGCCGTCGAAGGGACCGGTCTTGAGCCGACGCAGGGCCGTGATATGACCACCGCAGCCAAGCGCCTGGCCGATGTCCTCGGCAAGCGTGCGGATGTAGGTGCCTTTACTGCACCGCACCCGCAGCTCGAAACCCTCGGCATCCGCCGCGAGCAGCCGGCTATCATAAACGCTCACGCGCCTGACTGCACGCTCGATTGTCTTGCCTTCCCGGGCCAGCTCATAGAGCTTGCGCCCTTCGTGCTTGAGCGCCGAATACATCGGCGGCACCTGGTCGATTTCACCGCGAAAGCGGGCCAGCACCGCCTCGATATCGGCCTCGTTCAAGGCCGGCACCGGAGTGCTCTCGACGATCTCGCCCTCGGCATCGCCGGTGTCGGTCACCTCGCCCAGCTTCACCCGGGTCTCGTAGACCTTGTCGGCCTCGAGCAGGAAGGAGCTGAACTTGGTGGCCTCGCCGAAACAGATCGGCAGCAAGCCGGTGGCCATCGGGTCCAGCGTGCCGGTATGGCCGGCCTTCTGAGCCTGATAGAGCCGCCGGACGCGTTGCAGTACGTGGTTGCTCGATGCGCCCTTGGGCTTGTCGAACAACAGCACGCCATCGACCGGCAAACCGCGACGCTTTCGCGCCATCAGTGGCCTTCCTCGTCACGATGTTGCTCACCGTTAGAGTCGGCGACATCGCCGTCATCGCCCGGCTCTTCGTGATGCTGGGCACGATCGCTAGCGACCGCTTCCTCGATCAGCGAAGACAGCTGCTGGCCGCGCACCACGCTCTCATCGTAATGAAAGCGCAGTTCCGGCACGTGGCGCAGCTTGATGCGACGGGCGATCTGGCTACGCAGAAAGCCTGCCGCGCGCTTGAGCACCTTGAGGTTGTCTTTGACCCGCTCGGCGTCGTTCTCGCCGAGCAGGGTGACATAGACGTCGGCATAGCCGAGGTCACGGCTGACCGTGACCCCGCTGACGGTGATCATGCCCAGACGCGGGTCTTTGACCTCGCGCTGGATGAGTACCGCCAGCTCCTGTTGCAGCTGGTCGGCTACCCGATCGGTACGCTTGAACTCGCGCATGACCAGCTCTCCTCGGTCGGTTACAGGGTACGCTCGACCTTGACCTGATCGAAGACCTCGATCTTGTCACCGGCCTGGACGTCGTTGTAGTTCTTGACGCCGATACCGCACTCCATGCCGTTGCGCACTTCGTTGACGTCATCCTTGAAGCGACGCAGGGATTCCAGCTCGCCTTCGTAGATGACCACGTTGTCGCGCAGCACACGGATCTTCTTGTTGCGGTGAACGGAGCCCTCGACCACCATGCAGCCGGCCACGGCGCCGATCTTCGGCGCGCGGAAGACGTCGCGAACCTCGGCCACGCCGACGATCTCTTCCTTCCACTCCGGTGCCAGCATGCCGCTCATGGCCTGCTTGACCTCGTCGATCAGCTGGTAGATCACGCTGTAGTAGCGCAGATCCAGGCCTTCACGCTCGATGATCTCGCGGGCCGCGGCATCGGCACGGACGTTGAAGCCGACCACGATGGCCTCACTGGCCAGCGCCAGGTTGGCGTCAGTACCGGTGATACCGCCGACACCCGAGGACACCACGGCGACCTCGACTTCTTCAGTGGACAGCTCTTCGAGGGCGCTCTTGATGGCTTCCAGCGAGCCTTGGACGTCGGCCTTGAGGACGATGTTGACCTTGGCGACTTCTTCCTTGCCCATCTGGCTGAACATGTTCTCCAGCTTGGCTTTCTGCTGGCGAGCCAGACGCACTTCGCGGTACTTGCCCTGACGGAAGTTGGCGATCTCGCGGGCCTTCTTCTCGTCTTCGAGCACCATGAAGTCGTCACCGGCGTCCGGCGTGCCGTCGAGACCCTGGATCTCGACCGGCATGGACGGACCGACCTCGTCGACCTGCTTGCCAAGCTCGTTGGTCAGTGCACGCACGCGGCCGTGGTGAAGGCCGGCGAGTACGATATCGCCCTTCTTCAGGGTGCCGTTCTGGACCAGCACGGTCGCGACCGGGCCACGGCCCTTGTCGAGACGCGATTCGACCACGACGCCCTTGCCGGGCGCTTCCGGTACGGCCTTGAGCTCGAGCACTTCGGACACCAGCTGGATGGATTCCAGCAGGTCTTCGATGCCTTCGCCGGACTTGGCAGAGACGTGGACGAACTGGGTGTCGCCGCCCCACTCTTCGGAGATGACGCCGTGCTGGGACAGCTCGTTCTTGACCCGGTCCGGATCAGCGCCCGCCTTGTCGATCTTGTTGACCGCCACGACCATCGGCACGCCGGCAGCCTTCGAGTGCTCGATCGCCTCGATGGTCTGCGGCATCACGCCGTCGTCCGCTGCCACCACCAGGATGACCACGTCGGTCGCCTTGGCACCGCGAGCACGCATGGCGGTAAACGCCGCGTGGCCCGGGGTATCGAGGAAGGTCACGCCACCGTGATCGTCCTCGACGTGATAGGCACCAATGTGCTGGGTAATGCCGCCGGCTTCACCGGTCGCCACCTTGGCACGACGCACGTAGTCGAGCAGCGAGGTCTTACCGTGGTCGACGTGACCCATGACGGTCACCACCGGAGAGCGGGTAATTTCTTCGCCCTCGTAGGAGATGCTCTCGAGCACTTCGGTCTCGAGCGCATCGTCCTTGACCAGCTTGGGCTTGTGGCCCATTTCCTCGACCACGATCACTGCCGTGTCCTGATCGATGGTCTGGTTGATGGTCACGGCCGCGCCCATGTTGAACATGGCCTTGATGACTTCGTTGGCCTTGATCGACATCTTGTCGGCCAGTTCGGCGACGCTGATCGATTCGGGAATCGACACTTCGCGCACGATCGGCTGCGTCGGCTTCTGGAAGCCGTGCTTGCCGCCGCCTTCGCGACCGCCACGGCGGGTGCCGCGACGCTCGGCGCGCTTGGCCTTCTTGCCGCCACGACGACGCTCTTCGCGGTCGTCATCATCACGCTCGTGACGCCCCTTCTTGGCCTTGGCACCGGCTTTCTTGGGCGCTCGGCGCGTATCGCCACGCGGCTCCTTGGGCGGTGCGTTGACTTCAGGTGCAGCCGGCTCGGCAGTCGTCTCGAGCTCCGGCACCGGAATTTCCGGCTCGGGCTCGGCGGCCACGGCCTTGGCCGCTTCTTCCGCCTTGGCGGCTTCGGCATTGGCCTTGGCGGCTTTTGCTTCTTCCGCTTCGCGGGCAGCCCGCTCGGCCTGGGAGTCGGCCATGTCGCCAACCAGCTGACGCGGGCCGGTGTCCTCGGCCTTGGGTTTCTCGGCCGGCTCTTCCTCGCGCTTCACGTAAGTGCGCTTCTTGCGAACCGAGACCTCGATGGACTTGCCACGATCACCGGAGCGGATCCGGCTCTTGGTCTTGCGCGTCAAGGTGACGCGATTCTTGGCCCCGGCGTCGCTTTCGCCGCCGTGGCTCTTGGTCAAATAATCGAGCAGGCGCTTCTTGTCCGCTTCGGACACAGCGTCGCCCTCGGCCTTGTGAGGCAGGCCGGCTTCTTTCATCTGTTCTAGTAAGCGGGGCACTTCACGCCCCACTTTTACGGCAAAATCTTTTACGGTCATGTCTGACATTAACGACCCTCCTGAGCCCGTGACCTGTTTACTGTTCGCTCTCGAACCAAGGCGCACGGGCAGTCATGATCAGTGCCGCAGCGCGCTCCTCGTCCACGCCCTCGATGTCTTCAAGATCATCGACGGACTGCTCGGCAAGGTCTTCCATGGTGACAATGCCCCGGCTGGCCAGAATGAAGGCCAGGTGACGCTCCATCCCTTCCATGTTGAGCAGGTCGTCGGCGGGCTGAGCGCCATCGAGCTGCTCTTCGGAAGCGATTGCCAGGTTCAACAGCTCATCTTTTGCGCGTGCACGCAGCTCCTCGACGAGATCCTCGTCGAATTCCTCGATCTCGAGCATTTCCTCGAGGGGCACGTAGGCGACTTCTTCCAGGGAAGTGAAGCCTTCTTCGACCATGATCCGTGCCAGTTCCTCGTCGATTTCCAGGTGGTTGATGAAGAATTCCACCTGACTATCGATTTCTTGCTCGCGCTTACCCTCGGCCTCGTCCTCAGTCATCACGTTGAGTTTCCAGCCGGTCAGCTCTGAGGCGAGCCGCACGTTCTGGCCACTGCGACCGATGGCCTGGGCGAGGTTGTCCTCGGCGACGGCGACATCCATGGCATGGCTGTCTTCATCGACGAGAATCGAAGCGACATCCGCCGGCGCCATGGCGTTGATCACCAACTGCGCGGGGTTGTCGTCCCAAAGAATGATATCTACACGTTCGTTCTGCAGCTCGGTGGACACCGCCTGCACGCGCGAACCGCGCATGCCGACGCAGGCGCCGACCGGGTCGATACGACGGTCGTTGGTCTTGACCGCGATCTTGGCTCGCGAACCGGGATCCCTTGCCGCGCCCTTGATCTCGATGAGCTGCTCGGCAATTTCCGGCACCTCGATCTTGAACAGCTCGATGATCAGCTCCGGGCAGGTCCGCGACAGGATCAGCTGGGCGCCGCGCGCTTCAGCGTCGACCTTGACCAGCAGTGCACGCACCCGCTCGTTCATGCGGTAGCGCTCACCGGGGATCATCTCGTTACGCGGCAAGAACGCCTCGGCGTTGTCGCCCAGATCAATGATCAGGCCTTCACGTGTCGTCTTCTTGACAATGCCGGCCACCAGCTCGCCTTCGCGATCGGCGTACTGACGCACCACTTCGGCGCGCTCGGCCTCACGGACCTTCTGCACGATCACTTGCTTGGCGGTCTGCGCCGCGATGCGACCGAAGACGGCATTCTCGATGCGCTCTTCAACCACGTCGCCTACGGTCAGCGGCGGATCGCGGCGCTCGGCGTAGGACTGCTTGATCTCAGCGTCCGGGTTCTCGAACTCGTCGTCCTCGATCACCACCCAGCGCCGGAAGGTGTCGTAGTCACCGGTCGCACGATCGATTGCCACGCGCACGCTGACTTCCTCGCCATCGAACCGCTTGCGCGATGCACTGGCCAGTGCCGCTTCTACCGCTTCGAAGATGACGTCACGGGGCACGCCCTTCTCATTCGAGATCGCGTCAACGACCATCAAAATCTCTTTGCTCATGCCTTTGCCTCGCCAGAAAACCTGTCCTTATGCATCGACCTCAATCCTCGAACTGGGGCACGACACGCGCCTGATCGATGCTGTCGATGGGAAAGCAGTACTCCTCGCCGTCAACCTGCAACAACACTTCGTCCTCTTCGATACCGGCCAGCAGTCCCTGAAACTTGCGCCGACCGTCGAAGGGCGTGCGCAGCTTTATCGAGACCACATGTCCCTTGAAGCGTTCGAAATGGTCGAGGGTGAACAGCGGCCTATCCATACCAGGTGACGACACCTCAAGCCGGTACTCGCCGGCAATGGGGTCCTCAACATCCATGACCGCACTGATTTGACGGCTGATATCGGCACAGTCGTCGACGGTCACGCCGTTGGGGCCATCGATATAGATCACCAGACGGGAGTGTTTGCCCTGGGACAGGTAGTCGAGTCCCCAGAGCTCGAAGCCCATGGCGGAGGCCACCGGCTCGATTAACGCGTATAGCGCAGCGTCCTTGATTGCCACAGACGAAAACTCCTACAGCCGTTGCGTCAGGCACCTGGCCGGGAGATAAAGAGAAAGCGAGGTGGCTGATTGGCGTGTCGCCAGCGAAGGCCGGCAACAGGGGAACGGCTAACAGATGAGCTACTAACAAAAAGCCCCTTCACTGGAAGGGGCCTTTCACAAGAATCCTTATATCCCATTTGGCGTCAACTGACGGCCTAAATGGTAGCGGGGACCGGATTTGAACCGATGACCTTCGGGTTATGAGCCCGACGAGCTACCAGACTGCTCCACCCCGCATCACAGGTTGGCGATAATACCTGTCACTCTGGCTCACGTCAAGATGTCTTATCTTGCCGTGGGAATGACAATCGCCTGGAATGCCAATCTTGCTACTGAAGGCCTCGGCATAACAAGACGCTTCAGATGGTGCCGAAGGCGGGACTTGAACCCGCACGACCGTAAGGTCACTACCCCCTCAAGATAGCGTGTCTACCAATTCCACCACTTCGGCATCAGGGGAGCACTAATTGAGACCGGCTTAGCTGCCGCTCTCCTCTAGCACTGGCGCAGTATTATCCATATTGGATGAGGAGTCGTCAAGCGTTGGCACGTTGTTTTGCTGCTCAACAACCTTGGCGTCCGGAATACCGGCTTCAGGCGCCTGGCCGGCCTGGGAGGCAAAGTAGGCAAGCGTCAGCGACGTCGCAAAGAACCCCGCCGCCAGCAGCGCCGTGAACTTGGACAGGAAGCCGCCGCTGCCGCGGGACCCGAACACGGTCTGCGAGGCACCGCCGCCGAAGGAGGCGCCGGCATCGGCACCCTTGCCCTGCTGCAGCAGGACGAGAACGACCAAGGCGATGGCGATCGCCACGTGGATCATGAGAAAGGCAACTTGCATGGGGTTCAACCTGCTGACTGGCAAATGGCTAGAAAATCGTCGACCTGAAGGGAGGCTCCCCCCACAAGGCCGCCGTCGATGTCCGGCTGCGCGAGCAGCTCGGCGGCGTTGGCAGCCTTCATGCTGCCGCCGTACAACAAACGCAGGCCTTCGGCCAGCGTCGGATCATAGGTCGCAAGATGCGCACGAAGCGCCGCATGCACCTGCTGAGCCTGCTCGGGCGTCGCGGTGCGCCCGGTACCGATGGCCCAGACCGGCTCATAGGCCACCACCACTCGAGACCGCTCATCCGCAGCAAGGGCGTCGAAGACCGCCGCCAATTGCCCAAGCACCACGGCCTCGGTGCGGCCGGCATCTCGCTCTTCGAGGGTTTCACCGACGCACAGCACCGGCGTGAGCTCGGCGGCGAGTGCCGCCTTCACCCTCGCCAGCACCTCGGCATCGTCTTCACCGAACAGCTCGCGGCGCTCGGAGTGACCGACCAGCACATAGCGAGCCCCGCAGTCGCCGAGCATGCTAGCACTGACTTCGCCCGTGAAGGCGCCGCTTGTTTGGTGATACAGCGTCTGACCGCCCAGCGCCACCGGCAATTCGGCAAACGCCTGACGAGCGGCATACAGATAGGGCGCCGGCAGCATGAGTGCCGCCTCGACCGTCGCAGGGATGCCGCGCTCGGCAAAGGCGCGAGCGAAGCTATCGACCAGCGCCAGCGAGCCATTCATCTTCCAGTTACCGGCGATCAGCGGAGTACGCATAGACGGTCCTCTTTCAAGGTGGTGCGAAATGGTATAGGAGCGCTCATAGCATGACAACCAGCACACCACAAGGCATGCCGGCCATCAGCGGGTATAGCTCAGTCGACCAGCGACTCGACCTCGCCGGCTAGGCGCTTGGCCAGGCCATCCACGTCGAGATGAGGACGACCTTCGACCATCACCCGAATCAGCGGCTCGGTCCCGGAGGGGCGCAACAGCACACGCCCTTCATTGCCGAGTTCGGCCTCGACGCTGGCAACGGCCTTCTTCAGCGACTCGCTGTCCATCAGCGCGCCGCGATCGGTGGCGGCATTGAGGCGCACATTGACCAGGGCCTGGGGCGCCTTCTCGAAACCGCCCAGCAGCTTGGCAAGCGTCTGCCCCTCGCGGACCATGATCGCCAGCACCTGAAGCGCCGAGACAATGCCATCGCCGGTGGTCTGGATGTGGCCGCAGACGATGTGCCCGGAGGACTCACCGCCCAGCTGCCAGCCATTGGCGACCAAGCGCTCTATCACGTAACGGTCGCCGACCTTGGCGCGCTCGAAGGGAATACCCAGCGCCTCGAGGGCCGCGGCAAGGCCGAAGTTGGACATAAGGGTGCCGACCACCCCGCCGCCCAGCTCACCGCGAGCATGACGGTCGCGAGCGATCAAGAACAGGATGTCGTCGCCATCGAGTTCGCGGCCATCAGCATCGACCAGCAGCACCCGGTCGCCATCGCCATCGAAGGCAACACCCAGGTCAGCGCCTCGCGAAATCACGGCCGCCCGCAGGCTGGCCGGGTGCGTCGAACCGACCTCATGATTGATGTTGAGACCATCTGGGCTACCCCCGACCACGCTGACCTCGGCGCCGAGCTCGCGAAAGACGCTGGGCGCGATATGGTAGGTGGCCCCATGGGCGCAATCGAGCACGATCTTCAAGCCATGCAGGCTGACCCGATCAGGCACCGTCGACTTGCAGAACTCGATGTAGCGCCCCGGTGCGTCGTCGATGCGCACGGCCTTACCGAGCCGGTCCGGCGCCACGGTGGTCAGCGGCGCCTCGAGCATCTCTTCGATGCGCTCCTCGACCTCGTCGGGCAGCTTGGCGCCCTCGGCGGAGAAGAACTTGATGCCGTTATCCTCGAAGGGATTATGCGACGCCGAGATCACGATTCCGGCATGCGCCCGGAAGGTGCGGGTCAGGTAGGCGATGGCCGGTGTCGGCATCGGCCCCAGCAGCGAGACATCGACGCCAGCCGCCGAAAGGCCCGACTCGAGCGCCGATTCGAACATATAGCCGGAGATCCGGGTGTCCTTGCCAATCAGCACCTTGGTGCGCCCTTCACGGGCCAGCACACGCCCCACGGCCCAGCCGAGCTTGAGCATGAAATCAGGCGTGATTGGGTAATCCCCCACCGTACCGCGGATACCGTCGGTACCAAAATAACGTCGACTCATGGGGTAAACCCCTCCTCCATCACGGCCCAGGTCATGTTCACGGCATCCACACTGGGCCCTACATCGTGGACACGCAGAATCCGTGCGCCGCGCTCGACGGCCATGGCAGCCAGCGCCAGGCTACCCGGCAACCGCTCTTCCACCGGGCGTTCGAGCACCTTGCCGATCATGCTCTTGCGCGACATGCCGGCGAGAATCGGTAGCCCCAGCACCTCGAGGCCCGCCATGCGGTTGAGCAAGCGCAGGTTGTGCTCGACGCTCTTGCCAAAGCCGAACCCAGGGTCGAGGATCAAACGCTCGCGCCTCAGGCCCGCCGCTTCGCAGGCGCGAATGCGCTCTTCGAGAAAGGCTTTCACGACCTCTTCCACCGGCTGCTCGTAGCCCGGGGCACGCTGCATGGTGTCAGGCTCGCCGACCATGTGCATCACGCACACCGGCAGACCACTGTGTGCGGCCGCCCCTAACGCACCCTCGCGACGCAACCCCCTCACGTCGTTGAGCATGCCGGCTCCCAGTGCGGCGGTCTCACGCATCACCTCGGGGGCGCTGGTGTCGACCGATACCAAGGCATCCAGCTCGCGTACCAAGCGTTCGACGACCGGGGCGACCCGGTCGAGCTCTTGCTGGGTCGATACCTCGCTTGCCCCCGGACGGGTCGACTCCCCACCCACGTCGATGATCGCCGCGCCCTCGGCCAGCATGCGCTCGGCATGGCGCAACGCATCGTCGATGGCGGTGTGCTGCCCTCCGTCGGAGAAGGAATCCGGGGTCACGTTGAGGATTCCCATCACGCGGGGAAAGGAAATATCCAGGCGATGCCGGCCGCATTGCAGCGCACTGGCGCCTTGTCCGTCATTCATGGCTTGCTTGATCCTGCTGACTGGCGATTGGCCCCGCACGGGGGATGCTGGTGCGCATGATACCCAATAAACGCAAGAGGCGCCCACTAGGGGCGCCTCGCGTCTTGCTGGGATGCCCTGCCTTAATGACCGGCGGGGCCTCCCAGGGGGTCGGAGGGACGGCGACGCGGCTCGTCGTCGTCCTCATCGGCGTCAGGCGAAGCGTCCTTGTCGTCTTCCTTGCCGCTGGCCTTGTCGTCAGCGCTGGGCGCACCGCCGATCGGCGAACCACTGCCGCCTTCATCATCCCAGTCCTTGGGCGGACGCGGCGGACGACCGTCCATGATGTCGGCAAGCTGATCGGCGTCGATGGTTTCATACTGCATCAGCGCTTCGGCCATGGCATCCAGCTTGTCGCGATTGTCTTCGAGGATTTGCTTGGCCTGGGCATAGCAGCCATCGATGATGCGACGCACCTCTTGATCGAGCTTGGTGGTGGTATCACCGGATTTGAACTTGCCGCCACCCTGACCCGGGCCGCCGAGGAACTGATGCGACTCGTCCTCGTCGTACATGATCGGCCCCATCTCCTCGGACAGGCCCCACTTGGCCACCATGTTATGGGCAAGCTCGGTGGCGCGCTTGATGTCGTTGGAGGCACCGGTGGTGACGCCGTTCGGGCCAAGCGTCATTTCCTCGGCCAGGCGGCCGCCGAACAGCGAACAGATCTGACTGATGATCTGCTGGCGGGACAGGCTGTAACGGTCTTCCTCGGGGAGGAACATCGTCACGCCCAGCGCCCGGCCACGCGGAATGATGGTGACCTTGTAGACCGGATCGTGCTCGGGCATCACCAGGCCGATGATGGCGTGACCGGACTCGTGATAAGCCGTGTTGAGCTTTTCCTTGTCGGTCATGACCATCGACTTGCGCTCTGAGCCCATCATGATCTTGTCTTTGGCAAGATCGAGCTCTTCCATGCCCACTAGGCGCTTGTTACGACGCGCCGAGAACAGCGCCGCCTCGTTGACCAGGTTGGCCAGGTCGGCGCCGGAGAAGCCCGGCGTACCGCGAGCGATCAGCGACGGTTTGACGTCATCGGCCAGCGGCACCTTGCGCAGGTGAACGCCGAGGATATGCTCGCGGCCGCGAATGTCCGGCAGGCCAACGGTGACCTGACGGTCGAAGCGGCCCGGACGCAGCAGCGCCGGGTCGAGCACGTCGGGACGGTTGGTGGCGGCGATCACGATGACGCCTTCGTTGGCCTCGAAACCGTCCATCTCGACCAGCAGCTGGTTCAATGTCTGCTCGCGCTCGTCGTTACCGCCGCCCATGCCGGCACCACGCGAGCGACCCACGGCATCGATCTCATCGATGAAGATGATGCAAGGCGCCTGCTTCTTGGCCTGCTCGAACATGTCACGCACGCGAGACGCGCCGACACCCACGAACATTTCGACGAAGTCGGAGCCCGAAATCGAGAAGAACGGCACCTTGGCCTCGCCGGCGATAGACTTGGCGAGCAGCGTCTTACCGGTACCCGGCGGGCCCACCATCAGCACGCCGCGGGGAATGGTGCCACCCAGGCGCTGGAACTTGGACGGATCACGCAGGAAGTCGACCAGTTCCTCGACCTCTTCCTTGGCTTCGTCGCAGCCGGCGACATCGGCGAAGGTAGTCTTGATCTGGTCCTGGGAGAGCAGCTTGGCCTTCGACTTGCCAAAGCTCATTGGCCCGCCCTTGCCGCCGGCACCGCCCTGCATCTGTCGCATGAAGAACAGGAAGATGGCGAGGATGATCAGGATCGGGAAGCTGGCAATCAGCAGGCGCGTCCACAGGCTCTGCTCTTCGGGCTTCTTGCCGATCACGGTGACATCGTTGGCCAGGAGGTCATCCATCAGCTTGGGGTCTTGCGCTGACGGCCGAATGGTCTGGAAATCCGATCCATCGGTGCGCTTACCGGTGATGGTATAGCCATCGATGGTGACCGAGCGCACCTGTTTCTGCTGCACCTGCTGGACGAACTGAGAGTAGTTCATCGTCTGAGGTGAGTTCTCGACACTGAAGTTGTTGAACACCGTCAGCAGCACCGCCGCGATGACCAACCACAGGATCAGGTTCTTCGCCATATCATTCAAGGGAATACCCTCATTGCTGAAATCAAACTGCTAACGTGGTTATGCGTTCGACACTACAGGAGCCCGGCGCGTTCAACCACCCGACGCCAGCGTCGACCAGCATCGCACACTCTGCAGTACCTGTCCGTACATGAGGATCATAGCCAGTCGCTATGATCGGCGACGAGCACCCTGCCCTCGCCAAAGCGGTGCTCCCCAGGGGAATCAGCCGCGAAAACCGTCCGCCAGCAGGTAGACTTCCCGCGAACGCGCTCGGGAAGCTTCCGGCTTGCGGGTCATGACCTTGGTGAAACTGCCGCGCAGATCCTTGAGGTAGGCATCGAAGCCTTCGCCCTGGAAGACCTTGGCCAGAAAACGCCCGCCGGGCGACAGCGTCTGGCGGGCCAGATCGAGGGCCAACTCGACCAGATACATCGCCTGCGGCTGGTCGATCGCGGCCATTCCACTCATATTGGGGGCCATATCCGACATAACAAGGTCTACCCGCCGCTCACCGAGGGTCTCGAGAATGGCCTCGAGCACCGACTCTTCAGTGAAATCGCCCTGATGGAAAGTCACGTCGGCCAGGGCATCCATCTCAAGGATGTCGGAGGCGATCACCAGACCGCGATCCCCGACCTTTTCGGCGGCGACCTGACTCCAGCCGCCAGGGGCCGCGCCAAGGTCGATGACCGTCATCCCCGGCTTGAACAGCTTGTCCTTGGCATCCAGCTCAAGCAGCTTGTAGCTTGCCCGGCTGCGATAGCCATCCTGCCAGGAACGCTGCACATACTGGTCGTCGAAGTGTTCCTTGAGCCAGTTACCGCTGGTCTTGCTGGCCTGGCCACTGCGTGACCCGGCACTCTTGGAGCTGGTGGAGCGTGCCACGTCATCACCTGAAATGCTTGGAGAATCGAATAACGAGAGGGGCCGGTCGCATGGCGTGGGCGCAGACGGTGTTGCCGCAAGGGTTTTCGCAATGGCCCACGCATTCGCAAAGACCAACGCTTTCGCGAAGACCAACTTCCACGTACCATGGCCTGTTCAGCAAATCTGACAGTACAACCGGAACGATCAAGATATCATGAGCTTGTCACAGGCACAAAAGAAAGCACTGCGCAGCATCGGCCATCACCTCAACCCGGTCGTGACCGTCTCCGAGAACGGCATCTCCGAGGGCGTGCTGGCGGAACTCGATCGCGCCCTGGGCGACCATGAGCTGATCAAGGTCAAGCTGGCCATCCCCGAGCGTGACGACCGCGCCGCCGTGATCGCCGAGCTGACCAAGGCCGCTCGCGCCGTCAACGTGCAGAGCATCGGCAAGGTGGTGCTGCTTTACCGCGCCAACCCCAAGGCCAACCCGAAGCTCTCCAATATCAAGCGCTTCGAAGAGCACCACGGCCGCCGCTGACGCGCTTCGCGGAAGCTGGAAGCTGGAAGCTGGAAGCTGGAAGCTCAGCAATATCAGCAGGCCCAGAAATGCAAACACCCCCGCAGCGGCGCTGCGGGGGTGTTTTTCTTCCAGCCTAAGGCTTCAAGCTCGCGTCATAGGTGCTCGACGCTTGAGATCTCGTATTCGACCTCGCCGCCTGGCGTCTTGACCACGACCACATCACTCTCTTCCTTACCGATCAGGGCACGGGCGATCGGAGAGGTGACCGAGATCTTGCCGGACTTGATATCGGCTTCGTCCTCGCCAACGATCCGGTAGCGGACTTCCTCGTCGTTTTCCAGATTGATCAGCTCGACGGTCACGCCGAAGATCACCTTGCCAGTCTTGGGCAGCTTGGTGACGTCGATCACCTGGGAGCTCGAGAGCTTGCCCTCGATCTCCTGGATGCGGCCTTCGATAAAGCCCTGCTGCTCACGAGCGGCATGGTATTCGGCGTTCTCCTTGAGATCGCCGTGCTCACGGGCCTCGGCGATGGCGGCGATCACCTGGGGGCGCTCAACGCCCTTGAGCTGCTCTAGCTCTTTTCGCAGGCTCTGCTCGCCGGCCACGGTCATCGGGACCTTGTTCATTGTGTCGCTCCTGCATGCAGTTCCTGAAGCCGCCGCACTGTGATCTGATTGCCGTACTCGAGCGCCAGACAAACGGCTCGCGCCCCCGCCAACGTGGTGGCGTAGGGAACCTTGCGAGCGAGAGCGGTGCGGCGGATGACCGAGGAGTCGGTGATGGCTTGGCGCCCCTCGGTGGTATTGACGATGTAGGCCACCTCGTCGTTCTTGAGCATATCGACGATGTGTGGCCTGCCTTCATTGACCTTGTTCACGGACTCGACGGCAATGCCCGCGGCCTCCAGGGCGCGTGCGGTGCCGCGGGTAGCGCAAAGGGTGAAGCCCAATTCTACCAAAGAATGGGCGACCTCGATAACGCCCTCCTTGTCGGGCTCGCGGACCGACAGGAAGGCCTTGCGCTCGCCGGTCAGACGCGGAATCGCCTCGCCAGCGCCCAACTGTGCCTTGTAGAAGGCCTCGGCAAAGGTCTCGCCAGAGCCCATCACCTCACCGGTAGACTTCATCTCCGGCGCCAGGATCGGATCGACGCCCGGGAACTTGTTGAAGGGGAAGACCGCTTCCTTGACGCTGTAGAAGTGCGGCACGATCTCGCGGGTGAAGCCCTGAGAGGCCAGGGTCTGGCCCGCCATGCAGCGTGCCGCCACCTGAGCAAGCGAGGTGCCGATGCACTTGGACACGAAAGGCACGGTGCGCGAGGCGCGCGGATTGACCTCGATGACGTAAATCTCGCCGTCCTGCCAGGCGAGCTGCACGTTCATCAGGCCCACCACATTGAGCTCCACCGCCATGCGCTTGATCTGGTCGCGCATCTCGTCCTGGACGTCGGCCGGCAGCGAGTACGGCGGCAGCGCACAGGCAGAGTCACCGGAGTGAACGCCGGCCTGCTCGATATGCTGCATGATGCCGCCGATCACCACCTGCTCGCCGTCGCTGACCGCGTCCACGTCGACCTCGATGGCGGCCTTGAGGAAGTGATCCAGCAGCACCGGCGAGTCATTGGAGACCTTGACCGCATGGGTCATGTAGCGCTCCAGCTCGGTGGCTGAATAGACGATTTCCATCGCCCGGCCGCCCAGCACGTAGGAGGGGCGCACCACCAGCGGGTAGCCGATGGCCTCGGCCTTGGCGAAGGCATCCTCGAAGCTTCTGGCGGTGGCGTTGGGCGGCTGCTTGAGGCCCAGCTTATCGATCATGTGCTGGAAGCGCTCACGGTCCTCGGCGCGATCGATGGCGTCCGGCGTGGTGCCAATGATCGGCACGCCAGCGGCCTCCAGAGCACGCGCCAGCTTGAGCGGCGTCTGGCCGCCGAACTGCACGATCACGCCCTCCGGGCGCTCCTTGTCGGCAATTTCCAGCACGTCTTCCAGGGTCACCGGCTCGAAGTAGAGCCGGTCGGAGATATCGTAGTCGGTAGACACGGTCTCCGGGTTGCAGTTGACCATGATGGTCTCGTAACCATCCTCGCGCATGGCGAGCGCCGCGTGCACGCAGCAGTAGTCGAACTCGATGCCCTGGCCGATCCGGTTGGGCCCGCCGCCCAGTACCATGATCTTCTTCTTGTCGCTGACCTCGGCCTCGCACTCCTCCTCGTAGGTGGAGTACATGTAGGCGGTGTCGGAAGCGAACTCGGCCGCACAGGTATCGACGCGCTTGTAGACCGGGCGCACGTCATGGCCGTGGCGCACCTTGCGGAACTCACCCTCGGAGACCCCGAGCAGCGCCGCCAGGCGAGCATCACTGAAGCCCTTGCGCTTGAGCGCGTAGATCTCGCGGCCACTCAAGTCGGACAGCGAGCGGCGCTTGAGGTCTTCCTCGTGGCGAATCAGGCCCTCAAGCTGCACCAGGTACCAGCGGTCGACGTTGGTCAGCGTAAAGATCTCGTCGACGGAAAGACCGGCGCGCATGGCATCGGCAATATAGAAGATGCGCTCGGCGCCGGCGGCCTGCAGCTCGCCCTTCATGAGTGCCATGCTCTCCGGCGAATAGTCGTCGACCACCGGGTCGAGACCGTCCTTGCCGGTTTCCATGCCACGCAGCGCCTTCTGCAGCGACTCCTGGAAGGTACGACCGATCGCCATCACCTCGCCCACTGACTTCATCTGAGTGGTCAGACGGTCGTTGGCCTGGGGGAACTTCTCGAAGGTGAAGCGCGGAATCTTGGTGACGACGTAGTCGATGGCCGGCTCGAAGGACGCCGGGGTGCGACCGCCGGTGATGTCGTTGTTGAGCTCATCGAGGGTGTAACCCACCGCCAGCTTGGCGGCGATCTTGGCGATCGGGAAGCCGGTAGCCTTGGAGGCCAGCGCCGATGAACGCGACACCCGGGGATTCATCTCGATCACGACCATGCGGCCGGTGTTCGGATCGACGCCAAACTGCACGTTGGAGCCGCCGGTCTCGACGCCGATCTCGCGCAGCACCGCAAGCGATGCGTCGCGCATGATCTGGTATTCCTTGTCGGTCAGCGTCTGGGCCGGAGCCACGGTGATCGAATCGCCGGTGTGCACGCCCATCGGGTCGAAGTTCTCGATGGCGCAGACGATGATGCAGTTGTCGTTCTTGTCGCGAACGACCTCCATCTCGTATTCCTTCCAGCCGAGCAGCGACTCGTCGATCAGGAGTTCATGATTGGTGGAGAGCTCGAAGCCGCGATCGCAGATCTCCTGAAACTCTTCCTTGTTGTAGGCCACGCCGCCACCGGAGCCGCCCATGGTGAAAGAAGGACGAATGATGGTCGGGAAGCCGAGCTCGGCCTGAATTTCCCAGGCTTCGTCCATGGAGTGGGCGACCTTGGCCTTGGGGCACTCCAGGCCGATTTTCTTCATCGCCTGGTCGAAGCGATCGCGATCCTCGGCCTTGTCGATGGTGTCGGCATTGGCGCCGATCATCTCCACGCCGTACTTGTCGAGCACGCCGTGCTTGTCGAGCTCCAGGGCGCAGTTCAGCGCGGTCTGGCCGCCCATGGTCGGCAGCACCGCGTCGGGGCGCTCGGCCTCGATGATCTTCTCCACCGCTTCCCAGGTGATCGGCTCGATGTAGGTGGCATCGGCCATCACCGGGTCGGTCATGATGGTTGCCGGGTTGGAGTTGACCAGGATGACCCGGTAGCCCTCCTCGCGCAGGGCCTTACAGGCCTGGGCGCCGGAGTAGTCGAATTCGCAGGCCTGGCCGATGACGATCGGGCCAGCGCCAATGATCAGGATGCTCTGGATATCGGTACGCTTGGGCATGACGTTTCCCGCAGAAAAAAGGTGACAGACGACGGCGCGATCGAGCAGGAGCCGCTTAGCGGCGGGCCTGCATCAGGTCAACGAACTTGTCGAACAGCGGCGCGACATCGCGCGGGCCAGGGCTCGCTTCGGGGTGGCCCTGGAAGCTGAACGCCGGACGATCGGTGCGCTCGATGCCCTGCAGCGAGCCATCGAACAGCGAGCGATGCGTCGCGCGCAGCGTTTCCGGCAGGCTCGCTTCGTCGGCGGCAAAGCCGTGGTTCTGGCTGGTGATCATCACCTGGCCGGTTTCCAGGTCCTGGACCGGATGGTTGGCGCCGTGGTGGCCAAACTTCATCTTGACGGTCTTGGCACCGCTGGCCAGCGCCAGCAGCTGATGCCCCAGGCAGATGCCGAACACCGGCAGCTCGGTGTCGAGGATCTCGCGGATCGCCGTGATGGCGTAATCGCAGGGCTCGGGGTCGCCCGGGCCATTGGCCAGGAAGACGCCGTCCGGGTTGAGCGCCAGCACCTCGGCGGCCGGGGTCTGGGCCGGCACCACGGTCAGGCGGCAGCCGCGGGAAGCCAGCATCCGCAGGATGTTGCGCTTGACGCCAAAATCATAAGCGACCACATGGAAGGGGCGCTCATTAGCGGTGGTATCGGCATAGCCCTGGCCCAGGGTCCACTCACCTTCGCTCCACTCATACGGGCTCTGACAGGACACCACCTTGGCCAGATCCATGCCCTTGAGACCCGGGAAGGCCTTGGCCGCGGCCAGGGCACGCTCGACGGCGTCATCGCCCTCGGCTTCCGCGCCGGCCAGGATGGCGCCGTTCTGGGCCCCCTTGTCGCGCAGGATGCGGGTCAGGCGGCGGGTGTCGATGTCGGCGATGCCGAGCACATTCTGGCTTCTCAGGTAGTCGTCGAGGCGCTGCTCGCTACGAAAGTTGCTGGCCAGCAGCGGCAGGTCGCGAATCACCAGACCGGCAGCGGCAATGGCGCCGGATTCGACGTCTTCTGAATTGATGCCGGTATTGCCGATGTGGGGATAGGTGAGGGTGACGATCTGTCGGGTGTAGGAGGGGTCGGTGAGAATTTCTTGGTAACCGGTCATGGCGGTATTGAACACCACTTCACCGCTGGTTTGCCCATCGGCGCCGATCGCGGTGCCATGGAATACGCTGCCATCTTCCAAGGCCAATATCGCGGGTTTGTTCAACGCAACTTCCTCCCATGCTCAGGAGACCGTCAGGGGCAACGGTCTCATCGTCCGACGACTAGTGTGTTTTTGCGGCGGGCGCTGCCGGCGGCTCGTAAAAAAGCGGGACGAAACCCGAAAAACCGGTTCCATCCCGCTTGTTGTCATTCGCTCGACGTGCCTGCTTGGGCGATTCGCTACAAGCGAGATAACACCGCCCGGCCAAAAAATTTGATCAATGTTACCGGAAACAGCGCCCGGCGGCTAGCCCTTTGGTCCAATGGACGCCAGACGCCGTGCGGGTTTGCGTTATTTCAATTCGAGCACATCCTGCATGTCATAGCGACCAGCCTCCCGGCCGGACACCCAGCGCGCCGCGCGCACCGCCCCCTTGGCGAAGGTCATGCGGCTCGAGGCCTTGTGGGTAATCTCGATGCGCTCGCCTTCGGTGGCGAACATCACCGTGTGCTCACCGACGATATCGCCGGCGCGCACGGTGGCGAAGCCGATCTCCTTGTCGGTGCGCGGCCCGCACTGGCCGACCCGCTCGAAGACGCCGTATTCCTTGAGGGGACGCTCCAGCGCATCGGCCATCACCTCGCCCATCTTCAGTGCCGTGCCGGAAGGCGCATCGACCTTGTGGCGATGGTGAGACTCGATCACCTCGATATCGTAGCCCTCGTCACCCAGCGCCTTGGCAGCGGTCTCCAGCAGCTTGAGGGTCAGATTGACGCCGACACTCATGTTTGGCGCGAAGACCATCGGCACCCGATCACGATAGCCGTCGAGCGTGGCGATCTCAGCGTCGGAAAGCCCGGTGGTGCCAATCACGATTGCCTTGCCATGCTCGGCGCACAGCGCCAGGTTGGAAAGCGTGACCTGAGGGGCGGTGAAGTCGATCAGCACATCGACGTCATCAAGCACGGCGCCAAGGGAGTCGCTTGCCACCACCCCGAGCTTGCCGAGCCCCGCAAGCTCGCCGAGATCGGCACCCGCAAGCGAGCTACCGGACTCGACGATGCCCGCGGCCAGAATGGCATCCGGATCCTGAGTGACGGCGTTAACCAGGGTGCGGCCCATGCGGCCAGCGGCACCGACGATGGCAATGCGGGGAGCGTGAGAGGACATAGGGTCTCCAGGCGGTTGGCGAAACTCGCGGGGCAAATCGCGGAGCATCACGAGGCAGGTCGTGTAAGTGGAACGTCGTAGGAAACGTCGTACAAAAAGTCGCGGGAGTATAGCAACTGTCGGCGCGGCGCGTCTGTCATGCGCGCGCCACGCGACTGGCCTAAGCTCCAAGGGTCATCACACCGGTTACCACCATGCCTCGTCCCCATTGGCCCTACTGGCCTGCTTCGGGCCCTGACTCAGCTCCTCACGCAGCTCCTCACGCAGCTCCTCACGCAGCCCCGCGAGCAGGCGCGCGCACAAGGCCCTGGCGCCTGCTGCTGCGACTTGGCGCCTGGCTGCTGCCCGTCATCGTTACACTTGCCCTGATACCCCTGGGCTGTGCGGGCGGCGTCAGGCCGACCCAGCTGGCCCCGTCAACTGGCGCACCTAACGCAGGCATCGAGGAGTGCGGCACTCTGCAACTGCCCTCCCAATGGCATTCCGAGAGCCAGCGTGGCGGCCCTCTGAACGACACGGCGCTGGGCGGACTCTCGGCGCTGGGCTGGGACAGCGATGCCCAGCGGCTCTACCTGTTATCCGATCGCGGCCAGCTATACCAGGCACAGCTCACCTTCACCGCCGGCAGGCTCAGCGGTTTCACGCTGCTGGCCTCTCTAGCCCTCAAGGATGCCGCTGGCCAGCCGCTCGAAGACGACGCCGCCGATGCCGAATCGCTGATCGTCGAGAATGGCGCCAACGGGATAGCCGGCGACGCTATCCTGCTGGTTGGCTTCGAGCGCGAACATCGCCTGCAGCGTTTCACGCCCGACGGCCGGCCGGTGGGTCAGCCGATGCGACCAAAGGGCTTCGAGGGCGCCGACTTCAACGCCGGCGCCGAGGCTCTCGCCATTGACCGTCGCGAGGGGCTTATCGTCGGCCTGGAAAGTTCGCCCGCCGGCATGCCGGCGGGCACCACGCGCCTGTTCGCCCCCGCCAGCGGTCGACAATGGCGCTACGCCTTGGCGCCGGAGGCGGGCAGCAGCCTGACGGATATGGAAGGAAACGGCGATACCCTGCTGGCACTGGAACGCGCCTTTGCGCCGCCGGCGCCGCTGGTAATCAGCCTGCGTCGCGTGCGCCTCAGCGACAGCCAGGAGGCCGAGGTCGAAACCCTCGCGCGCCTTTCCAGCGGCGAGGGCTGGCGGCTGGATAACTTCGAAGGACTGACACGGCTCGACAATGGCCGCTTCCTGATGGTCAGTGACGACAACTTCATCGCGCTGCAAACGACCCTGCTCAGCTGTTTCTCGCTGCCAAGCGACTGAGAGCATCATCACGCCACAGCAATCCCATCGCCGCCAGCACCAGCACACTACCGGGCAGCCACTCCCAGCCAAGCCGGCCAGGCGCCTGGAGAAACAGCAGCAGCATCGACACGAAGGGCACCAGGTAGCCATAGGCCGTCACGGCAGCGGGGGTGAGCACCGCCGTGGCTCGCTGCTGCAGCCAGAAAGTCACCGCGCTGGAGAAAAGCCCCAGGTAGACCACCACCAGCGCGTCTCTGAGGCGCATCTTGGATAGCGCCGCTACAGGCTCAACGACCAGGCCCAGGGCGCCGATCAGGGTCCCTCCCAGCGCCAGACTCCAGAAGGTGCGCACCGCCGCCGAGCTCGACAGCCACCCCCGAGCCAGCCCCCATTTGGACAATACCGGATAGAGCGCACTGGCCATGCAGCCGAGCAGAAACACCGCCTCGCCGCGCCCGAAGACGATACCCTGGCTGACACTGGCCCGACCCTCGGCCTCGACTACCGCCAATAGCAGCGCACCGGCGGCCCCCATGGCAAGCAGCAAAGGCAGCCGCCAGCCGCGGCGCTCGAGCCCTGCGGCAAGGCCGAACAAGAAGGCCAGCAGCGGCACACTGACGAACAGTGTGGCCATCGACAGCGCCGTCGCATGATGGGCCGCCCAGAACATGGCCGCAAAGAAGCCGGCCAGGCACAGGCCCATGGCCCCGTAAAGCAGCCAGGCAGCGCCATGGGGCCAGCGATCCGGCGCTCGCCTAGCCAGCCCCCAGAGCGCCAGCGCCGCTATCGCAAAGCGCAGGGCCGTCAGCAGCATGGGCGGCAGATCGGCGCTGATCAGCCCCACCGCCGGAAACGACAGGCCGACCAGCAGCGCCCACAGCAGCAAGCCAAGGTGGGCCTTGAGGATCACGGAGCGCGTCTAGTCAGTTTTCCCAGACCAATGTCAGCGGCTCATCGCCGGCCATGCGCTCCAAGTGGCTCGCGACCACGCCTTCCAGCGTATCGAGGCTCTCGACATCCAGCGCCTCGACGGCTACCCGCAGGTGGGTGGCATCGGCTTCCATCAGGCAGGTGCCAGCCTCGAAGTGGATACGGCCATGTCCCTCTTCGTGCTCGACTTGGAACTTGTGCGCCCAGTGCTTGCAAAGCCGCTTGATCAGCTTGGCTCCGGACTCGGTGGGAATTTCAGTACGTGAAATGGGCATCGTGGACTCTTCATTCCTTAGTGATGGACCTCCAGCCTAAGACCGCAACCCCAGCGAGCGCCAGCCCATCGGGGGACAAACAGCGCCCCGGCTATCTAGACGCTGCCTGGGGATTGCGCCATACTGCGCCTCATTTGCAAATAAGAATCAGAACTAAACGGCAACAGGACCTGTCAGCGTCCGCTGGCCGCTCTCGACGTGACCCAACCACGAGTAAGACATCCGCTCATGCATAGCTCACTGCTCAAGACCATCATTGGCACGGCCATCGCCCTCACCTCCATGGCCACACAGGCCGATCCCATCACCGTCACCGACATCGCCGGCCGCGAGGTCACCCTCGACGCGCCAGTGGAGCGCGTGATCCTGGGCGAAGGGCGCCAAATCTATCTATTGGGAGCACTGGAGCCCGAAGATCCCTTCGCGCACGTCGTCGGCTGGCGCAAGGACTTTTCCGAGGCCGATCCGGACAACTACGCGGCCTATGCCGCCAAGTTCCCGGAACTGAAGGACATTCCCACCTTCGGCGGCTTCAAGGACGGCACCTTCGACGTCGAGCAGGCCGCCACGCTGCAGCCGGACGTGGTGCTGATGAACCTCGAGGCCAAAGCGGCCACCGAGGATGCCGCCTACGACGACAAGCTGGCCCAGCTCGGTATTCCGATCGTCTATGTGGACTTCCGCGAGGACCCCATCAAGCACACCATCCCCTCCATGCGTCTGATGGGCCGCCTATTGGGCGATGAGGAAAGGGCGCAGGACTTCATTGACTTCGCCGAAGCGCAGATGGCCCGGGTCACCGACACAATCGAGGCGGCCGACCCCGAGCGTCCAAAGGTCTTCATTGACCGTGCCGGCGGCTACTCGGAAGACTGCTGCATGAGCTTCGGGCCGGCCAACTTTGGCGAGTATGTCGAACTCGCGGGAGGCGCCAACATCGCCGCCGATATCATTCCCAACACCTTCGGCACTCTCAACCCCGAGCAAATCATCGCTGCCAACCCCGACCACGTGGTCGTCACCGGCGGCAGCTGGGACGCCTACGTGCCCGACGGTAACTGGGTCGGCGTGGGGCCGGGTGCCGACCTGGACGTGGCCCGAGAGAAGCTTCAAGCGCTGACCGAGCGCACCGCCATGACCGGCATCAACGCCGTCAAGAATGACAACTTCCATGCCATTTGGCACCAGTTCTACAACAGCCCCTATTACTTCGTGGCCGTGCAGCAGCTCGCCAAATGGCTACACCCGGAACTGTTCAGCGACCTGGACCCCGAGGCGACGCTAAAGACCCTGCACGAGCGCTTCCTGCCGGTCGATTACCAAGCCGGCTATTGGGTTTCCTTGAATGAGCACTGAGACGACCTTAAGCACGGCCTCCCCAGATGCAAAAGAGGGAGGCTTCTACCGCTCTTTAGTGATCCGGCGCCAGCTGATTCTGGCCGCCCTCACCCTGGCGCTGGGCCTGAGCCTATGCTTTGACCTGGCACTTGGGCCGGCGCGCTATGGCCTGGGCCAAGTGATCACCGCCCTGCTGACACCGGATGCCGTGAGCGAGCCGGTCAGGGTCATCCTGTGGGAAATCCGCATGCCTGTCGCACTGATGGCACTGGTGGTCGGCGCCAGCCTGTCGATCGCCGGCGCCCAGATGCAGACCATCCTCAGTAACCCGCTGGCCAGCCCCTTCACGCTGGGCATTTCCGCTGGTGCCAGCTTCGGCGCCGCGCTGGCGCTGGCCTTTGGGGTGTCACTGGTGCCGGCGGCGGTCGACTACATCATTCCGATCAATGCCTTCGTGATGGCCATGCTGACCGCCGGCGCCATTCATCTGCTGAGCATGCGGCGCGGCGTCACCATCGAGACCATCGTGTTGCTGGGCATCGCCATGGTGTTCATCTTCAACTCGCTGATGGCACTGATCCAGTTCTTCGCCAGCCAGCAAGCGGTATCGGCGGTAGTGTTCTGGACCATGGGCAGCCTGACCAAGGCCACCTGGTCCAAGCTGTGGATCGCCCTTGGCGTGCTGGCCGTTATTCTGCCGCTGCTGGCGCGTCACGGCTGGGCGCTGACCGCCATGCGCATGGGCGATGCCAAGGCCGAGAGCCTGGGCGTCAACCCGAGGGCGCTACGCCTGGAGGTGCTGGTGCTGGTCTCGCTGCTGGCCGCCATCTCGGTTGCCTTCGTCGGCACCATCGGCTTCATTGGCCTGGTCGGGCCGCATATCGCCCGCATGCTGCTGGGGGAAGACCAGCGCTTCTTCTTGCCTGGCTCGGCGCTCTGCGGCGCCCTGATCCTCTCGGTCGGCTCCGTGCTGTCGAAGATCATCCTGCCCGGCACCATTATCCCCATCGGCATCATCACCTCGCTGGTGGGCATTCCGTTCTTCCTGTTCCTCGTGCTCCGCCACAAGAAGGCTTCATGGTAACGCTTACGCTAGAACACCTTTCGGCACACTACGGCCGGCGCCAAATTCTCTCGGAGATCACCACGCCCACCTTCGCCGGCGGCCAGATCGTGTCTCTGCTAGGCCCCAACGCCGCCGGCAAGTCGACCCTCTTCCGGCGCATCCTTGGGCTGCTCAAGGGCGGTGGCGAAGTACGCATCGAGGGCGCCACCAGCGAGCGCCCGGTGGCCTATATGCCCCAGGAAACGGGTTCCAGTGCGGTGCTAACGGTCTACGAATCGGTGCTGCTGGCACGCATGCAGGGGCGTAGCCTGAAGGTTCAGCCCGAAGACCTGCGCGAGGTGGATCGCGCCCTCGAGGACCTGGGCATCGAAACACTGAGCAAGCGCGATATCGGCGACCTCAGCGGCGGGCAGCGACAACTGGTGAGCGCGGCTCAGGCGCTGGTCCAGGCGCCAGAAATCCTGCTACTGGACGAACCAACCTCGGCGCTGGACCTTCACCGCCAGATCAGCCTGCTAAGCATCCTGCGGCGGCTGGCCCGCGAGCGAGAGATGCTGGTCATTGCCTCGCTGCACGACATCGGCCATGCGCTGCGCTTCACCGACCAGGCCATGGTGCTGGAAAACGGCCAGCTGGTGGCCTGCGGCACCACCGAGCAGGTGGTGACTCCCGAGCTGCTGCGACAAGTCTTCCAGGTCGACGCCCGTATCGAGCCATGCTCGATGGGACGCCCCCAGCTCATCGTCGAAGCAGCCGTTTAAACCGCCCTTCGAACCCCGCAAGGACAGCGCCACCCAACACCAGCGGCAGGGCCAACAGGAAGCCGCTGGTGAGCGGTAGGCCAAATATCCACAGGTCTGCCAGTACCGGCCAGATCAGCGCCACATACTCGAACGGCGCCAGACGCGAGACCTCGGCGTAGCGCAGCGCCAGCGTCATGCAGATGTGCGCCGCACCGCCGAACAGCCCCGACAGCACCAGCAAGCCAAGCGTCTCTCCGGATACGGCCACCCAACCCAGCGGCAGTGTCGCCAGCCCCGCCAGGGTGGTGACCATCACGAAGTAGAAGGCGATGGAGGCCGCCGTCTCGGTGCGCGAAATGCGCCGTACGGTCATCAACGCCCCCGCCGTCAGCAAGGCCGCCAGGATACCCAGCAGATACCCCAGCACGCGCACGCCCTCCTGAGGGCCCTGCAGGTCCGGCACCACCAGCACCGCGACCCCGCTGAGCACCAGCGCCAGGGCTAGCCCCCGGTGCAGGGAGAACCGCTCGCCCAGCAGCAGCACCCCGCCCACCGCCATGGCGACCGGCGATAGCTGTGCCAGCAGCGTGGCTTCGGCCACCGGCAGCCTCGCCACGGCCGCGAAGGAGGCAAACATAGCCGCCGCCCCCAATCCCGAGCGCACCAGGTGCCCAAGCGGGCGACGCGTGGCCAGGGCCGCCGGAAACTGCCGGCGCCACGCCATGAAGGCCACGATCGGCAACAGCGCAAACACCGAGCGAAAGAACACGGTCTGCCCCAGCGGCACATCCACACTCACCGCCTTGACGCACACCATCATCCCGGTGAAGAGGATGCCTGATAGCAGCCTGAGCAGAATGCCGGCCAAGGGCCGATCCGCAACATCGTCCATGAGTGTCCTTATCGTTCGATCTAGGTAAAAAAGGGTGGCCTGCGTCTTGCCGTCGAAAGGCGGCTCACCGGCAAGCGAGGCAATATGGTACACGGGAATCAGGAATGATTCCCATCTTCAGACGAAAAAGGCCCCGCTCCCTTAACAGAGAGCGGGGCCTTGATCGTTCGGGAAAGAAACCGACTTACGGCTTCATGTCCTCGAAGAACTTCTTCACGCCGTCGAAGAAGCTGGTCTTCTTCGGCGAGTGATGGCTGTTGCTGCCTTCCAGGCTGTCCTGGAACTGGCGCAACAGGTCCTTCTGGTCGTCGCTGAGCTTGACCGGTGTTTCCAACACGACCTTGCACAGCAGATCGCCTGCGGGACCACCGCGCACCGGCTTGACGCCCTTGCCGCGCATGCGGAACAGCTTGCCGGTCTGGGTCTCGGCGGGGATCTTCAGCTTGACCCGGCCATTCAGGGTCGGCACTTCGAGCTCACCGCCGAGGGCGGCGTCGACGAAGTTAATCGGCACTTCGCACTGCAGGTCGCGACCGTCGCGGCGGAATATCTTGTGCGGCTTGATCGCCACCTGCACGTAGAGATCGCCGGGCGGCCCACCGTTGAGGCCGGCTTCGCCTTCGGCGTTGAGGCGAATGCGGTCACCGGTATCGACGCCTGCGGGAATCTTCACCGACAGGGTGCGGGTCTCGCGCACGCGGCCCTCGCCATGACACTCGTGGCAGGGCACCTTGATCTGCTGACCGCTGCCGTGACAGGTCGGGCAGGTCTGCTGCACGGCGAAGAAGCCCTGCTGCATGCGTACCTGGCCGTGACCGGCACAGGTCGGGCAGGTTTCCTTGGTGGAGCCGGGCTCGGCACCACCGCCGTCACAGCGGCCGCATTCGACGTGGCGCGGCACCCGAATATCCACCGAGGTACCGGCCACGGCATCCTCGAGGTCGAGCTCGAGGTTGTAGCGCAGGTCGGAGCCGCGCTGCGGGGCGTTCGGGTTGCGCCGACCACCGCCGCCGCCGAAGATATCCCCGAACACGTCGCCGAAGATATCGCTGAAGCCACCGGCGCCGGCGCCGCCGCCGAAACCACCGCCGGCCTGACCGTCAACGCCGGCATGGCCGAACTGGTCGTAGGCCGCACGCTTCTCGTCGTCGCTCAGAACCTCATAGGCCTCGGAGACCTCTTGGAACTTCTGCTGGGCGCTTTCGTCATCCGGGTTACGGTCCGGGTGAAACTTCTGGGCAAGGCGTCGGTAGGCTTTCTTGACCTCTTTCTGGTCAGCCCCGCGCTCGATGCCCAGAACTTCATAGTAATCACGTTTGGACATAGTTCTGTCCGCCTCCGTAGCGACAGTGCGGAAACACCAACGCGGGAGTCAGGCTCCCGCGCTGGCGTCATCCATCATTCAGATGTCGTGGTTTACTGCTTTTTCTGGTCGTCGTTGACTTCTTCGTACTCGGCGTCGACCACGTCATCTTCCTGCTTGGCACTCGCCTCGGCGCCAGCTTCGGCCTGCTCGCCTTCGGCCTGCTCGGCGTACATCTTCTGCGCCAGGGCACCGGAGGCTTCGGTCAAGGCATCCAGCTTGGCCTGGATGTCTTGCTGGTCATCGCCCTTGGAGGCTTCTTCCAACTCGGCAATTGCCGTTTCGATCTTCTGCTTCTCATCGTCGGTCGCCTTGTCGCCGGCTTCCTCGATGGTCTTGCGGGCAGCGTGGACCATGCCGTCGGCCTGGTTACGCAGCTGGACCAGCTCCTCGAACTTCTTGTCCTCGTCGGCGTGAGCCTCGGCGTCGCGGACCATCTGCTCGACTTCTTCATCGGACAGGCCACTGGAGGCCTTGATGACGATCGACTGCTCCTTGCCGGTCGCCTTGTCCTTGGCGGACACGTTCAGGATGCCGTTGGCGTCGAGGTCGAAGGCGACTTCGATCTGCGGCACGCCGCGCGGCGCCGGCGGAATGTCGGCCAGGTCGAAGCGACCCAGAGACTTGTTACCGCTGGACTGCTTGCGCTCGCCCTGCAGGACGTGAATGGTCACGGCCGTCTGGTTGTCATCCGCAGTCGAGAAGGTCTGAGTCTTCTTGGTCGGGATGGTCGAGTTCTTCTCGATCAGCGGCGTCATCACGCCACCCAGGGTCTCGATGCCGAGGGTCAGCGGGGTCACGTCGAGCAGCAGCACGTCCTTGACGTCGCCGCCCAGCACGCCGCCCTGGATCGCGGCGCCCACGGCCACGGCTTCGTCCGGGTTGACGTCCTTGCGGGCGTCCTTGCCGAAGAACTCGGCGACCTGCTTCTGCACCATCGGCATGCGGGTCTGACCGCCTACCAGGATCACGTCGTCGATCTCGGAGGAGGACAGGCCGGCGTCGGACAGTGCAGTCTTGCAGGGGCCCATGGAGCGCTTGACCAGATCTTCGACCAGCGACTCGAGCTTGGCACGGGTCACCTTGACGTTGAGGTGCTTGGGACCGGTGTTGTCGGCCGTGATGTACGGCAGGTTGACGTCGGTCTGCTGGGCGCTGGACAGCTCGATCTTGGCCTTCTCGGCAGCTTCCTTGAGGCGCTGCATGGCGAGGTTGTCGCCGGACAGATCAATGCCGCTGTCAGACTTGAACTGATCGACCAGGTAGTTGATCAGTTGCATGTCGAAGTCTTCGCCGCCCAGGAAGGTGTCGCCGTTGGTGGCGAGCACTTCGAACTGGGTTTCGCCGTCGACGTCGGCCACTTCGATGATGGAGATATCGAAGGTACCACCGCCCAGGTCATAGACCGCCACGGTCTTGTCGCCGCGCGCTTTGTCCATGCCGTAGGCCAGTGCGGCTGCGGTCGGCTCGTTGATGATGCGCTTGACCTCGAGGCCGGCGATGCGACCCGCGTCCTTGGTAGCCTGACGCTGAGAGTCGTTGAAGTAGGCCGGCACGGTGATGACCGCCTCGGTCACTTCTTCGCCCAGGTAGTCCTCGGCGGTTTTCTTCATCTTCTTCAGGACTTCAGCGCTGACCTGCGGCGGTGCCAGCTTCTTGTCCTTCACCTGCACCCAGGCGTCGCCATTGTCGGCTTCGGTGATGGTGTAAGGCACCATCTTGATGTCCTTCTGGACGACATCGTCCTTGAAGCGACGGCCGATCAGACGCTTGATGGCGTACAGGGTGTTCTGCGGGTTGGTGACGGCTTGGCGCTTGGCCGCCTGTCCCACCAGCGTCTCGCCATCATCGGTGTAGGCGATGATGGACGGCGTGGTGCGACCACCTTCAGCGTTCTCGATGACTTTGGCGCTGTCGCCGTCGAGAACGGCGACACAGGAGTTGGTTGTCCCCAGGTCAATACCGATGATGCGTCCCATAGGAAATCCTCGAAAGTCGTTGCGAAAAGTCGTTGCTTTGGTTCGTTACTCGCGACAAATGCCGCGGGGTTGTCGTCTATGTGGGGGCCGCTGTGATCATTTCAAGCCCTTTTTTTGACGACGTTTCCTGATTTTCTGTCATGCACCACTGTGGCGCAGGCGGCGGGCGCACCGCGAAGGGGGCCGCCCGCCAACCTCGATCAGCTCGCGGCCTGGCTGACCACGACCATCGCCGGGCGGATTAGGCGACCGTTGAGCAGGTAGCCCTTTTGCATCACCTCGATGACCGAATTGGGCTCGACATCCGGCGACGGCACCATGGTCAAGGCCTCGTGAAACTGCGGGTCGAACGGCTCGCCCTGCGGGTCGACGACCTCGACCCCGAACTTGGCCAGCACGTCCTTCTTCATCTTGAGGGTCATCGCCACGCCTTCGCGATGCGTTTCGCTGGCGCCATCTTCCATGGCTTCCTGGGCCTTCTCGAGGCTGTCGATGACCGGCAGCAGTTCCTTGACGAACTTCTCCAGCGCGAACTTGCGCGCCTTCTCGACATCCTGCTCGGCACGGCGACGCACGTTCTGCGCCTCGGCCGCGGCGCGCAGCTGCTGGTCCTTGGCCTCTTTCAGGCTCTCTTCGAGCTCTTCGACCTTCGCGGCCAGCACGTCAGCCTCGGCGTTGTCGACGACTTCGCTCTCAGGCTCGATGGCCTCGACGGTTTCCTGGATTTCTTCCTCGAGCGTGCTGTGCTCGGTCTCTTCTTGCTGTGATGGCGTCTGAGGTTCTTTGGCCATGAAGCATCTCCTGACGTCGAAAGGCGGCCAAAAGCCGCCCTGGCAGCTGAATGGGTCAACTGATTCGGGTGAACTCCCGCCTATATGGGGATGGTCACGGCGAACTCAAGGCATGACGCGACAGCGTTTGCACTGGCAATTGAAGGAGGGTGTAGACTACTGTATAAACGCACAGACCACGACGCGAGACGGCGGGACATTACCCATCACGTGCGGGAGACAGCCATGCTGGTGCAGCTTGCCATTCAGGACTTTGCCATTGTCGAGCGACTCGACCTGGAACTTCAGGGCGGCATGACCGCCATCACCGGCGAAACCGGCGCCGGCAAATCGATTCTGCTTGGCGCCCTGGGGCTTTGCCTCGGCGAGCGCGCCGATGCCGGCAGCGTGCGTCATGGCGCCGAGCGCGCCGACCTGAGCGCCCGCTTCGATATCGCCGACCTGCCGTCTGCCCGCGCCTGGCTGGAGGCCCGCGAGCTGCCCGCCGACGACTGCCTGCTGCGCCGGGTCATCACCAAGGGTGGCCGTTCCAAGGCCTGGATCAACGGCCAGCCGGCGACGATTGCCGATCTCAAGTCGCTCGGCGAGCACCTGATCGAAATTCACGGCCAGCACGCACACCAGGCGCTTCTGAACGAAGATACGCACCTGCGGCTGCTCGACGACTTTGCCGGCCACCGACCCGCCGTGACCCAGCTGGCCGAGACCTTCCGGGCCTGGCAGGCGAGCCGCCGGCAGCTGAAGCGCCTTGCCGAGGACGGCGACGAGATCCAGGCCCGCCGCCAGCTGCTGCGCTATCAGGTCGAAGAGCTCGACCAGCTGGCACTGGCCGATGGCGAGCTCGCCGAGCTCGAGGAAGAGCAGGAGCGCCTCGCCCATGCCGAGGAACACCTGCGCGAGAGCCAGTTCGCCAGTGAGTGCTGCGAGAGTGACGAAGGCGGCGCCCTGACCCTGCTCAACCAGGCCATGAGCCATCTTTCCCCTCTGCCCGGCAGCGAAAAAGGCGCCCTGGCCGAGGCGCTGGGCATGCTCGACAGCGCGCGGATTCAGATCGAGGAAGCGGCCCGGGAGCTGGCCCGCTTTGCCGACGCCACCGAGCTCGACCCAGAGCGCCTGTCAGAGGTCGACCATCGCCTCGGCGAAGTCCATCGCATCGCTCGCAAGCATCACGTCATGCCCGAGGAAGTCACCGCCCTGCATCGGCGGCTGAGCGAAGAGCTCGAAGGCCTGGATGGCGGTGAGCACGATATCGAAGCGCTCAGCGCCGACGTGGAGGCCCTGCGCGAGCAGTGGCGCGCACAGGCCAAGGACGTCAGCGAGGCACGTCACAAGGCCGCCAAGCGATTCGGCAAGGAAGTGCAGGGCCAGCTGGCGTTTCTGGCCATGGGTAAGGCGCGCTTCGAGGTCGCCTTGGAGGAACGTACCGGCCCGACGCCGGATGGCCTCGATCGCGTGCAGTTCTTGATCAGCGCCAACCCGGGGCAGCCGGCACGGGCGCTGACCAAGGTGGCATCCGGTGGCGAGCTGTCGCGCATCAGCCTCGCCATCCAGGTAGTGGCCGCCAGCCACTCGACGATTCCCACCCTGGTGTTCGATGAGGTCGACGTGGGTATTTCCGGCGCCACCGCCGAAATCGTCGGCCAGCTACTCAAGCGACTCGGCGCCAGCGGCCAGGTGATGACCGTGACACACCTGCCCCAGGTCGCCGCCCAGGCGCACCAGCACCTGCATATCGAGAAACAGGCCAAGCGCGACAGCACCCAGACCCGCATGGCGCTACTGGACGAAGGAGGCCGCATCAGCGAACTGGCCCGCATGCTGGGCGGCGTCAACCTGTCCGAACGCACCCTGGCGCACGCCCGGGAAATGCTCGACGCCAGCCAGCGCCCGCACCACTGAGGCCAGGGCCGCCCACCGCCCTTTCTCACAGGTCTTTCTCGACCCTATACACGACGCTATACAAGAAGCCCAGACACAAAGACGCCGACCTTTCGAGGTCGGCGTCTTTGTGAGATAGATCGCTGTCAGGCGCAGGCACGGCGAGTGCGGCTCAACCATGCCTTGTCGATAGCGGCCTGCCAGGCGCTATTCTCAGGATTTAGACGACTTGGGATTCGGAATTTCCTGGCGCGTGGCCTTGGAACCCTTGGGGCGCACATAGAGCACCAGCGCGTGGTCGACGAGCTCGTAGCCATGCTCATCGACGATCTCCTGCTGGCGCCGCTCGATTTGTTCATCGTAGAACTCGACGATCTCGCCGCTCTCGAGGCACACCATATGGTCATGGTGTTCATCATGAGACAGCTCGAAAACGGCATGCCCGCCATCGAAATTATGGCGCACCACCAGGCCTGCAGACTCGAACTGAGTCAGCACGCGGTAGACGGTAGCGAGCCCGACATCTTCGCCTGCGTCCAGTAACGCCTTATAGACGTCTTCTGCGCTCAGGTGATGCTGGTCGGGGGCATTCTCGAGGATCTGCAGTATCTTGACGCGCGGCAGTGTGACCTTGAGGCCCGCCTTGCGCAGTTCATGGTTCTGGTCGGCCATGGTTGCTCTTCGCAGTAACGTGTAGGGTCGGGTATGATCGACCGAATCCACGATAGTGAAGAACAGGCGCAAATGCAAAAGTTGATGAAAATAGTCACCCTTTCGCTGACCCTGACGCTAGTCACCGGGTGCAGTTATCTGGGCGTTTACAAGCGCGATCTGGTTCAGGGCAACCTGGTGACCCAGGACGCTGTCAGCCAGCTGCAGCCCGGCATGAGCCGCAGCCAGGTCAAGGCGATCATGGGCAGTCCGCTGCTCGAGGCGCCCTTCAGTGACGACGAATGGGATTACCTGTTCCGCCTCGACAAGGCCTACGGTGGGGTCGATAAGCGACGCGTGACCCTGAGCTTCGAGAACAACCGCCTGGTCGACATGAGCATGAGCGGCGACTTCGATGAGGCGCTGGACTTCACCGCTCAGCCGGGCATGGGCCCCGACAACATGCCCGAGGACGATTCGGTGCCGCTGCGCCCGGGCAATGCGCCCACCGTGGGTACGCCGATCGAATAACGCTGGGGAGAGTGCGCGAAGGCTCGGCGTAGCGGCCGCTACGCCGAGCCAGCACTAGCGGGATGTCGCCGCCTTGGCCGCGCGAGCAGCACGCGCGGCCTTGGGGTCGATCTTGAGCGGCCGATAGACCTCGACCCGGTCTCCCTCGCGCAGGGCATGGCGCTCGGGGTCACGCAGGGCCTTACCGAAGATTCCCAGGTCCGCCTTCAGGAACGCCTCTGCCGGCACATCGGGAAAGTACCGCCCCAGCTCCGCCATCGATACCGCCTGGCGAGCCGTGGTGCCGGGCGGTACCTGCATGTCGACGATCTTCTGGCGTGTCGGCAGCGCGTAGGCCACCTCGACCCGGATCGGGCCTGCCTCAGTAGCGTCCATCGCCGCCATAGAGGTCATTGGCACGGCGCGAGAAGGAGTCGACCAGTTGACCGGCCACCTGCTGAAAGAGCTTGCCAAAGGCCATGCCCAGCAAGCGGTTGGCAAACTCGAATTCCATCTCCAGGCTCACCTTGCAGGCCTGCTCGCCCATCGGCGTGAATAGCCAGCGTCCGCGCAGGCGCCGAAACGGCCCCTGCACCAGCGACAGCTCGATGCGCTCGGGGCTGTAGAGGTCGTTGCGCGTTGTGAAGCTTTGCTCGACGCCAGCCTTGGCAAGCGTCAGCTCACCAATCAGGTGCTCCTCATCTGACTCGATCAGACGGGCCCGTCGACAGCCCGGCAGAAACTCCGGGTAGCGTTCGAAATCATTGACCAGGTCGAACATCGCCTGGGGGGAGTGCCGCACCAGGGCGGACCGATTGACCGTTGGCATCTACCTCTCCGCTGACTTTACAGGGGCTTGGGCGTATCATGAGCGGTTAATTCGTCAGGCCTTGAATGGTATCACGCTTCCCCCCACCTACCATCCAACGCAGTGAAGCGAACACCGAGGCATATCGAGACAGAGGTTCCATGGCCAATAAAAAAGGCAAGGGCAAGGGCCCGAGCAGCAACGTCATCGCCCAGAACAAGAAGGCGCGCTTCGAGTATCACATCGACGAGACCTTCGAGGCCGGCCTGGCTCTGTCCGGCTGGGAGGTGAAGAGTCTGCGCGCGGGCAAGGCCCAGCTCACCGACACTTACATCCTGATCAAGAACAGCGAAGCCTGGCTGCTGGGCAGTCATATCACGCCGCTCAACACCATCAGCACGCATGAGCTTGCCGATCCGACCCGGACCCGCAAGCTGCTGCTGCATCGCAAGGAGATCGCCAAGATCTTCTCGCGCACCCAGGACAAAGGGCACACCTGCGTGCCCCTCAAGCTCTACTGGAAGCAGAACCTGATCAAGTGCGAGCTGGCACTGGTGACGGGCAAGAAGCAGCACGACAAGCGAGCCACCGAGAAGGAGCGCGATTGGAATCGCCAGAAGGCACGCATCATGCGCGACGCCAAGTAAGGCGGTCATATTTTACGTCCGTACACCTTGAACTGGCGTAAAGATGGCCCCACCTGTTAAACTGAAGACGTTCCACGGGGGCGACATGGCTTCGACGCCGATGACAACCTCCTAGGTGCATGCCGAGAGCGTGATGTATCTCGTAAATCCAACATCACGACTAAATAGTCGCAAACGACGACAACTACGCTCAGGGCGCACTGGCAGCTTAAATAGCTGTTAGTTGTTAGCCTGGCCCAGAAGTTACGTGCCCATTCGTGACGGACGGGATAAGAGCCAAAGATAATGGGATCGCGGTTGGTAGCGTCTTCCTGCCAAACGTTAAACTTTAGAAGAATCGCGGTACTGGATCCTGCCCGTCGGAGCCAGTCCTGCTAAATCAAAAGACGGACCTAAGCATGTAGAGCCGAAGAGCGCGTGTCGGCGGACGCGGGTTCAATTCCCGCCGCCTCCACCAACACCAGAGAAAAGCCACCCAACCGGGTGGCTTTTTTCGTTTCCGCCTCCTCCATCAACAGCAGAAAACGCCCAAACCAACTTCCACTTTCACCCCAGCCACTGCCGCACTGGGCCCTCGGGGCTTGCTCTAAGTCACAGGCAGTGGAACCATCACGCTTGGATTGACTCTCACTGCGCTAAACTATGCCGAGGAGGTTCGATGTTTGCCTTGATGCGCCACCTGTCCCTGGCCACCCTGCTGGCCACTACCACCCTGACGCCGGCACTTGCGCAGGAAACCACCGAACAGCCGGTCTTCGGCTGGGTTGAAAAAGCCCTCGTCGAACCCTGGGGCGTTGAGGTAAAGGCCAAGCTCGACAGCGGCGCCCTGACCTCGTCGCTGGATGCCCGCGACATCGAGCGCTTCGAGAAAGATGACGAAGACTGGGTGCGCTTCCGGCTCGAGCTCGAAGATGAAGCAACAGGCGAGATGTTTGAAAAGACCCTCGAACGGCCGGTAAATCGCGACCTGGTACTGCGTGGCGCCGGCGGCACCTCGCATCGTCCAACCGTCATCATGACCATCTGCCTGGGCGATACCCGCTACGAGGAAGACTTCAGCCTGCGTAATCGCAGCAAGATGAACTATCCGCTGCTACTGGGTCGTCGCACCATTAGCCACCTGGGCGTGCTGGATGTCGACAAGACCTTCCTCAGCGACCCTGGCTGCGACGAGGACTCCAAGACGGTGCCCTACGCCGACGAGAAATAGCGCCCCTGGCAGGCATAAAAAAGACCACCCGCGAGCGGGTGGTCGAAGGTACTGCTCAAGGTACTGCTTGCTTGCCAAAAACGACGTCTCGAAAACCATTGTCTAAGGCCTCTTGTGGTCGGCATTGACCGAGAGGCCTAGCACCAAGACTTGGCATCGGGCGCCAAGCAGACGCCCGATGCGCGAATATTCAGCTGGCCAGCAGGGTCTCTTTGGATCTACGGCGCATTTCGCTGGCCTGCGCCATACGCCACTCCAGATCCTCTGCCCGACATTTGACGCTATGACAGCGGGCACAGGTCACCACTTGCCGGTCTTCATCGCAGGTGGGAATTCGGAAATGCTGGGCTCCGCACAGCGCACATTCCAGCTCCAAACGAACTTCCAACATACCGCTTCCCTCGTGGTGATGTGATGCGTCACGCGCTTCCTGCGCCGACGACTTCTGGTATTGTATAGTGCACGACAAATTGCTCAATGTACAATCTCTGTATAACTAGAGACTAATCATGAGACAATAGCTGGCACTGGCGCCAATCCGGCGACGTTTATAGCGTAACGACATGACCACGGCATGACAGGCAACGTCTTGTGACTGGCCTCCGCGCATGCTGTGATACCGAGCAACGCGCCGCAGAGCGCCCCACACCATTCACCCCCATTACATGGAGACATGTGTGCTGAAATCGCGACTGCTACCCTTGACGGTCTGGCTGCTGACGGCGCTGATGCTGTTCGGCTTGCCGGCACAGGCTCAAGAGAGCCCTCCCTCCGATGCCCCCGCCTACTCCACGCTGGCTGACCTGCTGGAAAATGAGGCAACCCGATCCCAGCTGATCGACCAACTGCGAGGCATGGCCGATAGCGCCCAGGAAGGCGCCAAGGAGAGCGCTCAGGCCGCAACCGACTCGAGCACCGCGGCCGCCGCCGATCAGGCCCCTAGCGGCCAGGAAGCCAATGCGGCCTCCCTGCCGCGCCAGCTGGCCGAAATGACCAGCACGATCGCCAGCGAGATCGGCAGCCAGCTCGAGGGGCTCGTGGCAGCGCTCAGCGGCATTTTCCAGGGGTCCGGCACGGGGCAGGCGTTCGACATGGACGCCTTCAGCTCGGCGGCACTGAACCTGGGGCTGGTGATCATCGCCACCTTTGTGGTGTTCGTCGCGCTCAGGCGCATTGCACGCCCGGCCTTCTCATCGGTCGGCCGTTGGTCCCAGCAGGGGGCCGGCATGACGCCAGTGCTTCGCCTGGTGCTGGCCGTGGCGATCGCCGCCTTCGTCGACGTGCTGGTGATTGCGCTGGCCTACGTGGGCGGCAACCTGCTGGCCACTTTCGCTATCGGCGAAAGCGGCGAGCTGTCGACCCGCGCCTCGCTGTTCCTCAATGCCTTCCTGGTCATCGAACTGCTCAAGGCGGGGGTACGCATGCTGTTCGCCTCTCGCTACGAGGGGCTGCGCCTGCTGCCCATCACAGCCAAAGAAGCGAGCTACTGGAACCGCTGGCTGGCTCGCCTGATCGGCCTGGTCGGCTACGGCCTGATGGTGGTGGTACCGCTGCTCAACTACTACCTGTCGCCGGCCCTTGGCGAAGGCGTAGGCGCCCTGATCATGATCGCCGCCTTCATTTATGCCGTAGGCGTGGTACTCAAGAACCGTCAGCGCCTGCGCGACGGCATCAATGCCCATGCCGCCAAGGCCACCATGAGTGCCACCCGGGTCTCGCTGAAGCTGTTTGCCCGCGTATGGCATCTGCTGGCGATCGCCTACTTCCTGATGGTGCTGGTGCTGACCTTCACCCGCCCGGAAGATGCGCTGCCCTTCGTGATGATCGCGACCTTACAGACCCTCGTCGTGGTTGGCGCCGGCATGCTGATCTCCAGCTTCCTGACCCAAACCATCGGCAAGCGCATTCGGCTGCCGGATGACCTCAAGCGCAAACTGCCGCTGCTCGAAACGCGCTTGAATGCCTACGTGCCCAACCTGCTGCGCGTGGTTCGGGTGCTGATCCTGATCACCGTGATCATGATCGCTGCCAGCGCCTGGGGCATCTTCGACCTGGCCGCCTGGTATGCCACCGACCTGGGCCACGGCCTGGTCGCCAAGGTCGTCAGCGTGCTGCTGATCGTGACCGTGGCCATGGCCATCTGGATCGGGCTTGCCAGCTTGATCGAGCACCGCCTCAACCCCGAAACCGGCAGCGGCGAGCCCACGGCGCGCGCCCAAACGCTGCTGAGCCTGTTCCGCAACGCCCTGGCCATCACCATCATCGCCATGACGCTGATGATTGCGCTGTCCGAGATCGGCATCAATATCGGCCCGCTGATCGCAGGTGCCGGGGTGCTGGGCCTGGCCATCGGTTTCGGTGCCCAGAAGCTAGTACAGGACATCATCACCGGGGTGTTCATCCAGGTGGAAAACGCCATGAACACCGGCGATGTGGTTACCGTGGGTGGCGTCACCGGCACCGCTGAGCGCTTGAGCATCCGCTCCGTGGGCATCCGCGACCTGTCCGGCACCTACCACATCGTGCCCTTCTCAAGCGTCGATACCGTATCCAACTACATGCGTGAGTTCGCCTATCACGTCGGGGAATACGGCATCGCCTATCGCGAGAGCATCGACGAGGCGATCGAGTGCCTGAAGGATGCCTTCGAGGAGCTATCCGCCAGCGACGACCACAAGCAGAATCTGCTTGCGCCGCTGGAAGTCGCCGGCGTCATCGCTCTGGCCGACAGCTCGGTGAACATCCGCGTGCGCCTGAAGACCACGCCGGGCACCCAGTGGGCCACCGGTCGTGCCTACAATCGCTTGGTCAAGATGCACTTCGACGCGGCAGGCATCGAGATTCCCTTCCCGCATACCACGCTCTATTTCGGCGAGGACAAGGATGGCTCGGCGCCAGCCGGCAACATTCGCGTCCTGGAAGGGCGTGCTAAGCGCCGCTCCAGTGCCGACAAGGACGACGAATCTCACGATGAGCAGCCGGTCGAGCAAGGCAAGGGATCGATTCCCGCGGTCGACTACGACGGTGAGAGCGACGAGACCTGATCCTGAATCAAATAGACAAGGATCGATCATGGGCCACCCTTGGGTGGCCCTTTTTTATGCCCGGCTTCTGAACCGCGAGCATATCGCCAAGCGTTGACGGCCATCCCTGGCAAGCCATCACCTGGGCCGGTCACTGTCCTTCTGCTCGCCCCGGCCTGGGTCCCCCCTGGCCCGAGCCTGAGACTGGTGGGCAAGCGGCATCGACCCGGCTTGTTCATGCTGACCTCTGAGCGCCCAGGCTCAAGGCAGGGCTAGCGCTACCCCAGCCGGGTGATAGATACCCAGCGGCATAAAAAAAGGGCGCCACGAGGGCGCCCGGAAGAGCAAAGCGGGAAATGGCTCAGCGATTGACATCGCTTGGCTGAGGCAGGGCGGGCAGCGAGCGGTCGAGTAGCTCGACGCTCTGGCGATAGTAGAGTTGGCTCTTGTTGTGCTCGCCAAGATTGGCAAACAGCCTGGCCAACTCGGCACAGACCACGCCACTGGGGCGCTGACGCTGGCTCGACTCGAAGTATTCCTGGGCCTTGCCCCAATAGGCGTTGCGCAGCGACAGACGCCCCAGGGTCAGCAGCAGGTCCGGGTCGTTGGGACGCTCCTGCAGCCACTTCTCGGCATAGGCCAGCTGGCGCGACGCATCGACGTTGAGAAGCCCGTAGCGAAGCACCAACCGTGCATCCCAGTGATCCTTCAGCGAATGGCGCAGCAGGCGCTCGGCGATGCCTTCCTCGCCGCCGCGCACCAGCGCTTCGGCGTAAAGCCCCACCAGCTCGATATTACTGCGCAGGTGGTCGGGCATGTCGGCCCACAGGTTACGCACTCGCTCGATATCGTCGGGATTGCGCGAGGCCTGCACGATCAGCTCCCGATAGGCACGCTGCTCGAGCTCCTGGCGTTCGTCCTCGGCGATCAGTTGATGTCTCGCGAGGCGCGGCATCAGCCGGCGCAGACCATCCCAGTCGCTGACACTCAGGTACGCCTGCTTGAGCAGCTTGAGGATCTGCGGGTGGTCGGGCAGCTGCTTGTCGAGGCGCGTCAGGGTCGCCAGCGCTTCCTCGTAGTGCTGGCGGTCGAGCATCAACTGGGCCTGCACCATGCCCACTGCCGTGTCGGCGCCCTCGGTAGAGAGATGAGCGCGCTTGAGCAGGGTATCGGCCTGCTCGTAGCGCCCCTGATAGTGGGCCGCCAGCGCCGCGGAAAGATAGTTGACCAGCGGCGTACTGGAATCATCGGCCGCCTTGACCAGCGACTTCTCGGCGCGCTTCCAGCGCCCTTCGGCCAACGCCACCAGGCCACGTACCGTGCGACGCATGGCGTTGCGGTTACGGTTGCGGCTGCTCCACAGCTTGAGGCGGCTGACCGGCCGGCGCATGCGCATCAGCAGGCGCAGCGCGAAATGCAGCACCAGGAAAGCCCCTAGCAGTAGCACCAGGCCGAACCAGAATGAGGTCTGCACTGAGGTATCGCCGACGCGCACCAGCCAGTAGCCGGGTAATGTCTGCATCAGCTGCCCAAACAGGGCGCCAACGGCCAGCCCCAGAACGATCAGCAGGATCAGCTTTCTCATGCATCACCTCCCTGGGCACCGGCATCGAAACGCGTCTGCATGAAGTGCGCCATGGCCTGCTGAGAACCGCTGATGTCCGGAAGCTCGGGGCGAATCGTCTTGTCACGCATCTCGCTGAGACGGGCGATGGAGGTTTTGACGCTATCGCGATCGGTATCGTAGTAGCCCTTGATCAGGGTCACGGCCTTGTCGAGGCTGGCCCGGTACAGCTCTGGCTCTTCTTTAAGCAGCGCCAGCTGGGCCTGCTCGATCACCAGACGCACGTTCTGACGCAGGTAGGATTCCTGCTCGGGGGTGATCAGGGCTTCCAGGGCCTGGTCGTGGCGGCGCACCGTGACCAGATCCTTGAGCTCGCTGCCAAAGCGCTTGAGCTGCTGCTGCCAGTCTCCGCTGGGAGGCGTCTCGATCTTGCCTTCGGCGGCGATCTCGGCCACATCCTGCTTGAGGGGCAGGCTGGCCAGCTGCTCCTGCTGGGCATTCAGCGACAGGTAGAGACCGGTGCGATCGACCTTCGGCACCGCATCCAGCTTGGCGAGTTCATCGGCAACGGCCCGGCGCACCGGCAACAGCGCCGGGTTGTCGGCCTCTTTCAGACGCTTGTCGGCGGTCTCAAGCAGCGCCATGGCGCCGCCCACATCACGCTCGAGCTGCAGCCGCTGGTTGGCCAGGCGCAGCAGGTAAGCGACTTCGGCATGCAGCCACTCGCGCTCATCGGTCTGCTGCTGGCTATTGAGCTCATCGAGCACGCCATCCAGGGTGTCATTGACCTGGCTTTGGTAGTCGGAAAACTCACTTTGGACGCTGGTCACGGCGTCATCCACCGAGGCGCGGGCCTGCTCGGCCTCGCTGAGGCGACTCTCCAGGGTGCTGACGGCCTCGCTGTTGGAATCGACCTGCGCCAGGCGCTGTTGCTGCTGCTCCAGGCGCTGCCAGCCGAACCAGCCAGCGGCCGCCACGCCCACGGCCAACAGGATCACCAGCACCAGCGCAAGGATACCGGCGGTCTGACGCCCGCCGCCGTTCCCGCCTGAGGCCGCCGTGGCGGAACCGCCCTGGCCGGTGCCTCCGGCGCCAGCCGCTGTCGGACCAGTTGAAGAAGCCTTTGACGTTGCAGCCGAGGACTTTGTGGCCTGAGTGCTCGACGCCGATGCGCCGGCCGAGGCCTTGTCACTCGTGCCGCTGGCCGCCTTGCTCTCTGCGCCTTTGCTTTCAGCGCTCTTGTTCTCAGCGCTTTGGCTCTCCGCCCCCTTGCTGCTCGCCTGCGACGAGGCGTCTTCGCTCTGGGCGCCGGCGCTATCGCGGGCATTGGAGGTGCGGCCCTTGCCGCCGCGACGCCCCCTGGGGCGGCCGCGGGAACTGGTCTTGTTCGCCTCGCCCGTGCCAGATGCATCCGCTGAACGGGTATCCGGCGCATCGGCGGTCGACGACTCGGCGCCCGACGATGAGGTGTCATTCTGAGCAGCGGCGGCCGAGGCGGAAGTGCCCGGCGCCTGCTGCGGTTCGTCCTGATCGTGTGATTGCTTGCTCATCTGTCGCTAGCCCTTTTCAAGATCGTCATGATCGACATCGGCACCGTCCAGGTGGCAGGCCCTGGCGACTTCAGCCGCCAGAGCGACTGGCGTGGCGCCTGTGGCTACGCGACAACGCGCGAAACCCAGGCTGCCTGCCAGTGTAGCCAAGCGCTGGCTGGAAACGATTAGCGGTTGGTTCAACGCTACCGGTTGGCACCATCCTGCCAGATGTTCGAGGATTTCGCCGCTACTCACCACGAGTGCGGCGTAGTCGCCAGTCGCCAGCCGCTGCTGCATGCTCGCTTCTGGCGTGAGAAGCACCCGCCGGTAGACCGCTAGCCGGGTCAGGCGAGCGCCACGCGCCGCCAGGGTATCGGCCAGCAAAGGGCGCCCCCCCTCGCCGGCCACCACCAACACTTTCTGCTCATTAAGCACCTGCAGCGAAGGCAGCGCCAGCAACGCCTCGCTGGTATCCCCTTGCGCCTGGCCTGTTTCGCCAGCGCCATGGCCGGCGCCTGGCAGATGGACACGAACGCCGAGCCGTTCATGCAGGATAGCGGCGGTGGCGGCACCTACCGCATAAAAATCCACACCGACCGGCAGCTGCGGCCAATAGCGATCGACTGCTTCGGCCAAACACTCGGCCGCAAAGGGGCTGACCACCACCACTCGCCGGAACTCATCGATGTTCAGCCAGAGGCTGCGCTGCTCCGGAGTTTCCGGCAGCGCTTCCAGGCGCATCACCTCGAGGGGCTCGGGGGTAGCACCGGTCGCCGCGATAGCGGCGGCCAGATGTCGTGCCCGCTCACCGGGCCGGGTGATCAGTACCCGCGGCGGCGCCATGCTCAAACGTCGCCGTAGACTCGGGCAAGAATCTCGCCGGCGCCCTGATCGAGCAGATCCTCGGCGACCCGAATGCCCAGCGCCTCGGGCTCTTCAGCCGAGCCACGCCCCTCGGCGCGCAGCACCTGGGTGCCTTCGGGGTTGCCCACCAGGGCACGCAGCCAGAGGGTGCGACCGCCGTCCTCGAAGACCGCATGGCCGCCGATCGGCACCTGGCAGCCGCCCTCGAGGCGGGTGTTCATGGCCCGCTCGGCGCGCACCCGGGCTGCGGTATCCGGGTCATCGAGGGCCGCTAGAAGACGCACCAGGTCGGCGTCATCGTTGCGGCACTCGATGCCCAGGGCGCCCTGGCCGCAGGCCGGCAGGCTGACCTCGGGGGGCATGTCCTGGGCGATGCGGTCCTCGAGCCCCAGGCGCTTGAGCCCGGACGTAGCAAGGATGATGGCGTCGAATTCGCCGTCATCGAGCTTTCGCAGGCGAGTCTGGACATTGCCACGCAGGCTCAGCACCTCAATGTCCGGGCGCGCCTCGCGCACCTGCAGGCCACGCCGCAGGCTCGAGGTGCCGACTCGGGCGCCTTCGGGGAGTTCATCTAGCGAAGAATACTGGTTGGAGACGAAGGCATCGGTGGGCTCGGCCCCCTCGAGGATCACCGATAGCCCCAGCCCTTCCGGGAAGTGCATCGGCACGTCTTTCATCGAGTGCACGGCGATGTCGGCGCGGCCATCGAGCATGGCGTCCTCGAGCTCCTTGACGAACAATCCCTTGCCGCCGACCTTGGCCAGCGGCGTGTCGAGAATCTTGTCACCGCGAGTGGACATGGCCACCAGTTCGACCTCGAGATCGGGGTACAGGGCCATCAGGCGGTCGCGCACATGCTCGGCTTGCCATAGGGCGAGAAGGCTCTTGCGGGTGGCGATGCGTAAGGTTGGCTTGGCAGGCACAGTGATCTCCAATCGGGGCAAGACGCGTCTCGGGCGGCGCTCGAGACGGTAGCGGGGCGAGATGCCCGCGTCGGTCATGACATCATCATAAAGCACCCGCCAGAGCAGGAAAAATTCTCTCGTCCCGGCTGTTGCGCCCCGGCGGGCAGCGTGGCCAGTCCCGCCGACTCTGGTACACTCCGGAGTCATACTCTCATGCTACTTCACAGCGGGATTGCCAGTCCGATGACGACGTCTACCAATCAGTCCTGGGGCGGTCGCTTCAGCGAGCCCACCGATGCCTTCGTCGAGCGTTTCACTGCCTCGGTGGACTTCGACCAGCGCCTCTATCACCACGATATCCGCGGTTCCATTGCCCACGCCACCATGCTCGAACGGGTCGGCGTGCTGACCACCGACGAGCGCGATGCCATCATCCAGGGCCTCGGTGAAATCGAGCAGGAAATTGCCGAAGGCCGCTTCGCCTGGTCGGTGAAGCTCGAAGACGTGCATATGAATCTCGAGGCGCGGCTGACCGACAAGATCGGCATCACCGGCAAGAAGCTGCACACCGGGCGCTCGCGCAACGACCAGATCGCCACCGACATTCGTCTTTACCTGCGCGACGAGATCGATGCGGTCAGCGCCGAGCTTGGCCGCCTGCGTGGGGGGCTGATCGAACTGGCCGCCGGCGAAGCCGACACCATCATGCCCGGCTTCACGCACCTGCAGACTGCACAGCCGGTGACCTTCGGCCACCATCTGCTGGCCTGGCAGGAAATGCTGACCCGCGACCACGAGCGTCTGCTCGACTGCCGCCGCCGCGTCAACGTGATGCCGCTGGGCGCCGCGGCGCTGGCCGGCACCACCTTCCCCATCGACCGTCACATCACCGCCGAGCTGCTTGGCTTCGAGCGGCCCAGCGAGAACAGCCTGGACTCGGTGAGCGATCGCGACTTCGCCATCGAATTCACGTCCTTTGCCAGCCTGTTGCTGATGCACATGTCGCGCATGAGCGAAGAACTGGTGCTATGGACCAGCGCCCAGTTCGACTTTATCGACCTGCCCGACCGCTTCTGCACCGGCTCCTCGATCATGCCGCAGAAGAAGAACCCGGACGTGCCGGAACTGGTGCGCGGCAAGAGCGGCCGCGTCTTCGGTCACCTGATGAGCCTGCTGACGCTGATGAAGTCGCAGCCCTTGGCCTACAACAAGGACAATCAGGAAGACAAGGAACCGCTGTTCGACACCCTCGATACCGTCAAGGGTTGCCTCAAGGCCTTCGCCGACATGGTGCCGGCCATCGAGGCCAAGGCCGACAGCATGTATGAAGCAGCGCGCAAGGGGTTCTCGACCGCCACCGACCTCGCCGACTACCTGGTGCGCAAGGGCGTGGCCTTCCGCGACGCCCACGAGATCGTCGGCCAATCGGTCGCCTTCGGTTTGAAGGAAGGCAAGGACCTGTCGGAGATGACCCTCGACGAGCTTCAGCAGTTCTCCGACATCATCGGCGAGGATGTCTTCGAAGTGCTGACCCTGGAAGGCTCGGTAGCGGCCCGCGACCACATCGGTGGCACCGCCCCGGATCAGGTCCGTGCCGCCGCCCAGCGCGCCCGCGACGCCCTGGCGGCCCTGCGTAGCGAGGGCTGAGATGAAGACTGAGATGCGCGCCCTGACGATCATCGCCCTGGCGACCGCCCTGCTGCTCGCTGGCTGCGGCCAGAAAGGACCGCTGTATATGCCCGCTGACCGCCAAGGCGACAACGCCGCCATGGTCAGTGAGCAAGCGAGTGAGAAACCGAGCAAGACGGCAAACGGCGATAGCAACGACCAGGCCGGGGACAACATGCCGGCCGATACGGCCCCCGACGCACCCGAAGACGAGAGCTGAGCATGGATCATTTCGACTACCGCAACGGCGTGCTGCATGCAGAAGACGTGCCCTTGGCGTCGGTCGCCGAGCGCTTCGGCACGCCCTGCTACGTCTATTCCCGGGCTACCCTGGAGCGGCATTTCCGCGCCTACGATGAGGCGCTGGGCAGCCACCCGCACCTGATCTGCTACGCGGTCAAGGCCAACTCCAACCTCGCCGTGCTCAACGTGCTGGCCCGCCTCGGCGCCGGCTTCGACATCGTGTCCCGGGGCGAGCTGGAGCGGGTGATGGCCGCCGGCGGCGACCCCGCCAAAGTGGTGTTCTCCGGCGTTGCCAAGCAGGAAGACGAGATGGCCCGCGCCCTGGAGCTTGGCATCAAGTGCTTCAACGTCGAATCGCTGCCCGAACTCGAGCGCCTCAACGCCGTCGCCGAACGGCTCGGCAAGGTGGCGCCGGTGTCGCTGCGGGTCAATCCCGACGTCGACGCCCGCACTCACCCCTATATTTCCACCGGCCTCAAGGACAACAAGTTCGGCATCCCGGTGGACGACGCCCTGGCGGCCTACGAGCGGGCCGCCGCCCTGCCTCATCTCGAGGTGGTCGGCGTCGACTGCCATATCGGCTCGCAGCTCACCGAGCTTGCGCCCTTCCTCGATGCTCTCGACCGCCTGCTGGCGCTGCTCGAGCGCTTAGAGGAACGCGGCATCCAGGTCGAGCATCTGGATCTCGGCGGCGGTCTCGGCGTGCCCTATCAGGGCGAGCGGCCTCCCGAGCCCTTCGCCTATGCCACCGCCCTGCTCGAGCGCCTGGCGAGTCGCGGCGGCCGTTCGCTGACCCTGCTGTTCGAGCCGGGCCGCTCGATCGCCGCCAACGCCGGGGTGATGCTGACCCGGGTCGAGTTCCTGAAGCCCGGCGAGACCAAGAACTTTGCCATCGTCGACGCGGCCATGAACGACCTGATTCGCCCGGCGCTATACCAGGCCTGGCAGGCGATCCTGCCGGTCGACACCCGCGAGCCCCGCGAAAGCGCCACCTTCGATGTGGCCGGCCCGGTCTGCGAGACCGGCGACTTCCTGGGCAAGGACCGGGAACTGGCGATCGCCCCGGGCGATCTGCTGGCGGTCCGCTCGGCCGGCGCCTATGGCTTCGTGATGGCCTCGAATTACAACAGCCGCCCGCGGCCTGCCGAGGTGATGGTCGATGGCGAGACGCTGCACCTGGTGCGTCGCCGCGAGCGGGTCGAGGAGCTGTGGAACGGCGAGGCGCTGCTCCCCGATGGTCCGGAGGCGAGCTGATGCTTTTGCATTTCACCAAGATGCACGGGCTCGGCAACGACTTCATGGTCGTCGACCTGATCACCCAGCGGGCCAGGCTGCTCGACGAGCAGGTGCGCGAACTGGCCGACCGGCACTTCGGCATCGGCTTCGATCAGCTGCTAATCGTCGAACCGCCGCTGGACCCGGACATGGACTTTCGCTACCGGATCTTCAACGCCGACGGCAGCGAAGTGGAGAACTGCGGCAACGGCGCGCGCTGCTTCGCCCGCTTCGTGCGCGACCAGCGGCTGACCCACAAGCATGAGATCCACGTCGAGACCCGCGGCGGCCCGCTGACCCTCAAGGTCGAGAACGACGGCCGGGTCAGCGTCGACATGGGCGTGCCCCGCTTTGCCCCCCAAAGCCTGCCCTTCGAGGCCGATGAGGATCGCCTGCGCCACCGCCTGGAAGTGGACGGCGAAACGCACGAGATCGGCGTGGCGTCCATGGGCAACCCTCATGCGGTGCTCAGGGTCGAGGACATCGACACCGCCCCAGTGGCTCGCTTGGGACCCGCAATCGAAGCGCACCCGCGCTTCCCGCGCCGCGTCAACGTCGGCTTCATGCAGGTGGTGTCGCCCCACGAGATTCGCCTGCGGGTCTTCGAGCGCGGCAGCGGAGAGACCATGGCCTGCGGCACCGGCGCCTGCGCGGCAGTCGCCTGCGGCATCCGTCAGGGCCTGCTCGAAAGCCCGGTCACCGTGCACCTGCGCGGCGGCGATCTGACCATCGCCTGGCCGGACCAGGATGCCCCTTTGGTAATGACCGGACCGGTTGTGCGTGTCTTCGACGGGCGGGTCGCGCTAAGCTGACCCCGCGCCGCTATTCCGATGGCATGGCGAAACGAGACGACAGAAGGAGTGCCCCATGGCCGGTGCCAAGATCCCCGAGCCGCGCCAGACCCTGGACCCGGAGATGGTCGCTCACTGGCTGGCGCGCCACCCTGACTTCTTCGAAGGGCGAGAGGGCCTGTTACAGCAGCTAAAGGTCCCGCATCCCGAGGGCCGCGGCGCCACCTCGCTGCTCGAGCGTCTGGTCCATGACCTGCGCGGCCGCGCCGAGACCGCCGAATGGCGTCTCGAGACACTGCTGGAGTCGGCACGCCACAACGAGGCGCAGTACCGCCGCATCCGGGAGCTGGTACTGGCCCTGCTCGAGACCGAGAGCAACGACGACCTGGGCCAGGCCCTGGCGCGGGAACTCAGCGAGCGCTTTCAGACTCCCCAGGTGGCGCTCTGGTGCCCGTCCAGCCTCAGCGATGGCGAGGCCACTCCGCCCCAGGCGCCGCGACAGGTCCTCGACTCGGCCGCCGAGACGCGCTTATCGGCGCTGCTCGATGGCCGTGCCAGCCGCTGCGCGCGACTCTCGGTCACCGACTGGAAGCGCCTGCTGCCCCACGCCAAGGTGCCCGACAAGCCAGGCTCCTGCGCCTTGACCCGCCTGGCGCTAGGCGAGCCGCTGGGCTACCTGGTACTGGCGAGCCCCGACCCAGACCACTTCCGGGCGAGCCTCGACACTCTATTCACCGAATACGTGGGCGAGGTGGTGGCACGGCTGCTGACCCGCCATGCCCCGCCGCCCCATGACACCCCACGGCATGCCTGAGCCGAGCCTCGAGGCGCCGCTGACGGCCTTCCTCGAAGCCTTGGCACGCCACGCAAGCCCGGCTACCGTCGATGCCTATCGGCGCGATTTGGCCCGCTTCCGCGCCTTCGCCGAGGAGGCCTCGCTTGAGTCCTGGTCGCAGCTGGACGCCGCCCTGGTGCGGCGCTTCCTGGGCCAGGAGCGCAGCCGCGGGCTGGCACCGCGAAGCCTGGCCCGGCGCCGCGCGGCCCTGTCACGCTTCGCCGACGCCCTGGTGCACGATGGCGTCCTCACCCATAACCCGGTGGCACTAACGCCCTCACCGCGCCAGCCACAGCACTTGCCGCGCCCCGTGGACGTCGACCAACTGGCGCACTTCCTGAACACCCCGCATGACGACAGCCCGTTGGCGCGCCGCGACCAGGCCATGCTGGAGCTCTTCTATTCCAGCGGCCTGCGCCTGGCCGAACTGGCGGCGCTCGACCTGGTCGATCTCGAATCGATGCGAGTGCGCGTGATCGGCAAGGGTGGCAAGCCTCGCCAGGTACCGGTCGGGCGCCGCGCCACTGCGGCGCTGGAGGCCTGGATCAAGGCCCGCGGCCAGTGGGCAGCGGCCGACGAGCCGGCGCTGTTCGTCGGCAAGCGCGGCACCCGACTCGGCCATCGCGCCATTCAGCTTCGCCTGGCGTCCCTTGCCCGGGAGCGCGGCCTTGCCGAGCACCTGCACCCGCACCGGCTGCGCCACTCCTTCGCCAGCCATCTGCTGGAATCGAGCCAGGACCTGCGCGCTGTCCAGGAGCTGCTTGGCCATGCCCATCTTTCGACCACCCAGGTATACACCCGGCTCGACTGGCAGCACCTGGCCGCCAGCTACGATGCCGCCCATCCAAGGGCGCGACGCCGCCCGACGTCCGACGAGGGAACATCATGACACCGGCCCGCCCCCTGACGGCCCTGACCTTCGACCTCGACGACACCCTCTGGGATAACGGCCAGGTCATGGTCCATACGGAAAACGGCCACTACGCCTGGCTCGACGAGGCCCTGACCACCTGGCACGCCCCGCGCCTCGACACCCTGGGCCGCTTCAGCGAGCGTTTCCCGATCACCGCCTACCAGCAGCGCCGCGGCGAACTGGCCGCGCGCCACCCGCTGCGTCGTGGCGACTTCACCTGGATTCGTGAGCAGAGCCTCTATGAGCTGCTGACCGAGTATGGACTGTCTAACGAGGAGTCTCGGCGCTGGGCCACCGCCGCCATGGACGAGTTCATGACCCTGCGCCATCGCCTCACGCCCTATCCCGAGGTCGAGTCGCTGCTCGAAAGCCTCGGCGCGGACTTCCGTCTGGCCGCCGTCACCAACGGTAACGTCGATCTGACGAGATTGCCGCTGGCGCGTCATTTCCCGGTGCGCATTGCCGCCGGCGAGATGCACGCGCCCAAACCCGACGCGCGCCCTTTCCTGGCGGCTCTGTCACGTCTGATGGCGACGCCCTCACAGGCCATGCATGTGGGAGACTCCTGGGCCGAAGACGTGCTGCCGGCCCAGCGCCTGGGAATGCGCGTAGCGTGGATCGACAAGCGTGACGAGGGGCTACCCTCGCCGTTGCCGGGCGTACATCGGTTGGGCCACGTGCGGGAGCTGCCCGCGCTGCTGGCGAGCCTAGAGGAAGACGGCCGCTGATATTGGCGTCGCCCACCGACCTCTCTGCGGGGCCGAGTGATAGAGCCCCAAGCGCATTGCTGAAAGCTGATTGACGGGGACGGGGCAAGCGAGGCTGGAAAAAGCAAGGCGGGAAAGAAGCATGGCCAGAGCCCGCTGGTGAGCAAAGGTCGTGCTTGAGCCGCGACGAGCCCACGGAAACTCTTGTACAAATAGCGGCGCAGAACCATACTCTTGTACAGGATATGTATAGGAGGCACCGCCCATGCACCCTCTCGACTGCACCGCCTCGGCCAAGGCAGGCTTTTTCCCCAGCCCCAGAGGCTTACAAAGCCCATCCCCTCTCCTGGCACTGGTGTTGGCCATATTGCTTGGCTGGGGGCTCAGCGCCGCATCCCTCAACCCGATGCTCAATCACAGCCAGGCTTCGCTGCCGACACAAGCCATTCAAGAGACAATAGCCAAGCCCGCTGTCGCCGCTGTCACAGTGAGCGGCACGGCCAACACCGCGCCGTCGATAAAGGCCTGGGCGGGGCTAGGTGAAGCGCCCCGGCGCACCTGGCCACCGCGCTCGGAGCGCGATGTGGCCGACCTGGAAGGTGCCGGCTGCACGGCGGAGTGTCTAAAGACTCTGCGCCAGCGACTCCTCGATCATCACCGTCAGGCGGCGCCGGTCTGGGTGTTCTAACCGTCTGACCTGCTCGATCACGGCCTTAGAAAGACCGAGCTCCGCTTGCTTTATCAGCTTGAGCTTGTCTCGTCGCCCAGCAGCCAATCATCGAGCTGGCGATGCACTTCATCGACCCCCTGGCGCTTGAGCGCTGAAAACAGCTGCACCGATACCAGGTCTTCCCACTCCCGCAGCCGCCCGCGCACATTGTGCAACGCGTTCTTGGCCGCCCCAGGCTTCAGCTTGTCGGCCTTGGTCAGCAGGATGCGAACCGGCATGTCCTTGTCGTCGGCCCAGCCAAGCATCATCTCGTCGAACTCGGTCAGCGGATGGCGCACGTCCATCAGCAATACCAGGCCCCGCAGCGAATCACGCTCCTGCAGATATTCCGCCAGGTGACGCTGCCACTCGAGCTTGACCTGCTCCGGCACTTTGGCGTAGCCATAGCCCGGCAGGTCCACCAGGCGACACTCTTCGCCATTGGCGAGGCCGAAGAAGTTGATCAGTTGGGTGCGGCCGGGCGTCTTGGAGGTCCGCGCTAACGCTTTCTGCTGCGTCAGGGCATTGATGGCGCTGGATTTTCCTGCATTCGAGCGGCCGGCAAAGGCCACTTCGACGCCCAGGTCGGGCGGGCACTTGGCCAGCGTCGGCGCACTGGTGAGGAAACGGGCAGTCTGATAATTGAGACGCGGCATGATCGGTGGGAATCCTGAGGCTTGACGGCGACGAACGGGCAATTCAAGTTGCTAGATGTACTGGCTATACTGAAGTTTCTAATATCTGCGCCATAGAGTTCGCTAGTGTACCACCGCGCTCTCACCGACCGCGAACAGCGCTCTGACGGTTAGGCCGCACTCACGGCGAGGCGCTTCCGCCAGGGCATACCGGTCAATCACGGCCAGGCATCACGTTTAGGCAGAGTGGACTTGCGATGAGAAAGTTACTGGCACTGGCAGGCTTGGCCATCACCCTGAGCGCCAGCGGCGTGACCCAGGCCGAACTCAAGGGCGACCCGGCCGCGGGTCGCGAAATGGCGCAGACCTGCGCTGCCTGTCACGGCGCCGAAGGGATCAGTGCCGTGGGCATCTTCCCCAATCTCGCAGGGCAGCAGGCGTCTTACCTGACCAAGCAGATCCTGGACATCCGCGACGGCAAGCGGGTAGTGCCCCAGATGGCCGGGCAGGTCGATAACTTCTCCGACCAAGATGCCGCCGACGTGGCCGCCTACTTTGCCAGCAAGGCGCCGAACCTGGGCCAGGTCGATGCAGCGGCGGAAGTCATCGCCCGCGGTCAGGAACTCTATCGTGCTGGCGATATGGCCAAGGGCATCCCGGCCTGCAGCGCCTGCCATAGCCCAACGGGGCAAGGCATCGGCACCGCGGCCTACCCGGCGCTGTCCGGCCAGAAAACCGACTATATCGTGTCCACGCTCCAAGCCTTCGCCGCCGGCGAACGAGACAACGACCCTAATGCCATCATGCGCACCATTGCCGGCAAGATGAGCGATGACGACATGCAGGCGGTCTCCCAATACGTCTTGGGCCTTTATTGAGTCCCGCATAAGAAAGGCGCCTAGCAGCCCACCGGTGCCCGAGCGTTGCATGAACGGGGCTGCCTAAGGCGGCAGGTTGAGGGCTAGAGCGCAGATCCGATGAGGGCGGCCAGGGGCCGCTCTTTGCGTTGATGGCCACCGCGCCGAGATATGCTGTCAGCGTGCACGGCTAATGGAACCCTATCGCCCGGCTGGGCTCAAAGCCGGTGGCTGGGGCTCACCCCGCCGGCATTTCCTGTTACCTTTGTGGATATCTTCACGGTTCCGCGATCCGTACAAGCCCTTTCAAGGAGAGTCTGTCGCATGCTCAAGACACTAAGCGTTGCCCTCATCGGCCTCGGCATGTCCACCCTGGCCATGGCGGCCCCAACGGTTGCCGGCGAGCACTACCGAGTGCTGGACGAGCCGGTGCCGACCCGCGTTGAGGACGGCCAGATCGCGGTCACAGAAGCATTCTGGTACGGCTGCCCGCACTGCTACAAGCTCGAGAAACCGCTTAACGCCTGGGTGTCGGAATTACCCGATGACGTGACCTTCCAGCGCATGCCGGCCACCATGGGCGGTGCCTGGAATCGCCACGCCATGGCGTTCTATGCCGCCAAGCAGTTGGGCATCCAGGAAGAGATTCACGAGGATTTCTTCGACGCGATCCACCAGCAAGGCGAGCAGTTGACCGACCCCGAAGACATCGCCACCTTCTTCAGCGACTACGGTGTCAGCAGGCAAGACGCACTCGACGCGCTGAACTCCTTCGGCGTCAAGAGCGAGGTCAACCAGGCCCATGCCCGCATGCGCGCCATGCAGCTAATGGGCGTGCCGGCCCTGATCGTCGACGGCCGCTATGTGATCACTCCCTCGAGCGCCGGCAGCCTCGAGAACATGCCTCAGATCGCCGGCGAGCTCATCGACCAGGTCCGCGAGGAACGCGACGACGCCTCATGAGCGAGACACACGCTTCCAGATACGGGGCAGGTGTGTCATGAGTCACGCCATGCCCCGCGCCGAAGGCCATTGGCTGCCTCACGACAGCCACCTCCTGCGTTTGCTGACCTTCAACCTGCAGGTCGGCATTCAGACCTCGGCGTACCATCATTATCTGACCCGCAGCTGGCAGCACCTGCTGCCGCACCCTCGTCGCCTCGACCGTCTCGCGATGATGAGCGACGTGCTTAAGGACTTTGACCTCGTCGGCCTGCAGGAGGTCGACGGGGGCAGCTTTCGGTCCAACCACGTCAACCAGGTCGAGTACCTGGCCAGCAAGGCCAAATTTCCTCATCACTATCAGCAGCTTAATCGCAACCTGGGGCGGGTCGCCCAGCACAGCAATGGTCTACTGTCGCGGCTCAAGCCCACGCAGCTCATGGAGCATCGCCTCCCCGGCACCCTACCCGGACGCGGCGCCATCCATGCCCAATTCGGCACCGGCCCAGACGCCCTGCACCTCTTCGTCGCCCATCTGGCGCTGGGCTATCGCACCCGCTCCCGGCAGCTGGATTACCTGAGCGAGATCATCAGCCCTCTTCACCACGTGGTGGTGATGGGCGATCTGAACTGCACCCCTGAACAACTGCACTCCCACGACCGGTTCTGCGCCGCCTTGCCGCTAGACCCGGTGCTTCCCCCCTTGAGCTACCCATCCTGGCAGCCGCGTCGGGCGCTGGATCACATTTTGCTCTCCAGGTCCCTCGCCGCCACCGAAGTGCGCGTGCTCGACCAGCTGTTCTCCGACCATTTGCCGATCGCCGTCGATATCACCCTGCCAGCGGCATGCATTGCCGCCCTGGGCAATAGGTAAGACCAATTAATTCGACCAATGGATAAGTGCTTGCCGTAACAGCGCTTAGGCAAATAACGTACACTCATCGACCATGGTGGTAGTTACCGCCCGCTCGGCTTGCCATGGCTGGCGAGCCTGCAGCGTCGACCTACGTTGGATACCCAAAGCGAGACTCTCATGCCCCCTTCTTCCACTCTGCCGGGCATCTTTGCCAGGCTTGACCAGACCTCCGAATGGCTGGGCAAAAGCCTGGCCTGGTTGATCCTGATCATGATGCTGATCCAGTTCCTGATCGTGGTGCTGCGCTACGCCTTCAACTTCAACAGCATCCCGATGCAGGAGTCGGTGATGTATATGCACGCCAGCGTCTTCATGCTGGCTGCCGGCTACACCCTCAAGCACGATGGCCATGTGCGGGTCGATATCTTCTATCGCGCCATGACGGCGCGCAAGAAGGCGCTGGTCGACCTGCTCGGCACCCTCTTCCTGCTGATGCCGGTGATGATCTTCGTGATCCTGTCGAGTCTTGGCTATGTGGAAAAATCCTGGGCGATACATGAAGGCTCGCCGGAGTCCGGCGGTATCCCCGGCGTCTTTCTGCTCAAGACACTGATCCCTGCATTCGCGGGCCTGATGATGCTGCAGGGAATCGTCGAGATCGCACGTAACGCCATGATCCTGACCGGGCGCCTGTCGCCGACCCACGATGACGACGCTGAGGAACTGCTGTAATGCTGGAATTCATGCCCCTGATCCTGTTCGCCGTCATCTGCGTGGTGCTGATGTTCGGTTTCCCGGTCGCCCTGTCGCTGGCCGGCACCGCGCTTGCCTTTGCCGGCCTCGGCATGGGCCTCGAAGCGCTCGGCATCAATGCCCACTTCGACCCCAGCTTCCTGTCGGCCTTCCCGAATCGCCTCTACGGCATCATGACCAACCAGACTCTGCTGGCGGTGCCACTGTTCGTGCTGATGGGCGTATTGCTCGAGAAGTCTAAGGTCGCCGAGACACTGCTCGATGCCATGGCGCTGCTGTTTGGCTCGCTGCGCGGCGGCCTGGGCATCTCGGTGACCCTGGTGGGCATGATGCTGGCGGCCTCTACCGGCATCGTCGGCGCCACCGTGGTGACCATGGGCCTGCTGTCGCTGCCGACCATGCTCAAGCGCGGCTACAGCATGCCGCTGGCCACCGGCACCATCTGTGCCACCGGCACCCTGGGTCAGATCATTCCGCCGTCTATCGCCCTGGTACTGCTGGGTGACGTTCTGTCATCCGCCTATCAGCAGGCCCAGCTGTCGATGGGCATCTTCAGTCCCAAGACCGTCTCGGTCGGTGACTTGTTCATGGGCGCGCTGGTGCCTGGCCTGATCCTGGTGGCGCTCTACATCGCCTATGTCGCCTTCATTGCCTGGCTCAAGCCCGAGGCGGCGCCGCCTGCCGACCGTGAAGAGCTGATGGAGGAGCTGGGTCATCAGGGCAGTCTGTTCACCCTGCTGCTCAAGGGCCTGGTGCCGCCGATCGTGCTGATCATTGCGGTGCTGGGCTCGATCCTCGGCGGCTTCGCCACGCCCACCGAGGCGTCGGCGGTGGGTGCCTTCGGCGCCCTGGTGCTGGCCCTGGCCTACCGCCAGCTGGACTTCAACACCCTCAAGGAAGCGCTGCGCTCTACCGCTCACGTCACCACCATGGTGTTCCTGATCCTGATCGGCGCGGCGCTGTTCTCACTGGTGTTCCGCGCCTTCGGCGGCGAAGAGCTGATCCACGAGGTCTTCAACAACATGCCGGGCGGCGTGGTGGGGGCAACCCTGGTGGTGATGGTGGTGATCTTCCTGCTCGGCTTCATCCTCGACTTCATCGAGATCACCTTCGTGGTGGTGCCGATCGTCGGGCCGATTCTGCTGGCTATGGGGCTCGATCCGGTCTGGCTGGGCATCATGATCGCCATCAACCTGCAGACCTCGTTCCTGACGCCGCCCTTTGGCTTCGCGCTGTTCTACCTGCGTGGCGTGGCGCCAGAGTCGGTGCCGACTTCGGCCATCTACCGGGGGGTCATCCCGTTCATCGGCCTGCAGATCGCCATGCTGATCGCCCTGGCCTTCTTCCCCGAACTCGCCACCTGGCTACCAGCGCAATTCTGACCGATGCTGTCTACATAAGAAGAACATGAAGTTTCCCGGCACCCTCGCGGTGCCGCCCCTGGGCCACTGGCCCACATTGCATGCCGGCCCGCTCAGGCGGGCCTCTCGCACCACAACCCGCACAACAATCTCCACAACAATGCGCAAAATAACGAGAGGGTATCGCATGAAACTCAAATCACTCGTCGCTGCCGTTGCTATCAGCACCGCCGCCTCCGGCCTGTTCCTGGTGTCCGGTGTGGATAACACCGCCCAGGCTCAGGAAACCTTCGAATGGAAGATGGTCACCTCCTGGCCGAAAAACTTCCCCGGCGTCGGCCAAGGACCGGAGCGCCTGGCCAAGCTGGTCGATGAAATGTCCAACGGCCGCCTGACCATCGACGTTTACGGCGCCGGTCAGCTGGTCCCCGGCTTCGAAGTCTTCGACGCCGTTGCCGAAGGCACCGCCGAGCTCGGCCACTCCGCCTCCTACTACTGGAAGGGCAAGGCCCCGGCGGCCCAGTTCTTCGCCGCCGTGCCCTTCGGCATGAACGCCCAGGAAATGAACGCCTGGCTGCACTACGGCGGTGGCATGGAGCTGTGGAACGAGCTCTACGAGCCGTTCGGGGTCGACGTCATGGTCGCCGGCGCGTCCGGCGTGCAGATGGGGGGGTGGTTCAACAAGGAGATCAACTCTACCGCCGACCTGGACGGCCTCAAGATGCGCATGCCGGGCCTCGGCGGCGAGGTCATGAGCCGCATGGGCGTGGCCATCGTCAACATGCCGGGCGGCGAGATCTTCACCTCGCTGCAGTCAGGCGCCATCGATGCCACCGAGTGGATCGGTCCGTATAACGACCTGGCCTTTGGCCTCTATCAGGCGGCCGACTATTACTACTATCCGGGCTGGCACGAGCCGACCGTGATGTTCGAGGCAATCGTCAACGACGAGGCCATGTCCACCCTGCCGCCGGATCTTCAGGCGATCCTCAGGACCGCGGTCCGCGACGTCAACGCCGACATGCTCGACGAGTACACCGCACGCAACAACGATGCACTCGAAACGCTGATCAACGAGCATGACGTCGAGCTGCGTCGCCTGCCGGACGACGTGCTGGCCCGCGCCAAGGAGCTGTCCGCCGATGTCGTCGCCGAGCTGGGGGAATCCAGCGAGATGGCCAAGAAGATCTATGACTCCTACACCAGCTTCCAGGAGAAGGTCGAGAACTATCACGCCATCTCCGAGCAGGCCTACTACAACGCCCGTAACCCCGAGGGCGACACCACCGAGTAAGGCGCACGCCACTCAGACAAGGGCCACCTTCGGGTGGCCCTTTTTTGTCCTCTGCTTATGAGCCTTGGCTTTACTCCCGACATCGGCATTCAACCGGCGCACAGCGGCGCCAGCAAGCGCTCGGCGAGCCACAGCACCAGCGCATAGCGCCCGCCCTTGGCGATCAGTATCCACAGTGTGGCCCGCCACCAGGGCAGGCGGAAAAGACCCGCCAGCACCGTTAGCGGATCGCCAATCACCGGCGCCCAGGCCAAAAGCAGGCTTGCCTCCCCAAAGCGTCGGTAGCCCCGTTCGGCCCGCGCCAGCCCCCGCGGAGACACCGGAAACCAGCGCCGATCCTGGTAGTGGCGGGCATAGCGGCCCAGGGCCACGTTGATCAAGCTACCCAGGGTATTGCCGGCGGTGGCCAGGCCCCACAGCACAAGCGCCGGCTCGCCCTGGCACCACAGCCGCGCCAGCCACAGCTCGGAGCCACCCGGCAGCAGGGTGGCACTGGCCAAGGCCACCAGAAACAGACTCAGCATGGCCGCCACCGCCACGACTGGCGTATGCTGAGCGGCGTTTTCCGGCTACAAGACGATGCCTCGATGTCTACCTCTCCTCGCATTCCCCATACCCTGACCATCGCCGGCTCCGACCCCTCGGGCGGCGCCGGCCTGCAGGGCGATATCAAGACGCTATCGGCTCTCGGCACCTATGCGACCAACGTCATCACCGCGGTGATCGCTCAGAATACCCGCGGCGTGGCGATGGTTCACCCGGTGCCTGCCGAGGTCATCCGTGAGCAGCTCGACAACCTGCTCGATGACGTTGCCATCGACGCGGTCAAGATCGGCATGGTGGCCAGTCGCGAGGTCGCCGAAACGCTATACGATGTGCTGAGCAAGCGACGCCCCCGCTGGATCGTGCTCGACCCGGTCATGGTGGCCAAGAGCGGCGATATTCTGGTCGACGCCGAGGGCATCCGAGCGGTGCGCGAGATACTAGTCCCCCTGGCCGACGTGATCACCCCCAACCTGCCCGAAGCCGCCGTGCTGCTGGATGGCGGGGTCCCCGAGACCCCCGACGCCATGGAGGCCATGCTGCCCGGCCTGCAGGCGCTCAAGGCCCCCTATGTGGTGCTGAAGGGCGGACATCTGGCCGGTAGCGCCTGCCCGGACCTGCTGGCCACGCCCACCGACAGCGCCTGGCTGCCGGCCCCACGGGTGGCCACCGACAACCTGCACGGCACCGGCTGTGCGCTATCCTCGGCGATAGCCGCCGAGCTGTCGCGCCTGCCGGCCGATGCCTCTCAGGCCGATATCGTAGGCGCCATCGGCGACGCCAAGCGCTGGCTGCATGCCGCCCTGGAAGCCAGTCACCGCCTGCAGATCGGCCAGGGCCGCGGCCCCGTGCATCATTTCCACGCCTGGTGGTGATAAAGAGAGCGGTGACAGAGATAGCGGTGACAAAGAGCGCGGTGATAAAGCGACGAGGCGACGGATACGCCGAAGGGACACCATCGCCATGATCCGCCTTGCAGGCATCGGCAACTGACACCATGCTGAAAGCTGCCTGCCCCGCGCCGACTGATGCGCGAGACGAGAGGGAGGGAGACCATGACCCGCACCCTGCTGTTCGCCTGTGACCTGTCCGCCGAGAATCGTGCCGCCTTCGGCCGGGCCATCCGCCTGGCGCTGGAAAGCAGTGCGCGACTCGATGTACTGCACGTCCTCGACCCCTACCTGCCCCATGCGGCCCTGCATGATCTCGAGCAGGCGGTGATCGCCGAGATGGAGCGCATGCTCACCGACATCCGCGAGGACTATGCGATCCCCGCGCCGGAATGCCTGATCCAAACGGTGGCCGGCGCCCCCTATGCCGAGATCATCCGCGAAGCCCACGAGCGCGAGGTCGAGTTGATCGTGATGGGTGCCCATCGCAAGCGCGGCCAGCCCGACCTGGTCGCCGGCACCACCCTGGCGCGGGTGCTGCGAGGCGCCCCTTGCCCGGTGGTGTCGGTCAGCCATCCACCGACGCAGACTTGGCGCGATATCCTGGTGCCCGTGGACTTCTCGCTGACCTGTCGCAACGCGCTGCGCGAGACCCTAAAGCGCTTCCCCGCCGCGCAACTGACCCTGCTGCATGCCTGGGAGTTGCCCGGCGAGCGAGAGCTTGGCTCGACGCCGAACTATGCCCAGTGGCGCGATACCCGCGTGCGCCAGTTGCGCCGCCAGCTGCAGGCCGAGGTCGAGACCCTGATGGCCACCCTCGACGACGTGCCGGAATTGGAGCTGGAACTCGAACAGGGCAACCCCGAAACGGTGCTGATGAACCGCCTGCGCCGCCGCGCCCCTGATCTGTTGGCGCTGGGCAGCCGCGGCGACTGGCAAGCCCGGGGCCATCTCAGCGAGCGACTGCTGGCAGAAACCCACTGCGATGTCATGGTCTGTCGCGCCTGGTAACGCTTGGCGAACCTTTCTCCGGCCAACGTGTCCTTAATGAGGCCCGATGAGTTTTCCTCTTTGTATCCCTACGCTGCCGGAGAAAGATGCATGCACCTGCCCCTGACGCGACTCATTCCGCTGATCGCCTGGCTCCTGACCATGTTTATCGCCCCGACCGCACTCGCTCAGGAACAGGTCGAAATCGAGGGAGCCACCTTTCCTACCCGGATCGAGCAGCAGGGGCAGTCCTACCGGCTGATCGGCAGCGGCATGTTTCGCTACCTGATGTGGGATGCCTACGCCGGCGCCTACTACCAGGCCAGCGACGAGCCCGAACCGGCACCTCAGTCAGACGTGCCGAGGCGCCTGGAGCTCGAGTACTTCCACGCCATCACGGCCGAGGACTTCGCCAAGGCCACCGAGGACACCCTGCGCGACGGCATGAGCGACGATGCCTACCAGCAGATTCGCCAGCGAGTCGAGGCCTTCAGTCGCCAGTATCGCGACGTCGACCCGGGAGACCGCTATATGCTGAGCTGGGACGGCAAGACCCTGAGCCTGGCGCTCAACGGCGAAAGAGTCTTCGCGGCTAACGATCTGACCCTGGCCAACGCCCTGTTCGGCATCTGGCTCGGCGACAAACCGCTGGGAGATGACTTCCGCGATGCCCTGCTGGGGCGCTGAGACGCCTCCATGCTAGGCTGGCCCCTTTCATTCAGCCAGGGGAAGCCGCCATGAGAGCCTTGATTCAGCGCGTCAGCCACGCCCGTGTCAGCGTGGCGGGACGAGAGACCGGTAGCATCGGCCAGGGCCTTGCGGTGCTGGTCGGCGTCGAGCGCGACGACGACGAAGTGCGGGCCGACAAGCTGCTGCACAAGCTGCTGCACTACCGGGTCTTCGGTGACGCCGATGACAAGATGAACCTCAACCTTCAGCAGGTCGAGGGCGGCCTGCTGCTGGTGTCCCAGTTCACCCTGGCCGCCGATACCCGCAAGGGCCTGCGGCCCAGCTTCTCCAGCGCCGCACCTCCCGCCGAGGGCGAGCGCCTTTATCAGTACCTGGTCGATGCGGCCCGTGCCCGCTGGTCGAATGTCGCCTGCGGAGAGTTCGGCGCCGACATGCAGGTCGAGCTCACCAACGACGGCCCGGTGACCTTCCTGCTGGAAAGCTGAGGCCGACGACAGCAGGCGAGGCCTCGATTCTTTCAGTCCTCGGCCAGCAGCGCCTGCTCTTCGGCTTCCATGATCTCGGCGGCTTCCATCCAGCGCTCTTCCAGGCGCTCCTGACGGCTGGTCAGCTCGGCCTGGCGGGCCAGCTTCTTGGCCAGCTCATCCTTGCGTGCCGGGTCGGTATAGAGCTCGGCATCGGCAAGCTCTGCCTCCAGTGCGGTGAGCGCCTCGACGACCTGATTGAGCTCCTTTTCGGCCTTGTCGCACTCGCGCTTGAGCGGGCGCAGCTTCTCGCGCAGCTCCGCCGCGGCGCGACGCTGAGCCTTGCGGTCATCCTTCTGCACGCCGCCTGAGGCGGCGCGGGCCGCGCTGTCCTCGACCTTGTCGGCGCGGGCCTCGCGGCGCGACGCTTCCAGACGCTGCTTGAGCCAGGCGCGATAGTCCTCGAGATCGCCATCGAAGGGCGTCACCCGATGATCGGCGACGCGCCAGAACTCATCGACGGTGGCCCGCAGCAGGTGGCGGTCGTGCGACACGATGATCACCGTGCCCTCGAAGCCTGCCAATGCCTCGGTCAGCGCTTCGCGCATCTCGAGATCCAGGTGGTTGGTGGGCTCATCGAGCAGCAGCAGGTTGGGCTTTTGCCAGGCCACCAGCGACAGCGCAAGGCGCGCTTTTTCGCCCCCGGAGAAGCTGCCGACCTGGGCGAAGATATCATCGCCGCGAAACCCGAAACCGCCGAGAAAGTTGCGAATCGCCTGATCGCTGGCGGTCGGCGAAAGCCGCTGCACGTGCAGGAAGGGCGTGGCCCCCAGATCAAGCCCTTCGAGCTGATGCTGGGCGAAATAGCCGATGGCCAGGTGCTCGCCGGCGACTCGCTTGCCCGCCAGGGGCGAAAGCTCGCCGGTCAGCGACTTGATCAGGGTCGACTTGCCGGCGCCGTTGGGCCCCAGCAGGCCGATGCGCTGACCGGGCAGCAGGGTCAGCTTGACGTCATCGAGCTGAACCCGTTCGCCGTCCTCGGTCATGTAGCCAAGCCGGGCCTCATCGAGCACCAGCAGCGGATGCGAGGTCTTGTCGGCCGAGGGCAGCGTGAAATGAAAGGGCGAATCCACATGCGCCTGGGCGACGGTGCCCATGCGCTCGAGCATCTTCAGGCGGCTCTGCGCCTGACGCGCCTTGGTGGCCTGGGCGCGAAAACGCGCCACGAAGCGCTCGATCTCCGCCCGACGAGCCTGCAGCTTGGCGGCCTCGGCCTGCTGCTGGGCGAGTTTTTCGGCGCGGGTGCGCTCGAAGGTCGAGTAATTGCCGCGATACAGGGTCAGTCGCTGCTGGTAGAAGTGCACGATGTGATCGCAGACCGCATCCAGGAAGTCCCGGTCGTGAGAAATCAGCAGCAGCGTGCCGGGGTAGCGGGCGAGCCACTGTTCGAGCCACAGCAGCGCATCGAGGTCCAGGTGGTTGGTCGGCTCATCGAGCAGCAGCAGGTCAGAGGGCATGAACAAGGTGCGCGCCAGGTTCACGCGCATCCGCCAGCCCCCCGAAAAGTCCGACAGCGGGCGCTCCAGGTCGCCCTGATCGAACCCCAGGCCGACCAGTAGCTGCGAGGCGCGCGCCCGGGCGCTGTAGCCATCCAGTGCCTCGATGGCGCCGTGCAGCTCGGCCTCGCGATGGCTATCGCCACTTGCCTGAGCGGCGGCCAGGGCCTGCTCGGTAGCGCGCAGCTCCTGATCGCCATCCAGCACGTAATCGACGATGGCCCCGTCCAATGCCTCGATTTCCTGATCCATATGGGCGATGCGCTGACCGCCGGACATCTCGAGCTGCCCCTTGTCGGGGGCCAGCTCGCCGAGCAGCAGCTTGAACAGGCTCGACTTGCCAGCACCATTGGCGCCCACGATGCCGGCCTTGTGGCCGTCGTGCAGGGTCAGGTCGGCATCCTCGACCAGCGTCTGGGTCCCGCGTTGCAGACTGAGTTGACGCAGTGCAATCATGCCTGACTCCGGAGTATCAAAAAGTTCGCGCCCCACCCTCCGGTCAACCCCTCGGGCAGTGACGACATCATGAGCATGGATTCTACCGAATTGCGCCGACACTTGCGGGGCCCAATTGACGACGAGGCCACGCCCGCCTGGCGACGCTCGCTATGGGACTTCGCCCTGGCCTTCTACGCCCGCCCCGGCATCGAGGCGGCCTGCCTGCAGCTACAGGACGGCGCGGGCCTGGACGTCAACGCCCTGCTGTGGGCCTGCTGGCTCGATACCCATGGCCTGACGCCTGAAGAGGCGCTCGCCGACGCCGACCACCCGCTATGGGGCGAGGTGCGCGCCTGGCAAGAGCAGGTCACCTCACCCTTGAGGCGCCAGCGTCGGGCACTCAAGGTGCAAGCGCTCGCCAACCCGGCCATCGCCGAGCTACGGGAAACGATCAAGCAGGCCGAACTGCTCGCCGAGCGTGAGGCACTGACGCAACTGGAAGCATTGGCCAGCACGGGGCAGGGCATTCGCCCCCTCACTCAGGCAGACCCTCATCTGGCCAGGCGCCTGAGCACTTGGCTTGCAGCACCGACATTTTCCAATCTTCGTGCCCTGCATATCCTGAAGGCGCGTCTTGACCCCCCAAGTCCGTCGGACTAGTGTTTGAGTAGAAAGACCTTATTAAATTCGCCGTTTTACGGGTAAAAGTTTGCGGTCGAGTCTTGCGGCCAATCCAATGCCCAATGTGGCTAAGGGGATGACAATAATGAAGGTGCAAAAACTGCTGACCACTGCCAGTGTGGGTGCTCTGATGCTGGGGCTATCCACGGCGTCCTTCGCCGACAACTGGCGTTATGCGCACGAGGAATATGAAGGCGACGTTCAGGACGTCTTCGCCGTAGCCTTCAAGGATTACATCGAGTCCAATTCCGACAACACCCTGCAAATCTATCGCTTCGGTGAACTCGGTGAATCCGACGACATCATGGAGCAGACACAGAACGGCATCCTGCAATTCGTCAACCAGTCCCCCGGCTTCACCGGTGCACTGATTCCCGAAGCGCAGATCTTCTTCATCCCGTACCTGATGCCGACCGACATGCAGGACGTGCTCGAGTTCTTCGACGAGAGCAAGGCCATCAACGAGATGTTCCCCAAGCTCTATGCTGAGCAGGGCCTCAAGCTTCTGCAGATGTACCCGGAAGGCGAGATGGTCGTCACCGCCAACGAGCCGATCCACAGCCCGGCGGACTTCGACAACAAGAAGATCCGCGTGATGACCAACCCGCTGCTCTCGGAAACCTACAACGCCTTTGGCGCGACGCCGACCCCGCTGCCCTGGGGTGAAGTCTATGGCGCGCTGCAGACTGGCATCATCGACGGCCAGGAAAACCCGATCTTCTGGATCGAGTCCGGCGGTCTGTATGAGGTGTCTCCGAATCTGACCTTTACTCGTCACGGCTGGTTCACGACCGCCATGATGGCCAACCAAGACTTCTACGACGGCCTCTCCGACGAAGACAAGCAGCTGGTGCAGGACGCGACCGATGCGGCCTACGCCAAGACCATGGAGCACATCCAGGGCCTCGCCGAGGAATCTCTCGAGAAGATTCAGGCAGCCTCCGATGATGTGACCGTGACGCGCCTGACCGAAGAAGAAATGCAGGCCTTCAAGGAGCGCGCCCCGCAGGTCGAGGAAGCCTTCATCGAAATGACCGGTGAAAGCGGTAAGGAACTGCTGGACCAGTTCAATGCCGATCTGAAGGCCGTGACCGGAGAGTAACGGCTCTCACTAGCACGCCAAGGGGGCGGCCACGGCTGCCCCCTTTTTTTCGTTTCCGATTCCCCAACGTACACCCAGCGTTGAGATCGGGCCACCATCGATTGCCGGGTTTCTTGTAGCCTGACAATGAGGGGGCCTAGATTCGGGGAACCCGTTCAAGGGAGTGTCTATATGTCCGACGAGGAAGAAAGAGCCTATACCTCCGGGCTTCCCGGGGTACTGGGGCTGATCGATACCGCCATCAGCCGTCTGGAGGCCGTGATTCTGGCCCTCGGCGTGCTGTTGATGGCGATCAACACCGTAGCCAACGTCGTTGGCCGCTTCGTGTTCGGTGAAAGTATTTTCTTCTCCGGCGAGATCAATCGCATTCTGATCATCATGATCACCTTCGCAGGTATCGGCTATGCAGCGCGCCATGGCCGGCATATCCGCATGTCGGCGATCTATGACGCCCTGCCCGTGGGAGGCCGCAAGGCGCTAATGATCGGTATCTCGTTCTTCACCTCGCTGGTGATGTTTTTCCTGCTCTACTATTCAGTACTCTACATTCTTGATCTGTACAGCAAGGGGCGCATCCTGCCCGCCCTTGGCTTTCCTATCTTCATTATCTACATCTGGGTCCCGATCGGTTTCCTGATCACCGGCATCCAGTATCTCCTGACCGGCATCAAGAACTTCCGCACACGAGACGTCTACCTCTCGACCTCGGTGGTGGACGGTTATAAAGATACGGAAACGGAAGTCTGACGACAGGGCTAACTCGCAGGAGCGCGCGATGACGACAATAATGGTATCGACCATGATAGCCCTGCTGTTGCTGGGCTTCCCGATGATGATTCCGCTGATTACGGCGGCCGTCATCGGTTTCTTCATGATGTTCAACGGTTTCGGGCAGATGGAAACCTTCATCCAGCAGATGCTGGCGGGTATCCGTCCGGCGTCGCTGATTGCCGTACCGATGTTCATCCTGGCCGCCGACATCATGACCCGGGGACAGTCGGCCAACCGTCTGATCGCCATGGTCATGTCCTTTATCGGCCATATCAAAGGCGGGCTTGCAGTCAGCACCGCTGCCTCTTGCACCCTGTTCGGCGCCGTTTCGGGCTCGACCCAGGCCACGGTGGTGGCGGTCGGTTCGCCACTGCGCCCCAAGATGCTCAAGGCCGGCTACTCGGACTCCTTCACTTTGGCGCTGATCATCAACGCCAGTGACATCGCCTTCCTGATCCCGCCGAGCATCGGCATGATCATTTACGGCGTCATCTCGGGTACCTCGATCGGTGAGCTGTTCATCGCCGGCATCGGCCCGGGGCTCTTGATTCTGCTGATGTTCTCGATCTACTGCGTGCTCTATGCGGTCATCAAGGGCGTGCCCACCGAGCCGCGCGCCACCTGGCGTGAACGCATGACGGCCGTGCAGCAGGCGCTTTGGCCGCTCGGCTTTCCGGTGATCATCGTCGGCGGCATCTATGGCGGCATTTTCAGCCCCACAGAAGCGGCGGCGGCCTGCGTGCTCTACGCCATCCTGCTGGAGTTCGTGATTTTCCGCTCGCTGAAGATGTATGATATCTACACCATCGCCAAGTCCACCGGCCTGATCACCGCCGTGGTGTTCATTCTGGTCGGGGTCGGTAACGGCTTCTCCTGGATCATCTCCTTCGCGCAAATTCCGCAGGCGATCCTCGAGTCGGTGGGCATCAACGAGGCCGGTCCTACCGGAGTGCTGATCGCCATCTGTGTGGCCTTCTTCGTGGCCTGCATGTTCGTCGATCCCATCGTGGTGATTCTGGTGCTGACGCCGATCTTCGCTCCGGCGATCGAAAGCACAGGGCTCGACCCGGTGCTGGTCGGCATCCTGATCACGCTGCAGGTGGCTATCGGGTCGGCGACGCCGCCCTTCGGTTGCGATATTTTCACGGCCATCGCCATCTTCAAGCGGCCTTACCTGGATGTCATCAAGGGCACGCCCCCGTTCATCCTGATTCTGATCCTGGCGGCGGCTCTGCTGATCATGTTCCCGCAAATCGCCCTGTTCCTGCGCGATATTGCCTTCGCCGATTGACCCTGACGGAGGGAATGACGCCATGTTCAAGAAGATTCTAGTACCCGTAGACGGCTCGAGAGGCGCCCTCGAGGCGCTGTTCAGAGCGGTAGAGCTGGCCAAGCTGACCGGCGCCGAACTCTATGTACTGAGCGTATTCAAGCACCACAGCCTGATCGAGGCGTCGCTATCGATGGTGCGCCCGGCCAAGCTTGATCTGCCTGACGACGCGCTCAAGGAATATGCCTCCGAGATCGCGGTGGACGCCAAGAATCGGGCGCTCAAGATGGGGGCCACGGAGGTGCGCGCCTTCGTCAAGGGCGGCCGCCCATCCAGCACCATCGTGCGCTTCGCCAAGAAGCGCCAAGTGGATCTGATCGTGATAGGTTCCCAGGGCGCCGGCGGCGAAAAGAGCGCCTCATTTCTCGGCAGTGTTTCCCAACGCGTGGCCAGTCAGTCCCACTGCCCGACCCTCGTGGTGTAGCGGGTGGGATGAGCGGGTGACCCGATCAGGTGATACGATCACCTGCGCATGACAATTCGACCGGATGCGGAACCCAATCAGGCTTGGTAGAGTCCGAAGGGTTGCGTATCCATCCCAAAGATTGCAAGGACCCTTCATGAAGACATTGGTTAAAGCCGCCACGATTGGCGCTCTGCTGACCGCAGCAGCGCCCTATGCGCTGGCAGCCCCCGAGACCGACGATGCCAAGCTTGGCTATAGCCTGGGCGTTACCCTGGGTCAGAGCCTGGTCCAAGACGTTGAGGATCTCGACCTCGATTCCTTCACTCAGGCCCTCGAAGATGTCTATGCCGGCAACGAGCTGGCCATGAGCGAAGAGGCGATGGCGAAGTCTCTGCAGCAATTCCAGCAGCAGGCCATGGCCAAGCGTCAGGAAGCCGCCATGGAAGAGGCTAACGCCAACCTCGAAGCCGGTGAGGAATTCCTCGCCGAGAACGCAGAGAAAGAAGGCGTCACCACCACCGCTTCCGGCCTGCAGTACAAGGTGCTGGAAGCCGGTGACGGCGAGACCCCGAGCGCCGGTGACACCGTCCAGGTTCACTACGAAGGTAAACTGCTCGACGGCACCGTCTTCGACAGCTCTTACGAGCGCGGTGAGCCGGTCAGCTTCCAGGTCGGCCAGGTCATCCCGGGCTGGCAGGAAGCCCTGAAGATGATGAGCGTCGGCGACACCTGGATGGTCTACATCCCGGCCGATCTCGCCTATGGCAGCAGCGGTCAGGGCCCCATCGGCCCCAACGAAACGCTGACCTTCAAGGTCGAGCTGCTCGACGTCAATCCGGATGCCGATCAAGCCGACGGCTCTTGATCTCAGGATGAGAGCGGCACGCTTCACTGCCGCTCTGGCGCTGGGCCTTGCGGGCCCAGCGCTTGCCTCTGACGACGCCCCTCCTCCCCTTCCCGACTTGACCCTCGACCCCAGCGCAACCAGCGTGATGGGTGTCTCCTCCGGTGGCTACATGGCCACTCAGCTTGCCGTCGCCTACCCCGTGCTCTTCCAGCGCCTCGCCGTGTTTGCCGCTGGCCCCTGGGGCTGTGCCCAGGGCGAGTTGAGTCGCGCCCTGGGCCAGTGCATGTCGACCCTTCGCGGGCTACCTGAGCGCGATGCGCTGCAGGCACGCCTGTCGGACTACCGCTCTCAGGGGTTGGTCGGCGAGGCCGAGGCACTGGCCGATCAGCGGGTTTACCTCTGGCATGGCAGTGCCGATACCACCGTTGAGCCCGATCTGGGCGAGATGCTCGCCGAGCAGTACCGAGACTGGCTCAGCGCCCCCGAAACGCAGCTCAAGGTGGTGCACCAGGACGACGCCGGACACGGCTGGCCGGTGGACGGCCGCGTCCTGCCCGATTCGGCAGAGCTCGCCGACTGTCGGGAAGGTGGCGCGCCCTACTTGCTGGATTGCGGCCTCGACGGGGCCGGCGAGGCGCTTGGCTGGCTGTATGCCGAGACAGGCATGGAAGGTGTAGAGAGTGAGGCAGGTGAAGAAGGAAAGGAAGTAGCCTCCCCGGCCGCACCATCAGCCGGGCAGCTGTTGGCCTTCGACCAGACAGCCTTCGACGACGACCTGGCCGAACAGGGCTATCTCTATGTGCCGCAAGCCTGCGAAACCGAGAAGGCCTGCCGGCTGGTCGTCGCTCTGCACGGCTGCCGCATGAATGCCGCCGAAGTTGGCGAGGCCTTCGTGCGCGACACGGGCCTCAACCACTGGGCCCGTCATCATGACCTGGTGGTGCTCTACCCGCAGGCGACCGCTAGCCTGGCCAACCCGCTGGGCTGTTGGGACTGGTGGGGCTATGCGGAAAGCCTCTGGCAGCCGCAACCCCAGCACGACAGCCGTGCCGGCAAGCAATTGACGGGATTGGTAAAGATGGTGCGACAACTGCTCGGCAATCCCGATAGCGCTGCACACAACGACTAGGCCTTGCCCTGCGCCTGCTACTGCCAGTCGGTCAGCGACAGCGGCGCCATATCAGATCAACCAAGCGCCCACCCCTTGCCGGTGATTCCTTCAGCGTAGGCTGACCGCCTCGAAATCGAACCAGCTGCCGCGGCGTGCCTTATCGCTTTCGACCACCACCTGGGCACGCCAGGGCATCACCTTCTCGGTACAAAAACCGATTTGCCCCTCTCCCACGAAGGTGCCCGGCCCCACCTTTTTCAGTGGGAAGCGATGCAGCCCCATGGGCATGTTGCGCCCCACGAATTCCACGGTGACCGCCTTGGCGTCGAGGCCTTCTAGGGCCACCGTAAGGGGCAGGGTCTTCATCGGCACCAGGTCGTTGCCGACACCGAACACCAGCCGCCCGCCAAAGCCAAGATTGGCTTCGCAGGGCCCTTCGTGCAGGTCGCAGGCACCAGTGGGGGGATACCAGGTCACGTCGCTCTGGCTGTCGCGCAGGTAATAATCCAGCAGATACCAACAGGCCACCACCACGGTGGCCAGGGTGACCATGATCAGCAGGTTGAGCAGGGGTGAGCGCGGGGCATCATCGTCCTGAGCATGAGGGGAAGAGTTCATGGCGGCGAAAGCAGCACTCCCAAAGCGTCTCTAAAAGGTTAAGCTTATCAGCATTTGCCGTTGACGCCCTGGGCGGGAATGTCGCAGGGCGACCACAAGGATGAGGAGGCGCCATGACTAGCGTCGAACAGGCACTCGGGCCGCTATTCCTGCTGATTCTGACGGGCGCGCTGCTGGGCGTTGTGCGATGGCCCGGCGGCGACTTCTGGACGCGCCTCGAGGGCGTGATCTATCACCTGCTGTTCCCTGCCATGCTGGTGTCGACCCTGGCCACTGCCGAGGTCGGCTCGGTGCCCGTGGTGCGCCTGGCGCTGGTGTTGCTGGGAGCGATGATCGCCTTCGCGCTGCTGCTATGGATTGGTCGCGGCTGGCTATCGCTGAGCCAGCCGGCCTTTACTTCGGCCTTCCAGGGGGCGCTGCGCTTCAATACCTATGTCGGCGTGGCCGGGGCCGCCGCCCTGCATGGCAGCGCCGGTGCCACGGTGGCCGCCGTGGCGGTGGCGCTGATGGTGCCGGTGGTCAACGTGCTGTGCGTTGCCGCCTTCGTTGCCGCCGGCACGCTCGGGCCCTCCAGCCTCGGCAAAAGCTTTACCGCCCTGGCGCGCAACCCGCTGATACTGGCCTGCCTGGCGGGTATCGCGCTCAACCTTAGCGGCATCGGGCTGCCGGGCTGGAGCGACGCGACGGTCAGCCTGCTGGGTCGAGCCGCCCTGCCGCTGGGCCTGGTGGCGGTGGGGGTCGCGCTGCGCCCTCAGGTGTTGATGCGGCTCTCGGCCGGCGTCTGGGCCGCCACGGTCATCAAGCTCGTGCTGATGCCGGCGCTGGTGCTGGGCCTTGCCCTGCTGCTGGGCCTGCCCCCCATCAGTCGCGACGTGGCGCTGCTGTTTGCCGCCCTGCCGACGGCCACCTCGGCCTATATCCTCGCCCGCCAGCTGGGCGGCGATGCCGAATTGATGGCGGCGCTGATCACCGCCCAGACGCTGCTTGCCATGCTGACCCTGCCGCTGTGGCTGGGCCTGGTGATTGGCTAGCCGCTTGCCTGCATGAGTGCTGGCTGACGGCGCGCTTGGCGGGGCCCGCCCGCCATGCTCTCTCCCCCGAGTCGCCCTAGGCTTTATCTGAAAAGTCGACGAGCGAAGGCCAGACAAGGCAAAAATTGGAGAAAGAGCGGAGTTTACGGGGTGTAAATGAGCATCTTGAGCCAATTTTTAACGCCGTATGGGCGAGCGCAGTACTTTTCAGACATGGCCTAGCCTTCCTGGGTGACCCGGTTTGCGCAGGGCAAACCGCGACTCATCGCATCGATGTTGGCAAGCGTCACCTCGGCGATCTCGGTGAGTGCCTCCACGGTGAAGAAGCCCTGATGGCCGGTGATCAGCACGTTGGGGAAGGTGGTCAGGCGCTGGAAAACATCATCATCGATGATGTCGCCGGAATGGTCACGAAAGAACAGCGACGTCTCCTGCTCGTAAACATCGATGGCCAGGCCTCCTAATCGCCGCGTCTTGAGTGCGGCGATCGCGGCCCGGGTATCGATCAGCCCACCCCGAGAGGTATTGATCAGCATCGCCCCGGGCTTGAGGAGGGAAAGCGCCTGCTCATCGATTAGATAGCGAGTGTCATCGTTTAGCGGGCAGTGCAGGCTGATCACATCGCTTTCGGCCAGCAACCGCTCCCGAGACACGTACTCCCCGTCCAGCGCCTGGAAGGCGTCGTTCGGGTAGCGGTCCTCGCCGAGCAGCCGACAGCCGAAGCCGCGGAAGATACGCGCGGTGGCAATGCCAATGCGCCCGGTACCAATCAGGCCCACCGTCTTACCGGCAAGCGTCATGCCGAGAAGCCCCTCGAGCATGAAGTTGCCCTCGCGCACCCGGTTGAAGGCGCGGTGGGTGCGGCGATTGAGCGTCAGCAGCAGTGCCAGGGCATGCTCGGCCACCGCTTCCGGTGAATAGGCCGGTACCCTTGCCACCGCGAGCCCCAGGCGCTCGGCGGCCGCTAGATCCACGTTGTTGAAACCGGCGCAGCGCATGGCAATGAAGCGGACGCCAAACCCCGCCAGCGCTGTTAGCACCTCGGCATCCAGGTGGTCGTTGACGAAGGCGCAGACGCCATCGGCGCCCTGAGCCAGCACTGCACTGTCCGGCGTCAGGGTCACCTCATGGAACTGGAGGTCGATATCACGACCGGCACACGCCTCGGTGAAGAAACGACGGTCGTAGGGCTGAGCACTGAACACGGCAACGCGGGGCACGGGCACCTCCAGGTGAAGAAACTGATAAGAACCTGCCGCTAGACCTGGCGCCAAGGTTCTTTTTGAAAAATATTCTCGTTTCGCTTGACCGCTCAAATGAGAATGCTTATATTTCAGGTGTGGCGCTCGCCAAGTGCCACTTACCATGCAGAGAATGTCAGGTTCCCTGCCATGGTTTCTCCTCATCAAGCTAGTCACGGTCTTAATGCCGCCCTCTCGGGCGGCTTTTTTTTGCCTGCCTTTCAAGACAATGGAGCCATTGTGCCGGGCATCGATGGGGCTCGCCTTGTCCTCCGTCAAGCTTGGCCGATTCGCTCGCCTCTCATCACCACTCTCATCACCACTCTCACCGCCTACATGGTCTGCCTCTTCTCAGCGCTCTCTTAAGCCCCCCTCAACGCCCCCTCAACGAGCGCCCCGCTCCCGCCACAGGCCGCGCTGATAGAGACGTTCGTGGAGCAATGCGGCCAGGGCATCCACCGCCGGCTTCGAGGCCGCCGACATGCGCTTGCTGATATGAAGCTGCGTCTCGCCGCCGGTGAGCGCCGGCAGTCCGTCCGCCGGCCCCAGCTCGCGCATCGCCGGCGTCAGCCGCTCCCGGTCGAGCACGCTGATGGCAAGACCCGCCTCAACCGCCGTCTCCAGCGCATGAACGCTGGTGCTGGTGAAAACTGCGTACCAGGCACGCTCCTCGGCCTCCAGAGCCTCGACCCCGATTGCCCGGTACGGGCAATCCACCGGGTGCAGGCCCAAGGGCAGGGGTTGAGTCGGATCGAGAACATATTCCCGCGCGGCGGCCCAAACCGGCGACGTTCGCCACAGCGGCTGGCCACCTTCGAGTCGATGCGCGCGATCGAGCAGCAGTGCCAAGGTCAGCTCGCCACGCTCGAGCCGCCGGGCCAGCTCTCCGCTGGTCGCCGTCACCGCCTCGAGCAGCACGTCCGGATGCTGGGCCATGAACTCGGGCAGGATCTGGCCCACCAGCTCGCGGGCAAAGTCTTCCGGCATGCCGAAGCGCACCCTGCCGGACAGCCCTTGACCGGTGAAGCGGGCCAGCAGCCGATCATGCTGAGACAGCAGGGCGCGGGCCTCGCGCATCAGCGACTCACCGGCGGGCGTCAGGGTCATGCCGCGAGCGCTGCGAATCAACAGCCGCGTGCCAAGACGCTCTTCCAAGCGCTTGATTTGCATACTGATTGCACTGACCGTGCGATGCCGCTGCTCGGCGGCTGCCGCCAGGGTGCCAAGCTGCGCGACGGCCATAAAACTACGCAGCGACTCGAGATCCAGAGCGCTGGCCACGACTTCAGACATATTGAAGGCTCACTACAAATTTAATCGATTCACTTAACACCTTAGTCGCCCGAGAATGGCCGCGCCATCATCGCCGACGACCGCTGAACACCTGGGATGTGATGATGCGTAAGGAGACATCATGCAACTGCACTCATCGACACCTGGATTCCCTCACCGTCTACCACTCGGGACCCTGTCCATCGCGGCGGGCTTCGTACTCTGCTGGAGCAGTGGCTTCGTCGGCAGCCGCCTCGCGGTCGCCGTCGATACCCCGGTACTGTCCCTTTACGCCTGGCGTTTCGCCCTGGCAACCCTGATCGCCGCCCTGATCTGGGCCGCACAGGCGGGGCCGAGGGGCCTGCGCGAGCAGCTTGCTTGGCGTTCACTGGGGCGTGAGGCGGCCATCGGCAGCCTGACCGTGGGCCTTTATCTGCTGGCCATGCTGGTGGCCGTCGAACAGGGTGTCAGTGCCGGCGTGGCTTCGCTGGTGGGGGCACTTCAGCCGCTGGCCGCCGCTGGCCTGGCCGGCCTGTGGCTGGGGGAAGTGAACGGTCGCGGCCGCTGGATCGGCATGGGCGTGGCCACCCTCGGCGCCGGGCTGTGCGTGATGGATGACGTGCAAGGGGTCGGTGGGGCTCCGGCCTGGGCCTATGCCCTGCCGGTGCTGGCCGTCGCGGCGGTCACGCTTGGCAGCGTCATGACCTCGACGCCACGAGTGAAGCTGCCGCTGATGGCGCGCCTGACCGCCCAGCTCATGGCCGCTACGCTGGTATTCTTCGCCGCGGCGCTGGCCGCTGGCAGCCCTATGACGCCGCCGACGATGGATGCCGAGACGCTCACCGTCATGGCCTGGCTGGTGGGGCTTGCCACCTTCGGCGGCTACGGTTTCTTCGTGGTCGGGCTGGGGCGCCTGGGGGTGGCGCGGCTATCGACGCTGATCTATCTGACGCCGGCCGTGACGATTGGCTTCACCGCCGTGCTGTTCGATGAATTACCAGGGCAGCTTGGCTGGCTGGGCATGGCGGTGGCCACCATCGGCGTACTGATGGCGCTGGGCTCTCGCCCAGGGACCTCGACACGGACATCTGACCAGGTAGCGGGCCAGACGCCCTATCAAGCCGACATGGAGACCTCCCATTGGAGAGCCCAGGGCGGTGGCGACCTCGATGGCGAGCGGGCGCACCAAGAGGTTCCTCAGCTCCACCAAACCCAGGCCCAGCCGGTGGGCGAGGCTCAGGCCTCGCGAGCGAAGATCAGATCCCAGACGCCATGGCCGAGCCGCTCGCCGCGGGCCTCGAACTTGGTCAAAGGCCGGAAGTCGGGGCGCGGCACATAGGGCGCACTCTCGGCGGGGGCGGTATTGCGATAGCCAGGCGCTTGCGCCATCACCTCCGCCATCCACTCGGCATAGGCCTCCCAGTCGGTGGCCATGTGCAGGGTCCCGCCGGGCTTCAGGCAACCGCGCACCAGCTCGACGAAGGCCGGCTGAACGATGCGGCGCTTGTGATGCTTCTTCTTCGGCCAGGGGTCGGGGAAGAACAGCTGCAGGCGATCTAGGCTCGCCTCGGGCAGGCACTCGTCGAGTACCCGCAAAGCATCCTCACGGTAGACCCGCAGGTTGGTGAGCCCCCGCTTGTCGGCCTCATCCAGCAGCTTGCCCACGCCCGGGGCGTGAACCTCGATGCCGATGAAATCCGTTTCGGGATGGCGCTCGGCCTGCTCGATCAGGGAGCCGCCCATGCCAAAGCCGATCTCCACCACCAGCGGCGCCTGGCGCCCAAACAGGGTCGCCGGGTCCTGGGGGCCATCATCCAGCGTCAGGCCGAGGCGCGGCCAGACCTCTTCGAGACCGCGCGTCTGGGCCTGCGTCATGCGCCCGGCTCGCAGCACGTAGCTCTTGATGCCGCGGCGATGCAGGGGCGCGGCCTCGTCTTGCGTTGCCGGCTCTGGCGCGGAGGCATCTTGGGTCGCCGGGTCGGCGTCATCCGCCTGAGCGGCGGCGGTGTCGGGCGTCGGGGTGCGGTCGTCGTTCATACGGCGGCGGTCGGGTATCCGTTAGTCATAAGTAAAGCGGTCGTCAGTCGACGCCGCTGATCAGCCGTTGATGCGCCCGGCGAAGGGCGAGGACGGCTCGGCGCTCTGGCGGCGCGGCATGCGACCGGCCAGGAAGGCCTCGCGACCGGCCTCGACGGCCTGGCGCATGGCATTGGCCATCCGCTCGGGGTCGCGGGCATGGGCGATCGCCGAATTCATCAGCACGGCGTCGCAGCCAAGCTCCATGGCCAGGGCCGCATCCGAGGCGGTGCCGATGCCGGCATCCACCAGCACCGGCACCTGGCTCTGCTCAACGATCAGGCGCAGATTGTGCGGGTTCTGGATGCCGTGGCCCGAACCGATCAGCGAGCCCAGCGGCATGATCGCCGCGCAGCCCATGCGCTCGAGTTCACGGGCAACGATGGGGTCGTCGCTGGTATAGACCATGACGTCGAAACCATCGGCCAGCAGTTCCTCGGCGGCCTTGAGGGTCTCGACCACGTTGGGGTAGAGGGTGCCGTCATCGCCGAGCACTTCGAGCTTGACGAGATTGTGGCCATCGAGCAGCTCGCGGGCGAGCTTGCAGGTGCGCACCGCATCGCGCGCCGTGTAGCAGCCAGCGGTGTTGGGCAGCAGGGTGTAGCGGCTCGGCGGGATCACATCGAGCAGATTGGTCGCGTCGGCGTCCTGCCCCAAGTTGGTGCGACGCACCGCGAAGGTGACGATCTCGGCGGCGCTGGCCGCAATCGCGCGGGACGCCTCGTCGAAGTCGCGATACTTGCCGGTGCCGACCAGCAGGCGTGAGCCGAACTCGCGGCCGGCAATCGTCAGCGGTTGATCTTCGATACGTTCAGACATCTGGTCTCCTCGAATGTGACTGGCAGGCGGTGCAAGCGCCGGCTAGCCGCCGCCGATGGCATGCACGATTTCAACGCGATCACCTTCGCCGAGCCGGGTCGCCGCATGCTGGCTGCGGGGCACGATCTCTTCGTTGACCTCGACGGCGATCCGGCGACCGGCCAAGTCCAGGGCCAGGATCAACTCGCCGACGGTGGTCTCGCTCGCCAACTGCTTGGCTTCACCATTGAGCTGGATCTGCATGGCACCCTCTCAACAGGCTGGTTAAAGGGCCCATATTGTAGCCTGTTCACGGCGCTCCGGGTACGGTAATCCCGGCATCGGCGCCAACTGCAACCGCACGGCCCCATGGCCCCAAACGAAACAGGCAAGTTAAACAGGAGAGCAGCATGCAAGACAGGCGATGGTGGATGACGGCCGCCGGTAGCGGCGCACTGACGGTGATGGCCGGGGCCTTCGGCGCCCATGCCCTGGGCGATACCCTGGCACCCAAGCTGCTGGCGGCCTTCGAAACCGGGGTTCGCTACCAGGCCTGGCACACCCTGGCGATTCTCGGTGTGCTGGCCTGGCGAGCCAGTCTGCCACGCGCCGGCCAGCTGGCGGTGATTCGGCTGTGGATGCTCGGCATCCTGCTGTTCTCGGGCTCGCTGTATGCGCTGGCACTCAGCGGCGTGACGCTGCTTGGCCTGATCACCCCGTTTGGCGGCCTGTGCCTGATCCTCGGCTGGCTGGCACTGGGCGTCAGCGCCTGGCGGGCTTAGGTTTTAGGTCGTGGGCTTAGGCTGATGTTTAGGCGTGGGAACAGAGCCCCAGCATTCAGTCGCCGTCGGGCAGGGCATAGGTCGAGGTGACGATCGCCACCGGCTGCTCGTCGCCGGCGGAGTAGAGTTCCACCTCGCCGACCGCCAGGCGCCGGCCCAGCTTGACGATCCGCGCGTTGGCGATCAGGTCGCGATCGCCCCGGGCCCGGCGCAGGAAGTGGCAGTTGAAGTCGGTGGTCACGGCCATCGCCTCTGGGCCGATCTGCGCCAGAATCGCCACGTACAGGCAGACATCGGCGAGCCCCATGATACTCGGCCCGGACACGCTGGCACCGGGGCGCAGGTGTTCGTCTTCGATGGCGAGGCTCATGGTCGCACGCATCTCATCGACCCCCTCGATGGTGCCCTGGCGATGGGGAAAGGCCTCGTCGAGGAATTCTTCGATGGCGGCGGCGGACATCACGGTCATGGCGGGCTCCCTGCGGCGAGACGTTGCGATGAGATGTTCCCATGCGGTGTGCCGATGATAAACGGCTATCGGGCCCAAGATAGCCTATTGGCAGACCGCACGCCCAGCCCCAAGGCCCCTTCATGGGTGGCAAACCGAGCCGCCATCTGGCCACGCAAAAAGGCCCCGGAACTCAGGTTCCGAGGCCTTGCTGTCGTCAGTTGCTCTCTCGGCCTGGCCTCAGGGCGCAGCTCTGACGGTGCCAGGCGAGGCTATCGATGTCAGTGAGCGGCCTTCGCCTTGTGCACCGCCCGCCAGTGGTGCAGCAGCGGCTCGGTGTAGCCCGCAGGCTGTACCCGGCCCTTGAACACCAGGTCACAGGCGGCTTGGAAAGCGCTGGAGGCAGCGAAGTCGGCGCTCATCGCCGTGTAGTCCGGGTCATCGGCATTCTGCTCGTCGACGACCCGCGCCATGCGCTCGAGGGTCTCCTGCACGCGATCCGAGCTCACCACGCCATGGTGCAGCCAGTTGGCGATATGCTGGCTGGAAATCCGCAGGGTGGCGCGGTCCTCCATCAGGCCGACGTTGTGGATGTCCGGCACCTTGGAGCAGCCGGTGCCGTGCTCGACCCAGCGCACCACGTACCCGAGGATGCCCTGACAGTTATTGTCGAGCTCCTGCTGGATGTCCTCGTCGGACCAGTCGGGCGTCTCGGCCACCGGCACGGTCAGCAGGTCATCGAGAAGATCGGCTTCGCCCTTGTCTTCGAGCTCACGCTGAACGGCGTGCACGTCGATCTGGTGATAGTGCAGGGCGTGCAGGACAGCGGCGGTGGGCGACGGCACCCAGGCAGTGTTGGCGCCGGCCTTGGGGTGACCGACCTTCTGCTCGAGCATGGCGGCCATGCGATCCGGCATCGCCCACATGCCCTTGCCAATCTGAGCGCGGCCGCGCAGCCCGCAGGCCAGACCGACCTGCACGTTATTGTGCTCGTAGGCGCCAATCCACTTGCTGCCCTTCATGTCGCCCTTGCGGATCATCGGCCCGGCTTCCATGGCCGTGTGCATCTCGTCGCCGGTGCGATCCAGGAAGCCGGTGTTGATGAAGGCCACGCGGGAGGCGGCCTCGTGGATACAGGCCTTGAGATTGGCCGAGGTGCGACGCTCCTCATCCATGATGCCCATCTTCAGGGTGTCCCGCTGCATGCCCAGCAGGTCCTCGACGCGGGAGAACAGCTCGCTCGAGAAAGCGACCTCGTCCGGGCCGTGCATCTTCGGCTTGACGATGTAGACCGAACCGCTGCGCGAGTTGCGGGCCACGCCGTCGGCCTTCTTCAGGTCGTGCAGCGCCAGCAGTCCGGTGACCACGGCGTCGAGGATGCCTTCCGGCACTTCGTTGCCTTCCGCATCGAGAATCGCCGGTGTGGTCATCAGGTGACCGACGTTGCGCACCAGCATCAGCGAGCGGCCGTGCAGGCTCAGCGAGGAGCCATCAGGGGTCAGATAGTCGCGATCGGCATTGAGGCGACGAATGGAGGTCTTGCCGCCCTTCTCGATCTGCTCTTCGAGGTCGCCGCGCATCAGCCCAAGCCAATTGCGATAGACGCCGACCTTGTCCTCGGCATCCACCGCGGCCACGGAATCCTCGCAGTCCATGATGGTGCTCAGGGCGGCCTCGACCACCAGGTCCTTGACGCCGGCCGGATCGGTCTTACCGATCGGGTGGCTGCTATCGAACTGCAGTTCCAGATGCAGACCATGGTTGGCCATCAGGATGGCGGTAGGTGCACTCGCCTCGCCCTGATAGCCGATCAGCTTGCCCGGGTCCTTGAGGCCGGTCTCGCGGCCGCCCTCGAGACGCACCAGCAGGTGTCCGTCACGCAGCGAATAACCGACGGCATCGCGGTGCGAACCGGTCGCCAGCGGTACGGCCCGGTCGAGCACGCCACGCGCGTAAGCCACCACCTTGGCGCCACGCTTGGGGTTATAGCTGGTGCCCTTCTCGGCACCGTCTTCCTCGCTGATCACATCGGTGCCGTAAAGGGCGTCGTAGAGGCTGCCCCAACGCGCATTGGCCGCATTCAGGGCATAGCGGGCGTTGCTGACCGGCACCACCAGCTGCGGACCGGCCTGAACGGCGATCTCGCGATCCGTATTGGCGGTCGTGGCGCTGACGGTCTTCGGTGCATCGACCAGATAGCCGATCTCCTCGAGGAAGGCCCGATAGGCCGGCATATCGCTCACCGGACCGGGATGCTCACGGTGCCAGGCATCCAGCTTCTGCTGCAGGCGCTCGCGCTCGGCGAGCAATTCCCGGTTCCGCGGTGTCAAATCAGCAAAGAGGGCATCGACGCCGGCCCAGAAGGCCTCGGCGTCGACGCCGCTGCCCGGCAGGGCTTGATCGGTGATGAAGCTATCCAGCTCGCGGGCCACTTGAAGACGGTGGCGGGTAACGCGTTCAACCATGGGGATCTCCTGATATACGCTGACCAACCGGCCAGGCTCGCCGTGGCGAGCACCCTCTCGTCGGCACGGAAGTCCATTTGTGGAAATTAATTCCAAAATATTCTCGAGCTGATGCTAACCCATATTTCGTCGGTTGTCCTCAACGTCCCGACCAAATGATGAGAAACGTCGTTTACAAATATGGCTTGTGCCCCCCGCTAGCGCTAGCATGTGAGCACTAGGGAGAGATTGATGACCGACTTCGCATCACTGCAGGCGCTTGGGCCGATGGAACGCGCAGGCGCCCCCGGTGGCCCACCTCATACCGGGACCCTCGGCCGATATCTCGAGCATTACCAGCTATCGCATCTGCTCGCCGACCATGTCGGCCTGCACGTGGGCTTCATCGAGGCCGGAAACTTCCGTCTCTGGGCGCAGGTATGGAGCCCCGCCGAACCCAAGGGCACGGCCTTCGTGGTGCATGGCTACTTCGACCACCTGGGGCTCTACCGTCACCTGCTGTCCTTGCTGCTCAATCGCGGCTGGCGCGTGGTGATGTGGGACCTGCCCGGCCATGGCCTGTCCAGCGGCCCTCGGGCCACCATCGAGGACTTCGACGACTACGGGCTGTGCCTGCGCGCACTGCAGGATCATCTTTCGCTGCGCGGCCTGGCACCGCGCCCCTGGGTCGGCATCGGCCAGAGTACCGGCGCGGCGATTCTCGCCACCGATGCTCTGCGCCAGGGGGCTGACAGCCACTGGGCGGGGCTCGCCCTGCTGGCGCCGCTGGTCCGGCCCTTCGGCTGGTCGCAGTCGAGCTGGCTGCATCTACTCGCCGGGCCCTTTCTGCGCAGCCTGCCCAGGCGCTTTACCGCCAACTCCACCGACAGCGATTTCACGTCCTTCCTCAAGGACAGTGATCCCCTGCAGCCCGACCGCCTGCCGGTGAGCTGGATCAACGCCATGCGCCGCTGGATGCCGCGCCTGCTGGCGCTACCGCCCAGCGAGCTGCCCGTGCTGATCCTACAGGGCGAGCAGGACCTGACCGTCGACTGGCAGTGGAACCTGGAAGTGCTGAGCGTCAAGTTTCCTCGCGCTATCGTCCATCGCCACCCCGAAGCGCGCCATCACCTGGTCAATGAAGCCGAGGCGATACGTCAGAGCATGTTTGCCGAGCTAGAGGCCTTCCTGGCTCAGTTAGAGACGAGCCCCACCATGACTCAGGAACCCTCGGTATGAGATACCGCATCAGCCCCACGTTGAAAGCCTGCCTGACGGTGCTGACCCTTGTCTGGCTGATAAGCGGCTGCGCCAGCACGCCCGAGGGGCCACAAACCCTGCGCCAGGCGCTACTGGGGCTCAGCGACCGCGCCGCCGCACTGGTTCTGGCGCAGCCGGCCTGGTCGCCGGCCGACTCCAGCGCGGATCAGGATATCGTGTTGCTGCTGGACGAGCCCGTGGTCGACGCCAGCCTCGGCATAACCGCTGAGCGCTTTGGCGAGAGCCTGTCGCGAGCATTGTTGGCCGCGCCCCAAGGGCCGCAGGTACTCGACTGGATGCCGAGCATGACCGCGCCCGAAAGCACGCGTAAAAGCGATAACGCCAACCTCTGGCTGCTGGAAAGCCGGCTCGAACCCGACGGCCCCAAGCTGAGCCTCTCGGACCGCGACCTGCTGCCCTACCGGCTGACGCTGGCGCTGCGCCACCCGGGCGATGACGAGACCCGCTGGCAACGGGTGGTAAGCGGCGCCTTCGACACCACCGCGCTCTAAGCGCTCGAACTTTCACTCGCTCAAACGGACCAGCGAAGCCTGCCTCATTGCCTGGGCCTGCACAGTTGAGTCGCTCCTCCTCTGGCGCCACAATCGTCACACCGCCTGAAAGGAGAGCCCGCATGCCCCGCTTCGCCGACCACCTCTACCGCGACGGCCCCGCCAACCCCTTCCCGGGGATCAAGGCGCTGGAGCGCCGCCTGGGCCGCGAGATCCCCCACCGCCTGGGCTCCAACGAGGGCCTGGACATGCCGCATCGGGCGCTCGAGGCCCGCTTCGGTACGGCGCTTTGTGAGCTGGCCCGCGGCTACGGCGACGCGGGCGCCATGGGCGTGCGCACGCGACTCGCCACGGCGCTCGAGGTCGAGCTGGACAACCTGCTGGTCGATGCCGGCGCCGACAGCCTGCTGGCCCTTTCGCTGCGCGCCGTGGCGCCCGCCGGCACCACGGTGGTGACCAGCGCCGGTAGCTACCCCACCTTCGGCTACTTCGCCGCCGGCCAGGGTTGCCGCATCATCGAGACCCGCTACCGGGAAGCGCCCGGCCTGCTCGCCCCTGACCTGGACGCCCTGGCCGAGGCCGCCACCCGCGAAGACGCACGGCTGGTCTATCTGGCCAATCCCGACAATCCCGGCGGACACCTGCACGACGATGACGCCATCGCCGCGCTGCGCGATGCGCTGCCTGAGGGCTGCACCCTGCTGCTCGACGAGGCCTATCACGACTTCCGCGCCGATGCGGCACGCCACGCCGTGCTGCCTGGAGTCATCCGCGTGCGCACCTTCTCCAAGGCCCATGGCCTGGCCGGACTACGCATCGGCTACGCCCTGGCCGAGGCCGAAACGCTTGAGATGCTGATGAAGGTCCGCATTCACTATGCGGTGTCGTCGCTTGCCGAGGCCGCCGCCGAGACCCTGCTCGACCACCCGGACGAGACCCGCGAGCATATCGACGCCGTAATCGCGCGCCGCGAGCGCCTGGCCGAGCACCTGCGCGGGCTCGGTGCCGAAGTGCTGCCCAGCGCCACCAACTTCATCGCCGTGCGGCTGCCCGACGCCGAGCTAGCCGCCCGGGTGCATGGCGACTTGCTGGCCGCCGGCAGCCTGATTCACCGCCCACCCCATCCGGCGCTTGGCCATGTGCTGCGCATCAGCGCCGTCGAAGACGCCCTGGTACCCGGCCGCCTGACCGCACTGGAAGAGGCCCTAACCAACGGCTGAGACGTCTGCCAGCGGCCGAGTCGATCCCGCCACCTGAAGTGGCGCTGACTGCCGCTCTTTTTAGCCCCGCTTCAACAGCCGGTCGAGCTGGCGAAAGCCGATGGCCTCCATCAACTCGGCTCGTCCGGGGCGAGGTTCGCCGGCAAGATCGGCAAGCGTCAGCGCCACGCGCAGCACCCGGTGATAGGCCCGCGCCGAGAGCGATAGCCGCTCGAGCACGCTGGCAAGCCAGGCTCTGTCGGCGGCTTCCAGGGCGCAAGCGGCTTCCAATTCGCGCCCCGGCAGATGGGTATTGAGGGCACCGCGCTCGGCCTGTCGGGCCCGGGCGGCGATCACCCGCGCCCGCACCGTGGCCGAGTCCTCGCCGGGCTCACTCGAGGTCAGCTGTTCGGGCGCCAGCGCCGGGACTTCGACCTGTAGATCGATACGGTCGAGCAGCGGCCCGGACAGCCGCCCCTGATAGCGCTGAATCTGTGCGGCGGTGCAGTGGCAGGCCCGCCGCGGGTCACCGAGATAGCCGCAAGGACAAGGATTCATGGCCGCGACCAGTTGGAAGCCGGCCGGGTAACTGCGCTGCTGGCTGGCCCTGGCGATATGGATCTGCCCGGACTCCATGGGCTCGCGCATCACTTCGAGCACATGGCGGGAAAACTCCGGCAGTTCATCCAGAAACAGCACCCCGTGATGGGCAAGCGAGATTTCACCGGGGCGCGGCTTCGAACCTCCGCCCACCAGCGCCACGGCACTTGCCGTGTGATGAGGCGCGCGAAAGGGCCGCTGCCCCCAGTTGTCGCGCAATCCAAGCCCGCACACCGACCGAATCGCCGCCACCTCGAGCGCCTCATTCTCGGAAAGCGCCGGCAGAATGCCCGGCAGACGGCTGGCCAGCATCGTCTTGCCGGTGCCGGGCGGCCCCGCAAACATCAAGTTATGCCCGCCGGCGGCCGCCACCTCGAGGGCCCGGCGCGCCTGATGCTGGCCGCGGACTTCGGCGAGATCGGCGCTGACCGCAGCAGGCGGCAACGGGCTTGATAGGCGATGGGGCGTCAGCGGCGTCTGCTTCACCAGGTGCGCGACGACTTCGAGCAGATGGTCGGCGGGCAATACCTCGAGGCCGCTCACCAGCGCGGCCTCATCGGCATTGGCGCGGGGCACGATCAGCTTGCGGCCACGCGCCCGCGTGGCAAGCGCCACGGGCAGCACCCCCGGCACCGGCCGCAAGCGGCCGTCGAGCGCCAGCTCGCCTAAGCATTCCAGATCAGTCAGGGATTCGGCGGGAAGCTGGTCGGAGGCGACCAGGATGCCCAGCGCGATCGGCAAATCGAAGCGCCCGCCTTCCTTGGGCAGGTCGGCAGGCGCCAAATTGAGGGTAATGCGCCGCGTGTTGGGAAACTCGAGCTGGGAATTGACCAGGGCGCTGCGCACCCGTTCGCGGCTTTCCTTGACCGCCGTCTCCGGCAGGCCGACCAGGGTCAGGCCCGGCAGGCCGTTGGCCAGATGCACTTCAACCAGCACTTCCGGGGCTTCGAGGCCAAGACTCGCCCGACTCGAGATGATCGCCAGTGTCATACGCGTTCCTTGCGTAGCTCAGTGTCTCTTCCTAGACACTAGCGCAAGACATGGCTACCTGTCGCTGACACTGAGATGACAGTGCGGGCCTCAGTGCTGGTCCGGGGACTTCTTGTCGGCGGAGGGCTTAGCCGCCTTGTCATCACTGGGGGACGCTTCGCCGGACGGCGACTCATCCAGCGCCTCAGGGGCAACCTCTGCGGCTTCGGCTGCCAGCGGCGTTTCAGCAGGCGCCGAGGAATCGCGCTCGATGGCGGCCTCCAGCGCGGCCACCTGTTTCTCCAGCGATTCGACCCGTGAGCGGGTGCGCTGCAGTACATCCATCAGGATGTCGAAGTCCTCGCGGGTCACCAGCTCCATGCGCTCGAAGGCACTTCGCACCACCTGTTGAACGCTGCGCTGCAGCTCCTCGGGGGCGTGGGAGGCGCCCTGCAGGCGCTCGCCGAGCTGCTGGGCCAGACGGCTAATACGATCATTCGTCACCATGGGTCGCACTCCTGTCGGTCAATGTCGATGGCTGGTAACAGGATACGCAAGGCACGGCGATCACGCATGCACTCTCCGCCCCTCCAATACCTAATCCTCTGTAGTGCGCTTGCCGGGCGCTTAATGCACCCGGCAAGCGCACCGCCGGAATGCATTGGCACCAAAATAGTGCGCAAACGCATGCTGCATTGCGAGGTCATTTCTCCCCCAAGCGGAAGAAACCTTACATCTTATTGATTTATTGGAATTAAACAGGAAGTGGCACGCTATGCGCTAAGCCTTGGTTACGCACCACCAAGAAAGTGAAAGCACGCCAACGACAACCCCTTTCAGTGGGAGACACGGAATGAAACTCATCACTGCCATCATCAAGCCGTTCAAGCTCGACGATGTCCGCGAGGCGCTGGCCGACAACGGCGTCCAGGGCATCACCGTGACCGAGGTAAAAGGCTTCGGCCGCCAGAAAGGCCACACCGAGCTCTATCGGGGCGCCGAGTACGTCGTCGACTTCCTACCCAAGGTCAAGGTCGAGATCGCTGTCGATGATTCACGACTGGAAAGCGTTCTCGAGGCCATTCGCAACGCCGCCAACAGCGGCAAGATCGGCGATGGCAAGCTGTTCGTCACCCCACTGGAGGATGTGATCCGCATCCGTACCGGCGAGCGTGGTGCCGACGCGGTCTGAGCCGCTTCGCCCAAACGCAGGGCACTTTTGCATAACATCCTAACCCCATAACGCGAGTACCACCGTCAGCGTCACAACGACATAAGGCAGCGCTGGCCTAGGAGAGTACCCTATGATCGAACTATCAGAGCTGACTTACGCGCTCGACACCTTCTACTTCCTCATCTGCGGCGTGCTGGTGATGTGGATGGCCGCTGGCTTTGCGATGCTTGAAGCTGGTTTGGTCCGTTCCAAGAATACCGCCGAGATTCTGACCAAGAACATTGTCCTGTTCGCCATCGCCTGCACCATGTATCTGGTGGTTGGCTACTACATCATGTACTCCAGCGGCGCCGGTGGCTTCCTGCCGAACCTGGGCTTCCTGATCGGTAGCGAAAACACCCTGGACGCCATCACTGCTGGCGGTGACGACGCGCCCTACTACTCAATGCGTTCTGACTTCTTCTTCCAGGTGGTATTCGTGGCGACCGCCATGTCCATCGTCTCGGGGGCTGTCGCCGAGCGCATGAAGCTGTGGGCCTTCCTGGCCTTTGCCGTGGTCATGACGGGCTTCATCTATCCGGTGTCTGGCTACTGGACTTGGGGCGGCGGCTGGCTGGCCGAGGTCGGTTACTCCGACTACGCCGGTTCTGGCATCGTGCACCTGGCCGGTGCGGCCGCAGCACTTGCGGGTGTGATCGTACTGGGTCCGCGCAAGGGCAAGTACGGCAAGGATGGCTCCATCTACGCCATTCCTGGCGCCAACATGCCGCTGGCGACCCTGGGTACCTTCATCCTGTGGATGGGCTGGTTTGGCTTCAACGGTGGTTCTGAGCTGAAGCTGTCCGACGCGACTTCCGCCAACAACGTGGCTCAGGTATTCGTGAACACCAACGCCGCGGCGGCTGGCGGCGTGATCGCGGCCCTGATCCTGGCCAAGCTGTGGTTCCGCAAGGCCGACCTGACCATGGCCCTGAACGGCGCCCTCGCTGGCCTGGTGGCCATCACCGCCGATCCGCTGTCGCCCTCTGCCCTGGGCGCTGCCTTCATCGGCGCCATCGGTGGCCTGATCGTGGTGGTCTCCATCGTCAGCCTCGACAAACTGAAACTCGACGACCCGGTTGGTGCCATTTCGGTGCACGGTGTGGTCGGCATCTGGGGTGTCCTGGCGGTGCCGCTGTCCAACGACGGTGCCTCCTTCGGCGCTCAGATCATCGGTATCGCCGGCATCTTCGCCTGGGTCTTCCTGGCCAGCCTGGTAGTGTGGCTGATCCTCAAGGCCGTCATGGGCATTCGAGTCAGCGAAGAAGAAGAATACGAAGGCGTTGACCTGGCCGAGTGCGGCCTGGAAGCCTACCCCGAGTTTTCCGTCGCCAAGAAATGAGGCGACACACCGAGTGAGCTGGCGTGCTCCCCTGGCCCCCTAACGGGGGCCTTTTTTATTCCCGCTCGGTGCGGTGTATGCTTGGGTGTATGTCTGCGGGATATGCCCCTTCGCCCCGCGCCAACGAATGCAAGGAGAATGACCATGAAACTGGTGACCGCCATCATCAAGCCGTTCAAGCTCGACGACGTACGGGAAGCGCTTTCCGAGATCGGGGTGCAGGGCATCACCGTCACCGAGGTCAAGGGCTTCGGCCGCCAGAAGGGCCACACAGAGCTGTATCGTGGCGCCGAGTACGTGGTCGACTTCCTGCCCAAGGTGAAGCTCGAAGTGGCCGTAGATGACGCCATGGCCGAGCAGGTGATCGACTCCATCACCCAGGTGGCCAACACCGGTAAGATCGGCGATGGCAAGATCTTCATTTCGCCGCTGGAGCAAGTCATTCGTATCCGTACCGGCGAGACCGACAAGGACGCGGTTTAAGCGCGAAGCTCGAAGCTCGAAGCTCGAAGCTCGAAACTCGAAGCTCGAAGCTCGAAGCTCGAAGCTCGAAGCTCGAAGCTCGAAGCTCGAAGTCATCATAAACAGCACCGCCCCCAGACGCTTGCGCCTGGGGGCGGTTTTTTACAACTTCAAACTTATGGCTTGCAACGCCAGAGCGCGGGCTTACTTCTCGACGAAGGCACGCTCGATCACGTAGTCGCCGGGCTCACCCAGGCGAGGAGAAATCTTGAAGCCGAGATCGTCGAGCAGGGCACTGGACTCGTCCAGCATCGCCGGGCTGCCGCAGATCATGGCGCGGTCCTGCTTGGGATCGAGCGCTGGCAGGCCGGTATCCTCGGCGAGCTTGCCGCTGCGGATGTGGTCGGTCAGGCGGCCTTGGGTGTGGAATTCCTCACGGGTCACCGTCGGGTAGTAGACCAGCTTCTCGGCAATCTCTTCGCCCAGATACTCGTGTGCAGGCAGTTCCTTGGTGATGAAGTCGGCGTAGGCCAGTTCGCTGACGGTACGCACGCCGTGGATCAGCACGATCTTTTCAAAGCGCTCGTACACCTCCGGGTCCTGGATCAGGCTCATGAAGGGCGCAAGGCCGGTGCCGGTGGACAGCAGGTAGAGGTTGCGGCCCGGCAGCAGGTCATCGGTGACCAGGGTGCCGGTGGGCTTGCGGCTGACCATGATCTGGTCGCCGACCTTGAGGTGCTGCAGGCGTGAGGTCAGCGGGCCATCGGGCACCTTGATGCTGAAGAACTCAAGGTGATCCTCGTAGTTGGGGCTGGCGATCGAATAGGCGCGCATCAGCGGTTTGCCATCGACCTCGAGGCCGATCATCACGAACTGACCGTTCTTGAAGCGCAGGCTGCGCTCGCGGGTGGTCTTGAAGCTGAACAGGGTGTCGTTCCAGTGGTGGACGCTCAAGACTTCTTCCAGGGCAAACTTGCTCACGACCGACTCCTTATGGGTTCGAGGCGGCTATTCCAAAAACGAATAACATCGCCGTAAAGATCAATGAGTAAAGTCTAAGCATCGGCAACCTATCTGTTAAATGGTTTGTATGGATAACACTTATCTATAATACCGATATAGCCCCAGCGGAGTGTGACCATGCGCTATACCCTGCGCCAGCTCGAAGTCTTCGTCGCCGTCGCCCAGCATGAGAGCGTCTCCCATGCGGCCCGGGAGCTGGCCCTGTCCCAATCGGCCGCCAGCACCGCGCTTTCAGAGCTCGAGCGCCAGTTCGACTGTCAATTGCTCGACCGGGTCGGCAAGCGCCTGAAGCTCAACGCCCTAGGCTTTCAGCTGCTACCCAAGGCGGTGGCGCTGCTCGACCGGGGCGAGGAGATCGAGGAGCTACTGCGCGGGCAGCGCGGCATCGGCTCGCTGGATGTCGGCGCTACGCTGACCATCGGCAACTACCTGGCCACGCTTTTGATCAGCGACTTCCTCAAGGCGCACCCGGACAGCCGGGTGCGCCTGCAGGTGGGCAACACCCGCAGTATCATCGAGCGGGTGGCGCACCATGAGCTTGACCTGGGACTGATCGAGGGCGACTGCCAGAACGAGTCCGTGGTCATGCAGCCCTGGGTGGAGGATGAACTGGTGGTGTTCTGTGCACCCCATCACCCCCTGGCGGGAAGCGAGGCGCTGGACATCGATCAACTGCTGCGGGAGGACTGGATCATGCGCGAGCGGGGCTCAGGCACTCGCTTGACGCTCGAGCACGCCGCCCGCCATCGCCGTGGGCGCTTCAACATCCTGCTGGAACTCGAGCATACCGAGGGGATCAAGCGGGCAGTGGAGTCTGGCCTGGGCATCGGCTGCGTATCGCGCCTGGCTCTGCGCGATGCCTTCAGGCGGGGTAGCCTGGTAGAGCTTTTCACCCCCGAGCTCGACCTGCGTCGCCAGTTCTCCTTCATCTGGCATCGTCACAAGTACCTGACCACTGGTATGCGCGAATACCTGAAGCTGTGCCGGCAGATGACGGCGGGCGTCCAGCGCAGCGATGAAATTCCACTGCCCCTGACGCCCTAACGGTTACACAGCGCTTAAAGGTCATCCTTTGAAGCGCCGAGACCAGCGCATGCCAGGCCTCGGGCTCGTGCTCAGGCTTCTTGAGGGGCGGCCAGGGCCGGCCGCTCTTGACGGTCACGAAGGGTGAACCCGGACACCGCTTCGTTTAACCGATTCGCCTGGTCCTTCAAATGCTCGGCGGCAGTGGTCGACTCTTCGACCAGGGCGGCGTTCTGCTGGGTCATGCGGTCGAGCTCCGACACCGCCTGATTGACCTGGCCGATACCATCGCTCTGCTCGCTGGTGGCAGCGGTGATCTCGCCCAACACGTCGGTGACGCGCGTAACGCTGGCGACAATCTCTTCCATGGTCTCGCCGGCGGCGCGCACCTGGGCCGCGCCCTCTTCGGTACGCGCGCTCGATGTATCAATCAGGCCCTTGATTTGCTTGGCCGCCTCGGTGGAGCGACTCGCCAGTTGACGCACCTCGCCGGCCACCACTGCGAAGCCACGGCCCTGCTCACCGGCACGCGCCGCCTCGACCGAGGCGTTCAGCGCCAGCAGGTTGGTCTGGAAAGCGATGCCATCCATGACAGTGATGATCTCGCTGATCCGCGCCGAGGAATCACGAATGCCCTGCATGGTGTCGACCACCTTGCCGACTGCCTCACCGCCCTGGCGAGCCACCGAGGACGCCGATTCGGCCAGCCCATCGGCCTGGCGCGAAGCCTCGGCGGTGTGCTCGACGGTGCTGGTGATTTCTTCCATGGAGGCCGACGTCTGCTGCAGGCTGGACGCCGCATTCTCGGTGCGCCGCGAAAGGTCCTGGCCGCCATCGGCGATTTCGGTGGCAGCGATCCGCACCGATTCACTGCTGTCGCGCACGTCGAGCAGCACATCGTTGATCTTCTCGACGAAGGCATTGAACTGCGTAGCGAGCTCAGCGGTCTCGTTGCGCCCTCGAACCGGCAGGCGGACGGTCAGATCACCTTCTCCGGAGGCGATGTCACCCATGCGTTCGGCGAGCTGGCGCAGCGGCCGGGCGATACTGCCGCCCACCACATAGCTCGCCAGCAGGCCGAGCAGCGCAATCACCAGCCCCATCAGCAGCATGCCAACCAGGTCCGCATCGCGTTGTCCGGCGAGCTCGTCATGCAGGTCGATAAGCCCAGCCATGACCGCCTGCTCGGGGAGCGTCATCGACAATACCCAGGTCTCACCGCTGTCCCCGATAGTGAAAGGCTGGGTTACCTCGAAGCTTTTTTGCGCCTCATCAAAAACGAAGACCGCCTCACCGGCGTCACGGGCCGCCGTGAGCCGCTTTTGCATGCCCTCGCCGAGCACCTCGTCGGCCAGCTTGCCAAGCCCCGCAGCATCGGCCGTGGCGCCTGCCAGCACGCCGCGTGAGCCAACCAAGCTCATTTCCCCGGCGCCCGAGTAGAGCCCGGCATTGGCCTTTTCCAGCAGGCCCTGCAGGAAATGCACGTCCAGATCGACACCGGCAACGCCGCGAAAATCACCATCGACAAGGATCGGCACGTTGAAGGAGGTCACTAGATAGCGCTCACCGCCATAATCGTAATAGTGCGGGTCGATGATGCAGGGGCGCTTGGTTTCCTTCGGGCAGAGGTAATACTCTCCGGCACGAATGCCCTCAGCGTTACGCTCCTCACTTTCCATGCTGCCGCCCAGCGGCAATACCTCGATCTGCCCTTCTCCGCTTCGGTACCACCAGGGCATGAAACGGCCGCTGCCGTCGTAGCCCTCGTCGGTTTTGCCGGCGAAAACAGCATCGTTGCCAAACGCATTCGGCTCCCAGCCTATGAAGGCATCCAGCAAATCAGGGTTCTCAACGACCAGGTTGTGGGTCAGGTTCGAGAGTTCATGACGGCCAAGGCTCAGGCGTGGCAGACCCTCTGCATCGCGCTGGCCCATCAGGGCATTGGTATCGGCCAGTTGCTCGGCCAGCAGCAAGGCACGCTCGAGGCGACGCTGAATATCCTGACTTTGGGCCTCGGCCAGCACCAACAAACGCTCTCGGGCGTTGTCGCGTAACAGCTCACTGGCTCTGTCTTCAATGAGCGCCTGGGATCGGGAGTTGGCAATCATTGAGTAGCTCACCAAGGCAGCTACCAGAATCAGTATGCAACTCCCCACCAAAAGGGTGACGAAGGAACGTAGGGACTTGAAGCGCATTAGTTTTATTCTCTTCAGGGCGTGGGTAACAGGATGCGATGCTCAGGCAGTTGGGCAAGACAAGGGGGACTGGAGCACTGCCCAACGGCTCAGCCGGAGTAACGACTCAAGAAACCGCTCACGTAATGACTCTGGTAACGCCTTGAGTAGCGACAACGAAAAGCTCACCTCATGAACCGAGAGCGACGGGGCAGACACTTTCACCCTTGGCTTACACACAACGTCTATCGGCGTCGATGCACGCGACTTTAGGCACACGCCACGCTCAAGCACGCCATGCAGCGAGCATCGACGCGATAGGCGACGAAGGCGATTGACACCAACCATCGAGGTCAGAGAAAGGTAGAGAGGACTCAACGATGAGGCAGAGGGCCCCGGCTGGGGCCCTCCTAGGAAGAAAAATGGCGCCTAGCGGTCAGGCATAGCCGAGACTGGCGTGCCGACGCGACGCTCCACCGGCATCGTCGAGCCGGGGCAGTGCCCCACCCTGCGCGGCCTGGGCCTGCTCGCTTAGGGTGAAACCGGCGACTGCCTCGGTGAGCCGGTCGGCCTGGTCCTTGAGTTGCTCGGCGGCGGTGGTCGATTCCTCGACCAGGGCGGCGTTCTGCTGGGTCATGCGATCAAGCTCCGACACCGCCACGTTGACCTGGCCGATGCCGTCGCTCTGCTCGCCGGTGGCAGCGGTGATCTCACCCAGCACGTCGGTGACGCGCGTAACGCTGGCGACGATCTCGTCCATGGTCTCGCCGGCGGCCCGCACCTGGGCTGCACCCTCTTCGGTACGCGCACTCGAGGTATCGATCAGCCCCTTGATCTGCTTGGCGGCATCAGCGCTACGCCCGGCCAGCTGACGCACTTCACCGGCCACCACCGCGAAACCGCGGCCCTGTTCGCCGGCACGCGCGGCCTCGACCGAGGCGTTCAGCGCCAGCAGGTTGGTCTGAAAGGCGATGCCGTCCATCAGCGTGACAATCTCGCTG
>NZ_FNCI01000011.1 GCF_900100755.1 Onishia taeanensis
GGCTCAAGGTTCAAACGTCTCAAAAAATCAGCCGATATGGCTTCTTTTGACGAGTCGCTTGCCTTGAAGTATCGGTGACTGATCACCCCTTCATCGACAAGCGCCCACATGAATTATCTGATCGATTGTTAAAGAGCAGCTCCGAACTCTTAAAGAGTGGAGCATCTCGCATTTGCCTGGCCGTTTGGCCGGCGCCCTGCGAGGAAGGCGTATTCTACTGAATCGGCGGTGAATGTCAACCCCTGCTGTTGTCGTTCGCTCTAGATGACCGAGTGAACTAGCGGCGAGTTGAGCGCCGATCGAGTGGAGGAGCATTCTACCGTTTCCGGCGTTTTTGTCAATGCTCATCGACTCAAGCGAACCGAAAAACCTTAACGAAAACAAGTGCTTCCAACACTCTTTACCGCTTCCGACGTTTGCCCGTCGGCGGCAGCGGATGCGTACTTTACGGATTATCGGCGGGGCACACAACCCCTTTATGTGAAAAAGATGACAAAGGGGTTGTGGATAGATGACGGCGACCGACCGGGTGTGGATAAACAGGCCCATCAGACACGATAACGCCCGCACGAGGGCGGGCGTTATCGAGCAGGCAGCAGACGATCAGGCCGTGGTGCTAGAAGATTAGCTAGCCGGCTGCTTTTTCATCTTGCGCAGCGCGGCAAGCACTGGCCCCGAGGCAACATAGGCGGCGAACAGCAGCAGCAGCATGACCGAGGGTTCTACCGAGATCACCACGAAGCCCAGCACGATGGCGAGCAACACCACGAAAGGCACAGGCCCCTTGAGGTCGACATCCTTGAAGCTGTAGTAGCGGATATTGCTGACCATCAGCACGCCCGATGCGGCAACCACCACCAGCATCAGCAGCTTGAAGGCGAAGGCATTGGCATCGAAGCTGTGGAAGGTCCAAACGCTGGCGGCCACCAGGGCAGCGGCAGACGGACTGGGCAGCCCGATGAACCACCGCTTGTCTGTAGAGCCAATCTGCACATTGAAACGCGCCAGGCGTAGAGCGGCACAGGCCACGTACAGGAAGGCTACCACCCAGCCGACCTTGCCGAGGTCCTGAAGAATCCAGGTGAAGGACACCAAGGCGGGCGCCATGCCGAATGAAATCATGTCGGCAAGGCTATCGTACTCGGCGCCGAAGGCACTCTGGGTATTGGTCATGCGCGCAACGCGGCCATCGAGGCCGTCGAGCACCATGGCGATGAAGATGGCGATGGCGGCAGCTGAAAAGTCGCCATTGATGCCGGCCACTACGGCGAAGAAACCCGAGAACAATGCGGAGGTGGTGAACAGGTTCGGCAGCAGATAGATGCCACGCCGCCGGATCTTCTTACCATCCTCGACCGCTTCTTCGATCACCTCCGTCTCGCGCAAGAAGGTCGCAGTGACATCCTCGTCGTGTTCGGCGTGCTCGTGTTCGGTCTTATGCGAATCCTGGCTCATAGAGGTCTTCCGTTGCTGGGATATGTGTCTGTGACACGGGGACCATTCTACATGCTAGTTCCAACAACGATAGTAACGGTGGAATGAACGAAAACAGCGAGGGCGCGGAAATCCGCGCCCTCGCTGCCATGACGGCTATCTCACTAGCCGACTCTATCGATCCGAGCTATCGATCAGTTCTTGGACTTATCGACCAGCTGGTTGGCGGCGATCCAGGGCATCATGGAGCGCAGCTTCTCGCCGACCTGCTCGATCGGGTGCTCGGCGTTGAGACGACGACGCGCGGTCATCGACGGATAGTTGGTCTGGCTCTCAGCGATGAAGCTCTTGGCATAGTCACCGTTCTGGATGCGCTTGAGGGCATTGCGCATCGCTTCGCGGGACTGGTCGTTGATGACCTCTTTACCGGTGAAGTACTCGCCAAACTCCGCGTTGTTGGAGATGGAGTAGTTCATGTTGGCGATGCCGCCTTCGTACATCAGGTCGACGATCAGCTTGAGCTCGTGCAGGCACTCGAAGTAGGCCATTTCCGGGGCATAGCCTGCCTCGGTCAGGGTTTCGAAGCCGGCCTTGACCAGCTCGACTGCGCCACCGCAAAGAACGGCCTGCTCGCCGAACAGATCGGTTTCGGTCTCGTCACGGAAAGTGGTCTCGATGATGCCGGTACGACCACCGCCCACGCCTGCCGCGTAGGACAGTGCCAGCGCCTTGGCGTTGCCGGTCGCGTCCTGCTGGACGGCGATCAGGTCGGGAATGCCGCCACCCTTGACGAACTCGGAGCGCACGGTGTGACCCGGCGCCTTGGGCGCGATCATGATCACGTCCAGGTCCTTGCGCGGCTCGATCTGGTTGTAGTGGATGTTGAAGCCGTGAGCGAAGGCCAGGGTTGCGCCCTGCTTCAGGTTCGGCGCGACTTCCTGCTCGTAGATCGCCTTCTGGTTCTCGTCAGGCGCCAGCAGCATGACCACGTCAGCGGTCTGGCTCGCTTCGGTAACAGACGCGACCTTGAGGCCGGCCGCTTCAGCCTTGGCGGCAGAAGAAGAACCCTTGCGCAGCGCGACAGTGACGTCGACACCGGATTCCTTCAGGTTGTTAGCGTGTGCGTGGCCCTGGGAGCCGTAACCCACGATGGTGACCTTCTTGCCCTGGATGAGAGAGAGGTCGCAGTCCTTATCGTAATAAACGTGCATGGCGATATTCCTGATGATAAGTGAGAAAAGTGTCAGCGTTGATGGCAACCCGCGCCGTCTATCGCGACGCTTGTGGTATGTGATGCCGATGCAAGGACGATACGACAGACAATGCGTTGCGTAAAACGCTATATTTGCAATATCACATCCCGAAAAGTGCAATGACTCCTATGGACATACGCGACCTCAGGCATTTCCTGAGCCTGGCCGACACCCTGCATTTCGGCCGCGCCAGCGATGCCTGCCACGTCAGTCCCTCGACGCTTTCTCGTTCGATACGCTCCCTGGAAGAAAGCCTCGGCGCCACCCTCTTCGAGCGCGACAACCGCCACGTGGCCCTGACTCACCAGGGGCTGACCTTTCAGGCCTATGCCCGGGATGCCCTCGAGCAGTGGGAGCTGGTTCGTCATGCCCTGATGGAAGAAACCGCCGCACTCGCCGGCGAGATCAGCATTTTCTGCTCGGTCACCGCCAGCTATAGCTTCCTGTATGAGCTGCTGAGCGACTTTCGTACCCGCCACCCGCGCATTGAGCTCAAGCTGCATACCGGCGACCCGGCCCATTCGATCTCGCGGGTACTGGCCGGCGAAGAGGATATGGCAATCACCCCGCGACCGCGACGCCTCCCCGAGGCCCTGGCGTTCAAGCCGATGACCACCTCGCCACTGGTGTTCATCGCCCCACGGGACGGCGCCGACTGGATGCCCGCTCATCCAGAAGTCCCCACCGCCGAGCAATGGGCCGAGGTGCCGATGATTCTTTCCGAGTCGGGCCTGTCGCGGGAGTACAGCGACACCTGGTTCAAGGCGCTGGGCATCACGCCGCGCATCTACGCCCAGGTCGCCGGGCACGAGGCCATCGTCAGCATGGTCGGTCTGGGCTTCGGCATCGGCGTGGTGCCGAAGATCGTGGTCGACAACAGCCCTCTGGCCGCCCGGGTGCAGACCCTGGCGGTGAAACCCGAACTGCCCCACTACGACGTCGGCCTGTGCGTGGCCCAGCGCCGGCTGAAGAGCCCGCTGATCCGCGCGCTATGGTCCGAGGTCTCGGCACAATAGCGCCACACTCCACTGGACTGACACGAAGGCCAGGCACGAAAAAGCCGCTCCGAGGAGCGGCTTTCCTAGCGACTTGCCTAGGGCGTGGTCTTGGCTTGCGGCCACGTGTACGGCCTCAAAGGCTCAGCACCTTGTCGCCGCGGGCGATGCCCGAGACACCGGTACGCGCCACCTCGAGGATACCCACCGGGGCCATGGCCTGGAGGAAGGCATCCAGCTTGCTGGCGTCGCCAGTGATCTGCACCGTGTAGAGGTTTGGCGTCACGTCGACCACCTGGGCACGGAAGATGTCGGCGGTGCGCTTGACCTCATCACGGGCCGCGCCGAGCGCCTTGACCTTGACCAGCATCAGCTCGCGCTCGATGTGCTGCCCTTCGGTCAGGTCGACCAGCTTGACCACGTCGATCAGCTTGTTGAGGTGCTTGGTGATCTGCTCGATCACTCGGTCGTCACCGACGGTGGTGACGGTCAGGCGCGACAGCGTCGGGTCTTCGGTCGGCGCGACGTTGAGCGACTCGATGTTGTAGTTGCGCTGTGAGAACAGCCCCACCACACGAGACAAGGCGCCGGGTTCGTTTTCCATCAGGATCGAGATGATATGGCGCATCAGGTCCGCTCCGTCTTCGAAAGCAGCATGTCACGCATGGAGCCCAGGGGCACCTGCATCGGATAAACGTGCTCGCGCGGGTCGACGTAGACGTCGAGGAACACCAGCTCGTTCTTGTCAGCGAAGGCCCGCTCGAGAGCGGGTTCGAGATCCTCGTGACGTTCCACCTTGAGGGCGGTGAAGCCATACGACTCGATCAGCATCTGGAAGTCAGGCAGCGACTCCATGTAGGACTGGGCGTGACGGGACTTGTAGTTCAAATCCTGCCACTGGCGCACCATACCCAAGGAGCCGTTGTTCAGGTTGATGATCTTCACCCCCACCCCGTACTGCTTACAGGTGGAGAGTTCCTGCATCATCATCTGGAAACTGCCCTCGCCGGTGATGCAGACCACATCATCGTCCGGATAGCTCTTCTTGATGCCCATTGCCGCCGGGAAACCGAAGCCCATGGTGCCAAGCCCACCCGAGGTAATGAGACGATTGGGCTTGTCGAACTTGTAGTACTGGGCCGCGAACATCTGGTGCTGGCCCACGTCGGTGGTGACGTAGGCCTCGCCGCGGGTTACCCGGCAAACGGCTTCGATCACTTCCTGAGGCTTGAGCGGCTCGCCTTCCTGCGACGGCTCGTAAAGCTTGCCGACCCGCTCTTCGCGCCAGCCATCGAGCTTCTGCCACCACTCGGCGAGTGCCTCGGGCTGACTGACTTCCTTGCCCTGAACCAGGCTGATCATTTCGTTGATGACGCTGGCCGCCGGCCCGACGATCGGCACGTCGGCGCGCACGGTCTTGGAGACCGAGCTGGGGTCGATATCGACGTGAATGATCTTGGCCGTGGGGCAGAACTTGGAGGTGTTGTTGGTCACGCGGTCATCGAAGCGCGCTCCGATGGCGATCACCAGGTCGGCATGGTGCATGGCCATGTTCGACTCATAGGAGCCGTGCATGCCCAGCCAACCGAGACACTGCCGATCACTCTGCGGGTAGGCGCCGATGCCCATCAGCGTAGTGGTGATCGGAAAGCCCAGATGCTTGACCAGATCCGTCAGGCCTTCGCTGGCGTTACCGGTGACCACCCCGCCGCCGGTGTAGAACACCGGGCGCTTGGCCTTGAGCATCATCTCCACGGCTTTCTTGATCTGGCCGGTATGGCCGCGAGTCACCGGATTGTAGGAGCGCAGCTTGACCTTCTTCGGATAGACGTACTCGTAGCGCTCAGTGGGGGCGGTCATGTCCTTGGGAATGTCCACCACCACCGGCCCGGGGCGACCGGTCGACGCCAGGTAGTACGCCTTCTTCAGCACCTCGGGAATCTCCGACGGGTGCCGGATCGAGAAGCTGTGCTTCACCACCGGGCGGGTCACGCCGATGATGTCGGTTTCCTGGAAGGCATCGTCACCGATCAAGTGGCTCATCACCTGCCCGCACAGCACGACGAGCGGAATCGAGTCCATGTAGGCGGTGGCGATGCCGGTCACGGCGTTGGTCGCGCCGGGACCCGAGGTGACCAGCACGGTGCCTGGTTTGCCGGAAGCCCGAGCATAGCCGTCGGCGGCATGCGTCGCGGCCTGTTCATGGCGTACCAGGATGTGTTTGACCTTGTCCTGACGAAACAGGGCGTCGTAGATATGCAACGCCGCTCCGCCGGGGTAGCCATAGATATATTCGACGCCCTCGTCCTGAAGGAAGCGGGCGATCATGTCGGCGCCGGAAAGCAGTTCCACTGTATTTCTCCCCTGGAGGTCTCGAGTGCCTTGCCGTGCTCAAAGAGACACGCAAGTCGAGTGCGGCGGTATGCCGCGGCCGGTCGATGCCGGCACCTGATGCCAAACCCTGGCTTCATTCGGCCCGGATGGGGCCTGCACTCACATCACGGCGGTTCACCGTGTCGGGGCGTTGGCCGAGCGTGGCGGGTAGCCTTGCCCGGAAAATCCTTCGGCGGGTAGAGGTCTTGCGACCCACCCTTCACGCGGCGGTCGGGGATCGCCCGGTTTCGTCCGCGCCCGCAATCAGGAACCGTCAAGAGTCCAATAGGCCCTCGATAGTGTCAACCGTGAAACCGCGCTCCTGCGACGAGTCGACGAGAACCTGCCGCCTCAACCGGCTAATGGCGGCCCGAAATGGCCTATGGGTGCGGTGCATATGGTAACGGCGCCACTTCTCTTAGACCAATGTCTAGCGCATTCCGGATGGTAGATTTGTCGACTGGTTGCTGTAATAGTCTTCGGCTGACACGATTCAGCCAACCACACAACGCACTCATAGCCTTTCGTCGGGCTTTTCCGGCCGCTTGGATCAGCAGATAGCATCGCCCTGGCCCGAACCTTCTAGCCTTAGCGTTTGGGTCTTAGTCTTAGGTGAATCGATTCACCCAAGGCTAAACACTCAGAGGCTCAAGAGAAGCAGCGACGAAAGGTGCCCAGCAAGGAGAAAGTGAATGTCTCGCATCGTTCAGTGGTCGATCACGGTAGCCCTCGCCGGCTTCCTGTTCGGCTTCGATACCGCCGTCATCTCCGGCGCCGACAAGCCCATTCAGGCCCTCTGGGGACTCAGCGACCTCCAGCATGGCCTGCTGGTCATGTCGATGGCGCTGTGGGGCACGGTGATCGGCGCCATCGGCGGCAACTGGCCCACCGACAGGCTGGGGCGCCGAGCCACCCTGGTGCTGATCGGCATCCTCTACCTGAGCTCGGCGGTTGGCTCGGCGCTGTCCACCGACCCCTACTGGTTCTCGTTCTTCCGCCTGATCGGCGGCATCGGCGTGGGGATATCCTCGGTCGCCGCCCCTACCTACATTTCCGAGATCGCGCCAGCCAAGCACCGCGGCGCCCTGGTGGGCCTGTACCAGTTCAACATCGTGTTCGGCATCCTGATGGCTTTCGTCTCCAACTTCGTGCTGGGCTCGCTGCTGGGTGAGGGCGCATGGCGCTGGATGTTGGGCATCGAGGCCGTGCCGGCACTGCTGTATACGCTGATGATCTGCCGTGTGCCGAAGAGCCCGCGCTGGCTGATCCTCAAGCGTAACGACGTTGAGGGCGCCAGCGAGGTACTGAGAAAGATTGACCCCAACGCCGATGTGGACCACGAAATCGCCACCATCCGCGCCGCGGAAACCAGTGAGCAGAAGGCCCATGCGCCCTTCTTCTCCGGACGCTATCGCCTGCCAATCCTGCTGGCCTTCTTGATCGCCTTCTTCAATCAGCTCTCGGGCATCAACTTCATCATCTACTACGCGCCGCGAGTGTTCGAGGCCGCCGAGCTCGGCAATAGTGCCGCCCTGCTCTCATCCGCCGGTATCGGTCTGGTCAACCTGGTCTTCACCATGGCCGGCATGGCACTGATCGACCGCCTGGGGCGTCGCACCCTGCTGTATGTTGGCTCGGTGGGCTACTTGGTCTCGCTGGTCATGATCTCGCGGGCCTTCTTCCTCGGCGACCTGGGTGGCATCGAGGTGCCGCTGCTGCTGGGGCTGTTCATCGCCGCTCACGCGATCAGCCAGGGGGCGATCATCTGGGTATTCATCGCCGAGGTCTTCCCCAACCATGTGCGCGCCCGCGGCCAGTCCTTCGGCAGCTCCGTGCACTGGATCTGCGCGGCCCTGATCACCCTGGTGATGCCCTGGGTGCTCGGCACCTTCAACGGTGGCCCGGTGTTCGCCTTCTTCGCGGTCATGATGGCGCTGCAGGTGCTGTTCGTGAAATTCCTGATGCCCGAAACCAAGGGAGTGTCCCTGGAAGTCCTACAGGAGCGCCTGGTGCGCGAGCCGACACCGAAGGCGCGCCCCGCCAGCGCCGGCAGCCGCTGATCGCGCTGCAGCCGCTGGTCTGACAGCCAGCGCTGACGGTATGCAATAATCGACATGCAACGAAAAGGCCCGCCTCCGAGAGAGGCGGGCCTTCTTAGTATCGGCCCCTGAAGGCCGGTCGGCTTAGACGAGCTTATACCTTGCTGAACAACAGCTTGCCGTCGTCGCTGACCACCTTGATGGTATCGCCAGGCGAGAACTTGCCGGCGAGCATGTCCTGAGCCAGCGGGTTTTCGATCCGGCTCTGGATCGCCCGCTTGAGTGGCCGGGCACCAAATACCGGGTCAAACCCCACCACCGCCAGTTGGGCCAGGGCGTCGTCACTGACCTCGAGCGACAGCTCGTGCTCGGCGAGCCGGGCGCGCAGACGATCGAGCTGGATGCCGGCAATGGCCTGGATCTGCTCTTGGCCGAGGGCGTGGAAGACCACCACTTCATCGATGCGGTTGATCAACTCGGGACGGAAGTGGTCACCGACCACCGCCATCACCATGTCCTTCATGTGCTCGTAGTCTTTCTCGCTATCACCGCTGTCCTCGCTACCCATGCGCTGGATGATGTCCGAGCCCATGTTGGAGGTCATCACGATCACGGTGTTGCGAAAGTCCACGGTACGCCCCTGACCATCGGTCAGCCGGCCGTCCTCGAGCACCTGCAGCAGGATGTTGAAGACATCGGCATGCGCCTTCTCGACCTCGTCGAGCAACAGCACCGAATAGGGCTTGCGACGCACCGCCTCGGTCAGGTAGCCGCCTTCTTCGTAGCCGACATAGCCCGGAGGCGCACCGATCAAGCGGGCCACGGAGTGCTTCTCCATGAACTCGGACATGTCGATGCGCACCATGGCTTCCTCGGTGTCGAAGAGGAAGTTGGCCAGCGACTTGCACAGCTCGGTCTTGCCCACCCCGGTCGGGCCGAGGAACAGGAAGGAGCCGTTGGGCCGGTTCGGGTCGGCGAGCCCGGCGCGGGAGCGGCGCACGGCATTGGCCACCGCCGTGACCGCTTCGTCCTGGCCGATCACCCGTTCGTGCAAGGCCTCTTCCATACGCAGCAGTTTGTCGCGCTCGCCCTCGAGCATCTTGGACACCGGGATGCCGGTCCAGCGTGACACCACTTCGGCGACCTCTTCCTCGGTGACGTTGGAGCGCAGCAAGGTGTGGGTCGAGGTATCCGCGGTTTCGCTTTCCTCGATCTCGGCGATCTTGCGTTCGAGCTCGGGAATCACCCCGTACTGCAGCTTGGACATCGCCTCATAGTCGTTCTGACGCTTGGCAGCGTCGAGTTCGATGCGTGCCTTGTCGAGCTCTGCCTTGTGCTGGGCCGCGCCCTCGATGCTGGCCTTCTCGGACTTCCAGACCTCGTCGAGATCGGCGTATTCTCGGGCCAACTCGTCAATTTGCGCCTCTAGGCTCTCGAGACGCTTCTGAGAGGCATCGTCGGTCTCTTTCTTAAGCTGCTCACGCTCCATCTTGAGCTGGATCAGACGCCGGTCGAGGCGGTCCATTTCTTCAGGCTTGGAGTCGAGCTCCATGCGAATCCGCGAAGAGGCCTCGTCGATCAGGTCGATGGCTTTGTCCGGCAGTTGACGATCGGTGATATAGCGCGCCGACAGCTTGGCCGCGGCGATGATCGCCGAATCGGTGATGTGGAGACGATGATGGACTTCATAGCGCTCCTTGAGGCCACGCAGGATGGCAATGGTGTCTTCCTCGGAGGGCTCGTCGACCAGCACCTTCTGGAAGCGGCGCTCCAAGGCCGCGTCCTTCTCGATGTACTTGCGGTACTCATCCAGGGTGGTAGCGCCCACGCAGTGCAGCTCGCCGCGAGCCAGCGCCGGCTTCAGCATGTTGCCGGCGTCCATGGCGCCTTCGGCCTTACCGGCGCCGACCATGGTGTGCAGCTCATCGATGAACAGGATCACCCGACCCTCTTCCTGGGCCAGCTCGTTGAGCACCGCCTTGAGCCGCTCCTCGAACTCGCCGCGGAACTTGGCGCCGGCCAGCAGCGCGCCCATGTCCAGCGATAGCACGCGCTTGTCTTTGAGCCCTTCTGGCACTTCGCCGTCGATGATGCGGTTGGCCAGGCCTTCGACGATGGCGGTCTTGCCGACGCCGGGCTCGCCGATCAGCACCGGGTTGTTCTTGGTGCGACGTTGCAGCACCTGGATGGTACGGCGGATCTCATCGTCGCGGCCGATCACCGGGTCGAGCTTGCCTTCAGCGGCCCGGGCGGTCAGATCCAGGGTGTACTTGGAGAGCGCCTCGCGGGACTCCTCGGCGTTGGGATCGTCGACCTTCTGGCCACCGCGCAGGCTGTCGATGGCCGCGGCCAAGGCCTTCTGAGTGAGGCCGGCCTGGGTCAGCAGCTTGGTGATCGCATTATTCATGGAAAGCGCCGCCACCAGCACCAGCTCGCTTGCGATGAACTGATCGCCGCGCTTCTGTGCCTCCCGGTCGGCGAGATTCATCAGCCGCACGAAGTCCCTGGACGGCTGCACCTCGCCGTCGAACTGGCCCACCTCGGGCAGCCCATCCAGATAATTGGACAGCGCGCTACGCAGGGCGGTGGCATCGCCGCCTGCCTTGTCGACCAACCCCTTGAGACCGGCGTCGCGATCTTCGAGCAGCGCCATGAGCAGATGGCCCGGATCGAGCTGGTTATGGCCACGCCCCACCGCCAGGGATTGGGCATCGGCCACCGCGGTTTGCAATTTGCCAGTGAATTTTTCGAATCGCATCACATCCTCCATTAGGGCAGCGACGAGTTCGGACGCACCGCCTGCCTGTGTCGTGTCTTGACAGTATCAATGGAGGTATGTTGACCCGCTTTCAAGGCGTCGGCCGAGGAAAGAGGCGCCGACTTGATGCAGATCATAATTGGCAGGACGCCCCCGGCACATGAAGCGCGAAGACGCGGTGAATCCCTCCCAGGACGCTCGGCTTTTTCATCTGACCGCCACGGATGGCGGAAATACCGGAATTGCATGGATGCATTATCCGGCCCTGAAAAAGGCGCTTCGCTTTTCCATGCCCGGGGCCGAGAAAGACTCTTAGCGCAGCCAGATAGCGCTGGCCATGCGGCCGGTGACGCCGTCGTCACGGCGGTGGGAGTAGAAGCGCGGCTCGCAGGCGGTGCAGAAATGGCCACCGCTGATGTGGGCAACGCCAAGCCGCTCGAGACGCAGACGCGCCAGCCGGTAGATATCGGCCATGTAATGACCGAGACGATAGGGGCTAGGTTCGAAGGCGCTTTCGGCCTCGGGTTGCACCGCCACGAAGGCATCGTGCACTTCGGGGCCCACCTCGAACTGTGCGTTGGAAATGGCCGGCCCCAACCAGGCCATCAGCTCGCTGGGCTCGGTGCCGAGTGCGGCCACCGTGGCTTCGAGTACGCCGCCGGCAAGCCCACGCCAGCCCGCATGGGCGATACCCACCCGGGTGCCCAGCCGGTCGCAGAAGAACACCGGCAGGCAGTCGGCGGTCTGCACCACGCAGGCATGGCCGGCATCGAAGGCCACGGCGGCATCGGCTTGAGGCGCATCAGACACATAAACCTGCTGAACGTTGGCGCCATGCACCTGGTCGAGCCACAGCAACGGACGGTCACTGCCGATCTCGGCCTGCAGCAGCTCGCGGCAGCGCGCCACCGTGGAAGGATCGTCATCCACATGTTCGGCGGTATTGAAGGCCGCGAAGGGCCCTTTGCTGGGCCCGGTCTCGCGGGTAGTGACCAGGGCCCGCACCGTGCTCGGCGCCGGCCAGTCGGGCAGCACTAGCGTGGGGTGCGGGTGCAGCGTCTCAGCGGGGTCCGTCATCACCGGATTCCTCAGCAAAGCAATGGCCTCATCGCATGGTTTCGTGGTCGTCGCGCAGGTAATCGAGCAACATCAGCATATCGTCGGGCAGCGCGGCGCGAAACTCGAGGCGCTGGCCGCTTTCCGGATGAATGAAAGCCAGCTTGCGGGCATGCAGGGCCTGACGCGGGAAGCCACGCAGCAGGTCCTTGAGATCGTCGTCCGCCCCCGGCGGCAGCTTGAGACGGCCGCCATAGAGGCTATCGCCGATCAGCGGAAAGCGCTGGTGGGCCATGTGCACACGAATCTGATGGGTCCGTCCGGTCTCGAGCTTGCAGCGCACATGGGTGTGGTTGCGAAAACGCTCGGTCACTCGGTAGTGGGTAACAGCCGGCTTGCCAGACGCCGTGACCGCCTGGCGCTTGCGATCTTTTGGATGGCGCCCGATCGGCGCCTCGATGCGCCCGCCGGAGGTCACCACCCCGGTGACAATGGCATCGTATTCACGCGAGACGCTGCGCGCCTGGAGCTGCTCGACGAGCTGGGTCTGGGCGGCCAAGGTCTTGGCCACCACCATCAAGCCGGTAGTATCCTTGTCGAGGCGATGCACGATGCCGGCGCGAGGCACGCTAGCCAGCGCCGGGCAATGATGCAGCACGGCGTTGAGCAGGGTACCGTCAGGGTTACCGGCGGCCGGGTGCACCACCAGACCGCCGGGCTTGTTGATCACCAGCACGGCGGCGTCTTCATGGACGATGTCCAGGTCGATGGCCTGGGGCTCGAAGCGCAGCTCGTCCTCGACCACGGCGGTCAGCACGAGCTGCTCTCCGCCGTAGATCTTGTCCTTGGGCTTAGCACGGGCGCCGTCGAGGGTCAGGTCGCCGGATTTGATCCAGCCCTTGAGGCGTTCGCGGGAAAAATCGGCGAAGATTTCCGCCGCCACCTGATCGAAGCGCTGGCCGGCCATGGCCTCGGGAATGCGGGCGTCGCGATGTACGGTTTCTGACATGGGGGCTGTGTGCCTTTGAGGTGGCACTGACGAGACACCAAGGCTCGGCGCTTTGCGGCCTGCCCTGAGTGGTTTATCGTGAGTGCTTTATGATGAGCCGCTGCGTAATTCTACCACGGCCATTCGGGTTGTTTGAGACGAGGACCATGATGCGCGTTTTCCCCCGTGGCACACGGCTGGGCGCCTATGCCCTAACAGCCGCCCTGCTCGCCGGCTGCGCCGGCAACGATACCGTTCCCGATGAACTCGCGGAAGCCGAGCTCTACCAGCAGGCGATGACGGCGCTGGAAGCGCAGAACTATACCAACGCCGTGAGCCGGCTCGAAGCCCTCGACGCCCGCTACCCCTTCGGCGAGCACGCCGAGCAGGCACAGCTGGAGCTGATCTACGCCTACTACCAGACCGACAACTGGGAGTCGGCGCGGGCGGCTGCCAGCCGCTTCATCCGCTTGCAGCCAGATCACCCTCAGGTCGACTACGCCTACTACATGCGCGGCCTAGCCGCCTATCAGGCGGGCCGTTTCAGCCTCGAAGGGCTCAAGCTGATCGACATTTCCAAGCGCGACCTGGGCGCCACCCGCGACTCCTACAAGGACTTCCGGGAGCTCATCGAGCGCTTCCCGGACAGCGAGTATGCCCCGGACGCCCATCAGCGTCTGGTCTACCTGCGCAACGTGCTGGCCCGCCATGAGCTGCAGGTGGCCGACTTCTATCTGCGCAAGGGCGCCTATCTGGCGGCGGTCAAGCGCGGGCGCTGGGTGATCTCCCACTACCCGGAGGCGCCGGCCAATCAAGATGCCCTGGCGGTCATGGTCGAAGGCTATCTGGGTCTTGGCATGGACGATCGAGCCCGCGAAGTGCTCGCCACTCTGATCGAGAACGCGCCGGATAACGAGCGCCTCGACGGCAGGGCCTTCGAGCCCCGTTACGTCGACGCCGAGCCGCTGACGCTGTAACGGGCTCCTCCGGGGAGCTGTAAGTCATAAGAGGTAAGCTGGAAGAAAAATCAAACGCTAAAAACACCTGTCTTGGCAGATAGCGATTCTTCCAGCTTCCAGGCGCGCAGCGCCGCTTTTCCCTCTTATAGTTCCCCGGCGAAAGCCGGGGTCATTCCCCGGGCTGCCAACCGTTGACGATCGGGTAGCGACGGTCGCGCCCGAAGCCCCTTGGTGTCACGCGCACACCTACTGGCGCCTGACGACGCTTGTATTCACAGCGATCCACCAGCTTGACCACCTGGTAGACATCCTCGCGAGCAAAGCCGGCCTCGATGATCGCCTCGGCGCTCATGTCTCCCTCGATGTAGCGAACCAGGATGGCATCCAGGGTGTCGTATCCGGGCAAGGAGTCGCTGTCCTGCTGATCCGGCGCCAGCTCGGCCGACGGCGGCCGCTCGATGACCCGTTCGGGAATCGCCGGCTCCTGGTCGTTGCGCCAGCGTGCCAGGCGATAGACCCAGGTCTTGTAGACGTCTTTCAAGGCATTGTAGCCACCGACCATGTCGCCATAGAGGGTGGCGTAACCGACCGCCATCTCGCTCTTGTTGCCGGTGGTCAACACCATCAGGCCCTTCTTGTTGGAGATCGCCATCAGCAGCACGCCACGGCAGCGGGACTGCAGGTTCTCCTCGGTGGTGTCGCGCTCGGTGCCGGCAAAGCTCTCGGCCAGGGTGTCCATGAAGCTTTCGACCATCGGCGCGATGGGCATCACCTCATAGCCAACGCCCAGCAACTTGGCCTGTTCGGCGGCATCCGCCCGGGAGATATCGGCGGTGTAGTGATACGGCATCATCACCGCATGCACCCGCTCCGGCCCCAGCGCGTCTACCGCAATGGCCAGCGTCAGTGCCGAGTCGATGCCACCGGAAAGGCCGATCACCACGCCCTTGAAGCCGCTCTTGTTGACGTAGTCACGCACCCCGGTAACCAGCGCGCAATAGAGGCTTTCCTCGGGCTCGGGCAGCGGCTCACACTCGCCTGACTGTGGCACCCAGCCATTCTGCTCGCGCAGGAACTGCACCGGCATCAGCCCTACCTGCCAGTGGGGCGCCTGCACCTGCAACTGGCCATTGGCATCGACGCAGGCCGAGCCGCCGTCGAACACCAGCTCGTCCTGGCCACCCACCTGATTCACATAGACCAGCGGACGCTTGGCCTCGGCGGCCCGCTCGCGCAGGAGCTCGAGACGCTCTGCGGGCTTGTCCTGATGATAGGGCGACGAATTGAGCGTGATCAGAATCTCCGCGCCCGCCTCGCAGGCCAGGCGAACCGGCTCGGTCTTCCAGACGTCCTCGCAGATCAGGATGCCGAGCTTGGCGCCCTTATGCTCGATCACCAGCGGCTCGGTGCCGGCGCTGAAGTAGCGCTGCTCGTCGAACACCTGGTAATTGGGCAGCGCCTGCTTGGCATACTCGTCGAGCCATTCGCCGTTATACAAAAGGCCCGCCAGGTTATAGGTCTGCCCTTCTCGGCGACCGGGGTAACCAATGATCACCAGCACGTCGCGGGCGACCTTGGCGGCCATTCGCGCACGAGCCTCCCGCAGGCGCGTCTCCATGGAGGGGCGCAGCAGCAGATCCTCCGGCGGATAGCCGGTCAGAAACAGTTCGGGGAATACCACGATATCCGCGCCGTGCTCGATGCGGGCCTCGCGCACCGCTTCGATGGCACGCTCGGCGTTGCCGGGAATATCGCCGACCAGGGGGTCGAATTGGGCCATCACCAGCGTCAGGTCTTGCATGGTCGGGGAAATCTCTCGAAACTCTCGGATACTCGTATTGTCCCGCATGGCCGCCCGAGTAGCAAAACACAAGACCTTCTTAACGCGGCCCGACTAGGGAGTCACAAAAGGATGAACCTGTTGATCATTCGCCTGATCATTTTCGCTGTGGTGTTCTGGGCTGGCCTCAAGCTCTACCGCATGTACCGCGACTGGAAGCTGGAACGCGACGAATGGGAGCGCAAGGAGACTCGCCAGGATGGCGGCCATATGGTGCGCTGCGTCTACTGCCAGGTGCACCTACCCGAGGATGAAGCCCTACGCGAGCAAGGCGAATGGTTCTGCGGCACTCCCCATCGCGACAAGTACCTGGCCGAACAGCGCCCATCCGACTGAGGTCGTCGTCGGCCGCCGCTACCCGCCACCAAGGCGACCCGCCAGCCGGTAAGGGGCCGGATCGATGATCGGCTCACGGCCCAGCAGCTCATCGACCAGCAGTCGCGTCGAGGCCGGCGCCAGCACCAGACCGTTACGGTAGTGGCCGGCATTGACCCAGAGGTTCTCCACGCCTGGGACCGCACCAATGAACGGAATGCCCTCTGGGGAGCCGGGGCGCAGCCCGGCCCAGTGATGCTCCACCTCGCAGTCGGCGAGCGCCGGCAGGATCCGGGTGGCGCTCTGCCAAAGCGATTCTCGTGCATCAACGCTGAGCGCTTTGTCGAAGCCAGCTTCTTCCAGCGTCGATCCCGCCAGGACACGACCATCGCCGCGGGGAATCACATAGCGACCATCCATCAGCACCACCCGCTGGACGAGCCCCGCCGGCGCCTTGAAGAGAATCATCTGCCCCTTCACCGGCCGCACCGGCAGCGCCACCTCGACGCTCTCCAGTAACTGTGCCGCCCAGGCACCGCCGCAGACGATCACACGCCCCGCCGCGATCAAGCCCTCCTTCGTGCGGGCACCAACCACCCCGCCGCTCGCAGCGCGCTCGAGACCGGTTACCGTTTCATGCTCACGCAGCGTGACCCGCGGCATCATTGCCAGCCGCGCCCGCAGCGCCTGGCCCAGGCGCGGGTTGCGAATGCTGCCAAGCGTCGGCATCCATAGCGCCTGCTCACAGCCCGGCGTCGCCGCGGGCTCCTTGGCATAGATCACCTCCGGGCCCACCCGCTCTAAGGGCTTGCCAACCTGGCGTGCCCAGTCGAGGGCACGCGCCTCGTCCTCGACACGCAGATACAGCAGCCCCTTCTGGCGATACTCCGGGTCGATGCCGGTTTCTTCCAGCAGTCGCAGGCTAAGTTCCGGGTAGAACCCCTCGGACCAGCGCGACAGTCGCGACACCGGCGTGCCGTAACGCCAAGGGTATAGCGGCGAAACGATGCCGCCTCCCGCCCAAGATGCCTCGCGTCCGCATTCGCCACGTTCGACCAGCGTTACCGACTGGCCCGCGTCGGCCAGCTGCAAAGCCGTCATCATGCCGATGACGCCACCGCCGATAATCAGGAAATCGCTCACAATAGAATACGCTCTGGCTTACGACAGTTTTGGCTAGAGTAATGGAAAGCTCGACAGAATAAAGGGCAAGCGACAGGACGAGCGGGGAAAAGCAACAGCGAGCGCACCGCTCAAAATGCGTCAGTAATCGGACACTCCAGGGAAGGAGAGAGCTATGCGCACGGGAAAGGAACCCCATCCCCTCTATCGTAAGGCTGGCTTCACTCTGGTAGAGCTGTTGGTGACCCTAGTCGTACTGACGGTCATGCTTACCTGGGGCGTGCCCAACTTTCAGCGGCTCATAGAGCGGTTCTCGATAGATACAGGTATCAGCCGCCTTCAGCGAGCGATTGCGCTGACCAGAAATACCGCCATAAGCCAGCAGCGGCGACTGACGCTATGCCCCAGCGCTGATAACGAACATTGCAGCACCAACTGGGACCTGCCGTTACTGATCATGGAGGGTAATGTAAACGGGGATGCGCTCGAGGATGCTGAAATACTGAAGGTAGTCCCTGCTGGCAATCTCGAGCGCGTTAACTTCCGCAATGGCTATCGCTGGCTACGTATCGGTTCGAGTGGCTGGCCGCGGGGGTATAACGGCACCTTTACGCTGTGCGGTCAGGACGCATCAGCGACGCTGGTGATGAGTGCTACCGGACGCCTTAGGGTCGGCCCATCAGGGGACTGCGGGAGCTAGAAACACTGGGCAACCGTGCCAGACCCTGAAATGGATGCCTGCCCGGTCTGATCGAGTGACAGGGTGCCGCATTCGGCATCAGGCGCCTGAGGCCCCGTCGGGGAGGCCTCAATCTTAAACGACTGGGCCGTTGGTTCCTTATCAGCGAAAGCCAGCGTGTAGCGATTGGCATTAGCCAACTCACTGACACACTCAGCATTCGGCAATGGCTGATTATCGTTCTTGTAACTGAAGGTCTCGGTATACCGGCGCTCCATCCCTTGAGCCAACTCATCGAGACAAGCTGAAGCCCGGGTTCGCCATGTATCGGTTACATACCGCTGGTAGGAGGGATAGGCGATACTGGCCAAAATGGCGATGATCGCAACCGCAATCAGCAGCTCGATCAAGGTAAAACCGCGCGACAAACCACTGCGCATGGAAAACTCCTAGGGTTCAAAAATCTGACGCCATGACTGACGGCCTGTTGTGGCTCCCGAAACCCCAGTGCGTTGCGGGCCACCAGGACTGCCTATAGTACCTGCCAGAACGCCTTGGCCGGTTTCCGGGTCGCGCACCACGACCTGAGATTCCCCGTTACCCAGCTTGATGCCCGCCACCACTTGAGCATCGCCATTTGCATCAGTGATGTTGTCAGCACTGTCGACCTTGCCATCACCGTTGGTATCGAAGAAGGCCCTGATGCCAACACCCCCGGTTTCGAGAAGTAAGCTGTAAACGTAACCGTCGACGCCGGCAGTACATTGGCCAAACAGAGGTCTCAGCGTCGAAAATAACGCCCGCTGATGATAGACACCGGCCGGCAGAGTCGGCCTGGATACCATTCTTTCTCCCTCCGGCAGGTCCATATACCAGCCCCGCTGAGCCGTTCCACCATATTTCCTGATGGTACGGAAACCACTGCCTTCATCGATAACAAGGACTTTGTGGAGTAGAACCGAATCAGGGTCGCTAGCTTGTACCGCCGTTAAGTTCTCATTACCCGAATCGAACACTCCATATAAACGCTGTTCGCTTCTATCATAGCGATCATCAACGAACTGAAAACTGCCCGTACCAAATAGTACGACCAGGGTGCTGGAATCACCGGGCTTGAACTCAAGCTGCGCAGGCGCGGTAATCGGCTGGTCAGCTTGACCTTCCAGGAGCTTCTGCGGTGCACTCGACAGATCGGATAAATCAAAACGCCACATATTGCCCTGCTGGTCGCCCGCATAGGCATATTGACTGAAGCCATTGTAGTCTGGCCAGCGCGTTGCCGTAGGCGGTGCCAGTCCATTGGGATTGTCAGCCCCTCCGACGCCAGTATTCCAGCGCTTTAGCAACTGCCCGGTTTCTAGATCGACAACGAACAAGGCGGCTTGCTGAGTCTCGCTGTTATAGCCGTTGCCGAACAATACCACCCAGCGAGATCCTCCCTGATAGCGGATCTTGGAGATTGAAGGACGCGTCACGCCTTCTCCCAGCGCCACGTCGGAGAATTCCCATAGCACGTTCTCCGCGCTCATTTCCTCGGGCTTGGATACATCAAGCGCAAATACCGTACGTCCACCGGCCCCCATGGTGCCCACGACGACCGCATCCGGGCCATCTTCTATTTCGACGTTACGGGCGACCGGCGAGCCATCGACAAAGTATCGGTGAGTGTAATCAAGCGCCATCAGTGATTCTAGCGGTGCTTTATTGCCTCGCTGGTCGTTGACTAATTCACTGGGAAGGTAGGCAAATAGCTCTTTCCCATTATCGGCGGAGAAACCATGCAGCATGCCATCGTTAGCACCGACGAAAACCATACCGAGGCGATCGCTGCTGCTTGGCGGTGTAAGCAAGAAAGGCGCGCTATTCACGATATCGCCAAGCAGGTTAGGTTCTTCCTGACCGTCGGGAATACGGCTACGCAAGCCTTCGACCTCTTTGCCGTACAGCCAGCGAATTTGCCCTGCACTTAGATCGCTGCTGCTGGTACTCAGGATCTGGCCATTGCCGCCGCGCGAGGTTAACAGCAGCCGGTTGTCCGGTGACTGCTCGCGCAAATTATCCTCAGCATCCCACTTTACTTTCCGCTCGCTGCCGGAAAGTAACTGATAGCCCTTGAGCTCCCCCGACCAGTCGGTGCTGCGAAACCCAGCCGAGAAGAGCTGCGTATTCGGTCCAATAGTGTCGTTACTCACCACTACCGGTACGACAGACGCCTCCTGGCGAGAGACGATCGTGCCCAACGCGGTATTCAACCCGTCGACAAACGCTTGAGGATTGGACGCATTGAAGAAACCGCCACGGCCGTTTACTGACGCATGCAGCAGATCATCCAAGCGTGCTTGGTTTGCGGTATCCGAATCACGGCTGTTGAAATCACTTACACTGGGCCAGTCAACACTCTCTCCATTTTCAACCGCCTGCCAGGCGCTATCTGGATCAATAGAACCTGATACACCAAACCCCACACCAAAGGTGGCCATGTGCTGCCAGAAAGCAGGATCCTGAGTATTGACAGGCACATCATTCGCCAAGTCATCGCGGATGTCTCTTTTCCAAAAGTGCATCGCCACATCGGCAAGCGTTGATGACACATCATCGGCATAGGGTGCGGTGGCGGGATATCGATAAGTTCGATCATCAGAACCTTCAATAGTAGGCCCTGCATCCCCATCGGAGTTATTAATACCTGGAGGATTATTCCCACTCCGATAGCCGTCGGTCATCATCAGCGCATAGTTAGCACGGCAGGATTGAAAACCACGGGACTGGTTCGAACTAGGATCATCACGCCAAGGCTCATCATGTTTTTCATAGTAGCTACCGCTACGCTGCAGGCCCCGGCGGAGAGGTGTTCCCTCGGCAGGAACATCGTGAGTATAGAGCTCATCGAAAAAGCCACTGCGTCCTTCTCCTTTAAAGACACGCACGCCCTTCGACACATCTCCCTGAACGACGTTACCGTTGCTATTGATAGTGTCAAAGCCGACCCGTATCGTTTCTCCCAGCTGCGAAAAAGCCTCTCCGATGCCTGCCCGAGCCGCCAGGGTTCTCGAACGATAGTAACTATACCAGTTGGCGAAGTTCTGAATTTCTTCGCCATAGCTACAGCTCGGTGTATTGGCTGAAGCATTGGCACAATCGCTGCGATTCTCGCGCCCCTCCCCTTTAAAGGGCCCATTCCCGAAACGAACCTCCACGCGGCGATAGTGATCAATATCATTATAGCCGCCGCCCAAATAGGTAAAATAAGTCGCTGGGTAGAAGGTCACTTCATAGCTCTCGACCTCTCTATTAAAGCAAAAGAAGAAATTACAAACACGCTCGCTACGCGTAATCGCCTCACAACCCTCGGGCCCCGCCTCTGTAATGCTATTGCAACTGCCTATCCAACGACCCGCCGACTGCGTATTTTCAAACGTAAGGTTACGTCCACCGCGGTTTGGGCTGCTGGGGTTATGGTAGGCATTGATGGGGTTAGCCGCCGCCATTCTGGTACCGTCGGCGCGCGTCCAGGGTCGATAGGTCACGGCGGGGTTATAGTAAAGTGCATTAACTTGCGGTGAGCGGCTATAGGCATTGTAAGCATCGCCCTGATCGAAAGTCGGCACTATATTGGCGTATTCATCTGCTCGAAAACCAGTCTGGTAGACATTATCAGCCCGTGGATAAATAAAACGTGCTGACTCGGCAATATTTGACTCTGGCATATTTTCAAAGCGCATGGAGCCTGAATCATCGATGATGAACATCAGGTTCGGGTCGACTCTGGGGCCTACTGAAAGTGGTGCCTGTGCCAGGCCGGCTGCCTGTGCCATCTGCACAGCCCCCACAAGAAGTGGCAGTAGGGTGCCAAGAAAATATCGTATACGCATGAGCATGCCTTTAATCACCTGGGATGTACCAGCTCTGCAACACCACGCGGCTATTTGGTGAACCACCATAGCCAACTGCATTAATCTGATAAATAGGATAGGGATTATTATTGTCATCCCCCTCTCCAGCCTGCCCTGCCAAGCCACTAGGGTGCCAGATATAGTATCTCGGGCTGCTACTTAACCGTTTTGCATTCAAAGACGTTTTGGTCAAAGAACTATCGTTCCCATTCCACTGGGTGTCCTTGATATTATTCCCCTTACTTGCCTGCTCTTCCGCAGCCTTCAAGGCGGCTTCTGCTGCTTGAAAAGCCATGGCATGATCTCGCTGGTTGGCGACCATACGCTCCTGCAGCGTGGCGTCCTGAACGGAAGATACCGCTAGCAAACTCAACAACAGCAGAAAAAACAGCGAGACAATCAGGGCCATGCCTTGTTGCCGATAAGCGGGAGGCCGGGGCAGCGATTGAGGACACAGAGGCCCAGCGCGCAACGATGGCATCATCTCCTCCCCTCGACCAAACGATTTCGCAAGGCAATCGTTGTCGTAAAGCCTTGATAAAGCCGAAGATCATCTTTCCCAGCCTGGAAATCGATATCGCCGACCGTCACCTTGGCGGGGCTATCTAGCACATTGGTCTCAGACGAGCGCAGCAGCAGGCTAACGCGAACAGCGGAGATATCCCGCCAGCCAGCGCTCGGTGGCGCTTGCACATATTTGTCGCCTACTAAAAATCGTAGCTCCATATCCACCACCGGGCTCGCCAATGTTTCTGAACGACCAGAGACCACATCACGACGCCTAAGGCCAGGCTCACTACGAGTACTGTCCCAGCCAATGTAGTAAATACTCGCCTCAGGCTTTCCAATCCAGCTGGCCCCTCCGGTAAAAGCTTGGGTAAAGGGCTTAGGAGCGCTCAGCTTTTTATCGCTGGTCGTCTCGACGATTTCGCAGTTATTTTTTTCGATAAAGGCCAGAAGGTCTCCAGTCTCCAGCGTACCCTCATTACCCAGCGTTACGTTTTGGCCGCCGGCATTGATATCCTGGACTACGCGTTGCTCGGCTGGCGTGGCCGCATGATGAATCAGCAACAGGTTGCCTTGCTGATAATCATTGGCGCCTATCCCTGAGGTATAGGCATCGTTACCTCGACTTTGCCAGCCTCCTACCGCATCGAAGCGATCATTCGGGAATATATTGTTGGCCGTACCATCTTTCAGATTCAGCACTAAGCCAACGCCTGACCCTGCATCGCCCTGGCAGGCGGGCGCATAACCGGCGTGACGAAGGTCGCGCTGCAATACATCCAGTACAAAGCGACCGTTTTCCTGTACCTCGGAGAGGGCATTCTGTAAGCGGTAGGTGCGCTGATTAGCACTGAATAACTGATAAATGCCTGCGGTGATCACCAACGCTAGCACCAGCACTATCATCAGCTCGATAAGGTTCGCACCACGCTGGCGCGACAGTCTCGAATAATGAACATCTCTCATGGCCGCACCCATGTCTCGAAGCGTTGCTTATTGCCGCCCAAGCTTGGGGATGAGGACCATTCTACGGTGATAACAGCTTCATCACCGTTAACGACCACACTGCCATCACCGCCCGGCAAAGCGGATGCGATATCGCCCAGCCAATCGGTCAGATCACGCTTGGCAAGGCTGCTGCCACTGGGTTTGCCATCCTTGATTGCAATGGCGTAGGTATTCAGTTGATCTTCATTGGCCCGTATTCGATCTCCCAAGTCGTAGGCTAGGCTTTCGGCCTGACTGCGCAGGTAGGCTTCCCGATCCAGGGCGAGCGAGCGTGTCTGCAGGGCAACCATGCCGAGGATGCCGATCCCGAGTACGAGCAGCGCGATCAGCACCTCTATCAACGAAACACCGCTTTGACGTGTCATGGTGGGCAAGAGCTCCCTGCTGCTATTGAACCACTGGGGGCAACCGATAGAACCTGGCTTTTCCCACCCGCACTCAGCGTCAGACAATAGCTACTGGCGCCGGCAGGCCGGCCAAAGGAGTTGAAGGTGACGGTGGCGCTACTGGTGACGGTGACACCGTCATCTCGGGCCGCTTGTTGCTGAATCACCGTCCCGTTGGTTTTATCAGTCACCAGTTGCCAGCCAGTACTCCAGTCGTTTCCGCACTGTTTGAGGCCGCATAGCGTCAGCGTGCGGTTACGCTTGATAGCCTCGCTGCGGGCGAGCCGTAAGGTAGCGTTGAGGTTATTGGTCACGGCCGTTAGTCGGCTGTCACTCACTAACCCGGAAAAACTCGGCACGGCAACGGTCGCAATGATGACGATCAAAGCAACCGTCACCAGCAACTCGATTAGCGTAAAGCCTGACTGCCGCCCAAACCGTGTCATTCAGTCCACCTAAAACCTAGCTGCCTTCATTAATCCATCCCAGCCCAGTATGTCGCAGGAAGACTAACGACGTCATACCCAAGACCAAAAAAACCGGGCCTGGGCCCGGTTCCTATTGGTAGCGGCCCGCCTGAACCTCAGGCGGTAGCCATGCTAACCGCTGGCGATCACCTGCTCGCGCAGTTCCTTAGGCATCGAGAAGGTGATGGTCTCCTCTCGGCCGGCGAGTTCCTCAGGCGCCTCGGCGCCCAGCGCCTGAAGACGATCTATCACACCCTTGACCAGCACCTCGGGAGCGCTGGCACCGGCGGTGATGCCGATCTGCTCGACGCCTTCGAGCCAGCCGGCCTCGATCTGCTCGGCGTCATCGACCAGGTAGGCCGGAGTGCCGACCCGCTCGGACAGCTCACGCAGGCGATTGGAGTTGGAACTGTTGGGGCTGCCCACCACCAGCACCAGTTGACTGTCGGCGGCGAGTTCACGCACCGCATCCTGACGGTTCTGGGTCGCGTAGCAGATGTCATCCTTGCGCGGGCCCTGAATCTCAGGGAACTTGGCGCGCAGCGCATCGATCACCCGGGCGGTGTCGTCCATCGACAGCGTGGTCTGGGTGACGAAGGCCAGGCGGCTCGGGTCCTTGACCTCGAGGGCCGCCACATCGGCCTCGTCTTCGACCAGGTAAATGGCGCCGCCATAACCCGCGTCGTAGCGGCCCATGGTGCCCTCCACCTCAGGGTGGCCGTGATGACCGATCAGGATGCACTCTTGGCCGCGCCGCGCGTAACGCAGCACTTCCATGTGCACCTTGGTCACCAACGGGCAGGTGGCATCGAAGACCCGCAGGCCGCGACGATCGGCCTCCTCCTGCACCGCACGGGACACGCCGTGGGCGGAAAAGATCACGATCACATCGTCGGGGACCTCGTGGAGCTCCTCGACGAAGACCGCCCCGCGCTCGCGCAGAGTGTCGACCACGAAGCGATTGTGGACCACCTCATGGCGTACGTAGATAGGCGCGCCGAAGACATCGAGGGCGCGATTGACGATCTCGATGGCCCGATCGACGCCGGCACAGAAACCGCGCGGGTTGGCCAACTTGATTTGCATATGTTGCCTTGCCTTGATGCCTAGGCATCGCATCTTGGATTTTGTCAGCGGACGTGGCTGCGCTGGGGGCGGGCCATTGCGAAGGCGCTGTAAACCCTTCCCTGGGCGCTACTTTTGCCATCCATGGCAAAAGACCTTCGCCCCATTCAGCCCACAGCGCCACTCACCAGAAAGCACTCAACTAGGGGCATCAGTGAGTGGTCGCCGGGGCGACCTTGATCACGTCGACCTCGAAGGTCAGGGTACGCCCGGCCAGCGGGTGGTTGAAGTCCACCGTCACCTGTTCGCCATCGATCTCTGCGATCACGCCAGGCAGTTCACCGCCAGCGGCATCGGCGAAGGACATCACCATGCCCACCTCCGGCACCTCGCCCTCGAAGTCATCACGCTTCATCAGTTGCACGTTCTGCGGGTTGTGCTGACCGAAGGCATGCTCCGGGGTGATATCGTAGCTGCCGGTGTCGCCGTCGGTGAGCCCGGTCAGCGGCGCTTCGAAGCCCGGAGGCAGGTTACCGTCGCCGACCTGAAAGGTAGCCGGCGCCTTGTCACGGGTGGAATCCACCACCGTGCCATCCTCGAGCTTGAGGGTGAAGTGAAGGGTCACTTCCATGCCCTCGTCGATGCGGTAGTCGCTCATCTGGTTGGCTCCGTCAGGAACTGGCTCGCCCGCGGCGGGCGTCGCGCAGGGATTCGATGATCAGGCTGATGGCGCCCAGGGTAATGGCGACATCGGCCAGGTTGAAGGCCGGGAAGTAGGCCTGGCCCCAGTGGAACGACAGGAAATCGACCACGTAGCCATGCACCAACCGGTCATAGAGATTGCCGAGCGCACCGCCGATGATCAGCGCCAGCGCCACGGCCAGCAGCGTCTCGCCGGCGCGCAGCCGACGCATCCAGACGGTAAGGCCGATACTGGCGCCGATGGCGATGACAGCGAACAGCCAGCGCTGCCAACCGTCGTGCCCGGCAAGGAAACTGAAGGCGGCGCCGGTGTTATGCAAGAGCGTCAGGTTGAAGACCGGCAGCACCTCCACCGGACGGGCGTAGACCAACATGGCCGAGGCCAGCACCTTGCTGCCAAAGTCGGCAACGATCACGGCAAGCGATAGCCATAGCCAGCGCAGCGGCCGCGTCATCGGCGGCGCGCTGTGCTGATCGGCCTTGGCAGCGGCTGATGGTTCTTGATCAGGCATAGTGACGCGTCTCGCCGGGGCCGTCAGGCAGGTTGGTGATGCAGCGCCCGCATAGATCCGGGTGATCCGGGTGGCTGCCCACGTCGGCACGATGGTGCCAGCAGCGCTCGCACTTGGTGTGGGCGCTTTCCACAACGCTGACCTTCAGGCCCTCAAGCTCAGTGGCCTCAGCGGCACTGCCTTCCGCCAGAGGCGCAAGGCGCACGTCGCTGGTCAGCAGCACGAAGCGCAACTCATCGCCGAGCTTGGCCAGGGTCGCCTCGAGGGCGTCATCGACGTAGAGCGTTACCTCAGCGGCCAGACCGCTCTTGATCTGCTTGGCGTTGCGGGCGTCTTCGAGACACTTGTTGACCGCCTGCTTGACCTCGAGCACCCGTGACCAGAACTCGCGGCCCAGCGTCGCGTCCGCGGCGAGCGTGGAGAGCCCCTCGAAATAGGTCTCGAGCAGCACGCTATCAGCGCGCTTGCCGGGAATGTTCTCGTAGATTTCCTCAGCGGTGAACGACAGGATCGGGGCGACCCAGCGCGCCAGCGCCTCGACCACCCGATAGAGCGCCGTCTGGGCACTGCGCCGGGCCAGCGAGTCGCGCTGAGTGGTGTACTGGCGGTCCTTGATCACATCCAGGTAGAAGCCACCGAGCTCCAGCGAGCAGAAGGAATGCACCTGCTGGTAGACCTCGAGGAAGCGATACTCTTCATAGGCGGTTTCGATGCGCGCCTGTAGCTGGGCCGCCCGGTCGACCACCCACTGGTCCAGCGACAACATGTCCTCAAAGGCCACGGCGTCCCGCTCGGGCTCGAAGCCATTGAGGTTGGCGAGCAGGAAGCGCGAGGTATTGCGAATCCGCCGGTAGACATCGGCGGTACGCTTGAGGATCTCATCGGAAACCGCCATCTCGCCGGAATAGTCGGTAGAGGACACCCAAAGGCGCAGGATATCGGCGCCGAGCTTGTCCATGACTTCCTGGGGCGCGACCACGTTACCCAGCGACTTGGACTGTTTGCGTCCCTTCTCGTCCACGGTAAAGCCGTGGGTCAGCAAGCCCTTGTAAGGAGGATGACCGTCGACGGCAGTGCCGGTGAGCAACGAGGAATGGAACCAGCCACGGTGCTGATCGGAGCCTTCCAGGTACAGATCGGCGATCGGCCCTTCGGTATGACCATAGGGGTGTGAGCCGCGTAGCACGTGATAGTGGGTGGTACCGGAATCGAACCACACGTCCAGGGTATCGGTGACCTTTTCAAAGTCGGCCGCCTCGTCGCCGAGCAGCTCGGCCGAATCGAGGTTGAACCAGGCATCGATGCCCTCGACCTCGACACGCTTGGCGACGTCTTCCATCAGCTCGACGGTGCGCGGGTGCAGCTCGCCGGTCTGCTTGTGCAGGAAGAACGGGATCGGCACGCCCCAGTTACGCTGGCGGGAGATGCACCAGTCCGGGCGGTTAGCGATCATCGAGTGCAGACGCGCCTTGCCCCAGGCCGGCACGAACTGGGTCTGCTCGATGCCATCAAGGGCCGCTTCGCGCAGGGTACGACCATCACGGGCGGTAACGTCCATGCCGACGAACCACTGCGCGGTGGCGCGGTAGATGATCGGTGTCTTGTGGCGCCAGCAGTGCATATAGCTGTGAGTGATGGTCTTGTGGGCCATCAGCGCACCGACCTCATCCAGAGCGGCGACGATCTTCGGGTTGGCCTTCCAGATCATCATGCCGCCGAACATCGGCAGGTCATCGACGTAGACGCCATCGCCCTGTACCGGGCTGATGAAGTCATCGAATTCCAGGCCATAGGCGCGGCAGGTGTTGAAGTCGTCCACACCGTGAGTCGGCGAGGAGTGCACGATGCCGGTGCTGCCCTCATCGCAGGTGACGTAGTCGGCCAGGTGCACCGTCGAGGCGCGCTCATAGAGCGGGTGGCGGAACTCGATCAGGTCGAGGGCCTCGCCGCGAGCGGTAGCGACGACCTCGCCCTCGAGGCCGAAGCGCGCAAGACAGCTCTCGACCAGATCCTCGGCCAGCAGCAGCAGGCGATCACCCACGTCGACCAGGGCGTAGTTGAACTCCGGGTGGACGTTGAGCGCCTGGTTGGCGGGAATGGTCCAGGGCGTGGTGGTCCAGATCACCACCGCCGCGGGCTTGCTAAGCTCCGTGAGGCCGAAGGCCGCCGCCAGCTTGGCGTCATCGCCGCTGGGGAAGGCGACATCGATGGCTTCGGACTTCTTGTCGGCGTACTCCACCTCGGCTTCGGCCAGTGCCGAGCCACAGTCGAAACACCAGTTGACCGGTTTCAGCCCCTTGAAGACATAGCCTCCCTTGACCATCTCGGCCAGCGCCCGGATCTCACCGGCCTCGTTGACGAAATCCATGGTGCGATAGGGATTGTCCCAGTCGCCGATCACCCCCAGCCGTATAAAGCCCTGGCGCTGATCCTCGATCTGCTCGCCGGCATACTCGCGGCACAACTCGCGGGCCCGCTGCGGCTCCAGACGCTTGCCATGAGTGGTCTCGACCTTGTGCTCGATGGGCAGGCCATGACAGTCCCAGCCGGGCACGTAGGGCGCGTCGTAGCCAGCAAGGCTCTTCGACTTGACGATGATGTCCTTGAGGATCTTGTTGAGCGCATGCCCTAGGTGAATACTGCCGTTAGCGTAGGGAGGGCCGTCGTGGAGCACGAAGAGTTCCTTGCCCTGGCGCTCCTGGCGCAGGCGCTGATAGAGCGCCATTTCCTGCCAGCGAGCCACCCGGGCGGGCTCTCGCTTGGGCAGCATCCCGCGCATCGGGAAGTCGGTCTCGGGCAGATTCAGTGTGTGCTTGTAATCGCTCATAGCCTTGGGGTCAGCCGTCATCTTGGTCGGTAGGGGCCGGGCCCACCGAGGAGTCAGAAGTCGCGGCTTCGCGCGCCAGAGGCGCCGATGCCAAAGGAAGTCCGGTAGAACGTGAAATTGAAGAGGCAGCAGAAGATGCCGCGTCATCAGCAAAGCCGGCAGCGTCCTGCCGCGCCTCACTTTCTTGCGTTGTCGCTGCTGCCGTCACCATCAACCCATGGCGCGCAAAGTAATGCCTCGCCTGGGTCTGATCGACCTTGATCTGCTGCTTGAGAGCATCCAGCCCATCGAAGGTGATCTCGCCCCGCAGCCGGGCGCAGGGGTAGACGCGCAGCCGCTGGCCGTAGAGGTCCTCGTTGACATCGAACAGATGCACTTCGAGCACGGGGCGCTTGCTGCCCACCGTGGGCCGCCAGCCGATATTGGCCACCCCGGGCAGGAAGCGGCCATCGCTCAGCTCAGTGATCACCGCATAGACGCCCCGCAGCGCCAGGGGCTGAAGGAGCAACGGCACATTGGCGGTGGGCACGCCGATGGTGCGACCAAGCTGCTGATCGACGATCACTCGCCCGGCTAGCCGATAGGGGCGCCCCAGCATCCGCGCCGCCTGAGCGAAGTTACCGCTCGCCAACAGGGTCCGCACTCGGGTACTCGAGACACGCTCGTCATCGAGCAGGAAGGTGCGCGTGTGCTCGACGTCGAAGCCGCACTCCTCACCCACCCTGGCCAACAGCGCGAAGTCACCGTCCCGCTCGCGGCCGAAGCGGAAGTCATCACCGACCACCAGATGGCGCACGCCCAGGCCTGCGACCAGGACGCGTTCGATGAACTGGCGCGCTGTCAGGCTGCGCAGCGCATCATTGAACGGCAGGCACAGCACCTGATCGACGCCGCATTCGGCAAGCAACCGGACCTTGTCGCGCAGCCGGGTAAGCCGCGGCGGGGCCTGGTCGCCGGCGAAAAATTCCCGCGGCTGAGGCTCGAAGACCACCACCGTGACCGGCAGCCCCAGCTTGGCGGCGCGCTCACGCAACTGATCGAGGATCGCCTGATGGCCGCGATGGACGCCATCGAAGTTGCCGATGGTGGCCACGCAGCCTTGCGATGCCTTGGGCAGATTGTGTAGTCCTCGAATCACTCGCATGCGTTACTCGCGCGCCAAGTAAAGGGATCGATTATAACGGCCAGGCCGGCCGGCGCCTATCCATGCCGGCGGGCGCCCCGTTGCTATCCATTCGCCACTAGCCATTCAAGCGAAAGTGGCTCAGCCGAACGCCCAGTGCAGCCAGCCAGGCGAAATAGGCCAGCGCCCCGCCGGCTACCAGAGCGGCCAGGGTTGCGACCCGCAGCCACAGCCCCCAGCCGAGCCACACCTGCCAGTTCGGTGACAGCAGGTAGAGCCCCAGCCCCATCACCGCACAGCCGCCGCCCAATTGCAGGGCAAAGCGCCCCCAGCCGGGCTGGAACACCAGCACGCCATCGCGGCGTAGCCCCCGCGCCAGCAAGCCGGCATTGAGGTAGGCCGAGAGTGCCGTGGCCAAGGCCAGGCCGGCATGCGCCAAGGGCCAGATCAGCATCAGGTTGAAGACCATATTGGCCACCATGGCGATGATGCCGATCTTGACCGGCGTCTTGGTGTCCTGGCGGGCAAAAAAGCCCGGCGCCAACACCTTGATCAGCATGAAGGCCACCAGGCCCAGCGCATAGGCCCTCAGACTCATGGCCGACATGGCGATGTCGTGATCGGTCATGGCGCCATAGTGGAACAGGGTAATCAACAGCGGCTCGGCCAATACGCCAAGCGCCAGCGCCGCGGGCAGGCCCAGCAGCAACACCGCGCGCAATGCCCAATCGAGCATCTTGGCAAAGTGCTCGGCGGACTGCTCGGCGTGGCGCTTGGAAAGCGCCGGCAGAATCACCGTACCGATGGCGATCCCGAACACCCCAAGCGGCAGCTCGACCAGACGGTCGGAGTAATACAGCCAGGACACGCTGCCGGCGGCCAGCAGGGAGGCCAGTACCGTATCCAGCAGCAGGTTGATCTGGGAGACCGACACCCCGAACAGCGCCGGTGCCATCAGGCGCAGCACACGCCGCACGCCCTCGTGGGCGAACGACGGCCAAGGCTTGGGCAACAGCCCCAGCCGGGCAAGGAAGGGCGCTTGGAAAGCGAGCTGGGCGACACCCGCGATCAGCACCCCCCAGGCCAGCGCCATGGCCGGTTCATCCATCAGCGGCGTCAGCAACAGCGCCGCCCCGATCAGCGAAAGGTTGAGCAACACCGGCGTAAAGGCCGGCACCGCGAAGCGATTCCAGGTATTGAGCACGCTGCCGGAAAAAGCGGTCAGCGAGATCAACAACAGATACGGAAAGGTCAGCCTCAGCATGTCGGCGGTCAACGCCAACTTGGTCGGATCGCGGCCGAAACCTGGCGCAAATACCCATACCAACCAGGGCGCGGCAAGCATCGCCAGCGCCGTGATCAGCGCCAACACCACCGTCAGGCTGCCGGCCACCGCATCGAGCAGCTCGCGCACCTCCTCGCGGGTACGGCGAGTCGCGTACTCGGAGAGCACCGGCACGAAGGCCTGATTGAAGGCGCCCTCGGCGAACAGCCGGCGCAGAAAGTTGGGAATCTTGAAGGCCACGAAGAAGGCATCGGCGCCGCTGCCGGCGCCCAGCAAGGCGGCAATGACCACGTCGCGCACCAGCCCCAGCACGCGCGAGAGCATGGTCATGACGCTGACCACCATTCCCGAACGCAGCAGGCCGGCGCGGGCGACGGGCTTCGCTGTTTGCGAAGATGTCGAGTCTTGCTGAGCCACGCGCGATCGTCCCTTCAGTGTTCCCATGCCCTCGTTGCGGGCATCCATGTCGCTCGGGCCGCCCGCAGCACGTCTGGCCTAAAAGCGCCGCGGCCCAAAAGTTTCAGCCATAAAAAAACCGGCCGAAGCCGGTTTTTTCCCTGAGGACCGAATGCCAGGCGCGCGAGGCGCGCCGGCCCATGTCCCTAGGTAGCGTCCGGCTTACGCAGCCAGCGCCTTAATTCGCTTGTTCAGACGGCTCTTGATGCGAGCGGCCTTTTTCTTGGACAGCGCGTCCTTGTCAGCGATGCGGTCGATGACCGGCTGAGCTGTCTTGAACTCTGCCATGGCCTGGCCGTGGTCACCGGTCTGGATCGCCTTGATGACGCGCTTGATGTAGGTACGCACCATGGAACGCTGACCGGCTTTGAGGACGCGACGAGCTTCTGACTGACGAGCGCGCTTACGCGCCTGTTTAGTGTTTGCCACCGTTATCTCCTTGGAGAATCATTACCGGTTTTGCCGGCAACTCTGTATAAGTGTTTGACCTTGCTGGGAAAACCACAAGGCTCCCAACCGGTTTGGCCGTAAAAGTAAACGGGCCGTGTCTGAGAGGATGGCATAGTCTATCACGCGATCCTTGCCCATGCTACAGCCCCCGCCGTCTCTGGGCCGGGAGCCTCTGGGCCATCTCACTAATCGGCCTTATATCACCACCAGATTGTCGCGATGGATCAGCTCGGGGGCTTCCATATAACCGAGCAGGCTTTCGATCTGGTGGCTTGGCTTACCCAGAATGCGCGCGGCATCGTCGGCGCCATAGTTGATCAGCCCCTTGGCGATGCGCTGACCCTGCTCATCGACACATTCCACCATGTCGCCGCGCACGAAGCCGCCGCTGAGCGCCTTGACCCCGACCGGCAGCAGACTCGAGCCCCGCTCACGCAGCACCGTTACGGCTCCGGCATCCAGCGTCAGGCGGCCACGCACCTGCAACTGACCGGCAAGCCAGCGCTTGCGGGCCGCAATAGGGGCCTGCTCCGGACGCAGCAGCGTACCCAAGCGCTCACCCTCCGCCAGACGCGTCAGCACATCGGGCTGGCGACCACTGGCAATGGCGGTGACTGTGCCGGAACGGGCTGCCAGGCGCGCCGCACGCACCTTGGTAGCCATGCCGCCACGCCCTAGCGCACCGCCGCCACCGGCCATCGCCGTCAGCCGCGCATCATCGGCGCGGGCCTCGGGAATCAGGCTCGCCTCAGGGTTATGGCGCGGATCGGCGTCGAAAAGCCCTTCCTGATCGGTAAGGATGATCAGCGCATCGGCTTCGAGCAGGTTGGCCACAAGAGCACCCAAGGTATCGTTATCGCCGAAGCGGATCTCGTCGGTAACCACGGTGTCGTTCTCGTTGACCACCGGCACCACCCGCAGCTCGACCAGCGTGCGCAACGCCGAGCGGGCATTGAGGTAACGCTTGCGGTTAGAGAGATCATCGTGGGTGAGCAGTATCTGTGCAGTGAGCACACCATGCCGGTCGAAGTGGCCTTCATAGCACTCGGTCAGCACGTTCTGGCCCACCGCAGCGGCGGCCTGTAGCGCATGCACGGCACTGGGCCGAGCCTGCCAGCCCAAACGCACCATGCCGGCGGCCACGGCGCCGGAAGATACCAGCACCACTTCTATGCCGCGACGGTGCAGCTCGGCAATCTGGTCGACCCAGCCGCCAATCGCCGCCTCATCGAGGCCGCGGCCGTCGTTGGTCAACAGGGCGCTACCGATCTTCACCACCACGCGCCGCGCACCGGCCAGAGCATCCCGCCCCGGCGCCTGCTCACTGGCCATCATTCCCTGCTCTCCCGAAAAGACACCGCACGCGACATGACATAGCCTACTCGGCGGTCAGGGCGCGTATTCGACTTCGACATCGTAATCATCGTCGTCGAAATCGTCATCATCATCTTCGCCGAAGGTCTTGCGCTTGCGACCCAGCCGCGCCTCGGTGCGCGCTACCGATTCTCGCTCCATGCGCTCACGCATGTCACGCTCGTGCTCGGCGACGGCCTCGTCCTCATTTTCGAGGCGACGCTGCTCGGTCAGCCAGCGATAGACCGCCTGCACCAGCGCATCACAGCCTTCACCGGAGATGGCCGAGATACGGAACACCGGCCCCTGCCAGCCGAGGCGCTCGACGATCTTGTCGGCCACCGCCTGCTGATCTTCTTCGGGAAGCAGGTCGAGCTTATTGAGCACCAGCCAGCGCGGCCGCTCGGACAGCGCCTGAGAGAAGGTCTCGAGCTCGTGCACGATCGCCTCGGCAGACTCCACCGGGTCGGTCTCGTCGAAGGGCGCCACATCAACCACGTGCAGCAGCAGCCGGGTACGGGTCAGGTGCTTGAGGAAGCGCAGACCGAGGCCGGCGCCGTCGGAGGCGCCTTCGATCAGCCCCGGCACGTCCGCCATCACGAAGTGCTGATGCTGACCGAGCTTCACCACCCCAAGGTTCGGCACCAGAGTGGTGAACGGATAGTTGGCGACCTTGGGCTTGGCCGCCGAGACGGCACGAATCAGGGTCGACTTGCCGGCATTGGGCATGCCCAGCAGGCCGACATCCGCCATCACCTTCATCTCGAAGCGCAGGTTGCGGCGCTCGCCTTCGGTGCCCGGCGTAGTACGGCGCGGCGCGCGATTGGTCGAAGACTTGAAATGGATATTGCCAAGCCCCCGGCGGCCGCCCTGGGCGACTAGCACCACCTGACCAATCTCGGTGACGTCGGCGATCACCTCGAGGGTATCCTCGTCGATCACCGTGGTCCCCACCGGCACCTTGACGTGCAGATCCTCGCCGGCGCGGCCGCTCATCTGCCGACCCTGACCGGGCCGTCCGTTCGGGGCCTTGTAAAAGCGCTGGTACTTGAAGTCGATCAGGGTATTGAGGGCGTCGTCACCGATCAGGTAGACGCAACCACCATGGCCGCCATCGCCGCCATCCGGGCCACCCTTGGGCACGTACTTCTCGCGCCGGAAGCTCAGGCAGCCGTTGCCGCCATTGCCGGCTTCAACGATGACCGAGGCTTCGTCGAGGAACTGCATCTCTCACTCTCCTGACGGGATATTACCGTCATGATACGAAAAGGCCCCGCCGGGGCGGGGCCTTTTTCACTGCAGGTTCGCGGCGTCTCAGGCAGAGACGACTGTCACGAACTTGCGGCTTTTCGGACCCTTGGTCTCGAACTTGACCACGCCTTCGTCCAGAGCGAACAGGGTGTGGTCCTTGCCGATGCCAACGCCGGTGCCGGCGTGGAACTTGGTGCCACGCTGACGCACGATGATGTTACCCGGTGCGACGGCCTGGCCGCCGAACAGTTTCACACCAAGACGCTTGGATTCGGAATCGCGACCGTTGCGGGTAGAGCCCGCCGCCTTCTTATGTGCCATTACGAAAACCTCCTGTAAGGGGAACCGCTGCGCTTAGGCAGAGATACCAGTGATCTTGACTTCGGTGAACCACTGACGGTGGCCCTGACGCTTCATGGAGTGCTTACGGCGACGGAACTTGATGATCGACACCTTATCGCCACGGCCATGAGAGACGACTTCTGCCGCCACTTTGGCACCTTCGACCAGCGGAGCGCCAACCTTGACGTCATCGCCGTCGGCGACCATCAGCACTTCGTCAAACTGCAGGCTTTCGCCGGTGGCCACTTCCAGCTTCTCGAGCTTCAGGGTCTGGCCTTCCTGAACGCGGTACTGCTTGCCACCGCTCTTGATAACTGCGTACATAGCGTATCTCCAAACACTCATCGGGTTGAGCTCTTCATCGACCTGCGGCGAGTGGCGCCCCTTTTGGCAGCCATCTGACAGGGAGCATGATGAGTCGGGTGCGGGATTATAATCGCCTCGCACCTGTCAAGCAAGTCGGCCTCTATTATAGCGAACTGCCCCAGCTTGACGCCCTAACGGGGGGCCCATAGCATAAGCGCCATCATACAGGCCCACAGTGCTCACGAAGGCCGACTCCCACCTTTATATAAGCAGCTAGCCCATGCAGCCTACAGCGTCGCCTATTCATGCGGCGGTGGCCGAGGACTTCGCCGCCGTCAACCGCACCATCCTGGCCCAGCTGGCCTCCCGGGTCCCGCTCGTCGAAACCATCGGCAACTACATCATCGAAAGCGGCGGCAAACGGCTGCGCCCGATACTGGTGCTGCTGGCTGCCCGTTCGCTGGGTTACGACGGCAACCGCCATATCCACCTGGCGACGCTGATCGAGTTCATGCACACCTCGACGCTGCTTCACGACGACGTGGTCGACGAATCGCACATGCGCCGCGGCAAGACCACCGCCAACGATGCCTGGGGCAACGCACCCTCGGTGCTGGTCGGCGACTTCCTCTATTCCCGCTCCTTCCAGATGATGGTCGAAGTGGGCTCGATGCGGGTCATGGAAGTGCTATCCGGCGCGACCTGCACCATCGCCGAAGGCGAAGTACTGCAGCTGACCAATATCGGCAACCCCGACATCGACGAAGCCGCCTACTTCGAGACCATCCAGGGCAAGACCGCCATGCTCTTCGAGGCCGCCAGCCACAGCGGCGCGATTCTCGCCGGCGCTAACGCCGAGCAGGAAGCCGCTCTGCAGCGCTTCGGCCGCTACCTGGGCCTGGCCTTCCAACTGGTCGACGATTTGCTCGACTATCAGGGCGATGCCAAGGCTATGGGCAAGAACGTCGGCGATGATCTCGCCGAAGGCAAGCCGACCCTGCCGCTGATCCAGGCCATGGCCAAGGGCAGCCCCGAGCAGGCCAAGCTGATCCGTCGCGCGATCCGCGAAGGTGGCCTTGACCACCTCGAGGAAGTGCTCACCATCGTGCGCGAGACCGGCGCGCTAGAATATACCCGCGAGCGGGCCGAAGCCATGGCCGACCAAGCCCTAGCCGAACTCGACGCCCTGCCGCCCAGTGTCTATCGCGATACCATGGCCGAACTGGCCCATTTGGCAGTCGACCGCCAGACTTGAGCCACCGACCGGCACGGGTGGCCGATAAACGGAAAAAGCCCAACCAGCGTTAGGGCTTGCATAACACCAGCGGATCCGTATAATGCGTCTCCGTTGGGCCGCACGGCTCACACATCGGAGTATAGCTCAGCTTGGTAGAGCGCTGCCTTCGGGAGGCAGAGGTCGTAGGTTCGAATCCTGCTACTCCGACCACAGAATTCAGTAGAAACGGCCACTTAGCTCATCAGAGCGGTGGCCGTTTTTCGTTGGGCACTGCCTAGATTCCTAATAGGCCGCCTACCGCAGCACCGAGCCCAACCTCCTTCCTGCCTCTCCGGCTTTATCCCCCCCCCCCTCCGCAGATCAAGTCGCCGCATCAGCCACCTCCGGCATGATTCCCCCTGCGCATGGGGTTCCTCACGGCTACTCTTCGGGTGCATATTGTCGGCTAGATGCTCGACAACGCTAACTATCTGACGACAAGAGGAGACCCGCTGTGCCTGCCGACACACCGACCGATCAGCTACCCACCACCATGGCCGCGATGTTGCTGACCGGCCATGGCGACATCGACAAGCTCGTCTACCAGGATGACGTCGCGGTGCCAAAGCCTGGCCCCAGCGAGGTACTGGTGCGCGTCACCGCAACGGCCAAGAACAATACCGACCGCAAAGCCCGCGAGGGGCTATACCCCACCAAGGACAAGGGCGACGTCACCTCCTTTGCCATGGGCGGCTCACCGACGCTGACCTTCCCGCGCATCCAGGGCGCCGATGTGGTCGGCCATGTGGTGGCGGTGGGTGACGGCGTGGCCAGCGTGCGGATCGGCGAGCGCGGCCTTCTCGACTTCAACCTCTACCCGGATGAGCGCCACGACCTGAACCTGGTGCCAGATTACTATGGCCACGGCGCCGACGGCGGCTTCGCCGAGTACATCGCCGTGCCCTCGGATCAGTTTCATGCGGTCAGCAACCCGGGGCTACATGACGCCGAACTGGCCGCCATGGGCATGTGCTCCTATCAGACCGCCTATCACATGATGACCTCCGCTCGGGTCTCGGCCGGCGAGCGGGTGCTGGTCACCGGTGCCAGCGGTGGCGTGGGTACGGCGCTGATCCAGCTGTGCCGCATCGTCGGGGCAATTCCCTACGCCCTTAGCCAGCCGGACAAGGCCGAGGCCCTGCTCGCACTGGGCGCTGAAGCCGTACTCGACCGTAGCGACATGGCGGACTTTACCGAGCAGGTGAAGGCCGTGACCGGCGGTGCGCCCATCGATGCGGTGATGGATCTGGTCGGCGGCGAGATGACCGACCGCTTCATCGATACCATGATCTTCGACATGCGAAAGCGCAGCAGCTACCCGCGCCTGTCGATTGCCGGCGCCAGCGGTGGCAACCTGAGCGAGATCATGTGGACACGCATCTACCTATATCAGGTGCAGATCTTCGGCGTCTCCCACGGCACCCGCGCGGAAGCCGAACAGCTCGTCGAGTGGATCCGCAGCGGCCAGCTCAAGCCGGTGCTGCACGCCGCCTTCAAGCTCTCGGCCTTGCACGACGCCGAACGCTACTTCGTCAATCGCGGCAGCAACTACCTGGGCAAGATCGTGATCGTGCCCGATGCCCAGTGGGCCAAGCACGGCGCCCCCTTCGCCCTTAAAGACGCCCCGCAGGAGAGCGCGCAATGAGCCAGCCGCTGAGCTTTCAGTTGATCGACACCCACGCCGGCGGCGACGTCAGCCGCATCGTCATCGGCGGCATCGCACCGCTGCCCGGCGCCAGCGTGCGCGAGCAGATGCACTACCTGCGCGATGACGCCGACGGCCTGCGCCGGCTATTGCTGGAGGAGCCCTACGGCATTCCGGAGATGTCGGTAGACCTGATCGTGCCGGCCACCGACCCGGCGGCCGCGGCGGGCTACATCATCATGGAGGTGATGGGCTATCCCATCTATTCCGGGTCGAACACCCTGTGTACCGCTACGGCGGTACTGGAAAGCGGCATCGTGCAGAAGCAGGAAGGACACCAGCAGTTCAAGCTGGAGTCGCCGGCGGGGCTCGTTCAGATCGACGCGCGCGTCGAGAACGGGGTGGTCGAAGCCATCACCTGCGAGGGCTTGCCCAGCTATATCGACACCTACCAGGCCAGCATTCAGGTGCCCGGCATCGGCAAGGTCACCTATTCGATTGCCTACTCGGGCGGTTTCTATGCGCTGGTGGATGCCGCCGAGCTCGGCTTCTCGCTGGTGCGCGAAGAAGAGCGGGCACTGGCTGACTGTGCCCACAAGATCGTCGAGGCTATTAAAGCCGAACGCGGCTTCTCTCATTACAGCCTGGGCGACGTCGGCCCGCTGCCCTTCCTGCACTTCATGGGGCCTGTCGAGCAGATCGCCGACGATTTCTATCGTTCGCGCTCGACCACCTATGTGCATCCCGGCGTGATCTGTCGCAGCACCACCGGTACCGGCACATCCGCGCGCCTGGCCCTGATGCATCACGAGGGCCGCATCAAGCCGGGCGACCGGCTGGAAACCGTCTCGCTGCGCGAGACCGGTTTTATCGGTGAGTTCACCGGCACCCACCAGGAAGGCAGCCAGGCGGTGGTGGAAAACACCATCACCGGCAAGAGCTATGTACTGGCCCGCTCGGAGATCGTCGTCAACTGTGACGACCCGATGGTCGAGTGCCAAGGGCTTCGCCATATCCTTAAGCAGGACTAAAGCGACAGGAAGGAAGAAAGAACAGGCGCCAGGCAAGCCCTATGACGCCGGGCTGATACGCAGCCCGTGGCGCTGCATCTTGCGCACCACGCTTGGCTGACTGATGCCCAGCCGTTCGGCGATGGCATAGCTGCTGCCAAGCTCACCGCACAGCGAGGCCAGAATGTCGCGTTCGATACGCGCCATGGCCTCCTTGAGCCCCTCGCCCTCGGCCAGCCGGCTCGCTTGCTCACCGGCGGCAGCTGGCCTGGCACCTATGCCGGGCGCAGTCGCCAGGCCCTCACTGACAGAGGGGTCGTTGACCGCCGCCAGGGCATCGCCCTCGGGCGTTGCGATCACCCGGCCCGCGGCAGAAAGCCAGGCGCGCTCCAGCCAGTTCTCAAGCTCGCGCACGTTGCCCGGCCAGTCGCGTCCCATCAGCTCCTGCCAAACGCCGCTGTCGAGAATCTTGTCGCCGCCATAGCGACGGTTGAGCTGCTTGAGCTGGCGCTCGACCAAGCCGGGAATATCCTCGCGACGCTCCCGCAGCGGCGGCAGGGTCACGGGAATCACGTTCAGCCGGTAGTAGAGGTCGAGCCGGAAACGGCCTTCCTCCACGGCCTCGGCCAGGTTCTGGTTGGTAGCTACCACCAGCCGGAAGTCGACCCGCCGCGGCGTGGTGTCGCCCAGCCGCATCAGGCTGCCGTCCTGAATCACCTTGAGTAGCTTGGTCTGCATGGCGAGCGGCAGTTCGCCGATTTCATCGAGGAACAGCGTGCCACCGGCCGCCTGCTCGAGGAGCCCCGCCTTGCCCTTGGGGTTGCTGCCGCTGAAGGCCCCCGGCTGATAGCCGAACATCTCTGACTCGAACAGGCTCTCGGGAATGGCGCCGCAGTTGACGTCGATGAAGGGCCCCTCGCCCCGCGCGCTCCAGCGGTGCAGTTGCCGGGCGAAGGCGGTCTTGCCGACGCCGGACTCGCCCAGCATCAGCACATTGGCATCGGTGGGGGCGACACGCTTGAGCAGCAGGGCGATTTCCTGCATTACGCTGCTGCGCACCTCCAGCACGCCCGCCAGGCCCGCCAGTGCCGGGTCCTGCTCGCCGGGAACCGCGCTCTCCCCGACGCTGCGCTTGAGGTGGTCGCTGAAGCGCTGCTGCAGCAGGGCGTACTCCTCCTGCAGCAGTTGAAGGTCGGTTAAATCCATCGAGCGGCTGACCACGCAGGCCAGCCGCCCCTCGCTGAACACCGGATGTGCCTGGGCGACCACCCGCCGGCCGGTGCCGGTATGCTGCAGCAGCTGCGCCGGCTTGCCGGTGCGAATCACCTCGAGACTCACCGACGGCTTGAGCACGCCCTGCTCGACCAGGGTCCGCACATTGCTGCCACGCAGTGCCTCGCAGGACATGCCATAGACGGCAGCGGCCCCTGGGCTTACATCCCGCACCTGGCCGCTGGCATCGACCACGAAGAAGTGATCATGGGCGGTATCGATGATGGTGCTGAGAATGGCACTGTCCAGCTCGCTCATGAGACGCCCTCCGGCGATACATTGTTGAATCAACGATACGACAATGCATCAACACAGCCCGCCAGGCAATGCATAACTGCATCATGGGCAACTCAACTCGTTGAAATTCAATGACATAAAAGTTGGCACGTTTCCTGCTCTACTACTCCCTATAGAGAGGCGCCTGACCGTCACGACGCGCCAGGACGCTTTGCAAGGTCTTTTGAACAAGGACGGACTCGCGACCAGGACGCCTTACGCGAGAAGCCTTGACTACCGACACCAAGAACAAGGAGCAGGACGTGAGCGACTTCAATCAGCCATTGGGCGGCAATGACATGCCACGTTTCGGCGGCCCGGCCACCATGATGCGGCTGCCGACCCAGGAAACCGCCGCCGGCCTCGACGCCGCCTTCATCGGCATTCCGCTGGATATCGGCACCTCGAACCGCCCCGGTGCCCGTCTGGGGCCGCGTCAGATTCGCGACGAGTCCCGCATGCTGCGCCCCTACAACATGGCGACTCGCGCGGCGCCCTTCGACAGCCTGCAGGTCGCCGATATCGGCGATGTGCCGATCAACACCTTCCACCTGCCCAAGAGCATGGACATCATCAGCGACTTCTACGATGAGGTGCTCGCCCACGGCTGCGTGCCGCTCACCCTGGGCGGCGACCACACCGTGACGCTGCCGGTGCTGCGCGCCATTGCCAAAAAGCACGGCCCGGTGGGGCTGATCCATATCGACGCCCATGCCGACGTCAACGATCACATGTTCGGCGAACCCATCGCCCACGGCACGCCGATCCGCCGCGCCCAGGAAGAAGGCCTGCTCGACAGCCGCCGCGTCGTGCAGATCGGCCTGCGCGGCACCGGTTATTCCGCCGAGGATTTCGACTGGTGCCGCGACCAGGGCTTCCGCGTGGTCACCGCCGAGCAGTGCTGGCACAAGTCCCTCGAGCCGCTGATGGCTGAGGTACGCGAGCAGATGGGCGATGGCCCGGTGTACATCACCTTCGACATCGACGGCCTCGACCCGGCCTTCGCACCGGGCACCGGCACCGTGGAAGCGGGCGGCCTGACCATGCCCCAGGGCATGGAGATCGTGCGCGGCGCCCGCGGCCTCAACGTGGTCGGCGGCGACCTGATGGAAGTCGCGCCGCCCTACGACACCAGCGGCAATACCGCGCTGATGGGCGCCACCCTGCTTTACGAAATGCTCTGCGTGCTGCCGGGCGTCATGCATCGCGACTGACGGCTCAGGCTTCAAGGCACCCCACGACTGACCCGGCCAGCGACACCGCTGGCCATCGGGCCTGAATCACGCACTACACACCCTAAGCCCAATACAACTCCAATAGGGAATACCTCATGTCTTCATCACTAGACGCGACCGACGAGATTGCCACCGATCCCGAACCGATAAACCGCCGAGGGCTGCTGAAGTTTCTAATCCCCTCGCTGCTGGGGGTCGGCCTGTTCCTGGTGCCGTTTTCGGTCAACGACACCATCAATATCGGCATGGGCCTGATGGCCGACGGCCTGAAGGCGGCACTGGGCGATACTCTGCCGGCCATCGCGGTGTTCGTGCTCTGCCTGTCGGTGGTGCTCACCGCCGTGGTCAAGTTCGGCAAGCCCGCTTGGGGCCAGCAGGGCATCGGCAAGGAGCTCTTCGATGTAGCGCCGCTGTGGTTCGCCATGCGCGGCCTCGGCGCGCTGTTCGCGCTGATGACCTACTTCCAGGTCGGCCCTTCCTTTATCACCGCCGCCTACACCGGTGGGGTGATGCTCAACGACCTGGCGCCGGTCCTGCTGACGTTCTTCTTCTTCGCGGCCATTCTGCTGCCACTGCTGGTCGACTTCGGCTTCATGGAGTTCATCGGCAGCCTGGTGCGCAAGCCGTTTAGAATGATCTTCGGCCTGCCCGGTCGCAGCGCCATCGACGCTACGGCTTCCTGGATGGGGTCGGGCACCGTTGGCGTGCTGATCACCACCCAGCAGTACGAGCAGGGCTACTACAATCGGCGCGAAGCGGCGGCCATCGCCACCAACTTCTCGATCGTGTCGATCGCCTTCGCGCTGCTGGTGACCAGCTTCATCGGCATCAACCACCTGTTCGTGCCGTTCTATCTGACCGTGGTGGTGTCGGGGCTTATCGCGGCGATCATCGTCCCGCGCCTGCCGCCGCTGTCGCGCAAGGCAAACACCTACCATGAGCCGGTCGGCTGCCAGATCGCCGAAGAAAGCACCGGCGACATGGGCCTTTTCCGCTACAGCCTGAGCATCGCCGTGGCTCGCGCCGAAACGGCACCCGGCCCCCGCGCGCTGGTGCGCGTTGCGCTCTTCAACGTCGCCGATATCTTCCTCGGCCTGCTGCCGCTGGTGATCGCGATTGGCACCGTGGCGCTGGTATTCGCCGAATTCACGCCGCTGTTCACCTGGCTCTCCTACCCGATGGTGCCGGTGCTCGAGTGGCTGCAGATTCCCGATGCCGCGGCCGCCGCACCGGCAACGCTGGTGGGCTTCGCCGATATGTTCCTGCCGGCGGTGCTGGCCAAGGACATCGACAGCGAACTGACCCGCTTCGTGATCGCCTGCCTGTCGCTGACCCAGCTGATCTACATGTCGGAAATCGGTGCCCTGCTGCTCAAGTCGAAGATCCCGCTGAAGCTCTGGGAACTGGTGGTCATCTTCCTGCTGCGTACCGCCATCACCCTGCCGATCATTGCCTTGATCGCCCACGTCTTCGTCTTTTGAGGAGTGCTGACATGACCTGTGCCGAGCTGCTCATCGCCCTGCTGCGCGACCGTTACGGCGCCGATACCGTCTTCGGCATCCCCGGCGTGCATACCGTCGAGCTCTACCGGGGCCTCGCCGACAGCGGCCTGCGCCACATCACGCCGCGCCACGAACAGGGCGCCGGCTTCATGGCCGACGGCTATGCCCGCGCCACCGGCAAGCCCGGGGTCTGCTTCATCATCACCGGCCCAGGCATGACCAATATCGCCACGGCGATGGGCCAAGCACTGGCGGACTCGGTGCCGATGCTGGTGGTCTCGAGCGTCAATCGCCGCGACACCCTGGGGCGCGGCCAGGGGCGGCTGCACGAGTTGCCAAGCCAGCAGCAGCTGCTGGCCGGCGTCGCCCGTTTCAGCCATACCCTGCTCGATCCGGCGGCCCTGCCGGAGGTGCTGGCCCGGGCCTTCGCAGTCTTCAATGGCATGCGCCCGGGGCCTGTGCATATCGAGATTCCCATCGATCTGTTCGATGCCGAGGTGTCGGCGCCCACCCAGTGGAGCGCCCCAGCCATTCATCGCCCGGCACCGGACCCCGCCGGGCTCGCCACCGCCGCTGCCTGGCTGCATGACGCCAAGCGTCCGCTGGTACTGCTGGGCGGTGGCTGCGTCGCGGCACCCGAGGCGGCCCGCGCGCTGGTCGAGCGCCTGGATGCGCCAACCGTCACCACCATCAACGCCAAGGGGCTGCTGGGGAACGGCGATGGCGCATCGCCCTCGCCACGCCATCCGCTCGATCTGGGGGCCAATGCCGCCCTGCCCGCCGTGCGCGAGCTGGCCCATGATGCCGATGTGATTCTCGCCATCGGCACCGAACTCGGCGAGACCGACTACGATGTGGTGTTCGACGATGGTTTCCTGCTGACGGGCCGGCTGATCCGGGTCGATCTCGACCCCGAGCAGCTGGTGCGTAACCAGTCGCTCTCCCTTGGCCTGATCGCCGATGCCGGCGCCACTCTCGAAGCGCTGCTGGCCCACTTCCCGACGGCCCTGTTGCGTCAGGGACAGGTGCGCACCGCCGCGGCGCTGGAAGCCCTGGCGCTGCCCCTGGACCCGGCGTTCGCGCCCTTCGTGCCCTTGTTCGACACCCTGAACGAGGTGATGCCCGAGGCGATCCTCGTCGGCGACTCCTGCGCGCCGGTCTACGCCGCCAATCATCTGGTCACCAAGTCCGAGCCGCGGCGCTTCTTCAACGCCTCGACAGGCTACGGCACCCTGGGCTACGGCCTGCCCGCGGCCCTCGGCGCCAAGCTGGCTCGCCCGGACCTGCCGGTGGTGGCGATGGTCGGCGATGGCGGCGTGATGTTCACGCTCTCAGAAATTGCCACCGCCGTAGAGGAGCGCCTGCCGGTGGTGATTCTGCTGTGGCACAACGGGGGCTACGAGGAGATTCGTCGCTACATGGCCGCCAACGGCGTCACCCCGATCGGCGTCAACCTGCATGCTCCCGAGTTTCAGACCCTGGCCAATGGCTTTGGCTGCCTATCCACCCGGGTCGAGGATCCTGCAAGTCTCGCCAAGGCCCTGGCGCAGCGCCCCGAACAGGGCCCCTTGCTGATCGAGATAGATGCCCATCGCTGGTCCACCGGCTGAGGGTCTCGATCTGTAAGGCTGCATGGCATCGACAGATCCCGTTTCACCCCAACTCTTGATAAGGACAACAACAATGAGCCAATCCTCGTCACCCTTCGGCCAGGACACCCTGGCCGCCGATAACGTCGAACGCAGCCTGGGCATGCCCGGCACCTTCGCCCTGTGGCTGGGTGCCAATGTGGTGGTCACCACCATCCTTACCGGCATGCTGCTGGTGCCTGACCTGAGCTTTCAGCACGCCATGCTGCTGGTGCTGATCGGCTCTGCGGTCGGCATCATCCCGCTGGTGCTAATCGGCCTGATGGGCCAGCAGACCGGCATGACCACCATGGTGCTGGCGCGCGGCACATTCGGGCGACTGGGGGCGATGTTCCCGGCCTGGGTCAACCTGTTCGCGCTGATCGCCTGGAGCTGGATCCAGGCGCTGCTGGCCGGCATGAGCCTCGACTATGCCGTCTCGAGCCTGACCGGCTATTCCAACGTCGCGCTGTTCACGGTGCTATGCGAGGCACTGGTGGTAATGATCACCCTGCGTGGCCACCTGGGCATCGAGAAGGCGGAAAAGCTTGCCGCGGTGCTGATGCTGCTGCTGTCCGGGGTGGTGGTGTTCGCCTTGGCCCGCAACTACGACCTTCCCTCGATCACCGACATGGAAGCGACGGGCGCCCTCGGTGCCGGTGTGGCCTTCGATATCATCATCGCCACCGCCTTTTCGTGGATTCCGCTGGCCGCCGACTACAACCGCCACTGCCGCTCGCCCAAGGCCGCGGTCATCGGCACCTGGGCCGGCTATGTCACCGCCACCCTGATCGCCATGGGCCTTGGCGCCACGGTCTCGGCCTTGTCGGTCTCGATCGGCTTCCCGCAGACCTATGACCCGACCCAGCTGCTGAGCAGCTTCGGCTTCGGACTGCCCGCCGCCCTGGTGATCTTCTTCTCGGTGCTGACCACCAACGTGATGTGCGTCTACAGCGCGACCCTGTCGTACATGAGCGTGCGCACCCAGAGCCCCTTCTGGAAGCCGGCCCTGATCATCGGCGTCATCTCGGTGCTGGGCTCGCTGATTCCTGGCATCCTCGACCAGTTCCAGACCTTCCTGCTGATTATCGGCAGCGTCTTCATCCCGGCCTTCTCGCTGATGATCGTCGACTACTTCCTGGTCGACCGCGACCGCTACACGCCCAAGCACCTGATCACGGACGCCGCGACCCTGCCGGCGATCAATCCGCAGGCGCTCGGCTGCTACGTGGTCGGGGCGGTTCTCGCCTACTACTGGAACTGGGTCGCGCCGCTGAGCTTCGGCGCATCGCTGCCGGTATTCGTGCTAACTGGGACGCTCTACTTCGTCATCAGCAAGCTGTCCAGGCGCCAGCAGAAGGCCCGCGCATGAGTTCAACGTCCTCGCGCCTCGAGCGCATCGCGCCGGATCAGTGGTATCGCACCCAGCGCCTGAGTGATGGCATCACCCTGATCGACGAGCCTTGGATCAAGCCGTTCTTCCGCTGCAATATCTGGCATGTCCGAGGACGCGACCGCGATCTGCTGGTGGACTTCGGCCTGGGTGCCGTGCCCCTGCGCCGGCATGTCGCGCTGCTCGCCGAGCACGACCTGGTCGGCGTGGCCAGCCACACCCACTTCGATCATATCGGGGCGGCCAGCGAGTTCGACTGCTGCCACGTGCATGCCGCCGAAGCCGATATCCTCGCCGCGCCGGATAACGCTCGCACCCTGGCCGATGCCTTTCTCAACGATGAGATGTTCGACGCCCTGCCTCCGGCGCCCTATGCCCACAGCGGCTATCGCATCCCAGTACCACCCAAGATCGCCCACCTCGAAGATGGCGACGTCATCGACCTGGGCGACCGACGCTTCGAGGTCATTCACACGCCGGGCCATTCGCCCGGCGGCATCGCCCTTTGGGAAGCCGCCACCGCTACCCTGATCTCCGGTGACCTGGTCTATGACGGCCCGCTGATCGAGGACGCCTGGCACAGCAATCTCGCTGACTATGCCGCCAGCATGCGGCGCCTGCGCGCCCTGCCGGCCCGCACCGTTCACGGCGGCCACTTCCCGAGCTTTTCTGGCGAGCGGCTGAACGCCATGATCGACGACTGGCTTGCCCATCACGATCAATGACCTCTCGCCCCACCTCTCTAGACCCATCTCTCGACTTATGACGGAGCGCGTCATGCAAAAGATTGACCAGCAGTTCATCAACAATCACTGGGTGGCCAGCCAGAGTCAGCGCCGGCTGGCCGTCATGGACCCGTTTCGGGAAACGGTGATCGCCGAAGTCACCGCCGGCGACCCGGCCGATGTCGGGGCCGCCGTTACCGCGGCCCGTCAGGCGCAGCCCGCCTGGGAAGCCCTTGGCGGCAATGCCCGTGGCGACTATCTGGACGCCTTCGCCGAGGCCCTGAGCGCACGCCGCGAGACGCTGACCCGGCTCTCGTCCACCAATAACGGCAAGGCGCTGATGGAAGCCGGCATCGACCTGGACGATGCCATCGCCTGCTACCGCTACTATGCCGGTCAGGCCCGCGCTCTGGAGGCCCGGCAGGGGCGCCTGGTGGAACATGCCATGGACGGCGTCGAAGCCCGCTGCTATGAAGATCCCGCCGGCGTGGTCGGCCTGATCGCGCCCTGGAATTTCCCGCTGGTGACCAGCGCCTGGAAGCTCGCCCCGGCACTGGCCGCCGGCTGTACCGCAGTCTTCAAATCGTCGGAAGTCACACCGCTGCCCGAGCTGGCGCTGGCCGATATCGCCCTCGAGATCGGTCTGCCCGCCGGTGTGCTCAACCTGCTCAACGGTGACGGCGACGGCATCGGCGCGCCCCTGAGCCAGCATCCCGGCATCGACAAACTCTCCTTCACCGGCAGCAATGTGGTCGGCGAGAAGATCATGCAGGCCGCCGCCCGTGGCGTGCGCGGCGTGTCGCTGGAGCTCGGCGGCAAGTCGCCGATCCTGGTGCTCGACGATGCCGACGTCGAGCAGGCCGCCGATTGGGTGATGGCCGGCATCTTCTTCAACAGCGGCCAGATCTGCTCGGCCACCTCGCGCCTGATCGTCCACGAGGCGATCAGCGAGCCGCTGTATGCCGCCCTCGGCGAACGTATCGACGCGCTGACGCTGGGCGACCCGCTGGATGAGGGCACCGACATGGGCCCGATGACCAGCGAACGCCAGCGCGATGCCGTGCTGTCCTACCTGGCGCAGGCCGAACGCGAAGGGCTCGAGGCCGTCCGCGACGCCCGCCATCGCACCCTGCCGGATCAGGGCTTCTTCGTCGCCCCGGCGCTGTATCGCGACGTGCCGACCGACAGCCGCCTGTGGCGCGAGGAAATCTTCGGCCCGGTGCTGTGCGCCAGAAGCGTGGCAAGTGAAAAAGAAGCGATTGCGCTGGCCAACGACTCGGCGTTTGGCCTTGCCGCCACCGTGATCAGCGGCGACGCCGAGCGCGCCAAGCGCGTCGGCCGCGCCCTCAGGGCGGGCAGTATCTGGTTCAATACCGAGCAGTTGGTGCTGCCCGAAACGGGCTGGGGCGGCTTCGGCATCAGCGGCATTGGCCGCGAGCTGGGCCCCTGGGGGCTGGCCGGCTATCTCGAGGTCAAGCATATCGTGGGGCCGGCCTGAACCTCGTCAAGGTCACCCCAACGACGCGCCGTCACCCCTGCGTCCGCAAAAAAGAGACCGCCGAGGCGGTCTCTTTTTTCGTTCGCTTGGTTAGGTTCGATGCGACGGCCCGTCGTCGAAGGCGCGGGCCATCAGGCGGCGCCTGGCACCGGGGAAAAATGGGTGCGGGCGTGGTGATAGAGGACGCTGGCATAGCCGTTGCGATGAAGCAGCTTGTGAATCTTGGCCGGGTCTTGATCCTCGAGCGCGCGGCGCAGCTTTTGTTGCTGCTCGGCATCGATCGCTTCGTGCCAGTGGAAAGGCGCTCCCTTTGCCAGGGCCTGCTCGGCCTGCTGCATGAGGTCGATTTCCACTCGCCCACCCTGCTGATAGAGCAGGTCGAAGCCTTCCTGGCGCTCAGCGGCGGGGACGTCGCAGGGCTTCTCCATCGCTTCCAGTACATTGACGTAGTAATAGCTAAGCGGCTGCATCTCGGCTCCTTTCAAGGGAATTGTTGTCTTGCCAACGTGCGTTCTGCCGGTCTTGCCGACCACCCCGCAACGGGGTACTACAGGTTGAGTGTATCTTACCCATGGCATTCCGACAGCCACCCTCGCTCTTGTGCTGGAGGGCCCATGACGGCGCCGGCGTTGCCAGCTCAATAAGAACCCTGTAGGGATAAACTTACTGAATTCGCTATTGGCTAGGTGATGCATGGCGCTACACCCTTTCACGCTCTCGATGAGCAATGCTTCCTCGACAACCAATGCTTCCTCGACCGCCACGGCGTCCTCGGCAGCGACGGCGCCAGGCCGCCCACCTCAGCCGGCCTGGCTCAGGGAGTGCCTGATCTCACTGGCGATCGCGGTACTGATCGGCGTGCTGGCGGTGGGCGCCGGCGTCATCTGGCAAGCACAGGGCCTTGGCTGGCTGGCAGCCGGGCCGCTGGTGGTCGCCATTGGCTGGTGTCTGGCCTGGGGGTTCTTGCTGATACGCCATCTCCACCAGTCGCTGATCGGCGCCCTTGGCTTCTGGCTGGTGCAGGGAACCCTGTGGCACGGCAGCTACCGGGATGGGCCGCTCGGCAAACTCGAGACGCCACTGCTGGTCATCTGGGCCCTGATGCTTGCCGCTCTGGCCTTGACCCTGCTGGCACTCTGGCTTGCCAAGGCTTACCGAAGCCGCCTCGGTATCGGCCGTTAAAACAGGCTCGCCTTCCCAAGCGCCTCGCGTGCGGGCCCGCTATTCAAGAAGAGTTCCCGCCCCTCATATGCGCATACTGCATATCTCGTATCAGTATTCATCAGTTCTCGAATACGGTGACAGCCTCTAGAGTGGCTATTATTAATTCGCCGCCGCGGGCGGCGAGGTAACAGTCGTCACCTTTTTCCAAACCATCACCAGGAGCTTTCATGAGCAAACGCATTCTGATGGTACTGACCTCTCACGACCGTCTTGGCGACACCGGCAAGAAGACCGGTTTCTGGCTCGAAGAGCTGGCAGCCCCCTACTACGCCTGCCTGGATGCCGGCGCCGAGGTAACTTTGGCCTCCCCCCAGGGCGGTCAGCCACCGCTGGACCCCGCGAGTGACGCCGAAGACAGCCAGACCGATGCCACCCGTCGCTTCAAGCAGGACGATGCTGCCAAGGCCGAGCTGGCCAACACCCATCGCCTGTCCGAGATGAAGGCCGACGACTTCGACGCCATCTTCTACCCGGGCGGTCACGGCCCGCTGTGGGACCTGGTCGACGATGCCGATTCGATCCGCCTGATCGAGACCTTCTGGGCTCAGCAGAAGCCGGTGGCAGCGGTCTGCCATGCGCCCATCGTGCTGCTCAATGCACGCGATGAGTCAGGCGAGCCGCTGGTCAAGGGCCGCGAGGTCACCGGGTTCACCAACGGCGAGGAAGACGCCGTGGGCCTGACCGAGATCGTGCCCCAACTGGTCGAGGATGCGCTGATCGGCTGCGGCGGCGTGTACTCCAAGGCCGACGATTTCACGCCCTACACTCGCCAGGATGGCCGCCTCATCACCGGTCAGAACCCGCCCTCTTCCGAGCCGGTGGCCAAGGTACTGCTCGAGGCGCTCGGCCTCTGAGGTCGTCATCGACGCCTCTCATCCCGCCCTTGAATCCGGCGGGATGATCCCAAGGTTTATTAGTCAGCTATCGAGCATGGTGAGAGCGACTCGCCAGGCTCGAATCTTGATCACTGTTACGGAGGTTGCATGACTCAGCACAGCGTTATTCCCAATCCCGGGCTCGGCACCTTCCGTCTTAAGGGCGATACCCTCAAGAGCGCCGTCAGCAACGCCCTGGAGCAGGGCTATCGTCATATCGATACGGCCCAGATGTATGGCAACGAGGCCGAGGTCGGCCAGGCGATCGCCGAGAGTTCGGTGCCGCGTAACGAGATTTTCCTGACCACCAAGGTCTGGCACGACACCCTCAAGCCCGATGATCTCAAGAAGAGCGTCGACGAGAGCCTGGAAAAGCTCGGTACCGATTACGTCGACTTGCTGCTGATCCACTGGCCGTCGCCGAACGATGAGGTGCCGATGCGCGATTACCTCACCGCTCTGCGTGAGGTACAGAAGGCTGGTAAGACTCGTCATATCGGCGTATCCAACTTCACCATGGCGCAAATCGACCAGGCCGTGGATATCCTCGGCGAAGGCGTACTGCTGACCAACCAGATCGAGGTCCATCCCTTCCTGCAGAACCGCGCACTGGTGGAGCACTGCAAGCGCCACGACATCGCGGTCACAGCCTTCATGCCGCTGGCCGTGGGCAAGGTGATGGAAGACGACACCCTCAAGCGCATCGCCGCCAACCACGATGCCACCCCGGCACAGGTCACCCTGGCCTGGCTTCAGGCGCTGGATATCGTGACTTTCCCGTCGTCCACCAAGGCCGATCACCTCAAGAGCAACATCGAGGCGCTGAAGATTACCCTTAGCGACGACGAGCTTGAAGAAATCGCCACGCTCGACCGGGGCGAGCGCATCGCCAACCCCGACTTCGCCCCCGACTGGGACTGATCGCGAAGCACGGTAGCCGCATCGTTCGTATCTGATCTAGCGACGAGATACGAGCGTATAAGGCGATATAAAAAGGGGCGGCGGCCATCAGCCACCGCCCCTTTTTTGCATCTGCCCTTCGGCTCGATAGACCCAGCCACTCACACACATAGCGACAATTCAGCGGCACTGCACCTCGCCGTGGGCAACACTCACGGCATAGACACGGCAATCAGGTGGCCACGATGCAGCGCCTTTCTCTGGACAAGGCAACCCTCAGGGTTCGTGATCTCGATGCGCTGACCCAGGTCTTCGGCGAGCTGCTGCCGCTGTTGATCGCTACCCCCACCGGGGCGGTTTTCGAGCTGGGCAGCGATGCCCGAGGGCATACCCAGGTACTGATGCTGGTGAAGAGCGAAACGCCCTCACTGCCACGCCGCATGACCCTCGAAATCCCCGACGCCGACTTTCCCGCGCTATGTGAGCGCATGACCGCCCGCGGCGCCCGCCTCTATCAGAGCCAGGGCAGCAGTTCCCCCGGCTGCGCCTGGCGGGTGCTGAGCTGCCCTCTGCCCGAGGGGCATCATCTGCAGGTGGTCACCATCGACCCTAGGCGCTGTGCGCCGGTCAACATCCGGCCCGCCGCCACGGGCGCCTGAGCGCCCGGTGAGCGCGCCCTCAGCCGCGATCTGACTGCTTGCGCTGGCGATTTCGCCGGTAGGTTCGCGCCACCGCCAGCACCAGTGCTGCGGCGATCATCAGCCCGAGCGTCAGCCCCTGCCAGGGCCGAGCGGCGTCGCCCATCACGGTTTCAAGCGTAATGACGGCGATCAGGCCAACGGCCTGACTGGCAATTGCCAGCGCGCGCAGGATGTCGAAGGCAGGCTTGGCCATGAGAGCTCCCGGTGTGAATCATCTGAGTGTGGATCGTTTGAGCAGGCGAGGGGGTGTGGATAAAAAATCTCGGATAAAACAGTCTCGGATAAAAAAAGTGTCAGACTGAGACGCCACCCTCGCCAAGCCTCATGATACCCAATGCAAAGGGGCCGGGTCGTCTAGAGCCCCGGCTTCAGCACCAGCCTGCCGGGCTCGATATCCAGGGTCACGGCTCGCGAAGCCAGGCGCTCCTTCCACCCCCAGCCCATGGCGTCCGGGTCCAGGCGATACACCGGCACGCTCTCCAGGGTCTGGGCGACCAGGCGCACCACCATGTCGGTGACCGGCGCGATATCCACCGGCAGCCAGGGCGCATCGATGCGGCTGTCGAGCAGCGTCAGGCGACGCAGATAGATCGCCCTCTCGTCGTTATCGTAATAAGGCATGCCCTCGAGGCTCAGCGACACATCGGCGGGCAAGTTGGACGCGAAGGCGTTGACGGCGACACGACCGGCCACCGCGATACGCACCACGTCGCGACCGTCCGGGCCAACGGCGAGATCGGTGGACTCGAGGCGCAGCGACAGCGGTGAGCCGGCCTTGAGCTGGGTCCGGTCGAAATCTTTCACGGCCGCCGTCAGTTCCTGCTGCAGCGCCTCCTCGCTGACCGAATAGGACAGCGAGGAGCAGCCGCTCAGGCCAAGCAGGCAAATCAAGATCAGGGGAACGAGATGGCGCATGGGACAGACTCCGGCAGAGGGATGCGGCCATCCTGTCCCATTCTTGCCCTGTCGCCAAGCGCCAGCGCGCCTTTGCGCTATAGGCCGCTCTCTTTATGGACGGCATTAGTGACAGGCATTCGTGACAGCCATCGGGCGAGGCAGTAGGCTAAGCGCGACTCTTTGCCACGCGGCGCCGGCGTGCCTGCCGCTCGCTCGTCCTTTTTCGCCGCTGATATTCGCTACTTATCGGAGCCCGACGACATGGATGCCCTGGCCATCGGTCCGCTGCTGATCTCGCTACCGCGCCTCTATGCCCTGGCGGCAGCGCTCGTCCTGCTGGTCCTCAGCCTGGTGCTGCTTGGCCTGCCAAGGCGCGCCCATGCCCGTTGGTTCAATGGCCTGCTGCTGAGTTGGCTGGTGGCGGCGCGCCTGGGGTATGTGCTCACCCACCTCGACAGCTTCGCCGCCGCGCCGCTGGATGCCCTCAAGTTCTGGCAGCCCGGCTATATGGGCCTGGCGGGGCTCGCCGCCGCCAGCGCCTGGACGGGCTGGACGCTGCGGGCCCATATGGGGCGCATGCTGGGCGGCCTGGCGCTGCTGCTGGGCTGCTCGGTGCTGTGGCTGGCGCTGGTCGGCTGGAACCCACTGGGATCGAGCGCCAGCCTGCAAACCCTGCCCGAGCTGACGCTCGAGAACCTCGACGGCGAGCCCATCGAGCTTGCATCGCTCGAGGGCCAGCCGGTGTTGATCAACCTCTGGGCCACCTGGTGCCCGCCCTGCCTGCGCGAAATGCCGCTGCTCGCCGACGTCGCCCGTCGCGATGACATCACCGTGGTCGCCGCCAACCAGGGGGAAGAGCTGCTGCAGGTGGTGCGCTACCTGGACGATAACGACTTAGGCTTCGACCAGACACTGCTCGACCCGCAGCAGCGCCTGGGCGTGATCGTCGAGTCACCGGGGCTGCCCACCAGCCTCTACTTCGATGCCGACGGCCGGCTGGTCGAGCGCCATGTCGGCGAGCTCAGCCGGGCCCAGCTCGAGGCCTGGACGACGCGCTGAACGGGATTCTGCCCACTCGTTCTGCCTAAGGCCGCATGACCTCATCGGCATGCGGCCCTCGCTTTTCCGGCAGGCGCCTTGCCCACTTAAGCCGCGCCCCGCTTTGCTGTAAGATACCGCGCCCTGTCGTCGTCGGCCGCTTTGTGCCGGCTACGTGCGCATCGACCCTTTCAGTATCCGAGGCAGCATGAGCGAATTTTCTCCCGGCCAGCGCTGGATCAGCGACGGCGAAGCCGAGCTGGGTCTGGGCACCGTCCTGAACTGCGATTTCCGTACCGTCACCGTGCTGTTTGCCGCCAGCGAGGAAACACGCACCTACAGCGTGCGCCAGGCCCCCCTGACCCGGGTGGCCTTCGGTAGCGGCGACCGCATCCAGTCCGCCGAGGGCTGGCAGATGCTGGTCGACGACAGCAAGGAAGAACGCGGTCTGATCGTCTATATCGGCGAGGACGACCAAGGCCAACTGCGCGAGCTTCCCGAAGCCCAACTGGCCGACACCATGCAGTTCGACCAGGCCCGCGACCGTCTGCTGACCGGCCAGGTCGACCGCAACGACTGGTTCAACCTGCGCTTTCGCACCCTGCACCACCACAACCGCATCGAGCAGAACCCGGCGCTGGGTCTCGCCGGCCCCAAGGTCGACCTGATCGACCACCAGCTCTATATCGCCGACGAAATCACCGGCCGCCATGCGCCCCGCGTGCTGCTGGCCGACGAAGTGGGCCTTGGCAAGACCATCGAAGCCGGCCTGATCCTGCATCGGCTGCTGCTCACCGGCCGCGCCGAGCGGGCGCTGATCCTGGTGCCGGACAGCCTCACTCACCAGTGGCTGGTCGAACTGCTGCGTCGCTTCGCTCTCAAGGTCACCCTGCTCGACGAGCACCAGAGCCAGGCCCATAGCGACGGCAACCCCTTCGAGACCGGCCAGCTGGTGCTGGCGAGCCAGCAGTGGCTGTTCAACAACCCGCACCGCCAGGCCCAGGCCGAGGCCTGCGACTGGGACATGCTGATCGTCGACGAGGCCCATCACCTGGACTGGACCCCGGACGAGCAGGGCCCCGGCTATAGCTGCGTCGAGCGCCTGTCGACCGCCATCGACGGCGTGCTGCTGCTCACCGCCACCCCCGAGCAGATGGGCCTCGAGAGCCACTTCGCGCGGCTGCGCCTGCTCGACCCGGACCGCTATCAGGACCTCGAACGCTTCAAGGCCGAGGAGGCCGGCTACGTGCAGGTGGCCGAGGCCATTGATGCCCTGGATGCCCTTCCCGCCGCCACCGCGGCCGAGAGCGCCGCCGCCCGGGCGCGGATCGATGCGGTGATCGACGACGCCGACAGCCAGGCCCTCCTCGATACCCTGGCCGAGCCGGAAAGCGATGACGCCCAGCGCGAGGCGGCCCGGCGCCAGCTCACCGAGCAGCTGCTCGACCGTCACGGCACCGGCCGGGTGATGTTCCGCAACAGCCGCCGTCATGTCGGCGGCTTCCCCTCCCGGGAGCTGCACGTCAGCGAACTCGCCCTGCCCTCGGCCTATCGCCGCGTGCTGCGCCGGATCGAGCGCGACGAGGACTACCTCGACGAGCTGCTGATCGAGACCGGGTTGGATCATCCGGACGTGCTGATCTATCCGGACGCCATGTACCGGGCGCTCGGCGAGGACCCGCTCAACGCCGAACCCTGGTGGCAGTTCGACCCCCGTGTGACCTGGCTGCTCGAGCAACTCACCGAGGTCGGCGACGACAAGATGCTGGTCATCGCCCACGACCGCGACACCGCCCTCGAGCTCGCCGAGGGCCTGCGGGTGCTGGGCGGCGTGCATGCGCCGGTGTTCCACGAGGGCCTGACGCTGGTCGAGCGCGACCGCGCCGCCGCCGCCTTCGCCGATGACGAAGACGGCTGCCAGGTGCTGGTGTGCTCGGAGATCGGCTCCGAGGGCCGCAACTTCCAGTTCTGCCGCCACCTGGTGATGTTCGACCTGCCCCAGCACCCGGACCAGCTCGAGCAGCGCATCGGTCGCCTGGACCGCATCGGCCAGCAGCACGCCATCCAACTGCATGTGCCGGTGTTCGAACAGAGCCCCGGCGCCCGCCTGTTGCGCTGGTATCGGGAAGGGATGGACGCCTTCAGCGCGCCCCATGGGGTCGGCAGCGAGCTGTTCGATGCCTTCGGCGACGAGCTGGCCGAGGCGCTGCTCGACGAGGAAAGCCTCGAGGAACTGATCACCGAGACCCGCGCCCTCTTCGACACCAAGCTCAAGGAGCGCGAGGCCGGCCGCAATCGCCTTCTCGAGCACAATGCCTGCCGCCCCGCCCGCGCTGCCAAGGTGATCGAGGCGATCCGCGAACTCGACGACGACAAGGCGCTGCCGCGCTACCTGGAGCAGGCGCTGGATATTTTCGGCGTCGACAGCCAGGACCTCGGCGGCAATATCATGCATCTGCAGCCGAGCCCGCAGATGCTCGACGGCCTACCGGGCCTGGTGAAAGGCGAGGATGGCTTCTCGGCCACCCTGTCGCGCGCCCAGGCCCTGGCGCGGGACGACGTGCAGCACCTATCCTGGGAACACCCGCTGGTGCGCGAGATGATGGCCCGCCAGCTCGACGGCAACATGGGCAACACGGCGCTTGCCCTGCTCAAGCATCCGGCGATTCCCGGCGGCCGCCTGATGACCGAGCTGGTCTTCCGCACCCACTGCCCGGCACCCAAGAAGCTGCACGTCAACCGCTTCCTGCCGGCCACCGCGGTGCGCGTGCTGCTCGACGAAGCCGGCAGCAACCTGTCCTCCAAGGTCTCCTTCGGCGGGCTCGCCAAGAACCTCACCAAGGTCAAGAAGGCGGTGGCCCGCGACCTGATCAAGGACCGCCACGATCAGCTGCGCGAGCTTTTGACCCAGGGCGAGCAAGAAGCCGAGCGCGAGCTGCCGAGCATCGTCGAGGCCGCCCAGACCCGCATGCGCGAGACTCTGGACGGCGAGCTTTCTCGTCTCAAGGCGCTCTCCCGGCACAACCCAGCGGTGCGCGAGGATGAGCTGAAGGCCCTCGCCGACACCCGGGCCGCGCTGGACAGCGCCATCGAAGGCACCCGGCTGCGCCTGGATGCGGTGCGCGTAATCGTCACCATCGACACCGACTAGCCTCGGCGCCGGTCCCGGCGCCCTATCGAACGCCTGAAACCCAGCGCGCCCGGCCACTTTGGCCGGGCGCGCTGGGTTTTACGGCAATACCGCGACTCACGAACCTTCCGTTGCCAAGGGAGATCTTGGTGATAAGGGGGAACGTAGGCGCCGAGAGTTCTGAACCGACTCGAACAGCGCTAGCGCCCAAGGATCGCCGTCAGCGCCTGATCGAGTGTTGGGTACTGGAAGCGAAAGCCGGCCTCCTCGAGGCGCGCCGGGCGCATGTCGGCGCCGGTCAGCAGCAGGTTGGCCATTTCGCCGAGACCGACCTTGAGCACGCAGGCCGGCACCGCCATGAAGGCCGGCCGCTTGAGATGGCGAGCCAGCGTGGCGGTGAAGGCGGCGTTGGTTTCGGGCTTGGGGGCCGAGGCATTGAAGGGGCCGCTAAGGTCCTCGCGCTCGAGCAGGAATTCGAGCAGCGCCAGCATGTCCTCGCGGTGAATCCAGGGCATGAACTGACGCCCACTGCCGAAGGGGCCGCCGAGCCCCAGCTTGAAGGGCGTCAGCATCTTCGCCAGGGTTCCGCCGTCCTTCTCGAGCACCAGCCCCGTGCGCACCAGCACGACCCGCACGCCATGAGCCTCGGCGGCCTTGGCCTCCTGCTCCCAGCGCTCACACAGGCGGTGGGCGAATTCGTCGTGGGGCGGCGTCTCCTCGGTGACCCGGTTATCGCCCTGATCACCGTAGTAGCCCATCGCCGAGCCGGAAAGCATCACCTGCGGCGCGGCGTCGCTCTCGGCGAGTCGACCGCAGAGTTTCACCAGCTCCCGGGTGATATCGACGCGAGAGTCCACCAGCCGATGCTTTTGCGCCTCGCTCCAGCGCTTGCCGGCGATCGACTCGCCGGCCAGGTTGATGATTGCCTCCGGCCGCGCCTCGGCGAACGCCATGACCGTGTCCGCGACCCTCGCACCCGCCGGCAGCAGGTCCCGCGCGCTAGCCGGGTCCCGGGACACCACCAGCAGGTCGTGTCCTGCCTCGGCCAGGCGTTGGCACAGGGGCCTACCGACGAAGCCGGTTCCACCAGTGACCAGAATACGCATGCTGCCTCCTTAGAATACCGAACCCTATGTGATGCCCAACGGCGACGAGCGGTCTTGCCTTGGCAAGCTCTCCCGAATCAGTCGCTGCCGCGGTGCCTGGAAACCAGCACCCGCTGACGTAAAACCGAGCACTAGAAGCTGAGAAAAGAGCCTGATGACAAGCGTGGCTCATGACGATCCTGCCACGCCAGGACCCACTGCCTGCGTCGAGCTCCGGGGCGCTGATGGACCATCACAACCTAGACTAGGGGTTATACAGCGTTTGTACGAGTCTGTTAACCTAGTAAGCATTGATGACTGTAGCGCCAGCCACGACAGTCACCCGGAGGATTCATGACTGCCATTCCATCCATCGCCATTATCGGTGCCGGGCTGTCGGGCCTCGCCTGCGCTCAGGCACTCGCCGATCACGATATCTCAAGCGAGGTCTTCGACAAGGGCCGGGGGCCGGGTGGCCGCATGACCAGTCGCCGGCTCCCCGGGGCCGTCGTCGACTTGGGGGCTCAGTATTTTACCGCCCGCGAATCACGCTTCTCCGAGCAGGTCGCCGTCTGGCGCAAGGCCGGCTTGGTGGCTCCCTGGCCGCAGCGGCTGTGGCGCGTCGAGGCCGACGGCTGGCAGCCCCATCATGATGATCAAACGCGCTATAGCGCTGCGCCGCGCATGAGCGCCCTGACACGCTCGCTGGCCGAGGGCGTCGACCTGCATGCCCAGACGCGCATCACCGGCCTGCAACAGAGAGCCGACGGCTGGTGGCTGGCCGACGATGCGGGTCGCGATCATGGCCCCTATGCCAGGGTCGTGGTCACGGTACCCACCCCCCAGGCCGAGCCGCTGGTCGCGCCCCATGACCCGGCGCTGGCCGCCGACTGCCTCGCCATCGTGCAACAGCCCTGCTGGGCTGGCTACGCGGTATTCGATGAGCCCTTGCCGGAACTGCCCGGCGTCGATGCCGACTGGCAAGCCGCCTTCGTCAATGTCGGCCCGCTGAGCATGGTCAGCCGCAACGACACCAAACCTGGCCGCCAAGCGCAGGACGAGAGCCTGACCCTGCTCGCCAGCCACGAGGCCAGTGCGGCATGGCTGGAAGACGATGCCGATGCGGTTGCCGAGCGGCTTTTCTCGGCCTTCGAGTCGCTCTATCCACGGCCACTGCCCAAGCCGCGTCTGATCGGCGCCCATCGCTGGCGCTATGCCAAACCCTGCGGACCGGCCACCGGCGGCCCTGGTTACCGGCTCAGTGCCCGCGGCATTGCACTTTGTGGCGATGCCTTGCGTTCATCTCGCATCGAGGGAGCCTGGCTTTCCGGGCATGACCTGGGCCAAACCCTGGCCGCCGAAATCGGTTCCTGAACAAAGTGTAAGACGTTGATAGCTGAAAGACTGACGCCCGACGTCAGCGCTGCCACCGATACCACCGCTCATTTCTTGTACGCCACGAGGTTTACATGTCACACGCTCTGATCCTGCTCGCCCACGGTTCTCGTGACCCGCGCTGGAAGGCCCCCTTCGAATCCTTGGCCGAGACCTTGGCGGCACGCCTCTCGACTCCGCTGCGCATGGCGTATATGGAGCTCTGCGAACCGTCGCTCGAAGCCACTGTGGCCGAGCTTCGCGACAGCGGCATCGAGCGCGCCGACATCCTGCCGCTATTCTTCGCCGCCGGTCGGCACCTCCGCGAAGACGTGCCGGGCCAGATCACTGCCCTGGGCGCTGCCCACCCCGATATCGCACTGACGCTACTGCCACCGGTAGGCGAACATCCGGCCTTCGTCGATGCCCTGGCCGGCATTATCGACGAGCGGGCCAACGGCTGATCGGCGGTGATGATGGGATGCCGCTCAACCCATGCTTTGTACAACATCATTGCCTTGTATAATATTTTGCACCATTCTTAGCCCCATCGGCGACGTAGCGTAGTGTTAACGCGTCGCTGCTTCGACCGACCCAGCAAGAGGCTCCCAAGCGCATGACTACCAAGGCGACCCATCCGGCCGATACGCCGCTCTACCCTATTCGTGAGGTCTCACGATTGACGGGGGTCAACTCGGTGACCTTGCGGGCCTGGGAGCGACGCTACGGCCTGATTCGCCCGCAGCGCACGGCCAAAGGCCATCGCCTCTATGCCTATGAAGACGTGGAGCGCGTCGAGAATATCCTGCAATGGCTCAATCGCGGCGTGCCGGTCAGCCAGGTGCGCGAGCTGCTCGACCAGCCGGCGCCAGCCGAGCCCATGGCGCCGGCCATCGGCGATTGGGAAGGGCAGCGCCAGCAGTGGCAGGCCGCCATCGAAGCCTTGGATATCGAGCGCCTGGATGCGCTCTACCACCAGGCCATGACGCTCTACCCGGTGACCACCTGCGTCGGCGAACTGCTCAAGCCATTGGTCGTGTCGTTCGAGGAAAGCTGGGGCGACCAGCTCGGCGCGGCACTGCAGCGCACCACCTTGGAATCCTTCCTGCGCAGCCGCGTGGGCACCCGCCTGTATCACGGCAACAAGGTGGCGACCAACGGCATGGTGCTGATCAGCCGGCTGCCTGACGCCCACGGCATGCTCTGGGAACTGCTGACCGCCCTCACGGCAAGCGACGCCGGCTATCGCGTTCAGCTGTTCGACGACGCCCTGCCCCTTAGCGAGATGCCGCTGGCCGTGCAGCGCCTGAATGCCGTCGCCATGCTGGTGAGCAGCGGCCAGGCCGAGCGCACCGAGCTCTTCCGGCGCCAGCTACCCAAGCTCGCCGAACAGCTCAGCGTGCCGCTGGGGCTCTGCGGGCCGGTGGCGCGCATCCGCGAGCAGGAGCTTAGCGATACTCAGGTCGCGGTACTCGGCGATGACCCGCTCCAGGCCATCTCCCGGCTCAAACCGCTGACCCGGGGCTGAGCGCGGTCACTCCCGATAGCCCTGATACCGCCTTCTCGGACACGGCCCCCTTCCACAATCACAGGAGCGATCATGCAAGGTGAGACTCCGGCCGGCGCGGCCCCTCGACTGGTCTGGCTGCGCAGCGATCTGCGGCTGCACGACAACACCGCCCTGAGTGAGGCGGCCCGACAGGGACCGGTAGTCGCCGTCTTTCTGCGCTGTCTGCCCCAATGGCAGGCTCATGGCCACGGGGCCAACAAGCTCGATTTCCTCAACCGCGGCGTCACCGCCCTGGCCGAGGATCTTGCCGGTTACAACATCCCGCTGCTGCATCGGGAGATCGACCACTTCGATGCCGCCCCGGCTACCCTGCTCGCCCTGGCGGAAGAGGTCGGCGCCTGTGCCCTGCACTTCAACCGCGAATATCCGCTTGACGAGTGGCGCCGCGACGAAGCGGTCATCGCCGCCTTCGACCGCCAGGGTCTGACGGTCAAGGCGCATACCGATGCCATCGCCTTCGCCCCCGGCGAGTTGCTCACCGGTCAAGGCGACTACTACAGCGTATTCACGCCCTTCGCCAAGGCCTGGCACCGGGCACTCACGTCCGAGCGGCTGGCCCTACGCGACACTCCTGCCGTCCAGGCGCCGCTTGAAATTTCAAGCGAGCCGGTACCCGAGCTGCCCGCCCTTGAGGATACCCCCGCCGCACCGGAGCGTTGGCCCGCCGGCGAACAGGCCGCCGCCGACCGGCTGGAACGTTTCCTGCGCTTCCGCGGCCGCCACTACAAGGAACAGCGCGACCTGCCGGCGGTCGCCGGCACCAGCGAGCTGTCTCCCTACCTGGCACTGGGCATGCTGTCCTTTCGTCAGTGCTGTCAGGCGGTGCTGGCCGAAAACGACGGCCACCTCAACGAGGGTGACGCAGGCCTTACCGCCTGGGTCAACGAACTGGTCTGGCGGGAGTTCTATCAGCACATCGTCATCGGTTTTCCCCGCGTGTGCCGCCATCGAGCCTTCCAGCAGCACACCGAGGCGCTGGCCTGGCGCGACGACGAGGCCGCCTTCACGGCCTGGTGTGAAGGACGCACCGGCTACCCGATCGTCGATGCCGCCATGCGCCAGCTGGTCGAAACTGGCTGGATGCACAACCGGTTGCGCATGGTGACCGCGATGTTCCTGACCAAGCACCTGCTGATCGACTGGCGCCGTGGCGAGGCCTTCTTCCTGCGCCACCTGATCGATGGCGAATTCGCCGCCAACAATGGCGGCTGGCAGTGGGCCGCGTCCACCGGCACCGATGCCGCGCCCTATTTCCGCATTTTCAATCCCACCACCCAGTCTCAGCGCTTCGACCCGGAAGGCACCTTCATCAAGACCTACCTGCCCTCTCTGGCGACGCTATCTGCCAAACAGCGCCATGCGCCACCGGCAGGCGATCTGCTCGATCAAGCCGATTACCCTGCGCCGATCGTCGACCACAAGGCTGCCCGCGCGCGGGCGCTGGACGCCTTCAAGGCCCTCAAGAGTGACGCGTCCTGACAGGGCGCGCCCTGAACAGGAGTCATCATGTCCCGTGACCCGGCACTGGAAGCTTTCTGCGCCTTCTTCAATAAGCTAGACAAGACCTATACAGATCAATTGGGAAGCGTATACACTGATGACATCGTCTTTCAGGATCCACTGCACCGTATCGAGGGCCTGAGCGAACTCGAACGCTACTTCGCGGCCTTGTACACGCATGTAGAGGAATGCCAGTTCGCCTTCCACCAACGGCAGCGCCAGGGCGACACCGCCTTCGTCACCTGGACCATGACGCTGCGCCACCCCCGTCTGTCAGGGGGCAAGGCCTATGAGGTGGAAGGCTGCTCACGGCTGACGTTCGCCCCATTCTCGGCCGGCAGTGACGAAGGAATACAAAAGGTGCAGCACCACCGCGACTACTTCGATGCCGGGGAATTGCTCTACGAGCGGCTCCCCGGGCTCGGCTGGGTGATTCGTCAACTCAAGCGACGCGCCGGGGCCTGAAACCCATTGGCCGCTGCCATCGTAGCTAATAGCAATGCTGCCGCATGAAGGATCGCAAGGCGCGTGCCCATCGAGGCCGACACGGCCGTCTGGCCAGGAGGAAGCATGACCACAACACCGCATCCGCAGCGCATCTGGTTGACCGGCGCAACCTCGGGTATCGGCCGGGCACTCGCCGAACGCCTGCTCGACGACGGTCATCGGGTGGCCCTCAGCGCCCGCAGCGCCGAGAAACTTGAGGCGCTGACCGAAGGTCATGACAATGCCCTGGCGGTACCGCTGGACATCACCGACCGCGGCGCCGTGACGGCCGCCGGCCAGCAGATCATGGAGGCCTTCGGCGGGCTCGAGCTTGCCCTGCTCAATGCCGGGACCTGCGAGTACCTGGACGCGCGGGATTTCGATGTCGACCTCGTCGAACGGGTCTTCGCCCCCAACTTCCACGGCGCCCTCTATACCATCGAGGCGGCGCTGCCGCTGCTGCGCCAGGCACGCGACCATGACGGCAGCCGACCGCTGCTGGCAGCCACCTCCAGCGCCTCTGCCTATGTCGCGCTCCCCAGGGCCGAGGCCTACGGCGCCTCCAAGGCGGCGCTCAGCTACTTCATGGAGTCGCTGCGCCTGGACCTCGCCGCCGAAGACATCGGCGTCAGCGTGATTCACCCGGGCTTCGTCAAGACGCCTCTCACCGAGCGCAACGACTTCCCGATGCCGATGCGGGTCAGCGTCGATACCGCCGTGGAGGCCATCCTCAAGGGCCTCGAGAAGCGCGACCTGGATATCCACTTCCCCAAACGCTTCACCTACCTGGTCAAGCTGATGGGCATTCTGCCACCCGGACTGCGCTGGCGACTGGGCCGGCGCATGACCCGCGACCGGGATAACCGGGCCGCAGGAGACGAGACATGAGCAGGCAGCGCATCGCCGTGATCGGCAGCGGCATCAGCGGCATGGCCGCGGGCTACTACCTGTCGAAGCATCACGATATTACGCTCTTCGAGGCCGGCGAGCGCCTGGGCGGTCACACCGCGACCATCGATGTGACGCTGGACGGCCGCGACTACGCCATCGATACCGGCTTCATCGTCTTCAACGACTGGACCTACCCGCACTTTCAGGCGCTGCTGGCCGAGCTGGGCGTTGCCAGCCAGCCCACCGAGATGAGTTTCTCGGTGCATGAGCACGCCTATGATTTCGAGTACAACGGCCACACGCTGGGCTCTCTCTTTGCCCAACGCCGCAACCTGCTACGCCCACGCTTCTATCGCATGCTGGCCGATATCCTGCGCTTCAATCGCTCGGCCGTTCGCGACCTGGACAGCGGCCGCCTGGATCCGGCGATGACGCTTGGCGACTACCTGGACGCCGGCGGCTACGGCGAGGACTTCCGCCACCGCTACCTGCTGCCGATGGGCGCGGCCATCTGGTCGGCCAGCATCCAGGACCTGATGGGCTTCCCGCTGACCTTTTTCGTGCGCTTCTTCAAGAATCACGGCCTGCTGTCGGTCAGCCATCGTCCCCAGTGGCACACCCTGGTGGGCGGCTCCCGCGCCTATATCCCGGCGCTGACAGCCCCCTACGCCGAGGGCATTCGACTGGAAAGCCCGGTGCAGGGTATCCGCCGCCACGCCGATGGCGTCGAGATCAGAAGCCGCCATGGCGTCGAGCGCTTCGATCAGGTGGTGATGGCCTGTCACTCGGACCAGGCCCTGGCACTGCTCGAGGATTCAAGCGACGCCGAGCGTGAGATTCTCGGCGCCATGCCCTACCAGGACAACGAAGTGGTGCTGCACACCGACACCCGCCTGCTGCCCCGCCGTCAGCGCACCTGGGCCAGCTGGAACTATCGCCTGGATGGTCGCGGCACTGCCGCTCGGGTCTCGGTGACCTATGACATGAATATCCTGCAGCGCCTGGAGGCACCGCACACCTTCTGCGTGACCCTCAACGACAGCGCCAGCATCGATCCGCAGCGGATCCTCGGCCGCTTCACCTATGCGCATCCCTGCTTCACCCTGGCCGGCCAGGCCGCCCAGGCGCGCCATGCCGAGATCTCCGGCAGCAGCCGGCGCACCCACTTCTGCGGCGCCTACTGGCGCAACGGTTTCCATGAGGATGGCGTCTGGAGTGCTCGCCGGGTAGCCCTGGCGCTGGATGACACGCCGTGTCCCGCCGACGACGCCCTGGCAGGCAGCGAGAGCGGCGCGGAGGCGCCCGCATGATTGCCGCCCCCCGCTCCAGGATCTACCACGGCCACCTGCGCCATCGGCGCTACTGGCCCAAGGCCCACGCCTTCCGCTATGGACTGTGGATGGCCTGGCTGGATCTCGACGAACTGCCGGCACTGTTCCGCGGCGTGCCCGGCTTCGGCGAGGGAAAACTGGCGCTGGCCCGTTTTCGCCGCAGCGACTATCTGACGCCCCACGAGCGCCCGCTCAAGCAGGTGGTCAGGGAAGAGCTCGAACGCCAGCTAGGCGAGGCGCCTGACGGGCGGGTGTGCATGTTGACCCAGTTGCGCACCTTGGGAGTGGCCTTCAACCCGGTCACCCTCTATTACGCCTATGACGCCGATGACCAACTGGCCGCGGTGCTGGCCGAGGTCACCAATACCCCGTGGGGCGAGCGGGTGCGCTATGCCTGCGGTGTCGATCCGCAGCGTCACAGCCACCAGGCGAGTTTCGACAAGGCCATGCACGTCTCGCCTTTCAATCCCATGGACATGACCTATCGCTGGCGCTTCTCGACGCCCGGTGAGCACCTGATGATGCACATGGAGACCTGGAAAGACGAAGCGCTGCACTTCGATGCCACCCTGACCTTGAAGGCCCGGGCCGCGACCCGCGGCGCACTGGTGGCCACCCTGGTCCGACAGCCCTTCATGAGCCTCAAGACCCTGGCCGGCATTCATCTGGAGGCCCTGCGCCTGTGGGCCAAGCGCGTGCCGATCCATGACCATCCCCATCGCGAGGAGACACCGCCGTGAGTACGATCCGCTCTGCCACCTCAGCGCCGCAGCCCGAGACGGGCGACCGCCTGACCCGACTGCTCAAGCCCCGCCTGCTCGCTCAGTTGAACGATCTAGAAGGCGGCCAGATCACCCTGGTCGAAGGCGATCAGCGTCATACGCTGGGCCGCGGTGGGCCCCTGTCCGTCACGGTCGTGGTCAAACGCGCCCAGGCCTGGCGCCGGCTGGCGCTGGGCGGCACGGTGGGTGCCGCCGAGGCCTATATGGATGGCGACTGGGACGCCGATGACCTGGTCAGCCTGACCCGGCTGTTTGCCGCCAATATGGAAAGGGTCAACGGCGAGGTCGAGAACGGCAGCGCGCGCCTCGGCCGCTGGCTGCTGACCGCCGCTTATGCCCTGCAGCGCAATACCCAACGCGGCGCCCGGCGCAACATTTCGGCCCACTACGACCTGGGTAACGACCTCTTCGCCACCTTTCTCGATACCCAGCACTGGATGTACTCGAGTGCGGTCTTTCCTCACCCGGAGGCGAGCCTCGAGGAAGCCTCGACCCACAAGCTCGACGTGATGCTCGACAAGCTCGACGTGGGCCCTGACAACCATCTGTTGGAAATCGGCACCGGCTGGGGCGGGCTCGCCATCCATGCCGCCAAGAGCCGCGGTTGCCGGGTCACGACCACCACCATCTCCGACGAGCAGTACGCCCATACCGCGAAACGCATCGAGGAAGAGGGGCTTGGCGAGCGAATCACCCTGCTCAAGGAGGACTATCGCACCTTGAAGGGCCGCTATGATCGACTGATCTCGGTGGAGATGATCGAAGCGGTAGGCCACCAGTATCTCAACACCTACCTCGAGACCCTGGACCGGCTGCTCACCGACGATGGCATGGTGATGCTGCAGGCCATCACCATCCGCGATCAGCGCTTCGAGGCCGCCAAGCGTGAGATGGATTTCATCAAACGCTATATCTTCCCCGGCGGCTTCCTGCCCTCGCATCGCGCCATTCTCGACGGCATGACCCGCCATACCTCGCTGAACGTGCTGTCGCTCGACGAGATTGGGCTGCACTATGCGCGCACCTTGCGCGAATGGCGCCACCGCTTCGAGTCGAAGCTAGACCGGATCCGCAAGCTCGGCTACGACGAGCGCTTCATCCGCATGTGGCGCTACTACCTGTGCTACTGCGAAGGCGGCTTCCTGGAGCGCAGCATCGGCACCTGCCACCTGCTGATGGCGAAACCCGGCGCCCGCCGGGATGCGCAGACGGGGTCGCCATGACCCGGCTTGATGCCAATGGCTGGGCAGCCTCAGTGGTCAATATCCTGGCCTTTCAGGTCGGTTGGTTTGCCTGCGTATTGGGGGGCAGCGCGATAGGCGCAGTCGTGGCGGCATTGATCCTGACCGCGCATCTTTACTGGCTGGGGCAACCGCGGGAATGGCGGCTACTGGCGGCGTTCGCCACGCTTGGGCTGGTCATCGATGGCAGTTTCGGACTGCTCGGCGGCTTTGATTTCGCTGGCGGCGATACTGCCCTGGCGGGTGCCGGGGCTGGCCCTTGGGGGGCGCTACCGCTGCCCCTCTGGCTGTGGCTACTGTGGCCGCTGTTCGCCACCCTGCCGCTGCATTCACTAAGCTGGCTATGGCGGCGCCCTTGGCTGGCGGCGCTGGGTGGGGCGACGAGCGGCCCCCTATCCTACCTGGCCGGCGCACGGCTATCCGGTGTGGAGCTGGCGCCCTGGCTGCTGCCGGCGGAGGCACTGGTATGGGCGGTGCTCTGCCTGGGGCTCAGCTATCGTCTGGGCCGAGCGCCATCCTGACCGCCTTTGCCCACTTGGCGCCCTGCAAGCACCTTTAGACCTAAGCTCGCTACGCCGAGGCGACAGCCGCGCCGTCACCCGAGTAAACCCCCGTGGCTTCTTGCCTGAGCTTGGCTTCGACCTCGCCTGACGTCACAGGGCGCGAGAACAGGAATCCCTGCACTTCGGGACAGCCTAGCTTGCGCAGGTAGTCCCGCTGCGCCGGCGTCTCGACACCTTCCGCGACCACCGTCAGCGACAGCCCCTTCGCCATTGCCAGCACCGCGCCAACGATCGCCGCATCCGCTTGATCGTCGGGCAGCGCACGCACGAAGGCGCGGTCGAGCTTGAGCTTGTCTACCGGCAAGCGCTTTAGGTAACTCAAGGAAGAATAGCCGGTCCCGAAATCATCGATGGCAATCTGGTGGCCCTTGTCACGCAGTGAGGTCATGCGCGGATAGACATCGCCTGCCCGCTCATCGAGCAGCACCGACTCGGTGAGCTCGAGCCCGAGCAGGCGGGTCGGCACCTTGTAGCGGGCCAGACACGCGGAAATACGCGATTCCAGGTCGCCTTGAATCAGCTGTAGCGCGGAAATATTCACCCATACAGTCACCCGCGGCAGCCCGGCCTGCTGCCAGCGCGCCAGTTGAGAGGCCGCCTGTTCGATCACCCAGGCCCCCAACGGCGTCATCAGGCCATGACGCTCGGCCAGCGGAATGAAATCTCCAGGAGAGACCATACCAAGCCGCGGGTGGCGCCACCTCATGAGCGCCTCCATGCCCACCAGTGAACCATCCTTCAGGCTGTGCTGGGTTTGGTAATGCAGCTCGAGTTGGTCGCCGTGGGCGAGCGCCGCACGCAGGTCGTTGACCAGCTCGAGCTGCCGGTCTCCAGGCTCATCCAGGGCGGGCTGAAAGCGCTTGTGGTGGTTACGGCCGTGGCGCTTGGCGCTATAAAGGGCGCTTTCCAGCCGCTGCAATAGCACATTGGAATCGCGACCATCGTCCGGCGCCCGGCAACTGCCCACGGTCAACCCTAGGCGCAGCGACTGGCCGTCCAGTTCGAAGGGCGCCGTCAGGTGCTCACTGAGCCCGGCCACCCAGGTATCGTGATCGTCGAAGTTGGTGGTGCGGATGACCATGAACTCATCGCCGCCCAAGCGCCCCACCACACCGCCTGCGACCTGCCGCGCCAGCCGCTGGCCAAAACGCGACAGTAACCGGTCCCCTGCCTCGACGCCCATGGCATCGTTAATGGCCTTGAAGCCGTCGATGTCGATCAGCGCCATATCCAGCCCTTCGCCGGCACGCAGGTGGCGTAGCCGCGAACTCAGTAGATCGTGGAGTCGCCGACGGTTCGGCAGGCCGGTCAAGGGATCCTCGAAACCAATGCGCTGCATGTCCTGCTCACGGGCCTTATGACGAGAAATATCGGTAAAGAGCCCCACGAAATGACTGATCTTGCCATTCTGGGAGCGATAGGCCTGAATGCGCAGCCATTCTGGGTATTGGTCGCCCTGCTTGCGCTGGTTCCAGATCTCGCCTTCCCATTTGCCAAGCGTGGTGAGGGTTTCCCAGTAACGGTCGTAGAATGCCTTGTCGTGACGGCCGGCCGATAGCATCGATGGGTCCTGACCACGCACTTCCTCGAGGGCGTAGCCGGTGATCTGGGTAAAGGCAGGGTTGACCGTGAGGATGCGATGACGGGCGTCGCAGATCATGATGCCGTCTTCGGAGTTCAGCATCACCTGTTCTCCCAGGGCTCGGCGATCATGCTCCTGGCGAACGGCCCGCAAGGCATCCCACACCCCCAGTGCGAGCAGCAACAGGCTCGCCAGGCGCATCCCCACCGCATTGGCCCAGGGCAGAGCGGCGACGCCGAGCAAGCCCAGCCAGACCACAGGTCGGTTAAGTGTGAAGAGCGGCCACATAAGGATTCATCAATTTTACGGTCCATGGACTCGAGCACGAAAGAGGTTCGCACCTTTCATTACTCTATCGGCGAACGCTACCATGGGTTTAATAGTTAATCACCAAAATGCTGAGGGCGCGGCATTAACCCTCGCGTCAGCCGGAGAGCTAGCAAGGGTGGCGACGTGCAATCATCTGGCGCTGCCAGTAGAATGGCACGCAGTCTAGCCGGCTTCCGGCCCACCCTAATATCGACTCTCGGAATGATTCTGTGACCAAGCAACACTCCTTTAGCCACGAAGAGCTGCTGGCATGCAGCCAAGGTGAACTGTTCGGCCCTGGCAATGCCCAGCTGCCGGCACCCAACATGCTGATGCTCGACCGCGTCACCCATATCCATGAGGAAGGCGGTGAATACGGCAAAGGCGAGCTGATTGCTGAACTCGATATCCATCCGGACCTGTGGTTCTTCGACTGCCACTTCCCGGGCGATCCGGTCATGCCCGGCTGCCTGGGCCTGGATGCCATGTGGCAGCTGGTCGGCTTCTACCTGGGCTGGCTCGGTCATCCGGGACGCGGCCGCGCGCTGGGCTGTGGCGAGGTCAAGTTCTCTGGCCAGATCCTACCGGAAGCGAAAAAGGTCAAATACCATATCAACGTCAAGCGCATCATTACTCGGCGTCTGATTCTTGGCATCGCCGATGGCACCGTGTCCGTCGACGGCCGCGACATCTACCAGGCCAATGACCTGCGGGTCGGTCTGTTCACCTCCACCGCGAATTTCTGATCAGGAGGCTCCCATGCGACGAGTGGTAGTCACCGGCCTGGGCATCGTGTCTTGCCTCGGCAACGACCGTCACCAGGTCCTCGATGCGCTCAGGACAGGGCGCTCTGGCATCCGTTTCAAGGACGACTATGCTGAACGCGGCTTCCGCAGCCAGGTAGCAGGCGTCGTTGATATCGACCTCGACACGCTGGTCGATCGCAAGCTGCGTCGCTTCATGGGGGATGCCGCTGCCTATGCCTATGTAAGCATGGCTCAGGCGATCGAAGACTCGGGCCTTACCCCAGAGCAGGTATCGAACGAGCGTACCGGCCTGATCGCCGGCTCCGGCGGCGCTTCCAGCGCCAATCAGGTCGAAGCCGCCGACGTCATGCGCGAAAAGGGCCTGCGCCGCGTGGGGCCTTACCGAGTCACCCGCACCATGGGCAGCACCGTCTCGGCCTGCTTGGCGACCCCGTTCAAGATCAAGGGCGTCAACTACTCGATTTCCTCGGCCTGCGCGACCTCGGCTCACTGCATCGGCAGCGCCGTCGAGCAGATCCAATTGGGCAAACAGGACGTGGTATTTGCCGGCGGTGGCGAAGAAGAGCACTGGACCCTGTCCTGCCTGTTCGACGCCATGGGCGCCTTGTCGACCCATTACAACGAGACGCCGGACAAGGCCTCGCGCCCCTATGACCAGTCTCGCGATGGCTTCGTGATCGCCGGCGGCGGCGGCATGCTGGTGCTCGAAGACCTGGAACACGCCCAGGCACGCGGTGCCAAGATCTATGCCGAAGTGGTCGGCTATGGCGCCACCTCCGACGGCTATGACATGGTCGCACCCTCCGGTGAGGGGGCAGCCCGCTGCATGCGCCAAGCCATGGCGACGGTCAAGGGCGACATCGACTACGTCAACACCCACGGCACCTCCACACCCGTGGGCGATGTTGCCGAGTTGAAGGCGATTCGCGAAGTGTTCGGCGACCGTACGCCGGCGATGAGTTCGACCAAGTCGCTGACGGGCCACTCGCTGGGCGCCACGGGCGTGCAGGAAGCCATCTACTCGCTGATGATGATGGAGCATCGCTTCATCGCGGCCTCGGCCAACATCGAGCAACTCGACGACCAGGCTGAAGGCTTCGATATCGTGACCGAACGTCGTGACGACGTCGAGGTGACGCGTGTACTGTCCAACAGCTTCGGCTTTGGCGGCACCAATGCCTGCCTGGTGCTGGAGAAGTTCAGCGGCTAACGCTCAGGCTTGTCATCTCGCTAACGCAAAGAAGGCGCCCTAGGGCGCCTTCTTTGTTTATCGCACCCGTGTGCGTCGCGTCGGCTTGATCGATATCTCCGCTGGCCGACTGCATCGAGCGTCAGCTATTCACGGTCTCCTTGGCAGGCTCGCTTGCGGGCCTCGGCACCTCGGATATCTCCGCCAGACGCCCCTCGATCCAGGCTTCGACGTCGACCAGCACTTCTTCGGCCGTACGACCTTCGGTCTCGATCGGCGGGCCTATCTCCAGCGTCAGGCGCCCTGGATTCTTCACCCAGTGCCGCCCCGGCCAGCGCTCCCCCGCATTGTGCGCAACGGGCAGCACCGGCACGCCGGCGCGGCAGGCGATCACCGTACCGCTCTTGTTGTAGCGGCGGCGCTCTCCTGTAGGCACCCGAGTCCCTTCCGGAAAGATCAATACCGAGAGCCCCTCATCGAGACGCTCCTTGCCCTGGATGAGGACCTGCTTCATGGCGCGAGCCGGCTTGGAGCGATCCAGTGCAATCGGCTTGAGCAGCCTCAGGCCCCAGCCGAAGATCGGAAAGTTCAGCAGCTCCTGCTTGAGTACCGTGCATACCGGTGGCTTGATCAATTGAAGATAGATGGTCTCCCACTCGCACTGGTGATTCGAGAGAATCACGCAGGCGCCCTCGGGCACGTTTTCCTGCCCGTGAAAGTCATAGCGCACGCCGCAGGTAATGCGGAACCAGGCGATCACCACATGGTTGTAGAGATTCAACAGCCGATAGCGCGAGCGTAATGGCAACAGCGGCGCCAAGGGCAACAGAAAAATCCCGCTAAGTATCATGGCCAGGAAGTAGCCGGCATAGAAGAGCAGACTGCGCAGGATATTCATGCGTTGTCCCCGCAGCGATCAAGCAGTTGGTCGGAAGGACGGTAGGCCTGGCACCAAGCGTCGAGCATGCGCCCGACCTCGAGACGCCAGGGTTTCTGATGCACGCCGAACACCTGAAGCACGCGACGACAGTTCAGGACTCGGCGCAGCGGTTGCCCATGATGATGATCGAGCGCCTTGAGCTCGCCGAGCACCAATGACTGGCCGAGGCCTTCGAAGCGGGTGACCAGCTGAGTGCGCACCATGGAGGCGAAGGCGAAAGCGCTGACCGGCTCGGTGCCCGCCAAGTGATAGACGCCCCAGCTTTCCGCACCGCACTGAATCTGCTGCAGCATGCCGATCAAGGCCAGGGCCGCCGCATCCGCCGACGTCGGGCAGAAGATCACGTCCTGGGCCGCGCTCAATTCATCGCCGCCTACCAGGCTGTCGAGCATGCTGCCAAGCCAGGCGCCACTCCCTTCCAGGGCGAACAGCGGCCCCAGGCGGATGATCAGGTGGCGGGGGTGGAGGTCACGAATCTGCTGGCCGACGGCCATCAGTTGGCGCAATCCCTCATCACGCGGCTCGGGCCGGACGTGCTCGTCGATGGGACCATCGAAGCCATCTTCATAGAGCTGATCCGATACCGCCCAAACCAGGGGCACGCCAAGCTCCCGACAGCTCGCCAGGCAACGCTCTACCGCAGCGGCATGAGCCGTGACGGCTGCCGGCTCGATATCCATGGGCTGCACCAGCGGCGGCACCAGCACCGCATCGGGTGAGATCTCGGCGAGTCGGCTGGCCTCGAGATCCATTCCGGCCTCGATGACCAGCTCGGTATCGGTACGACGATTGGCCTCACGGGCCAGTGCCAGGCTCAGACAGTGCCCGGCATCCAGTATCAACAGCTTCACGAAGACTCCTTCATGGACACCGATTCAGCGCAGGAAAAGGTGGGGCGTCTCAGAACGGAATCTCATCGTCGAAGTCGTCGAAGCTGCCGGGATTCGGTGCACCGAAGTTGTTCCCCTGCTGCGGCTGCTGGGGCGGTTGCTGCGGCGGACGCTGTTGCTGCCCGCCCTGCTGGCCATAGTTGTTACCCTGGGGAGGCTGCTGGGGTGCGTTGCCGTAGTTGCCCTGCTGAGCACCGCCACCCTGCTGGGGCGCATTACCCTGCGGCATGCCGCCGCCCTGGTTCATGCCGCCCGCATAGCTACCGCCCTGAGGGTCGTTCTGCGGATAGCCACCCTGGCCGCCGCTGCGCGAGTCGAGCATCTGCATATCGTTGCAGACGATCTCGGTGGAATAACGATCCTGACCGTCCTGGCCCTGCCATTTGCGGGTCTGCAGACGGCCTTCGACATAGATGCGCGAGCCTTTCTTGACGTACTGCTGAGCGATCTCGGCGAGCTTGTTGAACAGCACGACGGTATGCCATTCGGTGCGTTCCTGGCGCTGCCCGCTCTGGCGATCGGTCCAGCTGTCGGTGGTGGCAATACGCAGGTTAGCGACCGGGTTGCCGGAAGGCAGGAAACGCACGTCCGGGTCCTGGCCCAGATTGCCGATCAGGATGACCTTGTTTACACCACGGGCCATATTCTACTCCTTGATTGCGGGCGACCGCCTGGCCGCTCGAATGAATGATGACCGCCTAGCGGTCCTGGGCGCCGGCCACTCGTGCCAGCGCCTCGCTGTCCAGTTGCTTGCGATCGACCTTGAGGTAGGCAAGACGCTCCTCAGGGACCACCAGCACGTCTTCGACCCCAGCCACTTCGGCGAAGCGCTGCATCAGGGTTTCCAAGGCATCCTCGTGGGTACGCTCATCGAGCGCTACCACTTCGCTTGATAGATGACGCGGCGCGGGCATGCCATACATCACCCCCAGCCAAAGCACACCTACCAGCGTAGCACCGAAGAATACCGCATCCTGCCCCCACTGCTGACTCAGGGCGCCGCCCAGCACACCGCCGAGGAAGGCGCCGAGGAACTGGCTGGTGGAATAGACCCCCATGGCCGTGCCCTTGGTTCCCGCCGGTGCCAGTTTGCTGATCATGGAAGGCAGCGTGGCCTCGAGAAGGTTGAAGGCGGTGAAGAAGACCATCAGCAGGGCGGCCAGACTCCACCAGCCGGTATTCATCAGCCCCATCCCCGCGAGACTCAGCGTCAGCCCGGCCACCGCCAGCACCATCATGCTCTTCATGCGCTGACGCTTCTCGGCAACGATCACCAGCGGCACCATGGCCACGAAGGCAAGCCCCATGATGCCGAGATAGACCCAGCCATGCTGATCGGCCGGCACGCCCAAGGCCGCGAGACGCACCGGCACCGCGACGAAAATCATCATCAGCAGCAGATGCAGGGAGAAAATCGAGATATCCAGGCGCACCAGATCGCCGCGCTTGAGCATCGACTTCAACTGGCCGCGATCGAGCCCAACATCCCGATGGCGCAGCCGGCGCGGTGCCTGAGGCACCAGCTTCCACAGCACCAGAATGCCCAACAGCGCCAGGCCGGCAGTGAACCAGAACACACCACTGAGACCATAGTGGGCGGCAAGCAAAGGGCCCAACACCATGGCCACGGCGAAGGCCACGCCGATCGACAGGCCGATGGTGGCCATCGCCGCGGTGCGCACCTGCTCACGGGTCTGGTCGGCGAGCAGTGCCATGATCGCAGCAGCCACCGCCCCGCAGCCCTGCAGGCCGCGGCCGATGATGATCTCCAGGATACTGTCCGCCTGGGCAGCTACAGCGCTGCCCAGGAAGAACAGCAACAGGCCGACCGCGATCACCGGTTTGCGGCCGATGCGATCCGATAGCTGTCCGAAGGGGATTTGCAGCACGGCCTGGGAGAGCCCGTAGATACCCAGGGCGACACCGACCAGGAAAGGCGTGGCGCCGGCCAAGTCTCCGGCGTGCAAAGCGAGCACCGGCAGCACCATGAACAGGCCCAGCATTCGCGAGGCATAGAGCCCCGCCAGGCCACTGATGGCGCGCCGCTCAGAGGCGGTCAGCAAACGAGAAACCATGGAAAATAGAAATCCCAAACGCATGAAAGGGGCGCGAAGCGCGCCTTGGTAGACCCCGTATTCTACCGGCTCGGCCATGCCCAGGGAAAGGCAGTACCGCGTAAAGCTGCCTGGCTTTGGCGCCGCACTCGCCTAGCCCGTATACTTGAGCTTTTGTGCTGCACGAGGTGGCAATGGACAAGATCCTGGTCAGGGGTGCCCGTACCCACAACCTCAAGCAAATCGACGTCGAGCTGCCACGCGACAAGCTGATCGTCGTTACAGGCCTGTCCGGTTCGGGCAAGTCGTCACTGGCCTTCGACACCCTCTATGCCGAGGGTCAGCGGCGCTATGTGGAATCGCTGTCCACCTACGCCCGCCAGTTTCTGTCGATGATGGAAAAGCCCGACGTCGATCATATCGAGGGGCTGTCACCGGCGATCTCCATCGAGCAGAAGTCGACCTCCCACAATCCGCGCTCCACCGTCGGCACCATCACCGAGATCTACGATTACCTGCGTTTGCTGTTCGCTCGCGCCGGCACGCCACGCTGCCCCGAACACGGCGAAGATCTGGAAGCCCAGACCATTTCCCAGATGGTCGATCAGGTCCTTGGACTGCCCGAAGGCAGCAAGCTGATGCTGCTAGCACCGGTCATCAAGGGCCGCAAGGGTGAGCACCTGCAACTGCTCAGCGAGCTGCGTGCCCAGGGCTTCGTGCGGGCCATGATCGACGGCCAGGTGCTCGAGCTAGACGACCTGGCACCACTGGAAAAGAACAAGAAGCACGACATCAGCGTGGTGGTGGACCGGGTGAAGGTTCGCGAAGGCCTAACCCAGCGCCTAGCGGAGTCCTTCGAGACCGCCCTGGGGCTGGCTGACGGCGTAGCGATCGTTCACTTCATGGACGGCGAGCATGAGGACATCAACTTCTCGGCGCGCTTCGCCTGCCCGGTGTGTGGCTACTCGATCGCCGAGCTCGAGCCGCGCATGTTCTCCTTCAACAACCCGGCCGGCGCCTGCTCCACCTGCGACGGCCTCGGCGTCCAGCAGGTCTTCGATCCGGACAAGCTGATCAGCCATCCTGAGCTGTCGCTGGCCGAGGGCGTGATCAAGGGCTGGGATCGGCGCAGCGTCTACTATTTCAGCCAGCTCCAGGCCGTGGCCGCGCACTACCGTTTCGCCCTGGAAACTCCCTGGCAGGATCTGGCCCGGCATGAGCGAGACGTCATCCTCCACGGCAGCGGTCATGACGACGTCTCCTTCAGTTACGTCAACGACCGTGGCCGCCAGGTGACACGCGAACACCCCTTCGAGGGCGTGCTGCCCAACATGCAGCGCCGCTATCGGGAAACCGAATCGAGCATGGTCCGCGAGGACCTGTCGCGCTATATCGCCGTTCAGCCCTGCCCCAGCTGCAATGGTTCGCGGCTGCGCAAGGAGTCGCGCCACGTCTACGTCGACGACCAGACCCTGCCAGAGCTGGTCGGCCTGCCGATCGGCGAAGCGATGCGCTACTTCGCGTCTCTCAGCCTGCCGGGGCGCAAGGGCGAGATTGCGGTCAAGATCATCCACGAGATCCACGCGCGCCTGGAATTCCTGGTCAATGTTGGCCTGGACTACCTGAACCTGGAACGCAGCGCCGAGACCCTATCCGGCGGCGAAGCCCAGCGCATTCGCCTGGCAAGCCAGATAGGCGCCGGCCTGGTCGGGGTCATGTACATCCTCGACGAGCCCTCCATCGGCCTGCATCAACGCGACAACGACCGCCTGCTCAAGACCCTCGAGCGACTGCGAGACCTGGGCAACACCGTGATCGTGGTCGAGCATGACGAGGATGCGATCCTGGCCGCGGACCACGTGCTGGATATCGGCCCCGGCGCCGGCGTCCATGGTGGCGAGATCGTCGCCCAGGGCACGCCGCAGCAGATCAAGGATACCCCCGGCTCGCTGACCGGTCAGTACCTGTCGGGCACGCGGCGCATCGAGGTTCCGCCCTGGCGCATCCCCGGCAACCCCGAGAAACAGCTCAGGCTCACCGGCGCCTCAGGCAATAACCTGCGTGACGTTACCCTGACGCTGCCGCTGGGTGTGTTGACCTGCGTCACCGGGGTATCCGGCTCGGGCAAGTCGACGCTGATCAATGGCACCCTGATGCCGATCGCCGCCCGTGAGCTCAACAAGGCCACTACTCTGACCCCGGCGGCGTATACCGGCATCGAGGGCCTCGACCAGCTCGACAAGGTCATCGACATCGACCAGAGCCCGATCGGCCGCACGCCGCGCTCCAACCCGGCCACCTATACCGGCATCTTCACCCCGATCCGCGAACTGTTCTCCGGTACCCAGGAGGCGCGCTCGCGGGGCTACAAGCCGGGGCGTTTCAGCTTCAACGTCAAAGGGGGACGCTGTGAGGCCTGTCAGGGCGAGGGCATGATCAAGGTGGAGATGCACTTCCTGCCGGACATCTACGTGCCCTGCGACGTCTGCAAGGGCAAGCGCTATAACCGCGAGACGCTGGAGATCCAGTACAAGGGCAAGAGCATTCACGAGGTGCTCGACATGACCGTCGAGGACGCCCTGGAATTCTTCAGCCCGGTGCCCGCCATCGCCCGGCGCCTGCAAACGCTGCTGGACGTGGGCCTGTCCTACATTCGCCTGGGCCAGAGTGCGACGACGCTTTCCGGCGGCGAGGCCCAGCGCATCAAGCTGGCACGCGAACTCGCCAAGCGCGACACCGGCAAGACGCTGTATATCCTCGATGAGCCCACCACCGGCCTGCACTTCGAGGACATCCGCCAGCTACTGACGGTACTGCACCGCCTGCGCGACCATGGCAACACCATCGTGGTCATCGAGCATAACCTGGACGTGATCAAGACCGCCGACTGGTTGATCGATCTCGGCCCCGAGGGTGGCTCAGGCGGCGGGCAGATCATCGCCGAAGGCACCCCCGAGCAGGTCGCGGCCAACGCTGCCTCGCACACCGGGCACTTCCTCAAGCCCTTGCTGGCACGGGCTACCACCGCCGAGCCCGTCGAAAGCTAGGCTAGCTCTGGGCCTTACGGTCAAGCCCCGTCGACCCGGTGTGCAGTTCCGTGTCGGCGGGGCTTTTCATTGCCTGAACGAAATCGGGTGATAGCGCCGTGAGAACGAACAGAGTGTGCCCGGCATATCCGACAGACATAAAAAAACCGACTCCCGGAGGAGTCGGTTTTCTGTGTCGGATGCCTGGTGCGAGGCAGCGCGAGGATCAATCCTCGGCGGCTTCCTCTGCGACCGGACGATCGACCAGTTCGACGTAGGCCATGGGGGCGTTGTCGCCGGTGCGGAAGCCGCACTTGAGGATACGGACGTAACCGCCCGGACGCTCGACGTAACGCGGACCCAGCTCATTGAAGAGCTTGCCGACCGCTTCTTTGGAGCGGGTGCGGCTGAAGGCCAGACGGCGGTTGGCGACACTGTCCTGCTTGGACAAGGTGATCAGCGGCTCGACGTGACGACGCAGCTCCTTGGCCTTGGGCAGGGTTGTCTTGATCACTTCATGCTCGACCAGAGACACGCACATGTTCTTGAACATGGCCTGACGGTGCGAGCTGTTGCGATTTAATTGGCGACCACTCTTACGATGACGCATGGTTGTAATTCCTTACCAAACTGGGACTCGAGGCGACGCTCACGCGGATGCCTTGTCGTCCTTCAGGCTTGCCGGCGGCCAGTTTTCCAGCCGCATGCCAAGGGACAGACCGCGCGTAGCCAACACATCCTTGATTTCGTTCAAGGACTTCTTGCCGAGATTCGGGGTCTTCAACAGCTCCACTTCGGTGCGCTGAATCAGATCGCCGATGTAATAGATATTCTCGGCCTTGAGGCAGTTGGCACTGCGTACGGTCAACTCGAGATCGTCTACGGGGCGCAGCAGGATGGGATCGATCTGATCCTCTTCCTCCACCACTTCCTGTTCCTTGTCGGCTTCCAGGTCGACGAACGCAGCCAGCTGCTCTTGCAGGATGGTTGCGCTGCGACGGATCGCCTCTTCCGGATCCAGGGTGCCGTCGGTTTCCAGGTCGATGATCAGCTTGTCGAGGTCAGTACGTTGCTCGACACGCGCGGCATCCACGGAATAGGAAACACGACGCACGGGGCTGTAGGTCGCATCCAACTGCAGGCGACCGATGGCCCGGGACTCGTCCTCGGCACCATCGCGGGTATCCGCCGGCTCGTAGCCACGACCGCGGGCCACCTTGAGCTGCATTTTCAGCTCGGCGCCTTCGTTGACGTGTGCGATCACATGGTCGGGATTGACGATCTCGACATCATGGTCGACGGCAATATCACCAGCTGTGACGACGCACGGGCCCTGCTTGTTCAGCGTGAGCATTGCTTCGTCGCGGCTGTGCATTTTGATTGCCACGTCTTTGAGGTTCAGAAGCATCTCGATGACGTCTTCCTGAACCCCTTCGATCGCACTGTACTCGTGATCGACTCCCGCGATTTCGACTTCCACCACGGCGCAGCCGGGCATGGAAGACAGCAGGATACGACGCAGAGCATTCCCCAGGGTGTGACCGAAACCGCGCTCGAACGGCTCGAGCACGATCTTCGCGTGGTGCGCGCTGATCTCTTCGACCTTGATATCGCGAGGACGGAGAAACTCTGTCACTGAACGCTGCATATGAACACCTTTCAGGCTGCCAAACGGATACTCGGTACTCGACCGGGCCACCTCGGTGGCCCGGCGCCGCTAAGCGGATTACTTCGAGTACAGCTCGACGATCAGGTTTTCGTTGATGTCGGCAGACAGGTCGCCGCGTTCAGGCAGTGCCTTGAAAGTGCCTTCCATCTTCTTGGAGTCGACGTCGACCCAGGATACATCACCACGGTTAGCGGCGATGGACAGCGCATTCTGGATGCGCGCCTGGTTCTTGGCCTTCTCGCGAATGCTGATCACGTCACCCGGCTTGACCTTGTAGGAAGCCACGTTGACGGTACGGCCATTCACGGTGAGGGCCTTGTGACTGACCAGCTGACGCGCTTCAGAGCGAGTCGAGCCGAAGCCCATACGGTAGACGACGTTGTCCAGTCGGGTTTCGAGAAGCTGCAGCAACACTTCGCCGGTCGCGCCCTTAACACGGGCCGCTTCCTTGTAGTAGTTGCGGAACTGCTTCTCGAGTACGCCATACATGCGACGTACTTTCTGCTTCTCACGAAGCTGCAAGCCGTAGTCGGAAAGACGCTGACGGCGCTGGCCGTGTACACCCGGAATCTGCTCGGATTTACACTTCTTCTCGAAGGGAGTCACACCACTCTTCAGAAAGAGGTCGGTGCCTTCACGACGAGACAGTTTACACTTCGGTCCAATATAACGAGCCATGAGTCTGTCTCCTTAAACGCGGCGTTTCTTCGGCGGACGGCAGCCGTTGTGGGGAACGGGCGTCGCGTCGGTGATGCTTTGCACGCGGAAACCGGCGGCATTGAGTGCACGCACGGCGGACTCACGACCAGGTCCAGGACCTTTGACCAGCACGTCTACGTTTTTCACACCATACTCGGCTGCAGCAGTCGCTGCACGTTCACTTGCCACTTGAGCAGCGAACGGGGTGCTCTTGCGAGAACCACGAAAACCCGAACCACCGGCTGTCGCCCATGACAGAGCGTTGCCCTGGCGGTCTGTGATCGTCACGATAGTGTTGTTAAAAGAGGCGTGGATATGCGCAACGGCATCCACCACCTGCTTTTTAACCTTTTTGCGATTACTACGCGGGTTAGCCATGTTGATGTTTCTTCCTGTCTTAACGCCAGAACATGCGTGTTATTTGCGAATCGGCTTACGCGGGCCCTTACGGGTACGCGCATTGGTCTTGGTACGCTGACCACGCAGCGGAAGACCACGACGATGACGCAGACCACGATAGCAACCCAGATCCATGAGACGCTTGATATTAAGCGTCGTATCACGGCGAAGGTCGCCTTCTACGGTGTACTTGCCGACCTCGGTACGCAGGCTGTCGACTTCATCAGAAGACAGTTCCTGAACCTTGGCGGTCGGCGCGATACCGGCAGCTGCACAGATATCCACTGCGCGAGTACGGCCGATCCCGAAGATATAGGTCAGCGAGATCGCCGCATGCTTGTTGTCCGGGATATTGACGCCTGCAATACGGGCCATCAGCTTACTCCGAAATTTGAGCGGCTTGCTCGTTTAATCATCTACAAAAGGCGCAACAGCATACCCCTTTACCCAGCTAAGGGCAAGGGGCATGCCGGCACCCGGTTTAGTACAGCCGCCAGGATTAACCCTGACGCTGTTTGTGCCGAGGCTCCGTGCAGATGACGCGGACGGCGCCATTGCGACGGATGATCTTGCAGTTACGGCACATCTTCTTCACGGAAGCTCGAACTTTCATCGTTCTCTCCAAATCGCGTGCGACGCGCTTAGCGCATGCCGCCGCTACCGTAGCCTTTCAGGTTGGACTTCTTCATCACCGAGTCGTACTGGCTCGACATCAAGTGCGACTGTACCTGCGACATGAAATCCATGATGACAACCACCACGATCAGCAATGACGTTCCGCCAAAGAAGAAGGGAACGTTCCAGGCCACGATCAGGAATTGGGGCATCAAGGATACGGCGGTGATGTACAGGGCACCAAACAAAGTCAGACGCGTCATGACCTTGTCGACATAGCGAGCGGTCTGCTCACCAGGACGAATGCCCGGCAGGAAGGCCCCTGACTTCTTGAGGTTGTCAGCGACATCCTTGGGGTTGAAGACCAGCGCTGTGTAAAAGAAGCAGAAGAATACCACCGCGAGCGCGAAAAGCAAGATGTACAGCGGTTGACCTGGCCCGAGAGCCAAGGACGCCTGTTGCAACCAGTCCAGCCCCTCACCGGAGCCGACCCACTGTCCGAGCGATGCAGGGAACAGCAGGATGCTGGACGCAAAGATTGCCGGGATAACCCCTGCCATGTTGACCTTGAGCGGCAGATAGCTGCTTTGGCCCGCATACATCTTGTTGCCCACCTGGCGGCGCGGATAGTTCACCGTGATGCGGCGTTGGCCGCGCTCGATGAACACCACGAAAGCCACCGTGGCGATGCCGAGGATCGTCAGTGCCAGCAAGGGCAGCACGTTCCAGGCACCGTCGTTGCGAGCCAGCTCGAAAGACTGGCCCACCGCGCCCGGCAGACCCGCGACGATTCCCGAGAAGATCAGCAGCGAAATGCCGTTGCCGATGCCCTTCTCGGTGATCGGCGCACCCAGCCACATCATGAACACCGCGCCGGCAACGAAGGTAACCACGGCGGTGAAATAGAAGCTGAAGTCAGCGGTGTAGGCAATCCCTTGTCCGGCCAGACCGACGGACATGCCGACAGCCTGGACGAAGGCCAGGATCACCGTACCGTAGCGGGTATATTGGCTGATCTTGCGGCGGCCGGCCTCGCCTTCCTTCTTCAACTGTTCCAGTTGAGGCGAGACCGCCGACAGGAGCTGCATGATAATCGACGCCGAGATATAGGGCATGATGCCCAGAGCGAAGATACTCATGCGCTCCAGCGCACCACCCGAGAACATGTTGAACATGCCAAGGATGGTGCCCTGCTGCTCCCTGAACAAGGCAGCAAGCTGGTCAGGATTGATACCGGGTACGGGAATGTGAGCACCGATTCGGTACACCACAATGGCGAGGAGCACAAAGCGCAAACGCGCCCAGAGTTCACTCAGACCGCTGCCCATCGCCGGCATGTTTCCTGACTTAGCCATTTAGTCCTCTACCTTGCCGCCAGCGGCTTCGATCGCGGCCCGGGCACCCTTGGTGACCTTGAGACCGCGGACGGTAACCGCTTTGTTCAGTTCGCCAGAGAGGAGCACCTTCGCATAACGCGTGGCGTCCTTGAGCACGTTGGCTTTCTTCAGCGCTTCCAGGTCGACGACATCGCCGTCTACCTTGGCAAGCTCAGCCAGACGAACTTCTTCGCTGACCAGAGATTTCGCTGAAGTGAAGCCGAACTTCGGCAGACGACGCTGCAGCGGCATCTGACCGCCTTCGAAGCCGGGCTTCACGGAGCCGCCGGTACGTGACTTCTGGCCTTTATGACCGCGGCCACCGGTCTTGCCCAGACCGGAGCCGATGCCACGACCGACACGCTTTTCAGCGTGCTTGGAACCCGGTGCCGGGCTCAGGCTATTGAGTTTCATGGATTACTCTCCCTCTACACGCACAAGGTAATTCACCTTGTGGATCATGCCGCGCACGGCAGGGGTGTCTTCCAGCTCGACCGTATGACCGATGCGGCGCAGGCCAAGACCATTGATGGTGGCCTTGTGCTTGCCCAACACGCCGATGGTGCTGCGGATCTGGGTAACCTTGATCGTTGCTGCCATGGTGTCTTACCCCGTGATCGCTTCGACAGACAGGCCACGCTTGGCGGCGATGTCTTCCGGAGACTGCATGGCGGCGAGACCGTTGATGGTCGCACGCACCACGTTCACCGGATTGGTGGAACCGTAGCACTTGGCCAGGACGTCATGGACGCCAGCCAGTTCGAGCACGGAGCGCATAGCGCCGCCAGCGATGATCCCGGTACCTTCGGAGGCCGGCTGCATGTACACCTTAGAGGCGCCGTGACGGGCCTTGATCGGGTACTGCAGGGTGTGGCCGCTGAGGCTCACCTTGATCATGTTGCGACGCGCCTGGTCCATGGCCTTCTGGATCGCGACCGGCACTTCACGCGCCTTGCCGCGGCCAAAACCGACACGACCACTGCCATCGCCTACGACGGTCAGAGCGGTGAAACCGAAGATACGGCCACCCTTGACCACCTTGGCGACACGGTTGACCTGCACCAACTTCTCTTGCAGATCGCCGCTGTTCTGTTCGTTCTTCGCCATCGTAAAACCCTTTAGAATTCCAGGCCGCCTTCACGAGCGGCGTCGGCCAGGGCCTTGACTCGACCGTGGTACCGGAAACCGGCACGATCGAAGGCAACCTGAGTGATGCCTGCTTCCTTAGCGCGTTCAGCAATCAGCGCACCCACCTTGGCGGCGGCGTCTGCATTGCCGGTCGCACCCTCACGAAGCGCCTTGTCCAGCGTGGAAGCACTGGCGAGGACCTTGCCACCATCCGGCGAGATGATCTGCGCGTAGATGTGGCGTGGGGTACGGTTGACGCTCAGGCGATACACGCCCAGCTCGCGAATCTTGGCGCGAGCGCGGCGGGCACGACGGAGACGAGATTCTTTCTTCGCGTTCATAACCCTGCCTTACTTCTTCTTGGCTTCTTTACGACGGATCTGCTCGTCGCCGTACCGGATACCCTTGCCCTTATAGGGTTCAGGCGGACGGAAGGCGCGGATTTCCGCGGCGACCTGGCCGAGACGCTGCTTATCGGCACCTTTCAGCACGATAGTGGTGTTCTTGGGCGTTTCCGCCACGACACCTTCAGGCAGCGTGTACTCGACCGGGTGTGAGAAGCCCAGTGTCAGGTTGAGCGTCTTGCCACTTGCCTGGGCACGATAGCCGACGCCATTGATCTCGAGGGTCTTGGTAAAGCCCTCAGTGACACCGGTAACCATGTTCTGGACCAGTGCACGGGTGGTTCCAGCCATCGCCCAGCTCTTGGCTGACTCGGTCGGAGCGAAGGTCAGTTGACCTTCTTCCTGGCCGATCACGACTTGGTCGTGAACGGTCATCGCGAGTTCGCCCTGACCGCCCTTGACGGTCAGTTGATTGCCGTCGAGTTTAACCTCGACGCCGCTCGGCAATTTAACCGGATATTTGGCTACGCGGGACATTCCAAACTCCTAGAATACGGTGCAGAGGACTTCACCACCAACACCAGCATGACGGGCCGCACGATCGGTCATCACGCCATTCGAGGTGGAAACGATCGCGATGCCCAGGCCGTCGGCAACTTTCGGCAGCTCGGCCTTGCCCTTGTACGAGCGCAGCGACGGCTTTGACACCCGCTGGATGTGCTCGATGACGGCCTTGCCCTCGAAGTACTTGAGGGTAACGGCCAGTTCAGGCTTGGTGCCTTCAGCGACGCTGTAGTCGTTGATAAAGCCTTCTTCTTTCAGTACGCGGGCCACCTCGACCTTCAACTTCGAAGACGGCATGGTAACCGTCTCCTTGGTGGCCATCTGCGCATTACGGATACGAGTGAACATATCCGCCAGCGTATCTTGCATGCTCATTACGTTGCGCTCCTGATAATTCTACGTGGCGTTACCAGCTGGACTTCTTCAGCCCAGGGACATCGCCACGCATGGCGGCTTCACGCAGCTTGTTACGGCCCAAGCCAAACTTGTTGTAGTAGCCGTGCGGACGACCAGTGATGCGGCAGCGGTTACGCTTACGCACCGGGCTGGAGTCACGCGGCAACTGCTGCAGCTTGAGCTGCGCGTCGAAGCGCTCTTCGTCAGAAGCGTTCACGTCATAGATGATGGCCTTGAGCTCTGCGCGCTTGGCAGCATACTTAGCTACCAGCTCTGCACGCTTCTGCTCGCGCCCTACCATGCTTTTCTTTGCCATGATCCCACCCTTATTTCTTGAACGGGAAGTTCAGCGCACGCAGCAGCGCACGGCCTTCTTCATCGGTGTTGGCAGTCGTGGTGATTGTGACATCCAGACCACGGATCCGGTCGATCTTATCATATTCGATCTCCGGGAAGATGATCTGCTCACGCACCCCCATCGAATAGTTGCCACGGCCGTCGAAGGACTTCGGGTTGAGACCACGGAAGTCACGAACGCGGGGGATCGCGATGTTCACCAGGCGATCGAGGAAGTCCCACATGCGCTCGGAGCGCAGTGTGACTTTGATCCCGATCGGCCAACCTTCACGCACTTTGAAGCCCGCGATGGACTTGCGTGCCTTGGTCACCATCGGCTTTTGACCGGAGAGCTTCTCCAGGTCGCCGACGGCATTATCGATCAGCTTCTTGTCGCTGGTCGCTTCGCCGATGCCCATGTTCAGGGTCACTTTAGTGATCCTGGGCACCTGCATCACGTTGGCGTAGCTAAACTGCTCTTTGAGTTGAGCTGCCACCTCGTTTTGATAACGTTCTTTCAAGTTCGCCATTTTGCTACCCGACTCACGTTAGGCGTCGATCTGCGTCTGCGTCGACTTGTAGATACGTACCTTGGTACCGTCTTCTTTCACCTGGAAGCCGACTCGATCCGCTTTGCCGGTCTCCTGATTGAAGATGGCCACGTTGGACGCGTGAATCGGAGCTTCGCGCTCGACGATACCGCCTTGATTGCCTGCCATCGGATTAGGCTTGGTGTGACGCTTGATCATGTTCACACCTGCCACCACGTAGCGATCGTCCTGGAGGACGCGCTTGATGGTGCCACGCTTGCCTTTATCCTTGCCGGCAATGACGATCACTTCATCGTCACGTTTGATTTTTTGCATATCCGCCTCGCTCCTTACAGCACTTCAGGCGCCAAGGAAATGATCTTCATGAACTTTTCGGTGCGAAGTTCACGAGTGACCGGACCAAAAATACGGGTACCGATCGGCTGCTCGTTGGTGTTGTTCAACAGAACCGCCGCATTTCCATCGAAGCGGATCAGCGAACCGTCGTTACGACGGACGCCACTACGAGTGCGAACCACGACCGCCTTCATGACCTGGCCTTTCTTGACCTTGCCACGCGGAATGGCTTCTTTAACTGTTACTTTGATGATATCGCCTACGCGAGCATAGCGACGGTGAGAACCGCCCAGCACCTTGATGCACTGCACCCGGCGCGCCCCGCTGTTGTCGGCGACATCCAGCATTGACTGCGTCTGAATCATCGGTTTTCTCCAAACCTAATCTGACTGCACTGGTTTCGAGCGCGGGGCGTTAACCCTTGGCCTGCTCGACCACTTCGACCAGCGTCCAGGCTTTCTTCTTGGACAGGGGACGCGATTCCTCGATGGAAACCGTGTCACCGGCCTTCGCCTGGTTCTGCGCGTCATGGGCGTGCAGCTTGGTGGAGCGCTTCACGTATTTGCCGTAGATCGGATGGCGCTCGCGGCGCTCGATCATCACGACGATAGATTTGTCCATCTTGTCACTCACCACTTTGCCGGTGAGCGTCCGGACTTTCTTTTCTTCGGACATCTCAGTCACCTGCCTTCTCGTTGAGCACAGTCTTCACGCGGGCGATATCCCGACGAACCTGCTTGAGCAGATGGGTCTGGCTCAGCTGGCCAGTGGCCTTCTGCATGCGCAGGTTGAACTGCTCGCGGAGGAGTTCGAAGAGCTGCGCCTGCAGGTCTTCTACTGACTTTTCACGAATTTCCTGGGCTTTCATCACATCACCGTCCGTTTCACAAAGGTGGTGGATACCGGAAACTTCTGAGCGGCCAGGCCGAAGGCCTCACGAGCCAGCTCTTCAGAAACACCTTCGATCTCGTAGAGGACGCGGCCGGGCTGGATCTGTGCGACCCAGTACTCGACAGAGCCCTTGCCCTTACCCATACGGACTTCAAGGGGCTTCTTGGAGATCGGCTTGTCCGGGAAGACCCGAATCCAGATCTTACCGCCACGCTTCACGTGACGAGTGATGGCACGACGCCCAGCTTCGATCTGGCGCGCGGTAACGCGACCACGACCGGTAGCCTTCAGGCCATATTCGCCGAAACTAATTTTGCTTCCGCGATGTGCAAGGCCGCGGTTGCGACCCTTCTGCACCTTGCGGAACTTCAAACGCTTAGGTTGTAACATCGATCCGCTCTCCCCTTACTTGGAACCTTTCTTCTTGGAGGGCGCACTCTGAGGCTGCTTAGCCTTGGCGCGGACCTCTTCGATGCCCCCGAGGATTTCACCCTTGAAGACCCAGACCTTGACGCCGATGACGCCGTAGGTGGTGTGGGCTTCGTAGGTGGCGTAATCGATGTCGGCACGCAGTGTATGAAGCGGCACACGGCCTTCGCGGTACCATTCGGTACGTGCGATTTCCGCACCACCAAGACGACCAGACAGCTGGATCTTGATGCCGCCGGCGCCGAGGCGCATGGCGTTCTGTACGGCGCGCTTCATGGCACGACGGAACATGACACGACGCTCGAGCTGGCCGCAGACGTTCTGGGCGACGAGCTTGGCATCGAGTTCCGGCTTGCGCACTTCTTCGATGTTGACGTGAACCGGCACGCCCATCATTTGGGTGACGTCGCGACGCAGACGGTCGACGTCCTCACCCTTTTTACCAATCACGATGCCCGGACGGGCCGTGTGAATGGTGATACGAGCATTGTTGGCCGGGCGCTCGATGTGGATGCGACTCACGGACGCATTCTTCAGACGCTCCTCAATGAAGCGACGCACTTCGAGATCGTTATTCAGCTTATCGGCATAGGTACCGCGCTCGGCGTACCAGACCGACGTGTGGTCCTTGACGATACCCAGCCGAATGCCTGTCGGATTTACTTTCTGACCCATCTGGTCGACTCCTACTTCTCGGCTACCATAACGGTGATGTGGCAGGTGCGCTTCAAGATACGATCCGCACGGCCCTTGGCGCGCGGCTGGATGCGCTTGAGCGTCATGCCCTCATCGACGCAAATGGTCGAGACACGCAGCTCGTCGATGTCCATGCCGTTGTTTTCTTCCGCATTCGCGATGGCGGACTGCAGCACTTTCTTAACCAGCTTGGCAGCCTTCTTCGGTGAGAAGGTCAGCAGGTCGAGTGCCTCGGCGACAGGTTTACCGCGCACCTGGTCAGCCACCAAACGGGCCTTCTGGGCGGATAAACGAGCGCCACGCAGCTTAGCTGTGACTTCCATCTCTCAATCCTCTTTGGCTTACCGTTTGGCTTTCTTGTCCGCCGCATGACCGCGATAGGTGCGGGTAGCAGCGAATTCGCCCAGCTTGTGGCCAACCATTTCCTCGGAGACATGCACCGGGACATGTTGACGCCCGTTATGGACCGCAATGGTGAGCCCGACCATATTCGGCAGGATCATGGAACGACGCGACCAGGTCTTGATCGGTTTGCGGTCGTTCTTCTCCACTGCAGTCTCAACCTTCTTCAGCAGATGAAGGTCAATGAAAGGACCTTTCTTCAGTGAACGTGGCACAGCCGTTACCTCTTAATGTCTTGGCAATTTCGATCAGCTACGGGCCTTGCGGCGACGTACGATCAGCTTGTCGGTGCGCTTGTTCTTGCGAGTCTTGTAACCCTTGGTGGGGACGCCCCACGGGGTAACCGGGTTACGACCACCGCTGGTACGGCCTTCACCGCCACCGTGCGGGTGATCCACCGGGTTCATCGCAACACCGCGAACTGTCGGGCGAACGCCACGCCAGCGTTTGGCACCGGCCTTGCCCAATTGACGGAGGCTGTGCTCAGAGTTGCTCACTTCGCCCAGGGTCGCGCGGCACTCGGCCAGGATCTTGCGCATTTCGCCGGAGCGCAGACGCAAGGTGGCATAGTTGCCTTCACGCGCCACGAGCTGGGCGCTGGTGCCGGCACTGCGAGCGATCTGAGCGCCTTTACCGGGCTTCAGTTCGATGCAATGCACGGTGGAACCCACCGGAATGTTGCGCAGCGGAAGGGTGTTGCCCTTCTTGATCGCAGCGTTGACACCGGACTCGATGCGGTCGCCGGCCTTCACACCCTTGGGTGCGATGATGTAGCGACGCTCACCGTCCAGGTACTTCAACAGTGCGATATGAGCGCTACGGTTCGGATCGTATTCCAGGCGCTCTACGACGGCCGGAATGCCATCCTTGATGCGCTTGAAGTCGATCTGACGGTAGTGCTGACGGTGCCCACCACCCACGTGACGTGTGGTGATACGACCGTTGTTGTTACGTCCACCCGAGTGCGACTGCTTTTCCAGCAGCGGCGCGTACGGCCGACCCTTGTACAGATCATCGGAGACGATCTTGACGAGGTGGCGACGACCGGCGGATGTGGGTTTGGTCTTGACGATTGCCATTATCCGTACTCCTGCCCTTATTCGGCGCCAGAGAAGTCTTCAAGGGTCTCACCCGCGGCGAGAGTTACATACGCCTTGCGGTAACCCTTGCGCTGGCCCAAGCCATTGGCGGTGCGCTTGGTCTTGCCCTTGATGTTCAGGACCTGTACGCGGTCAACCTTCTTACCGAACAGTGCCTGGACGGCCTGTTTGATTTCCGGCTTGGTCGCGTCAGAGGCCACCTTGAACACGTACTGGTTGTTCTCGGCGGCGGAGGCGGCCTTCTCGGTCATGTGCGGACCGAGCAGAACCTTGAATACGCGTTCCTGGTTCATGCCAGCTTCTCCTCGAATTTGCGCAGGGCGGAGACGGTGACCAGCACCTTATCGAAGGCGACCAGGCTCACCGGATCGGCAGCAGCGACGTCCACCACATCCACGTGCGGGATGTTGCGAGCGGCCAGGTAAAGGTTCTCGTCGACTTCTTCGGTGACGATCAGTGCCTTTTCCAGGTTCAGCTCTTTGAGCTTGGCGGTCAGCTGCTTGGTCTTGGGTGCGTCAACGGAAATATCCTCGACGACGACCAGACGCTCCTGGCGGACCAGCTCGGAAAGAATCGAGCGGATCGCGGCCCGGTACATCTTGCGGTTGACCTTCTGGGTGTAGTCCTGCGGGCTAGCCGCAAAGGTCACACCGCCGGCGCGCCAGATCGGCGAGCGGATGGTACCAGCACGAGCACGACCGGTGCCCTTCTGGCGCCACGGCTTCTTGCCGCCGCCACGCACATCGGCGCGATTCTTCTGGGCGCGAGTACCCTGACGACCGCCTGCCAGATAAGCAGTAACGACCTGATGGACCAGCGCTTCGTTGAATTCTTTGCCAAAGGTTGCGTCGGACACTTCAACCGTGCCGGCACTAGCACCTGAAAGATTCAGATTCATTGGATCAAACCCCCTTAGCGAGCTTTCACGGCACTGCGAACAACAACGTCGCTGCCCGGTGCACCCGGTACGGCGCCCTTGATCAGCAGCAGATTGCGTTCAGCGTCGACGCGCACGACTTCCAGGCTTTGCACGGTGCAGCGGACATTGCCCATCTGACCGGCCATTTTCTTGCCTTTGAAGACGCGGCCCGGGGTTTGACACATACCGATGGAACCCGGAGCGCGGTGCGCCAGAGAGTTACCATGGCTGTTGTCTTGGGTACGGAAGTTCCAGCGCTTAACGGCGCCCTGGAAACCCTTACCCTTGGAGGTACCGGTCACATCAATCTTTTGACCAGCTTCAAAGAGGGATACGGTGAGCTCGCCACCCACTTCCGGAGCTTCGTCGCCTTCAGCCAGGCGGAACTCCATCAGCGAACGGCCGGCCTCGGTACCTGCCTTGGCAAACTGTCCAGCTTGCGCTTTGGTCAGGTGCTTGGCCTTGCGTGAGCCAGAGGTAACCTGCACGGCGCTATAGCCGTCGACGTCGACGGTCTTAACGCGCGTGATGCGGTTAGGCTCAACTTCGATAACGGTCACGGGCACGGATGCGCCATCTTCGGTAAAGACACGGGTCATCCCGGCCTTCTTACCGACTAAACCGATAGTCATGTTCAGTCTCCTATAGTGTACGGGGCTATCACCCGCTATGGCTGCCCTTTCCAGAGCATTCCACTAGCACATTGTGTGACGCCATCTCGGCGTGACGGCGGCTGCTCCTGACCTTGAAGGGGAGCGGCGACCGTGAGTGTCTAGTGTGGTCTCAGTCGAGTTTGATCTGAACGTCCACGCCAGCGGCGAGGTCGAGCTTCATCAATGCATCAACGGTCTTTTCAGTGGGCTCAACGATGTCGAGCACACGCTTATGAGTGCGGATCTCATACTGGTCGCGCGCGTCCTTGTTGACGTGCGGAGAGACCAGGATGGTGTAGCGCTCACGATTGGTCGGCAGCGGAATCGGACCGTGCACCTGAGCACCGGTACGCTTGGCGGTCTCAACAATCTCCGCGGCGGACTGGTCAATCAGGCGATGATCGAACGCCTTCAACCGAATGCGAATCTTCTGGTTCTGCATTTGCCCTAAACTCCAATGGATGTCGACGGCGCGAGCCGTCTACCCACGCATTCAAAGGATGCGCATTATAGGCATGCAGCCTCACAGAGTCAAACCCTGCGAGACAACATGCGCAGAAAGGGGGCTCCCGCAGGAGCCCCCTTCGATCATCGGGTGAGCCTAAGGCTTACTTGACGATCTTGGCGACAACGCCGGCGCCAACGGTACGGCCGCCTTCACGAACAGCGAAGCGCAGGCCGTCTTCCATGGCGATCGGAGCGATCAGGGTAACGGTCATTTTGACGTTATCACCCGGCATGACCATCTCAACGCCTTCCGGCAGCTCACAGGTACCGGTCACGTCGGTGGTACGGAAGTAGAACTGCGGACGGTAGCCCTTGAAGAACGGAGTGTGACGACCACCCTCGTCCTTGGACAGCACATAGACTTCGGCTTCGAAGACGGTGTGCGGCGTGATGGTGCCCGGCTTGGCCAGAACCTGACCACGCTCGACGTCGTCACGCTTGGTGCCACGCAGCAGGGCGCCGACGTTCTCACCAGCACGACCTTCGTCGAGCAGCTTGCGGAACATCTCGACACCGGTAACGGTAGTCTTGACGGTGTCTTTCAGACCGACGATTTCGACTTCTTCGCCTGCCTTGACGATGCCGCGCTCGACACGACCGGTCACAACGGTACCGCGACCAGAGATGGAGAACACGTCTTCGATCGGCATCAGGAACGGCTGATCGATAGCGCGCTCCGGCTCCGGGATGTACGCGTCCAGGGCCTTGATCAGGTTGGCAACGGCGGTAGTACCCATGCCGTTGTCGTCCTTGCCTTCCAGGGCCATCAGCGCAGAGCCGATGATGATCGGGGTGTCGTCACCCGGGAAGTCGTACTCGCTCAGGAGTTCGCGGACTTCCATTTCGACCAGCTCGAGCAGCTCTTCGTCGTCGACCATGTCGGCCTTGTTCAGGAACACGACGATGAACGGCACGCCGACCTGACGCGAGAGCAGGATGTGCTCGCGAGTCTGCGGCATGGGGCCGTCGGCAGCGCTGCAGACCAGGATAGCGCCGTCCATCTGGGCAGCACCGGTGATCATGTTCTTGACGTAGTCAGCGTGACCCGGGCAGTCGACGTGAGCGTAGTGACGCTCTTCGGACTGGTATTCCACGTGAGCGGTGGAGATGGTGATACCGCGCTCACGCTCTTCCGGGGCGTTGTCGATGGAGTCGAACGCACGAGCGTCGCCACCGAAGACTTCTGCAGATACGCGGGTCAGAGCCGCGGTCAGCGTGGTCTTGCCGTGGTCAACGTGACCGATGGTGCCGACGTTGATATGCGGTTTGGAACGTTCGAATTTTTCCTTAGCCACTGCTATAACCTCTTTACGTTAGCTAACGGTTAACCGTTCTGGTTGATGACGGCTTCCACGATGCTGGAGGGCGCCTCGTCGTACTTCGCAAACTCCATGGAGTAGCTTGCACGGCCCTGGGTCTGAGAACGCAGATCGGTTGCATAACCGAACATCTCAGCCAGCGGCACCATTGCGCGGATGGTCTTCCCAGAGGAAGTATCATCCATGCCCTGCACCAGACCGCGACGACGGTTAAGATCGCCCATGACGTCACCCATAAACTCTTCGGGGGTCACGACTTCGACCTTCATCATCGGCTCCAGCAGCACGGCCTTGGCCTTTTTGGCACCTTCTTTGATCGCCATGGAAGAAGCGATCTTGAACGCGGTCTCGTTAGAGTCCACGTCATGATAGGAACCATCGTACAGCGTGACCTTGACGTCGATCATCGGGTAGCCCGCGATGACACCGTTCTGCAGCTGTTCATAGGCCCCTTTCTCGACAGCAGGCACGTATTCCTTCGGAACCACGCCGCCGACGATCTCGGACGAAAACTTGAAGTGCATCTCCTCGTCTTCGCCCTTGTCTTCTGCAGTCAGCGGTTCGATGCGCAGGTACACATGACCGAACTGACCGCGACCGCCTGACTGACGTACGAACTTACCTTCCTGTTCGACGCTGTGGCGGATGGTCTCACGATAAGCCACCTGCGGCTTACCGATGTTGGCATCGACCTTGAACTCGCGACGCATGCGGTCAACGATGATGTCGAGGTGCAGCTCACCCATGCCGGAGATGATGGTCTGGCCGGTTTCCTCGTCAGTCTTGACTTGGAAGGACGGATCCTCCTGAGCCAGCTTGCCGAGGGCGACGCCCATCTTCTCTTGGTCGGCCTTGGACTTCGGCTCCACGGCCACCGAGATCACCGGATCCGGGAACTCCATGCGCTCGAGAATGATCTTGTCATTCAGGTCGCACAGGGTATCACCGGTGGTGACGTCCTTGAGACCGATACAGGCAGCGATGTCGCCGGCCAGCACTTCCTTGATCTCTTCACGAGAGTTGGAGTGCATCTGGACGATACGGCCAACACGCTCTTTCTTGCTCTTCACAGAGTTGAAGACGCTATCGCCAGACTTCAAGACCCCGGAATACACACGGATGAAGGTCAGGGTGCCAACGAACGGGTCGGTGGCGATCTTGAAGGCCAGAGCGGCGAAGGGTGCACTGTCATCGGCCTCACGGGTCGCGATGGTGCCATCCTTGTCGTCCAGCTCACCCTCGATGGCCTTGACCTCGGTCGGAGACGGCATGTACTCGATGACGCCATCCAGCACGGCCTGCACGCCCTTGTTCTTGAACGCGGAGCCACAGGTCACCAGCACGATCTCGTTGTCGAGGGTGCGACGACGCAGACCGGCCTTGATCTCCTCGATGGACAACTCGCCTTCTTCGAGGTACTTCTCCATCAGTTCTTCGGAGGCCTCGGCGGCGGCTTCGACCATCTCTTCGCGGTACTTCTCGGCGGTCTCTTGGAGCTCAGCCGGGATATCAACCAGGTCATAGTTCATGCCGTGGTTGTCTTCGTCCCACAGGATCGCCTTCATCTGGATCAGGTCGACGACGCCCTTGAACTCGTCCTCGGCACCCCAGTTGATCTGGATCGGCACCGCATTGGCGTTCAGGCGAGTCTTCAACTGGTCGAGAACCATGAAGAAGTCGGCGCCGGCACGGTCCATCTTGTTGACGAACACCATGCGCGGAACTTCGTACTTGTTGGCCTGACGCCAGACTGTCTCGGTCTGCGGCTGCACACCGGAGCTACCACACAGCACGACGACCGCGCCATCAAGCACACGCAGGGAGCGTTCGACTTCGATGGTGAAGTCAACGTGTCCCGGGGTGTCGATGATGTTGATGCGGTGCTCATCGAACTGCTTGTTCATGCCCTGCCAGAAGCAGGTGGTCGCCGCGGAGGTGATGGTAATACCACGCTCCTGCTCCTGTTGCATCCAGTCCATGGTGGCTGCGCCATCATGGACCTCGCCGACCTTGTGAGAAAGGCCGGTGTAGAACAGGACACGCTCGGTAGTGGTGGTCTTCCCGGCGTCGACGTGGGCAACGATACCGATATTACGGTAGCGCTTAAGCGGTGTCTTACGTGCCACGATGGAATTCCCCGTTGGTTGGAGGCGCCCTGGAATATGGGCGCCTCGTGTTGCGAAGCCTGCTTAGAAGCGGTAGTGCGAGAAGGCCTTGTTGGCCTCCGCCATGCGGTGCACGTCTTCGCGCTTCTTCACAGCGGCGCCCTTGCCTTCAGCGGCATCGAGCATCTCACCGGCCAGACGCTGCACCATAGTCTTTTCACCACGGTTACGGGCAGCATCGGCCAGCCAGCGCATGGCCAGCGCCTGACGACGCGAGGGACGCACTTCCACGGGCACCTGGTAGGTAGCACCACCGACACGACGAGATTTCACCTCGACCATGGGCTGAATGGTTTCCAGCGCCTTGTCGAAGATCTCCAGCGGGTCATCATTGTTGCGCTCGGACACACGGTCCAGGGCGCCATAAACGATACGTTCAGCTACAGACTTCTTGCCGCTGATCATGAGGTGGTTCATGAACTTTGCCAGGCGCTCGCTTCCGAACTTCGGATCCGGGAGGATTTCGCGCTTCGCAGCAACTCTTCTTCTAGGCATGATAAGCCCTCAAAACTAAGGGGTCCTTCAGGTAAACCCGAGACTGGTACAGGGCTCGCCTGCAACGCTCGACCTTACTCTTATCAGACCGGTGCAATATGGTATGGCGGTTCCGGCGGCGTTCGAGTCGCTTAGGACTTCGGACGCTTGGTGCCGTACTTGGAACGGCCCTGCTTACGGTTCTGGACACCGGAGGTGTCGAGAGCGCCGCGAACGGTGTGATAACGCACACCCGGCAAGTCCTTCACTCGACCGCCGCGAATCAGCACGACAGAGTGTTCTTGCAGGTTGTGACCTTCACCACCGATGTAGGAAGACACTTCATACCCGTTGGTCAGACGAACACGGCACACCTTACGCAGTGCGGAGTTCGGCTTCTTCGGGGTAGTGGTGTAAACGCGGGTGCAAACCCCGCGACGTTGCGGGCAGGCCTGCAGCGCCGGAACGTCGCTCTTGACGACGGGACGCTTGCGCGGCTTGCGCACGAGCTGGTTAATAGTTGCCATGGTCTGTAGCTGACTCCAATGGTTGCCTTGGCCTTTCGATAGCGAGCGCGGGCGCACCCACCCCACTTTCAAAGGCTGCGCATTCTACTGTCTCAGAGCGATCCGCGTCAAGGCCGGCGCCAAATGGCACCGGCCTTGCGCTGGCTCTGGCTAGATCTCGTCGTCATCCGCGTCGAGGGCGGTGAGCTGAGCGCCCAGCTCCTGCTCGACGTCCTGGGCCGACGGTTGGAGCACGCGCTCGGCGTCTTCGCGACGACGGCGACGCTCCGCATGGTGGGTCAAGCCAGTACCGGCCGGGATCAGACGTCCCACCACCACGTTTTCCTTCAGGCCGCGCAGGTAATCGCGCTTGCCAGTCACTGCCGCTTCGGTCAGCACCCGCGTGGTCTCCTGGAAGGAGGCCGCGGAGATGAACGACTCGGTGGCGAGGCTCGCCTTGGTGATACCCAGCAGCAGGCGGTCGTACTTGGCCGGGAACTTGCCTTCCTGTTCCAGGCGCGCGTTCTGTTCGATCACGCGCACCACTTCGACCTGATCACCGGTGATGAAGTCGGAGTCACCGGCATCGGTGATTTCGACCTTGCGCAGCATCTGACGCACGATCACTTCGATGTGCTTGTCGTTGATGCCCACGCCCTGGAGGCGATAGACCTCTTGCACCTCGGCGGTGATGTACTTGGCCAACTCGCTGACACCCAGCAGACGCAGGATATCGTGCGGGTTGCTCGGGCCATCGGAGATGACCTCGCCCTTCTCGACCGTCTCGCCTTCGAATACCGCGATCTGACGCCATTTCGGGATCAGCATCTCGAACGGATCGCCATCGGTCGGGGTGATCGTCAGACGACGCTTGCCCTTGGTCTCCTTGCCGAAGCTGAGCACGCCGCTGATCTCGGCGAGAATCGCCGATTCCTTGGGCTTACGCGCCTCGAACAGGTCGGCCACGCGGGGCAGACCACCGGTGATGTCCTTGTTACCGGTCGCTTCGACCGGAATACGGGCGACGACTTCACCAACCCCCACTTCGGCACCGTTCTCGATCGAGACGATGGCCTTGCCGGGCAACAGATACTGCACCGGCGTGTTGGAGCCCGGCAGCGAAATGTGCTGGCCGGCGGCGTCGGCGAGCATGATCATCGGGCGCTTGTCACGACCGGAGGCCGGACGTGCTGCGGACTCGATCACCTCGATGGAGGACAGGCCGGTCATCTCATCCACGCTGCGGTGGATGGAGACCCCCTCATCCATGTCGATGTACTGGGCCTTACCTTCGACCTCAGCCACGATCGGATGGGTGTGCGGGTCCCACTTGGCGACGGTCTGACCACCGTCGACCAGTTCGCCGTCCTTGACCGACAGCTCGGCGCCGTAGGGCAGCTTGTAGTACTCGCGCTCACGGCCGTGGTCGTCGGCGACGGCCAGGGCACTGGAGCGAGAGACCACCACCAGCTTGCCGTCGGCACGTTCCACGGACTTGATGTTGTGCAGGCGCACCTTGCCGCCATGCTTGACCTGAACACTGTCGACGGCCGAGGCACGAGAGGCCGCACCGCCGATGTGGAAGGTACGCATGGTCAGCTGGGTACCCGGCTCACCGATCGACTGTGCGGCGATGACGCCGACCGCTTCACCGGTGTTGACCTGATGGCCACGCGCCAGGTCACGGCCATAGCAGGCCGAGCAGACGCCATGCGGCGTGTCGCAGGTGATGGTCGAGCGCACCACGATCTCGTCGACGCCCATGGTGTCGAGCTCGGCACACCAGGCTTCGTCGAGCAGGGTGTCACGCGGAATCAGCACTTCGTCGGTGGCCGGGTCGACCACGTCCTGAGCGACCACACGGCCCAGCACACGCTGTGCCAGGGAGACGATGATGTCGCCACCTTCGATGACCGGGTGCAGCGTCAGACCGTTCTCGGTGCCGCAATCAGGTTCGGTGATCACCAGATCCTGTGCCACGTCGACCAGGCGACGGGTCAGGTAACCGGAGTTGGCCGTCTTGAGGGCCGTATCCGCCAGACCCTTACGGGCACCGTGAGTGGAGATGAAGTACTGGAGTACGTTCAGACCTTCACGGAAGTTGGCGGTGATCGGCGTCTCGATGATCGAGCCATCCGGCTTGGCCATCAGGCCACGCATACCCGCCAGCTGACGGATCTGGGCGGCACTACCACGGGCACCGGAGTCGGCCATGATGAAGACGCTGTTGAAGGAGTCCTGTTCGACTTCTTCACCGTCGCGGTTGACCACGCTCTCCTTGGAGATGCCGGTCATCATCGCCTTGGCGACCTTGTCGTTGGCCTTGGACCAGATATCGATGACCTTGTTGTACTTCTCGCCCGCGGTCACGAGACCGGAGGAGAACTGGTCCTCGATTTCCTTCACTTCGTCCTCGGCAGCATCGACGATGCCCTTCTTGGCATCGGGGATGACAAAGTCGTTGACGCCGATCGAGGCGCCGGACCAAGTGGCCAGACGGAAGCCGGTGTACATCAGCTGGTCGGCGAAGACCACGGCGTCCTTGAGGCCGGTGCGGCGGTAGACCTCGTTGATCAGCCCGGAGATCGCCTTCTTCTTCATCGGCTGGTCGACCAGCTCGAAGGGCGCGCCCTTGGGCAGGATGCGGAACAGCATCGCACGACCCACGGTGGTGTCGTAGAGCGAAGTGCGCTCGACGAGCTCACCGCCCTCTTCCTCCGGCAGGAATTCAGTCAGACGAACCTTGACCCGAGCATGCATGGACACGCTCTGGGTGCCGAAGGCGCGCTCGACTTCCTTGAGATCAGAGAAGATCATGCCTTCGCCCTTGGCGTTGATCTTCTCGCGGGTCATGTAATACAGACCCAGCACCACGTCCTGTGACGGCACGATGATCGGATCACCGTTGGCCGGCGACAGCACGTTGTTGGTGGCCATCATCAGCGCACGGGCTTCGAGCTGGGCTTCCAGGGTCAGCGGTACGTGGACCGCCATCTGGTCACCGTCGAAGTCGGCGTTGTAGGCGGCACAGACCAGCGGGTGCAGCTGAATCGCCTTGCCTTCGATCAGCAGCGGCTCGAAGGCCTGGATGCCCAGACGGTGCAGGGTCGGTGCACGGTTGAGCAGTACCGGGTGCTCGCGGATGACGTCGGCGAGGATATCCCACACCTCCGGCAGCTCGCGCTCGACCATCTTCTTGGCGGCCTTGATGGTGGACGCCTGGCCGCTGGACTGCAGCTTGGAGTAGATGAACGGCTTGAACAGTTCGAGCGCCATCTTCTTCGGCAGGCCGCACTGGTGCAGACGCAGGGTCGGACCCACGGTGATCACGGAACGACCGGAGTAGTCGACGCGCTTACCCAGCAGGTTCTGACGGAAACGCCCCTGCTTGCCCTTGATCATGTCGGCCAGCGACTTCAGCGGACGCTTGTTGGAACCGGTGATGGCGCGACCGCGACGACCGTTGTCGAGCAGTGCGTCCACGGACTCCTGCAGCATGCGCTTCTCGTTGCGCACGATGATGTCCGGCGCATTGAGGTCGAGCAGACGCTTGAGGCGGTTGTTGCGGTTGATCACGCGACGGTACAGATCGTTGAGATCCGAGGTCGCGAAGCGACCGCCGTCCAGCGGCACCAGCGGACGCAGGTCCGGCGGCAGCACCGGCAGCACTTCCATGACCATCCAGGCCGGCGCATTGCCCGACTTGGAGAAGGCCTCGAGCAGCTTGAGGCGCTTGGATAGCTTCTTGATCTTGGTCTCGGAGTTGGTCTGCGGAATCTCTTCGCGCAGATGATTGATCTCCTCGTCCAGGTCGATGTCCTTGAGCAGCGCCTGCACGGCTTCGGCACCCATGCGGGCATCGAAGTCGTCGCCGAACTCCTCGAGGGCCTCGAAGTACTGCTCGTCGTTGAGCAGCTGGCCACGCTCGAGGGTGGTCATGCCCGGGTCGACGACCACGAAGCTCTCGAAATAGAGCACGCGCTCGATGTCACGCAGGGTCATGTCCAGGAACATGCCGATGCGGGACGGCAGCGATTTCAGGAACCAGATGTGCGCAACCGGGCTGGCCAGTTCGATATGGCCCATGCGCTCGCGACGAACCGCGGCCTTGGTGACCTCGACGCCGCACTTCTCGCAGATGATGCCGCGGTGCTTCATGCGCTTGTACTTGCCGCACAGGCACTCGTAATCCTTCACCGGGCCAAAGATCTTGGCGCAGAACAGGCCGTCACGCTCCGGCTTGAAGGTACGGTAGTTGATGGTCTCGGGCTTCTTTACCTCGCCGTAAGACCAGGAGCGGATCAGGTCCGGTGACGCGAGCGTGATTCTGATCGCGTCGAACTCTTCGGACTGTGCCTGCGACTTGAGAACTTTAACCAAATCTTTCATAGGTCGGCTCCGTTGCGGAGTTGTCATAGGCGGGGGCGGCGTGCTGCCCGCCCCCGCGGACCATCTTTCTCGAGCACTGTCGTGAGTACTGTCGCCAGTACTGACTCAAGTCCCGGGTGCTTAGCCTTCCAGCTCGATGTCGATGCCCAGCGAGCGGATTTCCTTCACCAGTACGTTGAAGGATTCCGGCATGCCCGCCTGCATGGTGTGGTCGCCATCCACGATGCTCTTGTACATCTTGGTACGACCTTCCACGTCATCGGACTTGACCGTGAGCATCTCCTGGAGGGTATAGGCTGCACCGTAGGCTTCCAGGGCCCAGACCTCCATCTCACCGAAGCGCTGACCACCGAACTGCGCCTTGCCGCCCAGCGGTTGCTGGGTGACCAACGAGTACGAGCCCGTGGAGCGCGCGTGCATCTTGTCGTCGACCAGGTGGTTGAGCTTGAGCATGTACATGTAGCCCACCGTGACCGGGCGGTCGAAGGACTCGCCGGTACGCCCATCGTAGAGCGTCATCTGACCGGAATCCGGCAGGTCGGCAAGGCTCAGCAGATGCTTGATCTCATGCTCCTTGGCGCCGTCGAAGACCGGCGTGGCCATCGGCACACCGCCCTGGAGGTTCTTCGCCAGCGCGATCACCTCGTCGTCGGACAGGGAGCTGATGTCCTCGAGGCGCGAGCCCTCGGTGTTGTAGACCTTGCCGAGGAAGTCACGCAGCTGGACGACCTGCTGTTCGCGGGCCTCGCGCAGCATGTGCTCGATCTTGACGCCAAGACCACGCGCGGCCATGCCCAGGTGGGTCTCGAGGATCTGACCGACGTTCATACGCGACGGTACGCCCAGCGGGTTCAGAACCACGTCGACCGGCTCACCGCCGCCGTCGAAGGGCATGTCCTCGATCGGCATGATCGCGGAGATAACACCCTTGTTACCGTGACGACCGGCCATCTTGTCGCCCGGCTGAATGCGACGCTTGACCGCCATGTAGACCTTGACGATCTTCAGCACGCCAGGCGCCAGATCGTCGCCCTGGGTCAGCTTGCGTTTCTTGTCTTCGAAGCGCTCGTCCATCTCCTTGCGACGGTTTTCGAGCTGCTCATCGGCCTGAGCCAGCAGTTCGTTGAGCGACTCGTCCTGCATGCGCAGCTTGAACCACTGCTGACGCGGCAGCTCTTCGAGGTACTCCTCGGAGAGGACATCGTCCTTCTTGAGCTTGGGACCACCGTTGACCGGCTGACCGGACAGGGTGCGCTTCAGGCGTTCGAAGGTCGCGTCTTCGGCGATGCGGTAGGTCTCTTGGAGATCCTTGCGCACCTCATCGAGCTGCATCTGCTCGATGGACAGCGCGCGGGAGTCCTTCTCGACGCCGTCGCGGGTGAAGACCTGAACGTCGATGACCGTGCCCTTCATGCCGGTCGGGGCACGCAGGGAGGTATCCTTAACGTCGGAGGCCTTCTCACCGAAGATGGCACGTAGCAGCTTCTCTTCCGGCGTCAGCTGGGTCTCGCCCTTCGGCGTGACCTTACCGACCAGAATGTCGCCCGGGCCGACCTCGGCACCGATATACACCACGCCGGCTTCGTCGAGCTTGGACAGCGCCGACTCACCCACGTTGGGGATATCCGAGGTGATTTCCTCGGCGCCCAGCTTGGTGTCGCGAGACACACAGGTCAGTTCCTGGATGTGGATGGTGGTGAAGCGGTCTTCCTGCACCACGCGCTCCGAGAACAGGATGGAGTCCTCGAAGTTGTAGCCGTTCCAGGGCATGAAGGCGATGCGCATGTTCTGGCCCAGCGCCAGGTCGCCCATGTCGACGGACGGGCCGTCGGCGAGTATATCGTCCTTCGATACCCGGTCACCCGGGCGCACGATCGGACGCTGGTTCATGCAGGTGTTCTGGTTCGAGCGGGTGTACTTGGTGAGGTTGTAGATATCCACACCGGCTTCACCGCCGATGATCTCGTCCTCATTGACCCGCACCACGACGCGACGGGCATCGACCGAGTCGATCACGCCACCACGACGGGCCACCGCGCAGACACCGGAGTCACGGGCGACGAATCGCTCCATGCCCGTACCTACCAGCGGCTTGTCGGCGCGCAGGGTCGGCACCGCCTGACGCTGCATGTTCGCACCCATCAGGGCGCGGTTGGCGTCATCGTGCTCGAGGAACGGAATCAGGGCCGCTGCCACGGACACCACCTGGCGCGGAGACACGTCCATCATGGTGACCTTGTCCGGCGCCATGAAGGTGGTCTCGCCGCGGTGACGCACCTGAACCAGGTCATCGACCAGATGGCCGTTCTCGTCAACCGTGGCCGAGGCCTGGGCGATAACGAAGTTGCCTTCTTCGATGGCCGACAGCTGCACCACTTCATCGGTGATCTGACCGTCCACGACCTTGCGGTACGGCGTCTCGAGGAAACCGTAGCTGTTGGTGTGGCTGTAGGTCGCCAGCGAGTTGATCAGACCGATGTTCGGGCCTTCCGGCGTTTCGATCGGGCACAGGCGACCATAGTGAGTCGCGTGTACGTCACGCACCTCGAAGCCGGCGCGCTCACGGGTCAGACCGCCCGGACCGAGCGCCGAGACACGACGCTTGTGGGTGACCTCGGACAGCGGGTTGTTCTGGTCCATGAACTGGGACAGCTGGCTCGAACCGAAGAACTCCTTCACCGCCGCCGCGACCGGCTTGGCGTTGATCAGGTCCTGCGGCATCAGGCCTTCGCTCTCGGCCATGGACAGACGTTCCTTGACCGCACGCTCGACGCGCACCAGGCCAACGCGGAACTGGTTCTCTGCCATCTCGCCGACACAGCGGATACGGCGGTTACCCAGGTGGTCGATATCATCGACGTCGCCGAAGCCGTTGCGGATCGCAATCAGCTCCTTGAGCACATCGAGGATGTCGCCATTGTCGAGGACGCCGGAACCGGTATCACCGTCACGACGCAGACGACGGTTGAACTTCATCCGACCCACGCCCGACAGGTCGTAGCGGTCTTCGGTGAAGAACAGGTTGTGGAACAGCGTCTCGGCGGCTTCCTTGGTGGGCGGCTCGCCGGGGCGCATCATGCGGTAGATCTCGACCAATGCCTCGAGCTGGCTGCGAGTGCTATCCAGCTTCAGGGTGTCGGAGATGAACGGACCGCAGTCGAGGTCGTTGGTATAGAGCGTTTCGAGGGTAGTGATGCCGGCGGTGGCCAGCTTCTCGAGCAGCTCCGGCGTGATCTCGGAGTTGCACTCGCAGATCAGCTCGCCGGTCTTTGGATCGACTTGATCCTTGGCCAGCGTCTTGCCGTACAGGTACTCCATCGGCACTTCGAGACGCTCGAGGCCCGACTTTTCCATCTGACGGATGTGCTTCTGGGTGATACGACGACCTTCTTCGACGATCACACTGCCATCGGCATCCTTGATGTCGAAGGTCGCGGTTTCGCCGCGCAGGCGCGACGGCACCAGATCCACCGAGAAACCGCTCTTCTCGATGTGGAAGGTGCTGGTCTCGAAGAAGTTATCGAGGATCTCCTCGGCGCTCATGCCCAGCGCGCGCAGCAACACGGACGCCGGCAGTTTGCGGCGACGGTCGATACGCACGAAGACGTTGTCCTTGGGGTCGAACTCGAAGTCGAGCCAGGACCCGCGGTAGGGGATAACCCGCGCAGAGTACAGCAGCTTGCCTGAGGAGTGGCTCTTGCCCTTGTCATGGTCGAAGAACACACCCGGCGAGCGATGCAGCTGGGAGACGATGACACGCTCGGTACCGTTGACCACGAAGGTACCGTTCTCGGTCATCAGGGGGATTTCCCCCATGTAGACTTCCTGCTCCTTGATATCCTTGATCGCTTTGTTGGACGACTCGCGATCGTAGATGATCAGACGTACCTTGACGCGCAGCGGTGCCGAATAGGTGACCCCGCGCAGCTGACATTCCTTGACGTCGAAGGCCGGCGTGCCGAAACGATAGCTGACATACTCGAGAGCAGCGTTGCCCGAGAAGCTCTCGATCGGGAATACGGACTTGAAGGCGGCGTGCAGGCCGAGCTCGAGCCGCTCTTCCGGCGAGCGATCCTGCTGGAGGAAGTCGTAGTAGGAATCAAGCTGGATGGCCAGCAGGTAAGGCACATCCATCACTTGGGGCAGTTTGCCGAAATCCTTGCGGATGCGTTTTTTCTCAGTGTATGAGTAAGCCATCTGTATTCCCCAGCTTGTTCACCATGGGTGACCGATGCGTGTCGGCGCCACCTGACGGGATGGGTCCCGTCAGGCGCTGACGGCAAGCCCCCTCTTGGAAGCTCGCCGTCGGAATTCGGCTAGCGGCGTCGCATGAAAGCGGGCAGCTAGTAACAACAGAAAAAGGCCGGTAGCGGGAAGCCCGCCACCAGCCGTGGAAGCTTACGCAGCGCGTGAAGCCATGGGCACAAGGATTACTTGAGCTCCACGCTCGCGCCGGCTTCTTCCAGCTTCTTCTTCGCTTCTTCAGCGTCGTCCTTGGACATCGCTTCCTTGATGGTCGCCGGAGCGCCGTCGACGGCACCTTTGGCTTCCTTCAGGCCGAGACCAGTGATCTCGCGGACGGCCTTGATGACGTTGACTTTCTTGTCGCCAGCGCCGGTCAGCACCAGGTCAAATTCAGTCTGCTCTTCTTCAGCAGCGGCTTCACCGCCACCCGGGCCGGCGACGACGGCTGCAGCCGCGCTCACGCCGAACTTCTCTTCCATTGCAGAGATCAGCTCAGCCACTTCCATGACGGACATGTCGGCGACGGCGTTGATGATGTCTTCTTGGGTAAGTGCCATGTTCAATTTCCTAGACTTTGCGGAGCCTCGGCCAGGAGACCAAGTGCTCATGATTCAATGGTCGGTTCAGGCTACTCGGAGAAGCGCGCCAATCAGGCAGCGGCCGCTTCTTCCTTCTGGTCGCGCAGTGCCGCGAGAGTACGAACCAGCTTGCCGGCAGAAGCTTCCTTCATGACGGACATCAGCTTGGCGAGCGCTTCTTCGCGTGTCGGCAGCGTGGCCAGACGGTCAAGATCGGAAGCCGGGATGAACTCGCCTTCGTATGCCAGCGCCTTGACTTCGAAGTCCTTCTCACTCTTGGCGAACTCCTTGAACAGACGGGCAGCAGCGCCCGGGTGCTCGTAGGAGAAGGCCAACAGCGTCGGACCTGAGAAAGTCTCATCCAGAATCTCCCAGGGAGTTCCGGACAGAGCGCGGCGCGCCAGAGTGTTGCGAACAACACGGATCTGCACGCCATTCTCGCGTGCCTGCTTGCGCAGGCTGGTCATGGCACTAACGTCCACGCCACGAGAATCAGCAACTACGACGGAGAGAGCGTCCTTAGCGGCCTCACTGACCTCGGCAACAATTGCCTTCTTGCCTTCGAGAGCTAGTGGCACAGTGATCACTCCTTCGTGCCGGAACCGAGAGACTCACGCCTCACAGTTCCGGGGGTTACCATCTCTTCTCACCTAATGGTGAGAAGGCTTGGGTGATGGTGCACACCAGTGACTGGCGGCCACACCATCTGCGCAGGCTTCCCCTGAGGGAGATTAAGCCGTGTCTCGCATGCAAGACACGGCACCTGCGGTCTTTGACGGCGCCCCGGACTCCATGAGGAAGGCCGAGGACCGCAAAGTATCTTTGGCTACATCGATCACGCGTAAGCGGAATGATCGACGGTCAGACCCGGGCCCATGGTGGTGGACAGGGTCAGTTTCTTGAAATACACACCCTTGGAGGTGCTGGGCTTGAGGCGCTTGAGGTCTGCGACCAGCGCTTCAAGGTTGCCGCGGATATCGTCAGCAGCGAAATCCACTTTACCCAGGGTGGTATGAATGATGCCGTTCTTGTCGGTACGGAAACGCACCTGACCAGCTTTGGCGTTCTTGACCGCGGTGGCGACGTCCGGCGTCACGGTGCCGACCTTCGGGTTCGGCATCAGGCCACGCGGGCCGAGAATCTGACCCAGCTGACCGACGACGCGCATGGCGTCCGGCGAGGCGATGACCACGTCAAAGTCGAGCTGGCCTTTCTTGACCTGCTCGGCCAGGTCGTCCATGCCAACGATGTCGGCACCGGCTTCCTTGGCAGCATCAACGTTGGCGCCCTGGGTAAAGACGGCTACGCGCACGTCTTTGCCAGTGCCGTTGGGCATGACGGTAGCACCGCGCACAACCTGGTCGGATTTACGCGGGTCAACGCCCAGATTGATGGCGACGTCGAGAGATTCTTTGAACTTGACGGTGGACAGCTCGCTGAGCAGAGCCACGGCTTCATCCAGGGTGTAGACCTTGGACGCGTCAACCTGCTCTTTGATCTTCAGAGCGCGCTTGGACAGTTTAGCCATGATCAGAGACCCTCCACGTTGAGGCCCATGCTACGGGCGCTACCGGCAATGGTACGCACCGCGGCGTCAAGATCAGCAGCCGTCAGATCCGGCTCCTTGGTCTTGGCGATCTCTTCGAGCTGGTCGCGAGTCACGGTGCCGACCTTCTTCTTGTTCGGCTCACCAGAGCCGGACTTGATGCCAGCAGCCTTCTTCAGCAGGACGGCCGCGGGCGGCGTCTTGGTGATGAAGGTGAAGCTGCGGTCGGAATAGACGGTGATGACGACCGGCGTCGGTAGGCCCGGCTCGATATCCTGGGTCTCAGCGTTGAACGCCTTGCAGAACTCCATGATATTGACGCCGTGCTGACCCAGCGCGGGGCCCACGGGAGGACTCGGGTTAGCTTTACCAGCTGCAACCTGCAGCTTGATGTAAGCCTGTACTTTCTTGGCCATGATAAGACTCCAATTGGGTGCTAGCGCCTTTCGGCTCCCCGGTTGAATGACCGCCTTGGCGGCCTGACTACTTCTGACTGGCGTTTGATCATACTCAGCTGATCACGCCTCCAAATCGAGATTCAGTCCTTCTCGACCTGGGAAAACTCAAGCTCGACAGGAGTCGCACGACCAAAGATCAGCACGCTGACCTGGACGCGACTCTTGTCGTAGTTGACCTCTTCCACCACACCATTGAAGTCGGCGAAGGGGCCATCGATGACACGCACAGATTGACCCGGCTCGAAGACGGTCTTCGGCCGCGGCTTGTCGGTGCCGTCCTGGACGCGACGCAGAATGGCATCGGCTTCTTTCTGACTGATCGGGGCAGGCTTTTCTTTCGTACCACCGATAAAACCGAGAACGCGGGGCGTCTCGTTGACCAGATGCCAAGTTGCGTCGTCCATCTCCATCTCGACCAACACATAGCCGGGATAGAACTTGCGCTCACTCTTGCGGCGCTTGCCGTCGCGCATCTCGACCACTTCTTCGGTCGGCACCAGAATCTCGCCGAAGCGATCTTCCATGCCATACATCTTCACGCGCTCGATGAGCGAGCGCATGACATGCTTTTCGAAGCTGGAGTAGGCATGCACGACATACCAACGCTTGGACATGGAATCTCCTAACCAATGACGCCGGACATCGCCCAGCCAAGAAGGGTATCAATCAGCCACAGCATCAGACCTACCACCAGCACAGCCACCATCACGATCGCAGTGGTCTGAATGGTTTCTTGGCGGGTCGGCCAGACGACGCGCTGAATTTCCTTGCGCGCACTGCGGGCCAGCTCCAGGAGATTGCGCCCCTTGGTGGTGGTGATAGCCACACCGGCGGCAAGCGCACACAGCACCACGACGCCCAATACACGGTAGAGCAGCGCTTGATCGGCGAAATAGGAGTTACCGACAACGGCAACGACTACCAGAGAGACGACAACCGCCCACCTGAGCCCGTCGTGGCGCGACTCCTGCACCTCGGCGTTTTGTTTCATGCGAACGAGACTCCTCAGGGTGCAGCAATCGAAACATGAAAGTATAAGGGATATTACCAGTCTGGGGAAGACTGGCAGGCCAGGAGGGAATCGAACCCCCAACCTGCGGTTTTGGAGACCGCTGCTCTGCCAATTGAGCTACTGGCCTGTATCTGTGCTTCCACTGGAAACCCTTTGCAGGCATCCCGTAACAGCGGGCGCTATCATAGCGAAAGCCCCTCTGCCTGACAACCCCCGAAAACCACCGGGAGCAAAAAGAAAAGGCGAGCTTGCGGCTCGCCTTTTCTAATATGGAGCTCGTGGGCGGATTTGAACCGCCGACCTCACCCTTACCAAGGGTGTGCTCTACCCCTGAGCTACACGAGCGAAACACTTACAGCAAAAACTGGAGCGGGCAGCGGGGATCGAACCCGCATCATCAGCTTGGAAGGCTGAGGTTCTACCATTGAACTATGCCCGCCTGCCCGGCTCTTACTACCGAATCGACTGAAGGCGGTTCGGCAAAATCTGGTGGAGGGGGAAGGATTCGAACCTTCGAAGCTTTCGCGGCAGATTTACAGTCTGCTCCCTTTGGCCACTCGGGAACCCCTCCGAATCACGCGGTAAATTCTACCGCTTTTCGCAACAATGTCAAGCGCTTATCTTACTTTATCCGAACCGCGGCTCGAACACGCTTGCCCTGCGAACGCGCTGCATTCTGTCAAAGCAGCATGGAGAATGCAAGGCTTGCACGTATTTTTTCCAGCGACACGGGGGCAGGGATCTGCGGTGCACCCGACAGCCGCCCTGCTCGCTCGGCGGCCGTCTGCGGGAAGCACGCCTCCAGCCCGCCATAGACCATATCGGGCCACAGGGCATGTGGCACCCGGATGCCGCGCGACACCACCCGCGCATCGCCACCGGTCAGTAGCAGGGGGAGCGCCACGCCCTCGCGGTCACAGACTTCGCCATAGATACGGTTCACGGCACTGACCGCCGCCATATAGATGCCATGATTGACCGCTTCCACCGTATTGCGCCCGGGTGCCAGCAGCTCATCGGCTTCGCTATCGGGGTCAATCGCCACGTTCCGCGTGCCAAGCTTCAAGCTCTCCTTCATCAGGCGCAGACCCGGCAAGATATAGCCGCCCAGGTGGCGCCCTCCGGGAAGCACGAAATCGATGGTGATCGCACTCCCGCAGTCGACCGTGCAACAGGCTCCCGCCAGCTGGTAGCTCGCCAGCGCGCCCAGCCACCGGTCCACGCCGAGCCGGCCGGGCTCGTCGTAGCCATTGACAACGCCAAGCGACTCTCGCACCGGTCGCGCCACGTGCACCAAGCCGACCTCATGGCGCAGCAGCTCGACGGTCTCCTGCAGCACCTTCTGGCGAGCGACGCTTGAGATGCGCACCGCGCTCACCACATCGAGGTCAGGAATATCCGAGCCTGGCCGCCATTCCTCACGCGTCCACACCGCACCACGCGAACGGATCTCGCTGCTCGCGACGTCCTTGAGGCGCCACTTCGACAGAGTGTTGCCGATATCCAGGTCCAGAATCATGAATGACCACGCACGCTGATTTCGCCACTCGCCAGTGACTGACGCTCTCCATCCAGCCATACCACCAGGTTACCGGCGGCATCGACCCCCTCGGCTATCGCTTCCTGACGTCGCGGCCCCTGGATGATATCGATGGCCTGGCCTGCGTGGGCGTGACGTCGGTTCCAGCCGTCACGCCAGCCAGCGAAACCTTCGCGCTCGAAACGCGGCAACAGCTTCAACAGGGCATCGATGATATCGGCGGCCAGCCGGTTACGCGTGACGCCGGGCGCTTGATCATGGACCGACGCCACGGGCTGATCGATGGCCTCTCGAACGGCCTCAGGAAGGCTGACATTGAGGCCCAGCCCGATTACCACCTCGCAGGGCCCCGATAGGTCACCGCTGACCTCGAGCAGGATGCCGGCGAGCTTGCGGGAAGGCCCTTTGCCGAGCACCAGAACGTCATTGGGCCACTTGAGCGCCACCTCGACGCCATGGCGCTCGAGTACATCGGCCAGCGCCACGCCAACCGCCAGGCTCAGCCCCTCCAGCGATGCGGCGCCGGACTCGAATCGCCAGCCCAGCGATAGCAGCAGCCCACGCCCCCAGGGACTGGACCAGCCACGACCACGGCGACCACGCCCCTCGCTTTGTGACTCACTCAGGCACACCTCGCCGTGCCCCGCCCCCTGCTCGAAGCGCTCGCGCAGATAGCGGTTGGTCGAGGGGAGACTCTCCTCTATGAACAGCCGCGCCATCTCCTGGCGACTGTCACGGGATAGCTCGGCGATGATCGCCGGCCCATCCAGCAGCTCTACCGGGTTCGCCAAGCGGTAACCCAGCCCCTTGACCGCCTCCAGAGGGATATCCATAGCCTCGAGCTTCTTGAGCTGCTTCCACACCGCAGTACGGGATACGCCCAGACGCTCACCCAACTGCTCGCCCGAGTGAAAGTCACCGTCACTCAACAAGCGAATCAGTTCACCGATGGTCATGCGCACCTTCCCGCCGCAAAAACCGCCATTCTAGCGGATGCCGGCAGCCCCCGGAAATCATCGCGACCAAAGTTGCGCCCTGCCTGATATTGGTACACGACGCCACAGGTAAATACCCAGCGCCGACACCGCCCTACCCAAGGCAAGATTGAGACATCAGTTTCGCGCCCAAGGCCTGGCCCAGGGCCTAATCCGCGCCTAAACACCTCCAGCGATCGTTCCAGCCATTTTTAGGACCACTGACAGGGGTATCGATGGCAAGACCCCATGAAAGCTGCACGCCCTAATGCCAGGTGGCTGACACAAAAAACCCCGGGCGCGGATGCGTCTGGGGTAAGAAGAAGAGGATAGAGGCGCCCGTATCGGGCGCGCCTTTCAAGCGCCCAGACACGAAAAAACCCCGACCTGTAAAGGACCGGGGTTTTCTCTGAATAAGTGCCTGACGATGACCTACTCTCGCATGGAGAAGCTCCACACTACCATCGGCGCTAAGCGGTTTCACTTCCGAGTTCGGCATGGGATCGGGTGGTTCACGCTCGCTATGGTCGTCAGGCGAAACGGGTGATGAGTCGCCGTGGCGGCCCATCGCAATAAGAATCATGCTGACGTGATGCGTCTCGCGTATCCGTCAATTGTGCGCGTCATGCGCAGACCCCTTGGGGTTATATGGTCAAGCCTCACGGGCCATTAGTACACGTTAGCTCAACG
>NZ_FNCI01000012.1 GCF_900100755.1 Onishia taeanensis
GGGACACTGCACACGAGGGACTTGAGCAACGACTTGCGTTCGAAACTGACAGGTATCGAGGTGTCGCCAACGACGTTCCCGGGAGTCGTAGCCCGGGCAGGCATGACCACAGCGGGGGCAGTCAAGCTTGGCGCTGCGATCCAGACAGACCTGAACGACAACTTCTCCCTGATCCTTATCCAGTTCGACCCCTGAGACAAACCAGGGAGAGGGGAGTCCCAGGATCTGTTCGTAGAGAGTGCATTGATCCAACGTTGGTCACCATCCATCGGATTAATCGGATGGGATAACAGTGACCAAAATTGGCAAGTAAATAAAGAGTTACCCACCAGAAGAAGTGAAGAGCCTCATTTATACAGTATTCGGCATAAAAGCCGGTTTAGGCAAACACTAATATGTGTGATCCGCACCAGGATGAAGTGGCCCAAGCCCGTCAGACCGGTACCCTCCACCCGGTTGAAGCCGCCCGTGGGGCGGGCGATCACTTGCGGAATCAGGGCGTGTAATGTGCTCACGTCTGATGGGGCTGATGTTGCGCTTGGCTATTGAGACTGCCTTGACCGGTAAAATCATTCTCCGCAAAAGAGTGGCGCCTTCTACACTGGGTAGTAGCCGTTAGGCTCTCTGGCAGACGTTGGCAAACAAGAATCGGCGGCAACAGCAGTGGGCATTGTCTGCAAGATAGTGCGGATGAAGAGAAGCTTGGATGCTCGGGCCCGCCAGAGTACGAAAGACTTAATTGAATGCTAATATTAACAAGAGGCATTATCATGGATATGCTAATAAAGTCTTCTCTGCCCGTACTGGTGTGTGCTTCTTTTCTCCTGGCCTCCTCGGCCATGGCTCAAGGGGTAGGCCCCAGTGTGGGCGACCGTGAGTTCTCTCTCTCCGGTACCGGTAGCAGCAATAAGGACTTCGACAATAGCAGTTTCGGTATTTCCGGCGATTACGGCTGGTATCTGACCGGCAACACGCTGGCGGGTATTCGTCAGAGCGTCAATTTTGCCGATATCGAAGGTGAGGGGGTTTCTGACGACTTCTGGAATGGTAGCACTCGTGGCTTTGCCGATTACCACTTCGGCCGGGGGGCGGCCCGTCCTTTCGTGGGTGCCTCTCTCGGCGCTATTTATGGCGACGGCGTGAAGGACACCGGCATCGCCGGTCTGGAAACTGGCCTGAAGTACTACCTGCTGTCTACCACCTTCATCCAGGGCAGAGCCGAGTACCAGTTCTTGTTCGATAGCGGCGACAGCGCCGAACAAAACTACGACGATGGCGCCTGGGCCTATACCCTCGGCATGGGCGTCAACTTCTGAGGATCAGCGATGACGCCATGATCAAGCGGCTCTGTGCGGGGTGCCGCAAGCACTCAGGGCCTGCTTGATGAATGGTTTTGTGCCATGACTGGTTTTTTCGCGCTGGTTTGGTGTAGGAGCGAGGTGTGAGTTCGTGTTTCTTGGGGGCGTCAGTGACATATATTTGCTCCAATGTACACTAGCGCTGAAACGGATATCTTCAAGGCCGATGCCGATTCGCTATAGAGCAACGAAGAGCGGGATGAGTGGCAGTTCAAGACTGGTCTCAAACTGCCGTGTTTATGATCACTAACAGAAGAGGCCGGTCACGTTTTCGTGACCGGCCTCTTCCAGATGCTGCCCCCCTCTGAAGCTAGGGTTCATTGCTTCGAGGTTTGGGATGCCTGCTGGGTGATACTGACAGTAAGGGAGATAGTATGGGCCTTGACTATACCCAAGCCGAACTCACCGCAGAAGAACGCCTAGGCTCACTCGCTCTACACTGACTGTTGTGACGATGCAGGGCTATTATCTCCTTTCAGATGCAGTGCAATCGCACCATCTGGATTGGCGGCCGAGACGCTATTGACATGATCAAAGCCGCGGGCAACAAGATTCTTTTCGCGCCAGTTGTTGCCGTTTACCCCACAGGCGATGTAAATCACCAACATCAGTATCGCGGCTATAAGACCGAGATCGGTTTCGGGAGGGACGATGGAAAGCACAAACGCCAGAACCAATAGTCCGCTGCCGATACCCCAAAGCTTCTTCACTAGCGCCCAGATTGGGCCGAAGAAGAAACCCGGCCAGGACCAGCCTTGCTTGACTGCTTGGCGTGTTCCGTCCGGGTGCTGATAGATCTTGAACTGTTTCATTCTTCGCTCCTTGAAGAACAGCGCCACCTGATGTGGCGCCGTAGTGATTCAATCACTGCATACTCTCTAACTGCAGGTTCCTTTCTCTGCCATGTCGAGCTCTTGGATTTCATTCATGCCTTGGTTTTCCTCCAGCTGGCGGAGGTTCGCTCCACCCACGAAGACCCCAGGCTTCAGGTACTGTTCTACGAAATAGTTCTTGCCTGATTCGGTATATAGATCAAGCGTGTTGGGGGAGAACTCGGATTCTGTCGCGATCTCGTGTTCTTCGTCTCCTTCTACCGGGTGGTAGAAGAACACTCCTTGAGCACTTTCGCCGATGCACTCACCGTCGATCCATATGTCCTTTTTCAAGCTAGCTCCAAGGATGGAGTTCGAGCGGAAGACATAGATCCCGGCTTCCCCTGTTTCAGGGGTTTCAAATGCCTTGGCCTCGGCGGTTCGTGACTCTGGGGCCATCTTCACTGATGCACAGCCTGTCATTAGGGCCAGAACAGAGATGGTCGCGGCTGTTTTGAAAAGCTTCATTAGGGGGTTCCCTGGATTTTTTCCTGCTGTTTAGATGGGCAGCTTCTTGCCACCTTTATTGCTTGTTAGACCTTAGGGATGAATGTCTGATGGGCATACTTCATAGAGGTCAGAGCAAATCCTACCAAATCATATCGATAATTAGCGATCCTTCATGGATCTTTGGTGATGCTTGGGGGCAGAACTCCGGGGCTGGATTCCAAGGGCCGTCGATTTGATTATCGCTAAGTTGATCAGAGTGCCGCTTGAGTCGCGCGTGCCTTCGACACATCGCCTCGCCTGTAGGCTAAGCGTGTCAGTATTTATGCCCCCATGCGCTTGGGCGCCAGTCCCCGCCATTGCTGGGCTGTGGGCAGGTGGTGAGGCAGGTAGGAGTTATGCGGATCTGTGTGGACTTGACGGCTGACGAGCAAGCTGCTGATTGTTTGCCCGATTCTGAGAGTCACCACAGATTCTGAAGGAACCCGCGCACAGGGGCATACGCACGCACGTTGCATGAGAATATTAGGATAATAGTGGGGACTAGCTGGGGACTGAGATTGGTGAAAATCAAAATTTTCGGACCAATAAAATCAGTAACTTAGGAGAGATTTTGGTGCGGATGGGGAGACTCGAACTCCCACGCGCTAAGGCACTAGAACCTAAATCTAGCGTGTCTACCAATTCCACCACATCCGCAACGCAGCAACATTGTAGAGATGACAGTCGCTAAGTCAAGGTAAATTCGGAAGTTTTAGGCGGCTAGCGGCCTGTTCGGGCAATGTGCCGTTTGGGCCTCCGGTGAGATAGGGGATGCGGCCCAGGCAGGGGGCCGGCAAATGGTGTGCGAGACTCGCCAAGTTATCATCGGCCTCGTCGAAATCGGTGGTGATGCCATTGGCAACCCAGCCCGCAAGCCGCAGGCCCTGAGCGCTAATCGCTTCGGCGGTGAGGCGTGCATGGTTGATGCACCCCAGTCGTAGTCCGACGACGAGAATCACCGGCACCTGCAAGGCGCCGGCCAGATCGCTCAGGTCCTCGTTATCGTTGAGCGGAACCCGCCAACCGCCTGCACCTTCGATCAGCGTCAGGTCGCGCTTCAGGGCCAGGGCGCCCCCCATGGCATCGGTCAGCGTCGCCAGGTGCAGCCTGTCGCCGGCCTGGCGGGCCGCCAGGTGTGGCGCGATGGCGGGGGCGTAAGCGAAGGGGTTGATGGTGGCGTAGTCGACGTCAGGATAGCTGCGGGCCTGCAGGGCCAGGGCATCTTCATTACGTAACCCTTCGGCATGAAGGTCACATCCCGAGGCCACGGGTTTGAGGCCCAGGGTCGTCAGGCCTTGACGTCGCGCCAAGGCCAGCAGCCCTGCGGTGACCAGCGTCTTGCCGGCATCGGTGTCTGTTCCGGTGATGAAATAGGTTGCCATGCAGTAGGTGTCCGTAATGCTTGGGGGCGTCAGGTCTTGACGAGCTCAAGTGTCAGGCGTTGATAGCTAACCGGTAGGCCCTGGCTATTGCGTATTTGCTCGAAGCGCTCCTTGGCCCGTGCCACGTCACGCCGCGTCAGGGGGCTGGCAGAGCGTGATAGCTGAGCCCCTACACCCTTGATCGAGGCCATCACCGCTGAAAAATCCGGGTAATGAAAGCGCTCCTCGACCTGTTCAAGAACCCTGTCATGGAAGCCGGCTCTGTTAGCCGACTGCTCCAGTGCCGATGCAGGCAGGAAATTGAGCAGGGCGCTGGGGCGAGACCAGGCCCAGCCGACTTCTCCGAGAGTGCCGGGGCCGAGGGTGTTGATCAGCGCTCGTCCGCCAGGCCGCAGCACCCGCTGGAGCTCTGCCAGCACGGCGTCCAGATCTGGACACCACTGGATGGCTAGGTTGGAGAACACCAGATCCAGACTCTGGTCGGCCAGTGGAAGGTTGGCGGCGTCACCGCATAGCCAGCCAATCCCGTCGCCATGCTCGGCCTGGGCTCTTGCCAGCATGCCCGGAGCCAAGTCGAGCCCGAACACCTGAGCCGATAGGCCAGGGGCTGAATAGCGCTGGGCCAGACGGGCCGCCCAGTGGCCGGGGCCGCAGCCCAGGTCGAGAATCTGGGTTGCGGTGTCGGGAAGCCGCTGCCAGAGGGCTTGTCCCATGGTCTGCTGTGCCTGGGCCAGTTCGCCATAGCGGGGGGCGGCACGGCTGAAGGCATGGGCAACGCGCCGGTGCCAGTCGCTGTAGGGCGAAGCCGGCGTCGCGTCAGGTAATGGGCTTGAGAGGGACGTTGCCAGATTCACGCAGGCTCCCTGCGGGGCAGTGGGTCGGTGTCCGCATGTGTCCTTGCTGCATGCTCGTGAGCCAGCTCGGCCAGCCGGCCGGCCAGAATCTGCGGCTGCGAGAGCTGCGGACAGTGTCCGGCCTGTTCGATGGGTCGCGCTTGAGTCGAGCCGTGGTGGGCGGCTGCCGTCAGTGGATCCCGTTCGCCTATCACGGTGAGTATCGGGCAGGGGGAGGACGCGCAGAGCTCGGTATTATCGAGTCCTTTTAGCCAGTTAAGGCCAGCGGCAAGGCTTGCATGCGTGGCGGGGGGCTCCTTGCCAATCAGTGCTTGCAGTTGGCGATGAGTATGGCGGGGGCTTGGCTCACCGCTTAGCTGCCAGCGCAGGAAGTGGCGCCAGGTCGCTAGCGGGTCCTGCTGGAAGGCATCGTAAAAGGCGTCGAGGGCGGCTGGCGTGACGCCGCCGCGCGCTTCGTCAAGGGACGTGAAGCGCTCGCGCATGCCCAGTAATACCAGCGCTCTGGGTACCGGCAAATGCGTCAGCAGTGCCGTTGCCAGCAGGCCGCCAAGCGACCAGCCGACCCAAAGGGCGTCTTGGGGAAGGTCATCGGCCATGGCCCTGGCCAATGTCGCCAGATCCCTGGGCATGTCGGCATCCTGGCGATTGCCATAGCCCGGCCAGTCGGGCGTGGTTATCTCGATATCGGCGGGCAGTGAGACGATCAGTGGCTCCCAAATACGGGCGTCTATGCCCCAGCCGGATAGCAGGACGATTCGTGTCACGATGCCTTGGCCTCTCGGAACTTGAGTTCGGCGAGCACGTCGAGCAACGCCTGGATGTCGTGCGATTCATGCAGGGCGTTGAGTACGACTCTAAGACGTGCCGTGCCGCGGGGCACGGTTGGGTGGCGAATCGCACCGACCATGAAACCGGCCTCGCGCAGGGCCATGCTCCAGCGCATGACACGCTTATTATCGCCCAGCAGGATGGGCTGAATGGGCGTTTCAGAGTCCATCAGAGGCAGCCCAAGGGAGTCGGCTGCCTGGCGGAAATGCTGGATATGGGCATGCAGCCTTTCTCGGCGCTCGGGTTCCTGCTCGCTGATATCCATCGCGCGCAGGGTTGCATGGGCCATTCCTGGAGGTTGAGCCGTCGTGTAGATATAGGGCTTGGCGAATTGTGTTAGGGAGTCGATCAGCACCGCGTCGCCTGCAACAAAGGCGCCACAGCTGCCAAATGCCTTGCCGAGTGTGCCGACCAGCACGGGCACCTGCCGATTGGAAAAACGCTGCCCAACCAGGCCTTCTCCTTGTTGGCCTAGTACGCCGATACCATGGGCATCGTCGATCATCAACCAGGCCCCCTGGCGCTGGCAGGTGGCGGCGAGACCTTCCACGTCGGCCGTGTCGCCATCCATGCTGAACACGCCGTCGCTGACCACCAGTTTGGCAGACTCTCGCGGCGCCCGGCTAAGGAGGCGCTCGAGATCGTCAAGGTCACGGTGATGAAAGCGCCGCGAAGGTGACTGGGCCAGGCGAGCGCCATCCAGCAGCGAGGCATGGTTCAGCCGGTCCTGAAAGACCCGTGTCTCGCCATCGCACAGGGTCTGAAGGACGCCAAGGTTGGCCATGTAGCCGGTGGAGAACAGCAGCGCCCTGGGGCGTCCGGTGAGCTCGGCGAGACGTTCCTCCAGTGCCTGGTGGACAGCAAAGTGGCCATTGACCAGATGGGAAGCGCCGGCGCCGGCGCCATCGCGACGGGCGCCGGCCGCCAGGGCTTCGGCGACCCGAGGGTCGCGCGCCAGGCCCAGATAGTCGTTGCTCGCGAAGTCGCGCAGCGGGGCCCCCGGGTTGGGGGACATGCTCAGGCGCTCGCGCCACAGGTCCTGCTTGCGCTGGCGGGCCAGTCGCGCTTCGAGACGGCTCCGGAGCACGTCAGGCGATGTCGTCGGTTTCGGCGGTGGCATCATAGAAGAGCTCCTGGGGGACCTTGCGTTCGATGGCCTGGCGGCGCAGAGAGGCATCCAGGGCTTCTTCCTGCGCGGCCTCGTCCTGGCACATCCGGTTTTCTTCGGGGTGTAAGCCAAGCTTGTCGAACAGAGTCCGGTCACGCAGAACGTCTGGGTTTTCGGTGGTCAGTAGCTTGTCACCATAGAATATCGAATTGGCGCCGGCGATAAAGGCCAAGGCCTGAGTTGAGTCGCTCATCAACTCGCGTCCGGCGGACAGGCGCACGTGACTCTTGGGCATCATGATGCGCGCTACGGCAATGGCGCGCACGAAATCAATGGGGTCCAGGTCATCGACATCCTCAAGCGGGGTGCCTTTGACCTTGACCAGCATATTGATGGGCACCGATTCCGGGTGCGGAGACAGGCTGGCCAGTTGCTTGAGCATCGAGGCACGGTCGCGGGGCGCCTCGCCCATGCCGAGAATGCCGCCGGAGCAGATTTTCATGCCGGCCCCGCGCACGTTGGCCAGGGTCTCGAGGCGCTCGTCATAGCTGCGCGTGGTGATGATCTCGCCGTAGTACTCCGGTGAGGTATCCAGGTTGTGGTTGTAATAATCCAGCCCGGCGGTGGAAAGCTGCTGCGCCTGTTCGTCGTCAAGCATGCCAAGCGTCATGCATGTTTCCAGCCCCAAAGATTTGACCTGGCGGACCATCTCTAGCACCACGTCGAGATCCTTCTGACGCGGGCTGCGCCAGGCGGCCCCCATGCAGAAGCGGGAGGCGCCGGCGGCCTTGGCGTCACGAGCCTGCGCGACCACTTTCTCGATTTCGAGCAGCTTTTCCTTGCCAAGGCCGGTGTTGTAGTGGCCCGACTGCGGGCAGTACTTGCAGTCTTCAGGGCAGGCGCCGGTCTTGATCGATAGCAGGGTCGATACCTGTACGGCGTTGGCATCGAAGTGCTGGCGGTGTACCTGCTGAGCCTGGAAGAGCAGATCATTGAAGGGTAGGGCGAACAGGGCCTCTATCTCGTCGAGATGCCAGTCATGGCGAATGGCGGCGGGGCTGGCTAAGGTCATATCAGAGGCACTCGTGATGTCTGGTTAACTTTTATTTCGCTTGGAGTTAACGGTGATGATAGGGGCTGCAACGTTGCTGTCAACTGGGTGGCTTTCGGTGGTTGACCGCTGGCTGCGGTTCGCCCTGCCAGGTCATTGTGTTTTTTGTCTTGGTGAGCCACCTGGCGGTGCGCACTGGTGTGCCGCCTGTGCGGCGACATTGCCATGGAATACGCTCGCCTGCGTTGGCTGCGCCGAGCCCATGGCCGAAACCTTGGCGTCGGGCAGGCGTTGGCTCGACGGCGATATTCGCTGCGGTGCTTGCCTGACCAGGCCTCCCGCCTTCGATAGTGCTTGGGTGCCGCTGCGCTATGAGCAAGAGGTCATGCGCCTGGTGCAGGCGTTCAAGTTTTCGGCTTCGCCGCGGGCAGGCACGCTCTTGCTGGCGCTGATCGAGGCGGGCCTGGCAGCAAGGCACGACGAGAGTTCGGCAAGCGCGACGACACAGGGCGGGATGGCACCGGCCGTTGGCTCGCTGCCCGGCGCGGTGATTCCGGTGCCGCTGCATCCGCTGCGGGCAAGGGAGCGTGGTTTCGATCAGGCCGACTGGCTGGGGCGGCGGCTCGCCCGGCGATTGGGGGTGCCTTGCATGACGGCGCAGCGGATACGCATGACGCCGACCCAGCGCGGCCTGTCGCGCAAGGCGCGCCGTGCCAACCTGCGCAATGCCTTCACGATCGAGCGGCCGTTGCCTGCGCATGTGGTGCTGCTCGACGATGTGATGACGACCGGTGCCACTTTCGAGGCGTTGGCGAAGGCCTGCCGAGCGGCGGGGGCTCAGCGTATCGAGGCCTGGGCGGTGGCGCGCACTCCCATGACGTGAGCTCGAGGACTACGTCTGATGTTTGCATTCAGGGTGTTTAGTCAGGGTGCTTATTCAGGTGATGAGGGCGATATCTGCTAGCATGCCGGTTTATTTGCCAATCAGGATCACGCCGTGGCCGACGCCCCCCATCCCTTCGAACAGCTAAGTCCCTCACGCATCGTCGATGCCGTCGAGTCGCTGGGCTTCTGGTTGCCAGGAGAACCCTTTGCGCTCAACAGCTACGAGAACCGGGTCTTCCTGTTTCACGATGACGAGCGGCGTCGCTGGGTGGCCAAGTTTTACCGTCCCCAGCGCTGGAGCGATGCGCAGATTCAGGAAGAGCATGATTTTCTGGTCGAGCTGGGAGCCGCGGGGGTGCCGGTGGCCGTTCCCTGGCGCGATGCCGAGGGCGTCAGCCTGCATCCATCACTTTGAGGGCTTTCGCTTTGCGCTGTTCCCGCAGCTCAGCGGTCAGGCGCCGGAGCTCGATAACCCGTCCCATCTCTTTGCCCTCGGCGACTTGGTCGGACAGCTGCATGCGATTGGCGACCAACGCCCCTTCAAGCATCGCCAGTGGCTGGATATGACGCGCATGGTCGAGGAAAGCCGCGAGCAGGTGCTGACATCGCCATGGTTGAGTCGCCAACAGCGCCAAGCCTATGAGCGTATCAGCGCCACCCTGGGCGAGCAGCTCAAGGCGCGGGCGTTTCCAGCCGAGTCGCTGATTCGTACCCACGGAGATTGCCATCTGGGCAATATTCTGGGCCGGGACGAGCACTTTGCGCTGGTCGATTTCGATGACTGCTTGATGGCGCCGGCGGTTCAGGATCTGTGGATGATGCTGACCGCCCAGCACGATCAGGAAGCACAGATGCAGCTATCCGAGTTGCTCGAGGGCTATGAGCAGCATCGCGACTTTCCCCGCGGCGAACTGGCCTGGGTCGAGCCGCTGAGAAGCCTGCGTCTGATTCGCTATGCTGCCTGGCTGGTCACGCGCTGGTCAGATCCGGCGTTTCCCAGGGCCTTTCCCTGGGTCGCCGACGAGGGCTATTGGGATCAGCACCTGCGTACGCTCGAGCATCAGCGCCAGATTCTCGATGACAAGCCTCGCTGGCTGGCTTGAGGAAGTCGATAGGGCAGAATGTCGGCCAGCCAAGCATAGGGACTGACGGAGGGGCTGACGAAAGGTCGCGCGAGGCTCTCAGTGCCGGTCGTGGGTCGCGTCTCGATTACTGGGCTGGCGCTTCATCGGCATGAAGGCGCTGTTCGTTGAGGCGACGCGAGGGGTTGTCCTGGGCCTCGATGGCCAGTGCCTGCCCCAGTTCCAGCTGGAACGCATGAGCCGGGCGCAACTCGACACTCTGACAGCCTTGTTCGTTGCTTGCGGTGCAGGTGGCCTCGACCCCGAAGTCGCCGTTGGCTTCGCGAGCCGCCGCCGACAGCTTGCCGCTGTAAATCTCGCGGGCATCGCCCATCAAGCCGATGCAGGTCAGGCTGTTGGCGGATAGCCGTATGCGTCCCTCGACCAGGCGGGCATCGGAGGTAATCAGGCAGTGCGAGGGCAGTGCGTGTGCCGCTTCTTGCCCGTCGGCATTGCTAGGACTGTCTCCAGAGCGGCGTCCTGTCGCCGGTTTGAGCAGGACATTGGCTTGGCTGGGGGTGGCCTGACTTAGGCTCAGGGTATCGACAACCTGCACATCGAGGCGGGCCTCAGAAGGAAGACGCAGGGTGTCGCCCATGGCCAGGCTCGGCAGCATCAGGCCGGGTGCCAGCAGGAGGGCAAGGCGTTTCAGCGTAGGGGGCATTTCGGTGTCCAGCGAGCCTTCCAGGGTATGGTGTTCATTCTACCATAGGGCCGTTGGGCGGCATCAGCCCCCGGAGCAGGGCTGAACGCGGCAAGATGTCACGCCGTTCGCGGGTATTGTCCACGAGCAGCGCTGCATGGCGGCGCTGGGTAGGATAAAATCTAGGGCTTTATGACATTTATGTGTTGTACGAAAAAACAATTCTGTATACCTTTTGTATATTATTTAGCGTAAAGGCCCGACCATGACCGAACAACTCGCCGACCATTTTCGTCAGATCATCACCGGCCTGGGCGAAGACCCGGAGCGAGAGGGCCTGCGCGACACCCCCAAGCGGGCCGCCAAGGCCATGCAATTCTTGACTCACGGTTACGAGCAGTCGCTGGAGTCTCTGATCAATGGGGCCGTCTTCGAATCCGAAACCGATGAGATGGTGCTGGTCAAAGATATCGAGCTGTACTCCATGTGTGAGCATCACATGCTGCCTTTTATCGGCAAGTGCCATATCGCTTACCTACCGAGCGGCAAGGTGCTGGGGCTTTCCAAGTTCGCCCGCATCGTCGACATGTATGCGCGGCGCCTGCAGATTCAGGAGAATCTGACGCGCCAGATCGCCGAAGCCGTGCAGCAGGTCACCGATGCCCGCGGCGTGGCGGTGGTCATCGAGGCCAAGCATCTATGCATGATGATGCGCGGTGTGGAGAAGCAGAACTCCAGCATGAGCAGCTCCGTCATGCTGGGCGCCTTCCGGGCCAATCAGTCGACTCGCCAGGAGTTCCTGACCCTGATCAACGGACGCTGAGCCGCTCAAACGAAGGGAGTTCGCCATGCCGCTGCACGCCTTGAACGACCAGCATCTCGATCATGACCTTGCCACCATTCGCATCAAGAATCTTCGGCTGCGGACCTATATTGGTATCAAGGAAGAAGAGATACGCAACCGTCAGGATGTGGTGATCAATGCGGTGATTCGCTATCGCGCGGATCGTGCGGTGCAGTTCAACCATATCGATCAGGCGTTGAACTATCGCACCATCACCAAGCACGTCATCACGCATGTGGAAGAAAACCGCTTCCTGCTCCTGGAGCGCATGACGCGGGAGGTGCTGGATATCATCATGTCCTATGAGCAGGTGCTGACCGCACAAGTTGAGATCGACAAGCTCCACGCGCTGCGTTTCTCTGATTCGGTATCGATCACGCTGTCTGATTCTAGGGAAGTGGCTGCTGGCGCCTGAATGACTTGGTGACAGTGGCCGATTCGGCTTAGCATGGAAGTCAGAGTCGATTGACAGGAGATTCCCTTGGACGGCGACATCCTCGCCTTCGATGACGACGCCCAGCAAGGCGTCGTCGAGGCCACTGACGGTCAGCGATTTACCTTCCAGCTTTCTGACTGGCGTGGTCGAGGCCTGCCTGGGCCTCATATGCCGGTTCGCTTCACGCCCCGGGGTGAGCGAGCCGAGCAGCTGATCAATCGGCCGGAAGCCCAGCTCAAGGCCCGGGCCAGCCGGCCCCATTCCCCTCAAGATGACGCCAGAGACGCTGTTTCCCGCCGGCATTCTGGCTTTGCCATCGCGGCCATCAGCGTGGCGTTTCTCAGCTTGTTTCTGGATGGGCTAGCCCCCTTGTTGGGGCTGGTCGTTGCCGTACTGGCCGGGTTGGGACTGAGACAGATCCACCGTGCGCCTCAGCGTTATTCGGGGCGACTGTTCTGCTGGGGGGCCATTGGCCTATCACTGCTGCTGGCCGTGCTGTCAGTCTTGGTGGAGCCATCGCTTCAGCCTCCCAATTGATTTGGCGTCATCCGCATGCGGTTTGGGTCACCCCGCCGCTTCACAGGAAGGAGAATTCCCATGGAAAGTCTGCAAGACAATACGCTGTTTCGCCCCTTTGCCTATATCGATGGCAGCTGGGTCGCTGCTGACAGCGGCGAGCAGATCGAGGTGCTCAATCCGGCCACAGGTGAGGTGATTGGCCAAGTGCCGCGCCTGGGCCGCGACGAAACAGAGCGAGCCATCGCCGCCGCCGAGACGGCCTTTCCCGCTTGGCGTGCGCTGACCGCGCTCGAGCGTGCCGACATCCTCATGAAGTGGCACGACCTGATGCACGAGCACCAGCAGGAGCTGGCTCAGATCATGACCCTCGAGCAGGGCAAGCCGCTCAAGGAAGCCGCCGGTGAAATCGCCTATGCGGCGAGTTTCCTGCGCTGGTTCGCCGAGCAGGCGCGGCGCGTCTATGGCGAGACCATTCCCGCGGCCAACGCCAACCAGCGGATCGTAGTCACCAAGTCGCCCATCGGGGTGGTCGGGGCCATCACGCCCTGGAACTTCCCGGCGGCGATGATCACCCGCAAGGCTGGGGCCGCGCTTGCGGCCGGCTGCCCGATCGTGGTCAAGCCTGCCAGCCAGACACCATTTTCGGCGACCGCTATGGCGCTGCTGGCTGAGCGCGCCGGCGTACCGCGCGGTATCTTCAACGTGGTGCCGGGTCAGGCCAGCGCGATTGCGGCGGCCATGACGGAGTCCCCGGTGGTGCGCAAGATTACCTTTACCGGCTCTACCGAGGTGGGTCGTCAACTGATGGCGCAGGCCTCAGAGAACATCCAGAAGCTGTCGCTGGAGCTGGGTGGCAATGCGCCCTTCATCGTCTTCGAGGGCGCGGACCTGGACGCCGCCGTTGATGGCGCCATGGCGGCCAAGTTCCGCAATGCCGGTCAGACCTGCGTATGCACCAACCGCTTCCTGGTGCAGTCCAGCGTCATCAATGCCTTCTGCGAGAAGCTGGCCGCGGCCATGAACTCCGAACTGCATGTCGGCGACGGCACGCATGAAGGCATCAACATCGGCCCGCTGATCGACGAGAAGGCGGTAGCCAAGGTCAGCGAGCACGTTCAGGACGCCGTCGACAACGGCGCCCATGTGCTGTTCGGCGGCCATCCTCACCCGCTGGGTGGCAGCTTCTTCACGCCGACGCTGGTCAACGGCGTGACCCCCGACATGAAAGTGGCCAAGGAAGAGACCTTCGGCCCGCTGGCGGCGGTGTTCTCCTTCGATGATGAAGAGGACGCCGTGGACATGGCCAATGACACCGAGTTCGGGCTGGCGGCGTACTTCTATAGCCGTGACCTGGGGCAGGTGTGGCGCGTCTCCGAGGCGTTGGAGTATGGCATGGTGGGTATCAATACCGGGGCGATCTCCAACGCCGCGGCCCCCTTCGGCGGGGTCAAGGCCTCGGGTCTTGGTCGCGAGGGCGGCCATCAGGGCATCGAGGAATTCCTCGAGACCAAGTACCTGTGCATCGATCTGGGGTAATACGCCCGAGTCATGCGCCCGAAGAGATAAGAAGGAAGCAATAAGCGCGTAAGAGAAAGCCCCCACAGGCACGAGTCCTGTGGGGGCTTTTACGTAGCGGAAGTCACCCTGACCTTCCGTCTTTAGTGACGGAAGTGACGCATGCCGGTAAACACCATGGCGATGCCGGCTTCGTTGGCCGCTTCGATCACTTCGGCGTCACGCATCGAGCCGCCGGGCTGGATCACGGCGGTGATCCCGGCGGCGGCGGCGGCATCGATCCCGTCACGAAACGGGAAGAAGGCATCGCTTGCCATCACCGAGCCGGGCACCGACAGGCCTTCGTCGGCGGCCTTGATGCCGGCGATCTTGGCCGAGTAGACGCGGCTCATTTGGCCGGCGCCCACGCCGATGGTCTGGCCCTGCTGGGCATAGACGATGGCGTTGGATTTGACGTGCTTGGCGACCTTCCAGGCGAAGGCCAGGTCACGCAGCTCCTGCTCGCTGGGGGCGCGTTCGGTCACCACCTTGAGCTCATCGCGACCGACCATGCCCAGGTCACGATCCTGTACCAGCAGGCCACCGGTGACGCGCTTGAGGTCGTGAGCCGGGTGGCGCTCGCCGGGCCAGTGGGCGGCCACGTCGAGCAGGCGCACGTTCTTCTTCTCGGCAACGATGGCCACTGCCTCGTCGCTAACTCCCGGGGCGATGATCACTTCGACGAACTGGCGGTCGATGATCGCGCGGGCGGTCTCGGCATCCAGCGGCACGTTGAAGGCGATGATGCCGCCGAAGGCGCTGGTCGGGTCGGTAGTGAAGGCTTTCTCGTAGGCTTCGAGAGCCGTCTCGCCAACGGCTACGCCGCAGGGATTGGCGTGCTTGACGATTACGCAGGCGGTATCGGTGTAGGCCTTGACACACTCGAAGGCCGCATCGGTATCGGCGACGTTATTGAACGACAGCGCCTTGCCCTGCAGCGAGGTGGCGGTGGCGACGCTGGCTTCGCTGGCATCGTCCTCGACGTAGAAGGCAGCCTGCTGGTGCGGGTTCTCGCCGTAACGCATGTCCTGCTTCTTGACGAACTGGGTGTTGTAGGTCCGCGGCAGGCCGTCGGTGCCGCCCTCGACCTTGGTGCCCAGGTAGTTGGCGATGGCGCCGTCGTAGCGGGCAGTATGCTCGAAGGCCTTGACCGCCAGGTCGAAGCGAGTGGCGTCGCTTACCGCGCCGTTCTGCTCGGCGATTTCGGCAAGCACGCGCGGGTAGTCGCCGGCGTCGACCACGATACTGGTATGGGCATGGTTCTTGGCGCAGGCGCGCACCATGGTTGGGCCGCCGATATCGATGTTCTCGATGGCGTCTTCGAGGGTGCAGTCCGGACGGGCCACGGTCTGAGCGAACGGGTAGAGGTTGACCACCACCATGTCGATCGGCGCGATATCGTGCTCGGCCATGACAGCGTCATCCTGGCCGCGACGACCGAGAATGCCACCGTGGATCTTGGGATGCAGGGTCTTGACCCGGCCGTCCATGATCTCCGGGAAGCCGGTATGCTCGGACACCTCGGTGACGGCGACGCCCTCTTCCTTGAGCAGGCGGAAGGTGCCGCCGGTGGAGAGTAGTTCGACGCCGTGGGCGACGAGGCCCTTGGCAAACTCGACGATGCCTGTCTTGTCGGAGACGCTGATCAGGGCGCGGCGTACCGGCAGCGGTGAAGAGGCTTGATTGGCCATTAGCGGACTACCATTCGTTGCGTTTAGGGGAGGGGAAACGGCCAAGGGCGCCGCGCGGGCGCCCTTGAGGGAAATCAGATCAGTGCATACTGCTTGAGCTTCTTGCGCAGAGTGCCGCGGTTGAGGCCGAGCATCTCGGCGGCGCGGGTCTGGTTGCCATTGGCGTGTTCCATCACCGTGGTCAACAGCGGCGCCTCGACCTCGGCCATGACCATGGCATAGAGATCGGTCACCACGCCGCCGTCAAGATGGTCGAAGTAGCGGCGCATGGCGGCATCGACCGCCTCGCGAAGCGGCTGTTCCTGATGATGGGGGGCGCTTGCCAAGGCGGCACCGCGCTCGATGGCGGTGAGGCTCAAGGCATTCTCGCCGGTGGCCATGAGGTCGTCGGGCGTTGTCGCTTGCCTACTGGTCATGCTGCACTGGTTCCATCTGTTGTCAGGGTCCGTGGCGAGCCTTCGGCGCCGTGACAAAACAGTTCGTCCACGAAATGAAGTTGATCCCGGGCGCTGTCCAGGATGTTGAAGCGGGCTCGATGGGCCTTGAGTTCGTCGGCTGGACAGTGCCAAGCCAGATACCATCCCAGGTGCTTGCGCGCGATGCGAACGCCCATGTGTTCCCCATAAAAGTCGTGCAGGGCGCTGAGGTGCCCTTGCATCACACGGCGACGCTCGTCCCGAGAGGGAGCGGGCAGTGTCGTGCCGTGGCGCAGGTAATGGTCAATCTCCTGGAAGATCCAGGGATTGCCCTGGGCGCCACGCCCGATCATCACCGCATCCGCACCAGTATAGTCGAGGACGGCGGCGGCCTTGGCCGGAGAATCGATATCGCCGTTGGCGAATACCGGTATCGACACGGCGGCCTTGATGGCGGCGATGGTGTCGTACTCGGCATCGCCGCTGTAGCGCTGCTGGCGATGCCGACCATGCACGGCGAGGGCCTGAATGCCCGTCTCTTGCGCTAGCTTGGCGACTCGCACGCCGTTGTTGCTGTCGGCACACCAGCCGGTACGAATCTTCAGCGTCACCGGGATGTCGACGGCAGCAACCACGGCACCGAGAATCTCGGCGACCAGCGCTTCGTCGCGCAGGAGTGCCGAGCCGGCGGCCTTGTTGCAAACCTTCTTCGCCGGGCAGCCCATGTTGATGTCGATGATCTCGGCGCCTTGGTCGGCGTTGAGGCGCGCCGCCTCGGCCAGCATCTTGGCATCGCCGCCGGCGATCTGCACGCTGCGGGGCCCCGGCTCGCCGTTATGATCGAGTCTCAGGCGCGACTTGCGCGTATGCCAGAGAGCCGGATCAGAGGTCACCATCTCGGACACCACCAGACCCGCGCCCAGCTGCCGGCAGAGCTGGCGAAAGGGGCGATCGGTGACGCCGGCCATGGGGGCCAGGATCACGCGATTGGTCAAGCGGTGCCGACCGATGGCGGGCAGGCTAGCGGGCATGGGCGTCACGGGGTTGCTCGAACAGAGGGGGCATATCATACCCATCGACCGGCGTTGGGTGAAGGCGAAAATGCGCCTTTGCCTAGCCGGTCGTTCCGTCAGGCGCCGGTTCGATGCCCTTCGAGGCGCACCCAGCCCTCGCGTTCCTCGGGTTCGGCCATGCTAAGGCCTTGGGCCAGATAGGCTTCCAGTACCTCGTCGGCCTGATGGGCGAGGATGCCCGACAGGGCCAGACGACCGCCGGGGGCGACGTGCCCGGCGATGGTGGGCGCCAGTTCGATCAGCGGGCCGGCCAGGATGTTGGCCACGACGATCGGGTAGCGGTCGGCGCTGAGTTGCTCGGGATAGTAGAGAGCCAGGCGATCCTCCTCTACCTCGTTGCGCTCGGCGTTGTCACGGCTGGCGGTCAGGGCCTGGGGGTCGATATCGCTGCCGGTGGCGCGCTTGGCACCCAGTTTGAGGGCGGCGATCGCCAGTATCCCAGAGCCACACCCCACGTCGAGCACCTCGCGGCCGTCCAGCTCGCCAGCAACCGCCAGGCCATCGAGCCATTCGAGGCACAGGGCGGTGGTGGGATGGGTGCCAGTGCCAAAGGCCAAGCCCGGGTCGAGCCGCAGATTGACGGCCTCCGCATCCGGCGCTTCCTGCCAGCTCGGCACGATCCACAGGCGGCTGCCCATCTTCAGCGGGGCGAAGCCGTCCATCCATTCGCGCTCCCAGTCGCGATCGGCCAGCAGCTCATACTCGATCTCGGGGCAGGGCTCGTCGGGGACCTCGGCGGCCCAGGCCGCGCGGACCTGATCGAGCATGGCATCGATGCCTTCCAGGTCGTCATAGAGCCCGGTCAGTACCGTCTCGTCCCACAGGGGGGTAGTGCCTCGATCGGGTTCGAAAACCGGATCGTCGTGGGCGTCCTGCAGCGTAATGGCGCTGGCGCCCTCGGCGAGCAGCAGCTCTTCGAGAATTTCGGCCTGGGCCGGGGCGATGCGAGCCTTGAGTTGTAACCAGGGCATAGCGTCGGTCTCTCGTTAAAAAATCGCGGTGGAAAACGCCAGCGGGGCGGCATAGGCCGCCCCGCTGAGGAGAAATCCCTCGATACCTTTGTCGTGGATGCCTGTCGTTAACACCTGTCGTTAACACCCGGGATGAGCGTCAAGCCGTCCCGTGATTCACGTTCAGGTTCTCTCTCAGGCTCAGGACTCGAGCTTTTTCTCAAGGTAGTGGATGTTGACCCCGCCCTGTTGGAAATAGCCGTCGCGGACCAGATCCTTCTGCAGATCGATATTGGTCTTGATGCCTTCCACCAGTAGCTCGTCCAGCGCATTGCGCATGCGTGTCAGGGCGTTCTCGCGATTCTTGCCCCAGGTGATCAGCTTGCCGATCAGGGAGTCGTAGTGAGGCGGCACCGTGTAGCCGGTGTAGAGATGCGAGTCCATGCGCACGCCGAGACCGCCGGGCGCATGATAGAGGCTGACCTTGCCCGGCGACGGCATGAAGGTGCGTGCATCCTCAGCGTTGATGCGGCACTCGAAGGCATGCCCGTTGAGGGCGATATCCTCCTGGCGCACCGACAGCGGCTGGCCTGAGGCGATAAGCAGCTGCTCCTTGACGATGTCGATGCCGGTGACCATCTCGGTGACCGGGTGCTCGACCTGTACGCGCGTGTTCATCTCGATGAAGAAGAACTGGCCATTCTCGTACAGGAATTCGAAGGTGCCGGCACCGCGGTAGCCGATTTCGATGCAAGCATCGGTACAGGCCTTGAGGACCTGTGCGCGGGCATCAGGGTCGAGCCCGGGGGCCGGCGCTTCCTCGAGTACCTTCTGATGGCGGCGCTGCAGCGAGCAATCGCGATCATAGAGGTGCACGGCATTGCCCTGGCCGTCGGCGAGTACCTGTACCTCGACGTGGCGAGGCTGTTCCAGATACTTCTCCATGTAGACGGTGCCGTCGCCGAATGCGGCATTGGCCTCATTCTGCGTCACGCTGATCGAGGAGAGCAGGTGAGCCTCGCTATGTACCACGCGCATGCCGCGACCGCCGCCGCCGGAAGCCGCCTTGATGATCACCGGATAGCCGATGCGCCGAGCCACCGCCAGCGCTTCTTCCGGGTCTTCGGGGACTGCGCCGTCGGAGCCAGGAACCGTCGGCACGCCGGCCTTCATCATCGCCTCGATGGCGCTGACCTTGTCGCCCATCAGGCGAATGGTGTCGGCGCGCGGGCCAATGAAGGTGAAACCGGAGCGCTCGACCTGTTCGGCAAAGTTGGCATTCTCGGAGAGGAAGCCATAGCCCGGATGAATGGCATCTGCATCGGTGACTTCCGCGGCACTGATCAGTGCCGGAATGTTCAGGTAGGACTTCGCCGAGGAGGCCGGGCCGATGCATACCGCTTCGTCCGCTAGGCGCACATGCATCAGTTCACGGTCGGCCTGGGAATGCACCGCCACGGTCTTGATGCCCAGCTCTTTGCAGGCACGCAGGATGCGCAGGGCTATCTCGCCACGATTGGCGATGAGTACCTTGTCCAACATCTTGTATCCGCCCAGGTTGGAGTGGAAAGGGGAGGTGAGAATGGCCTTAGCCGATGACCAGCATGGGCTGATCGTATTCCACCGGTTCGCCGTCTTCGACCAGGATGGCTTCGATGACGCCGTCCTTGTCCGCTTCGATCTGGTTCATCATCTTCATGGCTTCGACGATGCAGATCGTTTCCCCTTTCTTGACGCTTTGGCCGACTTCGACAAACGACTTGGCGCCGGGAGCCGGTGCACGATAGAAGGTGCCGACCATCGGTGAGTTAACGGTATGGCCGGTGGGCTCGGCCGGGGCGGCGGGCTCTGCCGGTGCGGAAGGCGCGGCCGGTGCGGCGGCAGCGGGTGCCGCCGGCGCAGCAGCGGCAGGGGCCGGCTGATAGGCCACACCGTTGGGATGACGGCTGATACGAACCGACTCTTCGCCTTCCTGAATCTCGATTTCGCTGATGTTGGATTCTTCCAGCAGCTCGATCAGCTTCTTGACCTTGCGGATATCCATGAGTCTGTCTCGATCGGGTGATAAGGGGTGGGTCAGGTGTGCAGGTTGATCCGGCTTTGGGCGCTGTCAACCTGCTCAAACTTTGTCTAGATCACGGCATGATGTTGCACGATGCCGCTGATAGTCGCCTCTAAACGGCGTGTCGGCGGAGTGTGCCGAAAAAAACGGGTCATGTCCAGTTACGCTCGGAACCACTCAGACAGTGTTCCTACAGGGGTTAGGCCGAGTGTCCGTCGGACTCATCACCCTTGGCAAACCATTCCAGCAAGGCATTCAGATGATCGGCGAAGAGGGCGGCTTGCACTTCCCCTTGGATGCGGGCATCTCTGATTTCCTTGCCGGCGTTGAAGAACATCAGGCTGGGAGGGCCGAATAGCTCGAAGCGCTCGAGCAGGGCGCGGCTTTCCGCGTTGCTCTCGGTGACATCGACGCGAATGCGGTAAAAGTCGTCGAGCCGTGCTGCTACCTGCGGGTCGGGGAAAACGTCACGTTCCATGATCTTGCAGGATATGCACCAGTCGGCGCTGACGTCGACGAAGGCCGGTTGGCCACTGCGCGTGGCGCGCTCGAGCTCGGCGTTCAGTCCCGCGAGCCCCGTGACCGTGGTAAAGCTTGGCGAGGCATCGGGCTGGCTGGTGTTAGCGGTGGCAGTACTGGTTTGCCAGGCTAGTGGGCGCAGTGGGTCCTGGGCGCCGCCGGCTGCCCCGACGACCAGGGTGAGGCCCCAGGTCAGTAGCATCAGCCCACCGGCCTGGCTCAGCCGGGCAGCTCCCTTGGGGTGATCGAAACGCAGGGCGCCCAGCGCTAGAGCACTGCCAATCGCCAGCGCAGCCCACAGCAGAAGCGTTAGCGGCCCCGGCAGTAGCCGCTCGATCAGCCAGACCGCAACGCCTAGCAAGAGCACGCCGAAGGCGGACTTGACGTGCTGCATCCAGGCGCCGCTGCGGGGAAGCAGAGTGGCGCCGAAGGTGCCGACGATCAGCAGTGGCACGCCCATGCCCAACGCCAGGGCGAGCAGCCCCAGCCCGCCCATGAGGGCATCACCGGTGGAGGAGATAAACACCAGTGCGCCGGCCAAGGGAGCCGAAACGCAGGGCGATACCACCAGCACCGACAGGGCGCCGGCGAGCGCCAATCCCAGCGGACCGCTGCGCTGGGCGCGATCCTGCCAGGCGTCTAGGCGCTGGCTGAGCCTCACCGGCAGTCGTAGCTGGAAGATGCTGAACATGGCCAGGGCGAAGACGACGAACAGGGCGGCGAACGGAATCAAGACTGCTGGAGACTGCAGGCGTGCCTGGAGATTGAGGCCGGCGCCGAACAGGCCCATCAGCACCCCGACGCCTGCATAGGTCAGGGCCATGCCGGTCACGTAGCTGCCCGACAGGGCGAAGGCGCGCAGCCGCGAGGGGCGCTGGCCGACGATGATCGAGGCAAGGATCGGCATCATCGGCAGCACGCAGGGGGTGAAGGTCAGCCCCAGCCCGGCGAGGAAAAAGAGGCCCAGTACCAATGCCGGAGAGGCATCCTGCAAGAGGTTGCTGAAGTGGCCGTCTTCACTGGTCAGCGAGGACGCCTTCGGCGTTGTCTCGGTGGACTCGGCGCTGCCCCCTTTTGTAGAAGCGGGGGGCGTGGCGAAGGCCGCCGGGGCGGAGCCAGGCAGGGCCGTCAGCTCGACCTGCTGCGGGGGGTAGCAGAGCCCGGCCTCAGCGCAGCCCTGATAGTGCAGGGTAACGTCGATCGCGTCAGCCCCGCCCTGGGCCTTGATAGGCACCGGAAAGGTGACGCTATCGTGAAAGACATAGACCTCGCCGAGGAACTCATCATTCTTGAAGGTGCCGGCTGGCAAGAGGGGCTCGCCAAGCGTGGCCTCGGCGGTGTCGTTGCTGATGCCTAGCCGGTGGCGGTAAAGATAGTAGCCATCGGCAGCGTCGATGCCGATCATCAGCCGGTCGCCGTCGATCCAGGCGTGGGGGCTGAAGGCCTCCTCTACCGGCAGGAAGTCGCCATTGTCGCCACCAGAGGGAAACAACTGGGCCTGTACCGGAAGCGAAAAGGCCAATAGCAGGCTAACGGCGAGAAAGAAGCGTGAGATCAACGTCAACATCCTTGCAGGTATTCGGGGCGTTAAGAGTAGAGACCAAGACGGCAATGATTCGAAACAGGCATGGCTCGGGTGCGGCTCAGCGATAACGCCTTTATCACCACAGCCGTCAGCCAGCGCTTGTCTGCGACCGGAGCGCTCGACAGGAGTTCCTCAGCCGTGGAAACCTCCCAGGCATTCACCTGCTAGGATAACGCATACGACTTGTCGGCTTCATGCCAAGCATGCGGCGACAGCGCAGGTGACTTCCTTACCAATCGCCAAGGACCTAGACGATGTCATTGTTTGGATCACGCAAGCCCCGTCCCAACCGGCCCACGGATATCCTGGAGCGCCCCGAGTACGGCTGGGTGTGGAAGCCGCTGCTGGGGCTGGTCGTTGTCTACCTGGTCGTGACCCTGGCGCTGGGAGCTTGGTGGAGCCTGACGCCGGACGACTTCAACGTGCAGCAGGCCAGCGCCGAGCAGCGTGGCCGTCTTGGGGCTGACGCTTCCAAGGCCGCGCCGCCCGATACTAGCCCGGCAGAGCGCGGGGCGGTGATCGTCGCGACCCAGATGACGTTGCTCGATACGTTGCTCGACAAGCCGGGTGGCTATCTGCGTAATGACATGCTGCCGCCGGGGCTATGGCTCGACAACATGCCTGCCTGGGAGCTTGGCGTGCTCAAGCAGGCCCGCGGCGAAGCGGATACCCTGGCGGAGAAGGGCATCAGGGAAGACGGAGCGTTGAAAGAGGCCCAGGAGCGGCTCGATGGCGACAGCCAGGACTGGCTTTATCCTTCCACCGAACACCGCATCGCCAAGGCCCGCGATGCTTACGCCGTGGTATTGAATGATCTTAACCAGCAGCGCGATGCGCTGCCGGCAGAGGGCGATGTGCCGGCGTACTGGCTGACTCGCGTGGCCCGGCGTCTGGATGACTTGACCTATCGCCTGTTGGCTAGCGTCGCCGATCCAGAAGCCATGCGCGAACTCGAGGTGGATGTCGAGCAGTTGCCGGGCCGGACGCCCTGGTACCGGGTCGACGATATTTTCTTCGAGGCCCGTGGCCAGGCCTGGGCGCTGGAGCATCTACTGGCGGCCATGGATGCCGACTATGGTGACGTGGTCACCGCCGCCGATGCCGAGCCCTTGGTGGAGCGCCTACAAGCCGAGCTCAAGCAGGCGCAGCGCACACTCTGGAGCCCGGTGGTGCTGAACGGTACGGGGTTTGGCATCTTCGCCAATCACTCGCTGATGATGGCCGCTTATACCCAGCGTGCGGCCAAGCTGGCCGAGGCGCTTTCCGGGCGTCTGGCGGGGGTTAGTGCGCCGGAGCCCACGCTGAACCAGCCGGAGGGTGCGCCGGCGCAAGAGCCGGTAACCGACCAGCCGGGCGCTCAGGCCGGAGCCCAGGCGGGGGCAGAGGCGCAAGACGGATCGTCCGCACCACAAGACGCGTCGCCAGCCCAAGCTGATACCAGCACCTCGACGGCGGGCGATGCCTCGACGTCCGATGACCCAGCGTCGTCGGATGCAGAGGCCAAGGCACCCGACGCCACTTCCGGCGCGGCCGATTCTTCTTCTGGCGCGGACGCCACCGATGAGCCAGCGGCTACGCCATCGCCCAGCAGTGACGATGCCAGTGCTGCTGAGCCGTCGGCCGACTCGGCGGCTGATAAGGGGGATACAAGCGGGGAAGGCTAGCGTGCAGCAAGCCGCCAGGTCATGAGGAATGGCATATCAGAAAGTCGGCGAGGCAGGTGGCAAAGACAGGCGACTTAGCCAGGCAAATGCAAGATATCCAGACGGTTGAGAAGCGGGTGCTGAAAGCAGTTATTGCAGTCAGTTATTGAAAAGGGGCGCTCAATGAGCGCCCCTTTTGCGTTGTGCCAAATCCTGCGGCACCCGTTGCTTACGTTGCGGCGTAACGGCTCATTGGCACGTTACCCGGGGCGGTCTTCCACCCACTGAGCGACTCGCGGATCGCTTCAGGCTTTCTCAAAGGCAGCAGCAGCCTTTTCGATGGCCTTGCGAGCGGCGTCGGCGCCGTCCCAGGATTCCACTTTGACCCACTTGCCTTTCTCGAGATCCTTGTAGTTCTCGAAGAAGTGAGCGATCTGCTGGCGCAGAAGCTCGGGCAGGTCGGTGACTTCCTGAATGTCGTCGTAAAGAGCAGTGAGCTTCTGGTGCGGCACACAGACCAGCTTGGCATCTTCGCCGGCTTCGTCGGTCATGTTCAGGATGCCGACCGGGCGCGCACGGATCACGCTGCCGGGCTGCACCGGATAGGGCGTCACCACTAGGGCATCCAGCGCATCGCCGTCGTCGGCCAGGGTGTCCGGGATATAGCCGTAGTTGGCCGGGTAGAACATCGGCGTGGCCATGAAGCGGTCGACCAACAGCGCATCGAGATCCTTGTCGATTTCATACTTGATCGGTGCATGGTTGGCAGGAATCTCGATGGCGACGTAGATGTCGTTGGGGAGATCTTTGCCGGCGGGAATCTTGTCGAAGCTCATCGTCGCGTCCTTGGGTTGGCAGTAATCGTTGCCTGTTAAGTCTCGCGGATTATACGAACTGCGCGGCGCGATTACCAATGCGACCAAGGCCGTCATGGGCTCCGACAGGGCCTTTGAGTGTGTATGATAGGCCCATCCTCTATCAGGAGGGGGTATGACTGCCGGATCAAGGAGATAGGTAGGTGGAGTCCGAGTTAGCGTTGAGCGTAGGGCAGGCCTTCGTGGCGCCGGAGCGTCGTCGTCATCGCAGTTCGATGTCGGTGCGCATTCCCGAACCACGATTGTTGGCGCTGAAGGGCGCCTGTGCACTGATCAGCGACTCGAGCTCGCGTAATGCGATTGCCCATCAGGCCGGCGAGCTCAGTGTGCGCGGTTTTCTTGCCGACTATATATCCACCCCCGAGCATTGGGATATCAAGACGTCGGCGACTCGGGTGCTGAGGGCGCTCAACGGCTGGTGTCACAGCCAGAGCGGCCATGTTAGCGGCGGCAGCTATGTCTGCTCGCTATCGGCGATGATCTATCGCGGCCGCGAGGCCCATCTATTCCATATGGGCGATACGCTGGTCTTTCGTCTGCGTGGGGCCGAGTTCGAGCAGCTCTCCCGTGATCATGTCACGGATCTGGGGGGATACCGCTATCCCTCCCGGGCCTTGGGCATGGATGGCAATCTGGATATCGACTACATCACCATGCCGCTGAAACAGGGCGATATCTTCCTGTTCACCACCCCGGCCGTGCGCGGCACCCTGATGCCCTCCGACTACGTACAATTGATCCGCCAGGATGCAAGCGATCTGGATGCCGCCTGCGAGCGCCTTGCCGCAACGGCACAGGAGCGTGCGCAGGAGCGTGGCTACGGAGGCGAACAGTTCTGTTTTCAGCTGGTGCGCATCGACCGTCTCCCGGAAGACGTGACCGAGGCCCCGGACAAGCTTTATGGCGACCTGCCGGTACCGGCGGAGCTGAGCGTTGGCCAGCGCCTGGATGGTCTCGAGGTGCGAGGCGTGCTGTCGCGCACCGCCCAGTCACGGGTCTATCGGGTCTTTGATCCGGTCAGTCGCCGAGAAATGGTCATGAAGGCGCCCAGCCCCGAGCTTTCCAGCCGCAATGCCTATCTCGAACACTTCCTGCTGCAGCAGTGGGTGGTCGAGCGCGTCAGGTCACCTTTCGTGGCGCGGATCATGGAGCCGTCGCGACCGCGCACTCATCTGTATTATTTGATGAACCTGATCGAGGGCGAGCGCCTCTCCGACTGGGCGCGGCGTCACCCTCAAGCGAGCCTCTCTCAGCGGTTGGACATCGCGCGCCAGCTGGCCAAGGCGGTGCAGGCACTGCACCGCCGTGACCTGCTTCATCAGCAGATTCACCCTGACAACGTGCTGGTAGATACCCACGGGCAGGTGGTGCTGGCCGACTTCAGCGCATGTCGGCTACGGGAAGGGGACGGGCATAAACATTCGCGGGAGCTGGCGCGCCAGCTCGGCCTCACCGAACACAGTGCGCCGGAATATGCGCTGGATGACGACGTGGGGCGGCGTAGCGATCAGTATGCGCTGGCCTCGACGATCTACTGGCTAGTCACCGGCGGGCTGCCCTACGATATGCCGCCGCATCAGTTGCGAAGCCATACCGATCTTGAGCAGCTGAGCTACAAGAGTGCCCGCTCGCTGAATCCCGAGGTGCCACAGGCACTGGATGACGCCCTGCGCCGAGCCCTGGATCCGCAGCGAGCGCTGCGCTTCCGCCGTCTTTCGGAGTTGGTGGTCGCTCTGCGAGAGCCCCGCAACAAGGGCGAGGCCGTCAAGGCGACGTCATCGGTCTCCAATCGCTTTTGGCAGGGACTGGCGGTGCTGTTGCTGGCGTTGCTGGTGATCTCCTGGCTAATGCGCTAGGCCCTCTCGCTCTGGTTGCCGTACAAAACGGCCAAGCAGGCACGCGAAAACGCCCCGGCAAGCCGGGGCGTTTTGGTGTTGATCATAGGCCGTCGCTGGGTAGCTGCCCGGCGACGGCGAGACGCAGCAGTTGATGCCTAGAGGGTAAAGACAGGCAGTTTGCGCTCGACGCGTTCGAGCTTGAGGCGTGCCACCCGCGGCAGGCCGTTGTCGAACGGCGGGAAATCTTCACCCTGGATCAGCGGCGACAGATAGCGGCGGCAGGATTCGGTGATGCCGAAGCCGTCCTCGCGGATGAAATCCTTGGGCATGAATTTCTCGCGATTGGCGATCTCGCTCAGCGGCGCGGCACCGATCTCCCAGGCATAGGGGGTATCGCTGACCCGGTCGATGGTCGGCATCATGGCGTTTTCACCGGCCACGGCAAGCTCCACTGCCTTCTCACCGACGGCGTAGGCCTGATCGACGTCGGTCTTGGACGCCAGATGGCGTGCGGCGCGCTGGAGGTAGTCGGCGACTGCCCAGTGATACTTGTAGCCTAGGTCCTGCTTGACCATGCCGGCCAGCGTCGGCGCTACACCGCCCAGCTGGCGATGGCCGAAAGCATCGGTATTGCCAGAGTCGGCCAGGAAGGTGCCGTCCTCGTAGCGGGCGCCTTCGGAGACCACGATCACGCAGTAGCCATAGTGCTTGACCGCTTCCTCGACTCGCGCCATCACCGCCTTACGGTCGAAGGCCACCTCGGGGAAGATCACCAGGTGGGGCGGCTCACCTTCACCTTCGCCAGCCAGTGCGCCGGCCGCGGCGATCCAGCCCGCATGGCGGCCCATGACCTCGAGCACGAAGACCTTGGTGGAGGTGGCGCACATGGAGGCGATGTCCAGCGAAGTCTCGAGGGTCGAGGTGGCGATGTATTTGGCCACGCTGCCGAAGCCCGGTGAGTTGTCGGTGATCGGCAGGTCGTTATCGACGGTCTTGGGCACGTGGATAGCGGTCAGCGGGTAGCCGAGCTTTTCCGACAGCTGAGAGACCTTGAGGCAGGTATCGGCGCTGTCGCCACCGCCGTTATAGAAGAAATAGCGGATGTCGTGAGCCTTGAAGACCTCGATCAGCCGCTCGTACTGGGCGCGGTGAGTCTCGATGTCCTTGAGCTTGTAACGGCAGGAGCCGAAGGCGCCGCCTGGGGTGTGGCGCAGTGCAGCGATGGTCTCGTCGGATTCTTGAGAAACATCGATCAGGTCTTCGGTCAGGGCGCCGATGATGCCGTTGTGACCGGCATAGACTTTGCCGATCTTGTCGTCGTGGCGACGGCACGCTTCAATCACGCCGCAGGCGCTGGCATTGATGACGGCGGTGACGCCACCGGACTGGGCATAGAAGGCGTTGTGCTGGGCCATGGGGCTGCTGAGCTCCTGGAAAGCGGGTCATCGTAGGGGCGAATTGTCAGGTCGCCATAGTAGCCCAAAGTGAGGCGACCTGCACCCGCCGGGCACGCGCGCTGGCACCAGGATGGAGGCGGCGCGGGCGCCATGCTAGTCTGCCTGCCACCCTGGCAGGAGGCACGCGATGCACGTACATATCCTTGGAATCTGCGGTACCTTCATGGGCAGCCTGGCGCTGCTGGCCCGTGAGCTTGGCCATCGGGTCAGCGGCTCGGATGCCAATGTCTATCCGCCGATGAGCACACAGCTGGCGGCGGCGGGTATTACCCTGCAAGACGGCTATGGTGCGGACAACCTCGTGCCGCGCCCGGACCTGGTCATCATCGGCAACGCCCTGTCCCGGGGTAATCCTGAGGTGGAAGCGGTGCTCGAGGCTCGGCTTCCCTACATCTCAGGCCCTCAGTGGCTTGCCGAGCATGTCTTGCCCGGACGGCGGGTGATCGCCGTTGCCGGCACCCACGGCAAGACCACCACGGCAAGCCTGACCGCCTGGCTACTCGAGGCGGCGGGTCTCGAACCCGGCTTTCTGATCGGTGGGGTGCCGCGCAATTTCGGCGTTTCGGCGCGTCTCGGCGGGGCGGATGCCCCCTTCGTGGTGGAAGCCGACGAGTACGACACCGCCTTCTTCGACAAGCGCTCCAAGTTCGTGCACTACCGCCCCGAGATCGCGATACTCAACAACCTTGAGTTCGACCACGCCGATATCTTTGCCGACCTCGCGGCCATCGAGCGGCAATTTCATCATCTGGTGCGCACCGTGCCGGGCGATGGTGCGCTGCTGGTGGCGGACGGTGAGCCGGCGCTGGACCGTGTGCTGGAGCAGGGCGCCTGGACGCCGGTCAGCCGCTTCGGTACCGCGGCCGAGAGTGACTGGCGGTTTAGCCTGGAGGCGGCCGATGCCAGTCGTTTCCGCGTACAGCATGCCGATGAAGGGGGGCGCGAGGAAGCGACGGTGCACTACGGCCTGAGCGGTGAATATAACGCGCGCAATGCGTTGGCCGCGCTGGCTGCCGCTCATTGCCTCGGCGTAGGCCTAGAGGCGGGCGCAGCGGCGCTATCGCGCTTCGAGAGTCCGCGGCGCCGCCAGGAACTGCGCGGCGACATCGCGGGTATTCGCGTCATCGACGATTTCGCCCATCATCCGACTGCCATTGCCGCGACGCTTGGTGGCCTCAAGGCCGGCGGTGACGGTCGCCTGCTGGCGGTGATCGAGCCGCGCTCCAATACCATGCGGCTTGGCACCCTGCGCGCTCGCCTGGCCGATAGCGTGGCGGCGGCCGACGCGGTCTGGTGGTATCAGCCGGCAGGCCTCGACTGGTCGCTGGACGAGGTGGTCGCGGCAAGCCCCGTCGCCTCGCGGGTGATCGATGATCTCGATGCCCTGGTCGCTGCGGTAGTGGCCGAGGCCAAGCCGGGGGATCGCATCGTGGCGATGTCCAACGGTGGCTTCGGTGGTATTCACGAGCGGTTGCTCGCTGCCCTGGAGGTGGCTCATGGCTGAATCTCACCTATCGCCCCAGCGATCGGCGCAAGGATCGGTGGCCGAGGGCTTCGCCTTTCCGGTCACCGTGGCGTTGACTGGCGCCTCTGGGGCCCAGTACGGCCTGCGTTTGATCGAGGCGCTGGTGGCGGCGAACCATGAAGTCTGGGTGATGATCTCCAAGGCGGCTCATCTGGTGATCGCCACCGAGACCGACGTCAAGCTGCCGGCACAGCCGGAGCGGCTTACCGACGCCCTGTCGTCGCGCAGCGGGGCGCGGCCGGGGCAGATCCGCTGTTTTGCACGAGAGGACTGGATGGCGCCGGTGGCGTCAGGCTCAGGGGCGCCCTCGGCGATGGTGGTTTGCCCCTGCTCCACCGGGTCGCTGTCCGCGATTGCCTGCGGGGCCAGTAATAACCTGATCGAGCGGGCCGCAGACGTGGCCCTGAAGGAGCGTCGCACCCTGGTGCTGGTGCCTCGGGAAACGCCGTTCTCGGCGATTCACCTCGAGCACATGCTGAGTCTGACCCGGATGGGCGCCGTGATTCTGCCGGCCGCGCCTGGCTTCTATCACCAGCCGGCCAGCATTGATGATCTGATCGACTTTATCGTCGCCAGAATTCTCAACCAATTAGGCATAGAGCATCGGCTGATGCCCCGCTGGGGCGAGTCGCCGGCGAGCGATGGCAGGGAAGGAATATGATTGCAGTGGCCACTTTGTCGGTATTCGTGCCGACCTTTTTTCTGGTGTCACTGACGCCGGGCATGTGCATGACGCTGGCCATGGTGCTGGGGATGACTCAGGGTGTGCGCCGTGCGCTGTGGATGATGGTGGGCGAGCTTGCCGGCGTTGCTTTGGTGGCGGTGTCCGCTGGGGCGGGGGTGGCGGCGCTGATGCTGGCCCAGCCAGCGCTGTTCACCGCCTTCAAGTGGCTCGGTGGTGCCTATCTGGCGTATCTGGGCATCATGATGTGGCGTGAACGGGGGCGTATGGCGATCCCCGAGCTGTCCGGCGAGCAGCAGGCGGTTGGGCGCCGCACGCTGATGATGCAGGGATTCGTGACCGCGATTGCCAATCCCAAGGGCTGGGCCTTCTTCGTGGCACTGCTGCCGCCGTTTCTCGATGCCAGCCGCTCGTTGGCGCCGCAGCTCGCGGTGTTGGTGACGATGATCCTGGCCATCGAGTTTCTCTGCCTGATGCTATATGCCGCAGGCGGGCGCAGCGCCGGGCGGCTGCTTGGCAATGCCGGGCACGTGCGGCTGCTCAATCGCCTGGCCGGTACCCTGATGATCGGCGTTGGTGCCTGGCTGGCGCTGGGCTAGGCCGCGGGCCGATGATTTCCGGGCCAGACGTTTCGTTCGGGAGACTGCGCAGCGGCCTAGACCGGCGGTAGCCAGATAAGTCGAATCACCAGCAACGTCAGCGACGCCAGGGCGAGGCGCAGCCATGGCGCGTCGTTCATTGGTCGATGCGGCGTACGATGATAGCTGATATTGACCATGGCACAGCCCATCAGGCCCAGCAGTACGCCCCCGAGCAGGTCACTGGCCCAGTGTACGTCCAGCACCAGCCGCGACAGCGCCATTGGTATGCAGACGAGGATTGCCAGCCAGTAGGCCATATGGCGACGCTGGGAGATGACCTCCCGGGCGAAGAAGGCCGCCGCCAGGCCGAATACCAGCACCGATATCGAAGTATGGGCGCTGGGGTAGGAGGCGGAATCGGCCAGATAAGCTGGGGCCTCGGGCCGTAAGCGGCCGATCAGGTGCTTGAGCAGGGTGTTGGCCATGGCCATGCCGGCAAGCCCTGTAGCCAGATGCAACAGGGCCGTTATATGCCGCCTTGCCAGCAACCATGCCGCCCAGGGCAGGCAGAGCGCAATGATACCGGCGGCATCGCCGATTTTGGCCATTCCCACTGCCGCCCGCGTCAGCCAGGGCGATTGGATGGCCGTCATCAGGGCGCGAATCTGTTCGTCCATGACCAGAGGGCCGTGGGCATCCAGTACGGCCAGGGTCCACAGGCAGAAACCGGTGGACGACAGCACCAGCAGGCTTAGCGAGGCCAGTGGGATCTCGCCGTGAGGCTGTGAGCCGAGTCGCTGCCACAGCCGGCTGCTCCAGGGGCGTGCCAGGGCCAGTCTGGCTAGGCGCCGATAGAGCCAGCCCTCTTTGGCCAGCTGATGGCGCAGCCAGGAAAATGCCAGTGCCGCAAGGGCGGTGGCGACGGCGAGCAAGATCAGCCACTTGTCACTGCCTGCTGGCAGAGTCAGCAGTTCTTTCCAAGTGCGTCCCAAGAGGTAGCCCGGTAGCACATAGGCCGGCGCCCAGACCAGCGCCGAGGCGATATTGGCCCACGCAAAGGTATGGGGGCGCATATGCATCATGCCGGCGATCATGGGGACGACCGGTCGCACCGGGCCGGCGAAGCGGCCGAATGCCACCGACAGGGTGCCATGACGTTGGAAAAAGCGCGTGCCGTGGGTGAGCCATTCTGGGTGGCGAGAGAACGGCCAGAGTCGCGGCACGCGCTCGCGCTGGGTGTAGCCCAAGGCAAAGCTCAGTGTGTCTCCCACTACCGCGCCCAGGAAGGCCGCCAGCAAGACCAGCGGGATCGCCAGCTGCTGATGCCCCGCTAGCGAGGCGGCGGCCGTGATCAGTACCACGCCGGGTACGACCAGCCCGATGACCGCCAGGCTCTCCACCAGGGAAATAACGGCGATAGCCAATATCAGCAAAGATGGCGAGGGGGTGAGCTGATACATCCAGTCGACAAGGCTCATGGTGTGCTGTCCACTAGGGCGCGTTCCTTGATGCGTAGGCGCTGTTCGAAGGCTGACAGGCTTTCGCCCGGGTGCAGGGTGCAGGCGACCACCATGGCGCTGAGGTGGCCGGTTTCGCTGATCGCGGTGTCATTGAGCATGGTAAGCAGGCGGTTGCGTGTCATCAGGGCATCGTTTTCGTCGGTGCCGGGCAGCAGCATCCACAGCAGGGATTCGCCGGTGCGACCAAGCGTGTCATCCAGCCTGCAGCTGCGACGAGCCGCTTGGCAGAAGCGCTGCAGCAGCTCCAGGCGCAGTCGGGCGCCGAACTGTTCGTGGGCCATTTCAAGCTGTGGCAGATGGATCACTAGCACACTGAGTCGGCGACCGAGCGCATTGGCACGCTTGTGCTCCTGAGGCAGGCGCTCGGCGATCATGTCGCTTGAGAGGGCGTCGCACTCCGGGTCATGTGGCGAGGTCAGCTTGTCCAGGGTTAACTGGCGCATCATTTCCCATTGCGCCAGGGCGCCGGCCAGGCTGACCGCCAGGTAGGATAGTGTTGCGATCAGCGATGGCCCGTTGCCGTTAAGTAGCAGCCATACCGGGGCCATCAGCAGGTTGACGTAAAGGGCATACCGCATCGAGAGCAGCAGCGTCGTTAGCACCGGCGGAAACCCCAGCCAGAGTATGTCTGGCGTCTGGCCGTTGCGTATCAGCTCAGCACAGAGCAGGTAGCTTGCCAGCAGGGTGATGATAGCGGCAGCACGACGTGCGGAGGGTGTGCCAAGGCTCATCAGCGTGGCGGTCAGCAACGCCATGCTCAGCGCTGCCGGCAACAGGATGCGATCGAATTGGCCCATCTGGTAATGCCAAAGGGCTGCACCCGCGGTCAGTAGGGTGATCCAGGCATGGAAAACGCAATAGAGCCATGAGTGAGGCAAGCTGTCCTGATTTGGCATGAGCCTACTCCTCCTCAATGATGACCAGTGGCTGGCGCTGGTCCCTGAGCGCCTGATATTCGCTGGCCAGGGTCAGCGGTCGAGCTAGGGTGATAAACCGGCAGCGCAGCGGGGTGGGCATGCCATCCAGCAGGAGATTGCGTCGCTCACGGGCCTGTTCGAGATCGCTGCTGATCAGCAGGGTGGCCAGGGTGCGGTTATCGAGTTTGTAACAGGCCTCATAGTCGTTGATGTGCAGACTAAGTCGGTCCATCAGTGGCCAGAATTGGCGGCTTTGGGTGCGCAGAAGTACTAGTTCGGCATATGAGCCTTCACGCTCGCTGCGAACGACTTCGCGGGTCAGGTCGTCCCCCAGTTGGTGGGCCGACCACAAGGGGGCGCCGGGTATCAGTCGCCGTCGCCGGCCGACCCTGAGCCAAGCGGACTGCACCTCGCGGGCGCGGGCGAGGCCCAGCAGCATCAGGCCAACCAGCAACATGGTAACCAGCAGTGTCTGGCCGACATCGAGGTCGGTTTGTAGTTGCCAAGTAGCGTAGCCCGCCAGAAGGCCATGCAAAATCATCAGCCAGATAGGCTGCGGCAGCATCAGCAGCAGGGCAAAACACCACAGCCAGGCGGTCTGATGCTGTGGGTCGACAGTGAACAGGCCTGCCAGGAAAAAACTGGGCAGCAGTTGCCAGGGGACGCGGGACGGCCAGCGGACGCTGCGTTTTAGCGTCAGCGATGAGCCAGTCAGCCAGAGTCCTGCAAGCACCAGTAACATGCCGCCGGGTAGCGTGGGGGCCGACAGGGCCAGCAGAATTAAAAGGAGAGCGCACCCCAGCATGGCCGCTTGCAGCGGGGCGACTTTGTACTTGCTTCCCATGGGCCTTATATTGTTTCCCTTGCGCAAACTTGTATGACGATACCGGCCCTGGAGCCGCCTACGAGGAGTCTTTGTTCAGCATGTCAGCACACTACTCAGAGGCCGTCGCCGGTAATGGCGGCATGACGCCCATTACCGATGTTGATGCCTACGTGACTCAGCTGGGTCAGCAGGCCAGCTCCGCTGCTGCCATGATGCGGCGTTGCACCTCGGCTAGCAAGAATTCGGCACTGCTGGCGATGGCCCGACACCTCGAGGAGTCGCGCGCCAGTGTTCTCGAGGCGAACCGTCAGGACCTGCTGCGTGGTCGTGAAGCGGGCCTCGATGATGCCCTCTTGGATCGGCTGGCGCTGGATGATGCTCGCGTCGATGCGATGATCAGTGGCCTTGAGCAGGTCGCCGGGCTGCCTGACCCTGTCGGCGAGATCGATGGCTTGCGGGCGCGACCCAGCGGCATTCAGGTCGGTCAGATGCGTGTGCCTCTGGGGGTGATCGGCATCATCTACGAGTCTCGGCCCAACGTCACCCTGGAGGCTGCCAGTCTGTGCCTCAAGTCCGGTAATGCCTGCATTCTGCGCGGCGGTTCCGAGGCCCGAGACAGCAATGCTGCCCTGGCGCTCTGCATTGCTGCCGGCCTTGCCGAAGCTGGGCTGCCCGCGGCGGCCGTGCAAGTGGTGGCGACCACTGATCGCGCTGCGGTAGGGCGTTTGATCGCCATGCCCGAGCACGTCGATGTGATCATCCCTCGTGGCGGCAAGTCGCTGATCGAGCGCATTACGCGCGAGGCTCGGGTGCCGGTCATCAAGCACCTCGACGGCGTCTGTCACGTCTACGTCGACGCCACGGCCGATCTCGACAAGGCGCTGGCGATCGCGGTGAATGCCAAGACCCAACGCTATGGCACCTGCAATACCATGGAGACCCTGCTGCTGGACGCGCCGGTTGCCGAGGTGCTGCTGCCGAGGCTCGCCGCGGCCTATGCCGAGCACGGGGTCGAGCTGCGCGGCTGTCCGCGTACCCAAGCCCTGTTGCCCAGCGTGGTGCCTGCCGAGGAGGCCGACTGGCATGCCGAGTATCTGGCGCCGGTGCTGGCGATTCGAGTGGTCGATGGCATCGATGCGGCAATGGATCACATCGGCCATTACGGCTCTCATCATACCGATGCCATCGTTACCGAGCACTATGGCTTGGCACGCCGTTTCCTGGCCGAGGTGGACTCCAGCTCGGTGGTCGTCAACGCCTCGACTCGCTTCGCCGATGGTGTCGAGTACGGTCTGGGCGCCGAGATCGGCATTTCCACCGACAAGCTGCATGCTCGTGGCCCGGTGGGCCTCGAGGGCCTGACGACCCGCAAGTACGTCGTGATGGGCGATGGGCATGTGCGCACTTGATGCGAGTTCCGCGGGCGCTGCGATGAGTCGCCCGCCTCGTGTGGCGATGCTAGGCGGGACCTTCGATCCTGTGCACCTGGGCCACCTGCGCAGCGCCGTCGAGCTGCGCATGCAGCTGGGGCTGGATCGCGTACACATGATTCCGGCCCATGTGCCGCCTCATCGCGCGGCGCCGGGGGTGTCCAGCACCGAGCGTCTGGCGATGCTGCGCGCCGGTATCGGCGATACGCCGGGGCTCTATGCCGATGATCGTGAGCTCAGGCGTGAGGGGCCGTCATATTCGGCCGATACCCTGACAAGTCTGCGTGAGGAATACGGCAGCGAGGCGCGGTTATTGATGGTCGTGGGCCACGATGCCTTTTTGAAGCTTGCCAGTTGGCATGACCCCGAGGAGCTCTTTGCTCTGGCGCATGTGGTGGTCATCGATCGGCCCGGTCATGCGGCTCCCTTGCCGCCAGTTCTTCAGGAACTCATTGCCGGTCGCGAGGTCAAGGACTCCGACGCGTTATTCGATGCGCCGCATGGCAGCCTCATGCGGCTGGCGCTGCCCAGTCGCTTGGCGGTATCCGCCACCGCCATCCGCGGTTGGCTGGCCAGCGGCGAGAGCGTGCGTTACCTGCTGCCCGAGGCGGTGCTATCGCATATCGCCAGGGGTGGGCTATATCGCGGTGAATGAGGCGCTGTCGCCTGGGTCTCAAACGGGTAGAATAGGCGTCGAACCATGCATTTATGAATGAGGCGATATGCACATCGATGTTTTGAAACCCCTGGTCGTCGATGCCCTGGAGTCACTGAAGGGCCAGGACATCACCACCCTAGACGTATCCGATCTGACCGACGTCACCGATCAAATGCTGATCGTTAGCGGGACATCCAGCCGCCACGTGGCGGCGCTGGCCAATAGTGTGGTCGAGACCGTCAAGGAACATGACGTCATGCCGCTTGGCGTTGAAGGCCAAAGCGGCGCCGACTGGGTACTGGTCGATCTCGGTGATCTGGTGGTTCATGTGATGCTTCCCGAAGCCCGTGAGCTCTATGATCTCGAGCGGCTGTGGACCGAGCTGCCCCGTGATGGCGCCCACGAGCGTCAAGGCGGAGGCCTGGCGTGAAGCTGCGCGTGCTGGCAGTTGGCACGCGCATGCCTGACTGGGTAGAGAAGGGCGTTGAGGAGTATCGCAAGCGCCTGCCCAGGGACTTCGCCTTGGAAATACACGAGATAGCCCCCGGTGCCCGAGGCAAGAACGCCGATACGGCGCGAGCCATTGCCCTTGAAGGCGAGCGGATGCGTGACAAGCTGCGCGGCAACGAGCAGCTTGTTGCGCTGGAGGTGGGCGGCAAGCCCTGGAGCACCGAGCAATTGGCGAAGGAGGCTGACCAGTGGCGCTTGGAAGGGCGCGATGTGGCCCTGCTGATCGGTGGTCCTGAGGGCCTGGAACCCCAACTGTCGGCGAGCGCCCATCAGCGCTGGTCGCTGTCACCGCTGACCTTGCCGCACCCGCTGGTGCGCATCCTGCTGGCCGAGCAGCTCTATCGAGCCTGGACCCTGCTGGTCGGCCACCCTTATCACCGTTGAGTCGTCTAAGCCTTAGGGCTGTCGCTCCCGTGGAGAGTGATCGTTTTGATGTTGTCGGAATCCGCGAGTGTCCTTCATGCGTAAGCATCGTCAGGCGCTGAAGAATGCCCGTCAGGAAATGCATACCTTCCGCGTCCGCTCGCTGGTCGCGGCTTGCCTGGTGGTTCTGCTCACCGGTGCCTTGATGGCGCGGCTCGTCTACCTGCAGGTGGTTCAGCATGATGTCTATATCACGCGTTCGGAGAACAACCGCGTGCGGGTCGAGCCCCTGCCGCCCACTCGCGGGCTGATCTATGACCGTAACGGCGAGCTTTTGGCCGAGAATCGGCCGACCTACAACCTGACGCTGGTCCGCGAGCGAGTCGATGACATCGATGCCACCCTGGCGCTGCTGATCGACCTTCTCGATCTGCCCGATGCCGAAATCGACGCCTTTCGTGAGCGTTCCCGCCAGCGCCAGCGACCCTTCCAGCCGGCCTTGTTGATGAGTGATCTCAGCGAAGAGCAGATCGCCAAGCTCGCCGTGAATCGTTATCGGCTGCCGGGGGTCGAGGTCGAGGCGCAGCTGCTGCGCTACTACCCGGATGCCAAGATCATGTCCCATGCGCTGGGATTTGTCGGGCGGATCAACGCAGAAGAGCTCAATCAACTGGACCCCGGCAACTACGCCGGTACCCACTTCGTCGGCAAGACCGGGGTGGAGCGGTACTACGAGGATGAGCTTCACGGCCAGGCAGGGCTGCGCAAGGTGGAAACCAATGCGCGGGGGCGGGTGCTGCGCGAGCTAGGGCGTACGGACCCGGTGCCAGGCAAGAACCTGACCCTGACCATCGACAAGGACCTGCAGTCTCTGGCCGTCGATCTGATGGACGGCCGGCGCGGTTCGATCGTGGCCATTGCCCCGAAGACCGGCGAAATTCTTGCCATGGTCTCGACGCCCGGGTTCGACAGCAACCAGTTCGTGACCGGCATTGATGTGGCGTCTTACCGGGCGCTACAGAACGATATTGACTTGCCGCTGTTCAACCGCGCGGCTCGCGGCCATTACCCGGCGGGCTCGACGGTCAAGCCTTTCATGGCGCTGTCGGGGTTGGTCGAAGGTGAGATCACGCCCAGCGATACCATCTATGATCCCGGCTATTACCAGTTGCCCAACGACTCACGGCGCTATCGCAACTGGCTGCGCTGGGGGCATGGCAAGGTCGATATGGAGCGCGCCATCACGGTGTCCAACAACACCTATTTCTACAGCCTGGCCCATGAGCTGGGTATCGATGCGATCAGCAAGCATATGCATCAATTCGGCTTCGGTGAGCGGGTGACCCAGGATGTCTATGGCGAGAGTACTGGCCTGATGCCCTCGCGGGAATGGAAGCGCGAACGTTTCAACCAGCCCTGGTATCCCGGCGAGACCCTGTCGGTGGGTATCGGGCAAGGCTACCTGCAGGTCACCCCCCTTCAACTGGCGACGGCCACGGCCGTGTTGGCGAACCGCGGCCACTGGGTAAAACCGCGGCTGGCCAAGAACATCGGTGACGAGGAGGTGCCGGTCGATCTTCCGGATACCAAGCAAGACATCACCATCGAGAATAACGAATGGTGGGATGACATCTATGCCGGGATGGAGAACGTGCTCTCTGGGCGCGAGGGTACGGCGCGTCGCGCCGGCAAGGGTCTCGAGTACCGCATGGGCGGCAAGTCGGGTACGGCGCAGGTGTTTTCGCTGGGGCAGGACGAGAAGTACAACGCCGATGAGCTTGCCGAGCGGCTGCGTGACCATGCGCTGTTTATTGCCTTTGCCCCGGTGGATGATCCCCAGATCGCGATCTCGGTGATCGTCGAGAATGCCGGTGGCGGCAGCAGCCATGCGTCTTACCTGGCACGCGACATGGCGGATGCCTGGATATTGGGTCGCGACGATAAAGAGACTGACGATGACTCCGAGGGAGATGGCGCATGACGGTGTTGAGTGATCTGACCCGCTCCTTGCGCGCCCGCCCCGTCAGGCCGCCTCAGAGTGGCATGTCGCGTCGCAAGAGTCTGTGGATGCGTGTGCACCTGGACCCCTGGCTGCTGCTGCTGCTTGTGGTGTTGATGGGGGCAGGACTGATCGTGCTTTACAGTGCCAGCGGACAGAGCATGGCCGTGGTAGAAGCCCAGGCCATTCGACTGGGCGTGGCCCTGGTGGTGATGGCTGGGTTGGCTCAGCTATCACCGGTGACCCTGATGCGCTGGGCACCGCTGGCCTATGGCGGAACCTTACTGATGCTGGTGGCGGTTGAGGTCATGGGGGATGTCGGCATGGGGGCCAAGCGCTGGCTGATCATCCCCGGGGTGATGCGCTTTCAGCCCTCTGAGCTGATGAAGCTGGCGATGCCGATGATGCTTGCCGCTTACCTGGGGCGGCGCCAGCTGCCGCCTCGAGTGCCGGACTTGATGGTCTGCGCGCTGATCTTAGCGCTGCCCGTGGTGCTGATCGCTCGTCAGCCGGACCTGGGCACCTCGCTACTGGTCGCGACGGCGGCGGTGTTCGTGGTGTTGCTGGCTGGGCTGTCCTGGCGTTTCATCGCCTTTTTCAGCGTGTTGATCGCATCAGCCCTGCCGCTGCTGTGGATGAACATGCATGACTATCAGCGCCAGCGCGTGCTGACCTTTCTCAACCCCGAGAGCGACCCGCTGGGTGCCGGTTGGAACATCATCCAGTCGACCACCGCCATTGGTAGTGGCGGAGTGTTCGGCAAGGGCTGGCTCGAGGGCACCCAGTCTCAGCTCGAATTCCTGCCCGAACGCCATACGGACTTCATCGTCGCGGTACTTGGCGAGGAATTTGGTCTGATAGGCATGTTGGCGGTGCTGTGTCTGTATCTGCTGATCGTCGCGCGGGGCCTGTGGCTCTCCAATGGCGCTCAGGACAGTTTCGGCCGCCTACTGGCGGGCAGTATCATTTTGACCTTCTTCATCTATGTATTCGTCAATGTGGGCATGGTCAGCGGTATCCTGCCGGTGGTGGGTGTGCCCCTGCCGTTGGTCAGTTACGGCGGGACCTCTAGCGTGACCTTGATGGCCGGTTTCGGTATTCTCATGTCCATTCATTCCCATCGGCGGTTGCTGCCCCGTTAGGGGGCGTTGACCACGGAGAGCCCTGATCGATGATTGCAGGACGTACGACAAGGAAGCTGTTGCCCCTCATCGCCGGGCTTGGGCTGGGCCTTTGCGCCCAGGCGGTGAGTGCCGCCGACAGGCAATACGATGCGCATTTCGACCCGTCCACGCACCCCAAGGTGGCGGCACTGGTCGACGAGCTGGTGGAGCAGGGCATCGAACGAGACTGGCTGACCGATACGCTGAGCGACGCCGGCTATCGGCAGTCAGTGCTGGATGCCATGGCGGGCGCCGCTGAACGCCACCTGCGCTGGGATCAGTATCGTGCGATTTTCCTCAAGCCCGCCCGCATCGAGCGCGGTGCCGCCTTTATCGCCGAGCATCGCGAGGCCTTCGACCGCGCCGAGGCTGTGTATGGCGTGCCGGCCCCCGTGATTGCCGCCATCATCGGCGTTGAGACCGATTATGGGCGCGTGACCGGCAGTCACCGGGTGCTAGATTCGCTGGCCACGCTGGCCTTTCATCACCCCAAGCGTGGTGACTTCTTCCGCGGCGAGCTGGCGGCCTTCCTGGAAATCACCCACCAGGCCGGCGTTGCCCCGGGCAGCCTCAAGGGCTCCTATGCCGGCGCCATGGGCTATCCCCAGTTCATTCCCACCAGCTATCGCGCCTATGCCGTCGACTTCGACGACGATGGGGTGCGCGACCTGTGGCGTAACCCGGTCGACGCCATTGGCAGCGTGGCCAACTACTTCGCCGAACATGGCTGGCGCCCAGAGGGCGAGCTTTATGTAGACGCCAGCGGCCCCCAGACGCCACCGGCGTCGATTGACTTCAATCAGACCCGGCCGCCCTATGCCAAGCTCTCAACCCTGGCCGAGGCAGGGGTCGAGGCCGAGTCGCCAGATCGCCTGGCCGCCAACGCCGAGGTGATTCCGTTGGCGCTGGATCTTGCCGATGGCGCCTATCGCTACCGGCTTGGACTGCATAACTTCTATGTGATCACTCGCTACAACCATAGCCACCTCTACGCCATGGCGGTGACGGAGCTGGCTGAGGCGATTGCGCGGGAGGAGTCGGCATGAAGCCATTGTGGATACTGCTGCCGGCCATCGCCCTGCTGGCAGGCTGCGCCGCTGGGGGCGGTAGCGTGCAGCCGGTCAGCTCGGCAGAGCCAGCGGCGGCGGCCCCCGGTACCGCCGGCGGCCGCTATGCCATGTCCAGTGATGCCTATCCCGAGACGCCGCCCGACGTGGCCAATGTGCCCGATGCGGTGCCACGCCCTGAACCGCGCGCCAGTGGCGGCAATCGTTCGACCTACGAAGTCTGGGGCAAGACGTACCATGTGCTGGACGACCCGCGGGGGTATCGGCAGGAGGGCACGGCCTCCTGGTATGGCAAGAAATTTCATGGCTATGCCACCGCCAGCGGCGATATCTACGACATGTATGAGATGTCGGCGGCCCACCGCTCCCTGCCGCTACCGAGCTATGTCCGGGTCACCAACCTGGATAACGGTCGTCAGGTGATCGTGCGGGTCAACGACCGGGGCCCCTTCCACGGGAGCCGCGAGATCGACTTGTCCTATGCGGCGGCGGCGCGGCTCAATATTCTAGACCGAGGCACCGGCCGTGTCAGGGTCGAGGCGATTGACCCGGTGGCCTGGCAAGCTCGCCACTCCGGCGGGACGCCGGCGCCAGTCGACGCCGCCGCCGGCACCACGGCCACAGCTAGCCGCACTGCGCCGGTGCAACAAGCGGCGCCTGATCGCGACGCCGTTGAAAACGCCGACACCGACGGTTCGCTTTTTCTCCAGGTCGCGGCCTTGGGGTCCCAGGGTAACGCCCAGGCTCTCAAGACCCGCCTGGAGGACGAGCTCGACCAGCCGGTTCGCGTGACCAGCGACGCTCGCCTGCATCGTGTGCAGGTGGGCCCGCTGGCCGCTACTGGGGACCTTGAACCGGTGCGCGAAGCCTTGCGTCGTGCAGGCTTCGATCAGGCCCTGGTGATTCATGACGGCACCTGAGACGCGTGCCGCTGTCCCATTTAACTTCCTTCGCTCAACGCCACGAGAAATGTTGTCATGAAAGTCTCACTGTTCCGCGCCGGCCTTGGCCAACGCCTGATGTCCGCGCTCCTGCTGTGCCTGTTGTGTTTTGCCCTGCCGCTCCAGGCGCAGGAGGTCGACAGTCCCCGACCACAGACCATGATTCCGTCGCCGCCGAGTCTCGCGGCCTCGTCCTGGATCCTGATGGATGCCGATACCGGCGAAGTGCTGGTCAGTCATAATGCCGACGAGCGGCTGCCGCCGGCCAGCCTGACCAAGCTGATGACCGCTTACCTGGTCGAGCACGAGCTGTCGCGCGGCAACATCGACCGCGATGACCAAGTGCTGGTCAGCGAGAAGGCCTGGCGCACCGGTGGCTCGAGGATGTTCATTCAGGAAGGCTCCCAGGTAAGCGTCGATCAACTGCTCCAGGGTGTCATCATCCAGTCCGGTAATGATGCCAGCGTGGCACTTGCCGAACACATTGCCGGCGGTGAGTCCGCTTTCGCCGACCTGATGAATCAGCAGGCGGATCGCATGGGAATGGTCAACACCCATTTCGCCAACGCCACCGGCCTGCCGCATGAGAATCACTATTCCTCGGCGCACGACCTGGCGCTGCTGGCTCGCCACATCATTAATGACTACCCGGAGCAGTACAAGGTCTACGCCGAGAAGGAGTACACCTATAACGATATTCGTCAGCCCAACCGCAACCGCCTGCTGTGGCGTGATTCCAGCGTCGATGGCCTGAAGACCGGTCATACCGAAGCCGCGGGCTACTGCCTGGTGGCCTCGGCCAAGCGCGACGACATGCGGCTGATCTCGGTGGTGATGGGCACCGACTCTGACGAAGCGCGTGCCCAGGAATCCCAGAAGCTGTTGAGCTACGGCTTCCGTTTCTTTGAAACCATGGAGCTCTACCCGCAGGGTGCCGTGCTGGCTACCCCGCGCATCTGGGGCGGCGAGAAGAACGACCTGCGTCTGGGCGTCGACCGCGAAGTCCGTATGACGGTGCCTCGCGGCCGTGGCGAAGAGCTGGCGGCGCGCCTGAACCTGCCAGAGTCGATCGATGCCCCGGTGGAAGCAGGGGAGCGCCTTGGCACCCTGGAAATCAAACTGGGCGACGAGGTGATCGGTGAGCGCCCGCTGGTGGCGCTGGAAAGCATCGATCAGGGCGGTATCTTCAAGCGTCTGCTGGACACCGTAAGGCGCTTCATCAGCGGTCTGTTCGACTGAGCGCGATGGGTCGCGATGAAGACAGCGGGCGGCCCTATGGCCGCCCGCTCTTGGTTGAGGGGAATAGGTTGAGTAGAATACTGGGACAAATCATTCCTCGAGTACGCTCATGACCGACAAGTCCCTGCGGGACATGCGCCTTGCCGGCGCTCCCGCGTCAGCTCACGCAACCGAACTCGAATACCCCTGTGACTATTCACTGAAGATCGTCGGCGATGCCGTCGACGGGTTGAGCGAGTTGGTGATCAAGATTGTCGAAGACCATGACCCGGCCTTCGACCGAAAGACCGTGCGCCTGGTGGACAGCCGTAACGGCAAGTTCCAGTCGGTGCGTCTGACCATCACTGCCACCGGTCCCGAGCAAATCGCCGCCCTGCATGCCGACCTCAAGGCCTCTGGTCGCGTACACATGGTGATCTGATGGCCGAACTCGAGGTCTATCGGCTTGGTCGGCAGCCTTATCTGCCGGTCTGGCAGGCCATGCGTGAGCTCACCGACCATCGCGGGCCCGACCAGCCTGACCAGATTTGGCTTGTCCAGCATGATCCCGTTTTCACTCAGGGGCAGGCCGGCCGCCCGGAGCATCTGCTGATGCCCGGCGATATTCCGGTGGTCGAGACCGACCGTGGTGGGCAGGTGACCTACCATGGCCCCGGGCAGTTGGTGATCTATCCGCTGCTCGACGTCAAGCGTGCCAAGCTTGGCGTGCGCGACCTGGTCACTGCGCTGGAAGACGCCGTGATCGATGCCCTCGCGGAGCACGGTGTTGCCGCAAGAGCGCGCCCGGATGCCCCGGGGGTCTATGTGGGCGATGCCAAGATCGCTTCTCTGGGGCTGCGTATTCGTCGTGGATGCAGCTTCCATGGCGTGGCCGTGAACCTGGCCATGGATCTGTCGCCTTTTGGGCGTATCAATCCCTGTGGCTATGCTGGAATGGCCATGACCCAACTCGCCGACCTGGTCGATGACGCCCCTGACCTAGAGGCCGAGACGAATCGACTGGTCCGTTGTCTGGCCGCACGGCTTGGCAACATGCAACTCACCGACAAGCCCGGCATGCCGCCTTCTCTGGTTTCCGACCAGAGCGCGAGTGCCTAACGTTTACGAGCGCAGGATATCCTGATCATGACCGAAAGCACCGCTACCCCCGTGACCCCGTCCACCGCCGATGCTGCTGCCGCCAAGAAGAAGGCCCGGGTCGAGCGCGGCGTCAAGCTGCGCGGCGCCGAGAAGGTGGCCCGCATTCCGGTCAAGGTGATTCCTACTGACAACGTGCCGCGCAAGCCGGACTGGCTGAAGGTGCGTATGCCGATCTCCCAGGAGGTCACGCGCATCAAGCAGACCCTGCGCAAGCATGGCCTGCATACCGTCTGTGAAGAGGCGTCCTGCCCCAACCTGGGCGAGTGCTTCAACGGCGGCACCGCGACCTTCATGATCCTCGGTGACATCTGCACCCGCCGCTGTCCGTTCTGTGACGTCGCCCACGGCCGTCCCAACGCGGTCAACGAGAAAGAGCCGCGGGAGCTCGCCGAGGCGATCGCGGAAATGCGCCTCAACTACGTGGTGGTTACCTCGGTAGACCGCGATGACCTGCGCGACGGAGGGTCGCAGCACTTTGCCGACTGCATCCGCGAGATTCGCAACGATAGCCCGGATATCGAGATCGAGGTGCTGGTGCCGGACTTCCGTGGCCGCATGGAAGTGGCGCTGGATACTCTTGAGCAGACGCCGCCGGATGTCTTCAACCACAACCTGGAGACGGTGCCGTCGCTGTATCGCAAGGTGCGTCCGGGCGCTGACTACCAGTGGTCGCTGGACCTGCTCAAAGGCTATAAGGAGCGTCGCCCGGATGTGATGACCAAGTCTGGCCTGATGCTCGGCGTCGGCGAGACCGACGAGCAGGTCATCGAGGTGATGCGTGACCTGCGGGCTCATGGCGTCGATATGCTGACCCTGGGTCAGTACATGCAGCCGTCCAAGAACCACCTGCCGATCGATCGCTGGGTGCACCCGGATACCTTCGACTGGTTCGCCGAGCAGGGCAAGGCCATGGGCTTCAAGCACGTGGCATCTGGCCCGCTGGTTCGCTCGTCCTACCATGCCGACCAGCAGGCTCACGGCATCGAGGTCAAGTAAGCCGCGATCGTGATATGGACTTGCCGATAGCCACGCTTTGGCAGATGCAAAAAGGCCGCGCCCCTCGGGGCGCGGCCTTTTTCGTCCTGGGGCGACACTCGTGTCAGGCGTCGTCGTCTTCCAGGTCCTCGTCGAGCTCTTCGGCAGCATCGGCGTGGGAGAGGCGCAGGCCTTGGGGCGGCAGGGGCGTGCCGTCCAGGGTCGGTCCCTGGGCACCCAGGGTGAGGCGACCCTCGAGGAACCAGCGCACGGCGATCGGATAGATCAGGTGTTCGCGGCTCTGGACCTTCTGCTGAAGGCTGTCCTCGGTGTCCTCCGGGGTGACGTCGACGGCCGCCTGTACCACGACCGGGCCGCCATCCAGCTCCTCGCTAACGAAGTGTACGCTAACGCCATGCTCGCTGACGCCGTCGGCCAACGCTCGAGCATGAGTGTGCAGACCCTGATAGGCCGGCAGCAGCGAGGGATGGATATTGAGCATGCGGCCATAGAAGCGCTGCACGAAGCGCGGCGTGAGGATGCGCATGAAGCCAGCCAGCACCACCAGGTCCGGCTCATGGCGCTCGATCACCTTGATCAGAGCGCCATCGAAGGCCTCGCGGCTGTCGTATTCACGGTGGGGCAGGGCGACCGCCTCGATGCCGGCATCCCGGGCGCGCTTGAGGCCGTAGGCATCGGCCTTGTTGGAGATCACGGCAACGATCTCGCCGCCCAGCTCGTCATAGGACTGGGCATCGATCAGCGCCTGCAGGTTGCTGCCGCTGCCTGAGATCAGCACCACCACCCGGGGCGTGCTGGCCTGCTCGGCTTCGAAACCGTTGAGGGTGTCGGTTGCCTCGCTCATGCCTTGAGGTTCTCCAGCTTGACCTGTTCTTCCTCGCCGCTGCGCGCGACGATCTCACCCAGGCGATAGACGGTCTCGCCCTGAGCGCCCAGGTGCGCCATGGCGCTTTCGGTGTCGTCGGCGGAAACGGCGATCACCATGCCGATGCCGCAGTTCAGGACACGATGCATCTCGTGCTCATCGACGTTGCCCTGGGCCTGCAGCCAGTCGAACACTGCTGGACGCGTCCAGGCATTGACGTCGATGCGGGCGCCGAGGGTCTCGGGCAGTACCCGCGGGATGTTCTCGGATAGGCCGCCGCCGGTGATGTGAGACAGCGCATGCACCGAGACGCCGCTTTGCTTGATCAGCGACAGCAGCGACTTGACGTAGATGCGGGTCGGGGCGATCAGCGCCTCGCGCAGCGGCACGCCGTCGATGTCGGTGTCGAGGTCCGCACCGCTGATTTCGAGGATCTTGCGGATCAGTGAATAGCCGTTGGAGTGCGGGCCGGATGAGGCCAGGCCGAGCAGGACGTCGCCTTCACCGACGCGGCTGCCGTCAAGAATCTCGTCCTTCTCGACCACGCCGACGCAGAAGCCGGCCAGGTCGTAGTCGCTGCCTTCGTACATGCCGGGCATTTCGGCGGTTTCGCCCCCCACCAGGGCACAGCCGGACTGGGCACAGCCCTCGCCGATGCCGGTCACCACGTCGGCGGCGATGTCCACATCGAGCTTGCCCGTGGCATAGTAGTCGAGGAAGAACAGCGGCTCGGCGCCGGCGACGACCAGATCGTTGACGCACATGGCCACCAGGTCGATGCCGATGGTGTCATGTTTGCCGAGATCCATGGCGAGGCGCAGCTTGGTGCCGACGCCGTCGGTGCCAGAGACCAGCACCGGCTGGCGATAGCCGCTAGGCAGCTCGCAGAGTGCGCCAAAGCCGCCAAGGCCACCCATTACCTCGGGGCGAGTGGTACGCTTGGCGACGCCCTTGATGCGATCGACCAGGGCGTTACCGGCGTCGATGTCCACACCGGCGTCCTTGTAGCTCAGCGAGGCGGAATCGGCGGAAGAAGTAGAAGAGGAGTCCGACGGGCTGCGGGTCATGGGCTTTCCTGTCGCAATACGATCATCAAGTGGGGCAAAAGTGGAACGGAATTGTAGCATCGTGAGGGCCGCGCCGCACCGTGGAGAGACACGCGAACAGGGAGAGATGCAATGCGCAGACAGTGGTGGCTAGTCCTGGGCCTGGTCGGCTTGATATGGCTGTTCGTCAGTCTGCAGCCGATACTGACGCCTTTCTTCATCAGCATGATACTGGCCTACCTGGGCGACCCGCTGGCCGACCGACTGGAAGCGCGCGGCCTGTCGCGGCGGTTATCGGTATCGCTGGTGTTCCTGTTGCTGAGCGTCATCCTGCTGCTGGCCTTGTTGCTGCTGGTGCCCGTGCTCGGCCGTCAGCTAGGCCAACTGATCGAGTCGCTACCCGCTATGCTCAACTGGGTGCAGGCCACCGTGGTGCCCTGGATTCAATCACTGACCGGCCAGGACTTCAGCACGGATATCGACGCTCTGCGACAGGCCCTGATGTCCAATTGGAAGGAAACCGGGACTTTTGCCGCTACCCTACTGGCGCAGGTCTCCCGGTCGGGACTCGCGGTTGTGGCCTGGATCGGTAATCTGGCGCTGATTCCGGTGGTGACTTTCTATCTGCTGCTCGACTGGGATCGGCTCACCGCCAAGCTGCATGGTTCGCTGCCGCGCCAGTGGGAGCCGGCAGCGGTTCACCTGGCGCGGGAGTGCGACGAGGTGCTGTCGGCTTTCCTGCGTGGCCAACTGATCGTGATGCTGTGTTTGGGCATCATCTATGCGCTGGGGCTTACCGTGCTTGGCCTGCGCTTTGCCCTGCTGATCGGTCTGCTGTCAGGGCTGGTCAGCATCGTGCCCTATCTCGGCGTCATCGTCGGTATTTCGGTGGCGGGTATAGTCGCCATCTTCCAGTTCGATAGCTGGCTGCCGCTGCTTGGGGTCGGAGCGGTGTTTGCCGTCGGCCAACTGGTCGAGAGCCTGGTGCTGCAGCCCAAGCTGTTGGGCGACAAGATCGGCCTGCACCCAGTGGCGGTAATCTTCGCCGTGCTGGCCGGTGGGCAGTTGTTCGGCTTTACGGGGGTGCTGTTGGCCCTGCCGGTGGCAGCGGTAATCATGGTAGTGTTGCGCTATCTCCATGAACACTATAAAAACAGTACCTTATATGATGCTCATGGCACTGAACGCCAGGATGAGGAGGCTTCATGAAGCCCGGTGCAGCGCAGCTCCCACTCGGTGTGGGCATGCGCGACGATGCGACCTTTGCCAACTTCCAGCCTAGCGGCAACGAGGCGCTGGTCGGCGCCCTGCGTGCCCAGCTCGATGAGTCGGGCGAGCCTTTCCTGTTTCTGTGGGGTGGCGAGGGCGTTGGCTGCAGTCATCTTTTGCAGGCGGCCTGTCACGAAGCCAGCGATCGCGACAAGCGAGCGCTCTACCTGCCGCTGGACGAGCTCGGCCATTTTCCGCCGCATATGCTCGAGGACAGCGAACGCCTGGACCTGGTGGCCATCGATGACCTGCACCGGGTGCTGGGGCGCAAGCGCTGGGAGGAAGCGCTGTTTCATTGCTTCAATCGTCTGCGCGATGCCGGCAAGCGGTTGGTGATCGCTGCACCGGCAGCGCCTCGCCAGCTCGATATCAAACTGCCTGATCTCGCCTCGAGGCTGACCTGGGGCATGACCTTTCACGTCAAGCCGCTAGACGATGTTGGCCGTTTCGAGGCCCTCAAGCTGCGCGCACGGGTGCGTGGCATGCAGCTACCCGACGAGGTCGCCCGTTACATCCTGCATCGCGGGCCGAGGCGCCTGGGCGATCTTTTCGCCACCTTGGAAACCCTCGATCAGGCCTCGCTTTCAGCCCAGCGCAAGCTGACCATTCCCTTCGTCAAGCAGGCGCTTGACTGGTAAGTCGACGTCACCTGCTTGCCTGGCCTGCTACCAGTTTTTTGACCACGACGATGAGCCCGTGAGCCCCATGACTACCATGCCTGCTGCCCCCTCGACGCCCCTGGCGACTGATGCTCGTTGCCCTTGCGGCAGTGCTAATTCCTATGGCGAATGCTGCGCGCCTTTGCACCGGGGAGCGGTCACCCAGAGCGTCGAGGCGCTGATGCGCTCACGCTACTGTGCTTTCGTGCTAGGCCTTGAGGATTACCTGCGCAGGACCTGGCATCCCGATACCTGCCCAACCGAAATGGGGCTGTCGGCAGATACGCGCTGGAAGCGCCTCGAGGTGCTGGACCACGGGCAGGTTGACGGCCAAGACAGAGAGGATGAGACAGGCTGGGTGCACTTTCGTGCCACCTTTCATGAGCATGGTCGCTGGCAGCGCCTTGAAGAAGTCTCACGCTTTACCCGTCTGGGTGACAGATGGGTCTATGTGGACGGGACTCCGCAGTTATCAGTGCTCAAGCCTGGACGTAATGAGGCATGTCCCTGCGGTAGCGGTCGCAAGCTGAAGAAATGCTGTGGCGTTTGAACGACTGCGCCGGCTATGAGGTCGGCGACAACGGCATTGAGGTGGAGAGCCGCAGCGTCTCAAAGTGCTCGAGCAGCAGCCGGTGTTCGGCGCGCTTCTGATGTAAGCCGCCATGCAGGAATGGCTGCAGCAACAGCGTGGCGTTGAACTCGCACATGGCTTCGTAGAACTGCTGAGCGCGCTTGGCTGCCGCAATGGTCTTGCTGAACTGACGACGCGCCGCGCTGATCGGCTCATCGCCATCGGCGAGCGATATCGCCTCGCCACTGTGCTCTTGTTCGCACTGGGGCGTGAGCATGTCCATGCTGCCGGCCAAGGATTCGAGCCATGCCAAGCGGGCGTCGCATTCCGTGCCCAGGACGGTCAACAGCCGGCAAGTGGCGGCATCAAGTGGCAGGAAATCAGAGGCCACGCGATGATAGCGTTGACCTTCCGCTTGCTCATGAGTCCAGAGTGTCTGGAGTTGCCGCTTGGGGTCTAGGTTGATGGCGAGCAGTGACCTGGCGGTAACGGTCATATTGGCCTCCTTGTTGCCTTGGCAGCACTTGGGCTCGGTTGTCCATCCGCACAGCATAAGGGGTTACGCCCGCCCTCATTTTGATGGCCATCAATAAAGCGAGCCCCTGAGGTATCGACGTGGCATTGATGTCGCTGTGTAACCTCTAGAGATGTCGGCCAGGCGCCTTCTGGAGCCAGTAGACGTCAAAAGGCCGCCGATCAGGGACCGGCGGCCTTTTGAGTCGTGAGATGGCCGGCTAGCGGAACCGGACCGGCCACTCTCTCGTGCTGCAAGCTAATGCGACTCACCTAGGCCGCCAATGACGGCTGGCGTCGTGGGTTTTTCAACCCTATAGCTTGTACAGCAAGCTTACTTGGCGGACTGAGAAGCGGTTTTGACGCTGCTCTCGACCAGCTTCTGGCTCTGCTGAGCGAAGTCCTGATGCAAGGCGACGACCTTCTCAGTGTCGCCCTTGACGCGCTCACCAAGATCTTTCGCGACCTTCTGCTGGTCTTCGATATAGCTGCGCAGGCCTTCGGCATCCTTGATGTCCAGGGCGGCGCGCGCCTGGCTCAGGGTGGTGTCGCTGTAGGCCTTGAAGGCATCGAACTGAGCGTTGGCCAGCTTCTCGCTGTAGTCGATGGTCAGCGCTGCATAGGCGCGGGCCGGACCGAAGAAGAAGGTTTCGAGCTGTTCGGTGGTCTTGCCAAAGTTGATGTTGTTCATGAAGTCGTTCATTGCACACCTCCGTAGGATATCTGGATACGAAGGATTTCGACCTTCGCTGCAATGCACAATAGCAGTCTCTTTGTTGCGGTGCAATATAGATCGTGGTCAAGAGCCCTGGAAGCTTGTCATGAGTGATCGCTATCCCCGGGCGAGCTTGGCATGATGGCTACAGGAATGGTCAGGGATGGACGATGAGGATCAAGATGTCGGAAAAGGACTCGCTACCCCCAGTAGATTGGGATCCACACAAGGGGCATATCAGCGCTTTCACGACCCGGGTCTATCAGGTCGAATGGCTGTTGGTGAGCCTGGCCATCTTCTACCTAGTGGTCGTCGGTTCGCCGCAGATGGGTGGCATGTCCATCGTGCTAGGTACCGCTGGCTATTTCCTGTTCAGCCTGCTGGCGAGTCGGCTCAAATATTTCGATGAGCGCCGGCGCCTGCTTTTGACCCTACATACCCTGGCCATGGTGGGCTTCATCACCTGGTTTCTGCATGGCATCGACGGTGTGCAGGGACCCATGGGCAGCCTCTACCTGCTTGCAGTGGTCACCAGCGCCTTGACCCTGGGATCAACGGCAACCTTGCTATTGGTGGGCTTGATTGCGGCTTGCTACCTGTTTCTTTTCCAGTCCGCTGGTGGGGATTTGTTAAGCGCAGAGGGGCTCGTCCTGGCGGGCTCCAACCTGATGGTCTTTCTGATTACCGGCTATCTCACGGCGGTATTAGTGGATGCCATTCATGTCTCGAACCGCATGCTGTTGAAGTTGGCGACCCGCGATGCCCTGACCAATATGTTCAATCGTCGTGCTTTCTTCGATTTGGTCACGCCTATTCATGCTGATGCCTTGCGCTATCGCCGCCCCTTCAGCGTGGTGATCATCGATATGGATGACCTAAAGGTCATCAATGACCGGGAGGGGCATTCGAGTGGGGATAGCGCGTTACGAGCGGTGGCGAGCTGCCTGGAAGACTGCAAGCGGGCGAACGATCTGGTGGCCAGGTTAGGGGGGGATGAATTCGGCATGTTCCTCCCCAATACTGATGAACAGGGAGCCGTCGCGATGCTCGAGTGCCTGCTCGAGCGAGCCGAGGACGAGTTGCCCCGCATCAGTGTCGGGGTGGCCACCTATCCGCAGCACGGCGAGTCGCTCGAGACGCTGATGGAGCATGCCGATCATGCCATGTACTCGAGCAAGGCTGCCGGCGGGCACCGTGTTTTCCTGAGTGGCGCGCCTCGGCAAGTAGCCAACTGATGCTTTCACAACCTTGGATAGTCTTTTTTCAGGTACAGGTAGTCTTTTCTCCGGTAATAAGGACAGCCCGATGAACGATACCCGCATTGAGCATGACAGCATGGGTGAGCTAGAGGTGCCGGCTGACGCCCTCTATGGTGCTCAGACCCAGCGCGCGATCAATAACTTCCCGGTCAGCGGCCAGCCCATGCCAGTGGCTTTCATTCACGCCATTGCGCGTATCAAGGCCGCAGCAGCCAAGGTGAATGCCGAGCTTGGGTTGCTGGATGGGGCGCGTGCCGATGCGATACAGCAGGCGGCCGAGGCCATCATTGCCGGCAAGCACGATGATCAATTCCCCATCGACGTGTACCAGACGGGGTCGGGGACCTCGAGCAACATGAACATCAATGAGGTCATTGCTCACCTGGCGTCCCGGGAAGGGCTCGAGGTGGGGCCTAACGATCACGTCAACATGGGGCAGTCGAGCAACGACGTCATTCCCACGGCAATACACGTGTCGGCGTCCATGGCGGTGAAAGATGCGCTGTTGCCGGCGCTTGCGCACCTGCAGGCCACTATCGATGCCAGGGCCGCCGAGCTCGATGGCGTGGTCAAGACCGGCCGCACCCACCTGATGGATGCCATGCCGGTGCGCATGAGCCAAGAGCTTGGTGGCTGGTCGAGCCAGGTGTCTCAGGCCATCGAGCGTTTCGAGGACGGGCAGGTGCGGCTTGGGCGCCTGGCCCAGGGCGGCACGGCCGTGGGGACCGGGGTCAATGCCCACCCCGAATTCGCCGAGCGCATGGCCATCGCCTTGAGCGATCAGACCGGCCTGGCGCTGATGCCCAACGACAGTCCCTTCGCCAGCCTGGCCGGCCAGGATGCCGCCGTCGAGCTCTCGGGGCATCTCAAGACCTATGCCTGTACGGTGATGAAGATCGCCAACGACCTGCGCTGGATGAATTCCGGGCCGCTGGCGGGCCTCGGCGAGATCGAACTGCAGGCCCTGCAGCCCGGCAGCTCTATCATGCCGGGTAAGGTCAACCCGGTGATTCCCGAATCGGCGGCCCAGGCCGCGGCTCAGGTCATCGGCCTGGATGCGGCAGTCACGGTGGCCGGGCAGAGCGGCAACTTCCAGCTTAACGTGATGCTGCCCCTGATCGCCCACAACCTGCATACCGCCATTGCGCTGATGACCAACGTCAGTCGACTGCTTGCCGATCGGGCCATCGCGACCTTCAGCGTGCGTGAGGACAACATCACGGCGCCGCTGTCGCGCAACCCGATCCTGGTCACTGCCTTGAACTCGGTGATCGGCTACGATGCGGCGGCGGCGATTGCCAAGAAGGCCTATCAGGCGGGGCGGCCAATTCTCGATGTGGCCGAAGAAGACACCGACCTGGGGCGTGATGAACTGGAAAGGCTGCTGGACCCGGCGGCGCTGACGCGTGGCGGCATTCCCGGCGATTAATCGCCTTCACGCCTTGCTACTCGCAGGTAGATCGGCAGCGGGTGGCCTCGAGTCGGCCTATCACCAATCGCATCATCTGGCCCCACAGCACGAGAACCCATCGAAAACGCCGCGCTCGGAAGAGTGCGGCGTTTTTTACGCGCAGACGGCCTGCTAGGGGCCGCTTTTCAGGGCTGGGCGTGTGCTGGCCAAGCGGTCAGGCGGCCTGGGCCTCTCTGCGATGGGTGATATAGCGGCTCAGGCGTTCCACCTCATCCGCCGAGAGGCGCAGCCCCAGTTTGGTGCGCCGCCAGAGGATGTCATCGGCGTCGCGGGCCCATTCCCGCTCCAGCAGGTAGTCGACCTCGGCGGCGGTGAGGCCGGCGCCGAAGGCTTCGCCAAGGTCTTCCTCGCGACGGGCATTATCCAGAAAGCTCAAGCAAAGGCTGCCATAGCTCGAGGCCAAGCGCCGGGCCCGGGATTCGCCGAGGAAGGGATAGTCCCTGATCAGACGCGCCATGAAGGCGTCCTGGCTGCCGATGTCGCCGCCCGGTAGCGGTCGGTCGTCGGTCCAGCTCGGCCCCATATTCGTAAGCACGGGTGCCAGCTTGTCCATGGCGGCTTCGGCCAGTCGACGATAGGTGGTGATCTTGCCGCCGAAAATCGACAGCAGCGGCGCGCCCTTGTCGTCCATGTCCAGGGTGTAGTCACGGGTCATGGCCGAGGGGTCGGCGGACTCGTCATCGCACAAGGGCCGCACCCCGGAGAAGGTGGTCACGATGTCATCCCGGCTCAGGGTCTGACGGAAGTGCGCATTGACGACGTCGAGAATGTAGTCGGTTTCTTCGTCGCTGGCGTTGACCGTGGCCGGGTCGCCTTTGTAGCGACGGTCGGTGGTGCCAATCAGGCTGAAGTCCTGCTGATAGGGCAGCACGAAGACGATGCGGCCATCGTGGTTCTGCAGGATATAGGCGCGCTCGTCGACGTTGATGCGCGGGACCACTAGGTGGCTGCCCTGAATCATGCGAATGCCATAGCGTGACCGGCGTGTCGTCTTGCCGCTGATGAACGACTCTACCCAGGGGCCCGCGGCATTGACCAAGGCCTTGGCGCGGCGAGTGACCTGCCGCCCGGTATCGCGATCCTCGAGCGTGATGCACCAGGCGCCGTTTTCTTCGCGCGCCTCGACGCAGCGGGTGCGGGTCATGATCTCGGCGCCCTGTTCCTGGGCCTGAAGGGCATTGAGTATCACCAGCCGAGCATCGTCCACCCAGCAGTCGGAATACTCGAAGCCGCGGGTAATGGCCGGCTTAAGCGGGCTTGTGGCATCGAAGCGTAGCCCCTTGGAGCTTGGCAGGCTGGCGCGCTGGCTCAGGTGGTCATACAGGAAGAGGCCGGCACGAATCATCCAGGCCGGACGCAGATGAGGCTGGTGCGGCAGGATGAAGCGCAGCGGCCAGACGATATGTGGCGCTTTCTTCAGCAGCACCTCGCGCTCGTGCAGGGCCTCGCGCACAAGGCGGAACTCGCGGTGCTCAAGGTAGCGCAACCCGCCGTGAATCAGCTTGCTGCTGGCAGATGAGGTGGCACTTGCCAGGTCCGCCTGCTCGCACAGCCCGACCCTGAGGCCTCGTCCTGCCGCGTCATTGGCAATGCCAACGCCGTTGATGCCGCCGCCGACGACGAAAAGATCGAGAAGCTGCTGCTGGGGTTCACGCATGGTTCGCTCCGCGAGAAGAGGGCTCAGCGCGTCTCTCGGTGAGACTATTTGCTGGTGAGGCCCGACATGTGTTCGTTTTAGAAAATTTAGTATAGGAAAGCGAACACTGAAGATGCAAATCGAAAATGCGCGTCATATAGACAGGCATGCCGGCGCAGCCGGATATCGTCATCACGCGGGTAACGGCAGACTGCATCACTGAGGCTCGAGCTAGCAGAAGAGAGTGCGGGGGAGCATGAAGAAGAGAGTGTGGAGAAAGCAGGGCAACGCTGCCCGGCGATACGGACGGCGGGGTAGACGTGCGTATCAGGCCTCGGAAGCCATCGGTGCGATATGCAGGGCCACATCGTGGCTGTCGAGCAGTCGGCGGATCGCTTCGGGCGGCTCACGATCCGTAAACAGGGCGTCGATTTGCGTAATGCGGCCCTGGCGGACGACCGCATTGCGGTGAAACTTCGAGTGATCGGCGATCAGGAACACCTGGCGAGAATTCTGGATGATGGCCTGAGCGACCCGCACTTCCTGGTAGTCGAACTCGAGCAGCGAGCCGTCCTCGTCGATGCCGCTGATGCCGATGATGCCGACGTCGACCTTGAACTGGTTGATGAAGTCGATGGCCGCCTCGCCGATGATGCCGCCGTCTCGCGAGCGTACCTGGCCGCCGGCGACGATGACGTTGAAGTCTTCCTTGTGCTGAAGGATGGCCGCCACGTTGAGGTTGTTGGTGATTACCTCGAGACCCTGGTGGTGCTGCAGCGCCTCGGCGACCAGCTCGTTACTGGTACCGATGTTGATGAACAGCGAGGCATGGTTGGGAATCTGGGCCGCCAGATACTCGGCGATACGTCGCTTGGCCTCGACGTTCAGGGTCTTGCGCGTGTGGTAGGCGGTGTTGACGGTGCTCGATTCCAGGCCTGCGCCGCCGTGCACGCGACGAATCAGCCCCTCATTGGCAAGGGCATTGAGGTCGCGTCGAATGGTCTGCGGCGTGACGCCGAAGTCGCGGGTCAACTGTTCGATGGAGGCGTAACCCTGGTGCTTGACCAGAGCGATGATGGCATCGTGACGTTTCTGCTGAATCATGGCAGGCCCGGCCTGGCTGAAGGTAAGTATGAAACTAAGTAGGGGCGCGGTTGGGCGCGCTGGGGCTTATTTTAGCAAGAAACGGCAGGGCGTTGGTGGCGTGGCATAGCGCATTGGTTGGGCGTTAGACGATGGTGGTATGCACGCAAGCCGTTCTGCCAATTGTTGTAAAACGAAAACCACTTTACCCTTTTCTTATTCGAAAACGAAAGGTGTCGCCGCCCCAACAGGGCCACCTGCACCGGCTCGCTAAAGGAATCTGTTTCATGGCCTCCTGCATCCTGTCCATCGACCAGGGAACCACCAGCTCCCGCGCCATCCTGTTCAACCGGGACGGAGAGATCCTGGCCTCGGCCCAGGAGGAATTCGCCCAGCATTTTCCCGCCGATGGCTGGGTCGAGCATGATCCTGAGGATCTGTGGCGCACGGTCGAAAACAGCTGTCGAGCGGTGCTCGAAAAGGCCAGCCTGGGCGCCGATCAGGTGGCGGCGATCGGTATCACCAACCAGCGGGAAACGACCCTGGTATGGGATCGGGCGACGGGGAAGCCGGTGTATCCCGCCATTGTCTGGCAGGATCGGCGTACCCATGAGGTGTGTCGGCGCCTCAATGATCAGGGCCATGGCGAGCTGATTCAGCAGCGTACTGGCCTGCTCATCGACCCCTACTTCTCGGCGACCAAGCTCAAGTGGTTGCTGGACGAAGTGCCCGGTGTTCGTGAGCGCGCCGAGGCCGGCGAGCTGGCCTTCGGCACTGTCGATACCTTCTTGTTGTGGCGCCTGACCGGTGGGCGCGTACATGCGACCGATGCCACCAACGCCTCGCGCACGGCGCTGTTCAATATTCACACCCAGCGCTGGGATGATGACCTGCTCGAGCTGTTCGGCATTCCGCAAAGCCTGCTGCCCGAGGTGAAGGATTCCAGCGCTGACTTCGGCACCGTCGATGACTCCCTGCTTGGCGCTCCGGTCCCGGTGGCCGGCATCGCCGGTGATCAGCAGGCGGCGCTGGTCGGTCAGGCCTGTTTTGCGCCAGGAATGGGCAAGAGCACCTACGGCACCGGCTGCTTCATGATCCTCAATACCGGCGACAAGGCCGAGACGTCGCGTAATCGCCTGCTTACCACCGTCGGCTATCGGCTCAACGGCAAGGTCACCTATGCCATGGAAGGCAGCATCTTCGTTGCCGGTGCCGCCATCCAGTGGCTGCGCGATGGCCTCAAGCTGTTCGCCGATGCCGCCGAGACCGAGCAGTTGGCCAGCACCACTCGCAGCGGGCACGGCGTCTATTTGGTGCCGGCCTTCACCGGGCTCGGTGCCCCGCACTGGGACCCTCAGGCTCGTGGCGCCATCTTCGGGCTGACACGGGATACCGGCATCGCCGAACTGGTCGCGGCCGGCCTGCAGTCGGTGTGTTTCCAGACGCGAGACCTGCAAGCCTGCATGGATGACGATATCGCCGCCACCACCGGCACCCTGCGCGTCGATGGTGGCATGGTCGCCAATAACTGGGTGATGCAGTTCCTGGCCGACATGCTGGGGGTGCCGGTTGATAGGCCTCAGGTGCTCGAGACCACGGCGTTGGGGGCCGCATATCTCGCCGGGCTGCATATTGGCTGGTATCGCGATCTCGATGAGATCGCGGCCCTGTGGAACGGCGAGCGCACCTTCACGCCCGAAATGCCCGAAGCGGAACGAGAGAGGCTCTATCAGGGCTGGCGGGAGGCGGTGCGCCGGGTAAGAAGTGACGTTCAGGCCGGCGATGACCAGGTGGTCGCTCTCTGAGCATGGCTTGTCGCCAAGCGGTTGAGTTGCCGTCAGTTTTTTTTGGCAATGGGCTTGCATTCTACAGGGTGATGGGTAGAATACGTCTCCGTTGCCGAGGCAAGAAGTGCTCGCCACGCAGCAATAGATGCAGGACCGTAGCTCAGTTGGTTAGAGCGCCACGTTGACATCGTGGAGGTCAGCGGTTCAAATCCGCTCGGTCCTACCAAGCATCTTTGCCACGGCCAACAGCAGGACCGTAGCTCAGTTGGTTAGAGCGCCACGTTGACATCGTGGAGGTCAGCGGTTCAAATCCGCTCGGTCCTACCAGATTCTAAAACCCCGCAGCCAATGGCTGCGGGGTTTTTTCGTTGCTGGCGCTTTTCTCTCAGCTTTGCAGCCATCTCCCCGTCTTGCCGCTCAGAGCGTCGACAGGTCGGTGCGTGCGGCGAATACCGCCATCAGCGCTTCGATGCCGGCCTGATCGTGCTCGTCGAAGCGACCGGGCAGGGGGCTATCCAGATCCAGCAGTCCCCACAGGCCATCATCCCCCAGAATGGGTACCACCAGCTCCGAGCGAGAGTCCGCATCGCAGGCGATGTGGTCGGCCACGGCGTGGACATCCTCGACCCGCTGGGTTTCCTGGCTGCGAGCGGCGGCGCCACAGACACCTTTGCTGAAGGGAATCGGGTTGCAGGCGGGCTTGCCCTGGAAGGGGCCCAGAATCAGCGTTTCAGGCAGGCGGTGCAGATAGAAACCGGCCCAGTTGAGGTCGGGCAGGCTCTGCATGATGAAGGCGCAGGTCTGGGCGCTATTGGTCAGGGCATCGCGGGTATCGAGCAGGGCGTCGAGTTGGCGAGCCAGCAGGTCATAGTCGGTGGTGCGGCGTTCGGTCATGAGCGCTCCTCGTCTCATTCAGTAGAAGGTGTCATTGGTGATCGCCGATAAGGGCGAGTCCCAGATGGCAAAACGCCAGCGCAGGTGGCGCTGGCGTTTTGCGTTTAGCGGTCGGTATGCGGTCTGGCGCTTACTGCCAGCCGGGAACCGCAGCACCCTTGAACAGCTCGTCGGCCTTGGCGATCACGGCGTCGCTCTGGTAGGCGTCGACCAGCTGCTTGATGGCTTCGCGGTCTTCATCGCCGCTACGCACCACGATCAGGTTGACGTAGGGGGACTCGGGGCCTTCCTTGATCAGGGCGTCGTCCAGGCTCAGGCCGGCCGGCTGGGCGAAGGTATTGTTGATGAAGGCCATATCGACGTCGGGCAGCACGCGCGGCAGTTGAGCCGCTTCGATCTCGCGGAACTCGAAGTCGTTCGGGTTATCGATGATGTCGATCGGCGTGGCTTCCAGGTTCTGCGGGTCCTCGAGCTCGATCAGGCCCTGGTTGTGCATCAGGATCAGTGAGCGGCCTTCGTTGGACGGGTCGTTGGGCAGGGCGATGACGGCACCTTCCGGCAGGTCGTCGATGCTCTCGAACTTCTCGGAGTAGGCACCGATCGGGTAAACGAAGGTGCGTCCGGCAATCGCGAAGTCATAGCCGCGGTCGTTGACCATGCTCTGCATGTACGGCTCGTGCTGGAAGGCATTGGCATCCAGGCTGCCATCGGCCAGAGCGGCGTTGGGCGAGACATAGTCGGTGAACTCGATGATCTCGGCATCCAGGTCGTACTTCTCCTTGGCAATGCCCAGGGCCACCTGCATGACCTCGGTCTCGGGGCCAGCAACGGTGCCGATCTTGAGCGTCTGGTCTTCCTCACTGCTGCAGCCGGCCAGCAAGCCGGTACCGACGAGTGCTGCGGCCGCCAGCAGGCGGGTGGGGCGAAGCAGGTTTGCCAGGGTATTGGTCATCGTGATGCTCTCCCTTGGGGCTAATAAGCCGCGAATGATCTCCCGCCGGGTGGGCGAGGTGTTAATGGCAAACCGGACGGTTGGCGTCCGGCGCCGTTTGGCGTCCTGCCATCCGGGCAGGGCGCGATCGTTACTTGTGGTCGGCCTTGCGCACCAGGTGGTCGCCAAGGCTCTGAAAGCCCTGCACCATGACCACTAGAATGGCAACCGTGATCAGCATGACGACCGGGTCGAAACGGTTGTAGCCGTAGCGTATGCCCAGGTCACCCAGCCCGCCACCGCCGACGGCGCCGGCCATGGCCGAGTAGCTGATCAGCGTCACCACGGTGATGGTCATGCCATTGATGATGCCGCCCCTGGCTTCGGGGAGCAGCACCTTGGTAATGATTTGATAGGGCGTGGCGCCCATCGATTGGGCGGCCTCGACCAGCCCTGGCGGCACTTCATTCAGCGCCCCTTCGACCAGGCGAGCGACGAACGGAATCGCGGCGATGGTCAGCGGCACGATGGCGGCGTTGGTACCGATCGAGCTGCCAGCGATCAGCCGCGTAAAAGGAATGATCGCCACCATCAGGATGATGAAGGGAATCGAGCGGCCGACGTTGGTCACGATAGCCAGCACACTCTGTGTCACCGGGTTGGCGAGAATTTGCCCCGGCCGTGTGACGTAGAGCAGCACGCCCAGCGGGATCCCGGCAATGGCTGCGATCAGCCCGGCGATGCCGACCATGTACAGCGTTTCGAGAGTGGACTCGAGAATCAGTTCAAGCATCGCGTTGGACATGGCCAAGCACCTCCACTTTAAGGTCGTGGGCTTCCAAGTAGTTGAGCGCCGCGCGGGTGTCGTGTGAGTTGCCGATCAGCTCGGCGATCATCAGTCCCAGTGTGCGGTCCTGAATCGACTCGACCTTGGCCTGCAGGATGCTGACATCGACCCCGCACTCGCGGGCCAGACGTGATACCAGTGGTGTGGCCACGGCGTCGCCGCCGAAGGCCAGGCGTACCACCGGGTGAGTGTTGACGCTGGGCTCTGCCTCGAGTCGCTCGACCAATGCGCCCGGCGGCTCAAGCTCCAGGAAGTCATTGAGGAACTCGCGACCCAGCTGGGTCTGTGGTGCGGTGAAGAAGTCGCCAACGTCGGCCTCTTCTACCAGCTCGCCGTCGGAAATCAGGCCGACCCGGTCGCAGATGGTCTTGACCACTTCCATCTCGTGGGTAATCAGCAGAATGGTCAGGCCCAGCTGTTGGTTGATTTCCTTGAGAAGCTCGAGGATGGAACCGGTAGTTTGCGGGTCCAGTGCCGAGGTGGCCTCGTCGCACAGCAATACCTTGGGCCGGCTGGAAAGTGCCCGGGCGATGGCCACGCGCTGCTTCTGGCCGCCGGAGAGCTCGGCTGGGAACTTGTCGGCTTTATCGGCAAGCCCGGTTAGGTCGAGCAGTGGCAGCACGCGTTCCTGGATGGCGCTCTTGCTCATGCCAGCCAGCTCCAGCGGCAAGGCGACGTTGTCATAGACGCTGCGTGAAGAAAGCAGGTTGAAGTGCTGGAAGATCATGCCGATCTGGTGGCGGGCCTGATTGAGGCTTGGGCCACTCAGCCGCGTGAGCTCCTCGCCGTCGACCTGGACGCTGCCGGTGGTGGGGCGTTCAAGCAGGTTGACGCAGCGAATCAGCGTCGACTTGCCGGCACCGGACAGGCCGATGACGCCGTGGATGCTGCCTTTGGGGACATGCAGGTCGACGTGCTTCAAGGCCTGAATGGCATGAGCGCCGCTGCCGTATGTCTTGGAGACGTTTTCGAGTCTGATCATGGGTCCGTCGAGTCGCTGGCCGATCGAAGTGGCTGCGGCACCGTAAGGCAGAGAAGGGCAGTCTAGCGGGCAAAAAAAAGGCCACCCTGACGGGTGGCCATCAACGCTGGACACACCCTTTTAGCTGCACTTCCCGCTCGGCTCGACGAATCGAGCCAGACGAGGGCGCCCGCAAGCCGGGTACAAATCGGCGCCTAAAAAAAGTGGTGTGAATCTTAGGGTGCCCACCGTGGGGTGTCAACGATCCTGGTACAAGTTTCGGCCAATGGCGCCAATAACCAGTGCATATCGCTGTCCGCGAGGCGATATGTGCAAGATGTATATCGAAGCACGCGCGCTGCGCCTTGGGTCAGGCGTTCGCAGCACTTCACTAATGACGCTTCCAGGGGCGTTGCCATGAACTGTGCCAGAACCTTGCCCGCACAGTGATATTGGACGTTGCCGAGACGTTACCTGGCTATCTCGTCTCTCTCTCGCCTCTCTACGCGCTACAAGGCCCTGCTGGATGGGCGTTTAGGCTGGTAGACTCGACGTTTTGGGGGCGCCGAGTCGCCCGGATGATGTCGTACGCAGAGGATCGTCATGTTTACCGGTATTGTTCAAGGCACTGCCACTCTGGTGTCAGTGGCCGATAAAGAAAACTTCCGGACCTTCGAAATGGCCCTGCCGCCTGAGCTATGCGAAGGGCTCGAGACCGGCGCCTCGGTGGCGCATAACGGGGCCTGTCTGACGGTGACGGCCATCGAGGGGAGCCATGTTTGGGTGGACCTGATGCGCGAGACGCTGCGGCTGACCAATCTTGGTGCAGTAGCCGTGGGGGATCGCATCAATATAGAGCGTGCGGCACGCTTCGGTGACGAGATCGGCGGCCATGCCATGTCCGGTCATGTGGTCTGCATGGCGGAGCTGGTCGAACTCGAGGAGGCGCCCAACAATCGTCGCCTGTGGTTCGAGGTGCCCGCTGCCTATGGCCGTTTCCTGTTCGACAAGGGCTACATTGGCGTGGATGGCATCAGCCTGACCATCGGCGAAGTGCGCCAAGATGATGGGCGCGCGCCTCGCTTCTGCGTGAACTTGATTCCCGAGACCCTGGCGCGGACCACCCTTGGCGACCGCAAGCCCGGCGATAACGTCAACATCGAGATCGATCCGCAGACCCAGGCGATCGTCGAGACCGTCGAGCGGGTAATGGCCAGTCGCGGCTGAGTAGACGCCTCAAGGAGTTGACCACCCCGTCAGCTTTTCGTTGGCGGGCATGCGTGCCCCTGGCCCGGCGATTGCTTATAAATGGTCTAGCGAATGCCATGAGAGGCCAGGCTGTGCCCGTCATGGCCCATCGCAGCGGCCGGTGATCCCCCGAGGCTCGCCGGCCGTGTCGTATCAGGATGCCGCCTATCGCATCGGGCTTGGCCGATGGGGTAAGATGTGCGGCTTTTCTCGCACCCGGACCATCAGGGTCCACGCGCCAGGGTAGGGTAACGCCGATGTTGAAACGACTGCTCGACAACCACTTCAAACTCAGCGAACACGGCACCAACGTTCGTACCGAGATCATCGCCGGGGTCACGACCTTCCTGACCATGGCCTACATCATCTTCGTTAACCCGAGCATCTTGTCGGAAGCCGGGGTCGATTATGGCGCGGTCTTCGTCGCCACCTGTGTGGCCGCCGCCATCGGCTGTCTGATCATGGGGTTATGGGCCAACTATCCCATCGCCATGGCGCCAGGCATGGGGCTCAACGCCTTCTTTACCTACGGTGTGGTGCTGGGCATGGGCTATTCCTGGGAGACCGCGCTGGGCGCCGTCTTCCTGTCGGGCCTGACTTTTTTCCTGCTCAGCGTGTTTCGCATCCGCGAGTGGATCATCAACTCGATTCCCATGACCCTGCGCCTGGGGATCGCGGCGGGTATCGGCCTGTTCCTGGCGATGATCGCCTTGAAGAACGCGGGTATCGTGGTCGACAACCCGGCGACCCTGGTATCGCTCGGCGATCTGACCCAGCCGTCGGCGCTGTATGCCCTGGGTGGCTTCTTCGTGATTACGGCGCTGTCCTATCTGCGGGTCACCGGCGCGGTGATGATCGGCATCCTGGGCGTTACCGTGCTGTCGATGCTGCTGGGCCACAACGATTACAACGGCGTGATGTCGATGCCGCCCTCCGTGGCGCCGACCTTCATGGCCATGGATGTCGCCGGTGCCTTCAACGTGGCGATGTTCAGCGTCATCTTCGCCTTTCTGTTCGTTGATCTCTTCGATACCTCCGGCACCCTGATCGGCGTCGCCCATCGCGGCGGGCTGCTCGACAAGGACGGCAAACTGCCGCGGCTGGGCCGTGCCATGATGGCCGACTCTACCGCCTCGATGGCGGGTGCCGCCCTGGGCACCTCGACCACTACCAGCTACATCGAGAGCGCGTCGGGTATTGCTGCGGGCGGCCGCACTGGCCTTACCGCAGTGGTGGTGGGCGGGCTGTTCCTGATCAGCCTGTTCTTCTCACCGCTGGCCGGCTCGATTCCCGCCTACGCAACGGCCGGGGCGCTGCTCTACGTGGCCTCCTTGATGGCGGGTAGCCTGGCGCATGCCGACTGGGACGACGCCACCGAAGCCGCCCCGGTGCTGATTGCTGCGCTTGCCATGCCGCTGACCTTCTCGATTGCCGAAGGTATCGCCCTGGGTTTCATCAGCTACGCTGCCATTAAGACCCTGTCAGGCCGCTTCAGCGACCTGAATCCGGCGGTAATCGTGCTGGCGATTGTCTTCGCCCTCAAATTCTTCTTCCTCGACTGACCACTGGACTCGATCTTCGATGAGCATCTACGGCGACTACATCAAATCCGTGATTCGCACCGTCCCCGACTGGCCGCAGCCGGGGGTCAACTTCCGTGATATCACGCCGCTTTTGCAGAACAGTGCCGCTTTTCGCAAGCTGATCGACAGCTTCGTGCATCGCTACCAGGAAATGGATCTGGATGCGATCGCGGCCATCGACGCTCGCGGCTTCATCATCGGCGCCCCCTTGGCCTATGAGCTCGGCTGCAGCTTCGTGCCGGTGCGCAAGAAGGGCAAGTTACCGTTCCGCACCATCAGCGAGACCTACACCCTCGAGTACGGGCAGTCTGAAGTCGAGCTGCACGCCGATGCCTTCCAGCATGGCGACCGCATCCTGCTCGTCGATGACCTGATCGCGACCGGCGGCACCATGTGTGCAGCGGCCAAGCTGATTACTCGCTCCGGCGGTCACGTGGTCGAAACCGCGACCATCATCGACCTGCCAGAGCTCGCTGGTTCCGACAAGATTCGCGAGGCCGGTTTTGGCGTCTTCGCTGTCTGCTCCTTCACCGAGGACGAGTAAGCCTCGTCCCCCGCTACGTTTTTGGTAATTCGTCATGAGCGCCAACCGCTATCAGCAACATTTCATCGTTTCCTGGGACCAGCTGCATCGCGATGTCCGCGAGCTCTGCCATCAACTGGTCGAGCGTGACTTCAAGGGCATCGTCGCCATCACGCGGGGTGGCCTCATCCCGGCAGCCTTGATCGCCCGTGAGCTCAACCTGCGCCTGATCGATACCGTGTGCATCAAGAGCTACGACCACATGGATCAGGGCGGCCTCGATGTCATGAAAGGCGTCGATCACGACGGCGATGGCTGGCTGCTGGTGGATGACCTGGTCGATACCGGCAAGACGGCACGCAAGGTGCGTGAAATGTTGCCCAAGGCGCACTTTGCGACGGTCTATGCCAAGCCGGAAGGGCGTCCGCTGGTCGACCAGTTCCTGACCGAAGTGGGGCAGGACTGCTGGATTCAGTTCCCCTGGGACATGGGCGTTGCCTACGTCGAACCGCTGGCCGATCGCGTGCGTGGCGAGGCCTCAGGCGAAGACGCTAGCTGAGGTCGAGATGTCGGAGAGCCTGTCAGCGCAACACCCCTTGCCGGAAAGCTGGGATCGTCACCTGGGGGCAGAGTTTGACGCCCCCTACATGCAGGCGCTGCGTGACGCCCTGGCCAAGGATAAGCGCGAGCGGCGCATCATTTATCCGCACTCGTCGAACTGGTTTCGGGCCTTCCAACTGACGCCGCTCGACCAGGTCAAGGTCGTGATTCTCGGTCAGGACCCCTATCACGGTCCGGATCAGGCGCACGGGCTGTGCTTTTCGGTGCAGCCAGGGGTCAAGCTGCCGCCGTCGCTCAGGAACATCTACAAGGAGCTGGCAAGCGACCTTGGTTGCACGCCGGTCGATCACGGCCATCTCGAGTACTGGGCGCGCCAGGGCGTGCTGTTGCTCAATACCGTACTGACCGTCGAGGCGGGGCAGGCGGCGTCACATCGCGGTCGCGGCTGGGAAACCTTCACCGATAGGGCGATCGCCGCCGTCAATGAGCACTGCGCACCCTGTGTCTTTTTGCTGTGGGGCAGTCATGCCCGCCGGAAGAAGGCGCTGATCGATACCGACCGCCATCTGGTGCTGGAGTCGCCGCACCCGTCACCGCTTTCAGCGCACCGCGGCTTCTTCGGCAACCACCATTTTTCACAGGGCAATGCCTTTCTCGCCGCCCATGGCCGTGAGCCCATCGACTGGCAACTGCCCACTCAGCCTTAACCTCATCGACCGATAGGGGTAGAATGTCGCGCAATTTGTGCATGATCTTCATGCGACAAAGCCGTTATTCGTCCCATCCCGTCGCCCGAAGAGGTCCGCCGCCATGAGCGTTCACGCCATCAATCATCCCCTGGTCAAGCACAAGCTCGGCCTGATGCGCGCCAATGACATCAGTACCAAGAGCTTCCGTGAACTGGCCGGAGAAGTGGCCAAGTTGCTGACCTACGAAGCTACCCAGGATCTCGAGGTCGAGCCGACTACCATCGAGAGCTGGAGCGGCGAACCGATCCAGATCGACCAGATCAAGGGCAAGAAGGTCACCATCGTGCCGATCCTGCGCGCGGGCCTTGGCATGCTCGATGGCGTCACCGACTTGATTCCCAGCGCCCGTATCAGCGTAGTGGGGCTCTATCGCAATGAAGAGACCTTAGAGCCGGTGCCGTACTTCGCCAAGTTCGCCAACGATATCGAAGAGCGTCAGGCCATCGTCATCGACCCGATGCTGGCCACCGGCGGCTCGATGGTGGCGACGCTGGACATGCTGCGCGAGCGGGGCTGCCAGCAGATGAAGGTCATCGTGCTGGTCGCGGCACCGGAAGGCATCAAGCGTGTCCAGGAATCTTACCCGGACATCGAGATCTACACCGCGGCGGTCGACGAGCGCCTCGACGAGAACGGCTATATCGTGCCGGGTCTCGGCGATGCTGGCGACAAGATCTTCGGGACTCGCTGAGCCGTGATCTAATAGAGCAAACGCCCCTGACGTGACCACGCAGGGGCGTTTTGCTGTGCGCTCCCTTATTTTTGCGCCTTGATGGCGGGCTCGGGTTATTTATCCCAGTTTCTTGTTGCTCGCTTTTAATTGCTCACCTTGGAGAACCTGATATGACCGATACGGTGGCCGGCCGCCAGCCGACTCAATCTCTGCCGCGCACCCTGCTGACCGGGGTGCAGATGCTGTTCGTCGCCTTCGGTGCCCTGGTACTGGTACCGCTGCTGACCGGGCTAGATCCTAACGTGGCGCTGTTCACGGCGGGGGTGGGCACGCTGGTGTTCCACAGCGTTACCCGTCAGAGCGTGCCGGTGTTCTTGGCCTCGTCCTTTGCCTTTATCGCGCCCATCCAGGGCTCGGTTCAGAGCTTCGGCATTCCCGCGACCATGGGTGGCTTGATGGCGGCAGGCCTGGTCTATGTGGTGATTTCGCAGTTCATTCGCCTCAAGGGCACGGCCTGGCTGCACCATCTGCTGCCGGCGGTCGTGGTGGGGCCGGTGATCATGGTCATCGGCCTGGCGCTGGCCCCGGTGGCCGTGGACATGGCCACGGGCGAGACCAGCGATGCCATCGGCTATGGCCAGGCGCTGGTGCTGTCGATGGTAAGCCTGCTGGTGACGCTGGTGCTGGCGGTCTTCGGTCGTGGCCTGATTCGCCTGGTGCCGATCATGGGCGGCATCGTCACCGGCTATGTGCTGGCGCTGCTGATGGGAGTCGTCGACTTTACGCCGGTCGAGGAGTCGGCCTGGCTGGCGCTGCCGTCCTTCACGGCCCCGGCCTTCAATTGGGCCGCCATCCTGTTCATGATTCCGGTGGCCATCGCGCCGGCGGTGGAGCATATCGGCGATATGGTCGCCATCGGCTCGGTGACCAAGAAGAACTACCTCGAGAAACCGGGCCTGCATCGCACCCTGCTGGGCGATGGCCTGGCCACCAGCGTGGCGGCGCTATTCGGCGGTCCGCCCAATACGACCTATTCCGAAGTGACCGGTGCCGTGACGCTGACGCGTGCCTTCGACCCGCGGATCATGATGATCGCCGCCGTGACCGCCATCCTGCTGGCGTTCCTCGGCAAGCTCGGTGCGCTGCTGCAGACCATCCCCGCCCCGGTGATGGGCGGCATCATGACGCTACTGTTCGGCTCGATCGCGGTGGTGGGCATGAACACCTTGGTGCGCGCCGGCCATTCGCTGACCGCACCGCGTAACCTGGTGGTGGTGTCGTTGATTCTGGTCTTCGGTATTGGTGGCATGCAGGTGGGTGGCGGCCAGTTCACCCTGCAGGGCGTGAGCCTGGCGGCGTTAGTGGGCATCGTGCTCAATGCTGTGTTGCCGCCAGCCAAGGAAGGAGAGTAGGCCAAACTCGGAACAGCACGGGGGCTGTCGATCTAAGAGGTCAAGGCCTCAGACGTGGTGTTGCTCATCCCCGCCGTCAGAGAAGGACGGCGGGGTATTGGCGCTGACGATCACGCATTCGCTGTCGCCTGCATTGCGAAAGCGGTGGGGTAGGCGTGAATCGAAGTAGTAGGCGTCGCCTGCCTTCAACTGCTGCACTTCGTCGGCGACCTGCAGCTCGATAGTGCCGGCGACCACCACGCCACCTTCCTCCCCGTCGTGCTCCAGCATTTCTTCACCGGTGTCCGCCCCGGGGGGATAGTGCTCGTGGATGATCGACATGCTGCGGTTGGGCCTGCGAGCGCCAACCAGTTTCCACGAAAGGGTGCCGTCGCCGATCTCGGTCAGTTCGCTAGAGGGGTAGAAGACCTGATCGTGAGACTCGATCTCACCGGCGAAGAACTCACTGATCGACACCGGCATTGCATCGAGAATCTTCTTCAGCGAGCTGACCGAAGGGCTGACGCTGTTTTGCTCGATTAATGAAATGGTGCTGTTGGTGACTCCGGCCCGTTTGGCCAGTTCCCGCTGTGACAGTTCTCGCGACAAGCGCAACTGCTTGAGGCGGTTGCCGACGTCGAATCCACTCATAAGCAGCCTTTGTTGAACATCTTTTACAGCATGATACCCACTCATGAGCGGGAACTTAAGTGCATGTTGGTCTCTGATCGAGGGTTTGTGCGAAAAGTCGGCGAGCGCATTGGTGCTCGGGCGCGCACTAAGACGATGGTGGGCAACGTGCATTATGAGGGTTCGTGGCGGGCCGCTTTGCGTTAGGCTGTCTGCAGCGATAATCCTTGTGAATCAGGGATAAAACGAGGACTTGAGATGACGCATGATGAAGTAACTGGGCTGATTTTGGCCGGCGGCCAGGGGCGACGCATGGGCGGTCGCGACAAAGGGTTGGAGCCCTTCGGGACCGCGCGTCTGATCGAGCATGCCAAGCGTTGTCTCGAGGGCCGCGTGGCTGAGGTGCTGATCAATGCCAATCGGCATCTCGATGAGTATCAGGCGCTGGGGAGCCGGGTGATCCGTGACCGGGAAGGCGGCTATCAGGGGCCTCTGATGGGTATCTGGAGTGGCCTGGAGGCCGCCGAAACACCTTGGGTGGTCGTGGTGCCCTGCGATAGTCCGGCGCTGCCTAACGACCTGGTGGAGCGCCTGATCGCCGCGATCGGCGAGGCCGATATCGCCGTCGCCCACGATGGCGAGCGGGACCATCCGGTGGTGGCCTTGATTCGCCGCGACCTCGCCGCGGACCTTGGTGAGGCCTTGCGTGAGGGCGAGCGCAAGATCGACCGCTGGTACGCTCGTCATGCCTGGGTCCGGGCAGATTTCAGCGACTGCCCCGCCGCCTTTGCCAACCTCAATACCGAGGACGACAAGGCCCGGCTGGCCCAGCAACTGCGAGCCGATGAAGCCTGACAAGCTGTTCATTACAGCCTGCTCATGGCTGGGCACCTTCAAATGAAGTCGTCGTGAGAACATTGGTCAGCGGATAGAGTCGTTAGGCTAAGCGTCGCAAATAGAAGAACCGTCACATGAAAGGTCGTCACAAGAAGGGGTGATGCAGGAAATGAACGAGCAGGCCGAACACCGACTGCCGCTGGCCGATGAGCCTTTGCCGCTGCTGTGCATTGCGGCCTGGAGCGGCACGGGCAAGACGACCTTGCTGGAGGCGCTGCTGCCAAGGCTTGCGGCGCGAGGCATTCGCGCGGCGGTCATCAAGCATGCCCATCACCAGTTCGATATCGATAAACCGGGCAAGGATAGTCATCGCCTACGCGAGGCCGGCGCAGCACCGATGCTGATTGCTTCCCGCTCCCGCACCGCGCTGATGCTCAATACGCCGGGGCAGGATGAGCCCGACCTGGCGGCGCTGATTGAGCAAGTCCGGCCGCTGGCCCCGGACCTGGTGCTGATCGAAGGCTTCAAGGCCTGGCCGCTGCCCAAGCTGGAACTCCATCGCCCGTCGCTTGGCAAGCCGCTGCTTGCCGTCGAGGACCCCTGGGTGAGGGCGGTGGCCAGCAGTACGCCGTTGAGCCTGCCGCCAGGCGTGGAATCGCTGTCCATGGATGACCTGGAGGCGCTGACCGACTGGGTGGCGGCCTGGCCCGGTCGCTGGCCCGAGCAGCGCGGCATGCCGGCGCGCCAACTGAGCGCCTCTCAGGAGGCGTCCACATGAGCCTGTCCTGTTTTGATCTTGGCGAACGCATGCTGTCGGTGGAGGAAGCCCTGGAGGCGATTCTCGGCTTCTCGGTTGGCTCCTCGCCGGCGCAGGAGACCTTGCCCCTGGCATCACTGCTGGGTCGCGTGCTGAGTGAGGACGTGACCTCGCCGATCAACGTGCCTCAGAACACCAATGCGGCGATGGACGGCATTGCCGTGGCATGGCCAGCGGGCCAACAGGAGCCGGCGCTTCCCGAGGCCTGGACGCTAGTCGGAGAGTCACTGGCCGGCCACGGCTATCGCAACGCCGTGCCCGAGCACGCCGCCGTGAGCATCACCACCGGTGCGCCGATGCCGCCGGGCACCGATACGGTGATCATGAGCGAGCAGCTTGAGGGGGCTCCGCCCGAGGCCGGTCGCGAGCGAGTGGTAGTGACGCGGCCCGAGACGGTCAAGACTGGCCAGCATGTGCGTCAGGCCGGCGAAGACGTGCCGCGTGGGGCGATAGCCCTGAGCGCCGGCACTCGGCTTGCTGCCGAGCATCTTGGGTTGTTGGCTTCGCTGGGTATCGATCGCGCATCGGTGTCGCGGCAACTGAAGGTGGCGATCTTCTCGACCGGCGACGAGGTCACGGCGCCCGGCGAGCCGCTGCCTGCAGATGGCATCTTCGATGCCAACCGCTTCTCGCTTCATGGCTTGCTTAGCGCCCTCGGCGTCGAGGTCATCGACCTTGGCATCCTCGCCGATTCGGCGCAGGGGATGGTCAAGGCGCTCGAAGAAGCGGCCGCAGTGGCCGACATGGTGATGACCAGCGGTGGCGTGTCGGTCGGTCAGGCGGACTGGATCAAGCCGGCGCTTGCCGAAACCGGCGAGCTGGGTTTCTGGCGTATCGCCATGCGACCGGGTCGGCCCTTGGCCTTCGGTCGGCTGGGCGCCGAGCGGGTGCCTTTCTTCGGTTTGCCGGGCAACCCGGTGGCGGTGATGGTGACCTTTCTGCAGTTCGTCCAGCCGTTGGTCAGACACCTGCAGGGCGAGCATGCCTGGCAGCCGCTACGGCTGACGGCCCGCGCCGAGGAATCGCTCAAAAGTCGCAGCGGACGCGTGGACTTCCTGCGTGGTGTCTATCACGCTGATGAGAGCGGACAGCTTTGGGTGCGCAGCACCGGTCGCCAGGGGTCCGGCATCCTGTCGTCGATGGTGGCCGCCAACTGCCTGATCGAGATCGCGGCGCCCTGCGCTGGCATCGACGCCGGCGAGACGGTGACGCTTCAGCCGTTTATGCATCGCGGCTAAGGGTGCGATACTGTGTTGTGTCCGATTCATTTTACCAGCGGGTGATCCTGTATGAGCCTGACCCACCTTAATGCCCGCGGCGAAGCCCACATGGTCGACGTGGCCGACAAGGCCGAGAGCCGGCGAGAGGCCGTTGCCAGTGGTCGCATTCGCATGCATCCTGAGACGCTCGCGCTCTTGGCCGACGGCGAATTGCCCAAGGGCGATGTACTGGCCACGGCGCGCATCGCCGGCATTCAGGCGGCCAAGCGTACCCCCGATCTGATTCCGCTCTGCCATGCGCTGCCGCTGTCCAAGGTGGCGATCGAGTTCCGTCTCGATGAGCCCACGTCAAGCGTCGAGGTCAGTGCCACCTGTCGGCTCAATGGCCGCACCGGCGTCGAAATGGAAGCGCTGACGGCCGTCTCGGTGGCCTGTTTGACGCTCTACGACATGTGCAAGGCCGTCGATAAGGACATGGAAATCGGCGAGATTCGCCTGGAAAGCAAGACTGGGGGCAAGTCAGGCGACTATCGCCGCCAAGGCATGTCATCGCCCATCGTCACCGGTGCCTCGCGCCGTGCCGATCCAGGGCTGGCATTGGACACCGCCGCCCCCTGCATTCACATCAAGTGCCTGGCTGAGCTGCGCGAACGTCTGGGGGTCAGCGATCTCGACCTTCCCTTCGAGGCCTTGGAACGTGCCGATATCGCCGGATTAAAGGCGGCGCTCACGGCCAAGGACCCGCGCTTCGCCGGGCTCAATGAAGGCCGCGTTCTCTGTGCGGTCAACCAGGTGATGGGCGGGGATCAGACCCCGCTGACCGATGGCGATGAGGTCGCCTTTTTCCCACCGGTAACGGGAGGTTGACGATGATCCGGGTGCAGCAGGAGGCCTTCGATGCAGGCGTCGAGCAGCAGGCACTGTTGCAGGGGCGCAGCGACATCGGCGCCGTGGTCAGCTTCACCGGCTTGGTGCGCGACTTCAACGAACGCCCCGAAGTGACGGCGCTGACGCTCGAACATTATGCCGGCATGACCGAAAAAGCCCTGGAAGCCATTGTGGAAGACGCCTGTGGTCGCTGGCCCCTGCAAGGGGTGCGCCTTATTCACCGGGTGGGATGCCTGACACCTGGCGATCCCATCGTGCTGGTGGTGGTCGCCAGTGCGCATCGTCGGGCGGCCTTCGAAGCCTGCGACTTCATCATGGATTATCTCAAAACGCGCGCTCCCTTCTGGAAGAAGGAGCACACTGCGAGCGGTAACTATTGGGTCGCAGAACGCTCGAGCGATCATCAAGATGCCGCGCGTTGGGAGGAAGCATGCAACAATTGATCGATGACTTCGGTCGCCGCGTCAGCTACGTGCGGATTTCCGTCACCGACCGCTGTGATTTTCGCTGTGTCTACTGTATGAGCGAAGAAATGACCTTCCTGCCGCGTGCCCAGGTACTGACTCTGGAAGAGCTGGAAATGGTCGCGCGCGCTTTCGTCGAGCTAGGCGTCGAGAAGATCCGGTTGACCGGTGGCGAGCCTCTGGTGAGGCGCGGTATTGGCCAGTTAGTGGGTGATATCGGCGCGCTGCCCGGGCTCAAGGATTTCGCCATGACCACCAATGGCGCCAGCCTCGACAAGCACGCCCGGGTGCTGCGCGAAGGCGGGCTCGAGCGGCTCAATATCAGCCTCGACTCTCTCGACCCGCAGCGCTTTCGTCAGCTCACCAGAACCGGCGAGCTGGAAAAAGTGATAGCCGGCATTCGTGCCGCCAAGGCCGCCGGTTTCAAGCGTATCAAGCTCAACGCCGTCATCCTCAAGGGGCGCAACGATGATGAGGTGCTGGATCTCGTCGAGTTTGCCCGCGAAGAGGGGCTCGATATCAGCTTCATCGAAGAGATGCCGCTGGGCGATGTTTCCGATCATTCCCGGGCCGAGACGTTCTGTTCGAGCGATGAAGTGCAGGCGCTCATCGAGACACGCTATCCGCTGATGGCGTCGGCTGAATCGACCGCAGGCCCTTCGCGTTATTTCCGCATGGCCGACAGCGAGACGCGCATCGGCTTTATCTCGCCGCACAGCCATAATTTCTGCTCCTCCTGCAATCGCGTCAGGGTCACGGTGGAAGGGCGGTTGTTGCTGTGTCTGGGGAACGAACATTCCGTCGATCTTCGCGAAGTGCTGCGCCGATATCCCGGGGATATGGAGGCGCTCAAGGCCCGGATCATCGAGGCAATGCCGCTCAAGCCAGAGCGCCATTATTTCACCACCGATGGTGACGTTCAGGTGGTTCGCTTCATGAACATGACCGGGGGCTGAACTCTTTTTAGCGGCATACCCAGAACGTTATTAATTAAAACCGGCCCACTGGGCCGGTTTTTTTATGAATAAAGAGGCGGCAATTTCTTGCCAAGTAACGGCTTGTGCATATACTTTTCTTTTCAGTAGTTAAAGGTTCTTTAGCACCCGACACGTGGAGAAGCCAATGTCATCGGAAACCCTTGAGCGTATTGCCCGCAACAAGAATGTCGCGCGCGCAGCCGCACGGCAGTTGAGCATGGAACAGCTTCACAAACTGGCTGAAGTCATTGGCGAAGTCATCGAACACAAGCAGGAAGAAGAGCGCGAGCGTCAGCAGGAAGAGCGAATGAAGGAGCAAAAGCTCGCGGAAATTCGCGAAGCCATTAATGACGCCGGGCTTTCCGTGGATGACCTGGTGCCAGAGCAGCCCAAGCGTCGTCGTGGCCGTCCGCCCAAGGATGCCAAATAGTCCTGATCATCGGCTGTCGCGTGATGGTTCACGGCCAGGGCTGATGCAAGGGCCGACGTGAGGCACACATCACGTCAGAACGTGTTGGCGGGCGCCTCTTCGGTGGGAGGTTCTGCGGCCATCAGTTGCAGATGTACCGCCGGAAGGTGGCGCAGGCGTTCGCCCAGATAGTGCATCAGGCTGGGCTGTAGCTGGCGCCGAAGTTCGGCGAGGTTATCGGCCGATAATTCGCCGAGTCGATCATCCAGCCAGTCGGCGAAGGCGTCCTCGTCGAGCGGCGTCGATGTGGAAACGTCGAGCAACAGGCGACCGATCCGCGTCCAGCCGTCATCCACCGGCGTGACCGGCAGGGCCAGGAAGAGGCTGCCGTGACGCTCGCGACGACCCGTCTTGGGATCATCGAGATCCGGTACCGGCGTCACCGCTTCTTGACTGATGATGCAAGGCGGCTGGGGGTGGCGCGATTCCCGAGTCAGGCCGTCACCGTCCAGGCGGATCAGGTCGCCGTTGACCGGCACCAGTGGCGCCACGATACCCCGGGCTTCGGCCAGTTCGCGGTGCGCCTGCTGATGGCGATGCTCGCCGTGCACGGGCAGCAGGTGGCGGGGCTTCACCCATTCGTAGAGCGTGTTTAGTTCGTCTTGAGCCGGGTGCCCTGAGGCATGCAGCTCAGGATGTTCGCGTTCCTCGAAGAGCGTGACGCCGAGCTGACGCAGGCCGTGCTGCAAGCGCTCGATCAGTCGCTCGTTACCCGGAATCGCCTTGGCGGAAAAGATCACGCTATCGCCTGGCGTTAGCTCGAAATCCCCGTGGCGGCCGCGTGCAAGACGCGAGAGTGCCGCCCGCGGCTCCCCCTGGCTGCCGGTGGCGATCACCAGGACTTCCTCGGGAGGCAGGTAGCCAAGGTCTCGCACCGGCACCAGGGGTGGAAGTTCGTCGAGATAGCCAAGCCCGCGAGCGACCCCCACCATGCGCTCCATGGAGCGACCCATCAGGCTGACACGACGCCCACAGCGCTGGGCGGCCAGGCCGATGGCTAGTACCCGGTCCAGGTTGCTGGCGAAACAGGACACGATCACGCGACCGCTGCAGTCAGCGATGGTGCGCTCTAATGCTTCGGCGACGTCGCGCTCGCTGCGGGAGTGGCCGGGCAGGGGCGCATTGGTGGAGTCGCCGACCACTAGGTCGACCGGCGCCAAGGCCCGGTAAAGGCCCTCATCGACCGGCTTGCCGATCATCGGTGCCGGGTCTAACTTCCAGTCACCGGTATGCAAGACGCGCTGTTGGGGCGTGGTGATCAGCAGCGAGCAGCTCTCGGGGATCGAGTGCGTCAGCGGCAGGAAACGCAGGCCGAAGGGGCCGGTCTCCATGGCCTCGCCCGGATCGATGACATGGATGGCATCGGTGGCAAGGCCCCGCTCGGCGAACTTGGCGCGCAGCAGGCCGGCCGCCAGCGGGGTGGCATGAATCGGGCAGCCCCACTGGGGCCACAGCCAGGCGGCGGCGCCGATATGATCCTCGTGACCATGGGTGATGATCAGCGCCTTGGGCGCAATATCGAGGGTGCCAAGCGTTGTCAGGTTGGGCACCTGCAAGGGGCTATCGGGCAGGTCCTGGCGAATCATCATGCCGCAGTCCACGGCAATCCAGTGTCCGTCATAGCCGTAGAGGTTGAGGTTCATGCCGATCTCGCCGCACCCGCCTAAGGGCAGGAAGTGCAGCGGTGGACGGCGGCGAGGACGAATTTGGACACGAGGTCGGGACATGACGGACACGATGTAGCAATGAGTCGCCTCATCATACGCATCTGGCAAGGCTGGCGACAACGCGAGGCGCAGCGGACACAGTGTTTCGCGGCGGGTGAATTCGATACACTGGCGAGCCTGGCGCCTTGCCAGCGGTCATCTTTGTGTTTTTCTCTTCTGGTTATTAACTAACGGTCAACCCATGTCTCATTACTATCGCCTGGTGGTCTCTTGCCCTGATCGTGTCGGAATCGTGGCGCGTGTTTCCAACTTCATCGCCGGCCAGGGCGGTTCGATCACCGAAGCCAACCAGCACTCCGACCTGACCAGCGGCCGCTTCTTCATGCGCTATGAAGTGGTGGCGGAATCGCTGCCGTTGGACGCAGAAGGCTTTCGCGAGGCTTTTGCACCGATCGCCGACGAATTCGAGATGCAGTGGAAGCTGACCGACACCCGCCGCCCCCAGCGGGTTGCCATGATGGTGTCCAAGGAATCCCATTGCCTGGTTGATCTGCTGTATCGCTTTACCGCAGGCGAGCTGGACTGCGAGATTCCCTGCGTGATTTCCAACCACGACGACTTACGCTCGCTGGTCGAATGGCATGGCATTCCTTTCCATCACGTGCCCGTCGATCCCAGCGACAAGGCCGCGGCCTTCGCCGAGGTGGAACGTCTGGTCGAAGAGGCCCAGGCGGATACCGTGGTGCTGGCGCGCTACATGCAGATCCTGCCGCCGGCGCTGTGCGAGCGCTATGCCGGACGGGTGATCAACATCCATCACAGCTTCCTGCCTTCCTTCGCCGGCGCACGGCCCTATCACCAGGCCTATGAGCGCGGGGTCAAGCTGATCGGCGCGACCTGCCACTACGTGACCGAGGAGCTGGACGCCGGCCCGATCATCGAGCAGGACATCCAGCGCGTCAGCCACTGCCATACCGCCAATGATCTGGTGCGCTTCGGCCGTGACGTCGAGAAGGGCGTGCTGGCCCGCGGCCTGCGCTGGCACTTGCAGGACCGCGTGCTGATTCACGGCAACAAGACCGTCGTCTTCGCCTGATCGCCGCCCGCGAGAACTTGGCAAGTCTCTTATAAGTCGCTATCATCGCCAGCGTTTTGGGGGAGTAGTTACTTTCCAACCGCCTTCCTTCGGCGTGTCCGGCGGCTCTGCTTAAAAAGCCGCAAGCTGCCTGCGACACGCGTTAGAAGCGACCGAGAATGGTCGATGTCAACAAATTTGGTCGCCACGACCATGGCATCGACGACCCGGGCCCCGGTACTGGATACCGGCTAGCCCAGAGGTCAAACGAGACTCAGAACATGGTGTGCTTCCGGGGCCGGCGGCACATCGTGTTCTGTATCGTCTTTTTGGCCGGCCCGGGGGAATCATTCATTGGACGCACTCATCACTTCCGGCCTGGCTATCGGCCTTGCTGAAATCGGCGACAAGACCCAGCTGCTCACCTTGTTACTGGTGGCGCGCTTCGCTCGCCCCTGGCCGATCTTCTGGGCCATTGTGGCCGCTACCCTGATCAATCACGGCGTGTCTGCCTGGTTTGGCGCCACATTGGTCGACCTGATCGACCCGCGCTTGATGACGGCCCTGGTAGGCCTGGCCTTTATCGGCATGGGACTGTGGTTGCTCAAGCCTGACGATGACGACGACCTTGGGGTCGGTGCGCCTGGCCATGGCGTGTTCCTCACCAGCTTCGTGCTGTTCTTTCTCGCCGAGATCGGCGACAAGACCCAGATTGCCACCGTGCTGCTGGCGGCCCGCTTCGAAGACGTGTTGCTGGTAACGCTGGGCACCACTCTCGGCATGCTCGCCGCCAATGCGCCGGTACTGTGGCTGGGGGCGCGGTTCTGCGAACGCCTGCCGATGCGCGCCATTCACGTGCTGGCCTGCTCGGTGTTCATCCTGCTCGGGCTATGGGTGGTACTGGTCGAGGCCAAGGCCTGGCAGTGGCTGCTGGGCTAGGCGTCGGACTCGAACAGCGATAGCTGGCGGCGGGCATCGGCGGATACCAGGCGCACCCCCACGCCCAGCAGGCGCACCGGCTGGGCCGCTCGTGACCAGGCCTGTTCGAGCAGGCGCTGGAAAAGCGCCGGGCTAGGGGTGGCGCTTGGGCATTCGAGGCTCGTTAGGGTGAAGTCGCTGAAGCGCACCTTGATGAACAGCTTGTCCAGCGGTGGTTGGCCGTGGCGTTCGATCCGGCCGGCGAGGCGCTCGATCAGCGGCAGCAGGGCGTCTTGGCAGGCCGCTAGATCAGGGAGGTCGTGGTGAAAGGTCGTCTCGACGCTGATCGACTTGCGCTCGCGGTGGGTGCGTACCTCGCGTTCGTCGATGCCGCGGGCGAGCTCGAAGAGCCGTTTGCCGAACTTGCCGAAGCGTTCGAGCAGTGTCTCGATGGGCCAGGTGCGCAGATCCTCGCAGGTGGCGATACCCATCGCCTCCAGCTTGGCGGCGGTGGCTGGGCCGACCCCGTGGAGGCAATTCACCGGCAGGGCGGTGATGAAGGCATCGACCTCATCCGGGGTGATGACGGTCAGGCCGTCGGGCTTTTCCCAGTCGCTGGCGATCTTGGCCAGAAACTTCGAAGGCGCCACGCCCACCGAGATTGTAATGCCGGTGCGCTTCAAGGCCTCGGCCTTCAGCCAGTGCGCCATCCAGGTGGCGCTGCCTTGGAAATGCTCGACGTCGCTGACATCCAGGAAGGCTTCATCGAGGGAGAGCGGTTCTACCAGCGGGGTCAGCTCGTGGAAGATCGCCTGGATCTGGCGTGAGACCTCCCGGTAGCGCTCGAAGTCTCCGCGCACCAGAACAAGATCCGGACACAGACGCAGGGCACGAGCGGTGGGCATGGCCGAGCGAACACCAAAGGCGCGCGCGGGATAATTGCAGGTGGCAATGACCCCGCGCTGGTCGACCCCACCCCCGACGGCAATCGGTACGTCTCGCAGGGCAGGGTTGTCGCGCATCTCGACCGCGGCATAGAAACAGTCGCAGTCGGCATGCAGGATCTTTCTTGGCGTGCCGGCCATGTCTGTCGTTCCGTCAGTGGCGTGGAAGCGGGCGTATCAGTGCAGGGCCTGACCGTTGCCGCCCCGAATCACGCCGACACCGACCCCTTCGATTTCCAGCGCCTGATGACGCAGGTCGATCTCGATGGGCGCGAATTCCTCGTTCTCGGCCATCAGCCAGACGGTATGGCCCTGGCGTTTGAAACGCTTCACCGTGACCTCGTCTTCGATGCGTGCCACCACGATCTGACCGTCGCGGATGCGCTCGGTGCGGTGCACGGCCAGCAGGTCGCCCTCGAGAATGCCGATATCCTTCATCGACAGCCCGCGCACCCGCAGCAGGTAGTCGGCACGCGGCGTGAAGTAATCGGCCGGCAGCGGGCAATAGCGGTCGATATGCGCGGTGGCGAGGATCGGACTGCCCGCGGCCACTTCACCGATGATCGGCAGCCCCTGAGCGCTTGTCTCCGGTGCATTGGCCGCCTTGGGCTCGCTTTCCGCTGCCTCGGCTTCCATCGCCGGCAGGCGAATGCCCCGGGAGGTGCCGGGCACCATGCGAATGGCGCCTTTCTTGTCCAGGGCGCGCAGGTGTTCTTCGGCGGCATTGGGGGAGCGGAAGCCCAGGGCGCGGGCAATTTCGGCGCGGGTCGGAGGGTAGCCCAACTCGCTCATGGTCTTGACGATAAAGTCATAGACGTTCTGCTGGCGCGGTGTCAGGGGGCGTGTCATACGGCCTCCGCCGGTGGTCACTGAGAATGTTTGGTCAAGTATACAGTATGTGATTGCATCCAGTAATACGGCAAGCCTCTTTCGCCAGTTCTCCCTCGGCCTTGCTCTTCAGCTTTTCTCTGGGGTCGTATTCAACGGGCTTATTCAACGGTATTTCTCGGCTACCTTTCTTCTGCAGCGCTCTATTTGCCAGGACTGGCCGCGCCAACAGGGTGCACCTCGAGGGCCAAGATGGATTTTCGGCGTCGTTGTGACATTCTGATTCACGACATAGAATCAGGCACTGTTTTAAACATTCGTTTATTGGTGACAGGTGACGAGGCATGAGCATGGCCCAGACCGATACTGTGACGCGGATTCTCGATACCGCAGAGGTGCTGTTCGCCGAGCGAGGCTTTGCCGAGACCTCCCTGCGGACCATTACCAGCAAGGCCAAGGTCAATCTGGCGGCGGTGAACTACCATTTCGGTTCCAAGAAGTCGCTGATCCAGGCCGTCTTCGCCCGCTACCTGGACCCCTTCACCGAGCGCTTTCACGCCGCGCTGGATGCGCTGGAGCAGGATTACCAGGGGCAAACCATTCCCCTCGAGGTGCTGCTCGAGACCATGGCGCGTTCGGTGCTGGAAGTACCTGCCGAACGTAACAGCTTGAAGGTGTTCATGAAGTTGCTGGGCCTTGCCTACAGCCAGGCTCAGGGCCACCTGCGTCGCTATATTCAGGAGCACTACGGCAGCGTCTTCACTCGCTTCACCGATCTGGTGCGTCAGGCAACGCCCGAGCTGCCGGACGCCGAGCGTTTCTGGCGCCTGCACTTCGTGCTCGGCACGGTGATCTTCACGCTTTCCGGCCTCGATGCGCTGCGCGATATCGCCGAGAAGGATTTCGACGAGCATGTCAGCGTGCGCGATCTGGTGCGCCGCCTGCGCCCGGTGGTCGTGGCTGCGCTACAGGCGCCGTTGCCCGAGGGCGCCCCCGAATCCATCAAGGCTGCGGGGTAGGGCATGCAGACGCCACGACTCGAGGCCCTGCCGCCGGCGGAGGGTATCTGGCTCGACATCGATGTCACGACGCAGCGTCTGGTAGTCTGGCAGGGGGCTGCCCGTCGCGCCGAGTATGCAATCTCAAGCGGTCTGGCCGGTCACGGCCAGCACGAAGGCAGCGGGCAGACGCCGCTTGGCTGGCACTATGTCCGCGCCGCCATCGGTGAGGGCCAGCCGCTCGGCTGCGTTTTCCGGGGCCGCCGGCCCACCGGCGAAGTCTATTCGCCGGAGCTTGCTGCCGCGCATCCCACCCGCGATTGGATACTCACCCGCATCCTCTGGCTATGCGGCCTGGAGCCTGGCCACAACCGCGGTGGTGACTTGGACTCCCAGCGTCGCTACATTTATCTGCATGGCACGCCGCCCATTGAGCCCATGGGGGTGGCCGCTTCCCATGGCTGCATCCGAATGCGCGATGAGGCCTTGCTCGAGGTCTTCGCCATGGCCATTCCCGGAACGCCGGTGTGGCTGCATGACTGAGCGGTGCCTGTTGTCCGGCAAGACATTGCTCTAGAATCCCCCTCCTTCATTGCCAAGGAAGACCAAGATGACGCAACCGCTGGGTTCAGTGATGTTGGATCTCGAGGGTCCCCAGCTGACGCCGGAAGAAGCCGATCTGCTTTTGCGCCCCGAAGTGGGCGGAGTGATTCTGTTCGGCCGCAACGTCGAAGATGCCACTCAGGTTCAGACCCTGTGCAGCGCCATCCGCGCGGTACGACCGGACGTGTTGCTGGCCATCGATCAGGAAGGTGGGCGCGTGCAGCGGCTACGCCGCGGCGTCACCCGGCTGCCGGCCATGTCGCGCCTGGCCGAGGGCTTCGAGACCAACTCACAGGCAGCATTGCAGCATTGTCAGGATGCCGGCTGGCTGCTGGGCATGGAGATGGCCGCCTGCGGGCTGGACGTCACCTTTGCCCCGGTGCTCGACGTCGACGGTGGCGAGTCCACCGTGATCGGCGATCGCAGCTTCTCGAACGACCCTGAGGTGGTCAGCCGCCTGGGCGGCGCCTTCATCGCTGGGCTCAACGAGGCCGGTATGGCCGCCGTGGGCAAGCATTTCCCCGGGCACGGCGGCGTCGCCGCTGACTCGCACCTCGAACTGCCCGTCGACCCGCGCCCGCTCAAGGAGCTGCGTGAGCATGACCTGGTGCCCTTTGCCGACCAGGCCACGCGACTCGGCGGCGTAATGCCCGCGCACGTGGTCTATTCCGCTTTCGACGCCCGCCCGGCCTGTTTCTCGCCCAGTTGGCTGGGTTTCCTGCGTGAGGAGATCGGCTTCAAGGGGGCGATCTTCTCCGACGACCTATCGATGGCCGGTGCCCACGTCGCCGGAGGCCCTGGCGAGCGCGCTGTGGCAGCGCTGGATGCCGGCTGTGACATGGTGCTGATGTGCAACGACCGCGCCGCCGCGCTGGAAGCGCTAGACGCCTGTGCGGGTCGTGGCAGCAAGCGTCAGGCCAAGCTTCGCTATGGGCGTGCCCGGCCAAGCCTCGAGAACCTGCCGGCGCTGTCGCGCTGGCGCCGCATCCATGCCCGGCTGGAAGCCCTGGCCAATGGCGAACCTTCTTCTTCACTCCCAACCGACTCGTGACCTCATGACTCAACAAGCTTCTTCCGCCGACGCGTCCCTGGCCGCCATGCGCGACATCATGGACAACGCCGACTGCCTGATCTCCCAGGAGGCGGTCGAGCGGGCGCTGGACCAGATGGCCGAAAGGATCACTGCCGATCTCGGTGACAAGCTGCCGGTGTTCTACTGCGTGATGAACGGAGGCCTGATCACCACCGGCCACCTGCTGACCCGGCTCGGCTTCCCGCTGGAGGTCGATTACCTGCACGCCACTCGCTATCGCGGCGGCACCCGCGGCGGCGAGCTGTTCTGGCGCGTCTCGCCCGAGGTGCCGATGGCGGGTCGCCATGTGGTGATCGTTGATGACATCCTCGACGAGGGCTCTACGCTGGCGGCTATCCTGGCCTACTGCCGGGAAGCGGGTGCGGCCAGCATCTCTACCGCCGTGCTGGTCGACAAACATCACGACCGCAAGGCCGTGCCGGGCCTCAAGGCCGACTACTGCAGCCTGGATGTCGAGGACCGCTACGTGTTCGGCTTCGGCATGGACTACAAGGGCTACTGGCGCAACGCGCCGGGGATCTTCGCGCCCCAGGGGATGTAAGCTCGGCGCGGCGGTGACAGAGGCGGGATAGACAAGGAGGAGGGGCAGCATGCTCGCGATCATCGGAGGCACCGGCCTCACTCAGATGCAGGGACTGGAAGTGACCAAGCGCCACAGCGCCGAGACGCCGCTGGGGTCGGCTTCCGGTAGCGTGCTGCAGGGCCAGCTTGGCGAGCACGAAGTGCTGTTCCTGGCCCGTCATGGTCACCCGCACAAGCTGCCGCCGCACCGGGTCAACTATCGTGCCAATCTATGGGCGCTGAAACAGGCCGGCGCTAGCCGCATCGTCGGCGTGAATGCTGTGGGCGGTATCGACCCCGTCCATGCCCCCGAGGCCCTGGTGGTGCCCGATCAGTTGATCGATTACACCAGCGGGCGCGAATCGACCTACTTCGATGGCCGCTTCAAGAGCCTGAAGCACATCGACTTCTCCTGGCCCTACGACCAGGCCCTGCGCCAAGCCGTGTTGGAAGCGGGCAGGGCGGCCGGCGAGGCCCTGCACGATGGCGGCACCTATGGCTGCACCCAAGGGCCGCGGCTCGAGACTGCCGCCGAGATTGCCCGCATGGCGCGAGACGGCTGCAGCCTGGTCGGGATGACCGGCATGCCCGAAGCCACCCTGGCGCGTGAGCTGGAAATTCCCTATGCCTGTTTGGCGCTGGTGGTGAATCCCGCCCCCGGTGTAGTCGAGCGCGAGATCACCATGGCCGAGATCGAGGCCGCGCTGGTCGGCGGCATCGAGCGGGTCAAGCGAGTGTTGCGGACCTTGCTCGAGGCCGGGTAAGCATCAACTGTCCGCCCAATAATAGGGCGTCCATTCTTTTTGGAGACTGGCTCAAGGTGGCGGCCTCAAGGGCTCGGGGTCAGGAAAGATACTCGACAGGCTCCTGAAGCGACACCGCCGTACCTGACACCACAATCCCTCCCAAGGCCGGTATGGTGACCTCGAGTCGACTCGGCCGACCCATTCCTTCGCCCTGAAGCAGCGTCAACTCTGCGGGTGCCTCTATCAATCCCGCATCGCGCAAATAGCCCCCCAATGCCGCCGCCGCGGCTCCGGTAGCCGGATCTTCTACCACGCCACCGACCGGAAACGGATCGCGCACATGAAAGCGTGTCGACGACTCCTGCCACACCAACTGAAGCGTGGTGAGATTCTCTTCTAGCATCAGAGCCTTGAGTGACGCGAAGTCATAGGACAGGGCATCGAGTCGCGCCTTGGAGGCAGTCGCCAGCACCAGATGCCAGGCGCCGGCATAGGCCACTGCCGGCGGCAGGGTCGGGTCCAGCTCATCCGCCTGCCAGCCAAGGCTCGCCAGTGCCGCCTCGACCAGGGTGGGGGCGGCAGTCCGGTGCTCTGGCACCACCGAGACCAGCGAGGCGCGCCAGTCGCTGTCGATCTGCTCCACGGCAACCGGCACCTCGCCGACTGCCGTGGAGAGCCGATAGGTGCCTGCGCCATCGAGCTGACCCAGCACCACACCGGCGGCGATGGTGGCATGGCCACAGAAGCTGACCTCGGCCTCGGGGCTGTAGTAGCGCACCGTGCGCACGCCGTTATGCACGGGGCCGAGGAAGGCCGTTTCGGAATAGCCCACCTCGGCGGCAATACTGCGCATGGTTTCCGCATCGGGCAGGGCGTCGCCGACCCAGACGCCGGCCGGGTTGCCGCCCTTGGGGTTATGGGTGAAAGCAGATAAACGGTAGAGCGTGCCAGTCATGTCAGTGCTCCTGATCGAGGGGTGATGACCGGTATTATTGACCTAAGATGAATAACAACAACGTATCGTTCCTAATCCATAGGCTTAACTGGGGTAAGTCATGTCGTCTTCCTCTCGGTTACCCTTGCCCACCCTTCACGCCTTCGAAGCGGCGGCGCGTCATGGCAGCTTCAGTGCGGCCGCCGGTGAGCTGCATGTGACCGCCGCCGCCGTCAGCCATCGCATCAAGGCGTTGGAGGATAGCCTGGGCCTGCGGCTTTTCGAGCGAAAGGCGCGTGGGGTGGTGCTCACCGAGGCTGGCGTGCGCTATCAGGAACGCATCGCCGAAGCCTTCACCCTCATCGATCGCGCTACTCGCGAGCTGAGTCAGCCGAGTGTCGACGGCCCGCTTCGGGTGTCTTCGCCCCAGGCTTTCCTGCAACATGCCCTGATGCTGCGGGTAAGCGAACTGCTGCGCCGCCACCCGGGGCTGAATCTCACGTTGATTGGCGACAACCGGATGGCCAATCTCCGCGCTGGCAAGGTCGATGTCGCGATTCGGTTTGGCACTGGAGACTATCCTGGCCTGAGTGTCGTGCCCCTGCTTGACGAAGCCATTACGGTACTGGCTCCCGCTCATGGTGATGGGGAGTACGAAGACTGGCGACACGCCTGCTTCATTGAGGACGATAGCGCCTTGCCCACGGAACCCTGGAGCCACTGGCATCCATGGTGGCGCGAGGCGGGGCTGCATGCGCCGCAGCAGTTGCGACGACTCAAGGTCTCGGACAGCGGATTGGCGCTCGCCGCCTGCTGTAATGGGCTGGGGTTGTGTCTGTCACGCCTTTCGGTGGCCCAAGAGGCGATCGATCATGGTGAGGTCATTGCCTTGCGCCCCTGGCGGCGCACGGAGTTCAGCTACTATCTGGTCAGCCTGCCCGGGGCGGCGGATGCCCCTCGAGTCGTCGCCTTTCGTGACTGGTTAGAAGAGGCACTGCGCGACCTGCGTCAGGCGATGAAGGCGGCGATTCGTCAGCCAGAAGCCTAGTGAGCCAAGCTTGTGCTGAGGGCGTTGCCTGAGGCGGGGAATGGCGCACTCAAAATGTTTCCACTAATGGGACGGGCCGTTCAACTTTGCCTTGCAGCGATCAAGCTAACCGCAGAATTCTCTCTGCCAAGGCCGCAAGCGCCTCGTCATCTTCCCGCTTATAGTCGTGAGACGAAATATAGCCCTCATAGCGGTCAAAGTACTTGTCTACGCGAGAAGCTATCGGCTGGAATTCTGCTGTCTTTCCGGTGCCATGCATAGGGAATAGCTTCGCATGTAAATGGTCGACTCCATAGCCTTCGAACATCATTCCTGTCCGTGCGACACCATCCAAGGCTTCGTCTAGCAATAAAGCCACTTTTTTAGAAGCCAATACCAAAGAGGCCACGATGTCATCATCTTGAGCGAACAAGTAGCTAGAGGCATGACGTTTCGGGATGACGACCGAGAACCCCGGCGTATTGGGGAAGATGGAAAGAAAGGCCAAGTGCTCTTCATCTTCCCATATCTTATGGCTTGGAGCCTTGCCGCTTACGATATCGCAAAAAATGCAACTCATGATTGCTTCCATTTTAAAACGGTTGCGCTTATTTGGTGATGTTTAGGTCAGGCAGGCATCGAAGGCTGATTGCGCATGAATTACCGTGCTGTTGAGGAACGAAATTCCACTCTGTTTAAACATCGGGTTATCCGCCTGAGCACCAAACGCCATAGGTAACTCAGTGCAACCGAGGCAAACTGCAACATTAGCTAGGTTTTCAGCAGGGATGCACTCCTGAACAATATCGACTATAGCTGCAGATGCACCTTGGGTCTGATTGAGGTACAGGCTTTCTATCACGCTACCAACCCGATCCCGAAGCGCTTGGGGTTCGGGATAAGAAGCTTTTATCCCATAACGCGAGACGCCGTCGACAAACGATGAGGTGGACATCGTTGGCAAGGTGCCTAATATGAGGAGTTCATTGAAACCGTTATCCAAACAGTACGTCCCTATTGCATGGTAGGCGCTCAGGACAGGCACGCTCACAGTTTTAGAAATTTCTGAAATACGAGCGTGAGGTGTAATGCTTGATACGATCAATAGCTCTGCACCAGCAGATTCAAGCGATTCCATGGCGTTTTGATAATAATGGTCCCATGAATCCCAGGACCCCGGTTGCTCGTTACCTCGGTTGTTAACTGCAAAGCTCATGTTCAAGGATTCAATCGCTATCTCGGGAGTAGGCAAGGGCCTGGCGTGCCCTTGTGAATCCCAGTACGATTGACTAATCCTGCAAATGGTTCTGTAGTATTCAGCTGTTGAAGGCCAGCCAACGCCACCTAGCATTCCAATCTTCTTCATATGCCCCACTGCACTTTCGAGGATAAAGTTTTGTTTGGTGAATTACGTGCTTACAACGGTAGTGCTACGCAGTTTAGCGAGTAGGAAAAATATATTTTTTTAAAATGATCACACCTTGACGGAGTATTTCAGGTCTCGCGCCTCATCGCCTGTCATACCCCGGAAGCCCCAGCAGTGACCCGGCTGCTCCTTTATCGTGATCTCAATGTCCACGGGCGAAATGCCCACCTTGGACTCTATCTCGCTGAATAGCGCCTTGATCAGCGCCTTCTGCGTCTCAGGATGACGCCCCTGCATCATGTTGATTTCAATCGCCGTGTAAGCAGGCGTTCTACCACCCGGATAGTAGAAATCCTCTGCATCCATCGGGATGAAACGATGAGCCCGCTTGTCTTCGGGCATGCCGAGAACTGACTGCATGCAGCCATGAATGACCTCAGAAAGCTGGGCCTTAACCGGGTTTAGGTGCTCTTTGATTCCATAGATGACGATCACGATGTCTCCTGCAGTGTGTAATGCATTAAACGATGGCGTAGTGTTGCCAAGACCATGAATACTGGCGAGTTAGGTGTTTTTTCTCGGAAGGTGTAGCCAGTTGAAAGACTTTCTGAGGAAGTCTTCGGCATTTTCTTCAATGATTAACCCGTGGGCTAAGATGATTTTTTCGGGCTTCCAGCTAAGGATCGTTTCAATGTGGCGTCGTATTTCACTCTTGTTAAGATAGAAGCTGTAACGCCAATCAATAGGTGTTTTTCCATTGGGGCTAATATGCCGGAGAATCAAGCTACTTGTCTTTTGAAGAAGGGGAAGGCATTGGTGGAGAAGTTTTCTATGAGGTCCGTTACTATCAGAACACTTGACGGTTTATGAAAGAAAACGCACTCCTGCATAGCCCGAGAGCCGGTGACTAGAAATTGATCTATTTCCTTCTCCCAAGGTAAGGCCATTGCATTATCGAGAGTGCCGTCGAAAGATAGGTCATTTCGTTTATTGATCACTTCTTCAGTGCCATACGCTAAGGCTTCTGGATAAGCTTGCTGCCATTCTTCAATAAACAGGTGATGGAGGCGGTTTGGGGCAATGATGTACTTCACCCGCCCAAGTGCTTCGACCTTGGCTTGTAAAGCAGGCTCTAGTTTGATGGGGCTATGTACCCATAGGTCGCCGTTGGAGAGTGCAATAACCGTCATCCGAGTCGTGTATGGCAACGAATAGAACTTGACTGCCTCACCATCAAATATCCAGATGTTCTCGGCAATTTTCTTCATTCTTCCTTCTCCGGCCCACATGGTCCTGACAATATTCACGGCTTTTTAAATTAAAGCGAGAAGTGGTAGGAAAGGTGTCGCCGTTCCTTCGGGTGGCTAGCTTTTTTATGCGGGGCGCTCTGCATACTGAGGTAGGTCATCATTGATATCATCCCATACGGCTTTACTCGACACAAAAATATGGCTTGCCTTTTCTATCGCGGTGTCATCGTCCAAGCTTCCTACTCGAAGCCTTATAATTTCTGGCATTGATATACGCTGACTGTATATTGGCGAACCGCAGCTCTCACAGAAAAAGCGCTTGGCATCCTCTGATGAAGTATAACTTCGTAGAAGATGATCTCCAGTCAACAAGTTGAAGTCGGAAGATTTAACTGGTGCATTTAATGCAAAGGCGGAGCCATTAGACTTCCGACATTTGCTGCAGTGGCAGAACATGGCAGGGCTAAGCTCGCCATCGATCTCATAGCGGATACCACCGCACAGACAACTTCCTTTTAAACTCATGAAAACTTCTCTTCTTGATAGCTAGCGCTGGCGTACCGGGCCAGTTTTTGGAGAGGCAGCGGAAAAAATCGGTCCCATCGACGCACTGGTTATACAATCAGAATGGGATTTCATCGCATTCCGCGTCGATCGAAAGGTCGTAGTCAAAGTTCCCATCTTGGGTGACCAACCTCAAAACGGACCGTCCCGCTACACGATAACTATCCTTTAACTCCTCACCCTCACGCGAAAATGCCAGATATTTCGTCGCGGAGAATTTGAGTTGTGCCCAAGAATTTTTGTGAAGCTTTCTTATTGGGCAGGAAATAAAATGTCTTTTTGAAAAATCTGGCACATCAGAATTGGTGCTAGGACATTCCTTCCCGTCTTGCTTTAGCTCCCATCCATCTGACGAATAGAAATATACAGCCTCAATTTCAGAGGAAGTTACCCCAGACTCATTGTGCAAATCTATCTTGAAATCAATTATTCCCTTCGCCGAATATTTTGTCTTTTCAAGGTTGCCAAAGGCACTGCTCAAGCTTACCTTTACACGACTGTTCCTTGCAGCCTCGATCTGTGATTTTGCCCATGCAAGCTCATCAGTTAGCGCTTCTCTCAATTTAGAGATAGAATCTTCATACACAACGTGCCTGTAGTGCTTTAGATCGAAAGGAATGTCCTTCGCATCTTTTGTCAGCAAGATGCAAAGCTTTTCTCTTCCGTGTGCATAGCCTACTTCATAAAAAACATTGGCATTTTGCTCCGACATATCAGCTATCACGATGTCTGAGACTTCGATTTGTCGATAGATCCTATCAAGCATGCCCTCTGTAAATATCTGCTCGTCAACTCGTTCAGCTTTTATGCCAAGGGCACTAGCAGTTTCCTTAATCCCAAGACGATAAATATCATCAAATTCGCCATGAAAGGGCATAAGAACGAAAGCAAAAATATCGTCTTCTTTCATGGTTTCTCCTTATTGTATAACGCCTGCCGTCACCGGTGCTGAAACCGAACCGAAGCGCAGGTTTTGGCATCCGGTGCACGGCTTGGTTATATACCTGTTAGTCTCCACCGGACTCTGTCTCATCAATTTTTCGAATCAAGTTCTGCAGCTCTTTGGCAACGTCACCACCGCCTCTCACCGTTACCCGATGCCCTTTGTAGTCTATCGTGACCTCTTTCTGGGGGCGTGTTTTCAGGTACTCGATGATTAATGGTGCAAGGTGCTTTAAGACATATCCAGCAGAGCTAATTAGTGCTGGAATAGATAGGCCAGAGACCAAATCGTTCGCGATTTGTGCAGTCGAGCTATTAGTACGAAACCCAAAAGTCATGATGCTGGGCTTTGACTCGCCCAACATTTCGCATTCATCCATTAGCCGTTTCACGACTTCTTCTTGACGCTCCTCATCTGTTGGCCTCCAAGGGTCAACATCATGCAGCGAGACCGCGAACCTATTATTCATGGCTGGCTCTTCCTCCCATGAAGTGTATGTTCACAAATAATCTTGAATAGAAGGCATATCTGGTTCCTCAGACGCAACTAACTCAGCGTACTTTCTTGTTAGAGCTTGATCGCCTTTTTCTTTGGCAGCTCGAAAAGCTTCAAGCCAAGCGATAACTTTAGTATCGGGATCAATATTATGGATGCTGCGCTCGATCAGCTCGATTGCGTCGTCAAATTTACCTTTTCCCCGCAGTGCGGCACTTTTTTGGATTACATTTTCAGTTGGCACTTAACATTCTCCATTTTCACCGAGGTTGTCCATATAACGCCTTGCTCACCGGTAAATTAGTAGCGCAGCTAGTAATTTATTGGACTTCCCCCAAAAAATGGACACGCCCCATCAACCGACTCCCTCGAACTCTAGCGGAGTCCGGTAACCAAGGCCACTGTGCAGCCGGCAGCTATTATAGAAGCCTTCAATATAGTGCTTGATGTGTTTCCGCAATTGTCTCAACGTCACGAAGCTGGTGGCGTGCAGCAACTCCCCCTTCAGCGTTTTGAAGAAGGACTCCACTTCGGCATTGTCGGTACACTGCCCCGGCCGGTTCATGCTGTGGCGTACCCGGTGCTGTTTCAGTAGTGCCTGGGTTTTGTGCGCCCGATATTCGATACCACGGTCCGTATGGAACAGCAGATCTGAAGCCGGTTGCCGGCTTGTAAAAGCCTCCCTCAGTGTCGCTCTGGCGAAGTCTGCGCTCAGGCTCTCTCCCAGCCGCCAACTGATGATCCGTCGTGAGAACAGGTCCAGAACGACCGCCAGGAACACGTATCTCTTGCCTAGTTTGATGTAGGTGACATCGCTGCTCCAATGCTGGTTAACGGCATCCGGCTTCTCGGCGTCGAGCCGGTAATTTGGCAGAGCCTTCAAGTCATCACGACGTTTCGTCATGCGGCGATAGACTCGCGCCACACGGGCTTTCATACCCCATTCCCGCATCAGTCTGGCCACCCGGTTCTCTCCCACAACCAGACCGTAACGGCGCAGGGTCTGATAAACCCTGGGGCTGCCATAACGACCCTTGCTGTCGTTGTAGACCTTACGGACTTTCGACAGTAACTCGGCATTCTCTGAGGCTCTCTGACTAGGCTTCCGGTTTGCCCAGGCATAGTAACCAGACCGCGAGATGTTCAGGTGGCGACACAGCGCTTTTACTCCGTGTTCCCCTCGGTGTTTCCAGACGAACCGGAACGCTTCCGTCGTTCCTCGGCCTGAAAACGTTGAAACTTTTTTAGGATGTCGTTTTCCTCCTGAAGCTCCGATATCCGGCGTTTCAGGCGAGTAACCTCATCCTGCTCCTGGATCTTCTGTTTGGCCTCAGCTGGGGCTTTCTTGACACGTTTCATGGCGAACTTTCCCTCTCGATATTCCTTCCGCCAGCGTGACAGCATGAAAGGGTGAATATCCAGTGCTTCGGCCACAGCTTTGACGCTCCGGTGGGCCTGGTGGCTCCATTCCACCGCCTTCACTTTGAACTCAGTGCTATAGCGCTGGGTCTTCTTCCCTGTGATCATCTTTGGCATCGTTTTTCTCCTTGTGCGGAGTTATCGATGCGTGTCCACTGAAGTGGGGGAACTCCACGTCCGTCTTCCGTGACTTGTTAGCTGGGCGATGGCCCAAAGAATGCTCTGGCCTTTTTGGCAAGGCCAGGAAGTTGGCCAAACTCAGACTTGAGCTGAGTTTGCACCCGCCATTCTTCAGCGCAACCCAAATGGTTCATCTCAAGGTCAAAGGTAATGTTCCCGCGCACGTTGCAACTGGCGTACAGCTTGAATTCACCCTCAATCGATTCCCAGCCTTCCAGTGTGTTCCAGGGTTTACTTTGCGACGCCATCCATTCGAATAGATCAGCGAGTCCATGGGCGTCGGTATAGGCCCATACCTCCCTTTGGCAATTAACAGTGCCCGACGAGAACGCCACCGAGAAGTTATCGCCATTTACGCCGAAAAAAAGCAATTCAGCTTCAGTTTCTGATGATTGAACTCGAAACTCTTGCATCCTTTCCCCAGCTAACGCCAAAGCGCATCGGCGCACTTTAGTGCGTCCGAGTGACGCGATTTGTTAGCAAATCTATTCCAAGTCAGACCAAGTTAGTTCATCACCGATGGTTAATCCGACATCTGAAAAATCAGCAGTTTCGTCAGTAATGAACTTCTTCGGAATTATTTTTCCTGATGCCTTGTTTATGAGCACCCACTTCTTTCCATACTCGTCTCGATTGACCTTCGTCGCCCCAAAAGCCATCGCATGCTTTAATAGTTCTTGCCATGACTCGTTGGGAGAAGAGGTTTCAATTGCACTATTAGAGGGAAATGATATCCGAACCCCCACTCGATTTCGCTTCTTTCGGTGAGAGGCTTCTTTCAAAAAGTCCAACTCGGAGTCCGCAATGGCCGAAGAAACATCTTTAAGCTCTGCCTTTAACTTAGAGATATCATTTTCGCTTTCCAGACCTTTTAACCTAGCCTCTACCTCCTCAAGCTTTTCAAAAAAACCCGATTCGTCTTGGCTGTTTTCAGCATTTGCATTATTGCTGCTGAGGATAAATCGCCTCATTGAATCTCCGTAGGCCCTGAGCTCAGGCATCGCGACTTGAGCAACAGATTTAGCATCGGATTTCACTTCGGTTAAGACGTCAATAGTTCGCTCAGATACTCGATCAGTCTCTCGCTTAATATGCAAAGTGATCCAAATAGCGATCACAGCCAGCACCAATGAGGCAATACTTCCGATTAGAGAAACTATCGAAATCCAGGTCTCCCAATTTTCCAAAATTGCACTCCTGTATTATTTGCTAACAGTGATTAGACTGCGCGCTCGTTTATTGACTTGAACGCGCGCGCTCGTTCAAGTCAATAAACGAGCGCGCCGCTCCCAGCCTAACCCATTGATCGTAAAGAATTCTAAGAATTTTTCGGCTACCTATGTAGAATTCGCGCGCCTGCGCGTTTTGCCAGATCCAATAATGCTGGGCATCCATGGTTCGAGGTGGCCGCATGCGCGCGCCTGCGCGTTTTGCCAGATCCAATAATGCTGGGCATCCATGGTTCGAGGTGGCCGCATGCGCGCGCAATGCATACCGATGCCTGCGATAGATCAGGTGGGGCGGTCATGCATCTGACGTGCCGCAGCTATTGCTCGTATGGTTTGTGGGTTGGCTAGAGCTGCAGGGGGCAGGCACGCTACCGCCCCTACTTGGGCATATCGTGATGGCGTCCTGCCATCCATGCAGTAGTCCTTTCCCTGGTGCGATGCTGTCGGTCATTGATGGGCTGTTACTGACCGTGAACAGTCAGCTTATTGATTGGTGGCGTTGGATGCAAAAGGCTGCGAGTAAAAAGCATCACTAGGTGCGATATGCGGACGCTCGTGTAGTTGTTAACTCGTATCAAATGAAAACACCCCGAAAGCTGGGGCTCAGCTTTCGGGGTGTGATTGAGGCCTTGCGGCTAGCAGGAGTTGTGCCTGTCGCCCAATAGGAAGCGGCGTTACAGGCCCAGTTCGTGGGTGGCTTCTTCGCGCATCTTGAACTTCTGGATCTTGCCGGTAACGGTCATCGGGAAGGCGTCGACGAATTTCACGTAGCGGGGAATCTTGAAGTGGGCGATCTTCCCCTGGCAGAAGTCTCTCAGGCCTTGTTCATCCAGCTCTTCGCCCTCGGTGAGCTTGACCCAGGCCATCACTTCTTCGCCGTACTTTTCATCGGGTACGCCGATCACCTGTACATCCGAGATAGCGGGGTGGGTGTAGAGGAAGTCTTCGATCTCGCGGGGATAGATGTTCTCGCCGCCGCGGATGATCATGTCCTTGATGCGCCCGACAATGGCCACGTAGCCATCTTCGTCCATGGTGGCGAGGTCGCCGGTGTGCATCCAGCGGCTGGCATCGATGGATTTGGCGGTAGCTTCGGGGTTGTCCCAGTAGCCGAGCATCACGCTATAGCCGCGGGTACAAAGTTCGCCGCGCTCGCCTCTGGGCACCACGGCACCGTTGGCCGGGTCGACCAGCTTGACCTCCAGGTGGGGGTGAATGGTGCCCACGGTGGTCACGCGCTTCTCTAGCGGGGCATCGGTAAGGGTCTGGAAGCTGACCGGGCTGGTCTCGGTCATGCCATAGCAGATGGTTACGCCTTCCATGTGCATCTTGTCGATCACCTGGCGCATCACTTCGATGGGGCAGATGGAGCCGGCCATGATGCCGGTGCGCAGCGTGGAAAGGTCGAACTCGGCAAAGCGCGGGTGCTCCAGTTCGGCGATAAACATGGTCGGTACGCCGAAGAGGGCGGTGGCGCGCTCGTTTTCCACGGCGGTGAGTGTTGCTTCGGCGTCGAAGCCGTCGCCGGGGTAGATCATGGTCGCGCCGTGCGTCATGCAGCCCAGGTTGCCCATCACCATGCCGAAGCAGTGATAGAGCGGCACCGGAATCACCAGCCGGTCGCGCTCCGAGAAGCCCATGGCGCGGGCGACGAAGAAGCCGTTATTGAGAATGTTGTGATGAGAAAGCGTCGCCCCCTTGGGCGCGCCGGTGGTGCCGGAGGTGTACTGAATATTGATCGGTTCATCGAACTGCAGTGCCCCCTGAACCTCGGCGAGCCGAGCCGGGCTGACCGTTTCGGCGCCTTCCAGTAGGCCTTGCCAGGTGAGCATGCCGGGCAGGGCATCGGCGCTATCGAGACAGACCACTCGCTTGAGCGCCGGCAGGTGAGGGCAGTTCAGGCCGCCTTCTTGCGCCTCGGCGAGCTCCGGGGCCAGCTCGGCGATCATCTGCACGTAGTTCGAGGCCTTGAAGCGCCCCTGCAGAATCAGGGTCGCGGTGGCGGACTGTGTGAGGGCATATTCCAGTTCGTGAGTGCGATAGCTCGGGTTCAGGTTGACTAGAATCGCGCCGATCTTGGCGGTGGCGAACTGGGTGATGGTCCATTCGGCCCGGTTGGGCGCCCAGATACCGACGCGCTCACCCTGGACAACACCGGCGGCGAGCAGGGCACGGGCGGCCTTGTCGACTTCGGCCTGCAGTTCCCGCCAGCTATAGCGCAGCCCCTGGTGCAGGCTTAGCAGGGCATCGCGGTCGGGCACCCGCGCGACGGTAGCATCGAAACAGTCGCCAATGGTCTGGCCCTTGAGGGGCGTGTCGCTGGTGCCACTGACATAGCTTGCTACAGGCGGGGTGGTGGGCGAATCCGGGGTGAGGCGTTGGCGTGTCATGCTGGCTCCTATGGTTATTGTGCTTTTAGAACCGGAGCGCTGCGCCCGCCACGGGGCGCGTTTTGCTGGTATGCCAGGCCTAGGCTTGGCTCAAGGTTCCAGCCGCTCCAGCACCGCTCGGCAGCGGGTCTCGACGTCATCGAGCTCGTGCTGCATCAGGCGGATATCCTCGAGGCGCTGCTCCATATCGGCCCGTTTCTCGGCGAGAATTTCGAGCATGCGATGAAGCTGGCGGGTGTTGCCGCCGGGCATGGCATCGTAGAGCTCGACGACCTCGCGAATCTCGGCGAGCGTGAAGCCAAGCCGCTTGCCGCGCAGCGTCAGCTTCAGGCGCACCCGGTCCTTGTCGTGATAGATGCGTCGTTGCCCCTGGCGCTCAGGCGACAGCAATCCCTCCTGCTCATAGAAGCGGATGGTGCGGGGCGTTACCTCGAACATCTCGGCCAGCTCACCGATCGCGAAGGTTCGCTTGCGCTTCACGGTTCCCGCGGCGCCATTGGCCGGGGTTGCCTGTGACTCGGTCTGGCTGGGTTTGGACATAGTGGCGTTCCTTGGCGTTAGCGATGCTGTTGCGATGCATGGGTCGGTGCCGGAATGATCGCATGAACGCCGTGGCGCTTCGACTCTCCCAGATTAGTTATGCTTGACGTTAACGTAAAGGGAATATATTGCTGTTGGCCTTAGACCAAGGGGTGGCTTGCGCCCGACCAAGCAAATGCTAGGTTGGTGGCATTGCCCGGCGAGGCCGCGGCCCCCCGCCATTCTTGCTGTCATTCTTGCCAAGGAAAGCGTTATGGCCGGGCCGATGTAAGTACCGACTGCCTTTAAGGCGCCTGACGTTAACGCCCAGTGCTTAACGCCTTGCTGCCTCAGGCGTGTCGATAGGTCTGCCGGCCGGTGACGTCAGAGGAGATCAACATGGATTTTGCACTCACCGAGGACCAGTACGCCTTGCAGCAGGCGGCGGCGGATTTCTGCCGCGCCGAGCTTGCCGACCATGCCGCCGACTGGGATGCCCGGTCGCACTTCCCGGTGGATGTCATCAAGCGTGCCGGTGAAGCCGGCTTTCTTGGCATCTACATCGATGAGGAGCGGGGCGGGCTGGGGCTCTCGCGGCTCGAGGCCTCGCTGATCTTCGAGCAGCTCGCCCAGGGCTGCATCTCGACCACCGCCTACCTGACCATTCACAACATGGCCAGTTGGATGATTGCCAACTGGGGCAGCGAGGCGCTGCGCGAGACCTGGCTTGAACGGCTGATCAGCGGCGAGCTGCTGGCCTCCTACTGCCTGACCGAGCCGGGTGCCGGTTCTGATGCAGCCAACCTGCGCAGTAAGGCGGTACGCGAAGGCGACGAGTACCGGATCAGCGGCTCGAAGATGTTCATTTCTGGGGCCGGGGCCACCGATGTGCTGGTGGTCATGGCCCGCACCGGCGCACCTGATTCCGGTGCTGGGGGTATTTCTGCGTTCCTGGTGCCCGCCGACACTGCGGGTATCGAATACGGCAAGAACGAAGAGAAGATGGGTTGGAAGAGCCAACCAACGCGGCTGGTCAGCTTCGATGACGTGCGCGTGCCGGTCGGCAATCGTCTCGGCGAAGAAGGCGAGGGCTTCCGCCTGGCCATGAAGGGCCTCGACGGTGGGCGGCTCAATATCGCCAGTTGCTCGCTGGGGGCTGCCCAGCACGCGCTGACGCTGTCCCGCGACTACTTGGGCCAGCGCAAGCAGTTCGGCCGCGAGCTATCGAGCTTTCAGGCTCTGCAGTTCAAGCTTTCCGACATGGCAAGTGATTTGATGGCATCGCGGCTGATGGTGCGCCATGCGGCCTGGCGTCTCGACCAGGGCGACCCGGAAGCGACGGCTCACTGCGCCATGGCCAAGCGGGTCGCCACCGACATGGGCTTCAACGTCTGCAACGAGGCCCTGCAACTGCACGGCGGCTATGGCTATATCAAGGAATACCCGCTGGAGCGACTGGTGCGTGACACCCGCGTACACCAGATTCTCGAGGGCACCAACGAGATCATGCGCGTGATCAGCGCCCGGCGCCTGCTCGCCGATGGTGTGATCGAGTCGCTGCAGTGAGGCCTCGCCTGGTGGCTGAGCTATCCATCCCCCACCGTCTCTGAGACACGATGACCGACAAGGAGTCCGACCGATGACCGATGCACCCGTGCTGTTCGAGGAGCGCCCCACTGGCGAAGGGCAGCTTATCGGGGTGGCGACCCTCAATGCCCCAAGGGCGCTGAATGCCCTGTCGCTGGCCATGATCGAACAGCTCTCAGCCCGCCTGAGCCAGTGGGCAGAAGACGAGCGGGTCGTCGCCGTCTGGCTGGAGGGCGCCGGCGAGAAGGCATTCTGTGCCGGCGGTGACATCGTCGCGCTGTACAAGGCGATTCAATCTGGGGAGGGCGGCGCCTTTGCTGAGACCTACTTCACCGCTGAATATGCCCTCGATTACCAGATCCACTGCTATGAGAAGCCGCTGCTGGTGTGGGGCGACGGCATCGTGATGGGCGGCGGCATGGGGCTGATGGCCGGTGCCGGTTATCGGCTGGTCGCCGAGACCTCTCTGCTGGCGATGCCGGAGATCAGCATCGGCCTGTATCCGGACATCGGTGCCAGTTGGTTCCTCAACCGTATGCCGCCGGGCATCGGCGCCTACCTGGGCCTGACCGGCGCTCAACTCAATGCGCGGGATGCCCTGGACCTGGGCCTGGCCGACCGCTTCGTGCCTCGGGCGAGCCGGGAGGCCCTGTTCGAGGCGCTGCTAGCCGCCGACTTCGGCAACGCCGATGGCGCACAGGCACTGCAAGCCGTGGTGGGCCGTGTGCTCGACCGCTTCGAGGATCGGGGCCAGGCACCCGTCGCCCAGCTCTGGCCGCATCGCGATCACTTGCAATACCTCACCGCCTGCGCATCGGCCTCGGATGCCGCCGCGCGCATTCTCGACCATGGCGATCAGGATGACTGGCTCGCTGCCAATCGGGCGCGGCTCGCCGCTGGCTGTCCGCTAAGTGCCCAGTTGGTCTGGCAGATGACCCGGCGTCATTCCCACACCAGCCTTGCCGAGGCCTTCCGGGAAGAGCTCAACCTCTCGGTGCAGTGCTGTGTGAAAGGCGATCTCTCCGAGGGCGTGAGAGCGCTGCTGATCGACAAGGACAAGAATCCTCGCTGGTCGCATGAAAGCGTCGGTGCGGTGCCCCAGGCCGATATCGAGGCCCTGCTAAGCCCGCTTTGGGGGCCAGAAACGCATCCGCTGCGCGAGTTGTAACGCGATCGAGCAGAGGCGCAGAGTCGCGCCATAACAACACACTACTAACAGCGCCTAACCAACAGCGGTCCTACAACAAATCAACAAGGAGCCACGCCATGCGTATCGCCTTTATCGGTCTTGGCAATATGGGAGGCCCCATGGCCACCAACCTCGTCAAGGCTGGCCATGATGTCTGCGTCTTCGATCTCTCGGAGCAGGCCATGCAAACCCTCGAGGACGCCGGCGCCAGCCGGGCCGCAAGCGCCGAGGCGGTCACCCAGGAGGCCGAGGTGGTGGTCTCGATGCTGCCAGCCGGCGCCCATGTGAAGGGGCTTTATCTTGGCAAAGACGGTGCCCCGGGGCTGCTCGACACCCTCTCCGGCAACCCGCTGATCATCGATGCCTCGACCATCGCCCCGGATGATTCCCGCACCGTGGGGGCCGCCGCCGCCGAGCGCGGTTTTGCCTTCGTGGATGCCCCGGTATCGGGCGGGGTAGGCGGTGCCGTCGCCGGCACCCTGTCGTTCATCGTCGGTGGCAGCGACGAAGGCTTCGAGCGGGCCAAGCCGGTTCTCGAGGCCATGGGCAAGAACATCTTCCATGCGGGCGAAACCGGGGCCGGTCAGGTAGCCAAGATCTGCAACAACATGCTGCTGGGTATTCTGATGAGCGGCACCGCAGAGGCCCTGGCGCTAGGCGTCGAGAACGGCCTCGACCCGGCGGTGCTCTCCGAGGTAATGAAGCAGAGCAGCGGCGGTAACTGGGCGCTCAACGGCTACAACCCCTGGCCTGGGGTGATGGAGAAGGCGCCGGCCTCCAACGGTTACCAGGGCGGCTTTCATACCGACCTGATGGCCAAGGATCTGGGCCTTGCCTGGGAGCTGGCGCTGGGCTCGAAGTCGACGGTGCCTATGGGGTCTCAGGCGCGCAACCTCTTTGCCCTACATGCGGCCAACGGCAACGGCGGGCTCGATTTTTCGAGCATTCAGCGTCTTTATCGCCGCGACGAGGACTAATACGCAGCGAGCAATAGAATAGACAGCAAGATAGCTAGGCAGAGAAATAGCCAGAGAGGGCCGGCGACGTCAGACGTTGCCGGCCCTTGCTTACGTTGGGGCCTTGGCCTGAGTGGGGCACAATGACGTCCCTTTTCGACCGAGGTTGCCATGTCGTCGACACCTTCTCCCGATTCACCCGCCCGGCGGGGCTCGATGCTCGAGGCGCCCATTGGCCGCACCCTGGTGCGCAAGACGCTGCCGGTGATCGGCGGCATGCTGGCGATGATGACCTTCAACCTGGTGGATGCCTGGTATATCGCCAAGCTCGGTACCGTGCCGCTGGCGGCGGTGTCCTTTACCTTTCCGGTGGTCTTCGCGGTAATCAGCCTGGCGATCGGACTCGGCATCGGCACCTCGGCGGTGGTGGGGCGCTTGCTCGGCCAGGGGCGTCACGACCTCGTGGCGCGACGTGCCACGGATGCGGTGTTTTTGTCGTTGCTCGTCGGGGCGCTGGTGACTCTTGCCGGGCTGCCCAGCATCGAGGCGCTATTCTCGCTGTTGGGGGCCGATGCGACCCTGATGCCCTATCTCGACGCTTACATGGGCGTGTGGTACTGGGGCGCGGCCCTGGTGATCGCACCACGCATCATCAACAGCGTGCTGCGTGCTCACGGCAACACCCTGGCGGCGGGGCTGTCGATGGGGGCTGCGGCGGTTCTCAATCTGGTGCTCGACCCCTTGCTGATCTTCGGTGTCGGCCCCGTGCCAGCGATGGGGGTGGCCGGGGCGGCACTGGCCACGGTGCTGAGCTGGGGGCTGATGACCCTGGGGCTGATTTGCCAGCCGCGACTGCGCGGCCTGATCGCCCTGCGAGGGCTTAGTTTAAGTGCGCTTGCAGAGTCCTGGCAGGCACTCGGGCGCATTGCGCTGCCGGCGGCGGTCACCAGCCTGTTCACCCCGGTGGCCATGGCGCTGGTGACCCGTATCGTTGCTGACCATGGTCACGCGGCGGTGGCGGCTTTCGGGGTCGGCTCGCGGCTGGATGCGATTGCCCAGATCGTGGTGCTGGCGCTTTCCATGACGCTGTCGCCGCTAGTCAGCCAGAACCTGGGGGCCGGCCAGCTCGCACGGGTACGCCGTGCCATCGGCGGCTGCCTGGGCTTCGTGCTGGTTTGGCAACTGGCGATCTGGGCCGGGCTGCAGGGCCTAGCGCCCTGGTTGACCGCGCGCTATGCCGAGGGGCCGGAGGTAGGCCAGGTGCTACGGGCCTTTATCTGGCTGGTGCCGCTGGGGCTTGGCGCCCAGGGCGTGGTGATTCTCTCGGTGTCGTCGCTCAATGCCCTGCATCGGCCCCGGGATGCTATGGCGCTTTCCGTGGTGCGCCTCTTCGTGTTGTTCGTGCCCTTGGCCTGGCTGGGTAGCCGGCTGGCGGGGCCGCAGGGCATCTTCACCGGCATGTTGACGGCCAATCTGATCATGGCGGGCATTGCCTGGTGGCGGCTGAGAGCGGTGCTGGCCCACCAGCGTCAGTCGCAGGGCTGAAAGGAGTCTCAGGCCTAGCGCCAGTAAACGGCCGCGACCAAGGTCGGCTTGGCAGAGTGGGGCTTTTGATCTACATTATATTTAAATGTCGATATTATTTAGGAGCCCGCCATGAGCCAGATCACGCCGATTACCTGGGATGACCCCTTGCGCCTCATCGACCAGCTCGATGAGGACGAGCGCATGGTTCAGCGCACCGCCCACGACTACTGCCAGGACAAGCTGCTACCGCGAGTGCTCGAGGCCAACCGTCATGAGCATTTCGATCGCGAGATCATGAACGAGATGGGGGAGCTTGGCTTGCTCGGGGCGACGCTCGACGGCTACGGCGGGTCTGGTCTCAACTATGTGAGCTATGGCCTGATCGCCCGGGAAGTCGAGCGGGTCGATTCCGGCTATCGCTCGGCGATGAGCGTGCAGTCGAGCCTGGTCATGTACCCGATCCATGCCTTCGGCAGCGAGGCGCAGCGTGAGAAATACCTGCCCAAGCTGGCCAGCGGCGAGTGGGTCGGCTGCTTCGGTCTTACCGAGCCGGACCATGGCTCCGATCCGGGCGGCATGAGCACCCGGGCGGTGCGCACCGAAAACGGCTGGCGCCTCAACGGCAGCAAGACCTGGATCACCAATTCGCCAATCGCCGATGTCTTCGTCGTCTGGGCCAAGGACGAAGAGGGCATTCTGCGTGGCTTTATCCTCGAGAAGGGCATGCCTGGCCTGACCGCCCCCAAGATTGAGGGTAAGTTCAGCCTGCGGGCCTCGATCACTGGCCAGATCATGATGAGCGACGTCGAGGTCGGCGAAGAGGCATGCCTGCCCAACGTTACCGGCCTGAAGGGGCCGTTCTCGTGCCTCAACCGCGCTCGCTATGGCATCGCCTGGGGCGCCATGGGCGCCGCCGAGGCCTGCTGGCATGCCGGTCGCCAATACACTCTGGATCGCAAGCAGTTCGGTCGTCCGCTAGCCGCCAATCAGCTGATCCAGAAGAAGCTCGCCGATATGCAGACTGACATTGCCCTTGGCCTGCAGGCGGCGCTGCGGGTCGGGCGGATGATCGATGGCGGCCAGTTGGTGCCCGAGGCCATTTCGCTGATCAAGCGCAATAACGCCGGCAAGGCGTTGGATATTGCCCGCGTTGCCCGGGACATGCATGGCGGCAATGGCATCAGCGACGAGTATCACGTCATCCGCCACGTGATGAACCTCGAGGCGGTCAATACCTACGAGGGCACCCACGATATTCACGCCTTGATTCTTGGCCGTGCCCAGACCGGTATCCAGGCGTTTTCCGGCTAACGACTGACACCAGAAAAGATCAGCCCGAACGAGCAAGGAGCTCAAGATGAGCGGACCCCTGGAAGGCCGCGTGGTGCTGGATATGTCGCGGGTGCTGGCCGGCCCATGGGCCGGGCAGTTGTTGGCCGACCTAGGCGCCCGGGTGATCAAGATCGAGCACCCCAGCCGCGGCGACGATACCCGCGCCTGGGGGCCACCCTGGCTCGAGGACGTCGCCGGCGACCCGGTCGAAGCGGCCTATTATCTATGCGCCAACCGCGGCAAGCAGTCGTTGGCCGTGGACATCTCAAGGCCCGAAGGCCAAGCGCTGATTCGCGCCTTGGCGGCCCGCGCCGATATTCTGATTGAGAACTTCAAGGTCGGCGGACTTGCCCGTTATGGCCTCGACCATCAGACCCTCAAGGCCGAAAATCCCGGGCTGATCGGCTGTTCGATCACCGGTTTCGGCCAAGACGGCCCCTATGCCGGGCGACCCGGCTACGACTTCATGATTCAGGCCATGGGCGGGCTGATGAGCCTCAGCGGCGAGCCGGACGGCATGCCGATGAAGACCGGCGTGGCGATCACCGACGTGATGACCGGGCTCTATGCCACGGTCGGGGTGCTGGCCGCATTGGACGAGCGCTCTCGCACCGGTCGCGGGCGCTACATCGATGTGGCGCTACTCGACGTGCAACTGGCTACCCTGGCCAATCAGGCGCTGAACACGCTGGTCAGCGGTCATGCCCCCGAGCGGCACGGCAACGCCCATCCCAATATCGTGCCCTATCAGGCCTTTGCCTGCGCCGACGGCTACCTGGTGCTGACGGTGGGCAACGACGGCCAGTTCGCGCGGCTCGCCGCACTGCTGGATTACCCCGAATGGGCAGAAGATCCGGCTTACGCCACCAATGCCGCCCGGGTTGCCCATCGCCAGCCACTGGTCGAGAAGATCGCCGAGTGCCTGGCCAAGCGGTCACGAGATGCTTGGCTGGCGGCATTCGAGGCCCACGGCATTCCAGCGGGGCCGATCCATAGCGTGGCCGAGGCCCTAGAGGATGCTCAGGTGCGTCATCGCGGCCTGGTCAGAACCCTTGAGCGGGCCGGTCAGGACGTGCCGCAGGTGGCCAACCCGCTGCGCTTCGATGGGGTCTCCTGCACCAGCGATGTAGCACCGCCGGCGCTGGGAGCCGACAGCGACGCGGTGCTCACCGAGATGGGACTGTCGGCCGACGACATCGCCAAGCTGCGCGACCTGGGCGTAGTGCGTTAAGTGTCGCGCTGAGCCTGGGGACTTTTTTTATGACTGTGCCTTTGTCTATGTCTGCGCTGGGCCGGCTTAGCGCGGACTGAAGCGGCGGTGTAGCCCGGCCTCGGCGATCATGCGGGTGGAGATCTCCTCGATCGAGAAGCGCGTGGTATCGATGTAGGGGATATGCATCTGGCGATATAGCGCTTCGGCCTGGGCGACTTCCTGCATGCACTGATCCATCGAGCAGTAGCGGCTGTTGGGTCGGCGCTCGCTGCGAATCGCCGCCAGGCGTGGGGCGGCGATGGTCAGGCCGAACAGCTTGTTACGGTAAGGCGCCAGGGCGCGGGGCAGCTTGAGGGTGCCGTCCTCGTCGTAGTCGTCTTCCGTCAGCGGATAGTTGGCGGCGCGGATACCGAACTGCAGCGCCAGGTACAGCGAGGTCGGCGTCTTGCCGCAGCGCGAGACACCGACCAGAATGACGTCCGCCTTGTCGTACTGGTTGAGCCGCGCGCCGTCGTCGTTGTCCAGCGCGAAATGCACCGAGTCGATGCGGTTCATGTAGACATCGTCCTGGCCGATGGAGTGAGTGCGCCCCACGGTATAGGTGGAGTGGGTGGCAAGCTCTTCTTCCAGTGGCTTCAAGAAGGTCGAGAAGATGTCTACCTTGAAGCCGGGCGCCGTGGACACGATACGCCGCACGTTCTCGTCGACGATGGTGTCGATGATGATCGGCTGCTCGCCGTCTCGGGCGGCGGTGGCATGGATGCTGTTCACCAGCGCCTGCGCTTTCTCGGCGTCATCGATGTAGGGCTTGGTGATCATGCGAATCTCGACGCTCTCGAACTGCGCCAGCAGGCTGCGGCCCAGGGTTTCGGCGGTGATGCCGGTGCCATCGGAGATGAAAAAGGCGGTACGTGGCATGGGGGAACCTTTGGTTCTTGTCGTGGCGACTGGCCGGTCATGATTAATTAGCGGCGACGATTAGATTAAGTAGTGGCGCTAGAGTCGCTCGATTGTCTCGGTTGATGCCCGCCGCGGCAAGCGCCAAGCGGCCTGGTGGCAGTCTCGGCCGGCGGATTGCCGGTGACGCTGAGCCGGCGGACTACAAGAATCTGGTCAAAAGCGGCTGTGTTGTAAAAATCCTCCAGTGACTTCGCTATTAGACCAATGGCGAACATCCCCGCCGCTTGATAGGGTGCTTAGCATTCAGCAATGGCGGCCGTTGATCGCGAGGCGGCGATCGTTGCCAGTGAGTGTCACCAGTCGACTAGGGGGTCGCGTGAAAGAGTCCGTGAATCAGTACATTGAGTGGTTCGACCAGCTCGGTATGAATGACGTCGAGCGCGTAGGTGGCAAGAACGCTTCGCTCGGCGAGATGATCTCCAACCTGGCCAACGCTGGCGTCAGCGTGCCTGGCGGCTTTGCTACCACCGCTCATGCCTATCGCGAATTCCTCGCCCACGACAACCTCAACGAACGCATCAACCAGGCGCTGACGCGACTCGATGTCGATGACGTCGAAGCCCTGGCCAAGACCGGCGCCGAGATCCGCCAGTGGGTGATCGACACTCCGCTGCCCCCGGCCTTCGAAGCGGCGCTGGGTGAAGCCTACGATGCCATGGTCGCCCGCCACCCCAATCTCAAGGTCGCGGTGAGAAGCTCTGCCACCGCCGAAGACCTGCCGGATGCCTCCTTCGCCGGCCAGCAGGAAACCTTCCTCAATATCGAAGGCTTCGACAACATCAAGCGCGCGGTGCACGAGGTGTTTGCCTCGCTGTTCAACGACCGGGCGATCTCCTACCGGGTACACCGGGGCTATGCCCACGAAAACGTCGCGCTGTCGGCCGGCATCCAGAAGATGGTGCGTTCCGAGACTGGCGCCTCCGGCGTGATGTTCACCCTCGACACCGAATCGGGCTTCCGCGACGCCGTTTTCGTCACGGCCTCCTGGGGTCTCGGCGAGACGGTGGTGCAGGGCGCGGTCAACCCCGATGAGTTCTATGTCCACAAGCCGACCCTGGACGCCGGTCGTCCGGCGGTGCTGCGTCGCAACCTGGGCTCCAAGCTGATCAAGATGATCTACACCGGCGATGCCAGCGCCGGCAAGTCGGTGGAAACCGTGGATGTTCCGCTCTCCGATCGCGGTCGCTTCTGCGTCAACGATGAGCAGGTCATGGAGCTGGCGCGCCAGGCCATGATCATCGAGCGCCACTACCAGCGTCCGATGGACATCGAGTGGGCCCTGGACGGCGACGACGGCAAGGTCTACATCGTTCAGGCCCGCCCGGAGACGGTGGTGTCCCAGGTCGAAGGCGGCAAGCTCGAGCGTTTCCACCTGCGTGAGAAGGGGCGCAACCTGATCACCGGCCGTGCCATCGGCCAGCGCATCGGCAGCGGCGAGGTCAAGGTGATCATGACCCCCGACGAGATGGGCAAGATCAACGAGGGCGACGTGTTGGTCACCGACATGACCGACCCGGACTGGGAGCCGATCATGAAGCGCGCCTCGGCGGTGGTCACCAACCGTGGCGGGCGTACCTGCCACGCGGCGATCATCGCGCGCGAGCTGGGCATTCCGGCGGTGGTCGGCTCTGGCGACGCTACCAGCGTGTTGCGCGACGGTCAGGAGGTCACGGTCTCCTGCTCCGAGGGCGATACCGGTCATGTCTACGAGGGGCTGCTGGACTTCGAGTGCAAGACCACCAGCGTCGACAGCATGCCCGAGCTGCCCTTCAAGATCATGATGAACGTCGGCAACCCGGACCGTGCCTTCAACTTTTCGAGCCTGCCCAATGCCGGCGTCGGCCTGGCGCGGCTCGAGTTCATCATCAACCGCATGATCGGCGTGCACCCCAAGGCGCTGCTCGACTTCGACACCCTGCCGGTCGAGCTTCAGCAGACCATCGAGCAGCGCACCGCGGGCTATGACGATCCGGTGAGCTTCTACGTCGACAAGCTGGTCGAGGGGATTTCCACCCTGGCCGCGGCGTTCTACCCGCAGAAGGTCATCGTGCGGCTGTCGGACTTCAAGTCCAACGAGTACGAGAACCTGATCGGCGGCAAGAACTATGAGCCGGGAGAAGAGAACCCCATGCTCGGCTTCCGGGGTGCTTCCCGTTACCTGTCGGAATCCTTCCGGCCGTGTTTCGATCTTGAGTGCCAGGCCCTCAAGCGGGTACGCGATGTGATGGGCTTCGACAACATTCAGGTCATGGTGCCTTTCGTGCGCACCACCGAAGAGGCGCGTGGTGTCGTCGATCTGCTGGCCGAGAATGGTCTCAAGCGCGGCGAGAACGGCCTCAAGGTGATCATGATGTGCGAGCTGCCGGCCAACGCGCTGCTCGCCGATGAATTCCTCGAGCACTTCGACGGCTTCTCGATCGGCTCCAACGACCTCACCCAGCTGACCCTGGGGCTGGACCGGGATTCCGGGGTGATTGCCCATCTGTTCGATGAGCGCAACCCGGCGGTGCTCAAGCTGCTCTCGATGGCCATCCAGGCCTGCAAGGCGCAGGGCAAGTACGTCGGCATCTGCGGCCAGGGGCCCTCGGATCATCCGGATCTCGCCAAGTGGCTGATGGAGCAGGGCATCGACACGGTGTCGCTGAACCCGGATGCGGTGCTCGAGACCTGGTTCATGCTGGCCGGCGAAACCATCGGCTAAGTCGCCACTCATTGCCGTACGATCCAAACCCCGCCCTTCTAGAGGCTGTGTGATAACCCGTCACCAGCCTCGGGGCGGCGCTCCAGAAGACTGCCTCGGCTTTGCCGGGGCAGTCTTCATTTCAGTGCCAGTTTTGGAAATGGCGACAGAGGACGAGGCCGGACTCAACAGAGCCTGGCCAACGCCCCCTTCACCCCAAGGATATTGATCACCCGCATCAGGTTATAACAGAGCACACCCAGGCTATATTCACTGGCGGCGGAAGCGAGCCCCCAGCAGGTCAGCCGCCCCTTGTTGAGCAGGCGCTTCAAGGTAGCGAAGGTGGGCTCGACGGTTGCCATGCGCCGAACCATGCGTTCAGGCGTGGCCTGCCACTGCGCCTGCTCCAGGGCTTCCTCATGGAAGTGTCGGGTTACCCAGCGTCGGTCCGACGTCGTGCATTGCCCCTGCAAGGGGCACTGACTGCAGCCGGTACGGACATATAAATGTCTCTTCTGGTGGGTGTTACGTATCTTGTGGTGGAGTAACTGACCCGCCGGGCAGCGGTAGGCATCGGCATCTGGCAGGTAGGTGAAGTCGCTTTTCTG
>NZ_FNCI01000026.1 GCF_900100755.1 Onishia taeanensis
GCGCCACTCTTCTTCTGTAGCAACTACCGCATCATCTGGCCAGGTGCCGGCACGCATGTATTCAGATTTCATGCTAGACGGATAAAAAGCATTTCTTGAGGGGCTGTAATGGTATGACATGACGCTTCCTTATTTGCCGATAGCGATTATTGAACAGACCGTACCGCCGCCCCCAGCGGGGGTCTGGAAAGTGCCGCCGCTATTTGTCACGTTCGTCGTATTAACAACATCAATGCCAGTCCCATAGTCGAGCGCGCCCGATACAAAAACATCATTGGGGAAAGGTATCGGCCAAGTGAAATTCAAGCCATCGGGACGGCTGTTAATCCCCAGCCATTGCAAAATAAATCCCCCCAACCAGCTGGGGAACGCGATATAGCCGTCGGCTGAAATACTGTATGAGACCCCCCACCTCAGCTTCTTTGGCGTCACTGCTGTCGTGTCATCAGTGCCGGCATCGGTCTGCGCCTGCGTCGCAATTTTGAGCATGCCGGCGACTGTTTCGGTAGCAGCCTTGACCCATTGCGTCGCCCAGTTTTTGAGCTTCATCGAGGTGACGAATTTCCCGTCATCATCGCCGGCATTGACCTCGGTCTGAGACGCCTTAATCGCCATGCCCCGCTGGGCTTCGGTCGCCAGCGGATGTGCGCGACTTGCTTCATGCGCGGCCCGCTCGGCCTCGACGAACTGCCGTGTCGCGAGGACGACCGATGGGTCGACCTTGAGGGTGACGGCGGCGGTATCTGAGACCTCGAGCACGAAGCGCACGGTCTGGGTGCGCGAGCTACCCTCGGCGAGCACCGGCTTGTAGGTTTCGGGGTAGTTGCCGATGCCGATCAGATCGCCATCGGCGTCGATGATGCCGATCTCACGGATGGTCCAGCCGCCGACGTCCGGCGGCAGCACCTGCTCAACGACGATCCAGCTGGGGTTGTCCGGGTCGGTCTGGCTGGTATTGATCGGCGCGCGGCGCAGCTCATTGATGAGTGCCGTGGCGCTGCTGTCCGGCGTGGGCAGGCTGCCACCGCCGTCGCCGACGGCCAGCTCGGTGATCTCGATGGTGCCGCCCAGGGCCACGGCGTTGGCGAGTTTGGCCTGGCCGGTGTCGGTGAGCAGGGTATAGAACTGGGGCATGCGAGCTCCTCTCTTTTCAAGGGCGTGTCAGGGCAGCGGGTAAACGGTGGCGGTGTCGATGCTGATGGCGGTGAGGCCGACATAGCTCACGCCGGTGACTTCGGTTTCGGCGGCGACGAATGGGTAGACGGCGGTCAGGTCGCCGTCATAGGTGGCGGCGGCCATGTAGGTGATGCCGCGGCTCTCGCCGGCGAGATCCAGAGCCGAGACATGCCGGGTCAGCGGCTTGGCGTCGTCGATCAGCCGCTCGAGCTCGGTGTACATTTCATCGGTGATGCCGGTGTCGAGCACGCCAATGCGCAGGGCGAAGGTGCCGCGCTCACCTTCGGGCTCGGTCTCCCACCACTCGACGACCTCGAGCAGATAGCCGAGTGGCTCGACGACTCGGCGCAGGGCGCTGATGGTTCCCTTCTTGCGGTGGACGTAGAACGCGGAGGCGATCACCGAGCGCTTGGCGGTGTCGGACCAGGTCGTGTCCCAGCGGTCGACGCTGAATGCCCAGGCCAAGTAGGGCAGCAGCGGTGCCGGGCAGTCCCAGGGGTTCCAGAGTTGGCGCAGCAGGATAGGCACGCGCTGGATCTCGGCGAGTGCTTCGGAGGCGGCGCGCTCCAGGGGCGAGGCGTTGGGGGGAAGTAGCGTCAAGGTATTAGCCATTGCCCGCCCCTAGGGTGACGTCGATCCCTGTGCAATGTCCGGCCTGAGTGCGGTCGAAGAGGATGTGCTCAACCGGGGATATCAGGTCTACGTGCTCGACTCCCTCGACATGCAGAGCGGATTTAATCGCATCGGTGTAGATGCTGCGGCCGAGTTTGCGTTTCTCAGTGCGGTATTTCTCTGCGCGTGCCAGGGCACTTTCCAGGATAAGTTCCCGCTCGGGGCCGTAGCCCTTATCAAGGTGAAGTACGGCCTGGATGGCGTAGTCGGTGATTGCTGCGGATTGAACCGTGACGCGATCACAAACCGGCCGGATGTCTTCGGGTGTGAGTGCGTCGTAAACGATGTCGAGCAGATCCTGGGAGGCCTCACCATTACCCAAGCGCGACAGGACCGTGATCAGCGCGTCACAAGGTTCCGGCGACAGCGCAGAGACATCGGCGACGCGACCGTCAGCACTGCGCGCATAAAACTCATAGGCGCCGGTGGGTCCGGCAACGCTCAGCCCCTCGAAGGCCTCGGGGCCTCGCATACGCAGGTCACTATCCTGTTCCAGCGTCGGAGGAACCGGTGGTACTGCGTTCTCGTCACCAGGCTCCACTGTCAGGCGCTTGACGTTGAAATTGGCCACGAGATTGTCGAGATCCTCGTCGTTGGCATGTGCAATCATCACCGCCTGGGCGGCCTCGTTGACCCGCTGCCGCCAGAGCATTTCGCGGTACGCATTCTCCTCGAGCAGCTTGGTCAGCGGCTCGGACTCTAGAGCCAGCGTGGCCTCGATCTCGGATTGCTTATCGGCGGGGTACTGATCGAGTAGCGCCTGCTTGCGCTCGGCGAGGATCGTCTCGAAATCGAGCGACTCGACGACCTGGGGCGGTGGCAGTTGGGAGAGGTCGATCACGCTCATGCGACGGGCACCTCGACGGCAACTGCATGGCCATCGGTGGTGATGGCGTCAATCGCCAGTGTGGCTGCGCCGGGACTCGTGGTGCTGACACTGCGCTGGACACGCTGCACCCGCACCCGAGGCTCCCAACGGATGATCGCCATCACCGCGGCGGCGTAGGCCTGCATCAGGGTGGCATCGTGCAATGGCTGGTCGATCAGCTCGGGCAGCAGGCTGCCGTAGTCGCGGCGCATCACTCGCGAGCCGATGGGCGTGGTGAGGATGTCGCGCACGCTCTGGCGGATATGGTCGAGCTCGTCGAGCTGGCGGCCGGTGGTGGCGTTCATGCCGGTCATTGCACGGGCCCTCCGCTTTGGCCGTTGCCCGGCACGACGCCGCTATGCGGGTGGTCGTGCCCGACGTTCACGTCGTTGTGGGTGAGGCTGCCGCCGTCCTGCGCGTAGCTACCGGCGCGGGCCATGTCGCCCTGGTGGTCGATGTTCCCGAGCCACGACGTGCCGCCGGGTGCGCTGATCTCGATGGAGCCGGGCAGGTTGATGCGCAGCACGCTCGATTCGTGGTCGTACTCGAACAGGCCGCCGTCCGGGAATAGACGGCGGCACAGCTCTGGCAGGTCTGCCGGGGCCGGATGGGCGTCGGAAAACAGTCCGGCCAGCACCACGCCGGCGGCGAGATCGCCACCCGGCGAGAACAGCACCACCTGCTCGCCGACGGTGGGGGGGTTCCAGTCGCGAGTGGTGCCGGCGCGACACTCGATCCACGGCCGCCAGGCGGTGAGCAGCTCGCCCGATTTCACACGGACGCGCGCAGCGTCGTGATCCACCTCGGCGATGGTGCCCAGGCGAATCAGGTTATGGATCAGGCGCAGCAGCTCGGCGGCGCTATGCAGGGGGTGTTGGCTCATGCCGCGATGGTTGCGCGGCGGCGGGCGAGTGGCGAGCGGTTGGCGTTGTGGGGAAGGCGTTTTACAACCAGGGCGTGGCTAGTCCGTGTCGAGGTGGTGCAGCACTGAGTCCTGGATCAGCTCGCGGTCGGCAGCGGTGTAGCCGATCAGTCGGCGCTCGGGGTAGTCATAGCGCGGGCCGTCGCGCTCGACCCGGGCGCGCAGGCCTTTCTGGTGCACCCGGGCGATATGCGCCACGCGACCGACGAAGCCGACCTCGGCGGCATCGCTGCTGCCCTTGGCCTTGAGGTACTTGGCTGTGCGGATCTTCGAGAACATGGCACGCCGGCGAATGCCGCCGGCTTGGGCGCGGGCCTGGGGTTTGCGCGGGGCGTACTGCGTACCGTCGGGATTCTGCTGGGCCTTGATGCGCTCGCGCTGGCTGCGACGAAGATCCTGAGCGACCTTGCGGGCCAGTGCCCGGCGTTCCTTGGCGCCTAGCTTGGCGATCAGCGGCGCGACCCAGTCCTCGAGGGCGTCGAGATCATCCATTCGGCGATTCCCATTCGCTGGCCATCGCCGGGGCATCGTCGCCTGGCGCCTTGATGTAGAGCTGCCACTCGGTGGCCGGGCATGCCTCGATCGGGTACTCGGGCATGCGGTGCTCGCTGGTGATGTTGCCCGTCTCGCAATCGACCAGGGCAACGACGCGCTCGGTAAGTCGCACGGTCAGGGCGAGATCCCAGGCATGATTCGACAGAATCTCGGCCTCGAGGCGCACGGCCTCGTCGGGCTCGAGGTCCGGCTGATAGTGCGACAGCCACTGCAGCAGCGGGATCATCAGCGTATCCAGCTCGCCCGCGTAGTCGGTGACCACGACCTGAGCATCGACCTGGTACTGATGGCTCAGGTGCTGGCCCCGGTGGAATTTCACCGTGCCGTCGTTCACGAAGGTCAGTAGCTTCTCGGGGTTGTCCTTCAGCTCCGGTACTGCGCCGATCAGGTGCTGGCGGAGGGATAGCAGTTTGTTCATTTTTCGCCGTCTTCCTTCATCCACTCAAGCATTTCTTCACGCGACAAGGCGTTGACGTCGGGAAACACGCCGTATTTGCAATTATTCGCTGTCGGCGGGCCCATGTTGCTTATCTGTTCCTGCTCAAGCTCATTGAGCTGCAAGCAGATGGGCTGCTCGGTGCTGTCGTACCAGGTATCTCCGACTTTGACTCGCATGGCGACCTCCTCTTTATTCCGTGATTCCGCGGTCCTCGAGGGCGTCGACTAGGCCGTTGTGCCGTGTCGCGCAACGATGATACTGGCCTGCCCAGGCGTCCATGGTCAGCACGACGTCTTTGCCGGTCCCGTCAGTCAGCTTGGGCAGCGTCGTCGGGCAGGGCGTCATCAGGGTCTGCTGGTTCGGGAACTGTACCGGCGGCGGCGTGGTTGAGCAGGCGGATAGCGTCAGGCTCGAGACACATGCGGCGATATACAGGCTTTTCGATTTCACGAATGATCCCCCGGTCGATGATGCGCTCGTTGGCTTCAAGGTCGGCAAGTGCGGCTTCGACCTGCGCGGCGATCTCGGACTCGCGCTCCATGGCGGCATCGATGGCCTCGCGGGTAGCCCGCTCGGCGCTCAGGCGCTGGGCGTCCTCGAACCAGCCACGGGCCGCCCAGCCGGCGGCGGCGATGGCCACCGCCAGGGTGGCGAGAAAGATGAGGCGCATTCTCGTCATGCGGCCATCTCCAAATCGCCGGCGTGGCGCCGGTAGGCCGCCGCGAGCTTGGTGTCGTAGTCGTTGCGCTCAAACGCGGGGCCGTTGTAGCGACGAGCAAAATCGCGCCAGTCCTGCCGGCGCAGAGCAGAATGCAGCGCGCTATCGGCCTCGATGAATCGCACGAAGGCCTCGAGCTGCCGACCCTCGCTGATGGCCATCGACTCGGCGAACACCTCGGCGCTGGCATAGCCCAGGCGGTGCCAGTGAAAGCCCATGATCTGGAAAAGCCCCCAGCTGGCCGACTCGATGGCGGCGCTTCCTTGAATGGCGTCAGCGGCCGCCAGCCGCTCATGCTCGCGTGGGCCGCCGATATAGCCGCCAGGTTTGTCGTTGACGATATTGGGCTGACGCTGCTGGTAGGGCACCGGGTTGATCGCGTGGTGGATCAGGCGGCGGCGCATGATATGGCGCTCGAAGAGAATCACCGGCGCGCCGTTGCGTGAGCCGCCGACGTGAAAACCCAGCCCGCGTGATTCGATCTCGTTGACGGCCATTACCGCGGCGAGCTCGACGTCGAGCGTCTCGGCGGCGCCGACCAGGTCGATCTGGCGCAGCGCCTTGGGATCCGTACCCTGTTTCAGGGCGCGGCGTGTCTTGGGGCCGGCCAGGCCGTCGATCACCAAGTCATGGGCGCGCTGAGCCGCTCGCACCGCTGATTCGGTCTCGTCACCAAACCAGCCATCCACCTCAAGGGCGTGGCCGGCGGCGACCAGGGCGCGTTGCAGGGCCTCGACCCGATAGCCGGTATCGCCGTTTCTTAGCAGCATGCTCAGATCCTCTTTAGCTGGATGATGTGGGCGACGTTGCCCCGTGCCCGCCAGACCAGCCAGGCGAATACCGCCATGACCAGGGCGATTCCCCAGCCGGCGGGGTAGCTCGACTGAGTGATAATGCGAATGGCGACGGTGCCGGTGCCGGCGATAAGCAGCCAGGCGGCGCAGGAATAGCCGAGCCGGTAGCGGGCGCCGCGGCGACGGTAGGTGAGCAGCCGCGCACAGATCAGCACGGCGCAGATCAATGTGACGAGGGTGGGGATACTCACTTGCGGCCTCCCAGCAGCGACTTGAGGTCGAGCGTTTTGACGCCTTCGATGGCACGCAGCCCCGCTGTCACGGCGGTTGCCGCGCCGATGAACGCGGATACCGCGCTGTGTGTAATCCATTGGCCGAGCACCGACGGGCCGCCCAGGTAGCCGATCAGCAGGCTGATCACCAGGTAGGCGAATCGCTCGAAGAGGCCCAGATCCTTGGCGCTGATCACGAACAGCGAGGCGCCGCAGAAGGCACCGATCACGGCGTTGGCATCGACGCCTGGAAGCCAGCCGACCAGGGCGGCGAGCCCGGTGGCGGTGGCGACGGCGGTGGTGGTGCTGGGTTCGGCCATGGATTTCCTCGGCGTGATCGGTTGTGGGTCAGGTCCAGAGCTGGATGGTGTCGACCCGCGGCGCTTCTGGGGCGGCGTCGGGCAGGATGACGGCTGTGCCCTGGGGCAGCCGGGGGCCGAGTTCTGCGAGGCCCGGGTTGAGCCTGAGCACCTGCTCGGTGATTTCGGCTGTCTGGCCGAGCACCCGATAACACAGGGCGTCAAGGGTCTCGTATTGGTGCGCGTAGACGGTGCGCATCAGATCAGCTCGACGGTGGTGTGGTGGCGGCCGACGATCTCGGCGACGGCCCAGCGGGCGTCGCGTCGCACATCGTCGGCCGCCAGGTCTTTGGCTTCTCCACGCTCGTCGCCAGCCTCGGTGGCGGCGATTTCTCGGTAGCGCTCGAGCAATGAGGCATGGGCGGTGGCGTAGACGGCGCGGCGATAGAGCAGGGCGTAGTGCCCGGCTACGGCCCATGACGGGGCAGCCACATCATCGAGCGTCGCGGCCCCTTCGTCCTGTTGGGCCTGCTGCCAGTCGGCGAGCTGGCGATTGACGTCGGCCATGGCCACCTGCAGCGCCCAGGCGAGCCGGGTAGCGGTCACGGTGCCGTCCAGGCGCTCGGCATCGCGGCAGTCCGCCGGCTCGATATCCGGCCAGAAACCGTTGTTGGCGATGCTCTCGGCATCGTCGGGAGCGGTGCCGGTACCGGCGGCGATCAGGGACATGGCAACGTCTCGGTATTAGGAAGGGGGTGGGCCGGGATCGACGAGATAGGGCCAGCGGCCCGCTCTCCCCCGGCGCCCCCTTGGCGTCGGCGTGCGACTCGGGGTCAGGCCGGGGCGCTGCTGTTCTGAGCAGTGCCCTGGCCGGCGTTCTGTTGCTTGAGCTCGCGCTCGAGGCGCTCGATGTCCTTCTTCACACCCACGCGGTCGTTCAGCTCCAGGGCGCGGCGCAGATTGGCGAGGGCCTCGTCGGCATGGCCACCGCGGGCGCGCTGGGCGTAGCCGAGCGATTTGTGGAGCTTGGCGCGGATCTGGTCGTGCATGTCGGCGTCGCGGGTCAGGGCCTCGACGCGACTCAGATGCATGGCCATTTCGGCGGCGTCGTTGGCGGCGCCGGCTTCGCCCTCGGCACCTTCTGCATAGGGCGCCTCGAGCAGCCGCATGGCCTCTTCGGCGACCTGTTCGACCACCAGGCTGGCGGTGTCGCGCTCGAAGCGGTCGGGGGTGTCGAGGCCATGGCGCAGTGCGTACTCAGCGATTGCGATGCCGCCGGCCAGGTCGCCGACATCCAGGCGCCACAGCATCACGGTCATCAGCACGTCGTCCTGTGCGCCGTTGCCGCCCTCGAGCACACCGGTCACGTAGGCATCGAACTCGGGCAGCAGCTCGCGCTTCTTCTGCACCTTGGCTTCGGTGGACTTGATGGCCTTGAGGGTGCGGCGCGCCTCCCAGAGCGCGGCGGCGTGGATCTCGTACTGCTCGCCGGTCTGGGGCCGGCTGGGGTTGGCATCACCGGCCGCTTTCGCGGCGGTGACGCGGGCAAAGTGCTTACGGGCGGGGCTTTGCATTCAGCTCTCCTTAGACGGACCAGTCGCCGAAGATGATGTTTTCCACCAGGCAGCCAGCGCCGAAGTCCTCGACGACATAGGCGTCGTTGGAGCTCTCGTAGTTCTCGACGCGCTTGCGCTTGGGCTCGTCCTTCATGTAACGGCGACGTGAGCCGTTCTGGTAGTACATGGAGAGGTTGCTGGTCGGGGTGATCAGCAAAGCGCCGTCCGGGAAGTAGGGCACCCGCGCTGCTTGCTGGCCGCCCATGCGCTTCTGGCTGACGATCAGGTCCAGGGCGCGTTGCTCAGTAGGCGGCTGGTCCTTGTTGATCAGCGGGAAGTACTTGTCAGCAAGGATCTTGCGGCCACAAATCGCGCGCAGCTCGGTGGACTCGCGATGCCAGGGATCGATCAGCTCGTTGACCACGTCGTAGACCAGGGCGTCGAGGTTTTCGTAGTCGCCACCTGGGCCGACGCGCACCTCACCGGCGGTACCACCCTCGCTCATCACCCGGGCCGGGGCGTTGTCTCGATACTGCTGCAGCCAGCCCTTGTTGACGTCCTGCAGAAGCGGATAGGTGGCCCGGTCGGTCTCGGCGGCGGCACTGGTGCCATTGAAGCCAATCATGATGCGGTCCAGCGCCTGCTGGCGAAGGATGGCGTTACGTACCCGCACCTGAAAATCGCGGAATTTGGCCCAGGCATCCATTTTCTGCCAGGACAGGAAGGTATCGAACTCGGTCGATACGCACTCGTACTGGTTGGCATCCAGGCTGGTCAGGTCGCGCGGAGTACGGTCTTTGGCCGAGGTGTCGGTGCGGCCAGCGATCGGGCCGCTGATACCGAGGCCGAGTTTCTCGCCCTTGAGCTCATCGACGCCAACGATGTTGATCTCGCTGAGAAAAGCCGAGGTCTCTTGCATCTTGGTTTCCAGCGTCTGCTGGACGCTGGGCTCGACCGCAAAGCTCTCGGTCGCGCTGGAAACGCCAGAGAGCTCGGCGATTCGCTGGGTCAGTTTGTTGAAGGCGAAGCGTGTGTCGTTGCGCATGAGGCGGCTTCCTTAGCAGTCGGTCTGTTGAGCGCC
>NZ_FNCI01000016.1:0-71882 GCF_900100755.1 Onishia taeanensis
CTCCTTTTCCAGGCGACGAGTGCTGCTGGTCTGGTTCAGGTAGGCGTAGATATAGAGCTTGAGCAGGTCGCCCGGGTGGTAGGGTCGCCGGCCGGTGGCCGCGGTGCGCGCCTTGTCGAACCCCATTTCGATGACGTCCAGGGACTCCACGAAGGCATCAATCACCCGCACCGGGTGATTTTCCGGGACATATTCTTCAATGCTGGGAGGTAGCAGCGAGGTCTGGCTGCGAGGCTGTCCTTGTAGGTGTCGCATACAAAAATAGCCGTGAACGGGTGAGTTCACGGCTATCTTGCCAGCTTAGGAGGCTGTTTTCACACAGCCTCCTTCTGGGAGGCGTTTTTTTTGCTGATAAGCGCCATCGGGGGCCGGCCTCGTGCGTCCCCAAAACCCGATGAAGCGGCGCTACATGTTTTGGTCAGCGTTGAAATGGCGGCCAGTTTTGCCTTTTTCGGCGCTCCCGGTAAGGGCAAACTGTGGGTAGAATGAGACGAAAATTCGATGATTTAGGCTGTCGTGACTCACACTCTTAGCTGAAACACCTAGTGTGCGAGTGCGTTGCCTCCGACACTTCTGAGGCCCATCGCCGCCATGAACCGCAAGTTTTCTTTGGTCATCTTGTTGACGTCGCTGTCCGCCATGAGCCCCTTGGCTTGGTCGTTGGGCGTGGGTGACGCCAAGGTGGGGTCGGCGCTGGGAGCGCCGCTTGAAGCGACCATTCCGCTGACGGATACGCAGGGTGTATCGGCCCAGAACCTAACGGTCAGTCTGGCCGATGCCGACGGTTACCGGCGTGCTGGGCTCGAGCGAAGCCTGCTGGTCGACGCCCTGACCTTGTCGGTCGTGCCTCAGTCGGGCGGGCTCTCCGTCCGGGTCCAGTCGTCGCGAGCGGTGCGCACGCCTTATCTCGACTTGTTGGTGGACATCGATGGGCCTGACGGCGTCATACAGCGCCAGGTCACGCTGCTCTTCGACCCGCCCGGTTTTGGCTCTCAGTCGGCCACGCCGGCGCTACCCAGCCCTCAGCAAGCGAGTTCGCCTCAAGCCGAGCCTTTGCAAACCTCAATGGCACCCCGCGAGCGAGACCCGGGCTACGTCGAGTCCGGCGAAACCCTGTGGAGCGTCGCCGAGCGGCTGCGTCCGGATGCCGATATATCGATATCGCAGATGATGCTGGCGCTGCTGGATGCCAACCCCGAGGCGTTTCCGGGCGGTAATATCAATCGCCTGCGGGCAGGCTACGTGCTGAATGTGCCAACTCGAGAGCAGATGACCTCACGCTCTACTGAAGAGGCCTGGCAGCAGGTGCAGGCGCAAAATAGCGCCTTCGCTCGCGGCGAACCGGTCCCGGCGTTCGCCTCATCGACGACCTCTCAACAGGCCCCGGACTCAGCAGACGCCACGGTCGATAAGGCCGCCGCCAAGCCTGATCGAGGCGACGCCGGGGCCGCATCCGGCCTCGTGCAGGCAGACGCCCCCTCGTCTCAGGCCCCTCAAGCGTCGGCTGCTGCCTCGCAGGATCAGCCCGCCACGCAGCGCCTGACCCTGCTGACGGATGCCCAGGTTGCGTCCGAGGCAGCGGCTGGCGCATCTGGCGCCAACGAGCAGAATCAGCGTCTCGACCGCTTGGAGGCTCAGCTGTCCCTGAGTCAGCAATCCCTTGCCGCCATGCGCGACGAGCGTGATCGTGCTGAGGCTGAACTGGCCTCGCTGCGTGAAGATGTCGCCAGCCTACAGGCCAGCCTGTCAGCCCTTGCAGAGCGTCAGGCCTCTAGCGCTACCGAAGACGCAAGCGTCGCCCAATCCGAAAGTGCTGCTCAAGCCGCTAGTGAGCCGGCAGCGACGGGCCTCGCCGATCGCTACCTGATGCCGCTGTGGACCTCGCTCGGCCAGATGGTCCGCAGTCTTTCTTTCCAGTTGGCAGGCCTCGGCGTGCTGGTGTTGCTGGCGCTCTGGTGGTTAGTGCGTCGCCGTCGCGGAGCCGACCAGACACGAGCCACCGAGCAGGTGTCGGCTTCCGCGGCTTCTTCAGCGGCTGAGTCCCAGAAGGCCAAGAACGGCAGCGCGTCCGAGCGTTTCGTTCCTGATGCGCGAGAGGCCCTGATGCCCCGAGCCGAGGCCGTCAGTGAGGCGGATATCTTTATCGCCTATGGCCGCTACGAGAAGGCCCAGGCGCTGCTCGAAGAGAGCCTCAACGCCGAGCCCGGCCGCCATGATTTACGTCTCAAACTGGTCAAGACGCTGGTCGAGCAGGGGTACTGGCAGCAGGCTCATGAACAGGCGGAACACCTAGCCGACGATAATGATGCCGCTCGGCAGGCTGAGCTCGAGCGCCTGATGGCCCTTGAGCGGGCCGTGCCAACGCCATCCGCGGGCGAAGCCTCTTCAGGGGGCGGTGATGCTGATGGCCCGACACAGTTCTCTGCGGCAGACGATGCCGGGGCATCAACGCCGATTGACCTGGCGCCAATCGAGTCGATGGAGACGTTTCGTCCGCCCATCGAGCGTGAGCCGATCGCTTTCGACGGCAAGGGGCGGCATGCGCGGCCGTCCTGGCAGGAAGGCAAGGAGGTGGATTCAGAGCAGATCAGCGAGGCCCTGAAGGAAGCATCAAGGGACAAAGCTGAGTCGTCTTCAGACACCACTGCCGCGGAGGCGCCTGATGAGCCCCGTGGTATCAGCCTGGGTGAGGAGGCTGAGGTAGAAGCAGAGACAGGCCGCGACGAAACTGAACGAAGCGTCTCCGAGGAGCCGCCCGGGAAGCAGCCAGACCTCGGCGATAGCGATGAGGCATCGTCTGAGGACGGCGAGCCGGCCGCGTCGACCAATGATCGTGTGATCGATTATCACCCGCCGAGCCTAGAGGCTGATCCCGCGGTACCTGAGGAGACACTCATGCAGCCCAGCGTGGAGTTTCCTCAGTCGCAAACGTCTGCTGACCAGTACGCTGTGTCTTTCGGCGATGAAGGAGCGCTTTCCGACGATGAGGATACGCCTGCCGTGGGCGAGGATGCGGGCAGCAACCTGGCCGAGCTGATGCGACAGGCGGATACGCCTGCTCGGAGGTCGGCGTTTGCTGTCGATGAGCAAGAATTGGACATAGAGGAGGTGGCTTTCGAGCCGCTGCATCTGGATAATGGCCAGCCTGCCGATCCCCGGCCGGAAGCTCAGGTGCTGGTCAGCGATGCTGAATCGCTCCTCGAAAAGGGTGACCATGACCAGGCGCAAGCGCTGCTCGCTCGGGCACTGGAAGAAGGGGACGGCGTGACCCGCGAACAGGCAAGTCGTCTGATCGCCCAGCACAACCTATGATGAGCCGATGCCCCTTTTCGAGTCCCTTGATGAAACGCATCCCCTGACTGGCCGTCTGGCCATGGGGGTCGAGTACGACGGCAGCCAGTACTGTGGCTGGCAGCGCCTGAAGCACGCCCCCTCGGTGCAGGGGGCGCTCGAAAAAGCGATGGCTCGTGTGGCCAATACAGCCGTCACCGTTCACTGTAGCGGCCGAACTGACAGTGGCGTTCACGCTACTCGTCAGATCGTGCATTTCGATGCCCCGGCGCCGCGCTCCGAGAAGGCCTGGGTATTTGGCACCAATGCCAACCTGCCGCGGGATATCGCCGTGCATTGGGTCAAAGCGGTGCCGGGCGATTTTCACGCCCGCTTCCTGGCGCTTGGCCGGCGCTACCGTTATGTCATTCTCAATCAGCCCAGTCGCCCGGTGCTGGAACGCGCTAATGCCACTTGGTGTCGTGATCCCCTGGATGTACCCGCCATGCATGAGGCGGCCCAGGCACTGGTGGGTGAAAATGATTTCTCGAGCTTCCGCGCCGCGGGCTGCCAGTCCAAGACCACCCAGCGCCATCTGCATTTCATCGAGGTGCATCGACATGGGGCGCTGGTGGTGGTCGATGTCCAGGCCAACGCCTTCCTGCACCACATGATTCGCAACATCGTCGGTGCTCTGATCGCCGTCGGTCGCGGCGAGCAGGGGCGGGACTATCTGGCGCGGCTGCTAGCGCTAAGGGATCGTACCCAGGGTAGCGCTACGGCGCCGGGGTGTGGCCTGCACTTCGTCGACGCGATCTACGATGATGTCTATGAGCTGCCCCGGGAGCCGCTGGGGCCAAACTTGCTGGCGTTCCTGGGTGAGTGGACCGGTGAGAGAGAGCTGCCGGACTGTCCGCTGGTCGATTTTCGTCGTTCCCGACCGACCCATGCCTCGGTGCCGCCGGGCTTCATCGAAGCCGGCAAACCAAGCTAGCGAATCAGGCAACCCTGAGTGGGTTGCACTGCCCTTGATTGAGCCCCACTAATAGGGACTCGAAGCCGACGACCGCAACGAGAGGCCGGTCATGCAGCGCACCCGTGTAAAAATTTGTGGTCTGACCCGAGAGGAAGACATCGATGCCGCCGTTGCGGCCGGTGCCGATGCGCTGGGGTTCGTGCTCTGGCCGGGCAGCAAGCGTGCCATCGATCTTGCGCGGTTGGCCGAGCTGAGTGCGCGGGTGCCGGCCTTCGTGACGCGGGTTGGGCTCATCGTCGATCAGGACGCGGCCTTTGTCGAAGCGGCCTGTAAGCATCTCGATCTGCTGCAGTTCCACGGCGATGAGACGCCCGGTGTCTGCGAGAGTTTTTCTCGGCCCTATATCAAGGCGCTGCGCATGCGCGAAGGGGTCGACCTGGAAGCCGCCGCGAGCGCTTATGGCAATGCCCGAGCACTGCTGCTAGATGCCTATAAACCCGGGGTTCCCGGCGGGACTGGCGAGACTTTCGACTGGTCCCGAATCCCCGCAAACCTGGCAAAACCTGTTATTCTGGCGGGAGGTTTGCACGCGATGAATGTTCAGCAGGCGATCCGTGCAGTTGGTCCCTTTGCCGTGGATGTTTCCGGCGGCGTCGAGGCGGCGCCCGGCATCAAAGCGGCGGCCAAGATCGACGACTTTTTGCGCCAAGTCCTTACGACCTACCCATCCAAGTTCCAGTGACCCTGTGAGGTGCCTTTCGTGACCAAGTTCAGCGACCTGACCCGCATGCCGGATGCGCGAGGCCATTTTGGTCCCTACGGCGGCCGGTTCGTCTCGGAAACGTTGAGCTTCGCCCTGGAGGAGTTAGAAGAGACCTACATGGCTCTTCGCGATGATCCAGACTTCCAGGCCGAATTCGACCATGATCTGGCCCACTACGTGGGCCGTCCTTCTCCGCTTTACCACGCCGAGCGCTGGTCGAGGGAGCTGGGCGGTGCGCAGATCTGGCTGAAGCGCGAGGATCTGAACCACACCGGCGCTCATAAGGTGAACAACACCATCGGCCAGGCCCTGTTGGCCAAGAAGAGCGGTAAGCCGCGGGTCATCGCCGAGACCGGTGCCGGTCAGCACGGCGTGGCGACGGCCACTGTGGCGGCCCGCCTGGGCCTCGAATGCGCCATCTACATGGGTGCCGAGGACGTCGAGCGCCAGAAGCTCAACGTCTATCGTATGCAACTGCTGGGCGCCACCGTCATTCCGGTCGAGTCCGGTTCGCGCACTCTCAAGGATGCCATGAACGAGGCGCTGCGCGACTGGGTGACCAACGTCGACACCACTTTCTATATCATCGGCACCGTCGCCGGCCCTCATCCCTACCCGATGCTGGTGCGTGACTTCAATGCCGTGGCCGGCCGCGAGGCGCGCGAGCAGTCGCTCAAGCAAATCGGCCGCCTGCCGGATGCGTTGATCGCCTGTGTCGGCGGCGGCTCCAATGCCTTGGGGCTCTTCTATCCCTTCGTCGAGGACGAAGGCGTTGCCATGTACGGCGTCGAGGCCGGCGGCGACGGCGTCGAGACCGGTCGCCACGCGGCGCCGCTGACCGGCAATGCGCCGCGGGGCGTGCTGCACGGCAACCGTACCTACCTGATGTCCGACGAGGGCGGCCAGGTGTCCGATACCCACTCCATTTCGGCGGGCCTCGATTACCCGGGGGTCGGGCCGGAGCATGCGCTGTGGAAAGATGTCGGCCGCGTCAGCTATGTGGCCGCCAATGACAAGGAGGTGCTCGAGGCGTTCCGCGAGCTCACTCATGTCGAGGGCATCATGCCCGCCCTCGAGTCGGCCCACGCGCTGGCCTATGCCAAGGTACTGGCTCCGACCATGCGGCCTGACCAGCACATCGTCGTCAATCTCTCCGGGCGCGGTGACAAGGATATCCTCACCGTCGCCAAACTTGACGGCATCGAGATTTAATCGTGGATCGCGACCAGGACAAGGGTATGAATCGAATCGACCAACGCTTCGCCACGCTCAAGGCGCAGGGCCGCACGGCCCTGATTCCCTACCTCACCGCCGGCGACCCCGCCCCCGAGTACACCGTAGGCTTCATGCATGCGCTGGTCGAAGCCGGCGCCGATATCATCGAACTGGGGGTGCCGTTTTCCGACCCGATGGCCGATGGCCCGGTGATCCAGAAGGCTTGCGAACGGGCGCTCAAGCACGGCACCCGTCTGACGCATCTGTTCGCTATGGTCCGTGAATTCCGCGAACAGGATACCGAGACTCCGGTCGTGCTGATGGGCTATCTGAATCCCATTGAGCGCATGGGTTACGAGGCCTTCGCCGACCAGGCTCAGGCGGCCGGCGTCGATGGCGTACTGACCGTCGACATGCCGCCCGAAGAGGCCGACGAATTTGGCCCGGTGCTCAAGGCGCGTGGTCTGCAGTCGATCTTCCTAGTGGCCCCTACCACCTCGGATGCTCGCGCCGGTACAATCAGCGCCCATGGCGAAGGCTATTTGTATTATGTCTCGCTCAAGGGCGTGACGGGTGCTGCGACGCTGAACGTCGACGAAATCGACGCCCATCTGGCGCCGCTGCGCAAGCTCTCCGACCTGCCGCTGTGCGTCGGCTTCGGTATTCGCGATGGCGCCACGGCGGCGGCCGTAGGCAAGGTCGCCGAAGGTGTCATCGTCGGTAGCGTGCTGGTGGGACAGATCGCCGCCTGCGTCGACGACCCGGCGGCCATTGCGCCCCGTCTCAAGGATATTCTGGGCGAGATGCGTCAGGCGTTGGACGCCTGACGCCAGTGAGCGCGCGACGCGCTACGATATTTGAATCAACATCGGCCCGGTCGCGCCGGGCCCCGCATGATGGAAACCTTCTGATATGAGCTGGCTAGATAAGATCGTGCCCTCCATGGGGCGCATTCAGCGCAAGGACCGTCGCACCAGCGTGCCTGACGGCCTGTGGCGCAAGTGCCCCAAGTGCGAAGGGGTGTTGTATCTCCCCGAGCTGGAAAAACACCAGAGCGTTTGTCCCAAGTGCGACCATCACCTGCGCTTGACCGCGCGCAAGCGTCTCGACTGGTTTCTTGATCAGGACAATCGAGAAGAGATCGCTGAAGATCTGCAGCCAGTGGATCGTCTCAAGTTCCGCGATTCGAAGAAGTACAAGGATCGCCTTGGCGCGGCCCAGAAGAATACTGCCGAGAACGATGCCCTGATCGCCATGCGCGGCACCCTGGATGATATTCCGCTGGTGGCCGTGGCCTTCGAGTTCAGCTTCATGGGCGGCTCCATGGGGGCGGTGGTTGGCGAGAAATTCGTTCAGGCCGCGACGCGCTCTCTCGAGGAGGGCATTCCGCTGGTATGCTTCGCCGCATCGGGTGGCGCTCGCATGCAGGAAGCGCTGTTCTCGCTGATGCAGATGGCCAAGACGTCGGCGGCACTCGAGAAGCTCAAGCAGGCCGGTATCCCCTATATTTCGGTGCTCACCGATCCGGTCTACGGCGGCGTTTCCGCTTCGCTGGCGATGCTTGGCGACCTCAATGTCGCCGAACCTAATGCCCTGATCGGTTTCGCCGGTCCGCGCGTGATCGAGCAGACGGTTCGCGAAAAGCTGCCGGAAGGTTTTCAGCGCAGCGAGTTCCTGCTGGAACATGGCACCGTCGACATGATCGTGCACCGCCAGGAAATGCGCAGCCGTCTGGGTGGCGTGCTTCGCAAGCTGACGCATCAGCCGGCTTTCGGCCAGTTGGAAAATGACGAGCCGGATCTGGTCGACGAGGCCCAGCGCGAAGCTGAGCCCGAAGCCGAAGATATTAACCGCGAGGCCTGACACCAGCCGACATGAGCGCAGTTCAACCGCCATCTTCGCGGGTCAGTGACCGCCAGCCCTCGACGCTCGAGGGCTGGCTCGAGCGCCTCGAGCAGCAGCATCCGGTCAGTATCGACCTTGGCCTCGAACGCGTGGCCAAGGTCGCTGCGCGTCTGGGGCTATCCAAAGCCGGCTCGCTGAATCCTGTACCCGCCCGTATCGCAACCAAGGTGATCACCGTCGCCGGCACTAACGGCAAGGGGTCGACGGCCGCCATGCTCGATGCCCTGGCTCGTGCCCACGGGCTGAGCACCGCTACCTACACTTCGCCTCATTTGCTGCGCTACAACGAGCGTCTGCGCTTCGATGGTGAAGAGGCCAGCGATGCCATCCTGATCGAGGGCTTCGCCCGCGTCGAGGCGGCGCGTCTCGAGGATGAACCGGTCAGCCTGACCTACTTCGAGGCCGGCACTCTGGCTGGGCTCTGGTCGATTGCTCAGCGCCAGCCGGATATCGCCATCCTGGAAGTGGGGCTGGGCGGCCGGCTGGATGCCGTTAACGTCATCGATGCCGATGTCGGGGTGGTCACCACCGTCGCCCAGGATCATGCCGCCTTTCTGGGCACCGATCTCGAGGGCATCGGTCGCGAGAAGGCCGGTATTCTGCGGGCCGGGCGCCCGGCCGTGCTGGGCAGTGCATCGTTACCGGAAAGCGTTCATGACACGGCGGCCCGACTGGGAGCGCAGGTGCATTGCCTGGCGCAAGATTTCACCCAGAGTGCTGACACCGATGGCTGGTGCTGGCAGGGCCACGACGCCGAGGGCGAAAGCCTGGCCCTCACGACGTTGCCCGATCCCGGCTTGCCGCTGGATAATGCCGCTTCTGCGCTACAGGCGCTGGCATTGGCGGGCGTGACCCTCGAGGCCGAGGCCTGTAAGAGGGCTCTCCGTGAGGTGGTGCTCGCCGGGCGTATGCAGTGGCGAGGCAACTGGTGTCTGGACGTAGGGCATAACCCGCACGCCGCCGCCTATCTGGCCGAACGCCTGTCCCAGCGGCCCTGTGCCGGGCGCCGTGTCGCGCTGCTGGGGATGCTCGCAGACAAGGACGCCGAAGGTGTGGTGACGGCCTTGGACCAGGCCGTTGATGCCTGGGTGCCGGCCAGCCTTGGCGGCGACCGGGCCCGGCCGGCAGGCGATCTTGCCGAGCTGATTCGTTCTTTGGGCGGTGAAGTGCTCTCGCTTGCCGACTCGCCGGCCGCTGGGGCCGCTTGGCTCGAAGCGCACCTCGAGGCGGCGGATCAGGTGCTGGTCTGTGGATCCTTCTTTACCGTGGCGGAAGTGCTGGCGCGCTGGGAATCGTCAGCGGACGATCCTTCGCCGCAGGCGTAGCAGAATAAGTGGCGCGCCAGGAAGGCGAGCCGGGGAGGGGTGAATGAAGTACGGAATGCGTGAACGGATTAGCGGAGCGATCATTCTGCTGGCCTTGGCCGTGATCTTTCTGCCGATGCTTTTCGATGACCCGGTATCACGAGATGAGCGGCCCCAGCCGATGCTCAGCATCGAAGCGCCGCTGGACGTCGAACGCGTGGACGTCGATGATCCGCAGCCGCCGAGCCGGCTCGATGAGACATCTAGCGACAGGGCAACCGATGAGAGCGACTCACAGGGCTCGACTGCCGCGGTAACGGCACCGGCGCAGTCAGACGCGACCGGTGGCAGCGACGACGCTGAAGCCCCACAGGAGTCTGCAGTGGCTCCCGCGCAGCCTTCGACTGACTCTGACTCAGAAGGGTCGACGTCTGTCGCCTCCGGCGAGTCATCGGCTGCGCCTCAGGCCGCTTCCGACCCGGGGCAGGCCGACAACGCTGGGAACGAACAATCGGCAGATCCCATCGCCGAGCTCGCTCGCGCGGCGGAAGCCAAGCGTGCTGCCTCCGGCGATTGGTCAGTGCAGGCCGGCAGCTTCGGTGAGCCTGGCAACGCCGAGCGTCTGGCGAAGAAGCTCGAAAGCCAGGGCTTCAGCGTCTTTAGTCGCCCACGGGGCAATGACCTGACCGCCGTTTATGTCGGGCCCTATGCTAGTGCCGAGGAGGGTGAGCGTGCGCGCAGCGAGCTCAAGGCCAAGGCCAATCTACAGGGGCTAGTGGTGAGGATGTCACCATGACGCTGACCTGGATCGACTGGATATTTGTGGGCGTGTTGGCCATTACCATGCTGGCGGGCTTCATGCGTGGTCTCGTTCAGGAAGGTCTGGGGCTCGCCACCTGGGTGCTGGCCCTGGTGGCGGCGCGGTTCTTCGCCGAGCCAGTGGCGGACATGCTGGATGGCTTGATCGACAGCCCCGATGGCCGCCTGGTGCTGGCCTTCGTGCTGGTCACCTTCGTGGTCATCATGCTGGGCGGCATCGTCATCCGCTTGCTGCATGCCGCGGTCGAGTGGGTCGGCATGGGCTTCTTCAACCGGATCGCCGGTGCCGTATTCGGCACCCTCAAGGGGGCAGTGATTCTGGTGTTGGCCACGCTGCTGATAGGGTTTACGCCCCTCGAGCAGCTCGACGCCTGGCAGAATGCCGAGGTTCGCCCAACCTTCGAGCGTCTCGAGGCCTGGGGCCTGGATCGTGTGGCGGCCTGGGAGCGTAAGGATCCAGAGCGCGCCGAACAGCTACGCTCACTCACTTTGCCAGACATTCTGGGGCAGGACGCTCCGGCGAGGGACAAGGCTCCTGCGCGCGAGGATGGCGCACTCTGAACCCATTTTACATGGCGCCGGTTCGTTCGGCGTCGAAGCACCATTGCAAGCGAGGTAAGCCGGAATGTGCGGTATCGTAGGCCTAATGGCCAATCAGGCGGTGAACCAGGCGTTGTATGACGCCCTGACGGTCCTTCAGCATCGCGGACAGGACGCCGCCGGGATGATGACTTGGCACGAGGGACGCTTCCTGCTGCGCAAGAGTAATGGCCTAGTGCGTGATGTCTTCCACACCCGCCATATGCGCCGCCTCAAAGGCAACCTGGGAATCGGCCATGTGCGCTACCCGACGGCCGGGTCCTCCAGTGAAGCGGAGTCCCAGCCGTTCTATGTCAACTCCCCCTACGGCATTTCGCTTGCCCACAACGGCAACCTGACGAACTCCGACCAGCTCAAGCAGGAGCTGTTCTCCAGCGACCTGCGCCACATCAACACCAGCTCGGATTCCGAGGTGTTGCTCAACGTCTTCGCCCATGAGCTGGGTAAGCAAGGGCTGAGCATGGGCCCGGAAGACATCTTCGACGCCGTGCGTCGGGTGCATCGTCGCTGCAACGGTGGCTATGCGGCCGTGGCCATCATCAACGGCTATGGCATGGTGGCGTTCCGTGACCCGCACGGCATTCGTCCGGTGGTCTTCGGTACCCGTCAGGAAGAAGGTCGCCAGGAGGTGATGATCGCCTCGGAGTCGGTGGCGCTGGACGTGGGCGGCTTCGAGCTGCACCGCGACCTGGATCCGGGCGAGGCGATCTTCGTCGACCTCGACGGCAATATTCATACCCAGTCCTGTGCCGACAATCCCGTCCTCGCTCCTTGCATCTTCGAACACGTCTATCTGGCGCGTCCGGACTCCATCCTCGACGGTGCTTATGTTTACGGCACGCGCATGCAGATGGGCCGTAAGCTGGGCGATCGCATCCGCCAGGAGTGGCCCGACTACGATATCGACGTGGTGATTCCGATTCCCGACACCTCGCGGACCTCGGCGCTGGAACTCGCTCAGCATCTCGGGGTGACCTACCGCGAAGGCTTCATGAAGAATCGCTACATCGGGCGGACCTTCATCATGCCGGGGCAGACGCTGCGCAAGAAGTCGGTGCGTCAGAAGCTCAACGCCATCGACGTCGAGTTCAAGGGCAAGAACGTGCTGCTGGTGGATGATTCCATCGTGCGCGGTACCACCTGCAACGAGATCATCCAGATGGCCCGAGAAGCGGGTGCCAACAAGGTCTACTTTGCGTCCGCTGCACCGCCCGTGCGCTACCCGAACGTCTATGGCATCGACATGCCGTCTGCCGAAGAGCTGATTGCTCATGGGCGCACCGAGGCCGAGGTGGGCGACCTGATCGGTGCCGACCGCATGATCTATCAGGATCTCGAAGATCTGAAGACGGCCTGCCGCGACGTCAATCCGGCGCTTGAGGAATTCGATTGCTCGGTTTTCGATGGCCGCTACATCACCGGCGATATCGACGAGGCCTACCTGAACAACCTGGAAGCCTCGCGTAACGATTCCGCCAAGGATCATAGCGCCGGTGACCATGCCCTGGTGGGCATGCACAATCAGGACGATGACCAGGACGACGATTTCGCTTGAAGGGAGACGGTATGAACGACGAAAGCGACTTTGAGGCCTGGCACGACTGGGCGCTCGATACCCAGGCCATTCGTGCCGGACATGCCCGCACCGCCGAGCAGGAGCACGGTGAGCCGATCTTCCCGACGTCGAGCTTCGTCTATGGCAGTGCCGCCGAGGCGGCACGCAAATTCGGCGGCGAAGAAGCCGGTAATATCTACTCGCGGTTCACCAACCCCACGGTGCGCACCTTCGAGAAGCGCTTGGCGGCCATGGAGGGCGGCGAGCGCTGTGTGGCCACAAGCTCCGGCATGGCGGCCATCATGTCGACGGTGCTGGGGCTATTAGAAGCCGGCGACGAGATCGTCGCCTCGCGCTCGCTATTCGGCTCCACGGTTAGCCTGTTCGACAAGTACTTCGCCAAGTTCGGCATCGTGACCCACTACGTGGAGCTGTCGAACCTCGAGGCCTGGGAAGCAGCGATGACGCCGCGTACCAAGCTTCTGTTCGCGGAGACGCCATCGAATCCGCTCTCCGAGGTGGTGGATATCCCGGCCCTGGCCGAGATCGCGCATCGCCACGACGCGCTGTTAGCGATCGACAACTGCTTTCTGACGCCGGCGCTGCAGCGCCCGCTCGCGCTGGGCGCCGATCTGGTGATCCATTCGGCCACCAAGTATTTGGACGGCCAGGGCCGGGCGTTGGGTGGTGCAGTGGTCGGCCGTGACAAGGAGCTAGAGGCACTCTTCGGGGTAGTGCGGACCTGCGGGCCCTGCATGAGTCCCTTCAACGCCTGGGTGTTCCTGAAGGGCCTGGAGACGCTGAGTCTGCGCATGCGCGCCCACTGCGACAATGCGCTGGCGTTGGCGCGTTTCCTGGATGCCCATCCGGCGGTGACCAAGGTGCATTACAGCGGCCTCGAAACTCACCCGCAGCATCGGTTGGCTGCCGATCAGCAGCGCGGCTTCGGTGGTGTGCTGGGCTTTGAAGTCGAGGGGGGCCGTGCGGCCGCCTGGTCGGTCATCGATGCGACCCGCATCCTGTCGATCACGGGCAACCTGGGGGACGTGAAATCCACCATTGGCCATCCCGCCACCACGACCCATGGTCGCCTCTCCGACGAGCAGAAGCTCGCTGCCGGCATCGCGGAAGGGCTCGTGCGGGTCTCGGTGGGCCTCGAGGATATCGAGGACATCAAGGGCGACCTGGCCCGAGGACTGGATGCGCTGATGAGCTGACCCTGACTCGGCTCTTGTCCATGAATGACGCCCCGCTTGTCGGGGCGTTGCTGTATCTGGGAAAGACCGCGGCCATCGTTGGTGGAAAGTACATGAAACGTTCATATTTTTGCGCTGTTTCATGCGGTGCCGGCAGGTATGATCGGGAACTGATATACACCTAACTCATTGCGTGGCGGTAGCGTCAGCTCCACCTCAGCAGTAATCACTACCAAGGTCAGGAGGGCGGGGCAATGTGGCGTAACACTCGGCGAGGGTGGGGCATCGTCAGTATCGTGCTTCACTGGGCCAGTGCTGTGGCGATACTGGGCCTCTTTGTACTCGGCTGGTGGATGACCGATCTGGGCTACTACGACAGCTGGTATAACTTGGCGCCCTGGTGGCACCGTTCAATCGGTATCTTGCTGTTGGCCGCAACGCTTTTACGTCTCGCCTGGCGAGCTTTCAATCCGTCACCTGCACTGCCGGGGTCAAGGCTCGAAAGACTGGCTGCAGAACTCGGTCACCTGGGGCTTTACCTGCTGCTGGTGGTCGTCCTCGTCAGCGGCTACCTTATTTCTACCGCCGATGGACGCGGCATCAGCGTGTTCGATTGGTTCGAGGTTCCCGCTCTGCTTAGCGATCTGCCTGGCCAGGCGACGCTTGCCGGCACCGTTCATTGGTATCTCGCTCTGGCCTTGATCGGTCTCGCTAGCGTCCACATGCTGGCTGCATTCAAGCATCACATTATCGACCGTCATGACGTTCTGGTTCGCATGGTTAACCCGCGTATCTCACGCAAGCCGTGACGCTGTACTGATGCATCGCATCAATCTTCCAATGCCGGGCGCCGACAGGTCGGTGCTCGGACAAGTTTTCATCCAAGAAGGAGCAAGATGATGTTGAAGAAGACAGCACTAGCCGCTCTGACCGCTGCCGCTCTGGTACCGGTGAGTCAGGCACAGGCCGCCGATTACATGATCGATACCGAAGGGCAGCATGCCTTCGTACAGTTCAAGATTAGTCATTTGGGCTTCTCCTACATTCTGGGTTCTTTCGAGGAGTTCAGTGGCGAATTCAGCTACGACCCCGAGAACCTGGACGCGTCATCCGTGTCCATGGAGGTCGAGGTCGACAGCTTGAATACCAACCATGCCGAGCGTGATAAGCATATTCTCAGTGAAGATTTCCTCAATGCCGGGGAATATCCGACGGCTACTTTCACGTCCACCGGGTTCGAGTCAACTGGCGAAGGTGAGGGCGTACTGACAGGCGAGCTGAGCCTGCATGGCAAGACGCAGGAAATCGAGATGAACGTCGAACACATCGGCGGTGGGGAGGACCCTTGGGGCAACTATCGCCAAGGCTTCGAAGGCAGCACCACGCTGACGCTGGCTGACTTCGATATCGACATGAGCAGCATGCCGGAACCGATGCAAACGCTTGAACTCTATGTGACATTTGAAGGCATTCGTCAGTAAAACGAACCTCTAATGACGGATGATCAGGGCATTGCCGGGCGACCGGCGGTGCCTTTTTTATGCGGCACTGGAAAACTCGAGGGAAGTATTACCTGGACAAGATGCTGTAAAAGGGACGGCTCAAGATGAGGTAAAAAAAACCGGCCAACGAAGTTGGCCGGTTCGCGAGTTCCTTTCACTGCTTGCGGGATAGTCAGTCATTTTTCCTCTATTGTCTGCGGTTATTCCTAGGGTGATTAGGTCGTGTTAAAAGACGTTGTTAAGTACTGCATCAGGGAAGTGACGGCGCAACATCCGGTTCTGAAAACCATCCACGAAGCGACTGTTGATGATGACGATAAAGCGCTCGAAGGGACGGCTAGAGTCCCGCTGGGTCATGGCATCGACGCTGTGAAAGAGTCGGTCATCATGCAGATGCAAGACTTGTCCGGGGGCGGTGATGTGCTCCAGCAGCGGCTGCTGGCCGGCCTTGTCGGCATACAGGCGGTTGGTAGCGCCATCGACGTTATCGCGATTGATGACCAGGATGCTCAGGAACTTGCAGCCGTCAGCATGAATTCCCTGCCCTTGTAGTGGATCGATCATGCCCTTACCGCGGCTGCCGGTGATTTGCATCAGTATCGGTTCACGTGGGCCTATCCCCCACATCCTGGCCCAGGCCTTGACGAAGGCCTTTACGTCCTGGCGTTGCGTAAAGCGCTCTTCCAGGGCTGGGTAGTAGCGAAGCTTGTCGGCCATGCTTTCGGCATCGTTGAAGGCGCCGCCTTGTGCCATGGGGCAGTTCCCCATGACCTCGACTTCCTCTTCCTCGGTCAGGTTCAGCCACGACATGCGTTTCCAGCGGCGGTTTACATAGGGGTCCCTAGGTAGGCTGGGCAGAAAGCTCGCCCAGGCCTCTAGGTCGATGTGCGCCGAGATGTCAGCCAGGCTCCAGCCTTGCTGCGACAACTCCTGAGAGACGCGTGACTCCCAGTAAGGAGGCGGGGTTGGCTGGGCGACGGCGGACAGGTCGTAACCGTGTTTCAGGCTTTCGTTTTTCATGGTCTCGTTCCTCTTGGGGTTATGTTGCCAGTACTGGCAACAGCAAAAGTTGCTACAAAAGCAACCCCTCAAGGTTTGAGACACTTGGTCAAATAAAGCCAAGCAAAGGTGTAAAATTCCTACAGCCGCGATACGGTCAGCTCGTATTTAAGCTAGGATAAGAGACGCATGGCGTTTAGCCCTTCAGCATGGAAGGCATCATGAAGGATTACAGTAGGTTATTGGGGTGTGAGTATTGCCGCACTTCGCCGAGAGGCTGGTCTTGAGCGAAGTTACTGTCGGCGCCCAACGATGATCTGGGAGAAGTGTACTTGTCTTTTGCCTTTCGGCACATATCTCGTGTTTTCAAGCGTTTAGCCACATGGCGGTATACCAGTACGCTGGTATTTTCTGGTCTATCCGGTGTGGCCCTCTTGATATGCGCCACCCTCGATAATCCGCACTTTCTCCAGATCGTCGGTATCGTGCTGCTGTGCCTGGCGCTTTACGCCTGCCTGGGGCGAATCCTGGCGCAAGAAGCCGAGGCCACATCAGGGGCTGGCGATCTCGAGACAGTGCAGCGCCATTACTCCGAAAGCGAGCAGCGCTTTCGTGCGCTGCTCGAAAGCCTGCCCAAGGTGGCCGTGCAGGGTTACGATCGCGACCGTCGCGTCATTTACTGGAACTCGGCTAGTACCGAGCTCTATGGCTATACGCGTGATGAGGCGCAGGGCCAGCTGCTCGAGGACCTGATCATCCCCAGCGAGATGCGTTACGCAGTCATCGATGCCCATCGAGCCTGGGTACAGGAGGGCATCGAGATTCCGGCCTCGGAGCTAGAACTCAAGCGCAAGTTCGGTGAGCCGGTGGCGGTGTATTCTCACCATGTCATGCTCGGCGAGCACACCGACGAGCCGCTGATGTTCTGCATTGATGTCGATCTGTCTGACCAGAAGCAGGCTCGGCGGGATCTAGACTTTGTTACCCGGTTCGACTCCCTGACCATGTTGCCCAATCGCGGGACCTTTGCGACCCAGCTCAACGAGTGCCTGACTGACGCCGATAAGCTAGGGGAGGTGGTCGCCGTGGTTTTCGCCGATATCCAAGGCTTTGGCGAAATCAACGACGCTGAGGGTTATGAGCTTGGGGACCGTCTGCTGGTAGAGGTCGCCCATCGCTTGCGTAGTTGCCAGAGAAGCTCTGATTTGCTGTCACGGTTTGGTGGCGATGAATTCGTGATGGCCTTTCCGCACCTCAAGGCCGGCAACAATGCGATGCCGTTAATCGAAAAGGTGCTCTCAGCCTTCAAGGAACCCTTCGATATAGGGCTTGGTGAGCTGCATGTCAGCCTCAAGTTTGGGGTCAGTCTCTTTCCTGATAACGGACAGAGTGCCCGCGAGTTGATCCAGAATGCCGACGTGGCCAAGAACCGGGCCAAACTTGCGGCCGGGCAGGCCTGCTGGTTCTTCGATCAGCGCCTGCATGACGAGCTGGTGCATGAGTATCGTATGACGGAGCGCCTGCAGCGAGCGCTGCGTGACGGTGAATTGGTGCTGCATTATCAGCCGCAAGTGGCCGCCACTAGTGGTCGAGTGGAGAACATCGAAGCCCTGATTCGATGGTTTCCCCGCGACGGTGGCAGCATTCCCCCGTCTGAGTTCATCCCCATAGCCGAGCACTCGAACCTGATCTATCGCATTGGAGAGTGGGTCATCCATGAGGCGTGTCGTCAGCAGGCCGAGTGGAAGGCGTCGGGCTTGGGGGACTATCGTATCGACATCAATCTTTCCGGCAAGCAGGTGATCCAGCATGATGTCTTCGCATACCTCGAAAACTGCATGGACCAGTTTGGTCTGACGACCCGGGATATCGGCATCGAGCTGACCGAGAACGTTTTGATACGGGCCGATCAGCATATCCTCAATACGCTGCGCCGGCTCTATCATCGTGGCATGAAAATCGCTATCGATGACTTTGGCACCGGTTATTCGTCGTTGAGTTATCTCAAGCAGTTCCCGATCACGTCGTTGAAGATCGACCGGGGGTTTGTGCGGGATGCTCCCGATGAGCCAAGCGATCGCGCCATCATGGCGGCGATGGTCTTTATTGGCCATCAGCTAGGTCTTGAGGTGGTGGCCGAAGGCGTCGAGAACGAGGAGCAACTTGAGCTGGTGCGTGAGTTCGGCTGTGATCTGGTACAGGGGTTTTACTATTTCAAGCCGATGAGTGCCGGCGATATCGGCCGCTTGAAGCGCTCGCTGATGGCGGTTAGTGGGCAGTTGCCAAATCACTGATGCATAACCCTGGCGAGCTAGGTTATCGGGCCTGCGCAATGGCGTCGTGGGGCGTACAATGTCGCTCCTTTGCATAGTCGCCAGGAGGCAATGTGCCCGTATCGGATACTGTGAGCGAATCCTTGGGGCGTCGATTATGGCGTCAGACATGGCCGATGGCCATTGGTGTGATGGCCCTACTGGGTTTCCAGCTCGTCGATAGTGCCTTTATCGCCCGGCTGGGCACGGCGCCCCTGGCCGCGCAGTCGTTTACCTTCCCGCTGTCTTTTCTGATCATCGGCGTCCAGGTCGGGCTGGGGATCGCCATTGCGGCCCAGCTGTCACGGGTGCTGGGGGCTGGTGAGCAACAACGTGCCAGACGCCTGGGTAGTCTGGTGCTGGTGGTAGCCGGCTGCGTGATTGCGCTGTTGGCGCTATTGCTGTGGGCCCTTCAGGATCAGTTGTTTCCCTTGCTTGGGGCAGAGGCCGACAGCCTTTCCTTGATCCGCTCCTATTGGGGGCCTCAGCTTCTGGCGGCCTGGCTAGGGGCCTTGGTCTACTTCGGCTATAGCCTCTTTCGAGCCCACGGCGACACTCGCTTGCCGGGCAAGCTGATGGTGGTGACGAGCCTGATCAACCTCGTGCTCGATCCGCTACTTATCTTCGGCGTGGGTGGCTGGGATGGCCTGGGCCTTCCCGGCGCGGCCTGGGCGACCGTGCTCGCTTTCGGCGGCGGGCTGCTGCTGCTGACGCGCCGTCTTGCATGTCGGGACTGGTTGTCCTGGCAGGGGCTTTTTGCCGAGACTCGCCGCTCGGCGCCGGGATTCGTCGGCATCGCTGCGCCGGCCATGGTCAGCCAACTGATGCCGCCCCTGGCAGCGATGCTGTCCACTCGCATTGTCGCAACCCTCGGCGAGGCCAGCGTGGCAGCCTGGGGCCTGGCCAGTCGCTTGGAAACGGTATCGCTGATGCTGGTGCTGGCGTTGACCATGTCGCTGCCACCCTGGTTGGGGAGATGTCATGGCGCTGGCGATGGCGAGACCATTCGCCGCCTAATGCGCCTGGCGGCTAGGGTGATCATTGGCTGGCAGCTGGTGTTGGGTCTGTTGCTGGCCTTGGCGGCACCCTGGGTGGCACTCCTGCTATCGGGCAACCCGGAGGTCCGTGATGACCTGGCCATGCTGATTCGCTTCTTGTTGCCAAGCTACGCCTTCTTGGGTCTGTGCATGGTGGTGGTGTCTGCGGGCAATGCCCTGGGCTGGCCGCTGGGAGCGATGCTGATGTCGGGCATTCGCCTGTTCGTCTGCTATCTTCCCTGCCTGTGGTTAGGCAGCCAGCTTGGTGGAATGGTGGGGCTGGCCGTGGGCGCGGCCATGGGTAATGTTCTGGCCGGTATGCTCGCCTGGTGGTTATATCGGCAGCGACGCCCGTCGCTAGCATGATGGCAGTCTTATTTTCTTTTTAATGTCTTTTCTTGGGGGTTGTCTCTGATTTTTTGGCTTAATTTTGGTTTTTAACTCCGGTTTTTCTTCTTTATTCGGAATATTTTTCTTAATAACCTCCTCTATACTCGTGCCTTTCGTCAGCGTGGCTGACAATGCGTGCCTCGTGGGACCTCGGGACAGCCATGAGGCGCTGCATATCCAACCAAAGCAACAAGACAGCAATAAGAAGGGGAGAGGCAATGAAGGTCGTCGTGCTCGGCAGCGGTGTGGTTGGTGTCACCAGTGCGTACTATCTGGCACGCCAGGGCCATGAGGTGACAGTGGTCGATCGCCAGGACGCACCGGCCATGGAGACCAGCTACGGCAATGCCGGCCAGGTCTCGTTCGGCTTTTCCTCTCCCTGGGCGGCACCCGGCATACCCCAGAAGGCCATGAAGTGGATGTTCCAGGAGCATGCGCCGCTCAAGATCCAGCCCAAGCCCGATCCGACCATGGCGCGCTTCATGATGCAGATGTTCAAGAACTGCACCCCCGATCGCTATGCGGTCAACAAGGAGCGCATGGTCCGCGTCGCCGAGTACAGCCGTGGCTGCATCAATGCGTTACGCGAGGATACCGGGCTGCGATACGAGGATCGTCAGAAGGGGCTGTTGCAGCTGTTCCGCCACGAAAGCCAGGTCGCCGCCGTTGGCAAGGACATGCGCGTCCTCGAACAGTGTGGGGTGCGCCACAAGCTGCTCAATGCCGAGGAGATCAAGGATGTCGAGCCGGCGTTAGCCCGGGTGCCGGGCAAGTTCGTGGGTGGCCTGCATCTGCCTGACGACCAGACCGGCGACTGCCATCTCTTCACCAACCGTCTGGCCGATTACTGCCGCGATCAGCTCGGCGTGACCTTTCGCTTCGGCGAAACCATCGAACGCTTGAAGCGCAGCGCGGACCGCATCGAATCGGTGGTGACCAGCGCAGGTGAGATCAGTGCCGATGCCTATGTGGTGTGCATGGGCAGCTTCTCCAAGTTCCTGGTCAAGGACCTGGACATTCGCCTGCCGATCTACCCGGTCAAGGGCTACAGCCTGACCGTGCCGGTCACCGATGAGGGGGGTGCGCCGCAGTCGACGGTGATGGACGAGAGCTATAAGGTGGCGATTTCGCGCTTCGATGACCGCATCCGGGTCGGTGGTACGGCAGAGCTCGCCTCCTATGACATGAGCCTGCTCGAGAAACGCCGTGCCACCATCAGCATGGTGGTGAAGGATGTCTTCCCCGAAGGAGGCGATGTCGGGCGGGCTGAATTCTGGACCGGCCTGCGCCCCATGACGCCGGATTCCACGCCGATCATTGGCGCTACCAAGTACGACAATCTGTGGTTGAATACCGGGCACGGCACCCTGGGCTGGACCATGAGCTGTGGCAGTGCCCAGCTGCTGGCCGATCTGATGGATCGCCGTAAGCCGGAGATCGACCCGAAAGACCTGGACGTCAGCCGCTACGCCAGCTGATTGCCCCCTGCGGGAAGCTTACCGCCCCGTCGGCATCGCCGGCGGGGCGGTTTGTCGTTCTAAGGGAATAGGTGGGGCAGAACGCAGCACGCCCGGGACATCCGTCCCGGGCGTGCTGGTGTGGCGGGTGGTGTTTGTTCAGGCTTAGCCTAGTTGACCGCGGCGAAGGCCTTGGCCAGATACGGCAGGTTCCCGTCGGAGAAGCCGGCCACGTTGGCCCGACCCGAGCGAACCATGTAGATGCCGAACTCGTCACGCAGCTGGTCGACCTGTTCCGGGCTCAGGCCCGTGTAAGAGAACATGCCGCGCTGCTCGCCGACACAGGCAAACTTCTCGGCCAGGCCATGAGGCTTGAGGGCCTCGACGAAGTCGCGGCGCAGGCCGTTGATACGATCGCGCATCTCGGTCAGCTCCTCGCGCCACACCGCGGCAAGCTCGGCCGATTCGAGAATCTCAGTGACGATGGCACCGCCGTGAGCGGGCGGGTTGGAGTAGTTCTCGCGGGCCACGATGGCAATTTGCGAGCGGACGTTCTCCATCTGCTCATGGTTCTTGGCGATTGCGATCAGGGCACCGGTGCGCTCACGGTAGATGCCGAAGTTCTTGGAGCAAGAACTGGTGATCAGCACCTCGTCGAGGCTCTCGGCGAGTAGGCGCGCGCCATAGGCGTCTTCCTCCAGGCCTTCACCAAAGCCCTGATAGGCGAAGTCGACCAGCGGCAGCAGTTCGCGTTCCTGGACCACCTCCAGCACCTGCTGCCACTGCTCGCGGGACAGGTCGAAGCCGGACGGGTTGTGGCAGCAAGCGTGCAGGACCACCACGTCACCGACCGGAATCTCCTTCAGCGCCGCCAACATGCCAGGGAAGTCCAGGCGGTTCTCGGCATCGACGTAGGGATACTTGCCAAGCTCGAGGCCGGCGGCCTGGAAGATGCCCAGGTGGTTCGGCCAAGTAGGGTCGCTGACCCAGATGCCACGCCCCGGCAGCTGGGTGCGAATGAAGTCCGCAGCCAGACGCAGGGCGCCGGTGCCGCCGGGCGACTGGGTCGCGCTGGCGCGCTTTGCGGCCAGCACCGGGGAGGCTTCGCCCAGCACCATGGGCAGGATGACCTTGCCGTAGCGCGGATCACCGTGAGAGCCGATATAGCTTTTGGTGGTCTCGTTCTTCAGCAGCAGGGCCTCGGCCTCCTTGACGGCCCGCATCACGGGCGTAGTGCCGGCGGCATCCCGGTAGACCCCGACGCCCAGATCGACCTTCTGGGGGTTGGTGTCGTTGTTGAAGGCTTCGATCAACCCGAGGATCGCGTCCCCGGGCACCCGCTGAATCTGCTCGAACATTTTAGGCTGCAACCTCGTCGGTTCTGGCGGCTAGGATGAAATCGTTCTTGTGCAGGCCCTTCATTTCATGTGACCACCAAGTCACAGTGACCTTGCCCCATTCGGTAAGAAGCGCGGGATGGTGACCGGCTTCCTCGGCAATATCGCCGACCCGATTGGTAAAGGCGAGGGCCTGCTTGAAATTGCGGAACTTGAAGACACGTTCCAATTGCATGATGCCATCGCGGTCGATGATCTGCCACTCGGGAATCTGCTGGCCAAGCGTCTCGATTTCGCTGTCGGTGACGTGGGGCGCATCCCAGCTACAGGCTTCACACTGCTGTTTGGATAGATCGCTCATGGGGAAATCCTCAGGGGTTGGATAATAATGGGTGGATGGAGGCGTCAGAATGGCATCGAATCGGCCAGTCTCTTTCAAGCTCAAGCTCAAGCTCAATTTCAAGCATCGGACTGGCAATGATCAGGCACCAACGACTTTGGGCTTGGGCGGAAACTTGGGCTCATGCAGGCCCAGCGCCATGGCGCGATGCACCAGTGCCATGATGTCCTGCTGAGAAAGGTCGTGCAGGGTCTCGAGATCGTCAAGCACATAATAGAGCGGCTGCAGGATGTCGATACGGTAGGGCGTGCGCAGCGCCTCCAGGGCATCGAAGGCATGATGTTCCGGCGTCTCGGACAGGGCGTGGACGGTCTCCTTGGGCGAGGAAATGATGCCACCGCCGTAGATGCGTCGCCCCTGCGGGGTATCGACTAGGCCGAATTCCACCGTCATCCAGTAAAGTCGCGCCAGGTAGACCCGCTCCTTGGGACTGGCCGCCAGGCCGAGTTTGCCGTAGGTGGCAGTGAAGTCGGCGAAGGCCGGATTGGTCAGCATCGGGCAGTGGCCGAAGATCTCGTGGAAGATATCCGGTTCTTGAAGGTAATCCAGCTCCTCCGGCGTGCGGATGAAGGTGGCGACCGGGAAGCGGCGATGGGCGAGCAGCTCGAAGAAGGTATCGAACGGAATGAGCGCTGGCACCTGGGCGGTTTGCCACCCGGTGGTGGCCTCGAGCACCCGGTCGATTTCGGCGAGCTGGGGGATTCGGGTCTCGGGTAGGGCCAGGCGTTCCATGCCGTCGAGGTACTCCTGACAGACCCGGTTCTCAAGGATCGGCAGCTGGCGCTGCATCAGGGTCTGCCAGGTGGCGTGCTCCTGGTCACTGTAGGCGATGTGGCCTTGGGCATCGGGCATTCGCGCCTGATACTGGCTCGTCTTGGCGGCGATCGGTTGGGTCTGCGTAGCCATACAGCAGTCTCCGGTTGGCGTGCTTTTGTTATTGATCGTTTCGGGCCGTCGCGAAAGGCGCGGTAGTGCCTTGTGCTTATTTCTCCTCTCAGTCTATGAGAGCCGGGATTGAAGAGACGTCGCTTTTATGGCGCTTGATCACCTGGCGGAGCCTAAAATCGTAAAGAAAAGTTTACGATTGAGTGCTTGAGGCGTCATGAAATCGTCGCTGCTGCTGGTTCATGGTCTTGAGACGGGGTAGGTGTCACGTTAGCTTTACAGATCAGTCACGCCGTCTTGACGCCCACGTGGCCCGGTGACGTCATGTCGCGCCACCAGGACGCCGCTACCTTGATCAGGGATTCATACCGAGATACCGCCATGCGCCTTAAATTTCATTGCCAGAACCGGATCGGCATCCTCAGGGACATCGTCGCCCACTTCGCCGATTACGGCGTCAACGTGGCCCATGGCGAAGTCGGGGGTGATCATGGCAATACCATCTATCTGCACCTGCCGCAGCTGCTCAACGCTCAGTTGGCGTCCCTCAAGCCGACGCTTGAGACCATACCCGGGGTCTTCGGCGTCAAGCGCGTCAGCCTGATGCCTAGCGAGCGGCGTCATCTGGAGCTGGATGCGCTGCTCTCATCGCTCTCCGAGCCGGTGATGTCGATCGATATGGAGGGGCGAGTCGTGGCCGCCAATCGGGCCGCCGGCCAGATGCTCGGGGTGCGAGTCGACGAGGTGCCGGGCCTGTCGCTGGATCGTTACCTGCCCGACCTAGATCTTCCCGATCTGATTCGGCGCAACAATGCTCGGGTCAATGGCCTGCGTCTCAAGCTCAAGGGCGCCACCTATCTGGCCGACATCGCGCCGCTACACCGGGAGCGTCACGACGACGTGGCGTCACTGGCCGGGGCGGTGGTGACCCTGCACCGGGCGGATCGCATCGGCGAGCGCATCTATCAGGTCCAGCGCCAAGAGCTGCGCGGCTTCGAGGCAATCTTCCAGTCGAGCCCACGACTTGCCACCCTGATCCGCGAGGCCCGGCGCATGGCTCCACTGGACGCGCCGCTGCTGATCGAGGGCGAGACCGGCACCGGCAAGGAGCTGCTGGCCCGGGCCTGCCACCTGGCCAGCGCGCGAGGCCAGGCACCCTTCATGGCGCTGAACTGCGCGGGGCTTCCGGAGTCGATGGCCGAGACCGAGCTGTTCGGCTATGCTTCGGGCGCCTTTGAGGGCGCGCGGCCGGAGGGGAAGCTGGGGTTACTGGAGCTGACTGCTGGCGGCACGATCTTTCTCGATGAAGTGGGCGAGATGAGCCCGCGGCTGCAGGTCAAACTGCTGCGCTTCCTGCAGGACGGCGGCTTTCGCCGGGTCGGCAGCGACGAGGAAACCTATCTCGACGTGCGGGTGATATGCGCCACCCAACAGGACCTGCCGAGCCTCTGCGCCGAGGGACGCTTTCGCCAGGATCTTTACCATCGTCTCAATGTGCTCTCGGTTCAGGTGCCGCCACTGCGCGATTGTCTCGACGGCATTGAGGAACTGGCCGCGCACTTTCTCGACCGCGCCGCACGCCAGATCGGCTGCCCGCTACCCGAACTCTCACCGGCGGCGTTGACGAGGCTTTCTAGCTATCACTGGCCAGGCAACGTGCGTCAGCTCGAGAACGTGCTCTTCCAGGCCGTGTCGCTATGTGAAGGCAGCACCATCGACCCCGCGCACCTGCGCCTGCCTGAAGTGGGCCAAGGGCCAGGGCTCACCGGGGTGGATCTGGAGGGGTCGCTTGGCGAGATCATGGGCGACGTCGAGAAGCGTGTGCTTGCCGCCCTCTATCCTGAGCATCCCTCGAGCCGCCAGTTGGCGCGACGGCTGGGAGTCTCGCACACCACCATCGCCAACAAGCTCAAGCGTCATGGGATTGGCGATGAGGCCGAATGAGCGACCGATCAGCCCTCGCGTTGCCTGACCGATTCGCGTAGCACCAGCCGCGGCGGCAGGGCGGTTAACGGCGCGAAGGGCCGTTGGTGCTCCAGCCGGTCGATAAGCTGGGCGATCGCGGTGGCGCCCAGCTCGTAGATGGGCTGATGAATCGTGGTCAGGGCGGGGCAGGTATAGCGCCCGACGTCGATGTCGTCGTAGCCGATCACGGACAGCTTGTCCGGCACGCTGAGGCCCGCCTCGTGGGCGGCGCGAATGGCGCCGATGGCGACTAGGTCGTTGAAGGCGAACACCGCCTGGGGTGGCTGACCCTTTTCAAGCAGCTCGCGCATGGCGGCATGGCCGCCATCGGCCAGCAGGTTGGTGGCAATGATGCGCCCGGTCGGCAAGGCAAGGCCTGCATCCTCGCAGGCGCCCAGCGCGCCGCCTAGGCGCTCTTGGGATCGCGGGTGGTTGGCGGGGCCGGTGAGCAGGGCGATATCTTCGAGGCCTTGGGCGAGCAGATGCTCGATGGCGAGCCGTGCGCCCAGGCGGGAATCATCGTTGACCACGGCGATATCCGGGCGCGGGGCCGTGGCCGCATCCAGCATGACCGTGGGCAGGGTCTGCAGGTGCAGAGCCTCGAGAAAGCCGGGGCCGTTGCGTGAGGTCATCACGATCAGCCCGTCGATACGGCGCTCCAGAAGGGTCCGGAGGTAGGCCACCTGCTTGTCGTCGACGTCGTCGGCATTGCACAGCATCAGGCTGTAGCCGCAGTCGAAACAGTGGTCCTCGACGCCGCGAATGAGCGCCGAGAAGAAAGGATTGTCGGCACTGGTCACGATCATGCCGATGGTGCGACTACGCCTGGATTGCAGCGAGCGCGCAATGGTATCCGGGCGATAGCCGAGCTCCGCGATGGCCCGTTGCACCCGCTGGCGGGTCGCGGGTGCAACGGCGCGGCTCTGGTTGACCACGTGGGAGACGGTGGTGATCGACACCCCCGCCAGCTTTGCCACGTCCTTCAGTCGAGCCATGTACTCCGCTTATTCCTGGGTGATCAGCTTGAGCGGCACCGGGATATTGGCCTCGACGCTTTCCCCCTTGAGCAGGGCGTCGGCGGTGTTGATGCCAAGCGCCCCGATCAGCGCGGGGCGCTGAGCGATGGTGGCATCCATGAGGCCGTCTTTTACCGCCTGCACACCGGCATCGGTACCATCGAAGCCGACCAGGATGACGTCGTCCTTGCCGCTGGCCTGCAGGGCACGCTGAGCGCCGAGTGCCATTTCGTCATTCTGGGCAAACACCGCCTGGATGTCCGGATGGGCCTGAAGCAGGTTTTCCATCACGTTGAGGCCTTCGGTGCGATTGAAGTTGGCCGGCTGAGAGGCCACCAGTTCGAGGCCAGGTGCGGCTTCGATGGACGCCATGAAGCCTTCGCCGCGATCGCGGGTGGCCGAGGCACCCGGCACGCCTTCTAGCTGGACGACCTGGCCCTCGCCGCCCAACTGGTCGGCGATAAAGCCGCCGGCAAGCTGGCCGCCGGCCACGTTGTCGGACGCGATGTGTGAGGCCACGCGTCCCCCGTTGGCGCTGCGGTCCAGGGTGATCACCGGCACGTTGCGGGCATTGGCGGAGCGCACGCTGGAGACAGCGGCATCTGAGTCAGTCGGGTTCATCAGCAGCAGGTCGATGTCGCGAGACAAGGCGTCCTCGACGTTGGAGAGCTCCCGGGCAGCATCATTGCCGGAATCCAGCACGATCAGCTCGTGACCCAGGGCTTCGGCCCGCTGTTCAGCGCCTTCCTGCATGGTCACGAAGAAGGGATTATTCAACGTCGATACCACCAGGGCAATGCGATCGGCCATGGCATTGCCGCTGAGACCGATACCAGCGGCGACGGCGGAGGCGAGTAGCAGTTTCTTCATGGTCTGGCTCCTAAGGTCTTGTTATGCATATGCAGCGTGAGTGTCGTGCTGGCGTGTCACGACGAGTTCGACCGGCTGTCGAGCAGCACGGCCAAGAGGATGACCGCGCCCTTGGCGATCATCTGGAAATACGATGACACGCCCATGATATTGAGCGCGTTGTTGAGCACACCGATGACCAGCGCCCCGACCAGGGTGCCGAAGATGCGCCCACGCCCCCCCATCAGGCTGGTGCCCCCGATTACCACTGCGGCGATGGCGTCGAGCTCATAGCCGGTGCCGGCGGTGGGTTGGGCAGACCCCAGGCGGGCGGTCAGCACCACGCTTGCCAGCGCCGCGCAGGCCCCGGAGATCGCATAGACGCTGATCTTGATGCGGGCGACGTTGATGCCGGATAGGCGCGCCACTTTCTCGCCACCGCCCACGGCATAGACATGCCGGCCGAAACGGGTGTGATGCAGCACGCCCCAGCACAGTACGAAGACGAAGAACATCAAATAGATGGGAATGGGCACGCCCAGCCAGTAGCCGCCGCCGAGCTGCCAGAACAGGTCGGCGGCTGGGGTGGTGCCGATGGAGATCGGCCGTCCATCGGTGAAGACCAGTGCCGCCCCACGCAGTATGGTCATGGCCACTAGCGTGACGATGAAGGCCTGGATGCGTCCGAAGGCCACGAAGGCTCCGGAAATGGCGCCAAGGCAGGCGCCGGCGGCGATAGTGCCAGGCACGCCCACCCAGGGGGTCAGGCCCGAGGCCGTCATGGCGCCGGCGAAGGCGCCGGTCAGGGCGAGCACGGCGCCCACCGACAGGTCGATGCCGGCGGTCAGGATGACGAAGGTCACGCCCATGGCGATGATGGCGTTGATGCTCGACTGACGCAGCACGTTGAGGATGTTGTCGACGGTCAGGAAGTTGTCGCTCAGGGCGGCACTGACGATGACCAGTAGCGCAAGCGCCAGGAAGGCCTTGTTGTCGATCAACAGCCGGGTTGCGGCCTTGTTCATGGTGAGGGTACTCATGGGGTGACGGTCTCCGTGGCTGCTTCGCTGTGGGCAGCGGCGGTCATGATGGTTTCCTGAGTGGCGTCTTCGCGGGTGAATTCGCCGCTGATGCGGCCATTGGCGAGCACCATGATACGGTCAGAAAGCCCCAGCAGTTCGGGCATTTCTGAGGAGATCAGCAGTACGCACTTGCCCTGGCGTTTGAGCTCATTGATCAGCAGATAGATCTCGCGCTTGGCACCGACATCGACGCCGCGGGTGGGCTCGTCGAGAATCACGATGTCGGGTTGGGTCATCAGCGCCTTGGCCAGGGACACCTTTTGCTGATTGCCACCTGAGAGGGTGTCGATGGACTGGTGCATGTCCCGCAGCTTGATGCGAAAGGCGTCGATATAGTGCGCCACAGCGGCGCGTTCACGTCCGGCGTTGATCAAGCCAAGCGGGCCACAAAACGCGGGTAGGGCGGCGAGCGACATGTTGTCGGTCACCGAGTGCTCGAGCAGCAGCCCCGCCTGTTTGCGGTCCTCGGGCACATAGACCAGGCCTGCGCGCAGCGCTTCCTGGGGCGAGGCGAAGTGCACCGGCGCTTGCCGAATGCGGACTTCGCCGCCCTTGATGGGCACATCGCCGCAAATGGCCTGAGCCATCTCCGTGCGGCCGGCCCCCATCAGGCCGCCGAACCCCAGCACTTCACCGGCCCGGGCCGAGAAGGACACATCGAATACGCCGGGCGCCGACAATCGGTCGACGTTGATCATCTCCTCACCGAGCGTCGGCGGCTCATAGGGATAACGGTCGGCGAGCTCACGCCCCACCATCTTGCGGATCAGGTCGTTTTCGCTGAGTGCCGCGGTCGGCCCGTCATGCACCAGGTGGCCGTCGCGCAGCACCGCGACGCTATCGCACATGCGGAAGATTTCGGGCAGACGGTGGGTGATCATCACCAGCGACCTGCCTTCCTCGCGCAGTGCGGCGACCACCTGCTCGAGGATATCGGTCTCGATATCGGTCAGGGCATCGGTGGGCTCGTCCATGATGATGATTTCGGCGTCCAGCGACAGGGCGCGGGCGATCTCCACCATCTGCTGCTGGCCGATGCTGAGACCGGCAACTGGCGTGCGCGGATCGATATGCTGCTTGAGGCGACTCAGCAGCTCGCCGGCCTGACGATAGAGCCGCCCCCAGTCGATGGTCCCCAGACGAGTGCGCGGTTCACGGCCAAGGAAGATGTTCTCGCCGGCCGAGAGGCCGCCGACCAGGTTGAGCTCCTGATGAATAATGGCGATGCCGGCGTCCATGGCCTGTCGGGGTGTCGTGAAACGGACTTTGCTGCCGCGCAGCCAGATATCTCCTGCATCGGCCTGATGGACACCGCTGAGCACCTTCATCAGCGTCGACTTGCCGGCGCCGTTCTCGCCGGCCAGGGCCTGGACGCAGCCGGGATACAGGGCAAGGTCGACCCCTTCCAGCACGGTGACGCCTGAAAAGCGCTTTTCAATGCCTTTCAGCTCCATCAGCGTCTGGCGCGTCTCGCTACTCAAAACGGCACCCCGCTGTGCAGGGCAATGTTGGCGTAGGGCGTGCACTCACCGGTGCGAATCACCGCCTTGGCCTTATGCAGCGACTGTTTGAAAGTCTCGTGGGGGACATAGGTCGCCTGGACCTGATGACTGTCTCGCGCTTCGAGCTTGGTCATGCGATGCTGGATATCGGCATGGAGTGCCGGGCTGTGCGCGGTGATCTCATTGGCGAGGGTCACGCGCTCGACGCATAGCTCATCGAGCAGGGCATCGAGCACCGGCAAGAAACCGGGCAGGCCCGGTGTCACCGCCAGGTCGATGCGGGGAACGTCTGGTGGGATCGGTAGCCCCGCGTCGGCAATCACCAGGGTGTCGGTATGCCCGAGCTCGGCGATAAGGGCATTGAGCGGGGCGTTGAGCAGGCCATGACGTTTCACGGAATTCACGCTGTAGCTAGGAGTTCAGACCTACAGTGTAACGCGCAAACGTTTGCGCTACCGATGAGCCAAACGTCTAAGCCGGGTCCGCTTGACCTATTGGGCGTTTTGAGAGGCGTATGTCACGGCGTGGCGGCCGGCAGGGCGTCCAGAAATGCCTTCACGTCGGCGAACGGATAGGCTTCCAGCGCCGCGAAACCTTCCAGTCTGCGCGCCTTGAGGCGAGTGAACACCGGTAACGTCAGGCCACACAGAAAGCGCGTCAGCAGCGCGGAGGAAGGCGCGGCATCAAAGAATTCGCGATAGCGTTCGCGCAGAGGCGTGCACCAGGCAGTGACCTGGTGCGGCTCCAGCGGAGGAAGCGGAGCACCAGGCGGCAGTTGGGCGGGGCCTTGGCGACATACCGAACAATGGCCGCAGTGCGCGGGCGCTCGGTCGTCGCCGAAGTAGCCTGCCAGGCGATGGCTGAGGCAGCTTGTGCTCTCGAAGAGCTCCAGCATGGCATGGATGCGGCGGATCTCGCTGTGCTCCTTGTCCTGGAAGTAGGCGCTGAGTTCCTCGGTCAGGCCCTCGGCGTCCGCCTGGGGCGCGAGGACTTCGTAGACCTCGGTCATCTGCTTGCTTTCGACTTCCAGCCAGCCCTGGTCGCGGCAGTAATCCAGCGCCGTGATCACACGCGCCCGACGGGTGTCCAGGCCGCGCTCTGCCCCGAGTCGCTCCAGGGTCGCGAAGTCCAGCGTATGCCAGGTGCGAGCCGCGGTGCTTGAGTCGACGATGGCCTGTAGAAAAGCCTGGCGCTCGCCGCTGAAGCGCTCGATTAGCGCCGCTGGGCCGTTGGGAAACTTGAGCCGGTAGTCGGCGAAGTAGGCGAAGCGCGGGGCGATGATGCCGCGCAGCTCGAGCTGCACCAACAGCGTCTTGAGTGGCAGCGGGCGGATGTTGCTGTCCTGAGACAGCGCATTGAGCATCAGCTCCCATTGGCCGCCGGGGGCTGCCAGGGCCTCAGCGATCACCCGGTGGATACCGCCGGCCTCCGGAGTGTCGCCATAAACGAAGTTTTCGAGCACGTTCAAGGTATCGCGCCCGCCCAGCACCAGGCATTCGGAGGTATTGCCGTCGCGTCCGGCGCGGCCGATTTCCTGACTGTAGTTCTCGACCGACTTGGGTAGGTCGAAATGCACCACCTGGCGAATGTCGGCCTTGTCGATGCCCATGCCGAAGGCGATGGTGGCGACGATGCAGTTGACCTGCCCGCTCATGAAGTCCTGCTGGACCCGGTCGCGGGTCTCGGCGGGCAGGCCAGCATGGTAGGCCGCTGCCTGGATGCCGGCCTTGGTGAGATAGGCGGTAAGCCGCTCGGCGCTTTGCTGCAGGGTGACATAGACGATGGTGGGGCGCGGGGCTTCCTCGGCGAGCCGAGGCCTCAGCCAATCGACCAGGGTGCGGGCGCGCTGATCGGCGGCCACCGGCGTTACCGCGAGATCCAGGTTGGGTCGGTAGAAACCGGTAGTGGTGACGTCCTCTTGGGCGATGGCGAAGCGTGTACGCATATCCTGTATCACCCGAGGCGTGGCCGTGGCGGTCAGCAGCAGCACCTGTGGAATGCCGAACTGGCGCTGATAGTCGGGCAGCTTCAGGTAGTCTGGGCGGAAGTTGTGGCCCCATTCCGACAGGCAGTGCGCCTCGTCCACGACTAACAGCGAAATGGGCACCCGGCCAATGAAGGCGCGAAACCGCTCGTTCTTGAGCCGCTCAACTGAGATCATCAGGATGCGGATCTCGCCGCGCTGAACGCCTTCCATGACCCGAGCCGATTCCTCGCGGCTTTGGCTCGAGTCGATGCTGGCCGCCGCGATGCCGTGGCGGGCCAGGAAGGCGAGCTGGTCTTGCATCAGCGCCAGCAGCGGGGACACCACCAGGGTTAGATGGGGCAGGGTTAGCGCCGGCAACTGATAGCACAAGGATTTACCGGAGCCGGTGGGGAAAATCGCCGCCGCACTGCGCCCTTCGCTCACGGCCTCGACCACCTCGCGCTGGCCGGGGCGGAAATCGTCGTAGCCAAAGACGTCGCGCAGGGTCTGCTGGGGTGTCGGGGGCATGAGGGCTCCTGAGGCTGGTCCTGATGGCGCTGACCGTGATGGTGAGAGCGCCGGTTGGCGGAAAACGTCGTAATCGAAGACGTCGCGCCACAGGATACAGGTAAGCAGGGTATCCGCGCCGTGTCAGTTGCCTACCACCAGGTTGCGGCCTTGCCGTTTGGCCGAATAAAGGCGTCGGTCGGCGCGTTCGAGCAATTGGTCGCGCAGCTCGCCAACGCGATGCTCGGTAATGCCGGTGCTGATGGTGACGCCACCATTGGGTAGCCCGAAGTCATGGCGGGCGATTTCATGGCGGAGGCGTTCGGCCAGTTTCTGACAATGTGAGAGCGGGGTCAGCGGCAGCAGTACGGCAAACTCCTCGCCGCCAAGCCTTGCCAGGCAGTCCTCTTCTCTAAGCAGGCCGCGGCACAGCTCGGCGAGGCGGCGTAGCACCTTGTCGCCTTGTAGGTGCCCCCAAGTATCATTGATGTGCTTGAAGTGATCGATGTCGATCATCATCAGCGACAGGGGTGTGCCATGCCGGTTGCTGACGGAGATTTCCCGTTTCAGGTGGCACATCAGCTTGCGCCGATTGGGTAGGCCGGTGAGGTCGTCGGTGTCTGAGAGCTCGCGCAGATGCGCCTGGTACTCGATTTGCTCGGTAATGTTGACCATCAGCCCATTCCACAGCGTGCCGCTATTCAAACGCTCAGGTTTGGCACGCACGGCGATCCAGTATTCTTCGCCCTCCTGCTCGCAATGACGAAACTGCGTCGCCAAGGGCATCAGTGACTGGGCCGAGCGCTCGACGGCGACCATCAGGCGCGGGAAGTCGTCAGGGTGCACATGGTCGAAGGCGTGGCTGGCATCTTCGCTCAGCAGTTCGCGTTGAGCCGAATCGCCAAAAATCTTGCTATCGCCGGCCAGGTAGGGAAAGCAAGCTTTTCCATGATGGCTGCGATAGAACTGGAATACGATGCCGGGCAGGGACTCGGTCATGGCCTTGAGTTGATCAAGGTCATGCCGAGTGCCATCCAGTGAGGTGTCATCAAGCGCCATGAGACTATCTCTTCGCTAGTGCAGTGGTAGCCGCCACGAAGTGCATGGAGTACTCCAGGAAAGTATGGGTGCTTGGCTGCCTTCAGTGTGTCCGGTGGAGGCAATGGGCATGAAGGTTAAATATTATCTTTTGTTTATTAATGATGCACTGTACTACGGGTATGACGGTTTTTGTAAGAGATTGTAGCAATACCTAGGTAGTACCTAGCCGCTAAGGGCTTTCAAGGCTGGCTAAGGGCAGGCCAAAGAATGTCTGCATCGGCTGACGCAAGAGTTGATGAGCTTAAGCCAAGGACTCAGGACTTGAGCGTTGCCGCTTTCAGCAGGTTACTTCTTTTTATACGCTCCGCTCGCCAAGGTCATGGCGTGACGAGCGGTTAACGTGCGGCGTCATATCGGCCCTCACGCCCCATGGAAAACACGATCTGCCACAGCTGAAGGTCACGGGCGCGGAAAGCGCCGGCACAGGCTGAAAGGTAGTAACGGAACATGCGCCGAGTGGTTTCATTGTAACGATCGGCTATTTCGGGCCAGCGCGCAGTGAAGTTTGTGAGCCAGGCCATCAGGGTGCGGTCATAGTCGGCACCAAAGTTCTGCCAGTCCTCCATCAAGAGATAACTCTCGCTGGCACGGGAGATGTGCATGGCGGAAGGCAGAACGCCGTTGGGGAAAATGTATTTATGGATCCATGGATCGGCGCTGATCTCTGAGTTATTGGAGCCGATGGTGTGCAGCAGGAAGAGGCCGTCCGGGACCAGCAGGCGAGCGACAGTGTCGAAGTAGGTTCTGTAGTTGCGATGCCCCACATGTTCGAACATGCCAATCGACACGATGCGATCATACTGCCCTTCCAACTCACGGTAGTCTTGGAGGTGGATCGTGACCGGCAGGTCCTGGCATCGGCGGCGTGCCAGCTCGGCCTGCTCCTTGGAGATGGTGATACCGGTCACTTCCACGCCGTAATGGCGGGCCGCATGTTCGGCGAAGCTGCCCCAGCCGCAGCCAATGTCTAGCACCTTCATGCCCGGGGCGAGATTCAACTTGCGCGCGGCCAGGTCCAGTTTGGCGACTTGGGCTTGGTGAAGTGTGTCGGCTTGTCTCCAATAACCGCAGGAATAGCAGAGTGTTGGGTCGAGCATGCGTTCGAAGAGGTCGTTACCCAGGTCGTAATGGGCCTCGCCGACGATATAGGCTCTCGCCTTGCTTTGCAGGTTGAACAGACCGTTCTGCAGGCGATACAGCATGCGTTCTGTAGGCGTGTGAGCGCGCTCACCAAGGCCATGACGCAACATGCGGTGGATCATCTCGTCGATACGCTCGCAATCCCACCAGCCCTCCATATAAGCTTCCCCAAGCCCCAGGGTGCCCTGGTGAAGTAAGCGCGAGAAAAGGTCGGGATGCAGTATCTGCATGTCCCAGGGAGCCAAGCCATTTAGGGCCACGCCTGAGCCCTCTAGTAGTTGTTCGACGACTCGTCGGGCGCGTGTATCGGGTAGGGAGATGGCTCCGATGCGCGGGTCGCTGGTCATGGCGGTCTCCTGATCCATCAGACAAGAGGCAGTTTGGACCTACTTGCCACCTCGCGGCCCCGGATCCTTCACTACCCGTTGTTCATCCAAGCGGTTTAACTCACTGGTGTATAAAACCTGATGTATAAAACATAGCCAATAAGCGGCGGCCAAGCCTAATACCTTCGTTCAGCGTAGCGGGGAAACCGGGTTAAAAATCAACACTCTCATTCTGACAAGGAGCCACACAATGCGCGTGATCGTTGACCTTTGCGTCGTACCACTGGGCGTCGGTGTTTCGGTATCACCTTACATCGCAGCCTGTCAGCGAGAAATCGAGGCCGCGGGACTAGAGCACAGCATGCATGCGTATGGCACCAACATTGAAGGTGGCTGGGATGAGGTCATGGCGGTGATCAAACGCTGCCACGAAGTGGTCCATGAGCTGGGTGCGCCTCGCATTACCACGACCCTGAAGCTGGGGACACGCATCGACCGTGAGCAGCACATGCAGGAAAAGGTGAGCAGCGTCGAGGCATTACTGGACGCCGAACGGCAGGGTAAGGACCTGGCCTGAGCGTTGGTGCTGGGTGTGTGTTGATTCGCTACGTCGATAACAAGACCTCCCGCCAAGCAAGGTAAGAGGTACGAGTGCTGCCCATGGCGCTGTGTGCATGCGGGCTTGGACTAAGACTAAGCGTGCGAACTATTTCGTTTGCACGCTAAGTTTTGGTACAGTAGCGGGATATTTTCCTGCTCACTCGCTTGGTGCTGCCGCAATAGCGGCGGTGCTGATGCTCAGGAGTCCGCTGCCATGTCCACATCTGATCACCGCATTTTTTCTCCTACTGCACTGCATGAGCCGATGATGCCATCGCTTGGCGGAATGCTGGGTCGCGTTCATCGCCAATGGCGCACGGCCATTACCAAGGCGGTCACGCCGCTAGGGATTACCGAGGCGCGCTGGACCGTCATGGTCCATCTCTCGAAGCTAGGAGAGGGCTGTACCCAGGGGGCCTTGGCGGCCGATCTGTGCATCGAAATGCCGTCTCTTTCCCGCACCTTGAGCCAGTTGGAAGCCCAGCGATTGATCGAGCGACGTAGTGTGGATGGTGATCGTCGAGCTCGCAGCCTTTGGTTCACGCCGGCCGGAATAGATTGCCTCAGAGAACTCGAAGCGCGTATCGAGTCGGTGCGCCAGCATCTCTACCGGGGGCTCAGCGACGAGCGTCTGAATGCCTTGGCCGATAGTCTTGGCATCATCGAGTCCAATGCTCGTCAGTTGATCCGGCCGAATGAGCCTGAGGAGCGATCGCAATGACGCCGGATCAGCATTTTGCCCGCCTGGTAAAGGTCGCACTGATCGTTTTCGCGCTGTGTTTTGCCTATTTCCTGGCGGCCGACCTATGGATGCCGATGACTCCCCAGGCGCGGGTCATGCATCCGGTGGTGCGGGTCGCTCCCCAGGTCGATGGACGTGTCGCCACGGTGGGTGTTGCCAACAATCAACATGTCGAGGCCGGTGAGTCACTGTTTACTCTCGACCGCAGGCCTTATCGGCTGGCGGTCGAGGACGCCGAGCTGGCACTCGAAGAGGCGCGGCGCGAAAACGCCCAGCTCGATGCCTCGATTGCGGCGGCCAGGGCGACGCTGGCGGCCAATCGTGCCGATGCCGAGGAGCTTGAACAGGAAATGACGCGCGCCGAGCGTCTGATCGCACAGCACAGCATTTCTCAACAGGACTACGATCAGATTCGCGCCAACGCTCAGGCGGCTCGGGCGCAGGTGCAGGCCGCACAGGCCGAGATCGACGCCTTGCAGGCTGAGCGCGGCGGGCAGAACGACGACAATCTCCGTCTTCGCCAGGCGCGTAACGCCCTGGCCAAGGCGCGTCTCGACCTCAAGTACGCGGGGGTTCAGGCAGACACCAGCGGCACGGTCTCCAACCTTCAGGTCAGTGTCGGTGACTACGCCAAAGCCGGCAGTCCGATGCTGGCGCTGGTCAGCGATGATGCGGACATCATTGCCGATTTTCGTGAAAAGACGCTGCGCTCGTTACAGCAGGGCGATGCGGCCAGTGTGATCTTCGATGCCTACCCTGGGCGAGTGTTCGATGCTCGCGTGATCGGGCGCGATGCGGGCGTCAAGGATGGCCAGTTGCAGGCCGATGGCAGCCTGGCCGACCCCAAGAGCTCCGATCGCTGGGTGCGTGATGCACAGCGCCAGCGGCTGCATCTCGAGCTTGAAGAGGCCCCCGATGTGCTGGCGACGCTACCGACCGGCGCCCGCGCCTCGGTGCAACTGCATCCGGTCGGCGGACTGGCCGCCGTGCTGGGCGCGCTGCAGGCCCGCTTGGTCAGCCTGATTCACTTCATCTATTGAGGTCGTTCATGCAGCGACATGACTCACCGGCCTCCACTGACCCGGACGCCGGCGCCGCGCCTTCGCGGCTGACCCGCAATGACCTGCGCCAGATCCTGCGGATTGCCTGTGGTGTGCTGCTGGGGTTTCTGGTCTGCAAGGTGATGAACTGGAATTACGGCACCTTCTTCGCCGTTTACCCGGTGCTGTTGCTGGGGCTGGTGCCGGTGCTAAGCGCTCACGTGATTCGCCAGTTCCTGGCCAGCATGCTGGTGGTCAGCGTTATCACGCTAGTCGTTGCTGGGGGCTTTGGCGACAAACCGGTGCCGATGACGCTATTGGTCATGGGGATCTACGCTTGGCTGTTTCGCTGCATGACCCAGGGCCATCTGTTCTTGTTCGGCGCCCAGTGCGTCGTCAGCCTGTCGGTGCAGCTGAATTTCGTCAGCTACCCGCAGACCGATGTCTTCGACATCGTGACCAGCAACAGCGTGGGCTCCATCATCACGGTGGGCATCGCCATGCTGATGCATGTCATCTTTCCCGATGTGACACCTCGCACGCCGCCAAAGCGCCCGGTCAAGCCGCTCAGCAATCAGCGCCATGAGGTCATCCTGGCAACCACGGTAGCGACCCTGTCGTTTGTGGTCTTTCAAGTTTTTGACCTCAAGGATTCACTGTCGGCCCAGGTGGCCTCGATTCTAGTGTTGTTCCCCCTCAACTGGCGGGGGGCCGGCATGGCCGGCAAGCACCGGGCCGTGGGAACCCTGCTTGGCTGCAATGCGGGGCTCTTGATTCAGGTGACGTTGCTTGGCCACTACAATGTGCTGCCCTTCGCGGCATTCGGGCTATGGCTCGGCTGTCTGATCTTTGCCCGCTACCATCTTCTGGAGGGTGGCAGGCCGGCGACCGGTTTCGGCGGGCTGACCACGATGGCGATTCTCTTCGGTCAATACCTCACTCCTCAGCAGGATCTTGTCTACGACGCGCTATACCGTTTCAGCTCGGTGGCGACGGCGGTGATCTTGACGCTGATGGCTGTTTACGTGATGCACCACCTGCTCGACCGCTTCGCCGCGACGCGTCTTCAGCCTCTTGGTTGAACGCGAGCATGAGAATGTGGCTAGCCAGTGAGGGGAAAGGTGGCAGGCGAGGCAGTCAAGCGTGAAGAGTGCCGCGCACTGGCGCTTGATCAGGCAGAGCCCGGCTCGGGGTTTTCGTGCATTGGTGCCAGCCAATGGCTGCTGATGGTCAGCAGGTGGTCGGTCAGGGCCGTCAGTATCTGCCCGCCGTGGCGCCAGTGGTGCCAGTAAAGAGGCACATCGATATGGCTTTTAGGGTCAAGGTCCTGAAGCCAGCCTTCAGCCAGTTCCCGCGCCGCTTGGCGTTCCGGAATCAATCCATAGCCCATGCCGGCCAGCGCGAGGCGCACGAAGCCTTCCGATGAGGGGCAAAGGTGGTGGGGAAAGGGCGCGTGGTACTCGCGCATGGCCAAATAACGGTGCTGCAGGCCATCGTCCGGGCCATAAACGATGGCGGGCGCAGTCGCCAGTCGCTGGTGCGTGACGCCCTCGGGGAAGTGTCTGGCCACATAGGCGGGGCTCGCTAGGGCGCGATAGCGCATGCTGCCCAGGGCGTGAGCGCGCGCCCCCTGGACCGGGCGGGGCGTCGTGCAGATGCAGCCAGCCACTTCGCCATCGCGCATGCGTTTCAAGGCCACATCCTGGTCTTCCACCACCAGGTCCATCAACACGCGCTGCTCAGTGCAGAACTGCCCCACGGCCGGTGGCCACCAGGTGGCGATACTGTCGGCGTTGATGGCCAGCCGCAGGCGCTGCTCGCTGTCGCCGAGCGCCGGAACCTGATCGAGCAGGTCGTGTTCGAGCAGGCCCACCTGCAGCACGTGATTGAGTAGCCGACGCCCCAGTGGTGTCGGTGCGAGCTTAGGGCTGCGCACCAGCACTGGCTGTCCCAGCCGCGCCTCGAGCAGCTTGATGCGCTGCGAGACAGCAGATTGCGTCAGCCCCAGGTGTCGGGCCCCCCGCTCGAAGCCGGACTGGTCAACGACGGCAGCCAGTGCCTCGAGAAGTTTGTAGTCGAGCATCAGTGTGATTAATTCCCCATTCTGCCAATTAATTTCACTTATCCACTCAGTCAAGCCTAGTCTGGCGGTGCTTTGCAAGTCGTTAATTGTCGAAACTTGGCACTAAGGGGCATTCAAGATGTGGATATCTGCCGTACAAGGGCTGCTGGTGGGAGCGGGCTTGATCATCGCGATCGGTGCCCAGAATGCCTTTGTGCTCAGCCAGGGGCTGCGCCGGGAGCATATCTGGCTGGTGGCGACCATTTGTGCCTTGTGCGACTGGGTGCTGGTGGGGCTAGGGGTGTTGGGTTTGGGAACGCTGCTGGCCGAACAGCACCTGCTGATGCTGCTGGCCCGCTGGGGCGGGGCGGCTTATCTGGCGTTCCTTGCTTGGCAATCGCTGCGGCGAGCCTGGCACTCGCACGCACTGCGCGCCGATGCTGGAGCGCCGGCTTCACGTCGGCAGGTGCTGTTGGCGACGCTGGCGGTCACGCTGCTAAACCCGCAGGTCTATCTGGATACCCTGGTAATGCTCGGCATTGTCGGCGCTGTTCAGGAGAGCCCCGGGGGCTTTTTCATCGGCGCTGCGCTGGCGTCTTTTGGCTGGTTCTTCGGTCTGGTGGCGGCGGCAAGCTGGCTGGCCCCTAAGCTTGCCAACCCCAGGGCCTGGCGGGTGATCGATACCCTGATCGGGGTCACCATGGCGGTGATTGCCTGGCGCCTGCTGGCCGGCGGTATGTTGCCCGCCTGAGGCCAAGTCTGGGCTAAAGCCGCCTTAGCCAGGGCTCTCGATCTGGCGTCCTGGTAAAGGCAGAGGCGGTGTGCCAGATCCGCAAGGGGGGGGGGTGACGATGGTGCTGTCAATATATCGTTACGGCTTGTCAGGTTTCTGCGCCACCCTGTGCCTAGGTTCAGAGCCTGCCGCCCCGGGTGTCACGTTTTTGTTACAGCTGGCGCTACAATCACTCGCCGTCGACGATACGAAACGGGATATCTTGCGTTCCGCGGCGTCTCCGCGGCCCCTAGGCTAGTTGTCATTGATCGCTTCTCGCCACTCACCGCGAGGACACGATAACGACACGACAACAATGCCAAGGAGACTGCCATGAATGCCCCCACTTCACAGGCGCTAGACACTAAGACGGTGCCTTCTGCCTCTGCGCACAACCCGATCGGTACCGACGGTTTTGCGTTCGTCGAATATACGGCCCCGACCGCCGAGGGTATCGAGGCACTGCGTGCGCTCTTTAATCAAATGGGCTTCACCGAGACCCGCAAGCACCGCTCCAAGCAGGTGTTCCTGTTCCAGCAAGAGGGCGTGAACTTCGTGCTCAACGCTGAGCCCGACAGCTTCGCCGCCGAATTCGCCCGACTTCATGGCCCCAGCGCCTGCGCCATGGCTTGGCGGGTAGCCGATGCCCGCAAGGCCTTCGAGCATGCCGTGGCCGAGGGTGCCGAGCCTGCCGAGAATCCGGTTGGCCCGGGCGAGGTGGGTATTCCGGCCGTCAAGGGCATTGGCGGCTCGCTTTTGTATTTCGTCGACCATCAGGTCGATAGCCAGGGTCGCACCATCTACGACATCGATTTCGAGGCGATTCCCGGGCGTACGCCTCAGGATCACAGCGTGGGCTTGAATGTGCTGGATCACCTGACCCATAACGTCGATCGCGGCCAGATGGACATTTGGGCCAACTTCTATACCCGGGTCGCTAACTTCCGCGAGGTTCGCTATTTCGATATCGAAGGCAAGATGACCGGCCTCTTTTCCAGGGCGATGACTGCCCCTTGCGGCAAGATGCACATCCCGATCAACGAGTCGGCCGACGATAACTCCCAGATCGCCGAATTTCTGCGCGAGTACAACGGCGAAGGCATTCAGCACCTGGCGATGGCCACCGACGATATCTATTCAACCGTGCGGGCCCTGCGCGCCAATGGCGTGACCTTCCTGACCACGCCGGATACCTACTACGAAAAGGTGAATGAACGGGTACCCAACCACCAGGAGAGCGTCGATGAGCTGCGCGAGTTGAGCCTGCTGGTTGATGGAGCACCCGAGCAGGGCGTACTGCTGCAGATCTTCACCGAGACGGTCATCGGCCCGATCTTCTTCGAGATCATTCAGCGCAAGGGCAACGACGGCTTCGGCGAGGGCAACTTCAAGGCGCTGTTCGAATCCATCGAGGAAGACCAGATCCGCCGCGGCGTTCTCAAGGACGACTGAGGCAAAGCACCAGGCGTGCCGGAGATGGCATGCTTGGTGCAAGCTGCTGACGTTGTCGCCAACCGGCGCTGGATTGCCATGAACTTAGGCTTATCGATAGCGCATCCTATTGGTCGCATGGTCAACGCACGAACAAAAACGCTAAAATCTCTTATAACAACAACCCTGAAGGTGTGACATGACGGCGAGACAACAACCCAAGAACCTGTGGCTGGGGCGCTGGGGCTTCATCCTGGCGGCTACCGGCTCCGCCGTGGGCTTGGGCAATATCTGGAAATTTCCTTACATGACCGGTGAGTACGGCGGCGGGGCCTTCGTGCTGGTGTATCTGGCCTGCATCCTGGCCGTCGGCATCCCGGTGATGATGATCGAGATCGGTCTTGGCCGTCGCGGTCGCGGTAGCCCCATCGATGCCATTCGTCGCGTGGCCCGTGAGTCCGGGCGCGGCGGCCTCTGGTCGCTGCTGGGCTGGATGGCCATGCTGTGCGGCTTCATGATCCTGTCGTTCTACGTGGTGGTGGCCGGCTGGTCGTTCTCCTATTTATGGAAGACGGTGAGCGGCGGCCTGGTAGGCTCTGAGGTTGGCGACATGGCGGCGATCTTCGCAGCCAATAACGCCGATCCCTGGGCCTTGGGTGGCTGGAGCACCCTGGTGACGCTGATTACGCTGACGATCGTCGGCAAGGGCGTGCAGCAGGGCATCGAGAAGAGTGTCAGTTGGATGATGCCGGGCATGGTGATCATGCTGGCAATCATGATTGGCTATGCGATGCTCTCCGGTGGTTTCGGTGACGGCGTCGATTTCCTGTTCTCTTTCGAAATCGGCAAACTCACCAGCGAAGGCCTGCTGGCGGCCATGGGGCACGCTTTCTTCACCCTGTCGCTGGCATCCGGCGCCATTCTTACCTATGGCTCCTACCTGCCCGATAACGCCTCCATCGCGCGTACCACTTTCACGGTGGCCATCGCCGATACCCTGGTGGCGCTGATGGCGGGCCTGGCGATCTTCCCTGTGATCTTCGCCAACGGCATGGACCCGGCCGCTGGCCCTGGCCTGCTATTCATGAGCCTGCCGCTGGCCTTCCAGGCCATGCCGTTCGGCAGCGTTTTCATGGCGATCTTCTTCGTTATGCTCTCCATGGCGGCGCTGACCTCTGCCATTTCGATGATCGAGGCCACCGTGGCCTGGCTCAACGAGAGCAAGGGGATCTCACGCATCAAGGCAACTTGTGGAGCCGGCATCGTGCTGTGGCTACTGAGCACGCTGGCCATGCTGTCCTTCAACCTTGGCGCCGACTGGACCATCGCCGGCAAGCATGCCTTCGACTGGCTCGACTACCTGACCTCACGCTTCATGATGCCGCTAGGTGGCCTGGGTATGGCGCTGCTGGCCGGGTTCGTGCTGCGTCATGAGATCTTCAGGTCCGAGCTTGGTCTCTCCAACACTCAGCATGCGCTTTGGCTGTTCATGGTGCGCTACGTGAGCCCGCTGGGCATCATGCTGGTGTTCATCGACAGCCTGGGGCTGATGGATCTGGACATGGGCAGCCAGTGGTACTGGTGGCTGGGTGTGCTGGTCGCCATCACCCTGATCGGCGAGTCCCTGAGCCCACGCATCAAGCGTCAGTTGGCCGCCTGATTTGCCCGGATCGATAGGCCCCATAAGAAGACCGGGGTCTATCGATCTCAAGCCCTATGCGCTGCCCCCGCCTCGTGCGGGGGCAGCGTTTTTTGTGGCGATGTCATGATCTGGCGGTGCTTGGCTCATCAGCGCGGATTTGCCTGAAGAGCCTCGCGCATATGCCATAATGCACGCCGTTGACCCTCAAACTGCCACGAGTCGTCATTCAAGGAGCCAAGGTGTTGGGATATCTTTCAAGCGAACAGTGCAACCAGTTGCTGAGCGGCGTCCGGGCCGCTGGAAAGCAGGTGCTCTCCATCTATCGTCGCGACTTCACGGTCGAGACCAAGCAGGATGATAGCCCGCTGACCGAGGCTGACATGGCGTCGCACCATGCCTTGGTGGCGCTGCTCGAAACGGTGACCCCTCAGGTGCCGATTCTGTCCGAGGAGTCGGGAGAGATTCCCTTCGACACGCGCCAGACCTGGTCACGCTATTGGCTTATCGACCCGCTGGATGGCACCAAGGAGTTCATCAAGAAAAACGGTGAGTTCACCCTCAACGTGGCCTTGATCGAGGGCGGTGAGCCAGTGTTCGGTATCGTGCATGCCCCCGTGCTTGGCGAGCACGGAACCACCTGGTGGGGCCAGGTGGGCGAGGGCGCCTGGAAGCAGGCCGATGCTGGCGTTGAGTCGATCCAGGTACGCACATTGCCGGATGCAGCGGTTGAGCCCTGGAAGGTGGTCGGCAGCCGCTCTCATGGCGCGGCGGAATTCGAGGCCTTCTGCGCTGACTTGCCTGCCAACGAGCGAGTCTCTATGGGGAGTTCGCTGAAACTGTGTTTGGTCGCCGAGGGAGCCGCGGATCTATACCCGCGTCTGGCGCCGACCTGTGAATGGGATACCGCCGCGGCTCAGGCGGTTGTGGTCGCCGCCGGTGGTTCAGTGCTGAATGCTTACAGCCTGACGCCACTGCGCTGCAATCAGCAGGATAGCGTGCTCAACCCTTACTTTATCGTTTGCGGTGAGCGCGATGCTCGCTGGGAGCAGGCGCTGACCAAGGCGCTGAGCTGAGATAGGCCCATGGGATCGTCAGGTTTCGCCGACGTTAGAGCGGCGGATAGGGGGCTAGGGTTATAAGCTTCTAAGCAGAGATTACTGGCGATTCGCCGGCTAAAACCTTAAATTTGGCTATAAGAATTTTATCTTTCTGCGTAAAATGGAATAAACGGTTCATCGATTCGAGACGCCTGCCATGACCTCCGACCTGCATCCCACATCGCTTCCCCAGTGCGGAGATGACGCATCGCTTGCTCGGCTGCGCGATTTTCCCCGTGGCCAGGTGGCGCTGGTAGGGGCGGGGCCTGGCGACCCGGAGCTGCTGACACTCAAGGCACTCAAGCGGCTGCAGGCGGCGGAAGTGATTCTGCACGATCGCCTGGTCAGCGAAGAAATCCTGGCCATGGCCAATTCCCGGGCGCGTCGCCTCTATGTGGGCAAGGCGCGCTCGCAGCACAGCTTGCCTCAAGAAGGCATCAACCAGGCGCTGGTGGACTGGGCTCGTGAGGGCAAGCGGGTAGTGCGGCTCAAGGGCGGCGATCCCTTCATTTTCGGTCGTGGTGGCGAAGAGCTCGAGACCCTGGCAGCGGCAGGCATCGCTTTCGAGGTGATTCCCGGTATCACTGCAGCGTCTGGCTGTGCGGCCTACGGCGGCATTCCGCTGACCCATCGCGACCATGCTCAGTCGGTGCGTTTCGTTACCGGCCACCTCAAGAACGGCAGCTGCGACCTGGATTGGGCGACGCTCGCTCATTCTGGCCAGACCCTGGTGTTCTACATGGGCCTTGGCAGCCTCGATATCATCCGTGAGGCACTCATGGCCCATGGCCTTGACGCCGAGACACCGCTGGCGCTCATCGAACAGGGCACGACAGCGCGTCAGCGCGTGCATGTTGGAAGCCTGGCCCACCTGCCTGACGCCTTCCATGGCGATACCATCAAGCCGCCCACGCTGATCGTGGTGGGTAGCGTGGTGCGCCTGCATCAGACACTCGCCTGGTTCGACGGTGAACAGTCGGCCAGCCGTGGTTGGGAGGAGGGCAAGCACGCAACGCCCATCAAGGCATCTGACAGTGCCTGAGGCCTGAGAAGGCGAATGTCGCTTCCTGCCGACGTTTGATTCGTAGCGGTGGCGCCGTATCTTGGTGAGCCTCAGCCACGATCGGATTACCTCTATGCTTCACCTTTCTTCCAAGCCCCTCGGCAATGCCGATTCTCTGCCCTTTGTTTCTTATGGCGCCCTGGCGCTGCTGGTCTTGCTGTTGGCCGGTTGTGCCGGCCAGGGAACTCGCGATGAGGCGTCAGGAGGCAGTCTTGGTGCTGGCGTTGTCGGCAGCGAGGTCGGTATGGCGTCCTATTATGCGGATCGCTATCACGGGCGTAGCACCGCCAGCGGAGAGCGCTTCGACCAGCAGGCCCTGACGGCTGCCCATCGCACCCTGGCATTCGGCACCAAGGTGCGGGTTACGCGTCTCGATGATGGGCGGGAAGTGACGGTGCGCATCAACGACCGCGGCCCCTTCGTGCGGGGGCGGATCGTCGATCTTTCCAAGCGGGCGGCGCGTCGGCTAGGCATGCTGCGAGACGGTGCCGTCAAGGTGCGTTTGGACGTGCTGCGTTAGCCTCGTCATCAGCTCTGGCGTCTGGGGCACGCTTATTAGGCGGCGATCCGGCGTCTTCGGCGCGAGGAGAAGACGCTTCATCCGTCACCTGCCAGCGACGAAACTCGCGCTGCCAGCGGGCCAGCAGCGCCCGTCGTTTTAGATCATCCAGCGTTGCCAGCAGGGCGGGGCTCAGGCGGATGGGGCGTAAGGCATTGCCAAGGCGTGCCCTCAACGCATTGGCGGTACCCGGCCCCTGGAGAGCTGGGTGGACGGCTCCCAGCTTCGTGCGTTCGGCGATGACGCGCTGTCCCTGCTCGCTGATCAGGTAATCGAGGAAACGCTGCGCCGCGGCCGGGTGCTGTGCCCGCTTTGGAATCAATGCCAAGCGTTGGGTAACCAGCGCATAGTCCTTCGGCACCACCATCTCTAGCTCGGGGTTGCCGGCCACGACATTCTCGGCATAGCTGCCCAGCAGGTTATAACCCAGCCAGTATTTTCCTTCCTCGAGGCCGGTGAGCATGGCGCCGGTGGTCTCTTCAAGCACTGCACGGGTGGCGCCCAGTGCCGCGACCAGTTCCCAGTAGCGGGGCGATAGTCGTGCTTCCTCGACGGCGTAGCTGTAGCCGGCTCCGCTCTTTTCCGGGTCATAGGTCACCACCCGCCCGCGTAGCGCATCGCTGTGTTCTTCCAGCAGGTCAAGCAGGTCGGCATGACTTTGCGGCGCGCCGAAGCGCTCGGCTAGCTCGCGCCGGTAGACCATCACAATGGGCTCGAAGGTCACCGCAAACAGCTCATGTCGCCAGCGAGCCCAGTCCGGCCAGGCATCGGCGCGGGCGCCGGTCAGCGGTTGAGCATATCCGTCGTTGGCGAGTCGGTACTGCCAGGGCATGGCCGAGGAAATCAGCACATCGGCGCTGGGCGCTTGAGTCGCTAGGAAGCGGTGGTTGAGCTCGAGGGTGGTCAGGTTGCGATATGTCAGGGCAATGAAAGGGTAGCGCTGGTGAAAGTCTTCGAGCAGCGGTCGGATCTGGGGGATATCCAATGCGCCGTGAACCGTCAGTCGCTCGAGAGGTTGGGCCGGTGAGGTCGTCGCGGGAAAGTGCAGCGTTTCCTCGTCCGGGAAAGGCGTGGCCCCCAATAGCGGCCCCGATATCATCAGGCTAATTATTAGCAGGCCACGCGTCAGCAGGGTCGATTTCATCAGCGTCAGGGCAGGGCGTCTCGCGCCTGTTCCCGGCAATCGGGTCGACAGATTCATTGGCGATCTCCCGTAAAATGGATGGCCACCCTCAGCCCCGTGTCGCCTACCGTCGGCTCCAGGGTCAGGCGCGCCTTGTGGCCTCGGGCGATGCCATCGACGATGGCGAGGCCAAGCCCAGAGCCTTCGCCGCCATCACGGCCTCGGTAGAAGGGGCGCAGCACCAATAGGCGCTGATCCTTGGCAATGCCGGGGCCGTCATCCTCGACGGCCAGGGTCGGTGGGTCATCGGTGACCCGCACCGTGATGCGCCGGGCGCCGTAGCGCCGGGCATTGTCTATCAAATTGTTCAGAGCCTCCTCCAGCTGCCAGGCCACGCCATCGATCATCAGCGGCGTCTCCTCGGCTTCGACGCCAAGGTCGATGCCATCCCGATGGCAGCTCGTCCAGGCCTCGCGCGTGGCATGCCTTGCCAGCGCATTGAGGTCCAGCGGGGCAAGGTCCGGCGTGGCCTCGGGGTTGTCGAGGCGGGTCAGTGACAGCAACTGGCCAGCGAGGCGTGCGGTGCTGGCGCTGGTGGCCTGCATGGCTTTGAGAGCGCTGCGCCAGGCGGCGGGGTCATCCTGGCGCAATGCCAGTTCGGCGCGAGTCGATAGCCCGGCCAGCGGCGTTCGCAGCTGATGCGAGGCGTCGCCGATAAAGCGTTCCTGATTGGCGCGCACCCGACGCATTCTTGCCAAGAGGTCGTTGACGGTCTCGCGCAGCTCGGCGAGCTCCCGCGGCAAGGGGATTTCCAGGGGGGCGAGGGTGCGTGGGTCACGGCTGCGGATGGCGTTGCGCAGCCGCGTCAGCGGGGCGAGGGCAGAGCGAATCGCTACCAGTAGGGCGGCGATGGCCAGGGCCGCCATGGCGCCGATATAGGCCAGATTACCGCGTAGCAGGCGGAGAGTGAGAGCCTCACGGCCTTCACGCGTATGGGCGACGCGGACCTCGAAATGCTCCTGGAGGCTCCAGTCCTCCAGTCGGCTGCGGCGGGTACCCTGACGCAGGGAAAGCGCGTGCCATGTGATGTCGCGGTAGAGCAGCGTGTCGCCACGAGTGCCATCCTGAGGCACGCCCTGAAGCGCGTCTTGAAGGCTCCCATGCCCTTGGTCGAGGCGCTCATCGCTAGGCAGTCGAGCATTGCCGGTGATGAAGTTGCCCTCACCATCGTAGAGCGCATAGAAGACGCGTTCTTCGGCATCGGTGGCCAGCATTTCAAGCGCGGCCGGTGGTAGGTCGAGCCACAGCTGATCGTCTTGCCATTGCACGCGGTCGGCGATCGCAAGCGTGGCGGCTTCGAGCAGGCGGTCGAAGGCACGGTCGGCGGTATGGCGTGCATCCAGATAGGCCTGCACCAGCATCAGGGCACCCAGGCCCAGCAGCGGCAGCAAAAGCCAGCTCAGCAGCCTGCGGTAGAGGCTGGTCGGTCGCCTCATGGCGCCTCCAGCAGGTAGCCCAGGCCGCGCACCGTGCGCAGGTTCACATCGCTGTCTTTCAGGCGTTGCCGCAGGCGATGGATATAGACCTCGATGGCATTGTCGCCCATGGCCTCCCCGGCGAAGGCGTCTTCGGCGAGGCGGGCCTTGTCTACGGGCGCGCCGGCATGGCGCATCAGGCAGGCCAGCAGCCGCTGCTCACGCGGGGGCAGAGCAAGCACCTCATCGTCGAGGCTGAAGCGCTGAGCCTCGGGGTCGAAGCTGAGCCCGCCGACTCGCAGGGCCTGGTGTCGCCCCCGACGGCGAAGCAGGGCGCGGACCCTGGCCTCCAGCTCGTCTAGGACAAAGGGCTTGGCGAGGTAGTCATCAGCGCCCAGGTCCAGGCCGCGCACCCGGTCCTCTATGGCGCCTCGTGCGGTGATGATCAGCACCGGGGTGTCGCTGTCGTGGCGTCGCAGCGCGGCTAGCACCTCAAGACCGCTGGCGCCGGGCAGATTCAAGTCGAGCAGCACCAGGTCGGTCCCGTGGCCGGGCTGAGATAGCAGGGCCAGTGCCTGATCGCCGTCATCCAGCGTGGTGACTGTGAACTGCTCGAGATGCATAGCATCACTCAGGGTCTCGGCGAGCAGTGGGTCGTCCTCGACCAACAGCAGCTTCATGAACTGGCTCCTTCACTGTGTTCGCTGCTCGAGGCGAGCTCGCGCCTTGCCGACTCGAGCAGCGCCTCAGCCTGTGCGCTTTTGAGACGGCCACCGGGGCCGGACAGTGACAGCCACAAGTTGGTCGCGCCTGCAACGGCCTCGCTAAGGGCTGTACACAGCATGAACCCGCCGCTCAGTGATTGGGCCGGCGTGTCGGTGGTGTCGGTCGTCCAGTGGTCACCGGGGTGCAGCTCATGGCGCAGGCTGGTATTCGGCAGGCTAGCCAGGCGGCAATTGACCATGCCTTCGGCGACCTCGAGCAAGGCGGCGGTCTCGCCGCTCTCCTGGCAGAGTCGATCCAGCACTGGCTGGACGCGGGCGGCCAGTCCGCGACCGGGGCGGTGACGCCTGCCCAGCCGCAAGGGCGTCGACCCCAGCGAGAAGCGACCGTCTGCACCACGCGTCACATAGCCAAAGCGCTCGAGGGAGGCCAGCAGGCGAAGTAGGGTGCTCTTGTAGAAGCCGGTGGCCTCGGCCAGTTCGGCCAGCGTGAACGCTTCTTGTGGCGTATCGAAGACTTCGAGGATCTTGAGGGCCCGTTCCACGGCCTCTACGCGTTGTTCTGACATGTCTGTTTGTGCCTCGCGGGTACTGGTCGCGCCTATGCAACTTTGGTCGCGTTTGGGCGTGAGAGCGTTGACGCACCAGGTCGGGACGCCTAACTTTCCATTCCAAGGAACGTTGTTCTGCCTTACAGAATTGTAAGGTTGGTGGCAGCTTCCGACAAGTCCTGATTGCAACAGGCCGAGAGTGGTGGCTCTGTGCAGAGTCGCTTCTAACAAGAGTTGATGCAGGCGCACGCCAACGCATTACCATCCACGGTATCCAGCATGCCCGCGTTGCGGGCCGGATAACCCAGCGAGGCTAATAACAATGTCGATGAAACGCATCTTCCAGAAACATCTGTCGATGAAGACCCCCCTGACGCTGATGACCGCAGCGGCGCTGACCCTGAGCGCTACCGTGACTCAGGCCTACGAGCCGGAAGGCAAGGTCGAGTGTCTGGCGCCGGCCGACCCGGGCGGCGGCTGGGACTTCACCTGCCGCAGTGTCGGCAAGGTGCTTGAAGATCTCGATCTGGTGCCACGCAGCGTGCAGACCATCAACATGGCCGGCGCAGGTGGTGGTGTGGCCTTCGCCCATACCGTCAGCAAGCGGGCCGGTGATGACCAACTGCTGGTGGCCGCGTCTACCGCTACCACCACGCGCTTGGCTCAGGGCCAGTTTCCGGGCATGAATGCCGACATGGTCAACTGGATCGGGGCGCTGGGTGCCGACTATGGCGTCATCGCCGTGGCCGAAGACTCCGAGTATGACGACTTGCCCGAGCTGATGGATGCCGTCAGGGAAGATCCGCGCAGCGTCAAGTTCGCGGGTGGCAGCGCCAAGGGCGGTTGGGACCACCTGAAGGTGTTGATTGCCGCCCAGAAGGCCGGTATCGAGAACCTGCCGCGCATTCCCTACCTGTCTTATAACAACGGCGGTGAGGCCATGACCCAGGTGGTCGGCGGTCACGTGGACGCCTTCACCGGTGACATCACCGAGGCTCAGGGCTTCATGGAATCCGGCGATCTGCGCGTGCTGGCGGTGCTGTCCGAGGAACGCCTGCCGGGCAAGTTCAGCGATATTCCTACTGCGCGTGAGCAGGGTATCGATGCCATCGGCCCCAACTGGCGCGGCTTCTATATGCCGGCAGATATTTCCGATGACGCCAAGCAGTACTGGCTCGACGCCATGGACACCGTCTATGAAAGCGAGGAATGGAAGCAGGTCATGACCCAGAACGGTCTGATGCCCTTCCACATGAGTGCCGATAAGTTCGAGAACTTCGTGCACTCTCAGATCCAGTCAATCGAAGACCTGTCCAAAGATATCGGGCTGATCAAGTAATGACTTTCAACGACCGCATCTTCGGGGTCCTGATGATCGTCCTGGCCGTCGCGTACGGCTGGGGCGCTACCCAGTTCCCAGAACCGTTCGGAGGCGGGGCCGAGGCTGTTGGCCCCGAGACCTTTCCCTATCTGCTCGCCGTGGTGCTGACCCTTTCCAGCCTGTACATGATCGTGCGCCCTGACCCGGACAACGCTTGGCCATGGAGCCGTACCGGTGTTGAACTGGTGATCGCGGTCGTCGTGCTGGTGCTCTACGCCATGTTGCTGCAGCCGCTGGGCTTCATCCCCAGCACTCTGCTGGCGGTCGGCACCCTGTGCTGGCGCATGGGCGCGCCCCCGGTTAAGGCCTACCTGACCGGAGGCATTGCCGGCGTGGTGGTGTTCCTGATCTTCAACTTTGCACTCGACCTGGCGCTGCCGCTGGGCTTGCTCGATTTCCTGGAGGCAAACTGATGGAAACGTTGGGCTTCCTGGTCGACGGTTTCGGCGTAGCGCTGCAACCGCATAACCTGATGTTCGCGCTAATGGGGGCCTTCCTGGGCACCCTGATCGGCGCGCTGCCGGGTCTCGGTCCGGCCAATGGCGTGGCGATACTGATTCCGCTGGCGTTTACGCTGGGGCTGGCCCCGGAAACCGCCATGATCATGCTGACCTCGGTCTACGCCGGTGCCATGTATGGCGGGCGTATCTCCTCGATTCTGTTGAATATTCCCGGCGATGAGCCAGCGATGATGACCTGCCTGGATGGCTACCCGATGGCCATGAAAGGCAAGGCGGCCGAGGCGCTGGCCATCTCGGCGGTGGCGTCCTTCATCGGCAGCCTGGTGGCCACCGTGGGGCTGATCCTGCTGGCGCCGCTGCTGGCGGATTTCGCTCTGACCTTCGGTCCGGCCGAGTACTTTGCGCTGTTCATGCTGGCCTTCGCCACCCTCGGCGGTATCACCGGCAAGAACCCAATGAAGACTGTCGTCGCGGCCTGCATTGGCTTGATGATTGCGACGGTGGGTATCGATTCCACCGGCACGCAGCGTTATACCTTCAATGTGCTGGAGCTTTACGAAGGCGTCGACTTCATCATCGCCATCGTTGGCCTGTTCGCGATCTCTGAACTGATGTTCTTCATCGAGGACCGGGCTGGCGGCGGCAAGGAGAAGATCGCCGTCAACAAGCTGTCGCTTAGCTGGAAGGACATCCGCGACATTCTGCCCACCAGCCTGCGTGGCGGGGTGCTTGGGTTCGTCGCCGGGGTGTTGCCGGGTGCCGGCGCATCGCTTGGCAGCTTCATCAGTTATACCCTGGAAAAGCGCGTGCTGGGCAGCAAGGGCCGTTTCGGCGAGGGCGACCCGCGCGGCGTGGCGGCCCCCGAGGCCGGCAACAATGGCGCTTCCAGTGGTGCCCTGGTGCCGATGCTGACGCTTGGCGTGCCGGGTAGCGGTACTACCGCCGTGCTGCTGGCGCTGCTGATTTCGCTCAACATCACCCCCGGTCCGCTGATGTTCACCCAGAACGCGGACATCGTCTGGGGCGTGATTGCCGCGCTGCTGATCGGCAACTTCCTGCTGCTGCTGCTGAATATTCCGCTGGTCGGCATCTTCGTGAAGCTGCTGTCGGTTCCTCCGATGTATCTGCTGCCGATCGTGACCATGGTCGCCTTCGTGGGCATCTACTCAATCAGCAACACCACCTTCGACCTCTACTTCATGGTGGCCTTCGGTGTCTTCGGCTATGTGTTGCGCAAGCTGGAAATACCGCTGGTGCCGATCATTCTTGGCCTGCTGTTGGGGCCAGAAATGGAGAAGAACCTGCGCCATGCGCTCGAGATCTCCGACGGTGACTGGATGGTGCTGTGGGATAGCGGCCTGGCCATCGGTCTGTGGGTCGTGGCGGGTCTGGGGTTGATCCTTCCCTACATCGTCGGCCCGGTATTGCGCCGTCGCATGAAGGCGGGTGACGCGCAGTCGGACTGACGCTGGTATTTTTCTCCGATACGTCTTATCGCAAAAACGCATCACCTTTTTGGGGCATCGGCCAACTGGCCGGTGCCCTTTTTTATGGCGGGTTGATCATATTGATGCATCAGGCGGCTGCTGGAAGCTCTTTGTATTTTTGAGTGTATACAACCGCACCTTTTAGGTGCATCGACAGGATCGAGGTGACCAAAAAGGGGCAGGCAATGGGTGAGGAAGCGGGTGAGAGCGTCGGCGTGGGAGCAGTGAAGGTTGTTTAGTTTTCTCTAACACAATGATTTTCAATGATTATTGGGAATTGCTGATGTGTTGGCATGGCCCTTGCGATGTGATTGGGCAGGTCGATGAGCGGTCTGCAGCGTCGCTGGATATTGCCGAATAACAACTTTCAAAAACAGCCTTCAATAACAAGACACAAGCAAGGAGATCCATGTGAACACTTTGACCCCTACCTATCGTTGGCTGGCGGCAGCCCTGCTGTCTATGGGCGTGGCTCTGCCGGCACAGGCACAAGAAGACCCGATCAAGGTCGGCATCCTGCACTCACTCTCCGGCACCATGGCGATCAGTGAGTCCACGCTCAAGGACACCATGCTGATGCTGATCGAGCAGCAGAACGAGGCGGGTGGCCTGCTGGGGCGTCAGCTCGAGCCGGTGGTAGTGGACCCGGCCTCCAACTGGCCGCTGTTCGCCGAGAAGGCACGTGAGCTGCTGGCGCAGGAAAAGGTCGATGTGATCTTCGGCAACTGGACCTCAGTGTCTCGCAAGTCGGTCCTGCCGGTGGTCGAGGAGCTCAATGGCCTGCTTTTCTATCCGGTGCAGTACGAGGGCGAGGAGTCTTCCGAGAACGTCTTCTATACCGGGGCGGCGCCCAACCAGCAGGCTATTCCTGCGGTGAACTATCTGATGAACAACGTCGGCGTGGAGCGCTGGGTGCTGGCCGGAACCGACTATGTCTATCCGCGCACCACCAACAAGATCCTCGAGGCCTACCTGAAGGACCATGGCGTTGCCGACGAAGACATCATGATCAACTACACGCCGTTCGGGCATTCGGACTGGCAGAACATCGTCTCCGATATCAAGCGTTTCGGCAGCGAAGGCAAGAAGACGGCGGTGGTCTCGACCATCAATGGCGACGCCAACGTGCCGTTCTATCGTGAGCTCGGCAACCAAGGCATCGATGCCGCCGATATTCCGGTAGTGGCCTTCTCGGTGGGTGAGCAGGAGCTGTCGGGCATTGATACCGCGCCGCTGGTGGGCCATCTGGCCGCCTGGAACTACTTCATGAGCGTCGATAACGATGCCAACTACGACTTCATCGATGCTTGGATCGACTATACCGGTGATGAGATGTCCGTCACCAATGATCCCATGGAAGCGCATTACATCGGCTTCAACATGTGGCTCGAGGCCGTGCGCAAGGCGGGTACCCCAGACGTGGATGCGGTCAAGGACGCCATCATCGGCGTGACCGTGCCCAACCTGACCGGCGGTTACGCGGCGATGATGCCCAATCACCACATCACCAAGCCGGTCCTGATCGGCGAGATTCAGGATAACGGCCAGTTCTCGGTAGTTTGGGAAACGCCGTCGACGGTGGCAGGCGATGCCTGGTCGGACTATCTGGAAGGCTCCCGCGATCTGATCAGCGACTGGCGCAAGCCCATGGAGTGTGGCAACTACAACGTGGTCGAGGCTAGCTGCGGCGGCGGCGTCGAGGCGCAATAAGCCTCGAACAGACCAGGTTCGACGGCTTGATTTCGGACCTGGCCTGCCGCGCACGTTTCCAGAGAGGTTGCATCGCGGCTTCATATAGCGACTTTCCGTCGCGTTTTTCATTGCGATTCCAAAGGACATGCCCATGAGGATCACCCGATGCCTCACGCTGTGGCTGCTGCTGTGTGCCCTGATGCTTGCACTGCTAGGTAGCGCACAGGCGCAGCAGGATGACCCCGGCAAGCCGTTGCTCGAAGCACTTGCCAGTGCCTCCTATGCCGCCAAGAGCGATGCCATTGACGCTATCGTTGCCAGCGGTGATTCCCGCAGCCGTGCCTGGCTTGAAGCCCTCAACGACGGCAAGCTGCAACAGAACAAGCAGACCGGTCAGTTCGTGGTGGTGTTGGCCAATCGCGGCCGGAACTGGCCGGTGGAAGATGCCTTGAGCGGTGAGCCGCTCGGCGAGATGTCCCGACGCGAGCTGGACCGTATCGGCATCAATAACGCCCTACGTGGCCAGCTGCGCAGCACCCTGGCGGTGCTCGATCTCTATGTCGATAACCCTGACGCTCGCCTGCAGGCGGCCAACGACCTGCTCGGTCAGGTCGATGCGGGCATGGTGGCGCCGCTCGAGGCGGTGCGGGACCAGGAGCCTAGTGAGGCAGTGCAGGAGCGGCTGACCGAGGCGCTGGCCATTTATCGGCTCGAGCAGGGCGACGCCCAGGCTATCGAGACCCTGAGCGGCAGCCTGCATCCCGAGGCGCGAGCCGCCCTCAACGGAGCCGCTGCCAGTGACGATCCCGCCCTTGCCGCCCAGGCCAAGAAGGCACTGGACGGCATCGAGCAGACCCTCAAGATCAATCGTGGCTTTGAGACGCTGTACTTCGGCCTGAGCCTCGGCTCGGTGCTGGTGCTGGCGGCGATCGGCCTAGCGATTACCTTTGGCGTGATGGGCGTGATCAACATGGCCCACGGTGAGCTGATCATGCTCGGCGCCTATACCTCCTGGGGAATGCAGCAGCTGCTGCCGGGTCAGCCGGGCCTTGCCGTTATCCTGTCGATCCCGGCCGGTTTCCTGGTCGCAGGCTTGGCGGGAGTCGCCATCGAGCGCTGCGTGATCCAATTCCTCAAGGGGCGTCCGCTCGAGACGTTGCTTGCCACCTTCGGTGTCAGCCTGATCCTCCAGCAACTGGTGCGCACCCTGGTGTCGCCCCTCAACCGCACGGTGATAACCCCGGAGTGGATGAGCGGCTCACTGGTCATCAACGATGCGCTGTCGCTGACCCTCAATCGCCTCTATGTGCTCGGCTTCGCGCTGCTGGTCTTTGCGGCACTGATGCTGGTCATGCGTCGCACTAGACTCGGCCTCGAGGTGCGGGCGGTCACCCAGAATCGCGCCATGGCGCGGTCCATGGGTATCCGCGCGACCCGCGTCGATATGCTGACCTTCGGCCTCGGGGCAGGGGTGGCCGGGCTTGCCGGTGTGGCTCTTGCCCAGTTGACCAACGTCGGCCCCAACCTCGGCCAGAGCTATATCATCGATTCGTTCATGGTGGTGGTGTTCGGCGGCGTGGGTAACCTCTGGGGCACCCTGGTGGCGGGCATGTCGCTTGGGGTCATCAACCAGGTGCTGGAGCCATGGGCGGGCGCGGTGCTGGCCAAGATCATCGTGCTGGTATTCATCATCCTATTCATTCAGAAACGGCCTCGCGGACTCTTCCCGCAGAAAGGCCGGGCGGCGGAGGGCTGATTCGATGTCTCTTTCAAGTACGCCGTCTTCAAGCTCGCCGCTTTCCCACCTGTGGCTGACGCGGCCCTTTAGCGAACGCTCGACGCGCATATTTCTCGCCGTGCTTGCCCTGGCGCTGGCGGTGGTCACGGTGCTGCACTTGGCCTTGCCTGCCGGGCATCCGCTGCATGTCTCGAGCTATACCGTGACCCTGCTCGGCAAGTATCTGTGCTATGCGCTGCTGGCGGTAGCGGTGGATCTGGTCTGGGGCTATCTGGGCATCCTGAGCCTGGGGCATGGGGCCTTTTTCGCCCTGGGCGGCTATGCCATGGGCATGTACCTGATGCGCCAGATCGGCGATCGCGGTGTCTATGGCGATCCGGTGCTGCCGGACTTCATGGTCTTTCTCAACTGGGACAGCCTGCCGTGGTTCTGGCACGGCTTCGACATGGCCTGGTTCGCCTTCCTGATGGTGATGCTGGCGCCGGGCCTGCTGGCGCTGCTGTTCGGCTTCCTGGCCTTCCGCTCCCGAGTTACCGGGGTCTATCTGTCGATCATCACCCAGGCGCTGACCTTCGCCCTGATGCTGGCCTTCTTCCGCAACGAGATGGGCTTTGGCGGCAACAACGGCCTGACCGACTTCCGTGAACTGTTGGGCTTCGATCTGCGAAGCGATGCCACCCGGTTAGGGCTCTTCCTGGCCTCCGGGGTGGCGCTGGCGCTGGGCTATGTGGTGTGTCGCGGCATCGTGGGCAGCAAGCTTGGCCGGGTATGCATCGCCTCCCGTGATGCCGAGGCGCGGGTACGCTTCCTGGGCTATCGCGTCGAGCGGGTACAGCTATGCGTGTTCGTGGTCTCGGCCATGCTCGCGGGTGTCGCCGGTTCCCTCTATGTGCCCCAGGTGGGGATCATCAATCCCAGCGAGTTCTCACCGCTGTTCTCGATCGAGGTGGTGGTGTGGGTGGCCCTGGGCGGGCGCGGTACCCTCTACGGTGCGGTGATCGGCGCCATTCTGGTCAACTATGCCAAGACGGTCTTCACCGGCGTGATGCCCGATGCCTGGCTGTTCGCCCTCGGTGGGCTCTTCGTGGTGGTCACGGTGCTGCTGCCCAAGGGCATCGCCGGGCTGATGACCCGTCGTCGCAAGGCGGATAGCGATACGCAACTCAAGGAGGCAACGCCATGAGCCTGCTCGACGCCCTGGCCGATCGCGATCGGGTGTTCGACTTCCTGGTGCCGGCGTCGTCCCCCGTGGACGTCCGCCACGGTCCGATTCTCTACCTGGAAGACGTCAATGTGAGCTTCGATGGCTTCAAGGCCATCAACAATCTCAACCTGACCATCAACGACGGTGAACTGCGCTGCATCATCGGCCCCAACGGCGCCGGCAAGACGACGATGATGGATATCATCACCGGCAAGACGCGCCCCGACAGCGGGCAGGTGTGGTTTGGCAGCCGCCATAACCTGCTGACCAAGAATGAGCCCGAGATCGCCTCGCTGGGCATCGGCCGCAAGTTCCAGAAACCCACGGTGTTCGAGGCGCTTAGCGTCTTCGATAATCTGGAACTTGCCATGGCGGCCGACAAGCGCGTGCTGCCGACCCTTACGGCCAGGCTATCCGGCGAGCAGCGCAGCCGCATCGATGAGGTGCTCGAGACCATTGGCCTCGAGTCGCTTTGCGGCCGCCAGGCGGGGATCCTTTCCCATGGCCAGAAGCAGTGGCTGGAGATCGGCATGCTGCTGATGCAGCGCCCAAGGTTGCTACTGGTCGACGAGCCGGTGGCCGGTATGACCGAGCAGGAAATGGAGCGTACCGCCGAGCTGCTCACTAGCCTAGCTGGCAAGCAGTCGGTGGTGGTGGTCGAGCATGACATGGGCTTCGTGCGCTCGATCGCTCGTCAGGTCACGGTGCTTCACCAGGGCAGCGTGCTGGCCGAGGGCACGATGGATCAGGTCTCGAATGACCCCAAGGTCATCGAAGTCTACCTGGGCGCAGAGGAGGAGGCCTGATGCTCGCGATCGACAAGCTCAACCAGTTCTATGGCGAGAGCCACACCCTGTGGGACCTTGATCTCGAGGTGCCCAAGGGTGAATGCACCTGCGTGATGGGGCGCAACGGCGTGGGCAAGACGACCCTGCTCAAGTGCGTGATGGGCGAAGTGCCGATCAAGAGCGGCAGCCTGCGCTTTGACGGCGAGGTGGATCTGACCAGGAAGCGCCTCGAGGAGCGCTCCCGGCTCGGCATCGGCTATGTGCCTCAGGGGCGCCAGATCTTTCCGCTGCTCAGCGTCGAGGAAAACCTGCGCACCGGGCTTGCCGCGCGCAGGGACGGGAGTCGGCGCATTCCTGACCGAGTCTTCGAGCTGTTTCCGGTGCTCGAGGAGATGCGCCATCGCCGCGGTGGCGACCTGTCCGGCGGGCAGCAGCAGCAGCTGGCGATTGGCCGTGCGCTGGTCATCGAGCCGCGACTCTTGATTCTCGACGAGCCGGGGGAGGGCATCCAGCCCAACATCGTCGCCCAGATTGGCGAGGTGATTCGCCGGCTGATCCGAGAGGATGGCCTGACCGTGCTGCTGGTCGAACAGAAGCTGCCTTTTGCCCGCAAGTACGCCGACCGCTTCACGATCCTCGATCGCGGCCGCCCGGTGGCTAGCGGTGGCATCGGCGAGCTTTCCGATGACCTGATCAAGCAACACCTCACCGTATGACTGTCTTCGAGCCCCTTTCCCCCCAGAAGGCTTGCCCCTTGGCCAGCGGCCACCGCTTCGATGGCGAGCGCCGCTGGGCGGCATCCATCGACCTTGGCTTTACCCGTCGCGATGAGCCGGCCGGTCCTGTGACCCGCTTGACCCGTGCCCGCCACCAGGGCCCGCTGCGGGTTCAGCGCCCCTTCTACCCCGAGCCGCGCGATGCCGGTGGGGAGGCCGGGAGCTGTCATGTCTATCTGCTGCATCCGCCCGGTGGGCTGGTCAGCGGCGATGCGCTCTCGATCGGCGTTCAGGTCGGTCAGGGTGCCCGGGCCCTGGTCACCACGCCGGCCGCCAACAAGCTCTACCGGGCCGACAGCCACGGGGTGGCCTGGACGCAGCACACCAGCCTCTCGGTAGCGGCCGGCGGTGAACTCGAGTGGCTGCCACAGGAGACCATCGCCTTCGATGGCTCCCGTGGCGTGCAGAGTACCGAGATTGCGCTGGAAAAAGAGGCGCGCTGCCTGGGCTGGGAGGTGCTGGCGCTAGGTCGTCCGGCCGGTGAGCTGCCGTTCGTTTCCGGGCATCTGGAGCAGCGTTTTGCCCTGACCCGCGACGGTCGCCCGCTGTGGCATGAGCGTCAGCTTCTCGACCCGACGCACACGCGCTTTTCTGGGCGTTGGGGGCAGGGCGGCGCCAGCGTGCAAGCCACGCTGTGGGCGGTAGGCCTCGATGACGAGCCTGCTGCCGTGGACGTCTTGCGCGAGGTGGTGCCTTCCTCTCCCCGCTGGGCAGTGACAGTGCGTCAGGGCGTCTTGCTGCTGCGCTATCTGGGCGATGAACGCAATGAAGCCTGGGCGATTTGTCAGGCGGCCTGGGCGCAGTTACGGCCGCTGCTGCTCGGTCGTGAGGCCTGTGTACCGCGCATCTGGATGACATGACAGCAGCCTGAAGCTTGAAGCCAGAAGCTGGAAGAGGTCGTCATCCGGCCATTGGGACTTCAGGCTTCCATCTTCCAGGCGGGTTGCGTCGTTCATCCAGCTCGGAAGCGACAGCCTGGGCGCAGAAGAGAAACAACATGATTTGGGAGCTATCGCGATGGAACTGACCCCGAGAGACAAGGACAAGCTGCTGCTGTTCACGGCGGCCTTGCTTGCCGAGCGCCGACGTGACCGCGGCCTCAAGCTTAATTACCCCGAAGCGGTGGCGCTGATCAGTGCCGAGATCATGGAGGGGGCCCGGGACGGGCGCAGCGTGGCCGAGATGATGAGTGCCGGGCGCGAGATCCTGACCCGCGATGACGTCATGGAGGGGGTGGCCGAGATGGTCGACGAGGTGCAGGTCGAGGCGACCTTCCCGGATGGGACCAAGCTGGTCACCGTTCACAACCCCATCGTCTAAAACTGGCTGCACTCGCCCAGGCTGTGTTGGCGTCGCAACGAAAAATGCTCATTTACTAAAGTAAACTCGGGCGCGAGTCCGATCCGCTTTTTCGCCGCTCGCCGCCTTGCCTGGCCTTCGTTCGCACAGTTTTGCGTCAAAGGGATAACAGCTAATCATGAAAGGGAGATCCCCATGATTCCCGGTGAGTATCAATTGAAGGACGACGAGATCGCGCTCTGTGAAGGGCTTGAGCGGATCAGCGTGACGGTCGCTAATACCGGTGATCGGCCGATTCAGATCGGCTCCCACTACCACTTCTTCGAGGCCAACCCGGCGCTTGATTTCGACCGCGCGGCGACCCGTGGCCATCGCCTGGACGTGGCCGCGGGCACGGCGATCCGCTTCGAGCCGGGGCAGAAGCGTGAGGTGACGCTGATTCCCTTCACCGGCAGCCGCATTGTCTATGGCTTTCGCCAGCAAGTGATGGGTGCGCTCTCTAACGCGCCCGCCGATGCGCGAACCCCGTCATCCGACGATGCCGATCAAGGAGAGTCGTCATGAGCGATACCACGCCTAGCAAGATCAGCCGCCAGGCCTATGCCGATATGTATGGCCCGACCGTCGGTGATCGCGTTCGCCTCGGTGACACCGAGCTGTGGATCGAGGTCGAGCGGGATGCGGCCTCCTATGGTGATGAGGTCAAGTTCGGCGGCGGCAAGGTGATCCGCGACGGTATGGGGCAGAGCCAGCGTGCCGATGGCTCGGTGATGGATACGGTCATCACCAATGCCTTGATTCTCGACTGGTGGGGCATCGTCAAGGCCGACGTAGGCCTGCAGGCCGGGCGCATCGCGGCGATCGGCAAGGCCGGCAACCCAGATACCCAGCCGGGGGTCGACATCATCATTGGCCCGGGCACTGAGGTGATCGCGGGCGAGGGCAAGATTCTCACCGCCGGCGGCATCGACGCCCATATCCACTTCATCTGTCCTCAGCAGGTCGAAGAGGCCTTGATGAGCGGAGTGACCACCATGCTCGGCGGCGGTACCGGTCCGGCCACCGGGTCGAACGCCACCACCTGCACGCCGGGCGCCTGGCACATCGGCAAGATGCTACAGGCAGTGGATTCGCTGCCCATGAACATCGGCTTTCTGGGCAAGGGCAACGCCAGCCTACCCGAGGCGCTGGAGGCACAGCTGGAGGCGGGGGCCATGGGGCTCAAGCTCCATGAGGACTGGGGCACCACGCCGGCCTCCATCGATGCCTGCCTGTCGGTGGCTGAGCGCTATGACGTTCAGGTGGCGATTCATACCGATACCCTCAACGAGTCTGGGTTCGTCGAGGACACCTTGGCGGCGTTCAAGGAACGTGGCATTCACACCTATCACACCGAAGGGGCCGGGGGCGGCCATGCGCCGGACATCCTCACTGCCTGTGCCAAGCCCTATGTGCTGCCGTCATCGACCAACCCGACCCGGCCCTACACGGTCAACACCATCGACGAGCATCTGGATATGCTGATGGTCTGCCACCACCTCGATCCCAATATTCCCGAGGACGTGGCCTTCGCCGATTCGCGTATCCGCCGCGAAACCATCGCCGCCGAGGACATTCTCCATGACATGGGGGTGATCTCGATGATCGCCTCGGACTCACAGGCGATGGGCCGGGTAGGCGAGGTGATCTGCCGCACCTGGCAGACCGCCCATAAGATGAAGGTCCAGCGCGGCCTGCTGCCGGAGGACGAAGCGCTGGGCGCTGACAACCTGCGAGCCCGGCGTTATATCGCCAAGTACACCATCAACCCGGCGATCACCCATGGGCTCAGTCACGAGGTGGGATCTATCGAGGTCGGCAAGCTGGCCGACCTGGTGCTGTGGGACCCGGCCTTCTTCGGCGTCAAGCCGGCGCTAATCGTCAAGGGCGGGATGATCGCCGCCGCCCCCATGGGCGATCCCAATGCGTCGATTCCCACGCCACAGCCGGTGCATTACCGGCCGATGTTTGGCGCCTTCGGCAAGGCGGCAAGCGCCACGCGGCTTTCTTTTGTCAGTCAGGCGGCGCTGGATGCGGGCGTCAAGGAGCGACTGGGGCTCGATAGTCCGCTGGTGGCCTGTCGCGATACTCGGACCGTGCGCAAGTCGGATATGAAGCTCAACGACGCCTGTCCCGCGCTAAGCGTGGATGCGCAGACCTATGAGGTCCGGGCCGATGGCGAGCTCTTGAGCTGTGAGCCAGCAACCGAGCTGCCACTGGCCCAGCGCTATCACCTGTTCTGAGCAATGTTCGATAACCACACGTCGAGCGGCGCCAGTGGCAGGTCGAAGTAGGGGGCTTTGCCATGGCAAGCAAAAGTAGCTTACCGGGACGTGTTTACAGCGTCCTCGCGAGACTGACGTAGGGTCAGCCGCGGACAATTTCTAGAGACGATGCCAATGTTGAAATTGATCGAACGCCTAGGGCCCATCGAGGCGAGCCGGGCTAGCGACACCCTGAAGCTGCCCTTCGAGCTTCGGATGCGCGGGCGCCTCAAGGCGCAGAGCGATGGCGGGCAGGTCCTGGGGCTGTTTCTCGATCGCGGCCCGGTACTTCGGGATGGAGAAGGGCTCAAGTCAGATAGCGGCGAGGTCGTGATCATTCGCGCTGCCGATGAACCGGTCGTTACGGCGCGCATTGATGCCGGGCTGACGCTGGCGAAGCTCTGCTATCACCTCGGTAACCGCCACGTGGCGCTGGCCATCGGCGCCGACGAGCAGGGCGGCTGGGTGCGCTTCCCGCCGGATCATGTGCTGGAGGAACTGGCAGAGCGGTTAGGCGCTACGATTCACCATCATCAAGCGCCCTTTGATCCTGAACCCGGCGCCTACGCTCAGGCGGGGCACGGGCATGGCCATTCGCACGGCCATTCGCACGGGCACTCCCATGGCGGCGAAGAGGGTCACAGTGCACATGACCACCATCATGACCATGTGCACTGAGCCGCAGGTAATGGCCACGGGGACGGCGAGTCAGGGCGATGATCTGGCCTTGCTGGGGCTGATGCAGCTTGTCAGCCCGGCGCTGCCGATCGGCGCTTTCGCCTGGTCCCAGGGGCTCGAGAGCGCCTTCGAGCTCGATTGGGTGAACGATGAGGCGAGCCTTCACGCCTGGCTTGCCGGGGTGCTGGACGATGGCCTGTCGCGCTGTGAATTGCCGGTGCTGGCGCGCCAACAGGCGGCTTTTATGGCCCATGATGGCGAGGCGGTGGCCTACTGGGATGCCTGGCTGGCGGCCAGCCGCGAGACCCGTGAGCTCGCCGAGGAAGACCGGCGTCTGGGGGCGGCGCTCAAGCGGCTGCTGGCGAACCTCGAGCTTTTGCCAGACGCGTCCGCACTACCAGGCTTGCTGCCAGAGCAGCTCGGCTATGTGACGCTCTTTGCCTGGCTGGCGCAGGCGCGCGCTGTTCCAACGCGCCAGACCTTGCTGGGTTTTGCCTGGGCTTGGCTGGAGAACCAGTTGGCAGTTGCCTGCAAGGCGCTGCCGCTGGGTCACACGGCCGCTCAGCGCATCATCGAACGACTGCGGCCCGAGCTGGTGGTCGCCGTGGACCACGCCCTATCGCGTGATGATCACGAACTTGGACCGCTGCTGCCGGGGTTGGCGTTAGCCAGCGCCCAGCATGAAACACAATACTCACGACTTTTCAGAAGCTGAAGGAGCCCCCCATGAATCACTGCTTGCGTATCGGCGTTGGTGGCCCGGTTGGTTCCGGCAAGACCGCGCTCTTGAAGCAGCTGTGCCTGGCGCTGCGCGATTATTACGATATCGCGGTGGTGACCAACGATATCTATACCCGTGAAGATGCCGATTTCCTGCTGAGCCACGAGGCGCTGCCCGCCGATCGGATTCTTGGCGTCGAGACCGGGGGCTGTCCGCATACCGCGATTCGCGAGGATGCCTCGATGAACCTCGCCGCCATCGATGACCTGCAAGCCCGTCATCCCGGCCTCGAGCTGGTGCTGGTGGAATCCGGTGGCGACAACCTTTCGGCCACCTTCAGCCCAGAACTATCGGACCTGACGCTCTATGTGATCGATGTGTCGGCGGGCGACAAGATCCCCCGCAAGGGTGGGCCAGGCATCACCAAGTCGGATCTTTTGATCATCAACAAGATCGATATCGCCGAGCAGGTGCATGCCTCTCTTGAAGTGATGGAGCGGGACTCGAAGAAGATGCGCGGCGAACGTCCCTTCGTATTCGCCAATCTCTACGACGGTGTCGGCGTCGAGGAAGTCATTCGCTTCATTCTCGATCGCGGCATGCTGCCGGAACGCCGGCCATCAGTCGCGCACTCCGGTAGCGATACCCACGAGGCCAGCTCGGCGGTCTGAGCGCGGCCGCTTATCGCCTTGCTTGGTCAAGCAATGCCATCAAGACGATGCCCGTTATTCTGCGACTCACGATATTCAACTCAAAAAAAGAAGGACGCGATCATGATCCGAGTTTCACGACTCACCGCTCTTGCCCTGGCGCCCCTGGCACTGATTGCTGCCGGCACGGCCAGCGCTCATGTTGGCCATGAGGCCAGTACTGGCGGCATGCTTGCCGGTTTGCTGCATCCGCTGACCGGGATGGATCACCTGCTGGCACTACTGGCCATCGGCCTGTGGAGCGCCCGGCAGTCGCGGCCATTGGGCCGTGCCGTACCGGGACTGGCGGCGCTTGGCATGTTGCTAGGGGCAGGGCTTGCTTGGGCCGGGCTGAGCCTTCCCGGCGTCGAGAGCGGTATTGCCCTGTCGGTATTGCTGGCGGGTGTGCTGCTTGCCGGCCTGGTGCCGATGCCTGCGGGGATCAACGCGGTACTGGTGGTGGCTTTCCTGGTCTTTCATGGTCAGGCTCACGCAGCCGAAATGCCGTTTGGGGCATCGCTAGCGGCGTATCTGGCCGGCTTCCTGCTGACAACCTTGGGGATTGGTCAGTTGGGCCGCTCAGTAGGTCAGATATTGCTACATCGCGTACCCTACCTTGATCGTGTGGTTGGCGGCCTGGTGGCACTCGCCGGAGGGATGTTGGTTATCGGCTGAATGACGGCCAGGATGGCAAGCGAATCGTCAACGCCCGGCCCTGTGCCGGGCGTTGATCTTTGTGAGCCGGGAAACATCAAGAAAAACGAGGTGTTGCCGATGTGTGTTCAAGAGGGGATCATTGCCCTTCATACAAGAAGTAAAATAGCCTGCCTTAGAGTGGTACTTTCTTCTTGGCGTATAATGTCGACGTATCCCTTGGGCTCAGTCCTGTGGGGGCGCTTGACGCTGAATTTGGTCGGGAGGACACCAGTCCATGGCGCCACCCCTAGCCTCGGAACAGGTATTTCGCGAGCTAGCTGATGGCTTAGCTCTAGACAATCCATCAGACAGTTTCTTTCCGGAACTCGCTGCCTGCCTGGCGCGGATACTGCGGGTCGATTATGTGATCGTTGCTTGCATAGACCCGTCGGACAGTAAAATCGCTCATACCCTCGGTATTTGGTCACGGGGACGCTTGCTAGATAATTTTAGTTACCCGCTGACGGGCAGCCCCTGTGAGCGAGTGATCCGAAATGAGCCTTGCCACTACCCGGAAAAGGTCTGTGACGCCTTTCCGAATGACGATCTGCTTGCTGATTTGGACGTTGAGTCCTATCTGGGCATGCCGATCATTGATCGAAGCGGCGAAACCTTGGGGCTGGTCTCTGTACTGGACAGCGCGCCCTTATGGTCGTTTGATATCTCCAAGGAAGTTCTGCGTATAGCCGCGATGCGCGTGGGCGCCGAGCTTTCCCGCCGACGTGCCATGAGCGCCGTGGAAGAGAGCGAGCGCCGGCTCGATACGCTGATGAGCCATCTTCCCGGGATGGCATATCAACGCCTTTACAACCCTGCAGGCAGTCTCACCTTCGTAAGCCAGGGTGCCGAGGCTCTGACCGGCTACGACGTTTCGCAGTTGACCGCTGACACCGGCTATCCGTTCATGGAAATGGTGCATCCCGATGATCGGCAGCGTATTCGGCGCCAGATCGTTGAGGATGTCGAGCAGCGTCGCCCGTATCAGTTGAACTACCGGTTGCGCACCGCAGATGGCGATACCGCTTGGGTGTCAGAGCAGGGGCAGGCCGTTTTGGGTGCCGATGGACAAGCCGCTTGGTTGGAAGGCTTCATCATCGATAACACCCGTCAACATGAATCCCGCCGCATTCAGCAGGCAGTGATGCAGATCGCCTCTTCGGTTACGGCGATAGGCGGCGAGCCGTTCTTTGACCAATTGGTCGACCACTTGACCCACGCGCTAGACGCCGATGCCGGCATCATTGCGACCCTCGACGACACCTTGGCTGATGGCCACATCACGACTCAAGCTGCGGTGGTCGATGGACATAAAGTCAAGAAGTTCAATTATGTACTGAAGGGGACTCCCTGCGCCGAGGTCATGGAGAAGGGCATCTGCGTGATCACCGACGAGGTTGCCAGTATTTTACCGCCTCAGGCCGACCTTTTTCTCGGCTGGGCGCGAGGCTACATTGGCCTCCGGCTGGATCACAGCAACGGGGATACCCTGGGACTGCTGATGGTCATGTTCCGCTCCCCCCTTGAGGACGTCGACTTCGTCACCACGGTGCTCAAGATTTTCGCCGCCAATGCGGCGGCCGAACTCGAGCGGCAGATGAGTGGCGACCACATCAAGCGTCTGGCTTTCACCGACCCCGAAACCGGCTTGCCCAATCGGGCCTCCTTCATGACGCAGGTGGACAAGGCCTTGGAGACGGCTGGTTCCGAAGGTAAAACGCTTGGCCTGTTATTAATGGATCTCAGGCGCTTTAAGGAGATCAACGATACCTTCGGCCATAGTGTCGGTGACGGCGTGCTGGCGGCCGCCGGCAAGCGTTTTTGTAGCATGCAACACCAGGATAGCGAGTTACTGGCACGTCTCGGCGGCGATGAGTTCGCGGTGCTGATAGAGGCTCCGACCGCCTCCACGCTGGCTGACCGCATGCTTTGCTATCAGCAGAGCTTGGAAGCCCCTTTGCAGGTGGGGGAGCGCTGTTTCATGCTCGATGTCAGCATTGGAGGGGCCATTTATCCCGAGCACGGCATGAGCTCCGGAGAGCTTTTCCAGCATGCCAGCCTGGCGGCGCATCACGCCAAGAGAAAAGGAGAAGGGCGCTGCCTTTATGACGGTCAACTGGGCAGCGCCATCCTACGCCGTCAGCGACTGCTTGATGACTTCATCTTGGCACTGCGCGAAGGTCGCCTGATGCTCCATTATCAGCCTCAGGTGGATCTCTCCACTGGGGCCCTGTCGGGAGCCGAAGTGCTCTGCCGTTGGTTCGATGCCGAGCGTGGCTGGGTGAGTCCTGGGGAGTTTATCCCGCTGGCCGAAGAGCGAGGCCTGATGAAAGAGCTCGGTGGCTGGGTGCTCAAGACGGCTAGTGAGCAGCTGCGAGACTGGCAGCAGTCCGGGGTGGCCGCAGTACCGCGTATCTCGGTGAACGTGTCGGCCCAACAGCTGGAGGATATTCGCTTTGACGAAGAGGTCGAACGGCATACCAGGGGGGTTTGTCCGGCGAGTATTGGGTTGGAACTGACCGAGAGCGGCTTCATGCGCGACCCGGAACAGGCCATTGGCCTCATGCAGGTGCTCAAGGCTCAGGGATTTGGTCTTGCCATCGACGACTTCGGCACCGGCTACTCCTCACTGGCCTACCTTAAACGCTTCGCTGCCGATACCCTCAAAATCGATATCTCCTTCGTGCGCGATATGCTCTCCTCCAGCCATGATTACACCATCGTGACCACGATCATCGCGATGGCGCGGAGTATGGGGATGAAAACGGTCGCCGAAGGTGTCGAAACGGTCGAGCAGGCTCAAGCGCTCGCAGCACTCGGCTGCGATCAGGCTCAAGGATTTTATTATGGCCGCCCAATGAGTGCCGACGACTTCGCCATGCATTGGCTACGATGATGTCGATGGCCAGTGCATCAGTGTCTTTTTCACATGCAGGGCTAAGAGCGACCCTGCGTGATGAAACGAGCGAATTGCATCGGCGCGTCGAGCGCCACCCCCTGCTGTCGCCATTGCTGAAGCCAGGTCTGACGCATCGGAACTATGCGCTGGTCCTAAAAGCCTTTCATGCGTTCTATGTGTCGCTGGAGCCATGGCTGCAATCAGCGTTGCAATGTGAATGGGCTGATTGGGGGCTATATCAGTATCAGTGCCGTGCGACACTGCTGGCCCGTGACCTTCGCGATTTGGGCTATCGGCCAACCTCACCTCCAGCGCGACCCTTGCCTTGCGAGTCACCTGGCGAGCTCGGTGCTCGTGGCAGCGTGATGGGGGCGTTATATGTGCTAGAAGGTGCCACTCAGGGCGGAAGTGTAATAGCGCCGCGGGTTTCTCGAGAGTTGAACTTGTCGCCGGACTTCGGGGCGCGCTATTTCCATTTGTATGCCGACCAGTGCTGGGATGATTTCCTCGCACTGATCGCCACAACCTCTTTGCTGCCCTATTCTCGTCGTGCGGTACTAAGTGCCAGGCAGACCTTTCTTACCTTGCAGGTGCATCTTGATCACTGGCATCAAGTCGCCCAGCGGAGCTGACAACGTGCCAACCTATTCCGAAGAAGAGCTCGCGGAAGCGCTGGCCGAATGTGCCCGCGAGCCGGTGCATATTCCCGGCGCGATCCAGCCAGCCGGCTGCCTGGTCAGCCTGAATGAAGATCTTAGCCGTGTTCTGCAGGTGAGCAGTAATATAGAAGAGCTTCTTGGCATGCCGGTGACGGAAGCGCTCAGTCATCCTCCCACCCACTGTCTTGGCGAAGCGCTAATAGCGCGTCTCGATAGCCGTCTGGCGTCGGATGGCGGCAAGGTAATGGTGGGTGACATCCTTACGTCAGCCATAACTGGTGAGCGCTGTCGCGCCACGGCCTATCGCAGTGGAACGAGAGTGGTGGTGGAGATTGAGCCGCTGAGGACACTGGGCGAGCTCGAGATTTTGACCACGGTCAGCCATTGGCAAACCTGCCTTGCCGAGCAGAACAGCGAGCCCGAGCTGTTACAGGCTCTGGCTGAAGGGGTTAGAGCGCTGACGCAGCATGACCGGGTGATGGTCTACTCCTTCGATGCTGATTGGAATGGGCTGGTGGAAGCCGAATGCCGCAGCGAAGGGGTTGATAGTCTGCTCGGGCACCGTTTTCCTGCCAGCGATATCCCAAGCCAAGTCAGGGCACTCTACGATATCAACCCGGTGCGCAGTATTCCCGACGCCCAAGCCGAGGCGGTGGCGTTGATGCCCGAGCGGTGCCCATTGAGCGGCGAACCGCTAGATCTCTCTGTGGGCAATCTGCGGGCCGTATCGCCTGTGCATCAGGAGTATCTGCACAACATGGGGGTGGCGGGCTCGCTTTCGGTGGCGATCCATGGAGATGAGGGGCTCTGGGGGCTGGTGGCCTGCCATGCGATGACCCCGTGTGCGCTATCGCCGGTATCTCGTGATGCAGCCCATTTGCTGGCGCAGATGGCGATTCAGCGTTTGCAGCGGCTGCGTCTCCTGTTTCAGCAGCGCTTCCGGCAGCGCGTTCAAGAGACCCGTGGACTGCTTTTCGAAACGCGCAAAGAGCTGCTGGTGGCCGGTGATCTGGTTCAGCGTCACGGTCACGACTGGCTGACCTTGTTTCGGGCCAGCGGCGTGGGCATGGTCTATGCCGATACGGTGTCGCGAGTCGGTAAATTGCCCGATGCCGATATGCTGAAAAAGGTGGCCGCCTGGTTAGGCGAGTCGCAATCGCGAGCGACTGCCTGGCACAGCAGTGCGCTAGGAGAGACTCGGCTAGGTGAATGGCTATCGCCTCAATGCAGTTGCGGCTTGCTTGCCGTGCCGCTGTCAGTCGATGCCAGTCGTCAGGGCTGGTTGATGCTGTTTCGTGAAGAGCAGCGCGAGACGTCTCTTTGGGCGGGGCGTCCCGAGGATGTTCCCAGAATGAAGGATGGACGGTTGGTGATGTCGCCTCGGCGCTCTTTCGAGGTTTGGCAACAAGAGCTGACGGGTCATAGCGCCCCCTGGCAGGAAGTCGAGGTCTTGGCGGCTCAGGATCTGGGGGAGGATCTCGCGATTGCTGCCTCGGCGAGCGAAATTTTCAATCTCAATGAAACACTTTATCAAGAGCGCCAGGCGCTGGCCGACGCGAATCGTCGGCTTGAGCGACTGGCGCTAACCGACCCTTTGACTCAGATATGGAACCGTTATCGCATCGAAATGGCATTGGAAGCGGAGCTAAATGCTGCCGCACGCTATGGTCGTGATGTTTCGGTGTTGTTGTTCGATATCGATCACTTCAAGTCTGTCAATGACCGCTTTGGCCATGAGGTTGGCGACCGAGTACTGACGTTGCTCGCGCAAACGGTATGGAATGCACTGCGGTCTTGTGACGCGGTTGGCCGCTGGGGCGGTGAAGAGTTTCTCGTGCTTTGCACCGGATGTACCGACGAAGACGTGATGGGGCTGGCGAGTCGCCTGCTGAAAGCGGTTTCAGAAGTGGATTTCGATGAGGTTGGGCGGGTGACCATCAGTATCGGCGCTGCGTGCTGGACGCCGGGCGAGTCACAAACCGACCTGATCAGGCGCGCCGATAAAGCCATGTACCAAGCCAAAAAAGGTGGGCGTAACCGGGCAGAAAAGAGCGAATAGCCTTGTTTGAAGAGGGGGCGAGCATGGCTACAATTACTCTGCTCGTCTGCTCGTCTGCTCGTCTGCTCGTCTGCTCGTCTGCTCGTCTGCTCGTCTGCTC
>NZ_FNCI01000016.1:71892-74057 GCF_900100755.1 Onishia taeanensis
TCTGCTCGTCTGCTCGTCTGCTCGTCTGCTCGTCTGCTCGTCTGCTCGTCTGCTCGTCTGCTCTCAACAGGCTCAGGCCTTCGCGCTGGGTAGCTCGTCCCACTGAGTCGTCCACCTGGGCGTGCGGTGGGCGCAGCGCAGATGCCAGGCGGCATTTTGGCGGGGGATGCCCAGGCGCACGGTGCCGCGCCCCATTTTCTGGTTCAGCTCGTCCAGGGTGCTCATCAGGCGTTCGCTGCGCTCACGATTGGCGGCATGGTCCGGGCTATCGAGCAGCGAGCGCTGCTCCCGGTTGGCGTCCACCAGGTCGAGGAGCATCACGCCGGCTTTCATGAACCGGTAGCCGGGCTGATAGATCGCTTCGAGCGCTTGTTGGGCGGCGGCAATAATCGTCCGGCTGTCGGCAGTGGGCTCTGGAAGTTCGGTGACGACGCTGGGGGAGTACTGGGCCAGGTCTTGCCGGTGACGGTTGGTCTTCAAGAACACCAGCACGGCGCGGGCGTGGTTCTGCTGAGCGCGCAGCTTTTCAGCACTGCGTTGGGCATGCTGGCGAATGGCGGCCCGCAGCTCGCTCGGCTCGCCGGTCAGACGCCCGAAGGAGCGCGAGGTCATGATGCGCTGACGGGACTCGTCACTGTCGTTCATCTCGCTGCAGGGCGTGCCCTGTAGCTCGCGGACGGTGCGCTCGAGCGTCACCGAGAAGCGCCGGCGGATGGTCTTGGGGTCGGCGCAGCAGAGGTCCCAAGCTGTCTTGATGTCCTGAATGGCCAGCCGCTCGACCAGTCGCCGGCCTACTCCCCACACGTCGCCGAGCTCGGTTTTTTCGAGTAGATGGCGTGTTGCATCATCACTTCCTTTCAGCATGCATACGCCGCCGTACTCGGGGCGTTTTTTGGCGGCCCGGTTGGCGAGCTTGGCCAGGGTTCGGCTGGGAGCAACGCCCACGCAGACGGGAATGCCGGTGAACTGGCGCACCTTGCGGTACAGGGTGCGGGCCAGGTCGAGAGTGGCCTCATCATCGAAGCCATCGAAGCGCACGAACATCTCGTCGATGGAGTAGGGCTCGACGCCGGCCGAGAACTCCTCCAGTACCTCGCGCACCCGGGCGGACATGTCCCCATACAGCTCGTAGTTGGATGACAGCAAACGAATGCGGCCCTGATTGACCCATTGTTGCAACTGAAAGGCCGGTGTGCCCATCTCCACACCCAGCGCCTTGAGCTCGCTCGAGCGGGCGATCACACAGCCATCATTGTTGGACATGATGCCCACGGGCATGTCTTCCAGGCGTGGCTGAAAGACCCGCTCGCAGCTGACGTAGAAATTGTTGCAGTCCACCAGGCCGATCATTGGATAAGTCATACGGCGAACTCGTGGATGACCGAGCGCACCACGCCCCACACCTGGCAGTCCAGATCGGTGATCGGGATAGGCGCATAGCGATCATTGCCGGAGCACAGGTAAGGCCGCTTGGCGAGGATCTCGTAGCGTTTGACGATCACTTCGCCATCCACCAGTGCCACCAGAATATGACCGGGTTTGGCATTCACCGAGCGATCGACCACCAGGGTGTCGCCATCTTGAATGCCGAAACCTTCCATGCTGTCGCCGGCTACGGTCATGAAGAAGGTCGCCGAGGGGCGCTTCACCAGCCGCTGGTTGAGATCCAGCGTACGTCCCACGTAGTCCTCGGCGGGTGAGGGGAACCCGGAAATGCCTGCACGAATGGTGGTCTGCGGGTGCGGCAGCCCTTGGGCAGGTGGCATCGGGTGCGCTTGGAATATGTCGGGAGCTCGCATGCCTGGCCTCTTGTCGAAGACTGTTCATTTATGGCTCTTCACTTATCAGTGTGGGTTAGGAGCCATTGGCAGTCCGCCATAGTGAAAAAGGATTGCCCGCTTGAACCTCTCCTTGCTTCGGAATCCTCTGGCTCGGACTTTCAAGGTTCGAACTTGGCCGTTGATAGCTTCCGCCAAGCCATTGGAGGCGCGAAACCGCATGGCGTTCAGAATGCCAAATAGCTTGGTTTCGATCTGATTGGCTGCTGAGGCCAAAGCTCGAACGTCAGTTAGCCGAGCCATGTGAATCCATTCCTGCCAGGCCGCACGAGCCCCTTTTACCCGGTAGCCCTGCCAGATGTCTCGTGCCTTTTCTTTGAGGTACCA
>NZ_FNCI01000018.1 GCF_900100755.1 Onishia taeanensis
GGCGAAAGAGCGGAGTTTACGGGGTGTAAATGAGCATCTTGAGCCGATTTTTAACGCCGTATGGGCGAGCGCAGTACTTTTCAGACATTGCCTAGGCAGGACGTGATACACCGACACAACGAGAGGCAAAGGCGCAACGATATGCAGAGTCTTCTGGCGATCTCTCGACGGCCATGGCCGATGGGCCTGCCTATACCGTGGCTGACGATGCTGTTGCTACTGACCCTGCTTGGCGGCTGCGCCAGCCCGCAGCTCGCCACCGATGATCGCTCTGCCGGCCTCTCCATCGAGCGGCTGCTGGTGCTCGACCAGGCTCAAGACGCCCTCGGCACGCCCTATCGCTGGGGCGGCGCCTCGACCAACGGGCTCGACTGCTCGGGGCTGGTGCTGGTCAGCTACCAGGCGGCAGGGCTGCAGGTACCGCGCACCGCCAATGCTCAGTACCAGTCTCTACCGCCTATCGAAGCGGCACGCCCGGGAGATCTCCTGTTTTTCGGCCGCGGGAGCCGCGCCAGCCACGTGGGTATCTATGCGGGGAATGGTCAGATGATTCACGCCCCGGGACGCGGGCGACGCGTCACCACTACTTCGCTGGACCTGGATTACTGGCAGAAACGTTTCCTGGGAGCCGCCGCGCCGGCGCCCTGAAGACGAGAGGATTATTTTTCACCCTATCCTTATGAGAAATCGGCTTATCGTAGCCCTTGTTTCCCGGCCGCCTCGTCCTGATATAGGAGGGGAGGCAAGATGTGATGATCACAGACTTCCAAGGAGGACAGCATGGCTCTGCAACTTGGCGATATCGCTCCGGACTTCACCCAAGACAGCACCGACGGCCCGATCAACTTTCACGAGTGGGCCGGCGATAGCTGGGTGATTCTGTTCTCGCACCCCAAAGATTTCACCCCGGTCTGCACCACCGAGCTAGGCGAGGTCTCGCGCCTCAAGCCAGAGTTCGACAAGCGCAACACCAAGGCGATTGGCCTGTCGGTCGACCCGCTTGCTGATCACAAGGCCTGGGTCGGTGACATCCAGGAGACTCAGGGCCAGGCGCTGAACTTCCCGCTGCTGGCCGATGCCGACCGCAAGGTCAGCGACCTGTACGGCATGATTCACCCCAACGCCAACGACACCCTGACGGTGCGTAGCGTCTTCATCATCGACCCCAACAAGAAGCTGCGCCTGACCCTCACCTACCCGGCCAGCACCGGGCGCAACTTCGACGAGATCCTCCGGGTCCTCGACAGCCTGCAGCTCACCGACGGCTACAAGGTGGCCACGCCGGTCAACTGGCGCGATGGCGATGACTGCATCATCGTGCCCGCCATCAGCAATGAAGAAGCCAAGACCTTGTTCCCGCAAGGCTGGGACGAGAAGAAGCCGTACCTGCGCGTGACCAAGCAGCCCAACAAGGGCTGAGGCAAGCATCCAGTGCCGCCAGCTCGGCTTGAGCGCTGAGCACCGGCAGCCGACCGTCGCCCTTCGGGGCGGCGGTCTTTTTTTATTGATATGGTTATAAGCAAATCGTCCTAGTAGAACTTTCCGAGCCACTGATCCAACCGATATGATCGGCGGCCCCTTACGCCTTCCGGAGATTGCTCATGTTGCGCTTCACCCGCCGCCTGGGAGCCATGGCCCTGTTGTTGTTCGCCCTGCCCGGCCTGGCCCAAGCAGACACCGCCGATGACGTCACCACCCTTCAGGTCGGCTATATGCCGATCCTGCCCGTCGCGCAGCTGTTCGTTATGGAAGGCGAAGGCTGGACCGAGGAGGCGGGCCTCGATCTCGAGCTGACCCGTTTCTCCAGCGGCCCGGCCATGGTTCAGGCGCTGGCGTCCGGCGAGCTGGATGTCATGTACTTCGGTATCGGCCCCGCCATGGTGGCCCGCGCCAACGGCGTGCCCCTCAAGGTGCTCGCCGCCAGCATCAAGGAACAGATCGGCCTGGTGGCCCGCGGCGACTTCGCCGGTGAGTTCGACAACGCCACCGCCCAGGAAGCCATCGCCCACTTCACCGAGACTCAGGGCCGCAAGCCCAAGATCGCCACCTTCCCCAAGGGCTCGGTGCCCGACACCGTGCTGCGCTACTACCTGACCCAGCAGTTGGGCCTGTCGCTGGATAGCGTGGACATTGTCGCCATGGGCGCCGACCGGGTGCAGCAGGCACTGCTCGCCGGCGCCGTGGATGCCGCCTCGATCCTCGAGCCGATCCTGACCACCGTCCAGGAGCGCGATGACAGCGCGCGCGTGGTCGCCCGTGGCGGCGACATGCTGCCCAACCAGCCGGGCGCCGTACTGGCCGCCCGCGAAAGCGTGCTCGCCGATCAGCCCGAGGCCATGCAGCGGCTGATGGCGCTGCATATCCGCGCCACTGACATGCTGGTCAACGACCCCGAGCGCGCCGCACCCCATGTGCGCGAGTTCGTCGGCAAGCGCCTGGTGCCGCTGTCCACCGTCGAGGCCGCCCTGCGTTCGCCGTCGTCCAACTACCTGAGCGATCCCCACGCGATCATCGACGCCACCCGCGTGATGCGTGACTTCCAGCTCGACAACGGCACCCTGCGCCAGTCGGTGGATATCGAGGCGCTGTTCGATACCGGCCTCTATGACGCCGCCAAGGCCGAGCTGGATGAAGGCAACGACGGCGAGGCCAGCGCGCCGTGAGTCGCCTGTCTCGCCCCCGCCGCCTATCGATCAGCGCCCTGGGGCTTGCCGGCTTCATCGCCCTGTGGGAGGCGAGCCTGCGTGCCGGCTTGCTACCAGGCAACCTGGTGCCGCTGCCGTCGACCATCCCCGGCGTCTTCTGGGCCGAGATCGCCGACGGCATCTGGTTCGAGGTGGTGCGCTCCAGCCTGTCGCACTACGCCGTGGGCGTGGCGATCGGCTCGCTGCTCGGCATCACGGTCGGCGTCGGCGCCGCCCTGGTGCCGACCTTCAACGCCCTGCACGCCTGGCTCGCCCGGCTGCTGCGGCCGATTCCGCCGCTGGCATGGATTCCGTTCGCCATCATCTGGTTCGGCGTCAATCCCACCGCGGCGGCCTTCATCATCAGCATCGGCGTGTTCTGGATCAATTACTTCACCAGCTACAGCGCGGTGCGCGCCGTGGACCCGGGCTATGACGAGGTCGCCATCGCCTTCGGCCAGCAGCGCTTCGTCGATCGCCTGGCCAAGGTCAGCCTGCCGGCGGCGGCGCCGGGCATCCTCGGCGGCCTGCGCGCCGGCCTCGGCCAGGGCTGGATGACCGTGGTCGCCGCCGAGCTGTTCGGCATTCCCGGGATCGGTCAGCGCATGATGGAGGCCTCGGGCCTGCTGGCTACCGATATCGTGGTGGTCTACATGCTGACCATCGCCGGACTCTATGCGCTGTTCGATGCGCTGTTCATGGTCGTGCAACGGAGGATGCTGCGGTGGCAACCCTGAGCGATACTCCCCCTCAAGATGATGCGCCCACGGCGGTGCTGCGCGCCAAGGGCGTCAGCCTTGGCTTTAGCGGCACCACCATCCTGCAAGGCGTCGATCTCGACGTGCAGCCCCGTGAGTTCGTCGCCGTGGTCGGCGCCTCCGGGGTCGGCAAATCGACCCTCCTGCGCGCGCTGGCCGGGCTGATCAGTCCCCGCAAAGGAAAGGTCGAGATCCCCGCCGGCAACAGCCCCGACACCCGCGCCTGGTCGATGGTCTTCCAGGCCCCGCGGCTGTTTCCCTGGCGCCGGGTGCGGGCCAACGTCGAACTGGGCCTCGAGGGCCTGTCGCTATCCAAAGCCCAGCGGCGCGAGCGCGCCCTGGAGCCGCTGGCGCTGGTCGGCCTCGATGAATACGCCGAGCGCTGGCCGCACACCCTGTCCGGCGGCCAGCAGCAGCGGGTCGGCATCGCCCGGGCATTGGCCGTGCGGCCGCGGGTGCTGTTCATGGACGAGCCCTTCTCGGCGCTGGATGCCATCACCCGGCGCCGCCTGCAAAACGAGCTCGTCGACCTGCGGCGGCGCAGTGACGCCGCCATCGTCTTCGTCACCCACGATATCGAGGAAGCCGTGCTGCTGGCCGACCGGGTGCTGGTGCTAGGCGGTGGCACGGACGACGCCCCCGCCGGCATGCGCGATGTGATCGAGGTGGCCCTTCCCCAGGAGGAGCGCCGCGAGCAGGCCGGCTTCACCGAGTGCGTGCAGCGCATCGAAGGCTTGATCGGCACCTCGGCGGCCGACGACGCGCCCTGATATTCGCCCTCTGAGCATGGGCGGGAGCGAACGGCCCGCCCCTTCGTCACACCCTTAGCTCACGCCCTAACGTTACGCCCTAACGTTACGCCCTATATCACGTCTGGAGCCTCACCATGTCGACCCTTAACGTATTGCTGCATGCCCCCACGCCCGGTTCGCTTGCCAGGGCCCGGCGCAATGCCGTCAACCTGCTGGCCGCGCGCCCGGACGCCGAGGTGCTGATCGTCGCCAACGGCGGCGGTGTCGCGGCGGCGCTGGAAACGCCCAATGCCGCCACCGACCCGCTGCTGCGGCTGTGTCGCAACTCGCTGAAGGGCCAGGGGCTCGAGAACCCGGCAGGCATCGCGGAAGTGGATGCGGCAGTGGTCACCCTGGCCGAGCATCAGGCCGCAGGATGGGGCTATATCCGCTGTTGAAAATATCCCCACCCATATTCGCATGAAGGTGGCTATCTTAAGCCGGCGTTAATACTCGCCGACCACACTGTCAGGGAAGCTCATGGAGGCGACCCTGATGTCCTATCCCCCAGCCAGATCCCTGTTCGATGCACCGCTAGAAGGCCGAACCGGCGCCACCTTACCAGGCACCCTCTCCGCCCCTCCCTCCGGCGACCTACCCGGCGCGCTTTCCGGCAGCCTGCCCGGTGTGAGCTCGGCCGAACGTTCTTCTGGCCGTTCAGGGTCGCAGGCTGGGGCGCCGCTCTCCTGGCATATCGCCGAAAACCGCCAACAGCAGTCCGCCCTCGAGACGCTGATCCGGGAACGCTTCGCTTGCGACCACGGCGCCCACGTCAGCCACTTCCTGCCTCGCCTGCTGGGCCTCTGGCAGGGCGAGCTTCCCCAGGCGGCCGTCGGCGCCCAGTGCGCTGACGATGCGCCCCTGTTTCTCGAGACCTATCTCGGCACCTCCATCGAACGGGCCCTGGGTGAGTCCTTCGGCCAGCCGGTGGAGCGCGCAAGCATCGTCGAAATCGGCAACCTGGCCTGCAATCGGCCCGGGCTGCAGCGCGCGCTGATTCTGAACCTGGTCGAGCAGTTGCACGACGAGGGCTATGCCTGGCTGGTCTTCACCGCGACTCCTGCGGTGCGCAATGGCTTTCGCCGACTGGGGCTTTCCGCTAGCCCCTTGGCGCTGGCCGACCCGGCGCGCCTCTCTGCCCAAAGCCGCGAGGCCTGGGGCAGTTACTACGACCTGGTGCCCTGGGTGATGGGCGGCTCGCTGACGCTTGCTTATGCCAACCTCGAGGCCCAGGGGATGTTGCCCAGCCGCCAGCGGGAGGATCGCCATGTCCGCTGAACGCAAGCGCTTCCTGGCGGCCGTCGCGAACCATGCCCGGACCTGGCCCGACCGCATCGCCCTGAACGACGGGAAGGCACGGTTGAGCTACGCCGAGCTGCTCGCCGAGGTCGACAGGCGTCGTGAACGCTTGGCGGCGCTGGATGCCCGGCGCGTTGGCCTGGCGCTGGATAACGGACTCGACTGGGCGCTATGGGATCTCGCCCTGCTCTGCGATGAGCGGGTGGCCGTCCCGGTGCCGGGCTTCTTCTCGCCGTCACAGCGCAAGCACCTGGTCGCAAGCGCGGGGCTGGATAGCTGGATCGGCACTCTTGAGGAGGCGGCCGCCCTCGGCTTCGCCCCGAGCGACGATAGCGCCATCGCCTTCCGAACGGTCAGCCAACCTCCCGAGCTGCATGCGGGCACCGCCAAGATCACCTTCACCTCCGGCACCAGCGGCGCGCCCAAGGGCGTGTGCCTCGATAACGCGGCCATGCTGCGGGTCGCCGAGAGCATTGCCAGTCTCGTCGCGCCCCTCGACATCCGGCGCCATCTGGCCATGCTTCCGCTGGCCACCCTGCTCGAGAATATCGGCGGGCTCTATGTGCCGCTGTGGCTCGGCGCTAGCTGCCATCTTCCGGGGACGGCGACGCTCGGCTGGCAGGGCGCCAGCGGCTTCTGCCCGCGCACCGCGATGTCGGTCATCGAATCCGTGAAGCCCCAGAGCCTGATCCTGGTGCCGCAGCTGCTCCAGGCCCTGCTGGCCGCAGCCCCGGAGGCGCCGGAGAGCCTGTCCTTCGTCGCGGCCGGCGGTGCCCGCCTGGCCCCGGCGCTGCTTGCCCAGGCGGAAGAGCGCGGCTGGCCGGTCTTCGAGGGCTATGGGCTGTCGGAGTGCGCTTCTGTGGTGTGCCTGAACCGCCCCGGCGAGCCGGCTCATGGCGCCGGCCGCCCGCTGCCCCATGCCAAGGTGCGCCTCTCCGCCGACGGTGACGTCGAAATCAGCGGCGCTACCATGCTCGGTTATCTTGGCGAAGCCCCCATCGGCGGCTGGTATTCAAGCGGTGACCTGGGTCGTCTGGTGTCTTACCCAGACGGCGAGCGCTTGCACCTCGACGGCCGCCGCCGCGAGGTCTTCATTACCGCCTACGGTCGCAACGTCGACCCGCAGTGGGTCGAATCCGAACTCACGCTGCAGCCGATGATCGCCCAGGCCCTGGTGCATGGCGAAGCGCTGGACCACAACCGGGCGCTGATCGTGCCGCGTGATCCCAGCAGCGACGATGCCAGCCTGGCCGCGGCCATCAGCGCCGCCAATGCCCGGCTGCCCGACTATGCCCGGGTGCACGCCTGGCGGCGCGCGGCGCCCTTTACGCCCGCCAATGATCAACTCACGGCCAATGGACGCCTGCGGCGCACGAGCGTATTCGAGGCCTACCGCGACTGGCTGACCGCCGAGGCCGAATCGGCCGCCACCCCTTCTTTCGATACCACAGGAGCCGCCTCATGAGCGCCTACCAACGCCTGCTCGCCGCGACCCAGACCGAACGCGAGGCCATGCTTTCCATCCCGCTACTGCAGCGGGCTCAGCGTGGCGAGGTCAGCCACGCCGAATACCTAGCCTTCCTCGGACAGGCCTATCACCACGTGCGCTTCACCGTGCCCCTGATGATGGCTTGCGGCGCCAGGCTGCCCGCCCACAAGGGGTGGCTACGCGATGCCCTGGTGGAATACATCGACGAGGAGCATGGCCACGAGAAGTGGATTCTCGATGACATTCGCGTCGCGGGCGGCGACCCCGATGCCGTGGTAGCGGCCATGCCGGCGCCGGCGACCCGACTAATGGTCGGCCATGTGCGCGACGTGATCACCCACGACAACCCGGTCGGCTTCTTCGGCATGGTGCTGGTATTGGAAGGCACCAGTACGGCGCTGGCCACCCAGGCCGCCGAGGCCCTGCAGCAGCATCTCGGGCTGCCCAAGGAGGCCTTTCGCTACCTGCTCTCCCACGGCAGCCTGGATATCGGCCACATGGCCTTCTTTGAGAAGCTCATCGACAGTCTCGACGAGGATGACCTGGCCGCGGTGATCGACACCGCCGCCATGGTCTATCGCCTGTATGGCGCCATGTTCCGCGGCGTCGAAGCCGCCTGTGGCGGCGGCGATGTCAACCGGGAGCTCGCCGATGCTCTCTGCTAAGTTTCCCTGGTCTCGCAAGCCCACCCTTGAGGGCGGCTGGCCGGCTCAGCGTATCCTGGTCACCGGCGCCAGCGGCGGCATCGGCCGCGCCCTGGTCAAGGAGCTGGCCGCCACCGGCGCCCATGTGCTGGCCAGCGGCCGCAACCATCAGGCCCTGGTCGCACTAGCAGCCGAGAACCCCGAGCACATCAACGTGGAAGCCGCCGACCTGACCGACGCCGACGACCGCGCGCGTCTGGTCGAGGCAGCGCGGCGTGCCGACTGCAATGTGCTGATCAACGCGGCCGGCATCAATCATGTCGGCCTGTTCGAGAACGAGGCCGACGACAGCATCGCCGAGCTGATCAACGTCAACCTGACCGCCACCCTGCAGCTGACTCATCAGCTGTTGCCACAGCTGATGGCGGCCCGCCAGGGCCAGCTGGTCAATGTCGGCTCGACCTTCGGCGCCATCGGCTATCCGTCCCAGGCCACCTACTGCGCCACCAAGTTCGCGCTGCGCGGCTTTTCCCAGGCGCTGCGCCGTGAGCTGGCCGATACCCGGGTGCGGGTGCTGTATGTCGCCCCGCGCGCGACCCGCACCGCCATGAACAGCCCCGAGGTGGACGCCATGAACGAGGCGCTGGGCACCACCATGGACACCCCCGAACGGGTGGCGAGAGCCGTGCGTCGCGCCATCGAAGGGCAACGCGAGGAGACCCAGGTGGGTTGGCCGGAAGGCCTCTTCGTGAGGCTCAACGCCATCGTGCCGCGGCTGGTCGATCGCGCCCTGCATCGCCAACTGCCGATCATTCGCCGCTTCGTCGGCAAGCCCTGAGGAAGACGCCATGAAAACTCACTCCCACCAAGCCCGACCGCATGCGCGCCATGACCGGCGAGCCACTGGCTTCACCGCCGCGCTCTCAACCGTCGCCTGCCGCGCCCTGGCCGTCGGTCTGCTGGCCCTCATCAGCCTGCCCGCCTTCGCCATGACGCCCGACGTCGAAGAGGCCGTGCACACCCTCCAGCAGCGCTGGGCCGAGATTCACTATCAGATACCGGAAGACGCCCAGGCCAAGGCCCTCGAGGACCTGGAGCATCAGGCCGATGGCTATCTGTCCCGCTACCCCGAGGCCGCCGAGCTGTACATCTGGGCCGGCATCGTGCGCTCGACCGAGGCCGGCGCCAAGGGCGGGCTAGGCGCCCTGTCACTGGTCAAGGCCGCGCGAGACGACCTGGAAACCGCCATCGACCTGGACCCGGCGGCCCTCGACGGCTCGGCGTATACCAGCCTCGGCGCGCTCTATTATCAGGTGCCGGGCTGGCCGCTGGCCTTCGGTGACGAGGACAAAGCCGAGTGGCACCTGCAACAGGCGCTGAAGTTCAACCCCGATGGGATCGACAGCCTGTACTTCTGGGGCGACTATCTGCACCAGCAGGGCCGTAATGCCGAGGCCCGTCAGGCCCTGGAACAGGCCCTCGAGGCACCGCCACGGCCCGGGCGCGAGCTCGCCGATCGCGGGCGCCGCGAGGAGATCCAGGCATTGCTCGACCAGCTGCCGTAGACTGAACGCAGAGGCGAGCGGGCATTGAGCGCGGCCCTCGAACGACGAGGGCCGCGCCGTCGTTGGCGGCCGGCGTGGACCGCCGCCCCATTCATACGATCTACAGGGAATAGGCATGCGAGTATTGCTGGTCGAGGACGACCCCAGCCTGGCATCGGGCATTCGCCTGGCGCTCAAGTCCGAACATTACACCGTCGATGTGCTGGGCGATGGCCGCTCGGCCCTGGCCACCCTCAATGACGGCGAACCCTTCGACGTGGTGATCCTCGACCTGGGTCTGCCCAAGCTCGACGGCATGAGCCTGCTCAAGCAGCTGCGCGGTCGCGACAATCCGGTGCCGGTATTGGTGCTGACCGCGCGAGACGGCATCGAGGATCGTATCAACGGCCTGGATGCCGGCGCCGACGACTATCTGATCAAGCCCTTCGAGGTCGCTGAGCTCAAGGCCCGCCTGCGCGCCCTGCTGCGGCGCAGCCACGGCCAGGTGAACAGCGCCATCGAGGTGCACGGCATCCGCCTCGATGCCGCCGAACACCAGGTCAGCTACCAAGGCGAGCCGGTCAATCTTTCCCGGCGTGAATTCACCCTGCTGCAGGAATTCTTGAGCCATCCGGGCCGCGTCTTTACCCGCGACACCCTGGCCAGCGTGATCTATGGCTGGGACGAGGACGTGGAGAGCAACGCCATCGAAGTTCACGTGCACCACCTGCGCCGCAAGCTATTCCCGGGCCTGATTCGCACCGTGCGCGGCATCGGCTATGTGCTCGACAAACCGAGTGACAGCGCCAGTGGCAGCACCTCATGACCTCGATTCGACGCCGCACCCTCGGCCTGGTGCTGTTGATGTTCGCGATCAGCATGCTGGTCATCGGCATCACCAGCTACCGGGATGCTACCCACGAGGTCGAGGAGCTCTTCGATGCCCGCCTGGCGCAGAACGCCCGGCTGATCCAGGGATTGATGCAGGCACCGCTGGTCCAGGAACAGCGCGCCGGCCTGCTCGAGAGCCTGGACCGCGCCCTGGCGCGCGCCGACAATGCCGACATGAACGTGGCCGGACACCGCTACGAGAGCAAGCTGGTGTTCCAGGTGTGGCAACAGGACCAGCTGCTGCTGCGCTCGGCGCGGGCCCCCCAGTCGCCCCTGGAAATCGATCGCGACGGCTACGAGAGCGCCAGGATCGGCAACTACGAGTGGCGTATCTTCGCCCTCACCGCGCCCGACGACTCCACCTCACCGGGGCTTCGCGTCGTGGTGGCGGAACGTGAGGACGTGCGCGGCGAACTGGTGACCCTGATCGCCCTGCGCACCCTGATCCCCGACCTGGTTGGCCTGCCGATTCTCGCCCTGCTGCTATGGTGGGCGATCGGCTGGGGGCTGAAACCGCTATCGCGGATGGCGCAGCAGATTCGAGAGCGCGACCCGCACAACCTGCAGCCGCTGATGCTGGCCCCCCTGCCCCAGGAGCTAGCCACCATCACCGGCGCACTGAACCGGCTGCTCGATCAGATTCGCGGTCTGCGCACCCGCGAGAAGCGCTTCATCGCCGATGCCGCCCATGAGCTGCGCACGCCGCTTGCGGTGCTTGGCCTGCATGCTCAGAACGCTCGCGACAGCACTCAACCCAAGGACCGCCGTGAGTCGCTGGACCAGCTGCAGGCCGGCGTCGAGCGAGCGACTCGGCTGGTCTCACAGCTGTTGACGCTGGCCAGGCTCGATCCCGACCAGGACGCCGATCATCCACGCCAGCGGATCGATATGCTCAGTGAGACCCGCGAAGCCCTGGCCAAGCTATCGCCGCTGGCTGGCGAAGCGTCGCTGGAACTGCAGCTCGACGCCGACGAGAACGAAGACTGGCGACTCACCACCGAGCCCGGCTGCATCGACACCCTGGTGCAGAACCTGGTCGGCAACGCCCTGCATCATTCCCCGGCGGGCTCGACGGTGCGCGTCACGCTGAGCGTCGAGCCCAGCACCGCCTCGCCTGCCGACCCCGACGCCAGCCATCGCACTACCCCAAAAGCGGAGAACGGCACGGCTAAAGGCATTAACCGACGCCATTCATACCCGCACTTCACGCTGATCGTCGACGACCAAGGCCCGGGCATCCCCGCCGCCGAGCGCCGCAAGGTCATCGAACGCTTCCATCGCGCCGGCCCGGGCGCGGGAGCGGGGCTGGGGCTCTCCATCGTCGACCGCCTGGTACAGCGTCATGGCGGTGAACTGTCGCTTGAGAGCGCTCCCCAGGGTGGGCTTCGGGTTAGGGTCGTGCTGCCCCAGGAGGCCACTCAGCCCAGGCCGCCTCACTGAGCGAGGCCGACCAAGAAGAACGCAAAAGCCCCCGCCGTGTTCAACACGACGGGGGCTTTGCGTTGCGCGGAGAATGATCGCTTCGTGCAGCGCCTTAAAGGCGAGCCGGCTCGGTGGCCGGGCTAGCGGGCCGCGTTCTGGACGGTATTGCGTAATCCCCAGGCACTGCCGCCATCCCCCTGGGCGTTACGCTCCAGCAGCGCCCGGATCGGATCGGCTGAGTTGGACGCCAGACGAACGGCCGGCTTGGCCTCAACCGAAGCCAGCAGCGCCGGCATGTTGGCCCGGCTCGGGTCGACGGCAAGCGGCGGCAGCGAGGCGATGGGGCCGGAAATATCGGTATCCGCCAGCCAGTCGGTACGCTCGCGCAGGCCCATGCGCGCGAAGCCGCGATCGAGCAGGTCTGCCATGTGCTCATCCCGCGAGCGTGAGGTGAAGCCACCCATCACCACGGCAATCAGGCGCCGATCGTCACGCACGGCCGAGGTCGCCACATTGAACCCGGAGGCGCGGATGAAGCCCGTCTTGAGGCCGTCGGCGCCAGGATAGTTGCTCAGCAGCCGATTGTGGCCGCGCTGAAGCTTGCCGCGGAAGACGAACTCGGTGCGCGAGAATTCGCCGTAGTATTCGGGGAAGTCCCGCATCAGGGCAACGGCCAGGGTGGCCATATCTCGCGCGGTCGTTACCTGGGCATCATCAGGCAGCCCCGAGGCGTTGCTAAAATGCGTCGAGCCCATGCCCATCCTGCGCGCTCGAACGGTCATGAGCTGGGCGAAGGCCGTTTCGCTGCCGCCCAGCGCCTCGGCCACGACCACCGCCACGTCATTGGCCGAGCGCACCACCAGGGCAGGAATGGCATCGCCCACCCGGATGCTGTCACCGGCCTGCAGCCACAGCTTCGAGGCCGGCATCGAGGCCGCATGGGTGGAGACCGGCAGGGCGTCATCCATCCCCAGCCGCCCTTGCTCGATGGCCTCGAACAGCAGGTAGAGCGTCATCATTTTGGTCAGTGAGGCCGGGTAGCGGCGCGCCTCGGCGTTTTCGGCATAGACCACATCACCGCTCGCCGCATCGGCAACGAGCCCCGCATAGCGAGGGTTATCGGCCTGGGCCGCGCCCCCGATCAGCATCAGCCACAGCCCCATACAGACAGCCACCATGAGTGGTGCCATTGCGCGCGCCGGCCGCAACCGGGTGGCGGGCAGCCTTGTTGTTATATCCCGCATTGTCGTTTTCCCCTGAGTTCCCTGCAGTTACCAACATGTTCTCGCTACTAGTCTCAGTATGCCGATCATGGTCGGCCTGTCCACTGTCGCGAGCCCCTTCTTGCCAGCTCATGGCAAGCATCGATAGCCATGAGCTATGAAAAGAATAACCTCAACTGTTTTTATAAATGAGAATCACTCTCCTATATTGTTGCTAACGCTTGCGAGAGCACTCTAGGGAGTCACCGACATGATCAAGACCGCTACCTTCGCTGTCGTCCACTTTTCCGTGGCCTTCACGGTGACTTATCTGATGACCGGTAGCTGGGTACTGGGTGGCGTCATCGCCCTGACCGAACCTGCGGTTAACACCGTGGCCTATTTCTTTCATGAAAAGACCTGGGAATGGGTCAAACGCCGGCAGGCCCTTGCCGCGGGCCAGTCCGCTTAGGCACGGCGTTATACAACCAAAACGACCGCCCGAGGGCGGTCGTTGGGTCATGCACCAAGCGGCAAGCGTATTAGAACTCTTCCCACTCGGTCTCACGCTGCTGCGCGCGATTATCGGCACTCGGCAAGCGGTGCGAGGCTTCCCGTTGCGGGCTTGGCCGGCTTGACGGGCTGGCGGCCGCCGGCAGGGCACGATCCGACGCTTGGCGAGCCGTCTGCTGCGCTACATCGCCAAGCTGGAAGGTTGCCATCAGCTCCATCAGTTGCTGCGCGCGCTGCCTGAGGTTGTTGGACGAGGAGGCGCTCTCCTGGACCAGCGTGGCGTTCTGCTGGGTCACCTGATCCATCTGGGTCACGGCTTCACCCGCCTGCTGCACCCCATCGCTCTGCTCGGCGGTAGCACTGCTGATTTCCTCCATCAGGTCGGTGACCCGCTTGACGGAAGTCACGATCTCCTCGGTGGTCTTGCCCGCCTTGGAGGCCAACTCGGTGCCCTCAACGACACGCTCGCGGTTGGCGGTGATCAGCGTATTGATCTCCTTGGCTGCCGCCGCTGAGCGGCTGGCCAATTCGCGCACTTCCTGGGCCACCACGGCGAAACCACGGCCGTGCTCGCCGGCACGTGCTGCCTCAACGGAGGCGTTGAGCGCCAGGATGTTGGTCTGGAAGGCGATGCCATCGATCATCGAAATGATGTCGGCCACTTCATTGGAGCTGCCGTCGATATCGCGCATGGTCTGGACGACCCTGGCGACGACGTCACCACCGTCCTCGGCAATCTTCGAGGCGTTGGCCGCCTGCTTGCGCGCTTCCACGGCGTTATCGGCGTTCTGCTTGACCGTGCTGCCAAGCTCTTCCATGGCCGAGGCGGTCTCGGCCAGGGAGCTGGCCTGCTGCTCGGTGCGGGCCGACAGTTCGTTGTTGCCTTCGGCGATCTGCTCGCTGTTCGAGGCTACCGACTCGGCAGACTGTCGCACCTCCATGACGGTCTTCTGCAGCTGTTTCGCCATATTGGCCTGGGCCGCCATGATGCTGTGGCGATACTGAGGCTTGAGGTTCACCTTGCGCGTCAGGTCACCTTTACCCACGGCTTCGGCAAAGGCCTTGACCTCATAGGGCTCGGCGCCGAACTCACGCAGCAGCAGGCTGGTCAGTAGCGTGGCCACCAGGCCGCCGATCAGCAAGGCACCTAAGCACAGCACCAGCATGGTGATCTGAAAATTCTCGGCGATGTTACGAGCAAAGCCGGTCTCTGCCTCGTTGAGCTGCTCCTGAAGGGTGATAAACGAATTGATGGTGTTGAGCCAGGTGGTAAATGCCGGCGCCGCCTCGTCCATCAGCAGGCGTTCGGCGGCATCGGTTTGGCCGGACTCACGAAGATCGATCACCTTGTCGATCAGCGGCATGGCCTTGGCTTCGATCGCCTCGATATCAGCCAGGTCGCTGCGCTCCTCGGCGGTGATGTCATCCCGCGAGGCGAATATCTCCTGCATCCCGGCGCTGGCCTCGCTGTAGTCTTGCTCGAGGCGCCGTATATCGGCGATCACCGGTTCAAGCTTGGCATCGTCACCGATCAGTACCACGTCGCGCAGGGCAACGGAGCGGTCGTGGACGCTGCCCCGGTAGTCAACCGCGTACTGCTGTTTGACGCTGTTGACGTCGTTGATGATCTTCATGCTGTGATCAATCAGGTTGACCTCACGAATGCCTTCGGCAGTCAGGATGACGATCAACAAGAGGACGCTGGCAAAGCCGGCCGTCATACGGGAACGAATCGTCGTTCCCCGGAGCCATGAAAAAAGGGTTTTCACAGTGCTGTTCCTATTCTGGTACATCGAAGAGAGCGCATGCACCGTGGACTTCCTTCGCCCAGTCGCAAGGCAATTTGTACAAATGCTAATTAATATACAATTTTTGTACAACAATAATTTCTGATGATTACCTTGCGCACGATGCAGTAACGGGCAACAAGCAGGACATCGGCTGAAGCGACGCCGGCTTTAACCTTCTCTGGGCTTTTTTTGCCAAGGGCTAGCGGCTTTCTGCGCCATGCTTCTCATTCTCAGCATTAGTGGGCTGCCGCCCTGCACGGCGATATCGTATGCTTGGCCGCACGATCAACCGCAGATGAGTCGGACTGGAGACGGGAATGACCGAAAGGATGCGCGCCACGCAGGCCCTGATGACACGAACCCTGGCACTGGTGGCGCTTACGGCTGGGCTTTCAACACCGGCCGTAGCACTGATGTACAACCAGCAAGGTATCGAGGCCGCAGGCCACTGGGAGTCGATGACGCTGGTGCTTGGCGAGGAGCGCACCTACCGGGCCAGCAACAGCTACGACATGCCGGGCACGGCCTTTTCCGTCGATTTCGCGCCGCCCGAGTGTCGGCCGCGGCTGGAACTGAGGGTCGACATGGGCGAAGTGGCAAGCCGCGACGAGACCGTCGACGCCGATGCCGCCCTGCGCGTCGACCGCTTCACCGCCCATGCCGGGCCGGCGACGCTTGCCAAGGAGCGCGGCGATAATGGCGCCTACGTCAGCTTCACCAATGCCGCCCCCTATCGGTTACTGCACGAACTGAACGTGGGTGACACCCTGCGCCTTCAGATCGAGAACGGCAGCGAACCCTGGTACCTGGCCTTCCAGCTACCCGGGGCGGCCATCGCCCTCGACCGAGCGGCACGGCAGTGCCATGAGGCCGCTACGCCAGACGACGACGCCGAGCAACCGCCCAGCGCCTACTTTTGAATGGGGAATGGAGGGGGAATAAGCGACGAGCCGTCGGCTAGGTAAGGATCACCAGGCGGTTGGGTAGCTCGTTGCGCGTGTGGGTAGCGGGCAGCTCGCGCTTGAGGTGCTTGCCGCATGCCTCGATGCATTCCACGAACCCCCGTGCCGTCTGCCCCTGGCGGACGTGGGACGTGAAGTCGGCGACGATATCTTGCCAAGTGTCGTCGCCGAGGCGCTCGGCAATGCCGCGGTCGACCAGAATTTCCACGTAGCGCTCGGCTTCAGAGACGAAAATCAGCATCCCGGTGCCCGCCTCGGTGTGGTGCAGGTTCTGCTCGAGGAACTGGCGGCGGGCCAGGTTCGCCGCGCGCCAGTGACGTACCGCACGGGGAATCAGCCGTGTGGTGACGGCGGGTATCCGACATACCAGAGCCGCCACCACGAAGGTGGCCCACTGGACCAGCAGTAGCGTGGTGGCATCCCACCAGCCGGGGAAATAATTGATCGCGCCGGGGACCACCAGCGCCAGAATGCCGGCCCATAGCAGGGGGATATAGGCGTAATCATCGGCCTGGGCGGCCAGCACGGTGACCACTTCGGCATCGGTCTCCTGCTCGATTCGCTGAATCGTCTCAGCCACCTTTTGCTGCTCGCTGTCGCTCAATAACGCCATGGGGTATCTGTACTCGCTTGAAAGGGTTTACCAGCCACCGGAGGCGCCACCGCCCCCGAAACCGCCACCACCGCCGCTGAAGCCTCCGCCTCCGCCGAGACCGCCGCCACCACCGTGGCCACCTCGGCCTCCCAGTGCGGCCCCCAGCAGCAGACCGCCCAGAATGCCGCGACGACCACGACCACCGCGACCACCACCCAGGAAGCCGGTGACAGCGAGCAGCAGCAGGAAGAACAGGATCGACTTGGGGCCGTCCGGCCCTTGCTTTTCAGATCCAGGCTGCGCGCTAGTGGTGGCGAGCGGGTCGCCCCCCAGCACCTGGATCATCGCCTGGGTGCCTTCGAGGATGCCGCGGCCGAATTCCCCCTGGCGGAAGGCCGGGGTGATCACCTGGTTGATGATCACCGAGGACTGCGCATCGGTCAGGCGCCCTTCGAGGCCATAGCCCACCTCGATGCGCACTTTGCGCTCATCACGGGCCACGATCAGCAGCGCGCCGTTGTCCTCGCCCTTCTGGCCGATCCCCCAATGACGCCCCAGCTGATAGCCGTATTGCTCGATGGTCTCCCCTTGAAGGTTGGGCAGCGTGACCACCACCACCTGCTCGGTGGTGGCCTGCTCATGCGCCGCCAGCATCTTGGTCAGACGCGTTTCGTCAGCGGCATCCAGCATCTCGGCCTGGTCGACGACACGACCGCTGAGCGCCGGGAATTCAGGCTGCTGTGCCTGAGCGCCAAGCGCCACCAGCAGCAACAGGACGACGGGGAGTTGCCGAAACAGCCGCATCAGAAGGACACCTCCGGCGCCTTGTCGGCGTCGGTCGCTGTGGCTTCGAAGTTCTCGCGCAGCTCCATGTCGCTGTACAGCAGGCTATGCCAGAGACGCCCCGGGAAGGTGCGAATCTCGGTGTTGTAGCGCTCGACCGCGGCGATGAAGTCGCGGCGCGCGACCGCGATGCGGTTCTCGGTGCCTTCGAGCTGGGACTGTAGCGCCAGGAAGTTCTGGTTGGACTTGAGGTCCGGATAGCGCTCCGAGACCGCCATCAGTCGGCTCAGGGCACTGGAGAGCTCACCCTGCGCCTGCTGGAACTGACGCAGCTTCTCGGGATTGTTGAGGATACTCTCGTCGACCTGGATTGACGTCGCCTTGGAGCGGGCTTCGATCACCGCCGTCAGCGTCTCCTGCTCCTGGCGCGCGTATCCCTTGACGGTCTCTACCAGGTTGGGGATCAGATCGGCTCGCCGCTGATACTGGTTCTCGACCTGCGACCAGGCTGACTTCACCTGCTCGTCATAGGTCGGCAGGTTGTTCACTCCGCAGCCCGTCAGCAGCATGGCGACGAGCAGCAGGATGGCCGAACGCCAGGCGATCCGGTAGGGGGTAACCCCGAGTGTGGCTTGCATGGTTGGTTCGCTTCCCCGTCTGGTTGGCCGATGATCAGCCCTCACGGTACACGGTGGCGGCCGGCGCGAGAAGCAAACCTGCCGCCCACGCCCCGTCTAAGGCTAAAGGACGCCTAACGTTGAGTGCTGATGGCGTTTCGGGCTCGGGGCGTTTCGGCTTCAGGGCGTTCCGGGCTCGACGTCCAGACGCACCGAATAGCGACGGTGGGCCTCGCAGTCGTCGGCCATGATCGTGCAGCCGCCGCCGTCGCTGACCTCCAGGTACCAGCGCCCCGCCGGCAGCGAGCGCGTCAGGCGAAAGTTCTCGCCCTCGCCGCTGCGCCAGTCCCGAGCCACTACTCGGCCCTTGGCATCGAACAGGGTGGCGTCGGGATCCAGGGTCCAGCCGCTGGCCGGCGTCTCGCTTTCGAGCCTCACCTTTGCCGGCGCCGTGAGCGTAAAGGCATAGACATCCACTCCCGGCCCCAGCCAGCCGTCGCGCGGCTCACCGGGTACCAGCTCGATGGCCTGCACCTCACGGGTCGCGGGCGTGGCGCAGCCTGCGATCATGCCAAGCAGAACCAGCGCCATCAGCCCCCACCCCAGCGCGGCCTTTCCCGCAGGCACCGGCCACCGCCGAGACACCAGGCCGCGTCCTCGCCGTCGCTCACCCCGCATTCCCATCGCCCTTTCCTCTCAATCGCCCTCTCCTCTCAATCGCCCTCTCCTCTCAACGTCCGCCGACGATTGATGACGCGCCGCGCCTCTCTCGCTGTCTACGCCTAGTTTAGTCACTCTGATGCCGTATGCAGGCGCCACAATTGACGCCTTTGGTCAATTTAATGGCGCTTCACGCACACAGGCTAGGCCGTGCATCGTCGAGACTTGAGGCATATTCCACAATGGAGCCGATGACCATGAACCCTAATGTCATCATGACCTGTGCCATCACCGGCGCCGGTGACACCGCCGACAAGAACCCTAACGTCCCGGTCACCCCCAAGCAGATCGCCGCCGACTGCATCGCCGCCGCCAAGGCCGGCGCCAGCGTCGCCCACATCCACGTCCGCGATCCCGAGACCGGCGGTATCAGCCATTCCACCGAGCACTTCCGCGAGGTGATGGAGCGGGTCCGCGAGGCGGACACCGACATCGTCATGAACATCACCGCCGGCGGCGGCGGCGACTGGATTCCCGACGCCGTAGATCCGACCCGCGGCGGTCCGGGCACCGACATGCAGACCCCGGCCGAGCGTCATGCACCGGTCGGCGAATTACTGCCCGAGCTGTGCACCCTGGACTGCGGCAGCCTCAACTTCGGCGATATGGTCTACATCAACACCGCCGACTGGCTGCGTGAACACGCCCGCCTGGTGCAGGCCGCCGGCGTCAAGCCGGAGCTCGAGTGCTTCGACCTGGGTCACGTCTGGTTCGCCCGCCAGCTGCAGAAGGAAGGCCTGCTCGACGGCGACCCGCTGTTCCAACTCTGCCTGGGCATTCCCTGGGGCGCCGAGGCCGATACCGAGACCATGCTTGCCATGCGCAACAAGCTGCCGGAAAACGCCAACTGGGCCGCCTTCGGCATCGGCCGTCACCAGATGCCGATGGTCGCCCAGGCGATGCTGCTCGGCGGCCACGTCCGCGTCGGTCTGGAAGACAACCTCTATCTCAGCAAGGGCGTGCCGGCTACCAACGCCGGCCTGGTCGAGAAGGCCTGCGGCATCATCGATAACCTCGGCGGTCGCGTCATGACCCCGGCCGAGACCCGCGCCCACCTCAAGCTGCGCGACCCCAAGACCGGCCAGACCGTCACAGGAGGTGAGGCATGAGCCAGCAACTCTCGACGAAGAAACTGGCCGTCATTGGCACCGGCGTCATCGGTAACGGCTGGATCGCCCGGGCACTGGCCAACGCTTGGGACGTGGTCGCCTTCGACCCCGCGCCGGATGCCGCCGAACGCACCCGCGCCTTCATTGACAATGCCTGGGCATCGCTTGAGAAAGACGGCTTGGCCGAGGGCGCCGCCAAGGAGCGCTTGCGCTTCGTTTCGAGCCTCGAGGAGGCCGTTGTCGGCGCCGACCTGATCCAGGAAAACGTGCCGGAGCGCCTGGCGCTCAAGCAGGAGATCCTGGCCGCCATCGACGCCGCCGCTGACGAACACGTCGTGATCGGTTCCTCGACGTCAGGTTTCAAGCCGACCGACCTGCAGCAGGACTGCCAGAAGGCGCCCGGCCGCGTGATCGTCGCCCACCCCTTCAACCCGGTCTATCTGTTGCCGCTGGTCGAGCTGGTGGGGGGCGAGCACACCACCGAGGCGCTGCTGGAAGGCGCCCGCGAGGACTACCAGCGTCTGGCCATGCGCCCGCTGATCGTGCGGCGCGAGATCGAAGGCCATATCGCCGACCGCCTGATGGAGGCGCTGTGGCGCGAGGCCCTGCACCTGGTCAACGATGGCGTCGCCACCACCGAGGAGATCGACGCCGCCGTGGTCTACGGCTGTGGCCTGCGCTGGTCGCTGATGGGCACCTTCCTGACCTTCCACCTGGCCGGTGGCGAGCAGGGCATGCGCCATATGCTCGAGCAGTTCGGCCCGGCACTGAAGCTGCCCTGGACCAAGCTCGAAGCCCCGGAACTGACCGATGAGCTGATCGACAAGGTCGTCGAGGGCTGCGAGTACCAGGCCGCCGGCCGCCCGGTCGCCGAGCTGGACCGTCGTCGCGACGACTTCCTGGTCGAGCTGCTGGCCCTGACCCGTAAGTACTGGCCGGAGGCCGAGGGCCTCGAGGGGCGCATCTGATGGCGCTGCTCGAGCTCAAGGTTCCCCGCGAGTGGGTCGACTACAACGGCCATATGAATGACGCCGAATACGCGCGCGCCTTCTCGCTGGGCGTCGAAGCGCTGATGGAGCGCATCGAGCTGGATGCAGAAGGCCGCCAGCGGCATGGCTACACCATCTATACCCTCGAGACGCACCTTTGCTATCGCCGTGCCGCCCACGAGGGCCAGGCGCTGTGCATCGACGTGACGCTGCTCGAACGTGATGCCAAACGCCTGCATGTCCTGTTCACCATGCAGGACACGGCAGGCCACCTGCTCGCCTCGAGTGAACAGATGCTGATGGGTATCGACTCGCTCAATGGTCGCCCCGCGCCCTTTCCCGGCGCGGTGGATGCCGCCATCGACACCCTGCCGCAAGCCGACACCTGGCCGGAGCTCGCCGGCCGCCGCATCGGCCTGCCGTCAGGCAATCGCTGACGCTGCCGGCGTCATGCGAGTGGGCGAGCCTGGCTCGCTCACTCGCCGATGGGCTTGTGCTTTGCGGTTCGACTAGGCGCCTGCCTGTGCCAACCGTCTACGCCGCTTCTTCATTCACCGTGTTGCAACGGCCTGACCGAGCGCTACACTCGTCGACGCCTCTCTTGCGACGATGACCTGCCCCATGCGACTCACCTATAGCGCGCAAAGCCCCGAATCCATCGGCTTCCTACTGCTACCGCGCTTCGCCATGGTGGCCTTCTTCTCCGCCATCGAACCGCTGCGCATCGCCAACCGACTCACCGGCGAGTCCCTCTTCGAGTGGGACCTGGTCAGTCGCGACGGCCGGCCGGTGACCGCCTCCAACGGCATGGCGATCGACGCCGACCATGGCCTAGAGGATGCCCCGCTGACGCCGAGCCTCGCCGTCTGCGCGAGCTTCGCCCCCGACGATGCCATCGACGAAACGCTGATCCGTTGGCTGCGCGAGCGCGCCGCGCAGGGCTGCGTGCTGGGCGGCATGGATACCGGCTGCGTGGTGTTGGCCGCCGCCGGCCTGCTCGATGATCAAACCGTCACCCTGCACTGGGAGTCTCTGCCCGAATTCCGGGCCCGCTTTCCCCAGGTCGATGCCGTCGAATCTCTCTACGAGGTGACCGCCGAAGGCTTCTCCTGCGCCGGAGGCAGCTCGGCCATCGACATGAGTCTCGACCTGATTCGCCGCCGCCACGGCGACGATCTGGCCGAGCGGGTGTGCGCTCAGCTACTGCACGACCAAGGGCGCCGACCCGCCAGCCGCCAGCGCGATCCGCTGATGCCAGAAGACCCGCTATTGGTCCGCGCCATCGCCCTGATGGAGGCCAACCTGGACACGCCGCTCGGCATCGGCGAACTCGCCGCCGAGCTCGATCTTTCCTGGCGGCGGCTAGAGCGGCTCTTCGTGCGCCAGCTGGGCACCTCGCCTCAGCGTATCTATATGGCACGCCGTCTGGATCATGCCCACCGGCTGCTGCGAGAAACACGCCACAGCGTCATGGAAATCGCACTGGCCTGCGGCTTCGGCTCGGCCTCGAGCTTTACCCGGGCCTTTCGCCGCCAGCATGGCCTGACGCCCAGCGAGCTGCGCAGGCGACCCTCGGCCGCTGCTGCGGCGGGTCCGCTCTCTCATCGTGAACCGTCGAGCCTCGAACTGTCGAGCCTCGAACCGTCGAGCCTCGAACTGTCGAATCGTGCATAGTCGGCGTCGAATCCGGACGCTCTCTGTACCGTCTGCCTTGGCATCCTAGCGACCAACCACTCGCTGCTGAGGAAGCCCCATGACCGACCTGCCAATCACCCCCGATTACGACGCCTGGCCCATCGACGTTGCCCTAGAGGCCGTGTCCTTCTCGCCGCGCCTCTTGACCGTGCACTGGCAGGACGGCCGCGTCAGCCGCTATCACAGCATCTGGTTACGGGAGAACGCCGCCGACGACACCACTATCAATCCGGCGACCCGCGAGCGCATTCTGGATCTTTCCAGCCTGCCGGCCTGGCCGGAGATCGCCGGCGCCGAAATCGACGCCGCCGGCGCCCTGTGCGTGACCTTCGCCCCCGAGGACCGCCGCCTGCGCTTCCATCCGGGCTGGCTGCGCGCCAATGACTATGACCAGCCGCGTGACAAGGCCGCCGACCCGGAAGCGCCGCTGGTGCCGGTCACCACCTGGCTGGGTGGCCCCGACGGCGGGCCCGATACCCTCGACGCATCGGGCCTGCTCGAGACCGCACCGGGCAGCGAGGCGGAAGAGGCGATGCTCGCCCCGGCACTCGAAAGCGTGCTCGGCAAGGGGCTGGTGCGGTTGCGCCACCTGCCCACCGAACCCGGCTCGCTTGCCGACATCGCCGGGCGCATTGGGCCGGTTCGGCCCACCAACTTCGGCCAGTTGTTCGACGTCAAGGCCAAGCCGGACCCGGACTCCAACGCCTACACCTCCATCGCCCTGCCGCCCCACGTCGACCTGCCGACCCGCGAGTACCATCCGGGCCTGCAGATGCTGCACTGCCTGGAGAACAGCGTGGAAGGCGGCCAGGCCGTGATGCTCGACGGCTTCGCCATCGCCGAGGCGCTGCGCGATCATCATCCCGAGGCCTTCGCGACCCTGACCCGAGTACGCTGGCGCTTCGCCAACACCGCCAAGACCACCGACTACGTCTGGCACGAACCGATGATCCGCCTCGACGCCCGGGGCGAGCTGCTCGAGGTGCGCATCGCCGACTTCCTACGCGGCCCACTGGATGCCGCCTTCGAAGACATCGAACCGGCCTATGAGGCGCTGATGACCCTGCAGCGGCTGCTGCGCGACCCGGCCTTCGCCATCCGCTTCACCTACGCACCCGGCGACCTGGTGATCTTCGACAATCGCCGGCTGCTCCACGCCCGGGATGCCTTCGAGGGCCAAAGCGGCCACCGCTGGCTGCAGGGCTGCTACATGGAGCGCGACGAGATCCGCTCGCGCTATCGCATGGTCCAGCGCGCCCGGCGCCGGCGGCGAATGACCGAGGAGGCCTGAGACACCTCAGCTCGGCCCTCGAGCGGCGGTCTGGCTGGGCGTTTCGCTGAAACGCGCGCGATAGGCGCGGGAAAAGTGCGTCAACTGCTGGAAACCGGTGGCCATTGCCGCTTCAGTGACCCGGCAATGGCTGCCGGCCAGCAAACGCTGCGCCCGGTCCAGACGCATGCCCAAGTAACACTGCTTGGGCGTCTCACCGAAGTGCGCCAGAAACAATCGCGCCAGCTGGCGCTGCGACTGCCCCACCATCCTGCAGATCTCGGGAATCGGCAGCGCCTGGGCCAGGTTGGCCTCCATCACCGCCAAGCTCCTGACCACGCTGCGCGGCAGCCCTGCATAGCGCACCTGGCGCTCATCGTCGGTTGATACCTCATGGCGATGGTGCACCAGCTGGCGGCCCACGGCGTCGGCTAGCGCCGGGCCATAATCGCGGGCGATACGGTCCAGCATCATATCGATGCCGGCGGTACCCCCGGCACCAGTCTGTCGCGTGGCATCGGCTTCGAAGCGCTCGCGGCTGACGCGTAGCTGCGGGAACTCGCGGCGAAAGGCCGGCACGCTCTCCCAGTGCAGTGCCACCCGGCAGCCCTCCAACACCCCCGCCCGCGCCAGAATGAAGGGGGCGGTATCCAGACCGCCCAACCACCCACCATGGGCCGCCAAACGACGCAGAACGGCTCGCTCCCGAGCCGTTACCTCCGCTTCCGGCTCGTAGGACGACACCACCATCAGGTGAGCATCGTCAGGCACCGAGGCCAGGTCGCCGTTGACGTCGATGCATACCCCGTTACTGGCCACCACGCCCTTGCCATCCATCGAGCGCAACCGCCAGGCAAACAGGTTGCGACCAAAACGGTTGGCGACGCGCAGCGGCTCCAGCATGCAGAACAGGGTCAGCATCGAGAACTTGGGAACCAGCCAGACATCCAGGGTCTGTTCGGCCTGCTCGGGCGAAAGCAGCGGCGGCGAATCCGGACGCGGATACGGCCAAGCCTCGGCGTAATCCTTCATATTGACCAAAAATATCAACCTTATGGCTAATTTAGTTCAATTCTATGGCCGGCCTGCCGCTAGGGTAAAGCGAGTCGCGTCAACGGTGCCGCTGGCCACGGACCTCATGACGTCTTAGCGCGTCTGCTACAGAACATCGCCTCAGGAGCCTGTCAGGAACGGGCTCTCAGCATTACCCGGAGATTCACCGCCATGACCACAAGCGCCAAGGCAACGCTGTCCGCCGATGGACAGCGCCTGACCCTCGACATCGACGCCCGGCCCCGCGAATTCGCGGCCCTATGGCTACGCGAACGGGCGCCCGACGCCGAAACGCTGGACCCCCTCACCGGCCAGCGCCTGATCGAGGCCGCCGAGCTGCCGCTCGACCTGGCCTTGGAGCACGCCGAGCTTTCCGAAGATGCCCTGGCGCTGCGCTTCAGCGACGGTCACCGGGTTCACTTCCCGCTGAGCGAGCTACTCGACGCCAGTCGCCAAGGCCTTGATGGCGCCGATGCCGCAGACCTCGTCGCCCCGGGGCGCGTGTTGTGGGACGCCCAACGGGCCAAGCCGCAACATACCTCCTTCGCTGCCGCCATCGACGACGATGCCGCCTTGCTCGAGATGCTCGAGGGCCTGCATCGCGACGGCTTCGTCGTGGTCTCCGGCGTACCCGCCGAAGAGGACGGCATGCAGGCGCTGATGGAGCGTGTCGGGCCGCTGCGTCGCACCAACTGGGGCGGCATTGCCGACGTCAAATCGGTGGCCAATGCCTACGACCTGACCATGACCCAGCGCGGCCTGGAACCGCATACCGACAACCCCTATCGCGACCCGATTCCCGGCTATATCTGGCTGCACTGCCTGACCAATGCCGCCGACGGCGGTGACAGCACCCTGGCCGACGGCTATCGGGCGGCCCAACTGCTTCGTGAGCGCGATCCGGCGGCCTTCGACTGCCTGACCCGGGTGTCGCCGGGCTTTCGCTACCGCGATGAGACCACCTGGCTCGAGAGCGAGGGGCCGCTGATCGAACTCGACAACCAGGGGCGCATTTTCCGCGTGCGCTACAGCAACCGCACCGAGCGCGTCGAGGCACTGCCCGCCGAGGAACTGGCGCGCTACTACGCCGCCCGTCAGGCCTTCTACCAGTTGATCACCTCCGACGAGCTGACCCTGAACCTCAAGCTCGACCCGGGCCAGATGCTGATCATGGATAACTATCGCCTGCTGCACGGCCGTCGCGCCTTCGAGCTGGCCGGCGGCGTGCGCCATCTGCGCCAGGGCTATGTGGATCGCGATAGCACCGCCAGCCGCCGCCTGGTGCTGCGCCAGCAGTTGGCAAGCAAAGAGGAGGCCGCATGATGAAGGCCAGTTTCCGACATTTCGGTGAGGCCCACCGCGACGAGTGGGCGCTGATCGATGATCGCTTTCGCGACTACGTGGCCGACGCCCCGCGGCGGGTGCTCGAGCACCTTCACCGTCTGGCCGGCGACACCCACGGCTATCCGGTGGATCGCTTCGAGCATTGCCTGCAAACCGCTACGCGGGCACTTCGCGACGGCGCCGACGAGGAGATGGTGGTCTGCGCCCTGCTGCATGACATCGGCGACGACCTATCGCCGGCCAACCATGCCGAGATTGCGGCCGGCATCCTCGAGCCCTTCATCGACCCGTTGAACACCTGGATGATTCGTCACCACGAACTCTTCCAGGGCTATCACTACCGTCACTTCTTTGGCCTGGATCGCCACGCACGCGAGCAGTTTGCAGACCATCCCGCCTATGAGCGCACGGTGCGCTTTTGTGACGACTGGGACCAGGCCAGCTTCGACCCCGACTACGACACCCTGCCGCTCGAGCACTTCGTGCCGATGGTGGAGCGGGTGCTACGCCGAGCCCCGTTCGGCGGCCTGCCTGCCATTTGCGAGGAGGCGACGGCACCATGACCTGTGCCCAGCAACTGATCGCCCTGCTCGAGGCCTACGGCGTCGACACCGCCTTTGGCATCCCCGGCGTGCATACTATCGAGCTGTATCGCGCCCTGGGCACCAGCGGGCTTGCGCACATCACGCCACGCCATGAGCAGGGCGCCGGCTTCATGGCCGACGGCTACGCCCGCGCCAGCGGCAAGCCGGCGGCCTGCTTCATCATCAGCGGCCCCGGCATGACCAATATCGCCACCGCCATGGGCCAGGCGCTGGCCGACTCGGTGCCGATGCTGGTCATTTCGAGCGTCAACCAGCGCGCCAGTCTGGGCCGCGGCCAGGGGCGACTTCACGAAATGCGCCACCAGGGCGAGACGCTCTCTGGCGTCAGCGTGCTCAGCCACACCCTGCACGATCCGGCCGCGCTGCCGGAAGTGCTGGCCCGCGCCTTCGCAGTGTTCGCGAGCGCCCGCCCGGGCCCGGTGCATATCGAGATTCCGCTGGATGTGATGGCGGCCCCAGTACCCGAAAACGCGCCCTCAGCGGCGCACGTCTTTCCGCCGGCCCCCGCACCCGAGGCCCTGACGCTGGCCACCGACTGGCTCGCCAATGCCGAACGCCCGCTGGTACTGCTCGGTGGCGGCACCGTCGCCGCCCCCGAGGCGGCACAGGCGTTGGTCGAACGCCTCGACGCCCCGGCCTTCACCACCATCAACGCCAAGGGCGTATTGGCGCAGGATCACCCGCTGGACCTGGGCGCTACCATGAGCCTGCCCGCCGCGCGCCGATTGGCCGCCGAGGCCGACGTGGTGCTGGCGCTGGGCACCGAGATCGGCGAGACCGATTACGACCTGGTATTCGACGGCGGTTTCCGGCTCGATGGTCGCCTGATCCGGGTCGATATCGATCCCCAGCAGCTGGGCCGCAACCAGGCGCCAGACCTCGCCCTGCTCGCCGAGGCCGGCCAGGCCATGCGCGGCCTGCTCGCGCACCTGCCCCCTGACCGCCCCCGGTCGGCCCAACGTGACGGTGCTGACCGGGCCGCCGAGGTGCGCGACGCGCTGGCCATCGCCGAGGACCCGGAGCTCGCGCCCTATGTGCCGCTCTACATCACCCTGCGCGCGGCGCTGCCCGACGCCATCGTGGTCGGCGACTCCACAGGCCCGGTCTACGCCGGCAACTTCCTGGCCTCGATGCCGGCGCCGCGTCGCTGGTTCAACGCCGCCACCGGCTTCGGCACCCTCGGCTACGGCCTGCCCGCCGCCCTTGGCGCCGCCACCGCCCGGCCCGACCTACCGGTGATCGCCCTGGTCGGCGATGGCGGCCTGCAGTTCGTGCTCGGCGAGCTCGGCACCGCCCGCGACCTTGGCCGGCCGGTCGCGATAGTGATCTGGAACAACGACGGCTACGACGAGATTCGCCGCTACATGTCACTAAGCGAGGTTTCGCACCTGGGCGTAGACTTGGCGGCACCCGGCTTCGACGCCCTGGCCAAGGCCTATGCCTGCCGCTATCAGGGTGTCAGCTCTCCCGCCAACCTTTACGAGGCCTTGGGCCGGCTCGACGCCGCCGCAAGCCCGCTGATCATCGAGGTCGATGCCGCCGCCTGGGCCAAGGCGCTCTGACGCCCCGCGGCCTCGCCCCGACATGGGCCGGCATCGCCGGCTCACAACAACGATAAGGAGACGTTCTCGAATGAAGACGCATACCACGACCCTGACGCTGCTGGCGGGCCTGGCCCTGGCCGGCCCCGCCTTTGCCGCCGCTGACACCGACCGGGATGACACGATCAACCTCGTGGTACCGCCCTGGCCGGGCGTGACCGTCAAGAGTGAGATTTTCTCGCAGCTCATCGAGCCGCTGGGCTATACCACCGAGATTCAGGAACTCAGCTCCACGGTGGGCTACAACACGATGCAAACCGGCGACAGCGATGCCTTCCTGGCCGGCTGGCTGCCCGCCCAGCAGGAGAGCTACGACGCTGCCATGCAGGCCGGCGCCATCCTCGATCTTGGCAACAACGTCAACGGCGCCCGCATGGGCTTCGCCGTACCGGGTTACGTTTATGACGCCGGCATCACCAGCGCCGAGCAACTAGCCGACCCCGAGGTGGCAAAACGCTTCGGCAAGCGCATCTTCAGCATCGAGAGTGGGTCCACGGTCACCGATATGCTCGACGGCGCCATCAGCGCCAATACCTACGGTCTTGGCGACTGGGATATCGCTCCCTCCTCGACGCCGGGCATGCTGTCCATGGTCAAGGGCGCCGTGGCCGAAGAGAAGTGGGTGCTGTACTACGGCTGGACGCCGCACTGGATGGTCCCGGAATACGACACGCACATCCTCGACGACCCGCAAGGCGTCTTCGGCCCCGATAACGGCCGCAGCGACGTCAAGACCATCGTGTCCAAGGCCTACGCCGAGGCCAACCCCAACCTTACCCAACTACTCGACCAGTTCGAGTTCTCGGCCGATGAACAGAGCGAATTCATCAGCGCCTACAGCCTGCAGGAGCGCGAGCTCAAGGACGTGGCCCATGACTGGCTGGCCGATCACCCCGAGCGCGTGGCCGCCTTCCTCGAGGGCGTCGAGACCCGCGACGGCAACGACGCCCTGACGGCGGTGGAGGCCAGCCTATGACGACGATGCGCTTCTCCCGACTGACCGAGCGTATCGCCGGCGAAGGCGCCGCCGCCTGGGATATCCACAACCGGGCGCTGGCGCGCAAGGCCGCCGGCGAGGACATCACGGTGCTGTCGGTGGGCGACCCGGACTTCGCGACCCCGGCAGCGATCGTCGAAAGTGCCGTGACCAGCCTACGTGGCGGCGCCACCCATTACCCCGACGTACAGGGCAAGCAAGACCTGCGCGAGGCCATCGCCGCGCGGTATCGTGCCCAGGGTGTGAATGCCACAGCGGATCAGCTGATCGTGATGGCGGGCGCCCAGTGCGGCCTTTATGCCACCGCCCAGTGCCTGCTCGACCCCGACGACGAGGTGATCGTCCCCGAGCCGAGCTACGTCACCTATGAAGCCGTGCTGCGCTCCACCGGCGCCCGCATGGTGCGCATTCCGCTGCGCGGCGACGACGACTTCCGCCTGGACGTCGCCGACATCGAGGCCGCGATCACCCCGCGCACCCGGGCGATCATGCTCAACAGCCCCCACAACCCCACCGGCCAACTGATCGACGCCGCTTCCTGGGCCGCCATTGCCGCGCTCTGCCACCGCCATGACCTATGGCTGATCTCCGATGAGGTCTACGCCGAGCTGGTCTTCGAAGGCAAGCACATCTGTGCTGCGAGCCTAGCCGTCATGGCCGACCGCACCGTGGTCGTCGACAGCCTTTCCAAGTCCCATGCCATGACCGGCTGGCGGCTGGGCTGGGTGCTCGGCCCGCAGGCGCTGATCGACCATATGGCCAACCTGGCGCTTTGCATGCTCTATGGCTGCCCGGAGTTCATCCAGGACGCCGCTCGCGATGCCCTCAGTCAGGACCTGCCCGAGCGCGACCAGATGCGCGAGACCTACCGGGCGCGTCGCGACGCCGTATGCGACGCCCTCGCCGGCTGCTCGGCCATCGATGTCATCAAACCCGCGGCAGGCATGTTCCTGATGATCGACGTGCGCGCTACCGGACTTTCTTCCCAGGCCTTCGCCGACCGTCTGCTCGATGAGCAGGGCGTGTCGGTGCTGTCGGGGGAGGCCTTCGGCCCCTCCGCCGCCGGCTTCGTGCGCCTGAGCCTGACCGTCGATGCCGACCGCCTGCGCACGGCCAGCCAGCATCTAGCGCGCTGCGCCGAAGCGGCGCGGGAAGATGCCGCCGCTCTTTCCCCTGCAGAGTGAATCGCCTATGACATCATCGCTACACGCCACTCCGTCGGCCTCTAGCACCCTCGCCGTAGAGGCCCGCCACCTCGTCAAGCGCTATGGCGATCTCGAGGTGCTGCGCGACGTTTCCCTCGAGGTCCCCGAGGGCAGCGTCACCTCCATCATCGGCGCCAGCGGCTCGGGCAAGAGCACCCTGCTGCGCTGTCTCAACCTGCTGGAGCGCCCCAACCTCGGCGAACTGGCGATCGCCGATGAAGCCATTCGCTTCGACCGCACCCCCCAGGGCGACGTCGTCGGCCTGGACAGGCGCCAGCTGCAGCGGTTGCGCGCCAAGGTCAGCATGGTCTTCCAGCAGTTCAATCTCTGGCCCCACTTCACGGTGCTCGGCAACGTCACCGAGGCGCCAATGCGGGTCAAGGGTCTCTCCCGGCGTCGCGCCAATGCCCTCGCCGAACACTACCTTGAGCGGGTCGGCATGGCCGACAAGCGCGACAGCTATCCGGCCTATCTTTCCGGCGGCCAGCAGCAGCGAGTAGCGATCGCCCGCGCGCTAGCCATGGAACCGCGACTGCTGCTGTTCGATGAGCCGACCTCGGCGCTGGACCCGGAGCGGGTCAGTGAGGTCCTCAGCGTCATCCGCGGCCTGGCCGATGAAGGACGCACCATGGTGCTGGTGACCCATGAAATGGCCTTCGCCCGGGATGTATCCGACCAGGTGGTATTTCTTGATCGCGGTGTCGTCGGCGTCGCCGGCACCCCGCAAGACGTCTTCGAGGACAGCGAGCACGAACGTTGCCGTCACTTCGTGGCACCGGCCGTTTGCTAGCAGCGCCGATGTCACACCCCCTGATGCAAGACCCAGATGCATAGATAACCAATGCATTAGCCGCAGACGCACTACACAAGAGCTTTAAAAAGCCAAGGAGATCACTGTGAAACATACCCTGATGATGACCGCCGCTGCCCTGACGCTCGGCCTGAACATGACGGCCCAAGCCGCCGAGCCGCTGAAGATCGGCATTTCTGCCGAGCCCTATCCGCCCTTCACCTACACCTCTTCCGAGGGCGAATGGACCGGCTTCGAGGTCGAGTTGGGCATGGCCATCTGCGAGGCCATGGACGAGGCCTGTGAGATCACCCCCACCGGCTGGAGCGGCATCATTCCGTCGCTGAAGGCCGGCCGTATCGACATGATCATGAACTCGATGTCGATCACCCAAGCCCGTCAACGGGTCATCGACTTCAGCCAGCCCTACTACTTCACCCCGGGCGCCTTCGTGGCCGCTGACGATCTTGCACTCGAGGTTCCTGAGGGGCTCGATGGCCTGGTGCTTGGCGTGCAGTCCGCCACCACCAACGCCACCTATGCTCGCCGCGCCCTGCGCGACAGCGTCGGCGACATCCGCCTCTACGATCAGGCCGAACAGGTCAACCGCGACCTGCTGGCCGGTCGCCTGGACGTAATCCTGGCCGACGAGATCGCCATGACCGAGTTCCTGGAGCGCGACGAGGCAGAGGGCTACGAAATCAAGGCCACCGCCCCACGCCACGAGGCTTACGGCGAAGGCGTGGGCATCGGCATCCGCAAGGGCGATGACGCCCTGAAGACGAAGATCGATGCGGCCATCGCCCAGGTCCGTGACGACGGCACCTGCAGCATCCTGTCCGAGCAATACTTCGGCACCGACATCTGCACCTGATCCCGGTCCTCGACGACGTTCGCCCGGCAGGTGGCCATTGCCGCCTGCCGGCCTCGCCCTGTCTCATCAAGGACGCAACACACCATGAACACGGTTTCCCAAGAAGGGTTGCTCGATTGGGCCGGCCCCATTCTCCAGGGTGCCCTGACGACCCTCGAGATCGCCGTCCTGGCCTACGCCATCGGCCTGGTGCTGGGCCTGATCGGCGCCAGCGCACGCTTGAGCCCCTGGGCCCCGCTGCGCGGCCTGGCCACCGCCTACTCGACGGCGGTTCGCGCCGTCCCCGAACTGCTGCTGATCATCCTGCTCTACTACGCCGGCTCCCAGGCGCTCACCGCGCTGATCCACGCCATGGGGCTGCCTGGCCAGGTCGCCATCAATGGCTTCGTTACCGCCGTTGGCGTGCTGGCCTTCGTTCAGGGCGCCTACATGACCGAGGTGCTGCGCGGCGCCATCCTGGCCATTCCCAAGGGCCAGCTCGAGGCGGCCGACGCCTTCGGCTTCTCCACCTGGTCGCGCTTTCATCGCATCGTGATTCCCGCCATGCTGCCCAACGCCCTGCCCGGCATGTCCAACCTGTGGCTGATTCTGATCAAGGACACCGCCCTGATCAGCGTGATCGGCTTCAGCGAGCTGTTCTTCACCATCCAGCAGGCCGCCGCCAGCACTCGGGCCCACTTCCTGTTCTACGCCGCCGCCGGCGCCATCTACCTGCTGATGACCCTGACCTCCACCGCACTCTTCGCGCGCCTGGAGCGCTACGTGCGCCGAGGCCAGCCCGCACAAGAGGAGGCCTGACATGGACTTTTCCTGGCTCGCCGATCCCTTCTATCAGGAGTATCTGCTCGAAGGCTTCGTCAATACCCTGTGGCTGGTCGCCGTCTCGGCAGTAGGCGGCCTGATTCTGGCCGTGGCCGTCGCCATGGCACGCCTCAAGGGGCCTCGTCCGCTGGCTTGGTTCGTCCATGGTTTTACGACCGTGATGCGCGGCACGCCCCTGCTGGTTCAGCTGTTCTTCTTCTACTACGGCGTCGGCCGCCTGCTCGAAGGCATCCCTGGGATTCAAGACAGCCTCATCTGGCCGATCCTGCGCGATCCCTTCTTCTACGGCGCCCTGACCTTCATATTGAGCGTTGGCGCCTACTCCGGCGAAGTGCTGCGCGGCGCCCTGCTAAGCGTGCCGCCCGGCGAGCGCGAGGCCGGCCGAGCCTTCGGCATGTCGCCCTTCCAGGTCTTCATTCGGCTGTGGCTGCCCCGCGCCGTTCAGCTGTGCCTGCCGACGCTCACAGGCGAGATGATCCTGCTGCTCAAGTCCGTGCCGCTGGTCTCGACCATTGCGCTGATGGACCTGCTGCAGGCCGCCAACATCATTCGCGATGAAACCTTCCTGGTCTACGAACCGCTGATGCTGATCGCCGGTATCTATCTGGCGATGACGATGGTGCTGACCCTGGTACTGCGCCAGGTAGAGCGCCACTTCCCCGGCATGCAGCCGACGCGCCACCGCTGGCTGCCCCTTCGCGGCAAGGAGCGCATCCCATGCAAGAGCTGATGCACCATTTCATCGACAACCGTTGGGTCGCGAGCCGCGGGGATCGCCGCCTGGCGGTCACCGACCCTTACCGGGAAACCGTTATTGCTAAGGTCACGCAAGGCTCGGCGCAGGACGTGGACATGGCGGTAAGCGCCGCCCGTCACGCCCTGCCCGAGTGGCGAGCGATGGGCGGCAAGGCGCGCGGCGACTACCTCGACGCCCTGGCCGACGCGCTCGAGGCGCGTCGCGATGAGCTCGAGACAGTCTCGAGCCGCAACAACGGCAAGCCCCGCGCCGAGGCCGCGCAGGACCTCAGCGATGCGATCGCCTGCTATCGCTACTACGCCGACGAGGCCCGCCGCCTGGAAGCCCGCCAGGGCGAGGCGGTAGATACCGGCGAGCCGGGGCTAGTCTCCCGCCGCTATCAGGACCCGGCCGGCGTGGCCGGGCTGATCACGCCCTGGAACTTTCCGCTGGTCAGCAGCGCCTGGAAGCTGGCGCCGGCGCTGGCCGCCGGCTGCACGGTGGTCTTCAAACCCTCTGAAGTCACACCGCTGCCGGAACAGGCATTGGCAGAAATTGCTCTGGCGATTGGCCTGCCGCCTGGAGTCTTCAACCTGGTGCACGGCGATGGCAGCAACGTAGGCGCCCCGCTCACCGGGCACCCTGGCGTCGACAAGCTGTCCTTCACCGGTAGCAATGCCGTCGGCGAAGCGGTGATGGCCGCCGCCGCCAAGGGCACCCGCAACGTCTCGCTGGAGCTTGGCGGCAAGTCGCCGATTCTGGTCACCGAAGATGCCGACCTCGACCTGGCCTGTGAGCTAGTGTTGGCCGGCTTCTGCTACAACGCCGGCCAGATGTGTTCGGCCACCTCGCGACTGCTGGTGCACCACTCCATCGCCGAGGCGCTGTACTCGCGCTTGAACACTGCCATCGCCGAGCTAAGCGCCGGCAACCCCCAGCTTGAGACCTCCACGCTTGGCCCACTGGTCAACGCCGCCCAACGTGACCGGGTGAATGCCTACCTGGCGATTGCCGAAGAAGAAGGGCTGGTTGCCACCGCAGCGGACACGCTAGCCCTGCCCATCCAAGGCTACTTCGTTGCCCCCCGCGTGTTCCGTGATGTGCCGTTAACAAGCCGGCTGTGGCGTGAGGAGATCTTCGGCCCGGTGCTGTGCGCGCGAGCCGTAAAGGACGATGACGAAGCGGTGGCGCTGGCCAACGACAGCGACTTCGGCCTCGTCGCCACCGTGGTCGCAGGCGACGCCGCGCGAGCCGAAGCCCTGGCCAGCCGCCTCACCGCCGGCAATGTCTGGTGCAACAGCTACCAGGTGGCGCCACCTGGGCTCGGCTGGGGCGGCATGAAGCGCAGCGGCATCGGCCGCGAGCTTGGCCGTGCAGGGCTAGCGGCCTATCTCGAGACCCGCTACGTTACCCGCCCCGCCTGAGCTGAACCGCTCTCCGATACCGGCCCGGGCTTCAATGTCCGGGCCACCTTTCTGATCCTGTAGCTCATTCAGCACACACCCCGTCCTCACCCGCCAGCAATCCACGTGGTTGTGCAGTCTGGGGGAATTCGCCACTATCTTTCCTTGGTGGCTCAGGCATAGGCCGATAGCGGGTCTAATGCCTGTTACAGGCCGAGGAGAGTGAATGAAAATTTATGGCGATAGACAATCAGGCAACTGCTACAAAGTTCAGTTAGCTTGTGATTTTCTGAACATTGACCACGAATGGATCGATGTCGATATCCTGGCTAACGAGACCAAGAATGATGATTTCTTGGCAAGAAACCCTAATGGCAAAATCCCTTTGCTTGAGTTGGAACAGGGAAAAACGCTTGCTGAGTCAAACGCCATCATCAACTACTTGGCCAGTGGGTCGCCCCTCTACCCGAGTGAACGTTGGGCGCAAGCTCAGGTGCTGCAATGGCAGTTCTTCGAGCAATACAGCCATGAGCCATTTATCGCCGTCGCACGTTTTATCAATAAATATCTCGGCCTGCCTGACGACAAGGTAGAGGAGTATGAATCCAAGCAAACTGGCGGGCACAAGGCGCTAAAAGTGATGGAGCAGCAGCTTGGTAAAACGCCATTTCTAGCGGGAGATAACGTCACCACCGCAGACATTTCGCTATATGCCTACACGCATGTGGCTCACGAGGGCGGCTTCGATCTGGAAGCCTATCCTGCTGTAAAAGCATGGCTTTCCAGAGTAGCTGCATTGCCGAATTTCAAAGCCATGGCATGATGGTCAGGCAACCATCACGGGGAAAAACGATGGCAACTGGCGGGCGACTTCGTCTCCATTCCGCAACCCATGGTGCTGTCAGCGCGTTCCATCGGCATTAGCCCCGAAGCGTCAGGTATCACATGGAAAAGATGTCGATCATGGAGGAAGGTTCATTGAAAAAGGTGCTGATCATTACCGGCGGTAGTCGTGGAATTGGCGCCGCTACGGCGCGCCTGGCGGCGCAATCGGGCTATGCGGTTTGCATCAGCTATCTGCGTAACAAGGCCGCCGCTTCCGCCGTTGTCGATGAGATTCTTAAAGCAGGTGGAGAAGCGATTGCACTTGCAGCCGACGTGAGTGTTGAAGCCGAGGTGGTGCGCCTGTTCGAACAGGTCGATGAAGCCTTGGGGGCGGTCACAGCATTGGTCAACAATGCTGGCGTCTTGGAGGAGCACATGCGCGTAGAGCAAATGGATGCCGGTCGCCTCAGCCGTGTTTTATCCACCAACGTCATCGGCAGCTTTCTCTGTGCACGAGAAGCGGTCCGCCGCATGTCTAGCGCGAATGGTGGTGCGGGCGGTGCGATCGTCAATGTCTCCTCCGCTGCCGCCCGGCTTGGCTCTCCCAACGAGTATGTGGACTATGCCGCCTCAAAAGGGGCCATCGACACCTTTACTCTTGGACTGGCACAGGAGGTCGCCGCCGAAGGAATCAGAGTCAACGCCGTGCGCCCAGGCGTTATCTATACCGATATTCATGCCAGCGGCGGTGAGCCGGACCGGGTAGATCGAGTGAAAGGGGCCGTGCCCATGCAGCGTGGCGGCACCGCTGAAGAAGTCGCCAACGCCATCCTATGGTTGCTTTCGGATGAGGCTTCCTACTCGACTGGCGCCCTGCTCGATGTGGCGGGTGGAAGATAGAAACGCCCTCAACCCTCGCGCATCTGCCGCGGGGTCTTGGCGAAGTGTTGGCGAAAGGCCCAAAAATAAAGCTTGAGGCGCTAGTAACGCTGCAGGCCAGTTTCAGATCTTAGTGAGCTGCCACCAAGTACATATTCGAGCCTGAGCAAGCACATCCCTTCCTAGCACAGGAGTATAACCGACAGCCTAAAGAAGTATAAAACCGCCATAGGAAACATAATGACCGAAACCACAGATTTCTTTGACCTCAAATCTCCACGAGCACTTTTCCTCCTTTTGAAGCAGGTTGAGAAACGCTTCGGAGAGAAGAAGAACAAGCGCGTAGAAGATCTTCTCCTTTTAGTGTTTGGCTTCACACACCTCAGGGAGTGGATTGCACCAGGGTACTCCCCCAAAAAAAAGCCGCACACGCCGGAGGAGCAGTTCTATTGTGAAATCTTCGAATTCCCAGAATTCAAAATTTTGCAACAACTGTGCAATCAATCCAAGCATATGGCGACCAGTAGTTCGGTACGCGGGGCAATCCATGGGTCAACGCTTGATGAATGGGAGGATCTCGACTCGGTACAGAGCATGGATTGTGGCCCCGTACTTGCCTACTTCATCGATGGGAAAAATATAGAAGATGTAATCTCTGCTGTTCGGCATTTTTACGAACGGAATTGGTTCGAGCTAGTAAAAGGGGATTCTTCCTCCTAAGACGTTAGGCCACCCAGTATAGTCAGAAGGGAGCGCCGATCCTTTCTCGGCTCATCTTTCAACGTCAACTGAAGCTAAGCGCAGCCCCCCTGAGAGGTCGCCTAACCCACACCGACTGTCATTACGCAGACCTATAAAGCCCCCTCATCCCTCGCACATCTGCTGCGGGGCTTGGCGAAGTGCCTGCCGGAGGCAAACCGCCCTCGCGCCTCTACACGGCTTCAATGCCCGAGCAACCTTATCTGCTCCTTTAGCTTACCCAACAGCAGTGGACACCCCGTTAAGACAGTGCACTGAGACGATGCAGCAGGCGCCGGAAGCCGTCGATCAGCGGCGAGACTCGCAGGCCGTGCTCGAAAGCCAGGCGCTGTATCAGTGCACGCACGGGCCATGGCGGTTGTCGCGGGCGGCACGGATCAGCCGGTGCACCTCGTCACTGGTCAGGTGCTGGCAACCGTGCGCCGCGTCGTTGGCGGCGCGGCCCGAGACTGTCCGGGTTTCAATGACTGGCGAGGGTGTCGGGTCGGGGCCTGTCGGGCACGGGCCCGGGCGCTCCTGGTCGCGGTGGCTGTCCGGGGTTTAGTTGAAAGCCAGACAGTACACTATCACGTCGGCGAAGCGACGCCCGAAAGCGGCGGTCGCCTAACCCAACAGGCCCTTCCATCGACGAAGATAGCGGGGTCGGTTAGGGTAGCTCCTTCTTTTTCGGATCCGTTGCGGATGCGAAAAAACGGGATCAAGGAGGAGCATATGCCGCCGTCATTGAAAGGCATTCTGTGGATGTGTGCCGGAGTGTTTTGCTTTTCGGCGGGTGATGCACTTTCCAAGTGGCTGGGCGAGGTGCATTCGCCAGTCCAGATTATCTTCTTCCGTACCCTGGTTTCTCTTCCATTGATCGCCCTGATCGCCCACTTCAGCGGCGGCCTTCGCAAGCTGTCCACCCAGCGTCCGGGCTTGCACCTAGTACGTGGCTTATTGGCTACTGCGGCGATGCTGTGCTTCGTGTATAGCTTAACGCTGCTACCGCTGGCAGAGACCACTGCGATCGCCTTCGCCGCACCACTCTTCGTGACGCTGCTCTCGGTGCCACTGCTCGGCGAGCGAGTTGAACGTTTGCCCCTGACAGCCGCCATTGTCGGATTCCTCGGGGTACTGGTGGTAGTGCGTCCTGGCGGGGAGAGCTTTCAACCGGGGGCGCTGGTGGTAGTAGCTACCGCGCTCTTTTACGCATTGGTGATGATCACCACCCGACGCTATGGGGTCCGAGAATATCTGTGGGCGATGGTCTTCTATGTGACCCTTGTGCCACTGCTGGTTACCGGCGCTCTATTGCCCTGGGTTTGGCAAACGCCCTTGCCCTGGCACTGGTTGGGGTTTCTGGCCGCCGGTGTCTTCGGCATCGGCGCCATGGCCAGCATCACCTTGGCCTTTCGCCATGCTCCAGCGGCGCTTGCTGCACCCTTTGATTACACCGCCATGGTCTGGGCGGTGCTGCTGGGCTGGTGGTTCTGGGATGAGCAGCCGGATCTGTGGGTCTATATCGGCACCCTGATCATCATCGCCAGTGGCCTGGCGATCGCTTATCACGAGAAGCGCACCAGCCTGAAGCGTAGGCCGGTGTCGTGAAAATGCCGTTTGGCCTTAGGTAACCGTCGCATGCCATCCGTCATCGCTCGTAGGTTGAGCACTATCTGGGTTCTAGTCAGAAGCCAGACAGTAGCATGTCAGCCTGCTCTCTCCTGTTAGGCTCTCAGTTGCCTTTATATCGACTCGGATATAAGCTACAGGTGACCTAGGTAAAGGGAAGGGTCCATGTCAGAAGTAGACAAGCCCATCGAGTTTCGCGGCGACTCGTTGGATCAGCTACGAAGCTTCCCAGATGATGCCAAGCAAACGGCGGGCTATGAGCTTAGCCGGGTGCAGCAAGGCAAGATGCCTGTTCACTACCGACCGATGCCGGATGTGGGACGCGGAGTGATCGAGATCAAGGTCAGAGAGACATCTGGCGCTTATCGGGTCTTCTACGTAGCAAGCCAAGGAGATGCAGTCTATGTCCTTCATTGCTTCCAGAAGAAGTCGCAACAGACCGATAAGCGTGACATTGAGCTAGGCAAGCAACGTTATCGCGAGCTTTTCTAGTGGCGTAAACCCGGACAACCGGGGTGTTGAGTAGAACAGGGACCTGCCCAGCAAAGCGGGCCCCCACTAAAAAGAGGAGCCTTATAGGGGCTCCCACGCATCCCGCACATCATGTGCGATAGGAGAGATAACATGGCGAATGAGCGTTTTAGCAGTGTGTGGGATGCCATCGAGGATACCCCCGAACAGGCAGAAAACATGCGGCTTCGCGCCGAGCTTATGGGGAAGATTGCCGATCGCGTGGCCGAGTGGGGAGAAACCCAGAAAGTAGCAGCCGAGCGCCTGGGGATTACTCAGCCTCGCTTGAATGATCTGGTGAATGGCCGTATTAACCGCTTCAGCCTGGATGCCTTGGTTAACCTTTCCCGTCCGGCGCTGGGTGGCCACCTGCACTTCGCATTTGAGGACGATACAAAAGAGAAAGCTATGGCTTAATATAGCTCTTTTCCTTCTACCTTTAAGCCTCCACATTTAAAGAGGCTTTTTAATGTTGCGCCAGGCATGGCGCGCAGCGCCTTGACTGGCGCTATTCCTGAGGGTAGTGCCTCAGGATGACTTGGGCGTGAAAGCCCCCTGCACACCTAGCAAGGGGAAGTGCTAGCCGACGGCAAGAGGGCTCCAGCGAGGGGAGTCTGAAGGAAGCTTGAGGCAAAACGCTTGCCTGACGAACAGGTGTTAACGTCAGCGAAGGTTGTACGCTACCCATCTTTCACCGCCGCCTTGACGCACCTTCTCGCGGCGCTTGCGCACATTCGCGGCAAGTCGACCCCAGTCTTCGGGCTGAATCCAACATGAAGCAACGCTAAATACTGACGCTGACTTACAAAGATGGGCGTTACGCGGACCTATAAAGCCCACTCATCCCTCGCGCATCTGCCGCGGGGTCTTGGCGAAGTGATGGCGAAAGGCTCGCGAGAAGCTCGAAGCGCTAGTGAAGCCGCAGGCCAGCCCCACGGAAAGAATATCCAGATCGGTCTCGGCCAGCAGCTGGCGGGCGCGTTCGAGGCGTAGTCTCAAGTACCAGTGGCGGGGTGTGGCGCCCAGCTCCTGCTCGAAGAGGCGCTGTAGCTGCCGCGCGGACACACCGCTGCGCTCGGCCACCGTCGCAAGCGTCAGTGGGGTTTCCAGGTGGCGCTCCATCAGCGCCACGGCATCGACCAGATGCCTCCGGTGGGTGCCCAGCCGCCGCGCCAGGGTCATGCGCTGCTGGTCGCGGCGGGTGCGCATGCGCTCATGGATTAGCTGCTCAGAGACGTCGATGGCCAACGCCTGGCCGTGGCGGCGGGCAATCACTTCCAGCGCCATGTCCATGGCCGCGGCACCGCCGGCACAGGAAAAGCGCCGTGGGCCAAGCTCGAACAGCTCATCGCTGGTGGCAATCGACGGAAAGCGCTCACGAAACGCCGGCAGACTTTCCCAGTGCAGGGTCACTCGCTCGCCTTTCAGCAAGCCTGCTGCGGCCAGCACGAAACAGCCGGTATCCAGCCCACCGAGTACACACCCGGCCTGAGCCAGACGATTCAGCCAGCGGGTGATGGCGCGGCTCTGATGCGCCTCGGGATCGAAGCCACTGCACACCGCCAGCGCCGGCAAATGATGGACGGCCTCAATCGCCTTGTCGGCGAGCAGCGTCATGCCGTTGGAGGCCGTCACCGGGCCGCCGTCCTCGCTGATCAGCGTCCAGTCGTAGAGCGACCGGCCGCTGATGCGGTTGGCGATGCGCAGCGGCTCGACGGCCGCGAAGAAGGCCATCATCGAGAAGCGCGGCAGCAGCAGGAAGCCGAGGCGCTCGGGCCCGGAGCTTGGAGGAGAGCTGCCTGCAGCAGCAGAGCGTGAGGAATCAGGAGGCATGGCAATCAAGGGCTAGCCAGAAGAAAAGGCAGATGAATAGACGGGCCGACGCATTAGCCGATCATGGTGGCGAGCGCTATCACGGGTGGCAAGTCATCGAAAGGCGCCCATCACCGAGCGTCGAAGGACATCATAAAGGTGTGTGACGCCTCACGGCGACTATGCTGAGAGAACATAGCCGGCCCCAGTGATGGCGCCGCTGGGTTTGACCACGGCCACTCCTTGAGCACCTTCTGCTTCAGGGCCGTCTACCTCAGTATTTTCTCAAATGCGTCGCTAGGCGGCGAAGGGACCATGACGGATTGTCTCGGCTCGGTATCCGGCCACTTGGTGGCCATCGGGGGGGCCGAGGATAGAACCTCGGATCTTGAAATACTGACACGGGTATTTGCCCTGGCGCCGGTGGATAACCCTGAGGTTGCGGTCATCGCTACGGCGAGCGGCATCCCCGACCAGGTGCTGCCCGACTACGAGGCGGCTTTCACCCGTCTGGGGGCGAGCCGCATTCATTCGCTGGACATAAAGGACCGCCAGCAGGCGGCAGACCCGGAGACGGTACGGCTGATCGAGCAGAGCGGCGTCATCTTCTTCACCGGCGGCGACCAGCTGCGCCTGACCCATGTGATGGGCGGTTCGGCCACGCTGCAGGCCATCCGCGAACGCCTGGCGGCCGGTGCGGTGGTGGCGGGCACCAGTGCCGGCGCCGCGGCGATGCCGGGCACCATGATCTACAACGGTGCCGCCGCGGATGCGCTTCGCAAAGGCGCCGTCAACATGACCTTCGGCCTCGGGCTCGTCGAGGGGCTGATCATCGACAGCCATTTCCTCGAGCGCGGGCGTTTCACGCGCCTGATGGAGGTCGCGGCTAGCAACCCCGAACACCTGGGCGTGGGCATCGGCGAGGATGCCGGCGTGATCATCCACCCTCACGGCATCCTCGAGGCGATCGGCTCGGGGCACGTCATCCTCATCGACAGCCGTGATCTCGCGAGTTCCAACATCGCCGAGCTGTCGATGGGAGAGCCGGTAGCCATCGAGCACATGATTCTGCATGCCCTGGTCAGCGGCCACGGTTTCGATCTCGGTGCGCGTCGCTACCTGATTCCCGAGGCGCTCGCCGCCGTGCTGGCAAACGCGATATGAAGATTCTCGAGCACCGGGCCCTGCGGGGCCCCAACTACTACAGCCGCTACCTGACCATCTTCATGCGCCTGGACATCGGCGAGCTCGAGCAGCGCCCCAGCGATACCGTGCCCGGTATCGTCGAGCGACTCAGCGAGCTACTGCCGACTCTGCAGGAGCATCGTTGCTCGCTCGGCCGCCCCGGCGGCTTCCTGGAGCGCTTGGCCCGGGGCACATGGGCCGGTCATGTGGTCGAGCATGTGGCGATCGAGCTGCAAAACCTGATCGGTTTCTCGGTGGGCTACGGCAAGACCATCGACAGTTATGAGGCCGGGATCTACAACGTCGTCTACCGCTACCGCGACGAGGCCAGTGGCCTAGCGGCCGGCGTGGAGGCCGTCGAGCTGGTCCGGCGCCTCTTTCATGGCCAGGAGATCGACCTGCCGGCGATTATCGACCGTCTCAAGGCGGTGCGCGATGCGCATATGCTGGGCCCTTCTACGGCCTCAATCATCGAGGCCGCCGAGCGTCGTGGCATTCCTTATATGCGCCTCACCGACGACAGTAGCTACATACAGCTGGGCCATGGCTATCGCCAGCAGCGCATCCAAGCGACGGTGACCTGCCAGACGGACCTGATCGGCTACAGCATCGCCGACGACAAGCAATGGACCAAGCAGCTGCTCGGCGATGCCGGTATCCCGGTACCCAGAGGCGAGGTGTGCTCCACCATCGATGAGGCGCTGGAGGTGTCACGGCGCATCGGTTATCCCCTGGCGGTGAAGCCGCTGGTCGGCAACCATGGTCGCGGCGTGAGCACCAGCGTCGAGGACGACCAAGCGCTGTGCGACGCCTTCGACATCGCCGCTCGCCGCCATTCTTCGGTGATCGTCGAGCAATGCATCAGCGGCGAGGATCACCGCCTGCTGGTCATCAACGGCCAGCTGGTGGCCGCCGCCCGGCGCCGCCCGGCCCATGTGATCGGCGATGGCAGGGCCACGCTCAAGGAGTTGATCGACCGGGAGAACGCCGACCCGCGACGCGGCGTCGGCCACGAGAACCTGCTGACCCAGATCGAGCTCGACGAGCAGTCACAGCGGATGATCGGTCAGCAGCACCTGACCCTTGAGAGCGTGATTGCCGCAGACGACATCGTCTTCCTCAAGCCTACCGCCAACCTGAGCACCGGCGGCACCGCCACCGACGTGACCGACGACGTGCACCCGGAGGTGCGCTATGCGGCGGAGCGCATCGCGCGACTGGTCGGGCTCGACATCATCGGTATCGACCTGCTCGCCGAGACCCTGACCCGCCCGCTGGATGAGCAGTCTGCCGCCGTGGTTGAGGTCAACGCCGGGCCCGGCTTTCGCATGCACCTGTCGCCCACCCACGGCCAGGGCCGGGATGTCGGCCAGCCGGTCATCGACATGCTGTTCCCGGATAGCGGCAGCGATGCGCGCATTCCTATCGTCGCGGTCACCGGCACCAACGGCAAGACGACCACGGTGCGCCTGCTCTCGCATCTACTACGCCAGGTGGGCCGCAAGGTGGGCATGGCCTGCACCGGCGCCATCGAGATCGACAGCCACGTCATCATGCGCGGCGACTACAGCGGCCCCCTGGCCGCCGCGACCGTGCTGCGCGAGCCTACGGTGGAGTGTGCGGTACTCGAAGTGGCACGAGGCGGCATCATGCGCCGCGGGCTCGGTTTCGATGCCTGCGACGTGGGCGTGCTGCTCAACATCGCAAGCGATCATCTCGGCGAGCATGACCTTCATACCCTCGACGAACTGGCACGCTGCAAGTCGGTGGTGATCGATGCCATACGCCCGGAGGGCACCGCCGTGATCAATGCCGATGATCCAAGGGTGCTGGCCGCGCAGGAATGGGCCCGGGGCGACAGCATTCTCTTTACCCTGAGCCCGGATTCCCAGGCCATTCGCCAGCATGTTCACAACCAGGGAGTGGCCTTCACCGTTCACCAAGGCAACCTGGTCATGCGTCAGGGCCGAGTCGAAGTCGAGATCATCTCCGTCGCCGATGTGCCGATCACCTTCGCGGGCCACGCCCGCTTCAACGTCGCCAACGCCCTGGCCGCCAGCGCCGCCGCCTTCGCCCTGGGGCTGTCGCTTGCCGATATCCGCCAGGGCTTGGCCACTTTCCACCCCACGCCCGGCCAGAACCCTGGGCGTACCAACCTGATCGAGGCCGCCGGCCTCAAGGTGCTGATCGACTACGGCCACAACGTGCCGGCTCTCGATGCCCTGGCCGAGCTGGTCAGCGCACTACCTGCCAAGCGACGCATCGGCGTGGCCAGCGCCCCGGGCAATCGCCGCGATGAGGATCTCTTCGAGCTGGGCGCACGGCTGTCCGCCATGCTCGATGTCGTCATCCTCTGCGAGACCGATGCCCGCGGCCGTCCTCAGGGTGAGGTCGGCGCACTGTTGCGCGACGGCGCTGCTTCAGTGCCGAGGGCATGTCATACCGAACTCCTCATGGACGAAGAACAGGCCATCGGCCGAGCCTTCGACGAGGCCAGCGAAGGCGACCTGCTGGTGCTGCTGATCGATGATGTCGACGGGACACTCGAGCGCCTCAAGGCGCGCCGAACATCATCCGCCACGATGGCGGCCGAGCCTTCCGATATCGCTGCCCTGCGAGGCAATCGCCCATGCTGAACGACCCTTCCCCGGAAGCGGGGCTGTTGACCCTGTTGCGCGTGGGCAGCATCCAGGCGCCTGAGTGGCTCGATGCCAATGAGATCCTGATCGCCGGCGGCCGCATCGCCGCGCTGGGGCGTGACCTGGACGTGCCGGCGGGCTGGCCGGTGCAGGTCGTGGAGGCGCCGGGACTGATCGCCGTACCCGCCTTCATCGATCAGCATGTGCACGTGACCGGCGGGGGCGGCGAAGGCGGCTGCGGGTCGCGCTGCCCGGAAATCACCGCTCACGCGATCGCCGCTAGGGGCATCGGCACCGTGGTGGGGGTGCTCGGCACCGACGGCATCAGCCGTTCGCCGGCGGACCTGCTGGCCAAGGTGCGTGGGCTGCGCGCCGAGGGCATCGCCGCCTACATGTACACCGGCTCCTATCGCGTGCCGCCGCCGACCCTCACCGGCGACCTGCAGCGCGACCTGGCCTGGATACCCGAGATCATCGGTCTGGGTGAGATCGCGATCTCGGATCACCGCTCGAGTCAGCCCCGGCAGGACGAGATCGAACGGCTGGTCAGCGAGGTAAGGGTTGGTGCCATGCTGGCCGGCAAGCGCGGCATCTGCCACTTCCATGTCGGCGACGGCGCGCGCGGGCTCGAGCCACTGCGCCGGCTGCTCAGCGAGACCGAAATTCCCGCCGAGCAGGTAATTCCCACCCACGTAAACCGCCATCGCAACCTGCTGGAGGAGGCCGCCGACTATGCGCTGACCTTCAAGGCCTGCGTTGATGTCACCGCCTTCGACGATGCCGACGATGACGATCTGAGCGGCTTCGGCGCGGTGACGCGACTGCTGCAGCGTGGCGTGCCGGTCGAGCACATCACCATGAGCTCCGACTGCAACGGTAGCCTGCCCGAGTTCGACGCCCAGGGCGGGTATATTGGCATGCGAGTGGCGGGCAACGCCACCCTGATCGCCGACTGGCAGCGCCTGGTACAGGAGCAAGTGCTGCCAATCGATCAGGCGCTGGGGCTGATCTCGGGCAACGTGGCCAGGGTGCTGGGGCTCGACGGACACAAGGGCCGCCTGGCCGTGGGTTTCGATGCCGATATGACCCTGCTTGATCCCACCCTCACCCCACAGCGGACCTATGTAGCGGGGCGGTGTGTTTATTCCTGCGACCTCGATGCCAAGGGCGCACCAACATAGGCCGTGCCTGAGTTAGCCCAACAGCCGCTCGGCACCGAGCCAAGCCAGGCGCAGCGCCAGCAGGGTCAGCACCCACTTGAAGAGCCCATCGAAGCGCGCATCGCTGAGCCGCTTGAGCAGACGCAGGCCAAGCCAGGTGCCAACGAGCCCCGCCACGATCATGGCCACCATCAGCCCCAGCCAGTCGTGGAAAACGAAGCCTGCCACCCCGAACACGAACGCCTTGGTGAGATGCTGAAGGCTCATGCAGGCGGAAAAAGTCGCCACTCGTGCCATTCGCTCGGACTGGGAATGCTTGATGAAGGAGCCGACCAGTGGGCCACTGGCGCCCACCAGGCTCGACAGCAGGGTCGTCAGGGCGCCAGCCAGCATGGTGCCAACGCGCCCCAGCGCCCGGGCCGATGGCGCCGGCCCCCAGCAAGAGAACAGCACGAAGCCAGCAATAGTGAGCTCCAGCACACCCGAGGGCAGACGCACCAGCAGCCAGGCGGCCAGCAAGGCGCCAAGCACCACCCCAGGCAGGAAGGCGGCGATCACCCGGCGGTCGATATGCCGCCACGTCATGCTGGCGCGGCCGGCATTGGAGCCCAGTTGCACCATACCGTGAACCGGAATCAGTGCCGCTGCCGGCATCACCTGCGCCATGGCGCTAATCAGCAGGGTGCCACCGCCGATGCCAGCGCTCGCCGAGATCATCGATGTCAGAACAGACAGTGCCACCAGGCTCAGGTTGAGCCCGCCAGGCAAAGGAGAGAGCAGGTCTAGCAAGGACATGGGCGCCATCCATTGGCCAAGAAAAATGGCCACTATACCAAGACCCGCCAGACCGACTCACGGTATGCCCCCGAGCCTTGGCTTGTCGCAAGGCGTTCTGCCACAAAAGAAAGCCCCGCCGGCTGAGAAGCGGCGGGGCTGATATCGGCTCTCGAGACGCGGGCCGGCAAATGGTCGCCGGCCCGCGGTGAGCCTGCGTGACGGGACTGGTTCAGCCGAACAGCAAGGGATCCAGCAGCCCGCTCGGATAGGTCAGGGTCAAGAACTCGGCCATGCCCACCAGGAAGGCCGTGACGCCAAGCGCCATGACGGCCGCCACCCAGGTCTTGAGACGCGCGATGGTCAGCAGGAACACGAAGCAGAACAGCGTCGCAGCGGTGATGAAGCCGAGAAGCAGCATGGCACCGACCAGGGCAAAGAAGCCAAACAGCCACAGGCCCTGCAGCCCGAAGGCTTGAGGCTGCCACTGAGGCCTGAGTATCAGGCACCGGGCGATCTCCAGCAGGCAGGAAACGGCGAGAATCGCGATGGCCAGCTTGGGCATGATGCCACCGATCAAGGTCAGATCGGCCACATTGAGCCAGGCGACGACCGCCGTACCCAGCAGGGCGACGAAGAGCACGATGTCGATGTAGCCAAGCGTAGGCGGTTCTACTTTGGCGCTGGCTTCGGCACCGCCTGAAGCGGCTTGGCGACGCTTGAGCCAGAGCGACCACAGCATGGGAATGAACAGGGCCGCCAGGATCATGGCGCCGATGATCAAGACGCCAGGACGCATGAAGGCGCTCGCGCCCTGGAACTGCACCGCCTGGTAGAAATACCCCTCAGCCCCCGGCGCCAGCACGAAACCGATCAGGAAGGCGGGGCGTGACCAGTTGGCCTGCTTGAACAGGACCCCCAGGACGCCGACCGCTCCCAGGGCGAGCAGATCCCCGGTAGAGCGGGTGGCCTGAAAGGCGGCGAACATGATCAACACGGTGATCAAGGGTGCCAGGGTGGCGAAGGGCACCTGGGTCAGGCGCGACACCGGGCGAGCCAGTATCAGACACAGCGCGGCCCCCAGAATATTGGCCAGCGCCAGCGACCAGATGATGGTGTAGGTCAGGTCGAGGTGCGTCTCGATCATGCCGACACCGGGCTGAAGCCCGAGCAGCAGCAGTCCACCCAGGAATACCGCGGCCGTGCCCGAGCCGGGCACGCCGAACAGCAGGGTCGGCACCATGGCGCCGCAGGCGCAGGCATTGTTGGCAGACTCGGGGGCGATCACGCCGCGGATATCCCCCTTGCCGAATTGAGACTTGTCTTTGGCGCTTTGCACGGCATGGCCATAGGTCAGCCAGTCGACCACCGAGCCGGCCAGGCCGGGAATGGTGCCGATCAGGCTGCCGATAGCGGCACAGCGCGCGACGAGACCCCGCTGTTCACGGACATCGCGGATGCCCTGCCGCCAGCCTTCGCCAAGATTGCAGGGCTCTTCGGCGATGGAGCCTCGCTTGACCAGCAGGTCCACGATCTCCGGGAGGGCGAAGACCCCAAGACCCACGACGACCAGCGGCAGGCCGTCGTAGAGATAGTCGAGCCCGAAATTCATGCGAAATTCACCGGTGGCCGGTGCCATACCGATGGCGCCCACCAGCAGGCCCAGGCCGCAGGCGGCGAGCCCCTTGAAGAGGTCGCGTCCAGAGAGCACGGCAACCATCGACAGGCCCAGCAGGGTGAGCATGAACAGTTCAGAAGACGAGAAGGACAGCACCAGCGGACGCGCGATCAAGATAAAGCCCGTCAAGACGACGGCACCGATCAGGCCCCCGATCATCGAAGACAGAAAGGCGCTGGAAAGCGCCCTGGCCGCCTGGCCGCGCTTAGCCAGCGAGAAGCCGTCGATGACGGTCGCCTGAGAGGCGCTGGAGCCGGGGATGCCTAACAGCACCGAGGCAAAGGTATCGCCCGTGGGAATCACCGCGACCAAACCCATTAGCATGCCAAGGGCCACGGTCTGGTCCATCCCATAGAGGAAGGGCAGCAGCAGCGACATGCCGGCGATGCCCCCAAGACCGGGAATGATGCCGACGACGAGGCCGACCAGCACACCCAGCACCATAAAGAGCAGATGGGGCAAGGTGAACAGATGCCCCAGGCTGGAGAGAAATATATCGAGCATGGCGTATGGCTCTTATATGTTTGATCGGGAGGAGCCGGAGGTACCGGCCCTAGCGGGCCGGCACATTCCGCGGCGTCAGATCTTGGCGCCGTGCTCTTTCTGCAGCCAGTCGGCCAGCCAGTCGCGGGTGGCATCATCAATCGACATGGCATCATCGAGATGGCGCTGGACGGTATCGCCGATCACCGGCGTATAGGGCCCCAGTTGAGCGTCGGCGGCCTTCTTGAAGGCATCGGTATGCACAAAGTCGCGCGCCGCCTGACGGTAAGTGTCGACCAGGCCTTGCGGCGTATCCTTGGGCACCATGATCAACTTCTGCAGGGCATAGCCGGAGGCAAAGAACTTGCGGAACGCCTCGTAGGCGTTGCCCGACGGCGCTTCACCATGACGAGCTTGATAAACCTCATTGAAGGTAGGCAGGTCAGGGAAGGCCGGGTCACGGACGATCTTGCCTTCATCGTTCAATACCCCGAGCGAGAACAGCGGCACCGCCTTGCCGGCCTCGACCAAGGGCTCGACGTTGCTCAGGTAAGCGGACGTGGTCTGGAAGTCGATATCGGCCTCGCCGCGTTCGAAGGCCAGGCGGCCCTCGCCGCGGCTACGCATGCCGAATACGGCCTGTACGTCGGCTCCCAGCATGTCCAGGGCGATCAACACCGGCAGCTCAACACCGGTGGGGTTCTGCGCCGCCAGCTTGACCGGCTGTGCCAGCAGAGCATCCATCGCGCTATCGGCCGTTTCGCCAAGACTGGGTTGGGCATAGACCACCCCACCCGTCGGAGTGGCCAGGATGGGCGTCCAATCGCTGTAGTCGTAGCGAACGCGCGGATCGTCGAGCATGGCCGGATACTGAGTCGAAGCGGAGGTGCCCAACCAGTCGCTGCCATCCGACTTGGCGCGTACGGAGAACAGATTGGCGCCATTGATGGAGCCGCCACCGGGCACGTTATCGATCATGATGGTCGGCTCGCCCGGCAGGGATTCGCTGAGCCAGGGAGAGAAGAAGCGTGCCCAGACATCCGTGCCGCCGCCGACGCCAAAGGGAATGGTCCATTTGATGTTACCGGGCACCTCGACATCTTGCGCCTGTGAAGCGCTGGCCAGCCCCAGGCCGGCGATCGCCACCCCGAGCAGAGCGGCTTTCTTGAGTCGCCCGAGCGAGAGGCGTGACGTTGCAGTCTTGTTGATTTTCATGGCGTTACTCCTAGCGTGTTGTAGTTATCGTGGTTGATGAATGGCATCCCAGCGGACATATGGGGTTAACCCGCTTTTGATATGTTCATATCCGTACTGGGGACAGAGGGAAGCGAGTAGAAAATGTCTCCACTCATGATCTTCCTGGCGGTGCGAATGAGGGAAACGCGTGCGATATCGGCAGGGTTCCCTTGGCGGTGCTCCACATCCAGGTCGATGAACCCGGAAGGGTGCTCCAGCCTGACTTGCGCCAGCCGGCCTATGGCCGACACTTTTCCCGCTTCAATCGCAATTTGATTGGCTACGGTACCTGGAACACTGATGGCCGAAGCCACTGCAATGGCCCCCGTGACGGCAATGGCCTTGTGGCAGCGGTGGGGCACGAAGTAGCGGGTGCATAGCGTATCGCTGTCGCTTGACGGTGCCGACAGCAACACGGGCTTGGGCAAGACACTCTGGCTGACATCCCCCAGCCCCATTCGCTGCCCTGCCTCGCGACGAATGAGCTCCAGCCGCTTCAGCATTTCGTGATTTTCGTCCAGCTCCTCAGGGGATTCGCGGCCGCTGAGGCCCAGGTCGGCTGCCTTGATCATCATGATGGGGGTGGCTGCATCCAGGCAGGTCACCTCGATGCCATCGATGGTGTCGGTGGCCTGCCCGGTCGGCAACAGCGCACCGGTCTTGGTCCCGACGATATCGAGGAAACTTAGCTGAATGCCGGCAGCGCCACCCGGGACCCCGCTGATATGCGTATCGCCCTCGTAGGCGACCTGACGGCCTGGCGTCGGCACGTGACACTCGATCAGCCGCTGGGTATTGAGGTTGCGAACGCGAACGACGGTGGTGCCCTCCTGAGGCTCTACCAGCCCCGTCTCCAGCGCATAAGGCCCCACGGCAGAGAGCATGTTGCCGCAGTTTGGGTTGAAGTCGACGCGCCGGTTGAGCACATCGACCTGCGCGAACAGGTAGTCGACATCCGCGCCTGGGTGGGAGGAACGCTCGACGATAGCGACCTTGCTAGTTAGCGGGTCCCCTCCGCCAATGCCATCTATCTGGAGAGCGTGGCCGGATCCCATGAGATTAAGCAGGATTTCGGCTTGTGCTTCCTGGCTGTCGGGAAGGTCCTTCATCCGCAGGAAAGGGCCACGGGAAGTGCCACCACGCATGATCATGCAGGGAATGCTGTTCATCGTCGTCATGCCATATCGCGTTTAGAAGTTGTGATATGAGCATGTCAGCGCCCCTTTAATGCTTCAAATGCAAAGAAATACGCATACTGATATTAATAACACATTAATGTGCTATGGTTATTAGTCGCTACCACTCCATGCAAGAGTCCGGTTATGCAACATCGGCTAGAGTTTCTTGATCTACAAGCCTTTATTCAGGTCGCAGAGTTAGGTTCCTTCCACGAGGCCGCGCAGCGCCTGCACCTTTCTCAGCCGGCGCTTTCTCGACGCATTCAGAAGCTCGAGGAGCTGCTGGAGGTCGAATTGCTGGAACGCACCACCCGGCGAACGCGGCTTACCCCCATCGGCACGGACTTTCTCCCTCGCGCGAGGCGGATGATCGAGGAGTACGAATCCTCGATTCTGGGGATCCGTGAATTGGCCACGCACCAGAAAGGCACGGTCACCATTGCCTGTATTCCCACCGCGGCCTTCTATTTCCTACCGAGCGTGATCCGCGGGTTCAGCGAGGCATGGCCAGGCATCCGCATCAGGATCCTCGATGTGAGTGCCAAGGAAGGCCTGGAAAGGGTGATCAGCGGCGAGGCGGACTTCGGCATCAACATGTTCAGTGCCCAGAGTCCGGAAGTCTCCTTCACACCACTACTGCGGGACCCCTTTGTCCTGGCGCTGCGTTCCGATCACCCCCTCGCGGATAAAGACGGCATCGAGTGGACAGACCTGGAGCAGGTCAGGCTGATTACCGTGAGCCGGGACAGTGGCAACCGGATGCTGTTGGACAACACCCTCTCTGCAGAGGGCATCCGGTTGAACAGCTTCTACGAGGTCCAGCACTTGTCGACCTCGCTCGGCCTGGTCGAATCGGGTCTTGGCGTGGCCATTCTGCCCAAGATGACCATGCCTGGACCTGGCCATGACACCCTCTGCTCACGTGAGCTGCCCGAGCCCAGCATTCAGCGCACCATCGGCCTAGTGAGGAGTAATACCCACAGTATTTCCAGCACCGCACAGCTCTTTATCGATATGCTGCTCGAATTTTGGGGAAGCGCCAGAAGCTCGTGAAAGATCGGTGGTGTAGCCGCCATGAAAAAGCCGGCCCCTCGTCGGGGCCGGCTTTCTATTGGGCTGTGCTGACAGACGCCGTGGCAACCAGCGGTGCCTAAGCAGCGACGCGACCGCCTATGTCGATCAAGCCTCGCGCTTGCTGGGCTGGTCGATCAGCCCCTGTTCGCGGGCCATGGCGTAGGCGGCCTTGGGGCCGGTCCACAGCGAGGGCAGCAGCACCAGCGATACCGGGATGGCGGTAATCACGATGAACTGCTGCAGCGCGCTGATCTGACCGGCGCCCATGTACAGAAGGATCGCCGCCATGATCGCCATGGCAATGCCCCAGAAGGCACGGATCAGCGGGTTCGGCGCGTCGTGGCCGGCGCCCACCACGGAGATCGCGTAGCTCATCGAGTCACCGGTGGTGGCGACGAAGATGGTGGTCAGCAGCAAGATCGCCAGCGCCATCAGCGTGCCACCCGGCAGCGCCTGGGCCACGGTCAGGGTCGCCACATCGAACTGGAAGTTGTTCAGCGCTTCGGTCAGGTCGATCACGCCGTTGAGCTGGTAGAAGATGCCCGAGCCACCCAGTAGGGTGAACCACAGGGTCGTGGCCACCGGGGCCATCACCGCCACGGCGAGAATCATCTGGCGAATGGTGCGGCCGCGCGAAATGCGGGCGACGAAGATCGCCATCAGCGGGCCATAGCCGATGAACCAAGCGAAGAAGAACACCGTCCACCACTTCATCCACCAGTCCGGCGCCGTTTCGGCGGTCATGGTGGCCATCGTGAAGAAGGAGCTCAGGTAGGTACCAAAGCCCTGGGTGAAGGCATCGGTCAGGAACAGGGTCGGGCCAAAGACGAAGATCACCGCGGCAATCACCAGCGCCAGGAAGACGTTGAAACGGCTGAGCAGCTGGATGCCGCGATGGATGCCGGTCATCGCCGAGGTGACGTAAATCGCCCCCAGCGCAGCCAATACGGCCAGTTGAGTGCCATAGCCTTGCGGCAAGCCGAACAGCTCATGCAGGCCAAAACTGACCTGAGTGGCCAGGAAGCCAATCGGGCCCACGGTACCGGCGACCACGGCGATCACGCACAGGGCGTCGACCACGCCGCCCAGCGGGCCGCTCATCAGACGCTCGCCGAGCACCGGGGTCAGCAGGGTACGCGGCTGCATCGGCTGGCCTTTCACGTAGTGGGCATGCGCCATCACCACGGCGGTTAGCGTGCCGAGCACCGCCCAGGCCAGAAAGCCCCAGTGCATGAAGGACTGGGCCAGGGCACCGGCGACGGCGTCCACGGTACCCGCCTCGGTGTCGAAGGCCGGCGGCGTGACCACGAAGTGATAGACCGGCTCACCGGCGGCGAAGAACACGCCACCGCCCGCGAGCAGGGTGCACATGATCATCGACAACCACTTGAAGGTGCTGATCTCCGGGGTCTGAAGATTGCCCACCTTGGCGGCGCCAGCCGGCGACATGGCAACGCCCATGCCAATGAAGAAGGTCAGCAGCAGCAGCAGTTGGAAGTAGGAGCCCAGGGTACGAGCGGTCCAGGCGAAACCGGCGCTGATGCCGTTGGCGACCATGTCGATGTCATACAGCGACAGGGCAACGAAGGCGACGATGAAGCCGATGCTCAAGATCAGCACCACCGGATCGCCCAGGCGCGAACCGGTGGTGCTGGTCTCTGATGGAGAAGAATGGTCGGGTTGGGTCATGGGTAGCCTTTAATTGGGATGTCATCACGTCAACCGGCGAGCAAAAGCGCCAGCTTGAGAGTCGGGATGAGCGAGCATTTCAACGCCATTGGCGTCAGAAGGGCGATCACTGATGGACGATCGGGGATGACGATGTCGGCATCAATGCTGAGCGTTCGCGAGCGAGAGGGGGCTTGCGTTCACGGAGCCTCCTGGCGTGGCGAGAGGGCGGATGGAGTGGCCTGTAAGGCCAGCGAGAATCGGGCAGCCGATTGGAAAACCGCGCAGTATAACGGCGCGCCCGCCGGGCTTCAAATATCATTGAACGCCCGCTCAATACCGAATCGCTAGCGGATCGGCTAGACTGCGCGGCCTTGCGCGGCGTTCCAGGACGCTTTCGATGAGACGTTTTTGCCGGCTCTTTCTCCCGCTATTACCCACCGGCCATGCTCGTCGCTTTACATATCGTCCGTACCAATCGCCCTGACGGACAAGCCGCCTTACAAACCGCCCTGAAAGAAAGGAGCCCAGGCCAAATGACCGCCGACCTCGACCACGATGCCCTTCAGGCACTGCTCGACCGCCTCAGCAAGGACGCCCCTCGCTGCTTCAACGAGGGCAAGGTCGCCGACTACATTCCGGCCCTCGGCGAGGTCGACCCGAATCATTTCGGTATCGCCGTCTGTCATGTCGACGCCCGGGTGCAATACGCAGGCGATGCGCTGACCCGCTTCTCGATCCAGTCGATCGTCAAGGTGCATGCGCTAGTGCTGGCCATGCAGCGCCTGGCCCCAGACGACATCTGGTCGCGGGTCGGCCGCGAGCCCTCGGGCCAGGCCTTCAATTCCATGGTGCAGCTCGAGGTCGAGCGCGGCGTGCCGCGCAACCCCTTCATCAACGCCGGCGCACTCCTGGTCACCGACCTGCTGGTATCGCGCATCGTGTCGACCCAGTACACCCTGCGCGAACACCTGCGGCGGCTATCGGGCAGCGACGACGTCGGCTTCGACGAACGGGTGGCTCGCTCGGAAATGGACCACAAGGCCCGCAACGCCGCGCTGGCCTATCTGATGAAGGCCTACGGCAACCTGGACGCCGACGTGGAGACGGTGCTCGACACCTACTTCCATGGCTGCTCGGTGGCCATGAACTGCGTGGAAATGGCCCGCAGCGTGGCCTTCCTGGCCAACCGCGGCGTCAATCCGCTAGACGGCAGCCGGGTGGTCTCACCAGTGGAGACGCGCCAGCTCAATGCCCTGCTGCTGACCTGCGGCCTCTACGACGCCGCTGGCGACTTCGCCTGGCGGGTCGGCCTGCCCGGCAAGAGCGGCGTCGGCGGCGGCATCATCGCCATTCTGCCCGGGCGGATGAGCATCTGCGTGTGGTCGCCGCGCCTGGACGGCTACGGCAACTCGATTGCCGGCCGCCATGCCCTCGAGGGCCTGGTCGAAGGCATCGGCTTCTCGCCGCTAGGCTGATGGCGTGCTGACTAGCCGGGACTTCAGCCGTTCGACGGCACGCCGAGCCCGGGCCGATAGCGGCCACTCGGCCCGATGTAGGAGCCACAGGGTATCGACCACGCCAGGCGCCCCCTCGACGACGCGGATCGCCTCGGGATGCGGGTAGGCCTCCCGGGCGAAGCGCGGCAGCACGCTGAACCCTAGCCCCTGGGCCACCGGCGCGAGAATCAGGCCAATCTGGTTGGTAAAGCCGTGACGAGACAATCGCCCAACCCCCGGGTTGCCGGGAAAGCGCCGGCTCAGCAGGCGAGTGGCCATGTCATGGCCGTCGGGGTGGTCGATGAAGCCGAGCCTTTCCAGGTCATTCCAGCCGGCGACCTCTACGCCCGCCGGCACCACCAGTTCCAGCGCCTCCTTGGCAAACAAAGACACCGTGAGGCGCGGGTCCTCCGGGCGCTGTGTGGCAATCCCCAGTTCCGCGCGATTGTTCAGCACGGCGTCGATGACCTCGGCGGTGGGGGCGAAGCGATGATGAATGGCGAGCCCCGGCGCCTCGTGCTGCAGCGCCAACAGATGGGGATAGATCGCCAAACCGATACTGCCCGGGGTGATCAGGGATAGCTCGCCCTGACTGGCATCATCACCGGCCAGACGCTGCCGGAGGCGCTGGTCGGCGGCCTGCATTTCCCGCTGATAATCGAGCAGGGCATGCCCCGCCGGGGTCAGCTCCAGGCCACGAGACTGGCGCAGCAGCAGCGGCCCGAGCCGGGCCTCCAAGTGCTTGATGTGCTGGCTGACCGCGGCCTGGGTCAGATCCAACCGCTCGGCGGCGCGGGTGAAGTTGCCAAGCTCCACCAGCGCCTCGAAGGTTCGCAGCCACTGGGGCTGAAGCATAAGCATCTCTTATCGTGATCATAATCGTATGGTGGTTCTGATTATGCCGGTGGCGGCCTAGCATGCAAGGCGTTCACTCAACGCAACAGGAGCGCACCATGAGCCAAGTTTATCCCCGCACCTTTTCCCATATCGGTATCTCGGTCCCCGACGTCGAGGCCGCCCTCAAGTTCTATACCGAGGTACTGGGCTGGTACGTGATCATGGAGCCCACCACCATCGTCGAAGACGACTCCGCCATCGGCGTGATGTGCACAGACGTCTTCGGCCCAGGCTGGGGCTCGTTTCGCATCGCCCATATGTCCACCGGCGACCGAGTCGGCGTCGAACTGTTCGAATTCAAGGACCAGGAAACCCCAGAGAACAACTTCGAGTATTGGAAGACCGGCGTCTTCCACTTCTGCGTTCAGGACCCGGACGTGGAAGGCCTCGCCGAGCGCATCGTCGCCGCCGGCGGCAAGCAGCGCATGCCGGTGCGCGAGTACTTCCCCGGCGAGAAGCCGTTCCGCATGGTCTACATGGAAGACCCGTTCGGCAATATCCTCGAGATCTACAGCCACAGCTACGAGCTGACCTATGCCGCCGGGGCCTACGCCTCCTGAGGCTCAGAGACGACAAGGCCCGCAACGCCGAGCGTTGCGGGCCTTTCTGTATGTCCGGTCAATTTATGCCGGACTCGCTTTGCCGTCGTTGTTGCGTGCCGGCTCAGTAGTCCTTGAGCAGCACCTCGAGGGCAAAGGCATTGCCTGACAGCTCACCGAAGCTGACCACCGGGGCTTCAGGCACGTCGGCACTCGGCCAGGCGGTCATCATGTCCTCGTAGGCTTCGACCACTTCCGGGTAGGCCGGGCCGTCTGCGGCACTCAGCGTCGCTTCCTGCGCCGAGAGCATGTCACGGCCAACCAGCATGAAGCCATGACCATCCTGATATTCGGGACCGTTGACGAACTGCTCGCCATCGATGGCCTCAATGTACTCGGCCAGGGCGGTGTTGGTCAGCGCCAGCAGCACCCGGCTCTGGAAGGTGGCGTCCTGCTTGAGGGACGGGTCGATCGCAGCCTGGGCGTCGTGGATCGCCTGGCGTGCCGCTTCGTAGTCGTCTTCCAGACCGGACCAGTCGCCGCCTTCAGAGGCTTCTTCTGCCACCTTCATCAAGACCGGCTTGAGGCCTTCCACGTCGCGGGCATCCAGCCCCGCTTCAAGCGAGGTGTAGTACTCGGCAACGGGGTGATAGAAGTGTGCCAGGGCATTGTCCTTGGCGCCTTCGCGATACAGCTCGCTTGCCACCCGCAGATGGCCTTCCATCAGCGCCAGGGTAGTGACGTAGACGCCCGGGTTGGTGGAAGAGTAGCTGCTGCCACCTTCACCGCCTTCGCCGCCTTCGCCGCCTTCACCGCCTTCACCGCCTTCACCGCCTTCACCGCCTTCACCGCCAGCATCAGCGCTAAGGTAATCGAAGACACTAAAGGCGCTTTTGCCGCCACCTTCGCCACCCTCTCCGCCTTCGCCACCTTCGCCGGACTCACCGCCGTGATGAGAGCTGTGGCCTTCACCGCCTTCTCCCGACTCGCCGCCATGGTGGGAGCCATGACCTTCGCCGCCCTCACCCGACTCGCCGCCGTGATGAGAGCCGTGGCCTTCACCGCCCTCACCCGACTCGCCGCCGTGATGAGAACCGTGGCCTTCACCGCCTTCTCCCGACTCGCCGCCGTGATGGGAACCGTGGCCTTCGCCGCCTTCACCGCCTTCACCGCCTTCACCGCCAGCATCAGCGCTAAGGTAATCGAAGACACTAAAGGCGCTTTTGCCGCCACCTTCGCCACCCTCTCCGCCTTCGCCACCTTCGCCGGACTCACCGCCGTGATGAGAGCTGTGGCCTTCACCGCCTTCTCCCGACTCGCCGCCATGGTGGGAGCCATGACCTTCGCCGCCCTCACCCGACTCGCCGCCGTGATGAGAGCCGTGGCCTTCACCGCCCTCACCCGACTCGCCGCCGTGATGAGAACCGTGGCCTTCACCGCCTTCTCCCGACTCGCCGCCGTGATGGGAACCGTGGCCTTCGCCGCCTTCTCCCGCGCTTTCCATCAGCTGGGCGTCGCTATTGCCGACGGCCTCTTCGTCGCCGCTCGCCCAAGCGGCGCTGCTAGCGCCCAGAAAGACACTGGCTCCGATTCCGACCCATAACTTCGTCCGCGTGTTGGACATGATGATCTCCATGCTGTTGCGCTATCGTATTGTGTGAGAAGCGGCAGCCAGCCCGCAGCAACGAGTGACGTGCGCCGGCCTTGCCCAGGCTGGTAGGATGCCGGCCATTATCCTGAAATACAAACGATTAACATTTGGTCCTGATTTCTCATCTCACCGGAGCCCACCGTGATCCTCTGTATCGCCGACATCCTAACGCCCGAGCTGCTTGAACGGACCCGCGCCACCCTGGCCGAGGTACCCTTCAAGGATGGTCGCGAGACGGCCGGCTGGCATGCCCGCACGGTCAAGCGCAACCAGCAGGCCGATGGCCGCAACCCCGAGGTGGCGGCGCTGCGCGAGGAGCTCACCAAGGCGCTCACTCGCCATCCACTCTTCCAGATGGCGGTACGCCCGGCGCGCATGAAACCGCTGATGTTCAGCCGCTATGATGTCGGCATGGCTTACGGCAATCACGTCGATGATGCCGTGATGGGCAGCCCCGGCGGCGCCCTGCGCACGGACATCTCCTACACCCTGTTTCTGGGAGATCCCGCGAGCTATGACGGCGGCGAGCTGCTGATCGAGTCCACCGCCGGCGAGCAGACCTTCAAGCTGCCGGCGGGTTCGCTAGTCCTCTACCCCTCATCGAGCCTGCATCGGGTCGAGGAGGTCACCCGTGGGGAGCGCCTCGCCGCGGTGGGCTGGGCGCAGAGCCAGGTGCGCGACCCACGCCAGCGCGAGGTGCTGTTCGACCTGGACACCACCCGCCGCCAGCTTTTCGACGAGAGCGGCAACACCGATGCCTTCAAGACGCTCTCCAAGAGCTATGCCAACCTGCTGCGGATGTGGGTGGAAGTATAGGGGGAGGCGCAAGGGCAGGCGACGAAGGCTATGTCAGCGCCTGCCACAGTAAGTTAAAGCCGACGATGAACATCGCCACAATGACCAGCCGGAAGAAAAGCGTTTCATTGACGCGGCTCTGGAGCCACAGGCCGCTGCGCACGCCGGCCCAGGCGACAGGCACCAGCAACAGCGACGCCCAGGCGCTCGTCAGGTTCACCTCTCCAAGCCAGATGTAGGGGCCGAGCTTGATCACGTTGACCACCGCGAACGACACCGCACAGGTCGCAATGAAGGTCTCTTTGGGATATTTGCGCGGCAGCAGGTAGACGTTGATCGGCGGCGCGCCGGAATGGGCCATAAAGCTGGTAAAGCCGCAGACGCTGGCGGCAGGCAGGGCCCAGCGGGCTGAAATGGGCTTTTTGGCAACGGGCTTTAGCAGCATATAAGCGGCGAACAGCAAGGTGATCACGCCGAGCACCAGCCGCACGCCCTGCTCGCTCAGGCTGCCAAACAGCACCGTTCCCACCCCTACACCGACGAACAGCCCGGGCAGAAAGCGCCAGACTTCGGCCGTTGCCTGCTTTCCCCACCATGCCTTCACCGCAAAGACATCCATGACCAGCAGCAGCGGTAGCAGCAGACCTGCCGCATGCGTCGGGCTGATGGCCAGCGCCATCAGCGGTACCGATAGCGTGCCGAAGCCCCCTGCAAATCCGCCCTTCGAGATGCCCGTCAAATAAACGGAAACAACGATCAAAAGCCAGGCAACGGCGGAGTATTCAGGGAGCATGCCAAGTCCTTAACGGCTGATAATAAAACCTTGATGAAGCGACAATCGCGGATGATGTTGCGATGCATGATAATGCCAAAAATGACCGCTAACCGATACATAGACACCCGTTAGACGAGAGATATACCAGATTGAATACCCATACTTAACAGCAGCAGAAAATAATATTATCAGCGCCTTATAGAAAAACAGCGGACAATTCATATACCAAAATGCATAAACGCCCTTTTTCGAGAAAAAGACGCCTTAGCGACGATGCCGCACTACCCACTTATGCAGAAAGGCCGAGAAAATTTCACGATAAAGTCACGCAAAGGGCCCGCTATCCTGATTTGACAGCCCGGAAACAAGGTGACCATATTATCTCGGCGGAATAATAAAAACTCACCACCAAGCGAGATGATCATGAAAGGAATAACAACATCAATCCTGCCTGCCGTCATGATGGGCACCCTGGTACTCGGCTGCGGCCTGGCGACCACTGCATACGCCCAGGACCCTTACACCGTTGGCGTTGAAGCCTCTTTCCCGCCCTGGGCTTACGTGGAAGGCGGAGAGTTCAAGGGGATCGCCATCGATGCGATGGAAGCGATTGCCGAGGAGGCGGGCATCGAGATTGAATTCCAGGACATGCCCTTCCCCTCACTGATCCCCGCACTGGCCGCAGAAAAGATCGACATACTCGCCACCGGCCTTACCGTCACCGAAGAACGTAGCCAAAACATCGACTTCACCATCCCTTGGTGGGAAACCAACGACGTCGTGCTGGTACCCAAGGATTCCGAGCTCAATGTCTTTACCGCCGTGTGCTGTGGCGCCAAGGTCGGCGTGCAGGGTGGCTCCTCTCAGCAGGCGTGGATGGAAGAGAACGTGCTGAACTCAAGCGACATCGACGTTGAGTTGGCCAAATACGACAACTACGTCACGGCCGTGGACGATATGGCGATCGGCCGCATCTCCTCGGTGATCGTCGACGACACCTCCGCTCAGGAGTACATCAACGCCGGCAAGGAAGTGAGAATGGCCGGCAAGATCTACATCCGCGCTCCGCTGGCCCTAGCCGTGGCCAAGGGCGACCCTCAGGGCATCCTCGGCGACTTGAACCAGGGCATCATGGCCATCTACGACTCCGGCGCCTGGGGTGACATCGTCGAGGCGTACATTCCTGGCGTCACCGTACCCGCCATCCCGGGCCATATGCCTGATTTCGTCGATACCTACCAGAAACCGGTCGCCGGCCTTCCCGAGCTCGGCAACGAATAAACCGATCTGACGGCGGGCACCTTCCGGCGAAGGGGGGGTGCCTGCCACGCAAGGGGCATCGGCATGAATATCTTCGACGTACTGCTTCGCGATTTCCCCTTCTTATTGAAGGGGTTGGGCGTCGCCATCGTGCTGTTGGTCGCCCTCTTGGCCATTGGCTTCCTACTGGGCATGGCCATCTGCTTGCTCAAACTCTATGGCCCCAAGACACGCTTGGTGCAATGGCCGCTGGTGGTTTATGAGCGCGTCTTCCGCGGCGTCCCCATCATCATCATGCTGTTCATCTTCTTCTACGGCCTCTCCGGCATCGTCGATATCTCGGCCTTTACTGCCGCGATACTGGCCATGGGCCTGCGCTCTGCAGCCTACCAGTCACAGATATTTCGCAGCGCCTTCCAGTCCGTGCCCGCCGGCCAGATGATGGCGGCCAGAGCCATGGGCATGTCCAAGGCCAAGGCGATTCGCCATATCGTCTTCCCCCAGGCGGCGCGGCATGCGATTGGGCCCTGGACCAACGAGTTCTCCTCTGAAATCAAGGAGACCTCCCTGGCCTATGTCATCGGGGTTGTCGAGCTGACCCGCCAGGCGCACTACATCATCACCAGCACCCAGGGCAACGTGCTGACCGTGTTTGCCGTCGTGGCGCTTTTGTATTTCATCCTCAATCGAGCGGGCAACAGCCTGCTGTATGCCTTTGAACGCAAGCTGGCCGTGCCGGGCTTCGAAAAATAACGCGCGAATAACGCGAGAGGAACGCCAAGAATGGCCGACGATCTGATTCTGGACGTGCAGGATGTGAAGAAAGCCTACGACGGCCTGGAGGTGCTCAAGGGCATCAGCTTCGGGCTGCGCAAGGGCGAAACCAAGGTGTTGATCGGGCCCTCCGGCTCGGGGAAAAGCACCCTGCTGCGTTGCATAAACCACCTCACGGTGCCGGATGCCGGGCGCATCTACCTCAACGGCCACGAAGTGCTGGATGACAACATCGATGCGATGCGGGCGCGAATGGGCTTCGTCTTTCAGGACTTCAACCTCTTCTCGCATCTGTCCGTGCTCGACAACGTGCGCATCTGCCAGATCAAGGTCAACGGCACCGACAAGGAGACCGCTACCCAGCGCGCCAAGCGCGAACTGGAGCGAGTGGGTCTTGGCGACAAGGCCGACGCCTATCCGGCGGAGCTCTCCGGCGGCCAGCAGCAGCGTGTCTCCATCGCCCGGGCTCTGGCCATGGACCCCGATGTGCTGCTGTTCGACGAGCCGACCTCGGCGTTGGACCCCGAGCTGACCGGCGAGGTCGTGCGCGTGATGCAGCAGCTGGCAACCGAGGGCATGACCATGGTGGTGGTGACCCACGAAATGAGCTTCGCCCGTCAGGCCGCCGACGAGATCATCTTCATGGAGAACGGCCATATCGTCGAGCAGGGCACGCCGGATGCGATGTTCACCGACTCCGTACACGAGCGGACCAGGGCCTTCCTCAACGTCATCGCGGAGCACGGGTAAGCCATGCAGGAATTCATCTCCTTCGGTATCAAGTGGCTGCCTGAGCTGCTCAAGGGCGTGCCCATCACCTTGTCGCTATGGATCATCGCGATCACGCTGGGCTTCTTTCTCGGCCTGATACTGTGCTGGGCAAGGGTCTATGGCAACCGACTCTTCTATTGGATCAGTACCGTCTACGTGGAGCTCTTCCGCGGCACACCGATGCTGGTTCAGATGTTCTTCATCTATCTGGGGCTTCCTCAGGTGGGCATCGTCTTCGATGCCTTCACGGCGGCAGTGATCGCCATCACCCTCAACAGTGCCGCCTACCAGGCCGAGTACTTCCGCGGCTCGGTACTGTCGGTGCCCAAGGGGCAGACCGTGGCGGCCCGGGCCTGTGGCATGTCGCAGTGGCAGGCGATCCGTCACATCATGCTCCCCCAGGCACTGCGACGGGTGATCCCGCAGTGGTCCAACGAGGCAATCATCGAGCTCAAGTTCACCTCCATCGCCTACACCATCGGCGTGGTGGAGATCACCGCCATCGCCTACGATGTCGGCTCGCGGACCCTGGACTTCTTCATGATCTTCCTCTGGGCAGGGCTGATCTATCTGGTGCTGACCTCCACGGTGGCAAGCCTGCTGGGGTGGCTTGAGCGCCGCACCTATGTGCCTGGGGTGACCAGCATCTGAGCACAAAAAAGGGCCTGCGATTGCTCGCAGGCCCTTTTTCGATGTTCTTGGCGCGCCCAGAAGGATTCGAACCTTCGACCCCTGCCTTCGGAGGGCAGTACTCTATCCAGCTGAGCTATGGGCGCGCAACTGCCGTTCCGGCAGTGCCCGATTGGGCGGCCACAATCCTACCCGCCCACCGCGCGGCTGTCCAGCCTGATACAAGTGCCGCTTGAACCACAGCGTTTCCCGCTTCAGTGGTTGCCGTTATACTGATTTTCAGGCGCCGATGCGGGCGTTCGATGACAAGCAGGCTAGAGGTGGTGAGAGTGAACGTCAGCAAACTGATCATGGGCGGCCTGACCGCCCTGAGCCTGGCCGTGACCAGCGCCGCGTCGGCCCAGAGCGACATGAGCCACGACGCCATCGCCGAACGCCTCGAGCCGGTAGGCAAGCTATGCATGGCCGGCGAAGACTGCGGCACGGCCGCCACGGCGTCCAATAGCGCAAGTAGCGCCAGCAGCGGCAATGAAAACTCGGGCGAAGATCTCGACGGCGCCGCCATCTACTCCAGGGTCTGCGCTGCCTGCCACGATACCGGCGCGGCCGGTGCCCCCAAGAAGGGTGATGTCGAGGCCTGGGCACCGCGACTCGAGCAAGGCACCGAGACCCTCTACAGCCATGCCATCAACGGCTTCAATGCGATGCCGGCCAAGGGCGGCAATCCGAGCCTGTCGGAGGATGAGGTCAAGGCCGCCGTCGACCACCTAGTGGCCACCAGCAAGTAGGCGGGGTTGAAACCGGCGCGCACGCCTGCTCACCACGCCTGCTAAACACAACGACACCCAGCATTGACCAGCATTGAAAAAAGGGGCGCCAATGGTGCCCCTTTTGCGTTGCCTCTGTGCGTCCGACGACGCTCGCTCTATCGTCGCTCACCCTGGTAAAGCGCCCTCCGATCAATCACAAAGTACCTGTCTAACAAAGCGCCCTCAGCCTAGTAGAGAGCCCTCAGCCTAGTAGAGAGCCGTCAGCCTAATAAAGAGCGCAGGCCGGCGATGGCGTCTTTGCCCCGGGCCTGTTTCTTCTCGGGGTCTTCCTTGTCGGCGCGGCCCTCCCAGTCGAGGTCGTCCGGCGGCAGCTCGTCGAGAAAGCGACTCGGCGTGCAGTCGAGTAGCTCGCCATAGGCCTTGCGCTGGCGGGCCAGGGTCAAGGTCAGGGTCCGGCGAGCCCGGGTAATGCCGACATAGGCGAGCCGGCGCTCTTCCTCGACGGTGCCGGCCTCGACGGCATTGCGATGTGGCAGCAGGTCTTCCTCTAGGCCCATCAGATAGACATGAGGAAACTCCAGGCCCTTGGAGGCATGCATGGTCAACAGCTGCACCCGGTCGGAGTCGTCCTCCTCGGCCTGCTGTTCCAAGATGTCGCGCAGCACCAGCCGTGAGATGGCGGCCTCGACGCCGTCGGTCTCGGTCTCCAGGCTGTCGCTATCTTCGGTGGCGCTATCCTCGGCGTTGCGCTCCATCGACTTCTCGAGCTGATCGATCAGCGTCCAGACGTTGGCCATGCGCCGCTCGGCAACGGTGGGGGCGCTGGCGTTTTGATGCAGCCAGGCCTCGTAGTCCATCTCGCGTAGCATGTCGCGAATCGCGGCGATGGCATCGCCGCTGTCCATGCGCCGGCGCACGCCGTCGATGAAGTGGGTGAAGCGACCCAGCCGGTCGACTGCCCGGGCCGGCAGTACTTGCTCGAGCCCGATTTCGTGGCAGGCGGCAAACAGCGAGATGCCGCGCCCGGTGGCCTGGTCGTTGGCGTAGTTGGCGAGCTTCTCGAGCGTACCGGGGCCGATCTCGCGACGCGGCACGTTGACGATGCGCAGGAAGGCGTTGTCGTCGGCCGGGTTGATCAGCAGGCGCAGATACGCCATGGCGTCCTTGATCTCGTTGCGCGAGAAGAAGGAGGTGCCGCCGGAGAGCTTGTAGGGAATCTGGTAGTGCTGCAGCTTGAGCTCCAGCAGCCTCGCCTGGAAGTTGCCGCGATAGAGCACCGCGAAATCGCGCCATTCGGCGCGCTCCTTGATGCGTCGGGTGAGGATCTCGCTGGCCACCCGGTCCGCCTCGGCTTCCTCGTGGCGGTTGACCACCACACGAATCGACTCCCCGGGACCAAGCTCCGACCACAGCGCCTTCTCGTAGACGTGGGGGTTATTGGCGATCAGGGTGTTGGCGGCGCGCAGGATGGTGCCGGTGGAGCGATAGTTCTGCTCGAGCTTGATGACGTTGAGACGCGGAAAATCCTCACCCAGGGTCACCAGGTTCTCCGGCCGCGCACCGCGCCAGGCATAGATCGACTGGTCATCGTCGCCGACCACGGTAAAGGTGGCCCGCTCGGCCATCAGCAGCTTGACCAGCAAATACTGGGAGACGTTGGTGTCCTGGTACTCGTCGACCAGCATGTAGTGGATCTTGCGCCGCCAGCGCGCCAGCACCTCAGGGTCATCGCGCAGCAGCACCACCGGCAGCAGGATCAGGTCGTCGAAATCCACCGCATTGTAGGCCTTGAGGTGGCGGTTGTAGGCCTCGTAGACCCTGGCGGCAAACTGCTCGTCATCATCGGCGGCATGCGACAGGGCATCGCCCGGCAGCACCAGGTCGTTCTTCCAGGTCGAGATCTGGCTCTGCACCCGGCTGATCTGGTCGGCATCGATCTGGGCATCCTTCTGCATCAGATCGCGCAGCAGCGCCTTGGCGTCCTCGGGGTCGAACAGCGAGAACCCGGGCTTGTAGCCCAGCGTCTTGAGCTCGCCGCGAATGATGTTGAGGCCCAGGGTGTGGAAGGTCGAGACGGTCAGGCCGTGGCCCTCCCGGCCTTGGAGCAACTGCCCAACCCGCTCCTTCATCTCCCGGGCGGCCTTGTTGGTAAAGGTCACCGCGGCGATCTTGCGCGCGCTCATGCCGCATTCCTGAACCAGGTAGGCGATCTTGGTGGTGATCACGCTGGTCTTGCCCGAGCCGGCGCCCGCCAGCACCAGGCAGGGGCCGTCGATGAAGCGCACCGCTTCCTGCTGGCGCGGGTTCAACTTGGCAAGGCGTTGCTTGATCGACATGGCTTACTCCTGATCGGCGGGCGGCGCGGCGTCGGGTTGGCCGTCTCCGGGAAGCCCGGCCCCCGGAAGCCCGGCGCCCGGAAGGCCGGCCCCCGGAAGCCCGGCGCCAACGAATTCCAGCTGCCGCCACGCCTCGAAGACCAGCACGGCCCCGGCGTTGGACAGGTTGAGGCTGCGACTGTCGGGCAACATGGGAATGCGCAGGCGCTGCTCGGGCGGCAGGGCATCGAGCAGCGCCTGGGGTAGGCCGCGAGTCTCGGGGCCGAACACCAGGGCATCGCCTGACTGGTAGGCGGGCTCGTGATAGCCGGTGCGCCCCCGGGTCGAGACGGCGAACACTCGGGCCGGGCGACAGTCCTCCAGATAGGCCTGCCAGTTCGCATGCACCCGGACACGCGCCCATTCATGGTAGTCGAGCCCGGCGCGGCGCAGGCGTTTATCATCGAGCACGAAACCCAGCGGCTCGATCAGGTGTAGCCGAAAGCCGGTGTTGGCGCACAGCCGGATCAGGTTGCCGGTATTGGGCGGAATCTCGGGTTCAAAGAGCACCACGTCGAGCATGCGAACATCCTGATCGAATAAGGGCCATAACGCAGTCGGGCCCCATGCGGGGCCCGACGACGCAGACGGTGAGGGCCGCCTTAGAAGTTCAGCCGCACGCCGATGTTGGCGCCGCTGTCGAGGGTACGAGCACCGCCGGTGCCGTCGAAGTCGCCGCGCAGGCGACGATAGCCGACATAGCCATCGACGTTCGGGGCGAAGGCATAGCGTGCCCGCACGCCATACTCGGCGCTGTCCTCGAGATCGCCGGCCGTCGCCACATCCGGGGTATAGAAGGCGTAGCCGCCCACTGACATGGCCGGCAGGCTCGGCACATAGGCGTAGCCATAGCCACCCAGGCCGAGACCGCCACCGTCGCCGAAATCGGTGTCGAGCTGCGTCCAGCGGGCGCCGAGGCCCATGTCGTAGCGGCTGTTGCGATCCACGCCCAGCAGTTGAACATGGCCTTCAGTGGTATCGCCGCGATCGTCGCTGTCCAGCACGCCAGCCCCCAGGGCGATGCCCGGCGCAATCTCGCCGGCACCTTCGAACTGCACGGCTTCATCGCTGAGGTTCAAGTCCAGGCTGCCGGCCTGGCAGGTCAGGGTGGCCGCCAGCAGGGCGGTACCGCAGAGGAGCAGGGGAGTCAGTTTCATCACAAAAAGTCCTAGGTCGAAAGCATGAGTCCAGTTGGTGTATCCAACGCGTGCTCAAGCGTCAAAGTGTCACTCTGCGGCGACACCGCCGGAGACGACACCGTAGCGGTCGCGATAGTCGCGAATGGCCTGGGCATGGCCCTGCATGGCCTCGGAAGCGTACTCTTCCAGGTAGGCCAACACCATATCCAGCGTCACGATACTGACGACCGGCATGCCATAGCGGGCCTCGACCTCCTGGATGGCGCTGCGCCGTTCGGCGCCCTGCTCGACGCTGCCGCATTCCTGGCGATCCAGCGCGATCACCACGCCGGCCGCCTGGGCGCCTGCGTCATCGATCAGCGTCATCACTTCACGGATCGCAGTGCCGGCGGTAATCACGTCATCGATGATTAGCACCCGGCCTTCGAGGGCGGCACCGACGATGTTGCCACCCTCGCCGTGGGTCTTGGCTTCCTTGCGGTTGAAGGAGAACGGCAGATCGCGCTGATGATGATCGGCAAGCGCCACGGCGGTACTGGCCGCCAGCGGAATGCCCTTGTAGGCAGGGCCGAACAACACGTCGACTTCAAGGCCGCTGTCGGCGATGGCTTGAGCGTAGAAGCGCCCTAGCCTGGCCAGCGCCGAGCCGCTCTTGAAGAGGCCAGCATTGAAGAAGTAGGGACTGACACGGCCAGACTTGAGGGTAAACTCACCGAACTTGAGCACGCCCTGTTCGATGGCAAATTCAATGAACTCGCGCTGATAGTCCTGCATGCTTACCGCCCCGCTCGCTGCCATCTTCGGATCTCCTGACTGCCCTGGCCGCACGGCCATTTACCCAAACGTCGAAACGTCGGGTATCATACACGCGCGACGGAAAAGGGACCACGTAATGAAAATCGCCACCATCAACGTCAACGGTATCCGCGAAGCGGTCGAGCGAGGCTTTCTCGACTGGCTAGCCGGTCAGGATGCCGATGTCGTCTGCGTCCAGAATCTCAAGGCCAAGAGCTTCGAACTGGACGACAGCATTCTTTACCCGGAAGGCTATGAAGGCTATTTCCTCGACGCCGAGGAAGACGGCTTTTCCGGCGTGGGGCTTTATTGCCGCAAGATCCCCAAGGCCATCATGTACGGCCTGGGGTTCCCTCAGTGCGACAATGAGGGCCGCTTCCTGCAGGCCGACTACGATCGCTTCAGCATCGCCAGCTTCCTGATGCCTGACGGCAGCGATCCGACCGCCAAGCAAGACTTCATGAGCCAGTACCAGGATTATCTCGGCAAGATGGCGCGCAAGCGTCGCGAGTACATCATCTGCGGCACCTGGCACGTGGCTCACAAGACCATCGACCTAGCCAACTGGGCCGACAACCAGACCACGCCGGGCTTCAAGCCCGAGGAACGGGCCTGGATGGACCAGGTGTTCGGGCCGATCGGCTTTATCGACACCTTCCGCGAGGTCAACCGCGATGCCGGCGAGTACACCTGGTGGCCGGCCCTCGACCAGCATCAGCCGCGCTCCCGGCAGGAAGGCTGGCGTCTCGACTATCAGCTGGTCGGCCCCAACCTACGCCGCAATGTGGTCGACGCCTGGATTGACCGTGACGCGACCTTCTCGGAATATGCGCCGCTGATCGTCGAATACGACCTGGAGCTGTAAGCTCTCCTGTTCCTTGATACGCCCGTCACATTCCGTCGCAAGCGCCTAGCCTACTAGGCGCTAAGCCTCAGACGCCGGCCTCGAGAGGCTGTGTGAAAACAGCCTCCTAAGCTGGCAAGATAGCCGTGAACTCACCCGTTCACGGCTATTTTTGTATGCGACACCTACAAGGACAGCCTCGCAGCCAGACCTCGCTGCTACCTCCCAGCATTGAAGAATATGTCCCGGAAAATCACCCGGTGCGGGTGATTGATGCCTTCGTGGAGTCCCTGGACGTCATCGAAATGGGGTTCGACAAGGCGCGCACCGCGGCCACCGGCCGGCGACCCTACCACCCGGGCGACCTGCTCAAGCTCTATATCTACGCCTACCTGAACCAGACCAGCAGCACTCGTCGCCTGGAAAAGGAGTGCCACCGCAACCT
>NZ_FNCI01000025.1 GCF_900100755.1 Onishia taeanensis
TTCGTGGGCTCGCTTAACATGGGCGCCGGTCAGTTCTGCACCAACCCCGGCCTGGTGATCGCCGTGAAGGGCGAAGCACTCGATGCCTTCGTGGCCTCTGCCGGCGAGGCGGTGAAGGGCGCTGCCGCCCAGACCATGCTGACCCCGGGCATTCATGAGGCCTACACCCAGGGCGTGGATGGCCTGGTGGCCAGCAGCCATGCCCGCGAAGTGGCGCGCGGCCCGGCCGGCGACGGCCCCAATGCCTGTCAGGTAGGGCTGTTCGTGGCCTCCGCCGAGGACTTCCTGACCGACGAGGCCCTGCAGGCCGAGGTCTTCGGGGCCACCTCGCTGGTGGTGGAATGTGCCGATCAGGCCGAGGTGAAGCGTGTGGCCGAGCACCTAGAAGGCCAGCTCACCGCGACCCTGCAGATGGATGATGGCGATCTGGAGGCGGCCCGCGGCCTGTTGCCGGTGCTGGAGCGTCGTGCCGGCCGGGTGATGGCCAACGGTTGGCCGACCGGCGTCGAGGTCTGTCATGCCATGGTCCATGGTGGGCCTTATCCGGCCACTTCGGACTCACGCACCACCTCGGTGGGCAGCGCGGCGATCCACCGCTTCCTGCGCCCGGTCTGCTACCAGAACCTGCCCCAGGGGCTACTGCCCGAAGCGCTGCGTGACGGCAACCCGGCGGGCGTCAGCCGCCTGGTCGACGGCAAGCGTGAGGCCTGAGGAGACGCTCAACTGAAAAAGCGTCACCGGAATCACAGGTGAAAGCATTACGGGACGGCATCCGCCGTCCCGTTGTCATGTGTGAGCGTTCGAGTCTTCCGCTAAGGCAGAAGTATCATCAGCTAGGCTATCGACGAGATCACGCAGATGGTCGATGAGCTCCTGTGCGGCTGGCGACAGCGGCTCACCGCGCCGACTGATGATGCCGTAATAGTCGAGCGGTTTGCCAATCACCCGCTCGAGTATCACGTACTGGCCGCTTTCCAACGGGCGTCGCAGTACCGAACGCGGCAATACCGCCAGCATGTCGGATGTCTGCAGCAGCTGGAGGGTCGCCTGGATCGAGGTGGTCTCGACGACATCGTTTGGCGAAGCCACGCCCTCCTCGGCCAGCGCCGCCTCGAACACACCACGCATCGGACTGGTCAAGGGGTGCAGGATCCAGGGCCAGCGGCTCAGTGTGGCTAGGTCAGGCGCCTCATCACTTAGCACCAATGGATGGTCGTGTCGCACCACCACCCGCAGAGGCTCATCGAGCAATGGTTCGAAATCAAAGAGGTTATGCTGACTGACATGCGTCAGCCGGCCAATCACCAGATCAAGCCGCTTATACTCGAGTTCTGCCAACAGCTGATCACTGGTCTGCTCCTGTAAACTAACCGATAACCGCGGCCGCTGGCGTTTGAGTCGGGCAATCGCCGCCGGCAAGATCTCAGGTGCCGCCGCTGAGATAGCGCCGATCAACAGCTGCCCATAGCCCCCCTCGCGCAGGTCGTTGATATCACTGACAAGACGATCAGCATCGTTCACCAGCCGCCAGGCATGGCGAATCACCTGCTCACCCAGCTCGGTAGGCTGCATGGCACGCGGCAGGCGTTCAAAGATGGCGAAGCCAAAATAGGCCTCTAGGTCGCGCAGCATCTTGCTCGCCGCCGGCTGGCTCAAGTGCATCGTCCGCGCCGCCGCATGCATGTTGCGGCTCTGAGCAAGCGTTGTCAGTAGCGTCAGATGCTTGAAACGCAGCCAACCACAGAGGCTGGAGGATGACAGTCTTTCCATGGCGATGAGGTCTCCTACCAGCGTAATGGGGCTTTGCTCGCGACACGACGGCATCTTGATAACCTGAAAGAGGTACAGCGCCACGAGCCTAAGTTGGCATTAAATTGCGAACGAATCATAAGCTGGTGAGAGATGCCATACCAAGCCGCATGACCACGACACGCAACAAGAACGACGTTTCGCAGGAGACTAGCATGCACGATGACAAGACGATCGGGATGATCGGCACCGGCATCATGGGCGGGCCAATGGCCAGGCGCCTGGCACGGGCCGGATGGCGGGTGAAGGCCTGGAACCGCAGCCGCGACAAGGCCGCTGCACTGTGTGAGGTAGGCAACGTCACGCTGGCCGACAGCCCGGTGGAAGCAGCCGAGGACACCGCCGCAGTAATCGTCATGCTGAGCTCCGGGCCGGTATGCGACGAGGTATTGCTCGGCGAAGCCGGGGCCTTGGCCGCCATGCGCCCCGGCAGCACGCTGATCGTGATGAGCTCGATTCCGGTCGAAACCGCCCGCACACAGGCCGAGGCGGCACGGCAGTGCGGCGTTTCCTACCTGGATGCGCCGGTGTCAGGCGGCGAGCGAGGCGCCATCGACGGCACCCTGGCGATCATGGCCGGCGGTGAGGCTGCCGCCTTCGAACAGGCCGAACCGCTTCTCGCTGAGCTGGGGCGCCCGGTGCATGTCGGCCCCGCTGGCAGCGGCCAGCTGGCCAAGCTCGCCAACCAGATGATCGTCGCCAATAGCATCGCCACGGTCTCCGAAGCGCTGCTGCTGGCTGAACGCGGCGGCGCGGACCCGGCCCGCGTCCGCGAAGCGCTGCAAGGAGGTTTCGCCGACTCGACGATTCTGCGCGTCCACGGCCAGCGCATGATCGAGGGTGATTATGCCCCGGGCGGTCCGGCAAAGTGGCAGCTCAAGGATACCCAAACCGCCATGGCACTGGCCGAACAGCTGTCGCTGGAGCTACCGGTCAGCCAGTTGGTCAACCGGCTGTTCCACGATCACGTCGCGCATGGCGACGGCGAACTGGACCACAGCGCGCTGATCCGCGAACTGCGGCGACTCAACCGGCTGCCAGTGGAATAATAGGAAAAACGGCCTAGAGCGTTTCCACCCAGCTCAGATAGCGCGGCATCACCACCTCGCCGGCCTCGCGAAAGTCGGCCAGGCGTTGTCTCACCTTGGTCTCGGCGTTGGCCAAGTGCTCGTCGAGCGCTTGCCCCGCCTGCTTGGGCAAGCGCGCACTCAGCGCCTCGAATACCCGACGGTGCTCCGTGAAGAGCGGGTCCTCAGCGGGCATCTCCACTGCACCGCCAAGCAGGTGCTTGCTGATCAACAGGATAGGCCGCGTGCGGCGCAGCATGGTGATGATCTCCGGATTACCGCCGCGCATCAGCGCCTCTTGGTGCAGGTCATTCTCGAGCGCATCGAGCCTGGCGCCCTCGAGATTCGGATACTGCCGGGCGGCGTCATCCAGCCGAAAGAGATAGCCGTCGAGCTCCTGGTCTAACAGGACGCCGCAGGCACGGGAAATCATGAAGGGTTCCAACTGACGACGAGCGTCGTACAGGTGATGCAGGCGCTCATCGTCCAGCGGTATCACGCTCCAACTGCTGTACTTGGTCTTGTCGACGACTCCCAAGGACTGCAGCGAGGCCAGGATACGTTGCGTCGTCGTGCGGCTGACAGCGTAGGTCTTGGCGAGTTGGAGTTCGTTAAGCTCCAGGCGGCCTTTCATCGAGCAAAGCACCAGGTCGCGTTCGACCTTTTCGGCCAATGCCTGCCAGGCTTCAGTGCGCTGGATTGATGCCTGCCCTCCCGCCGCCCGGAAATCACCGGCCCCCAGGGTGCGCCGAATGACCTCCCCGCCTCCCCGACCGACCAGATAGCCGCGGCCGTCGAAGCGACAGATTTTGCCCTCGTCATGCAGCCGGCTCAGGGTCTGGCGCACCGGAGAGCGGCTCATGTCGAAGATAGCGGCAATATTGCCCTCCAGCAGCACCAGCCCAGGCTCGAGATGTCCCCGGTCAATCCCTTGCACAAGGGCCTGATACAACTGCTCTTTCAATGTATTGCTCATGCACACACTCGACCAGGAAAACGCGCCATATCCTCTCGCTAAAACGCCTGTCGTACTAGCCTCAGCGCTTAGGTGACAGCGCCGACCATCCAGGGGACGAATTCGTTGTTGCCATAGCCAAGCGTCTCGCTGGCACTGAGCTTGCCGGAGGCCACCGCGATGATATGTTCGAAAATCTCGCGGCCGACGCTCTCGACGCTCGCCGCCCCATCGACAATGGTACCGCAGTTGATGTCCATGTCTTCGTGCATGGCCTCGAACATGCGAGTGTTGGTCGCGAGCTTGAGACAAGGCGCCGGCTTGAAGCCCGATACCGACCCTCGGCCAGTGGTGAAGCAGACCATATTGGCCCCCGAGGCGATCTGGCCGGTCACCGATGCCGGGTCGTAGCCGGGGCTGTCCATGAAGTTGAATCCGGGCCGCTGGCGCGGCTGGGCATATTCGAGGACGTCATTGAGGCTCGATGAACCACCCTTGGCCACCGCTCCCAGCGACTTCTCGAGGATCGTCGACAGGCCTCCCGCTTTGTTGCCCGGCGATGGATTGTTGTTGAGCTCTGCCCCATTGATACGGGTGTAATGCTTCCACCAGGCAAGTCGCTCGAGCAACTTGATCGCCACCTCTTTGTCGATGGCGCGATCCAGCAACAGATGCTCCGCGCCATAGATCTCCGGCGTCTCGCTTAAGATCACGTTACCGCCATGTTTGACGATCAGATCCGCGGCATGACCAAGGGCCGGGTTAGCAGAGATGCCCGAATAGCCATCAGAGCCTCCGCACTGCAGCGCCACGGTCAGATGCTCCAGCGCCGCCGGGCGCCGCACTGGGCGCTGCTGAGCGCGCGCCATCTCAAGCACCTTGTCGCTGGCCAGCCGGATGCTCGCCCGCGTGCCACCCGCCTCCTGAATATTGAAATAATAGATGCGCGAGCTGTCTGCCAGACCGGACTTCTCGACCAGTTGCTTGACCTGGTTGGTCTCGCAGCCCAGGCCGATGATCAGCACGAAGGCAAAGTTAGGGTGGCGCGCATACCCTGCAATCACCCTTTCGAGGAAGGCGAAGCCGTCGGATTCGGTGTTCATGGCACACCCCGATCCGTGAGTGACCGGCACGACACCATCGAACCCCAGCGCCTCGATCTCTCCACCGGCATTGAGTGATTCCGCCGCCATCTTAGCCACCGTCGCCGAACAATTCACCGTCGACAGGATGCCAATGTAGTTGCGCGTGCCCACCTGGCCGTTGTCGCGATGGTAGCCGTCGAAGGTCCGCTCGTTCGCCATCACAGGCGTCTGCTCGGCCGGAACGAAATTCGTCAACGACGAATCGCGCTCGCGCATCGCCAAGTTGTGGGTATGTACGTGCTCGCCGATGCCAATGTCGTGACTGGCAACACCGATGACCTGACCGTATTTGATGACCTCATCACCGTCGGCGATCGCCGCCAATGCCACCTTGTGACCAGCATCGATGTTCTGGGCGGCAAGGTGCTGGCCAGCATCGACAGGAAATCCTTGAGGAATCGCCCGGGTGGCGACGCCGACATTGTCGGCGGCATTCAGCCTGACCACCGCCTGCGAATCATTGATGAGCTCCATACCTGCACCTCGAGAAAGCGATTGTTGGGGTCTTGTATCGCGCATACTTCCACACAATGACTATTGCACACAATAATCAAAAAATAGGAACCGCTCCCTCCCGTCCCGTTACGGCGAGCTTGTGATGCCAGCCTCGTACGCGCCCCACGGGGCGAGGCGGCACTGACGGAGGCACGGACGAACTGATAACCAAAACGAATCGATTAAACTTATTTTCGATTGGATGGAAATCAAAAAGTCGACGTAGGCTGCTAGGACGCTTGGCCCGGCCCCGACCGGGAGAACGACCTCACAGGAGCAGCAAAGATGACCACCATTACCCACCTCGAAGTGCGCGACACCCGCTTCCCGACCTCACGTGATCTGGACGGTTCGGACGCCATGAATGCGGCGCCGGACTACTCGGCCACCTACGTGATTCTGTCGACGGATGCCGGCGACGGGCACGAAGGCCACGGCCTGACGTTCACCATCGGTCGTGGCAACGAGGTGTGCGTCGCCGCCGTGAACTCCCTGGCCTCACGCATCGTGGGTCGCGAACTGGAGACGATAACCGCCGATATGGGCCGCTTCTGGCGCGATCTGACCAGCGGAGATAGCCAGCTGCGCTGGCTGGGGCCAGAGAAAGGCGTCATCCACCTTGCCTGTGCCGCCATCGTCAACGCCGTCTGGGATCTGTGGGCGAAGCGCGAGGGCAAGCCCATCTGGAAGCTGCTGGCCGACATGACGCCCGAAGAGCTGGTGCGCTGCCTGGACTTCCGTTTCGTCAGCGATGCCCTGACGCCGGGCGAGGCACTGGCGATTCTCAAGCGCAACGAGGCCGGCAAGGCGCAGCGCGAGGCGCACATGCGCGAGGCCGGCTACCCGGGTTACACCACCTCGGCGGGCTGGCTCGGCTATTCCGAGGACAAGATGCGTCAGCTGGCCCGCGAGGCGTTGGCGGAAGGCTGGGAGCATTTCAAGCAGAAGGTCGGTGGCGACCTGACCGAGGACCGGCGGCGCGCGCAAATCCTGCGTGAAGAAATCGGCTGGCAGCGCACCCTGATGATGGATGCCAACCAGATGTGGGATGTCGACGAGGCGATCGCCAACATGCGCAGCCTGGCCGAGTACGCGCCGCTATGGATCGAAGAGCCTACCAGCCCGGACGACATCCTCGGCCATGCCGAGATCCGCGCCCGCCTGGCCCCGTCGATCGGCGTCGCCACCGGCGAGCACTGCCACAACCGGGTGATGTTCAAGCAGCTTCTTCAGGCCGATGCGATCGACTTCTGCCAACTCGACGCCGCACGCCTGGGCGGCCTCAATGAGGTGATCGTGGTGCTGCTGCTTGCCGCCAAGTACGACGTGCCGGTCTGTCCGCACGGGGGTGGGGTCGGGCTGTGCGAATACACCCAGCACATTTCCCTGTTCGACTACATCGCCGTGTCCGGTTCGCTGGAGGGCCGCCTGCTCGAGTACGTGGACCACCTGCACGAGCACTTCGTCGACCCGGTTCGTATCGACAAGGGCCGCTACCTGGTACCCGAAGCGCCCGGCTACAGCATCACCATGCACCCAGAGTCACTGGCACGTTTCCAATTCCCCGATGGCGAGGCCTGGCAGGAATGACCGTATCGTCGCCGTCTGCCACAGCACTACGACCAATGGCCAAGTCTCATTGCGTGACCTGTCGTGTAAGTTGAACATATAAAATCTTGTGGTGAACATAGCTAAGTAGCGTGTTCACCCTCGGCCGATATGCAGCGCGCCGCTTTCGGCCAACACGCCGCGTGTTGTAGACACGCCAGCCACACCAAGGAGCCAAGCATGACAACAACCACAATGACGCGTGTGACCTCTATGATCGGTGCCGCACTGCTGGGTTTGACCGCCCTGCAGGCCAATGCCGCACCTGAAATGCCGCCGATTCCCGACGTCCAGGGCGACGTTGTCCAGGCCGATGGCGATTTCAAGATCAAGTTCAGCATTGGTACCACCCAGTCCGGTGCTCAGTACCGCGGTCTAGAGTACTTCGAAAAGATCGTCGAACAGCGCAGCGATGGCCACATCCAGGTCGAACTGTTCCCCGGCGCTCAGCTGGGTGATGACCTGCAGGCGGTCAGCGCCCTGCAGTCCGGCACCCTGGAGATGACCGCGCCATCGACCTCGCCGCTGGTCAGCATGTTCCCGAAGTTCGCGCTCTTCGACCTGCCCTTCCTGTTCCCCACCCCGGACGTGGCCGACCAGGTATTGGATGGCGACATCGGCCAACAGATGCTGGATGAGGCATCGACCAACGGGCTGGTGGCGATCGGCTGGGCCGAGAACGGCTACCGTCAGTTGACCAACAGCCGACAGGAAGTGACGGCACCTGAGGATCTCGAGGGCCTCAAGGTTCGCACCATGCAGAACCCCATCCACCTGGATATCTGGCGCACCCTGGGCGCCAACCCGACGCCGATGTCCTTCGCTGAGCTCTTCACCGCACTGGAACAGGGCGTGGTCGATGGCCAGGAAAACCCGTGGATCACCATCCAGTCCTCGCGCTTCAACGAGGTTCAGGATTACGCCACTGAAACCAACCACGTCTACACCCCGTTCATCACCCTGGTCTCTGAGCGCTTCTGGTCGCGCCTGCCGGCTGAGTACCAGCAGCTGCTGCGCGATGCTGCCCAGCAGATGGGCGAATACGAGCGCCACGTCGGTCGCAGCATGAACGACCAGATCAAGCAGGACCTCGCCGACTCCGGCATGCAGATCACCGAGCTGACACCGGAACAGGTGAAAGCCTTTCAGGACAAGGTCGCACCGGTCTACGACAACTGGCGTGACCAGATCGGCGGCGAGCTGATTGACCAAGTCCGCGCTGCCTCGCAGTAACCATCGCAGCCGTCGGGTGGGAGCCTACTCCCGCCCGACGCGTCATTTCCGGAGGGCTTCATGAACGTATCTTCCCCCTCGACGTCCCGCCGCATGCTCGCCTTGCTCAAAACCAGCCTGGAGGTCGCCGTCGGCCTGCTGGTGGTGGGTGTGGTGTTCTGTGTGGTGGCCAACGTCTTCGGCCGCTTCGTGCTCAATTACTCCTATGCCTGGGCCGAAGAGCTCTCCCGCGTGCTGTTCATATGGCTAGTGCTGCTGGGCGCCGGCCTCGGCAGCATCGATCGGGAGCACGTCGCCGTCAGCTTCTTCAAGGACAAGGCGCCGACCCCGCTCAAGAAGCTGTTCTCGCTGCTGTCGATCATCATCATCTATGTCGTCTGTGTGTGCATCCTGCTGGGTTTCTGGGATCAGATCTCTGGCTTCACCAGCGCCACGCCGATGCTGCAGATCCCCGGGACCGTGCTCTACAGCGCCATGCCCGTGATGGCAGTGCTCACGCTGATCGCCAATAGCCTGGCGCTCTATCACCTGCTCAGGGGGCAGCCGCAATGATTCTGTGGAGTATCCTCATCGGCCTGGCGATCTGCATCGTCATCGGCCTACCCATTTCGTTCGGGCTGGCCGCCATCAGCCTGTTCATCTTTTTCTATGCCGACTACTCGCTATCACCGATTGTCGCTCAGGCAGTCAACGGCCTGAATTCCTTCCCGCTGCTGGCGATTCCGCTGTTCATCCTGGTCGGCGAGGTGATGAGCCAAGGCGGCATCGCCAAGCGCCTGGTGAGGCTGGCCAGCGCCCTGGTCGGCTTCATTTCCGGCGGCTTGGGGCAGGTGGCCGTTCTGACCTCGATGTTCTTCGGTGGCATCAGCGGCTCGGCGGTCGCCGATGCCTCTGCCGTGGGTAGCATGATGATCGAGCCCATGAAGCAGCACCGCTACAGTGCCTCGATGGCAACCGCCATCGTGGTCGCGGCTTCGGTGGTGGGCATCATCATTCCGCCATCGATTCCGATGATTCTGTTCGGCGTGGTGACCAATACGTCGATCTCGGCGCTGTTCATGGCCGGCATTCTGCCCGGCATCCTGATTACTCTGGGGCTGGCGATCACCACCTTCTTCCAGGCCAAGAAGACCGGCAAGGCGCAGCCCTTCGATATCCGCGAACTGTGGCTGGCGCTCAAGGACGCGCTGCTAGCGCTGCTGCTGCCGGTGATCATCGTCGGCGGCATCCTCTCCGGCGTCTTCACGCCCACCGAGAGTGCGGCCGTCGCCCTGATCTATGCCATCGCGGTGTCGATGTTCGTCTACCGCAGCCTCACCCTGCGCCTTTTCTTCTCACTGTGCATCGCTACCGGCCGACTGACGGGCGTCGTCATGCTGCTGCTGGCCTTCGCCAGTGTGCTGGCCTGGCTGCTGACCGCCAATATGATCCCCCAGCAACTGGTCGTTAGCCTGTCGGCGATCACCGAGAACCGGCTGCTGCTGCTCCTGCTGCTGTCGTTCTTCCTGCTGGTGGTGGGCTTTTTCATGGACCTCACGCCGGCCATGGTGATCCTGGCGCCACTGATGACACCGGTCGTGGTCAAGCTTGGCATCGACCCCGTTTATTTCGGTGTGCTGATGTCGTTCATCCTCGGTCTAGGCCTCATCACCCCGCCCGTTGGCACCGTGCTCTACGTCGGCTGCGGCGTCGGTCGGGTCGGCATGGAAGCACTGGTCAAGAGCCTGCTGCCCTTCTATCTGACCCTGCTGCTGCTGTTGGCGGCCTTCCTGCTCTTTCCCGGCCTGATCCTCTGGCATCAGTGATCGCGCATTGCGACAGGAGACCGCGCATGAACATTGACCAGAACACGCTAAGCGCCTTCTTGACCGAGTTGATGGGCGAGAGCGGCGTCATCAGCGAAACGGCTGACACCTCTCGCTACACCACCGATTGGAGCGGCGAGCGTCTCGGCGAGCCGCTGCTCGTCGCTCGTCCACGCAGCACGCAAGAGGTTGCGGCCATCGTCGGTTTTTGTCATCGCCACCAGGTACCAATGGTCGCTCAGGGCGGCCATACCGGCCTGGTCGGTGGCGCACTGCCCGATGCCGAGCGCCCGGAACTGGTGATCAGCCTGGAGCGGCTCAACCGGATCAGGGACATCGATCCCCTCAACTTCACGCTGAGCGTGGACAGCGGCTGCGTGCTTCAGACCATCAAGGACGCCGCCGCAGAGAGCGACTGCGACTTCCCGCTGAGCCTGGGGGCTCAGGGAAGCTGTCAGATCGGTGGCAATATCGCCACCAATGCAGGCGGCCTCAACGTACTGCGCTTCGGCATGATGCGTCAGCTAGTGCTGGGCCTCGAGGTGGTGTTACCCGACGGGCGAATCTGGAACGGCATGCATGCCCTGCACAAGGACAACCGCGGTTACGATCTCAAGCAGCTGTTCATCGGCGCCGAAGGCACACTGGGTATCGTCACCGGCGCCATGCTGAAGCTGTTCCCCAAGCCCGAGACCAGTCGCACCGCACTGGTCGCGGTTCCCGATGTGTCCGCTGCGCTGGCGCTCTATGCTCAAGCACGGCGCAGTTGCTGCGACCTGCTGTGCGCGTTCGAGCTCATTCCGCGTGCCTGCCTGGAGCTTGCCCTCGAGGCGGCGCCTTCTTTATCCGATCCGCTGGAAAGCGCGTACCCGGTCTACGTGCTGTTCGAAGTCGCCGCCAGCGGCCCGGTCGATCTCGATGCCATGATCGAGCACCTCTTCGAGAAGGGTATGGAGGACGGTCATGTGCTCGATGGCGTTCTCGCCGCTAACGATACCCAGGCCAACCGCCTCTGGCAGATCCGTGAATACATGGTCGAGGGCCAGCAGCACCGCGGCGAACATCTTCGTACCGATATCTCACTGCCGATCTCATCGCTCAGCGAGTTCTACGACGAGGCCAGCCGAGCCATGATCGCTCGCTCGCCGGATACCGAGATCATCGCCTATGGCCATATCGGTGACGGCAACCTGCACTTCAATTTGCTACCGCCTCCCGACTTGGATCTCGCCGCCAAGCAGGCCCTGCTTCACGAGCTCGAAGGCGAGCTGTTCGCCATTGTCGAGCGCTACCAGGGCAGCATTAGCGCTGAACACGGCATTGGCCGCGTCAAACAGGCCCCTTTTCTGGACGGCCTCAGCGATCTCGAACGCGAATTGATCACCGGCCTCAAGACCCTTTTCGACCCCGACGACCTGATGGCCGCCGGACGAATTCTGCCCCGCCGGGCATGACTCGCCAGGCCCTTTCAGCTACAGGAATGACCATGCATCCAACCGATCCTCATCACTGCCTTCCCCAAGACCTCGACCAAGCCCTGCTGATCGGTCGGGTCTGGCGCGATACACCACAGCCAGGCCCGGCCATCGTGGTCGTACGGCGTGGCGAAGTGCTGGATATCTCCGCCCATATCGCCACCGTCGCCGACCTGCTCGACCTGGAAGATCCCGCCGCCTTCGTAAAGGACGTAGCAGGGGAATCGCTGGGCCAGGTCGATGCCCTGCTCAAAGCCGCCCTCAACGGTGCTGAAGACGCCCCTCGACTGCTCGCGCCCTGTGACCTGCAGACGGTCAAGGCATGCGGCGTCACTTTCGCCGTGAGCCTGCTCGAGCGGGTCATCGAAGAGCAGGCAGGCGGCGACCCGCAACGGGCAAGTGAGCTGCGCCGCGAGATCCAGTCCTTGATCGGTGGCGACCTGTCGCGAATCCAGCCGGGTTCGCCTCAGGCCCTCGCCCTGAAGGCCGATCTCCAGGCGCGAGGCGCTTGGTCTCAATATATGGAAGTCGGCATCGGCGAAGATGCCGAAGTGTTCTCGAAGGCCCAGCCGCTCTCCTCGGTGGGCTTCGGCGACACCGTCGGCCTTCATCCCGCGTCGCGCTGGAACAACCCTGAACCGGAAATCGTGCTGGCCGTCGACGCCTTCGGTGCTCCGAAAGGGGCGAGCCTCGGCAATGACGTCAACCTGCGAGACATCGAGGGACGCAGCGCCCTGCTGCTGGGCAAGGCGAAGGACAACAACGCCTCTTGCTCCATCGGGCCCTTTATCCGCCTGTTCGACGAGCACTTCACGATGGATACGGTGCGCCAGGCTCAGGTGTCACTGCGCATCGAAGGCAGCGACGACGACTTCCTGCTGGAAGACTCGAGCGATATGCGCGAGATCAGCCGCGACCCCATGGACCTGGTGGCACAGACCCGGGGCGCCCACCACCAATATCCGGACGGTTTCATGCTGTTCCTCGGCACCATGTTCTCCCCCGTTCAGGACCGCGACGGTCCGGGCCAGGGCTTTACCCATCACCTGAATGACCGCGTGACCATTGCCACCCCAAGCCTTGGCGCCCTGGTCAATCACGTCGGCCGCAGCGATCTGCTGCCGCCCTGGACCTTCGGCCTGCGCGCGCTGTTTGCGCATCTCGCTACCCGTGGCCATCAATAACCTTTGCAACCAATACCGCCATTTCATCAATGCGCCAGGAGGCAACATGACTCTGGAAGGAACGCAACTGATCGGCCAACGCGCCGTGACCGCCAATGGCCAGGCCATTCACGCCATCAATCCCGCTACCGGCGAGACCCTGTCGCCGGGCTACCCCGCCGGCAGCAAGGCCGAGGTCGAACAGGCCTGTGAGCTGGCCTGGGCGGCCTTCGAGACCTACCGCGAGACCGGCCTGGAGGCGCGGGCGCGCTTCCTCGAGACCATCGCCGACGAGATCGAGGCCATCGGCGATACGCTGATCGAGCGCGGCGTGGCCGAGTCCGGCCTGCCCCAGGCCCGCTTGCAAGGCGAGCGCGGCCGTACCTGCGGCCAGCTACGCCTGTTCGCCTCGGTGGTACGCGACGGCGAGTGGCTGGACGTGCGCATCGACCCGGCCTTGCCCGAACGCGAACCAATGCCGCGGGTCGACCTGCGCCAGCGCCATATCGCCCTGGGCC
>NZ_FNCI01000019.1 GCF_900100755.1 Onishia taeanensis
CTGGCACTGAAATGAAGACTGCCCCGGCAAAGCCGAGGCAGTCTTCTGGAGCGCCGCCCCGAGGCTGGTGACGGGTTATCACACAGCCTCCCTAAGGGCGGCGTTTTTGTTCAAGCGTCAGGGCGTCTCGGCGAACCGAGACACCAGGGCTGGACTTAGTCCTGACCCATCTGCTGCTTGATGAGATCACCGATGGTGGTCGGTGTAGTCTCGGACTCCTGCTCGCGCAGACGACCCATGTTTTTACGGGTGTCTTCCTGATCCTTGGCCTTGACGGACAAGTTGATAACGCGGCTCTTGCGATCCACGCTCACGATGCGAGCTTCGACGCTATCGCCTTCGTTCAGGACGTTGCGTGCATCTTCAACGCGATCGGCGCTGATCTCGGAAGCCTTGAGCACGGCCACGACATCTGTTGCCAGCTCGACGTGGGCTTCCTTGGCATCGACTTCGACGACACGACCGGTAACAACGCTACCCTTGTCGTTAACGGCGAGGTACTCGGCAACCGGATCGCTGTCCAGCTGCTTGATGCCCAGAGAAATGCGCTCACGCTCCGGATCGATGGACAGGATGACAGCTTCTGCCTCATCGCCCTTCTTGAAGTTGCGCACGGCTTCTTCGCCCGTCTCGGACCAAGAGATGTCGGACAGGTGCACCAGGCCGTCGATACCGCCTTCCAGGCCGATGAAGATGCCGAAGTCGGTGATGGACTTGATGCTGCCAGACACGCGGTCGCCCTTGTTGTAGCGAGCGCTGAAGTCTTCCCACGGGTTAGTGGTGCACTGCTTGATGCCCAGAGAGATACGACGACGCTCTTCGTCGATATCCAGAACCATCACCTCGACGTCGTCGCCAACCTGGACGACCTTGGACGGGTGAATGTTCTTGTTGGTCCAGTCCATTTCGGACACGTGGACCAGGCCTTCGACACCTTCTTCCAGCTCGGCGAAGCAGCCGTAGTCGGTAAGATTGGTAACGCGTGCGTTGACCTTGGTGTTCTCCGGGTAGCGACCCTTGATGTTGACCCAGGGATCTTCGCCCAGCTGCTTGAGACCCAGGGAAACACGGTTGCGCTCACGGTCGAACTTCAGCACCTTGACGTTGATCTCGTCGCCGACGGCAACGATCTCGGACGGATGCTTGATGCGCTTCCAGGCCATGTCGGTGATGTGCAGCAGGCCATCGACGCCGCCCAGGTCCACGAAGGCACCGTAGTCGGTCAGGTTCTTGACGATACCCTTGATCTGCTGGCCTTCCTGCAGGGTAGCCAGCAGCGCTTCACGCTCGGCGCTGTTCTCGGCTTCCAGAACGGCACGGCGAGAAACCACCACGTTGTTGCGTTTCGGGTCGAGCTTGATGACCTTGAAGTCCAGCTCTTTGTGCTCGAGGTGAGCTGTGTCACGCACCGGACGCACGTCTACCAGGGAACCCGGCAGGAAGGCACGGATAGAGGCCACGTCGACGGTGAAGCCACCCTTGACCTTACCGTTGATCACGCCCTTGACGATCTCATCTTTCTCGAAGGCTGCTTCCAGCTCTTTCCACGCCTCGGCGCGCTTGGCCTTCTCGCGGGACAGGCGGGTCTCACCGAAGCCATCTTCCACGGCTTCCAGTGCAACCTTGACTTCATCGCCCACACCGATGGTCAGCTCACCGTTGTCGTCGCGGAACTGCGCGGACGGGATCTGGCCTTCGGATTTCAGACCGGCATTGACGGTGATCCAATCACCTTCAATGTCGACGACGGTCGCCATGACAATGGCGCCCGGCTCCATGTTGATGTCTTGGAGAGACTGTTCAAACAAGTCAGCAAAGCTTTCGCTCATGATGTTCCTACGTGATCAACGTTGAATGGCGGCTTACCGCCTTCTCCGCACCACCAGCGAGTGCGGGCCTACTGCAATATGCCTCGGGGATGTTGACGCTGGTTAGACCTGAGCGGACTCTCAGTACGTGCTGTCCGCCCATGTCGTTACATTGTCCCGAGGCCCGTAATGGATCGTTGGACGATCATACAATGCCGCGTTGGGCAAGCAGATCCTTCACCCGTTCCACCACTTCCGGAATAGTCAGGCTCGTGGTGTCCAGCTCGATGGCATCGGCTGCCGGTTCGAGAGGGGCAACGCTGCGCTGCATATCTCGCGCATCGCGGGCCTGAATCTCCTTCAAAAGACTCGGTAGACTAGCATCCTGCCCCGCCTCCCGCAACTGCAGATGCCGACGCTTGGCACGCTCCTCGGCGCTGGCGGTCAGGAAGACTTTCAGGGGAGCGGCGGGAAACACCACTGTCCCCATGTCACGACCATCGGCCACCAGGCCAGGCGCCTTGAGGAAGTCGCGCTGACGCTTCAGCAACGCCTCGCGAACCCGCGGCAGCGACGCCACCTGGGAGGCCCGGTCGCCGGCCTGCTCGGTGCGAATCTCACGGCTGACGTCATCCCCTTCCAGCAGCACGAGACTCCCACCCTCGTCGGGAACGAAGACCACGTCCAGATTGGAAGCCAGCGTTGCCAGAGATGCCTCGTCGTCCAGCTCCACCTCATGGCGCTCGGCCGCCAGGGCGGTCAGCCGATACAGCGCCCCGCTGTCCAGCAAATGCCAACCCAGCCCCTCGGCGATCAAGCGGCTAATGGTGCCCTTGCCGGCCCCGCCGGGGCCATCGATGGTCAACACCCGTGTTTCGGCATCGCTCATGCATCCTCCCGCTGTTCGCAGGCCACGGACTCATCACCAGAGGCGGGAGCGACGATCAGGCCGACACGGCGCGCCAGCTCGACGAAGCCGGGGAAGGAGGTGGCCACATTGGCGCAGTCATCGATCACGATCTCGTCACGGGCGCGCAGTCCGGCGACCGCGAAGGCCATGGCAATGCGATGATCACCGAGGCTGTCGACTTGACCGCCGCCGTAATTCGGCGCGCCGGAGCCATCGTCAGCACCGAGGATATCGATACCATCGGCCACCACGGTATTCTCGACGCCGAGCACAGCGAGGCCATCGGCCATGGCCTGAATACGATCGGACTCCTTGACGCGCAGTTCTTCCGCACCGCGCAGTCGCGTCGTGCCTTGCGCATTGGCGGCAGCGATAAACAGCGCCGGGAACTCGTCGATGGCCAGCGGCACCTGGTCGACCGGAATATCGATACCCTTGAGCGGCGCATAGCGCACTCGGATATCCGCGACCGGCTCTCCGCCCACCTCATGCTGATGCGATAGCTCGAGATCGGCACCCATCAGCTTGAGGATATTGATCACCCCGATACGGGTGGGGTTGATACCGACATGCTCGAGCGTCAAGTCGGCACCCGGCGTGATCGCTGCGGCGACCAGGAAGAAGGTCGCCGAGGAGATATCGGAGGGCACATCGATAGGCCCTGCCGCAAGGGAGCCACCGCCGTTGAGCCACGCAGTATCGCCTTCGCGCTCGACCGGATAGCCAAAACCATTGAGCATACGCTCGGTGTGATCACGTGTCGGCGCCGGCTCTTTAACGCGGGTCTCACCCTCGGCATACATGCCCGCGAGCAACAGGCACGACTTGACCTGGGCACTGGCCATGGGCATCGCGTAGTCGATGCCTTTGAGGGGCTGGCCACCATGAATCTTCAGCGGCGGGCGCCCGCCCTCGGCGGTGTCGATCTTGGCCCCCATCAGGCGCAGCGGGTCGGCGACCCGGCCCATGGGCCGCTTGGTCAGGGAGGCGTCACCCGTCAGCTCGCTATCGAAGGCCTGACCGGCCAGCAGGCCGGCAAACAGGCGCATGGCGGTGCCGGAATTGCCCACGTAAATAGGCCCCGCCGGCGCCTTGAGGCCGTGCATGCCGACGCCATGGATGGTCACCCGCCCTTGATGCGGCCCTTCGATGGCCACGCCCATTTCGCGGAAGGCCTGCAGCGTCGCCAAGCTATCCTCGCCTTCGAGGAAGCCTTTCACTTCGGTGACACCTTCAGCTAGCGCGCCCAACATGATGGAACGGTGTGATACCGACTTGTCGCCCGGCACGCGAATGCGTCCGGAAACGCTGCCGCCGGGGCTGACCCGGTAGCGCATGGAATTGTCTTGCATGGTCTGATAACCCGCCTGATAACTGGTCTGGTTTAACAGCGTATCGAAATAGTGCCGAGCATGGCTGGCCCGGTCGAGAATGCCCAGCATGGCATCGCCGTTTCCCTCTTCCACGGCACGGCGCAGTCGAGCCACGCCCCCTTCGAAATCATCCAGGGCCTGCAGAACGGCATCGCGATTAGCCGTAAAGATATCCCGCCACATCACCGGGTCACTGCCGGCGATACGGGTGAAATCACGAAAGCCACCGGCAGCGTAGCGAAAGATATCCAAGCGCTCATCCTGGCGAGCCAGGGTATCCACCAGCGAAAAGGCCAGCAGATGCGGCAGATGGCTGGTGCGCGCCAGCACCTGGTCGTGGTGCTCGACTGGCATTTCGAGCACCGTGGCCCCGCAGGCGTCCCACAGGGCACGCACCCGGCACAGCGCGCCGGGCGCCGTGTCTTCGTCGGGCGTCAGGATGACCTTGTGCTGACGATACAACCGGGAATTGGAAGCGGCCACCCCACTCTTCTCGGAGCCGGCGATCGGATGCCCCAGCACCAGGTTGGTCGGCAGCTTGCCGAAGATGCGCTCTGCGGTATCGCGAATGGCCGCCTTGGTGCTGCCGACATCGGTGATGACGACGTCGCTAGCGGCCGTGTGAAGCCCTGCGGCCAAGGCCTCCATCACCGCATCCATGGCCAATACCGGCACTGCCAGCACGACCAGGCTGCTGCCTGGCAGCACTGCGGCAAGCTCGGTGTCACCGCCGTCGATGATGCCCATCTCGATTCCGCGAGCGATCTCGTCGGCATCACGGTCACAGGCCAGAATCGTACCAGCGAAACCGCCGGCCTTGAGGGCCGCCGCCAAGGAACCGCCAATCAGCCCGAGCCCGACGATCAATAATTGGGACTCGCCGAGCCTGCTCGCATCCGGCGCGGGCGGCGCCGCCGACTGAGGCCTGGAAGACGCCCTCATGATCAGAGCACACCTACCGGATAGGAGCCCAGCACCTTGAGCTCGGCACAGCGCAACTGCACTTCCTCGAGCACGGCCGCCACACGCGCATCATCACGATGCCCGCTGAAGTCGATGAAGAAGACGTAGTTCCAGACCCCGCTGCGCGACGGCCGCGTCTCGAGACGCGTCAGGTCGATCTGATGACGGTGGAAGGGTTCCAGCAGGTCATGCAGGGCGCCAGGCTGGTTGCGCATGGCCACCACGATCGACGTCTTGTCCTCACCCGAGGCAGGCACATCCTGATTGCCGATGATCAAGAAGCGCGTCGAGTTATCCGGACGATCCTCGATGGTCTCGGCAATCTTCTCGAGGTCATAGAGCTTGGCCGCCATATCGCCGGCAATCGCCGCACTATGCCACTCGGTCTTGACCAGCTTGGCCGCCTCGGCGTTGGAAGACACCGGCACCCGCTCGGCATGCGGATAATGCGCGTCCAGCCATTTGCGACACTGAGCAAAGGACTGGGGATGCGAGTAGACCCGCGAGACCTTGTCACGACGGGTATTGCTCGACACCAGCAGGTGATGATGGATGCGCAGCACCACTTCGCCACAGATGCGCATTGAGGAGTCCATGAAGGAATCCAGGGTATGGTTGACCACGCCTTCGGTGGAGTTTTCCACCGGCACCACGCCGTAATTGACGGCGCCGGCCTCGACCTCCCGGAACACCTCGTCGATGGCGGCCATCGGCAAGCTGACCGCGCTTTCGCCGAAGTGCTTGAGGGCCGCCTGCTGGGTAAAGGTACCTTCGGGCCCCAGATAGGCCACCTTGACCGGCTTTTCGAGCGCCAGACAGGCCGACATGATCTCGCGGAACAGCCGCGCCATTTCCTCGGCATCCAAAGGCCCCTGGTTGAGCGCCATGATGCGTCTGAGCACCTGGGCCTCACGCTCGGGCCGATAGAAGACCGCATCCGGGTCGGAGTCGGTCTTTACCTTGGCCACCTGACCCGCGCACTGGGCGCGCTCGCTGATCAGGCGCAGGATTTCACCATCCAGGCCATCGATACGCTGACGCAGCGCATCGAGATCGATGGGGGTGTCACTCATTCGATTTCCCCTAACTAAACCCCTGATTCGACAATGGTACGGCCACCGAGCATGGTTGGCTCGGTCGCGCCGCCCGCTGCGACGCTAGCCGCGCCGACGCTCGAAGTCGGCCATGAACTCCACCAGGGTATCGACCCCGGATTCGGGTACCGCGTTGTAGAGGCTGGCACGCATGCCACCCACGCTGCGATGCCCCTTGAGGTTGAGCAGCCCGGCCTCTTCCGATTCGGCCAGGAAGGCCTTGTCGAGGCGATCATCTGCCAGCACGAAGGGCACGTTCATGCGCGAACGATTGTCCACCGCAATAGGGTTGGAATACATATCGCTCTGGTCGATGGCGGCATACAGCTTGGCGGCCTTGCGCTCATTGAGGGCATTCATCGCCTCGAGACCGCCGATCTCGTGTTTCAGCCACTGGAACACCAACCCCGCCAAGTACCAGCTATAGGTCGGCGGCGTGTTGTACATCGAGCCGTGCTCGGCCATGACCTTGTAATTGAACATGGTCGGCGTATCGGGGCGCGCGCGATCCAGCAGGTCATCGCGCACAATCGCCAGCGTCAGGCCGGCGGGGCCGATGTTTTTCTGGGCCCCGGCGTAGATCACACCGAACTGCGAGACATCCAGCGGGCCGGAAAGAATCGACGAGGACATGTCGCAGACCACCGGCACTTCACTGCCATCGGCCAGTCGCCCTTCGGGGATATAGTCGAACGCAAGGCCGCCGATGGTCTCGTTGCTCGTATAGTGCAGGTAGGCTGCATCACCCGACAGCGCAATATCCTCCTGGCGCGGCACGGCGGTGAGGCCATTGGCCTCGCTGGACGCCGCCACATGGGCACCGGCCAGATGGCGCGCCTCGGCAATGGCTTTCTTGCCCCAGATACCGGTATACAGATAGTTCGGCGTGCCGCCCTGACCCAGCAGGTTGTAGGGCAACATCGCAAATTGCATCGAGGCACCGCCCTGCAGGAACAGCACCCGATAGTTATCGGGCACGGCCAGCAGCTCGCGCAGATCCGCCTCGGCCTGCTCGGCGATGGCTACGAACTCGGGGCTACGATGGCTCATCTCCATCACCGAGAGGCCACGCCCCTGATAATCGAGCAGCTCTTCCCGAGCCTTTTCCAGAACGGCGGTCGGCAGCGCCGCCGGTCCCGCACAAAAATTATAATGACGTGTCATCAGCGTAGTATTCCAGAATGATGGTGTCGGCTAACGGCGCTCAGTGATCGTCTTCAGACGCATCGCTGCCTGTCCCCTCTGCGGGGGCTTCGCCTGACGCGTCTTCCGCGCCCGCCTCAAGCGTTTCTTCAGCAGCCCCGTCCAGTGTCTCACCGCTAGGCGCTTCTTCGTCCGGCTCGTCGATGCGCACGGTCTTGACCAGCGCCTCGCCCTCGCCCAGACGAATCAGCATCACGCCCTGAGTGTTGCGCGATGTCGTGGACACTTCCTCGACCCGCGTACGCACCAGCGTGCCTTTGTCGGTGATCAGCATCATCTCGTCGGCAGAGTAGACCTGCATCGCCGCGACCATATCGCCGTTACGCTGGCTGGTCTGCATCGCGATCACGCCCTGGCCACCACGCCCACGCAGCGGGAACTCCTCGAGGCGGGTACGCTTGCCATAGCCGCGCTCGGAGGCGGTCAGGATGTAGATCTGACCATCATGGGTCGCCACATCTGCCGGGGCCTCAGCATCATCGCTTTCGGTATCGTCTTCGACATCGACCTGCTGGGACTGCGGAATGATCAGACTGATCACCCGAGCGCCATCCTGCAGCCGCATACCGCGCACGCCGCGGGCAGTCCGCCCCATGGCGCGGACATGGGATTCCTCGAAGCGGATCGCCTTGCCGTTGGAAGACAACAGCATGGCGTGGTCCGAGCCAGAGGTAATAGCGGCACCAATCAGCTGGTCATCCTCGTCGATATCGATGGCGATGAGGCCAACGCTACGCGGACGCGAGAACTGATCGAGGCTGGTACGCTTGACCGTACCCTTGGCGGTAGCGAAGAAGATGAAGCTGTCTTCGCGATACTCGCGCACCGGCAGCATGGCGCTCACCGCTTCGCCTTCATCCAGCGGCAGCAGGTTGACCAGCGGCTTGCCCCTGGAGCCGCGGCTGGCATTGGGCATCTCGTAGACCTTGAGCCAGTAGACCTTGCCCTTGTTGGTGAACAGCAGCACGGTGTCGTGAGTCGAGGCCACCAGCAGGTGTTCGATGACGTCTTCATCTTTCATCGCCGTCGCCGACTTGCCGCGCCCACCGCGGCGCTGCGCCTGGTAGTCGGAAAGGGGCTGCGTCTTGGCATAGCCGCTACGAGAAATGGTCACCACCATGTCTTCTTCGGCGATCAGGTCTTCGATATGCAGATCAAGATGGCTGATCTGGACCTCGGTGCGACGCGGATCACCATACTGATCGCGGATGGCTTCGAGCTCTTCGCGAATCACCTCGAGCAAACGGTCTGCGGAGGCCAAAATCGCGGTCAGCTCGGCGATTCTTTCGAGAATGCCCAGATACTCGTTGAGCAGCTTCTCGGTCTCAAGGCCGGTCAAACGGTGCAGACGCAGCTCAAGAATGGCCTGGGCCTGGGCCGGCGAGAGGCGATATTGCTGGCCTGCATCGTCGAGACCGAAGCCCTCTTCCAGATCCTCGGGCTTGCACGAGGTCGCACCGGCTCGCTCCAGCATGCCGGTCACCTGCCCCGGCTGCCAGCTACGGGCCAGCAGTTGATCCTTGGCTTCAGCAGCCGACGGCGAGGCCTTGATGAGCTCGATCACCTCATCGATATTGGAGATCGCGACCGCCAAGCCCTCGAGAATATGACCGCGTTCACGCGCCTTGCGCAGCTCGAAGAGCGTACGGCGGGTGACGACTTCACGACGGTGACGAATGAAGGCCTCAAGCATTTCCTTGAGGTTAAGCGTCTTCGGCTGGCCGTCGGACAATGCCACCATGTTGATGCCGAACACGTTCTGCAGCTGCGTCTGAGCGAAGAGGTTGTTGACCACCACCTCGCCGCTTTCGCCACGCTTGACCTCGATCACGACGCGCAGACCATCCTTGTCGGACTCGTCGCGCAGTTCGGCGATGCCGTCGATGCGCTTTTCCTTGACCAGTTCGGCGATCTTCTCGATCAAGCGCGCCTTGTTTACCTGATACGGCAGCTCATTGACGATGATGTGGTCGCGGCCCGTCTTGTCATCGTGCTCGATGGTGTGACGCGCACGCACATAGATGCGCCCACGGCCGGTACGGTAGGCATCGAGAATCCCGGCCTTACCGTTGATGATGCCGCCGGTGGGGAAGTCGGGGGCCTGGATATATTCCATCAGGTCATCGATCGACAGCGTATGGTCGTCGATCAACGCCAGGCAGCCGCTGATCACCTCGCTCATATTGTGCGGCGGGATGTTGGTAGCCATACCCACGGCAATGCCGGAGCTACCATTGATCAGCAGATTGGGAACCTTGGTCGGCAGCACCTCGGGGATGCGTTCGGTGCCGTCATAGTTGTCGACCCAGTCGACGGTATCTTTCTCGAGATCGGCCAGCAGCTCATGGGAGAGCTTGGCCATGCGCACCTCGGTATAACGCATGGCGGCAGCGTTATCACCGTCGATGGAACCGAAGTTACCCTGGCCGTCGACCAGCACATGGCGCATCGAGAAATCCTGCGCCATACGTACGATGGTATCGTAGACCGCACTGTCACCGTGCGGGTGATATTTACCGATGACGTCACCCACGACACGGGCCGACTTCTTGTAAGGCTTGTTCCAGTCGTTGTTCAATTCGTGCATGGCAAACAGCACACGCCGGTGTACCGGCTTGAGGCCATCACGTACGTCGGGCAGCGCCCGGCCGATGATCACGCTCATGGCGTAATCGAGATACGACTGCTTGAGCTCGTCCTCGATGTTGACTGGCAGAATCTCTCTGGCGATGTCACCCATGGGTCGTCAAATCCTTTGCACTGCGACTGTTTGGCGCTACGGGAGGCTGGCAAGGCTAGCTTCGTGATAGCAATGCGAAATTGTACCACTCACCGCCCCCTAAAGGCAGCGTCAGCGCCCCTAGCGGAGCCAGTTCGGGGTAGATTATCCGACTTCGCGGCAGGCCAGCAGGCTCGCTTCCAGTGACGCTGGCTCAGGCAAGGCCTGGCTATCCGCCTCCATGATCAGCTCAAGGCGCGAATCCCGCCGCCAACTGGCCGGCATCAGCGTCACGCGGCCAGCAGCCCGGTTGTAGAATTTCCAGCCTGACGCAGTGTGCACCACCGCCTTGATGCGCAGCGCCGCGGGCAACGACGACAACAACTGTTCTAACGCATCCAGCGAAAACCGCTCGCTTGCATGAAAGCGCCACCCTAGGCTGCGAAAGCCAAGCGAGCCTCCTTCGTCGCACACCGGCTTCCCAGGAACGGGCGCACGATAGGCAAACGTATCCAGGGTGACCGCAGCCTGTCCTTCGTGAGCAGTAGAGTGCGACCTCATCCGCGGCGACGCCGAGGCCTCCCCGCCTTGATGACCAGAAGCCCCCTTGGCGCCATCCTGATGAACGGCATCATCAAGCAGCCGCGACACGGGAAGCTGCCCATGTGGCGCCACCTCGATCCAGCGCTTGGCGGGCCATAAGCCGGAAAGATATTCCTGCGCTACCCGGCACTGCCGCTCCGTGGCCAGATCGGTCATGGTAAGCGCCACGCCATCGGCCATCGCCAACTGATCGCGAAAGGTCTCATGCTCTCTTGAGCGCGGGTCATCGAGGCGTCGCGGATCCAGCAAGGCAATGATATCGCGCACCTCCAACACCTCGTTGAAGGCCTCGCTGCGCAGCAAGTCCAGAAGACCCGCGGGATGACCAAGCCCGGAGGGCTCTATGATCAGCCGATCAGGACGATGACGGTGCAGCAGATTGACCAGCGACGCCTGCAACACGAAGGCCAACTGACAGCATAGGCAGCCGCCCGGCAACCCCTTGACCACCACATCCTCGCGCTCTTCGAACATGGCCTGATCGATACCGACCTGGCCGAACTCGTTGATCACCACGACCCAGCGCTCGTCAGCAGGCTTGTGGGCCAGCAGGTGGCGAATCAGAGTGCTCTTGCCGCTGCCGAGAAACCCGGTAATCACATGCACGGGAATGCCTGTCAGAGGCATGCTTGAGTGAACGACAGATGGACGAGAAGCGGATGAAGGCGATGGAGAAGGCACAGGCGCGGATCCTCGATGACGTCGATGAAAGCTAGTAGGCTCAAATACGTTACTTTATAACATTTTCGCCTGCTTAAGCAGATCGCAACTCCCTATTGATCGCTGAAAAACCATTCGGTGCCCACAAGCCGAATTGCCTGAGACGCGGGAGAGGACGACACTGAAGCAAGCAGCCCTCCCGGCGCCCGGGGCGGGCACTATCTAACGTGACGGAGAATGCTCGTGATCGGCGACCGCTCAGTGCTGGTGATCAATGACGACCGCATGCTTAATCATCAACCCGACATCCAGGACCCCTTCCTGCCTGGACGCCTGGACCGACGAGTCAGAGAGATACTCAATGGCCTGGCGGTTCAATGGAAATATCCCGAGCACCCCGGCCGGATAACGGCCATCATGGAACGCCTCAGCGCCGAGCCGATCCCCGGCGTGACGTTCGAGACCGCAGAGCCGGCCACGCTCGAGCAACTTGGGCGGGTACATACCAGCGCCCACCTGCGTGAAATCGAACGCATGCGCGGCAAGCATGCCTGGCTTGATGTCGACACCACTGCCGTATCACCGGGCAGCATCGAGGCCGCCGAGGTCGCCGCCGGGGCCGCCATCGCAGCGGTCGACGCCGTCTGCAAGGGCCGAGCCCAAAGCGCCTTTGCACTCTGCCGCCCGCCGGGGCATCACGCCGAACCGGCCCGCTCGCGCGGTTTCTGCTTCTTCAACAACGTCGCGGTCGCAGCAGCCCATGCCCAGCATGAGCTGGGCATCGAGCGCGTCCTGATCGTCGACTGGGATGCCCATCATGGCAATGGCACCCAGGACATTTTCTGGGCATCGCCGGATGTCATGCTGTTCGACACCCATCGCGCCGCCCCCTTCTATCCGGGCTCCGGCCGACTGGAAGACGTCGGCGCCGGGCTCGGCGAGGGCACCACCGTCAATGTGCCATTACCCGGCGGAGCCGGCGACCAAGCCATCCTGATGGCCTTTCGCGACATCTTGGAGCCGGCAGCCGCCTGGTTCCAGCCGGACCTGATCCTGGTTTCGGCTGGCTTCGATGCCCACCGGCTCGATCTATGCCTGAACGTCAGTTATGAGGGGTTCGCCGCCATGACGGAGATCGTTCAGGGCTTGGCCGACCGACACTGCGACGGCAGGCTCGCCCTGGTACTCGAGGGCGGCTACCACCTGGAGTCTCTTTCTCAAGGCGTCCATAGCGTGCTGCAGGTTCTGGCCGGCGGCAGCGCCCCCACACCCGAAGAAATCGGCCTCGCCGATGTGGCAGCCGCCAGTGACTTCCATAAAACGGCCTTCACTTCCGACCCACCGCTCTCAGACACTTGATATAAAAGACATTTGATACATAGGTCACTTGATACGAGGGCTGCATAAAAAAACGCGACCCATGAGGGTCGCGTTTCTTATCCCGGACTAACGGGGCTCGGCTAGCACCTGCCCAAGCTAACCACTAGAGACGCTCGATCTCGGCATCATTTTGCAGCTGCTCGAGCAGCCCGCTGACTGCCGCCTGTGCACGCAGGCGCTCGACCAGTTGAGCGACGCGGGACTCGCTAGCATCGGACACATCGCCCTCTTGCACGGCATCCAGAGCCACCAGCGCCACACCATTCTGAGTCGCCGTCTGACCGTACACCGGCGCGCCATCTTCCGGATTCGGCAGGCGGAAGGCCAAGCCGTTCACCGCAGCGGGCACATTGCTGCCGCTCTGACGTGTCGCGGACTCGACCCGCTGCCAATCGACGACTTGTTGTGAGCCATCGCGTAGTGCCGCCACACGCTTCTCGGCAAGCGCCGTCAGCGCCTCCTGCACCTTGAGCTTCTCGACCGCAGCAGACACGCGGTCACGCACTTCATCGAGCTCGAGAGTGGTGGCCGGGCGATGATCCCGCACGCGCAGCACCATACGGCGATCCTGGTCCAGCTCGATCACCTCACTGTTGAAGCCTTCCTCGAGCACGTCCTTCGTGAAGGCGGCATCCATTACCCCAGGCTCGGCCAGCACGCCTTCGGCACTGTCGGCCGACACCCAGTCGCTGGTCTGAAGCTCGGCACCCACATCCTTGGCGATACTCGCCAGGTCATCGGCAGCGAAACTTTCATCGATCAGCTGCTGGACACGCTCATTGAAAAGATCATCCACGTCGGCAAGCGCTGCCTGATCGCGCAGTTCTCCGCGCAGCTCCTCGAAGGACGGGATTTCGATTTCGGTGACCTTGAGCAGGTGCAGTCCGTTGTCGGTTTCGACGATATCCGACACCTGCCCTTGGTCGAGGGAATACACGGCACTGTCAAAGGCGTCGCCGAAGAAGCCACGGCTGATCACACCCAGGTCGCCACCGCTATCGCTGGTGGACGTATCGTCCGACACTTCCGCGGCAAGCGATGCAAAGGACTCACCGGCGGCCAGACGTTCCTTGACCTTCTTGAGGGCGGCGACCGCCTCTTCTCGAGTGCGCTGATCGCCAAAGGTCAGCATGATATGCGAGACACGACGATCGGCTTCACTGACACGCTCGGCATAGAGCGAGCGCAGCTGGTCATCGTCCACCTCGACCTGGTCGGCCAGCTCGCGACGATCGAGCACCAGATAGGCCAGCTTCACCTGCTCCGGGCGCTGGTAGTCATCGCGGTGATCCTGGTAATAGGCTTCCAGGTCCGCCTGGCTGACTTGCGACGCCTCTTCCAGGTCGGAGGCGTCGAGTTGCTGGTAGCGATAACTACGCGTCTGGTTTTGCAGAGCCGCTAGGCGCTGCTTCTCATCATCGAGCATGAACTCGCTAGACGAGAGCCCCTGCTGCAGCTGTTGACGCTGCATGTCATCGCGCAGCTGCGCCCGAAACGCCAGCGGCGTATAGCCGGCACTCGCCAGGCGGTTCTTGAACAACTCCCGGGAGAATTTGCCATCCTGGTCTTGGAACTCAGGCAACGTCACGATCAGGTTATCGAGCTGCCCCTCGGAGAGGTGCAGGCCACCTTCTTCAGCGTATTGATCCAGCAATGAGGTACGAATCAGTTGGTCGAGTACCTGTCCACGCAGCTGACGCTCCTGCTCTGGCGGCACCTGACCACTGCGGATCGCGCGCTGGACCTGCACTTCGACCTGCTGGCGGGTGATCGACTGCCCATTGACGGTGGCGACATCATCCCCGCCGGATGACAGCAAACCGACCAGAGAGTCGACCCCGAAAAGAGCCATGGTCGCGATCACCGCGCCGATGATGATCTTGGCGCCCCAGCTGGTGGAGCGGTCCCGAATACGTTGCAGCATTACTGGCCTCGGCTGGAGTTTGGCAGAAAAAACGGTTCATTATAGGCGTCTGATACGGGGCTGGGGCAACCGTGACTCGGCGTATCCCATGCTACTAACGGAATCCCGCCCAATAAAAAGGCGCACCGCTGAGCGATGCGCCATACAGAAGACCGTCAGTCCGCTAGGCAAAGCCCAGCGTCTCAGTTGACAGAATCCTTGAGCGCCTTACCTGCCTTGAAGCTGGGCACTTTGGCGGCACTGATTTCGATCGGCTGACCGGTCTGCGGGTTACGGCCGGTGCGAGCAGCACGCTCCTTGATGGAGAAAGTGCCAAACCCTACCAGAGAGACGGAATCACCCTGCTTCAGGCTTTCAGTGACGCTATCGACCATGGCGTCGAGCGCACGGCTTGCAGCCGCCTTGGGAATATCGGCAGACGCGGCAATGGCTTCGATCAGCTCGGATTTGTTCACACTTCACCCCTTGACTGTTTCAGAAATTACTGGAAATCGGCGCTATCTTGAGGCGGCTTAAACGATCACAGCAAAGCGTAATTTATAGCAATGCCGCAAAAGATCGTCAAGCAACTATTGGTCCCAAGCCCCACCATGCCAAGGTTTTACCCTTGGCATGGTGGGAAAAATCACCGCTAATGAGTACTGATCACCGCTTGGGAAGAAGCAGAGTCATCTGGACGATTTTCATCAGATTCGAGGGTAGACTTCTTGGCAAGAGCAACCTCTAGCACCTCATCTATCCAACGCACAGGACGAATATCCAATGCTTCCTTGATATTGTCCGGCACTTCTTTGAGGTCTCGGCGGTTTTCCTCGGGAATTAGCACGGTCTTTATACCACCGCGCCTTGCGGCCAGCAATTTCTCCTTGAGGCCACCAATCGGCATTACCTCGCCACGCAGATTGACTTCGCCGGTCATCGCCACGTCGCAACGCACCGCTCGCCCGGTAAAAGCAGAGACCATAGCAGTCACCATGGCAATGCCAGCGCTGGGGCCGTCCTTGGGCGTCGCCCCCTCAGGCACGTGGATGTGCAGATCTTCCTTCTCGAAGCGCTCAGTATCGATACCCAACGCCTTGGCCCGGGCACGCACCACGGTCTGGGCGGCGCTCACGGACTCCTTCATGACATCACCGAGGGAGCCGGTCTTGTTGATCCGACCCTTGCCCGGGGTAAGAACAGACTCGATGGTCAGCAGCTCGCCACCCACCGACGTCCAGGCAAGCCCAGTGACGCGCCCAACCTGGTCTTCCTGGTCGGCGAGCCCATAGCTGTAGCGGCGCACACCCGCGTGGCGCTCGATGCCTTCCGCTGCCAGCCGCTGAGGCGCTTGCGCACCTTCTTTGCCCTGAGTCTCGATCCGCTCACGCAACACCTTGCGACAGACCTTCGCCACCTGACGCTCCAGCTCGCGCACCCCCGCTTCTCTGGTGTAGTAGCGGATCAGCTCGAGCACGGCATCATCTTCGAAGGAGAGCTCGTCATCCTTGAGGCCATTTGCCTTGAGCTGCTTAGGAATCAGATAACGCTTGGCGATCGCCAGCTTCTCGTCTTCGGTGTAGCCCGGCAGACGAATGATTTCCATACGGTCCATCAAGGGACCCGGAATATTCATCGAGTTCGCCGTGCAGATGAACATGGTTTCGGACAGATCGTAATCAAGTTCGAGATAGTGATCGCTGAACTTGTCGTTCTGCTCCGGGTCCAGCACCTCAAGCAAGGCAGACGACGGATCGCCACGGTGATCCATGCCGATCTTGTCGACCTCATCGAGCAGGAACAGCGGGTTCTTGACCCCGGCCTTGCTCATGCGCTGCACCACCTTGCCCGGCAGCGAGCCAATGTAGGTACGGCGGTGGCCGCGAATCTCGGATTCGTCACGCACGCCACCCAGCGCCAGCCGCACGTACTTGCGGTTGGTCGCTCGGGCAATCGACTGCCCCAAAGAGGTCTTGCCTACACCGGGCGGCCCCACCAGGCACAGCACCGGACCCTTGAGCTTCTTGACCCGCTTCTGAACGGCCAGGTACTCGAGAATACGCTCCTTGACCTCCTCGAGCCCGTAGTGGTCTTCGTCGAGGACCTTCTGGGCGCGCAGCAGGTCATGCTTGACCCGAGTACGCTTCTTCCAGGGCACCGCGATCAGCCAATCGAGATAGGAGCGCACCACCGTAGCCTCGGCGGAGGACGGTCCCATCATTTTCAGCTTGTTAAGCTCCTGAGTGGCTTTCTCACGAGCCTCATCGGGCATGCCGGACTCTTCGATCGCCTGCTCGTACTTCTCGGCCTCATTGGGCACGTTGTCGAGCTCGCCCATCTCTTTCTGGATGGCCTTCATCTGCTCGTTGAGGTAGTACTCGCGCTGCGACTTCTCCATCTGGTCCTTGACCCGCGACCGGATGCGCTTCTCGACCTGCAGCAGATCGATCTCAGATTCGATCAGTGCCATCAGGTGCTCGATACGGTCGCGCACCCGATCCATTTCCAGGAGCTGCTGCTTGTCGCCAATCTTCAGCGACAGATGGGCACAGATGGTATCGACCAACCGACTGGGGTCTTCGATCCCGGACAGAGAGTTCAAGACCTCATTGGGGACCTTCTTGGACAGCTTTACGTACTGCTCGAACTGATTGAGCAGCACGCGCACCAGTGATTCCTGCTCCCTCTCGGTGAGCGGCTCGCTTTCGCGCAGGGTCACTTCGGCGCGGCTATAGCCTTCGTCGACCACGGTGATATCACCGACGTCGGCGCGGGCTGCGCCTTCAATCAACACCTTCACGGTGCCATCGGGCAGCTTCAGTAGCTGCATAATCTCGGCAACGGTGCCCACCGCGAACAGGTCGCTGGTATCAGGCTCGTCCTGACCGGCTTCACGTTGGGCGACGAGCAGAATGCGCTTGTCGGCGGCCATGGCCGCCTCGAGCGCCTGAATGGACTTCTCTCGCCCCACGAACAGCGGGATCACCATCTGCGGGTAAACCACCACATCGCGAAGCGGCAATAGGGGCAGACTCTGGGTCTGTTCGGCGTTCTGCTGCATCGCAGACGTTCCTCAATGCTCGAATGATTGAACAGGTGATGGGGGCAACGGGCACTCTTTACAAGCGCAGCGGCGGGCCACCAGGACAAAAGAGCGCGAAAAAAAGGGGCCGCAAAAGCGGCCCCTGCTCCGGAGGGGAACGGCCCTAGCCGTCTTTGCCCGCCACCTTGCTGTCTTCCTGCTGGGAGTAGATCAGCAGCGGCTCGCTTTCTCCACGAATCACGGAGTCATCGATCACCACCTTGGTGACACCCTCAAGCGACGGGATCTCGTACATGGTATCGAGCAGCACCGCCTCGAGGATCGAACGCAGGCCCCGTGCACCGGTCTTGCGCGACATGGCTTTTTCAGCGACGGCACGCAGCGCCTCTTCACGGAAGTCGAGCTCGACACCTTCCATCTCGAACAGCTTGACGTACTGCTTGACAAGCGAGTTCTTGGGCTCGGTGAGGATCTGGATCAAGGCATCTTCCGAGAGCTCGGTGAGCGTCGCGATGACCGGCAGACGACCCACGAACTCGGGAATCAGGCCAAACTTGACCAGATCATCGGGCTCGACGTCGAGCAGGATATCGCCCACACCCTTGCTTTCGTCCTTGCTCTTGACCTCGGCGTTAAAGCCGATGCCACCCTTCTCGGCGCGCTCCCGGATCACCTTGTCGAGACCCGCGAAAGCGCCGCCGACGATGAACAGGATGTTGCCCGTATCCACCTGCAGGAACTCTTGCTGCGGATGCTTGCGACCACCCTGGGGGGGCACCGAGGCGGTAGTGCCCTCGATTAGCTTGAGCAGTGCCTGCTGAACGCCCTCGCCCGAGACGTCTCGCGTGATCGAAGGGTTATCGGACTTGCGCGAAATCTTGTCGATCTCGTCGATGTAGACAATGCCCTTCTGCGCCTTGTCGACATCGTAATCACACTTTTGCAGCAGCTTCTGGATGATGTTCTCGACATCTTCACCGACATAGCCCGCCTCAGTGAGGGTCGTGGCATCGGCGATGGTGAAGGGAACATTGAGCAAGCGCGCCAGCGTCTCGGCAAGCAGCGTCTTACCGCTACCGGTCGGGCCGATCAGGAGGATATTGGACTTGCCAAGCTCCACCTCTTCGCTCTTCACTTCGGCACGCAGACGCTTGTAATGATTGTAAACCGCCACGGACAGCACCATCTTGGCGCGATCCTGGCCGATCACATAATCATCGAGGGTGTGCCGAATCTCTCGCGGTGCCGGCAGGCGATCTTCATCGCTCTCGGCATCGGCCTCGAGGACCTCCTCGCGAATGATGTCGTTGCACAGGTCGACGCACTCATCGCAGATATAGACGGACGGGCCGGCGATCAGCTTGCGAACTTCGTTCTGGTTCTTGCCACAAAACGAGCAGTACAGCAGCTTGCCGCTCTCGTCCTTACCTTTGCCGTCGGCCATTTGCGTACCTCTCTACGAACGGCGGCCGGAGGGCCGCCGGAGTTGCATATCGTGGCTGATGATGACGTCCACGCTATCAGGATGCCGGCCGTTTCTCCAGCATGGCATCGATCAGACCGTATTCTGCCGCCTGGGCCCCATTCATGAAGTTATCACGATCGGTGTCCTTGGCAATGGTCTCGATGTCCTGGCCGGTATGATCGGCAAGAATCTGGTTCAGGCGCTGACGGATAGAGAGAATTTCCTTGGTGTGGATCTCGATATCGGTGGCCTGACCCTGATAACCGCCCAGCGGCTGGTGGATCATCATGCGTGAATTCGGCAAGCAATAACGCTTGCCCGCGGCGCCACCGGCCAGCAGTAGCGCACCCATGCTAGCGGCCTGACCGATACAGACGGTGGAAACGTCCGGCTTGATGAATTGCATGGTGTCATAGATCGACATGCCCGCCGTGACTGAGCCACCCGGCGAGTTGATGTACAGATGAATGTCCTTGTCCGGGTTCTCGGACTCCAGGAACAGCAACTGCGCCACCACCAAGTTGGCCGTGTAGTCTTCCACCGGTCCCACCAGGAAGATCACACGCTCCTTGAGCAGGCGCGAGTAGATGTCGTAGGAGCGCTCACCGCGCGCGCTCTGCTCGACCACCATCGGCACCAGGCCGCCAGCGTTTTGAATATCGAACTCGTTGCCCATTGTGTGACGTCCTTCATCCGATGACTGAATTACGACCCCGCCTATGCGGCGTCATGGAGACAGTAAAGCATGCTTGACAGCCCGACCGAAGCCGGGCTACCAACGACTGCCGTCGTCTATCACGCCGTGGCGCCGTCCTCTTCTTCCTCAGCCGCTTCAGCTTGCTGCTGAGCCGCCTGCAGCGCCTGCTCGTAGGACATCTCGACATCCTTCACAGTGGCCTGCTCGAGCAGAACCGCAACGGCCTTCTCTTCCAGAATCGACGATTTCAGCTGATTCTTGAGCTGGTCGTTGCTCATGTAGTAATCGATGACCTGCTGCGGGTCCTCGTACTGCTGAGACAGCTCCTCGACCTTGGCCTTGATCTCATCGTCAGACGCATCGATCTCGTGGGTCTTGATGACTTCTGCCAGCAGCAGGCCGACCTGAACGCGGCTCTTGGCCTGTTCGGCGAACAGTTCGTTGGGCAACTGAGAGACATCGAAGTCCTCGCCCAGGCCGAACTGCTGAGCGGCCTGACGCTTGAGGGCGTCGGTTTCCTGCTGAACCAGCGCCTGCGGGGCCGGAATGTCGTTGGCCTTCTTAAGCGCGTCCATGACCTGCTGCTTGACGCGATTGTCAACGGCCTGAGCAGCTTCGCGAGTCATGTTCTTCTTGATCTCGGTGCGGAAGGTATCCACATCGCCACCTTCGACACCGAACTGCTTGATGAAGGCTTCATCGATCTCGGGCAGCTCTTGACCGCTAACCTTGTGGACCTTGACCTTGAAAGTCGCATCCTGACCGGCCAGGTTCTCGGCCTGATAATCTTCCGGGAAGGTCACCTTGATCTCGGTCTCGTCACCGGCTTTGGCACCGATCAGTTGCTCTTCGAAGCCCGGAATGAAGCTACCGGAACCGATCACCAGGTCATGGTTCTCGGCGCTACCACCTTCGAACGGCTCGTCGCCCAGGAAGCCCTGGAAGTCGAGGGTGACCTGATCGCCGTCTGCGGCGGCACGCTCGACTTCGGCCCAGGCGGCATTCTGCTTGCGCAGGGTCTCGATCATCTGTTCGACGTCGGCATCGCTCACTTCGACCACCGGACGCTCGACTTCGGCGCCTTCGATGCTGGCCAGCTCGACTTCCGGATAAATCTCCAGCGTTGCCACGAACTCGAGATCCTGACCGCTTTCATTGACCGTCGGCTCGATCTGCGGATAGCCCGCCGGGTTGAGGTTTTCCTGGGTAATCGCCTGAACGTAGCGCTCACGCATCACCTCGCCCACCACTTCATTGCGCGCATCTTGCCCATAGCGCTGGCGGACCACAGCCATCGGCACCTTGCCGGGGCGGAAGCCATTCAGGCGAGCGTTCTTGGCGGTGTCCTTGAGGCGAGCCTCGACGGCCTGGTCGATCTCGGCCGCTGGCACTTGAACCTTGACGCGACGTTCGATCTGGGAGGTCGTTTCGACGGAAACTTGCATGAATAGTCCTCTACCACTGGGGCGTTCGAAAAAGCGTTGAATGGTCAAAGGGGTTCAATTCTAAGAACCCCAATGCACGCTGGCAAGCGCGATGCCATGACTATGGGGGCGCTATCGCCTGTTACAAGGGGGTTGGCGGCAAAAACCTTGCTCTTGCAGCATAAAAAAACACTGATAACACCACCTTGCGGACACGGCCATCAGGACAAGATGCCACGGGCGCAAGACCAAGGCGCACAGACCCCAGACACGCAAAATCGCTCGTGACCATTGGCCGCGAACCTGTTTATGAAAAAGCAAGAAATATCAGGAGGGAAGGTAATGGGGTGGATGATGGGGATCGAACCCACGACAGCCGGAACCACAATCCGGGGCTCTACCACTGAGCTACATCCACCACTACCAAAAACACAACAAGCAACCGAAAAATGGGGTGGATGATGGGGATCGAACCCACGACAGCCGGAACCACAATCCGGGGCTCTACCACTGAGCTACATCCACCATATCGGCTTGCCTGCCAGGCACTCGCCTTGCTGTCGACCACTTACTCTCAAAGTGGCGCGCCCAGCAGGACTCGAACCTGCAACCTACGGCTTAGAAGGCCGTTGCTCTATCCAATTGAGCTATGAGCGCATTCTAAAGCCTCTAGACTCGTAACTGCAACCCTTGCCAACACCTTTATCTTAAAAAAATCAAAAGGTTACATGGTCGGGATGGAGGGATTCGAACCCCCGACATCCTGCTCCCAAAGCAGGCGCGCTACCAGACTGCGCTACATCCCGTCGGCATCAAACTGCAGCACATTGACGCGAAAACTGCCGCCTCAATGCGGAGCGTATTTTACGCATCCTTGCCCGCTGGTCAAGCCCTTAGCGCACACTCTCGCACAAGCATGCTTTGACTCGAGGCCAGCTCATGCGAAAATCAACGCCCTCAATCTTTCGTCGCCCGCGGCAGGTATACCCCAAGCCCGCCGACTTAACTTTTTAGGAAACGCCGATGACCGCCCAACTGATCGATGGCAAGGCCATTGCCGCTCATGTTCGTCAACAGGTTGCCCGCCAGGTAGCGGCCCGTCACGAATCAGGCGCACGTAGCCCAGGCCTGGCCGTGGTGCTGGTCGGTGAAGACCCGGCATCCGAAGTCTATGTACGCAACAAGCATCGCGCCTGTGAAGAAGCCGGCATCCTCTCCTTTCGCCATCAGTTGCCCGCGGACACTACCCAAGCCCACCTGGAGGCGCTGGTCGATGAGCTGAATGCCGATGAGCGCATTGACGGCATCCTGGTACAGCTACCCTTGCCCGAACACCTGGACCCGCGGCCTATCCTCGAGCGTATTCAGCCCGACAAGGACGTCGATGGCTTCCACCCGTACAACCTTGGTCGTCTCGCTCAACGCCTACCCCTACTTCGCCCCTGCACCCCCAAGGGCGTCATGACCCTGCTGCAGGAATCCGGCCTCGACGTTCGCGGGCTGGACGCCACCATTGTCGGCGCCTCTAACATTGTCGGCCGACCCATGGCCATGGAACTGATGCTGGCCGGCTGCACGACGACCGTCTGCCATCGCTTTACCAAGGATCTAGAGGCTCAGGTGCGCCGCGCCGATCTGCTGGTGGTCGCCGTAGGCAAACCCGGACTGGTCAAGGGCGAATGGGTGAAGGAAGGCGCCATCGTCATCGACGTGGGCATTAACCGCAATGATGACGGCAAGTTGATCGGTGACGTGGAGTTCGCGCCGGCCGCCGAACGCGCCAGCCACATCACACCGGTTCCGGGCGGTGTCGGCCCGATGACGGTCGCCTCGCTGCTCGAAAACACCCTTTATGCCGCAGAACTCCATGACCCCATCAAGGGCGAATGATGCGCTGCGGCCCTGAGTAGGCGCCAGCCGGCTCAGTGCGTTAGAATCTCCTCTTTTCGCCCCAGGCGCATCGTCATTGGGCGAATCGCCAATCAAATTGTTAGACGAGGTCAGGTGACATGAGCGACCAGAAGATGAACGTCGAAAGCTTCAATCTCGACCACACCAAGGTCAAAGCGCCCTACGTCCGCCTGGCCGGCGTTACCGTCGGCCTGCACGGCGACGAGATCTACAAGTACGACATGCGCATCTGCCAGCCGAATCAGAACCACATGGACATGCCGGGGCTGCATTCGCTGGAACACCTGATGGCAGAAATGTCGCGCAACCACACCGACAAGGTCGTCGATATCAGCCCGATGGGCTGCCAGACCGGTTTCTACTGGGCGATGATCAACCACGACGACTACGACGGCATCCTCACGCTGATCGAGAAGACCCTCGAAGACGTGCTCGAGGCCGATGAAGTGCCGGCCTGCAACGAGATGCAGTGCGGCTGGGCCGCCAGCCACAGCCTCGAAGGCGCCAAAGAGATCGCCCGCGGCTTCCTCGCCAAGCGCGACGAATGGCAGCTTATCTTTGAATGATCCGATGATCAGGGCGACACACGCATGAACAAGATTGGCATCATCGGCGCAATGGCCGAAGAGGTAGCGCTGCTGGCCTCTCATCTGGAAGAGCGGCGCACCCGCCAGCATGTCGGCTGCACCTTCCACACCGGACGCCTGCAAGGCGTTGAGGTAGTGATCCTGCAGTCTGGCATCGGCAAGGTGAACGCGGCGGTAGGTACTACCCTGCTGCTGGACGTTTACAAACCCGACGTCGTCATCAATACCGGCTCCGCCGGTGGCTTCGGCGACGACCTCGCCGTGGGTGACGTGGTGATTTCTTCCGAGGTGCGCCACCACGACGTGGATGCCGTGGTCTTCGGCTATGAACATGGTCAGGTACCGCAGATGCCGGCCGCCTATCTACCCGATAGCCGGCTAGTGGCGATCGCCAGGGAATGCATCGAATCCCTGGGCGAGCTACGCGTCGTCGAAGGGCTAATCGCGACCGGCGACATCTTCATGTCCTGCCCGGATGCAGTAGCTCGCACTCGCGATCGCTTTCCGGCCATGCTCGCCGCAGAGATGGAAGCGGCGGCTATCGCCCAGACCTGCCACCTCTATGGGTGCCCTTTCGTGGTCATTCGCGCCCTGTCAGACATCGCAGGCCAAGAGTCCAATGTCTCTTTCAAGGCGTTCATCGATCAGGCCGCCGAGCACTCGGCACGAATGGTCGAGGCCATGGTCATTCGCCTAGGGGCGCTTGATAGCATCGCAGGAGAACCCCAGCAGAGCGCTCTCACAAGCGCCTAAACAGCATCTCCCCGGTCCTAAGCTCTTGAGTGGAGAGTGCTTCTCATAAAAGAGCACTTCTCATAGAAGAGCACTTCGCATAGATAGAAGGCGCCGTGCAGGCGCCTTTTTTGTAACCACTGTACAACATCGATGCAAAAATTATACATTGACGAGGCTTCATGACGGACGGAGACCCGCTATGCATGTCGCCTCCCGGCTATCGCGCCGCCTGGCCACTTCACTCCTGTTGCTACTGCCGACACTACTGATAGCCGGCTGCACGACCTTGCCGCTGGGCCTCGACGAGACATCCGCCGATCACGACACCCGTCGTCTCGATGCCTTGACCTACACGCCAAAGGATTGGCCAACGCCTCTACAGGCAGATGTTTACCTGCCGGACACCGCTGACGACGCCGGCCTCAGGCCCGCCGCACTGGTCGTTCACGGAGGCGGCTGGCAGCGTCGTGAGCGGGCCGACATGGACGCCATCGCCAAGCGCCTCGCCCAGCGCGGCTACGTAGCCGTCAATATCGACTATCGGTTTGCACCCACCTACCGCTTCCCCGCACAACTCCATGACCTGCAGCAGGCCATGCACTGGATCAACCATCATGCTGAGCGCTGGCGTATCGATACCGATCGCATCATCGGCGTCGGCTACTCCTCCGGCGCGCATCTCGTCAGCCTGCTTGCGGTGATGAATGCCAGAAACCCGCTGGACAGCCCCTATGGAGGCCCCGAGACACGGCTTGCCGGCGTGCTGGCTGGCGGCACGCCAACCGATCTTTCACGGTTCGACGACGGCCGCCTGCTTAACGACTTCATTGGCGGCCCTCAGGCCGAATACCCGGATCGCTACCGCCAGGCATCACCGCTGCGCCAGCTCGACGATAGCGCCCCGCCCTTCTTTCTCTTTCACGGCAACCTCGACGGCCTGGTGCCAATCGAGCAGGCCAACGTCTTCCAGACCGCTCTGGACGAGCGCGGCATTGGCAATACGCTGTACCGGCTAAGATGGCGAGGCCATTACACCACCTTCCTCACCGCCGGGCCGGCCATCGAGGCAGGGCTCGATTTCCTCGACCGCCAACTGGCGCCAGCCCCGGTCACAGCCCAGTCCGCATCGGGTATCATGACGACACCCCCTAACCGCTGACAGGAGTGCCCATGCACGCGCCCCGCTCTCGCCTATTGGTCATCTATACGGGCGGCACTCTCGGCATGGTCGAGACCCCACAGGGCCTCTCTCCAGGCGGCAGCTTCGAGCCTCGCCTGCGTGATGCGCTGAACACCCTGCCGCCGGCTCGACGGGCCAGCCTGCCTGACTTCGATTTCATGGCCACGCCCTCAGCCATCGACTCGAGCAGCGCCACCCCTGCCGACTGGCAGGCCCTGGCGGCACTGATCGACGAGCATCAGCAGGCCTATACCGGCATCATCATCCTGCACGGCACCGATACCCTAAGCTGGACCGCCAGCAGCCTGGCCTTCCAACTACAGGGTATCGACAAACCCGTGGTGGTGACCGGGGCCATGCGCCCACTGGAAGCCGAGGACAGCGACGCCCTCGCCAACGTCGAGGGCGCCCTGCGCTTCGCCACCCAGCCAGCGCTTCAGGAGGTCGCGCTCTACTTCGCTGGACGTCTGCTGCGGGGCGTACGCACCCGCAAGTGGCAGACACAGGCCGAAGACGCCTTCATCAGCCCCAACTATCCGCTGCTCGGCGAACTGGTCGACGGCGCCCCGGTGCTCTACCCCGGCCGCGGACTGGTCGATCGTCAGCGCGGCACCCAGCGTTTCGAGCTGCCCGACTATCGCACTCTCGGCCCCTCGCCCGTGGCAAGAATATCCCTATGGCCAGGCATGACCGCAGACCAGCTCGCCAAGATGCTGCTCGACGACGCCATCGGCGGCGCCCTGCTGGAAGTCTGGGGAGGAGGCAATATTGCCGATGACCCGGCGCTCATTGAGGTGCTCGCCCAGGCCAGAGGAGAAGGCAAGCTGATCGCCGCCATCAGCCAGTGCCCGCAGGGGAGAATCGAGATCGGAGCCTATGCGGCCGGCCAAGGGCTCATGGAGGCAGAGGTACTATCAGGCGATGACATGACCCCCGAAGCCACCATGACCAAGCTGATCCATTTACTGGCCCAGCCGCTCAGCGATGCAGACAGGCGCCAGCACTTCCTGACCAGCCTGGTCGGCGAACGCTGAGCCCGTCTCTGGCACAAACGGGTGGCGCCGGAGAGAGAAAGCCTGGCAGGCTGAGAGGCAGACGAACACAGGCAGCAGCCACAAGGCTCGATATCATCCGAATGACCGGGTATTCGAGCCAAGCCACCCTCAGGCACCAAGATCCTGAAGGCATGGAATCACCCACTCAGTCTTGACCCATCACAAGGAGCATCAATATGGAACATGGCGCACACCCCTTCAGTGAACTCTTCGAACAGCTCGGCCTGCCCGCCGATGACGCCTCCATCCAGGCCTTTATCGAACGTCACTCCCCCCTTCCCGAAGACATCGAGCTGGCCGACGCTCCCTTCTGGAACCGGTCTCAGGCAGCACTGATTCGCAGCGCCCTGGAGGAAGATGCCGACTGGGCAGAGGTCGTCGATCAGTTGAATGCAGCGCTTCGCGGGAACTGAATAGATCCGTCAATCTTGACGGATCAAGCTTACAGCCGCGCTTCGACGCGTTCGAGGATCTGTCGGCTGACCCTCCCCACCATCGGGCGGGCCGCCTTGTTGACGGCCCGCTCCACCAGGCGATTTTTGATCACGTAGTCGAGGGTCAGGGAAACAAGCGTCCCTTCAGGCACGGGCGTCAGGCGATAACAGCCCTGGTTCTTCACCCCGTCGATGGATTCCCAGGCCAAGCGCTCTGGCGCGCGAGATTCCGTAATCGCCACATCAAAGGTCCAGTCGACGCCCACCGCCCGGACATGCCAGCGGTAGCGATCATCCCCTAGCGGCTCGATGGACTCGATCAGATCGGAATACTCGGCGAAGTCTTCGACTCGTTTGAGTAACTCGAAGACCCGCTCCGGTGGCGCCGGCAATGTCGCGCTATGTTCGATAGTGGCCATATTCGGGTTCCAGTTGCTGGTCTTGATGAAGCGGGCTGATACCCCGAGGGTAACCACCCCGCTTCTTCAAGACCAGCATCCTTACGCCACCCGACACCTTGCATGGTCAGCATCACCCTTCAGCCAACTCTCGCCCGGTCCTGCTCTTTTCTGGCCTGCGACGCCCCACAAGGTTCAGCCTGTACTTCATTGCGCCAGGAACACCTCACTCGCCCATATAGCGCGCCCGCTTCTTCGCCTTCACCTTGGCGACCTCGACCCGCACTAAGCCGTCCACACAGTAGCCGAAGTCGGCATCGACGCTGAAATCCAGGAACTGCACACCGCCGGGCGAGCACAGCTCGGTATAATGCTTGTAGAGCGCCGGCACCGTCACCCCGTGCATGCCGAGCTGCTGCTTGAGCACCTTGAAATCGGCAGCGCCATCCTGATGGCAAAACAGCGCCTCGGCTTCCTCGACCGTCGCCGCCGACACCCGAAACGGCGCGCGGGCCCGCACGCCTGACTCATCGACGCCGTAATAGTGCTGGTAGTAATACACCAGCAGCTCGAGGGCCGCTCGTGGAATGGCATTGGAGAGCGATACCGGGCCGACCATCCAGGCGATCGACGGATTGGCCTTCAAGTAGGCGCCGATGCCAAGCCAAAGCAGGTCGAGACTACGCCGCCCCCAATAGCGGGGCTGCACGAAACTGCGTCCCAGCTCGATACCCTCGCCGACGCTCTCGAGCCACTGCGCCGAACACTCAAACAAGGACGCGGAATAAAGGCCATCTGCGCCATGGGTGCTCACTGCCTCACCGACCCTCGCCAGGCGGTAGGCACCGGCGATCTCCATGGCCTTGTCGTCCCATACCAGCAGGTGCTGATAGTGGCGATCATAGTCATCCAGGTCGCGGTGCTCACCGGTGCCCTCACCCACCCGCCTGAAGGTCAGCTCGCGCAGCCGCCCAAGCTCGCGCATCACCACCGAGTCGGCGCGATAGTCGTGGAGAAGAATCCGCATGCCTTCCTTGGTCGTGCCCAGGCACTGCGCCTGTTCGAGCTCGGCACGCAAGGCCTGGCGCGGCTCCGGGTGAGCGATCGGCCGTTCGGTGACAAAAAGCGAAGAACGGTTCTTGGCCAGCCGGTAAACGTGCTTGCGCAGCAGTTTGAGCTTGGTGCGGTTAGGCAGCGTCGGCAAATCGAAGCGCGCCAGAGGGATCGGCTCCCCGATGCGGATCGGCAGGTCCATGGCGTGCTTCTTGAACATCTCATTGACCAGCAGCAGCCCGCCCAGCGGGCGGTAGATCAACGAGAGCGAATAAAAGAGCGCCGAATTACGCCCGCCCACATGCACCGGCAGAATCGGGGCATTGGTCTTGCGAGCCAGATGCAGAAAACCGCTCTGCCAGGGGCCATCCTTGATGCCTGAAGGCCCAGCCCGAGAGACCTCACCAGCGGGAAAGATGATGAGTGCTTGCTCGGCCATCAGCGCTTCGTTGCCGGCCCGCGCGCTCTTTCGGTACCCCTTGCCGGTCAAATTGTCGACCGGCAGCAGCAAGGGCCGCAGCGGCACGAACTCCCACAGCAGGTCATTGACCATCACCTTGACGTCGCGCCGCACCTCCCCCACCAGTTTGAGCAGCGCCAAGCCATCCAATGTCCCCAGCGGATGGTTGGCGACGATCACGACGCGCCCTTCGCTGGGGATGTTGCAGCGCTCCCTGGCCGACGTCATGTAGCTGAAGCGAAAATGCTCCAGTACATGATCAACGAATTCGAAAGGACCGGCGTCACGGTGCCGCGCCAGAAAGTCATTGACCTCATCCTCATGCATCAAGCGGCGCAACAGCCCCATGGCGGGCTGGCGGACCAGAGGTGCGCGACCATTGAGGGCGGGGTACTTGTCATCGATCAGGCGTTCGATATCGAGCATCAGGGTTCCTCCAGTGATGTCGATATCCTGGGCAAATGCCATGACGAGGCCATGTCAGAGACATGGCGAAGGCATGACAGCCGCCGGCGCTGGTCAGCGGCAGCGCCAGTCTCTAAAATGCTCGGCTCGTCCGGACCGGATCCCGGGCGTCCGCGCCGCCAGGCTGCGGCCTAAACAAATTCTCCGAAAGGACATCTCCATGACCTCATCAACTCCCCGTGCCGTGGTGATCTACTCCGGCGGCATGGACTCCTACACGGTGCTGCACCGGGCCCGCCGCGAGGGCTATGAGCTCCACGCCCTGTCGTTCAACTACGGGCAGCGTCACGCCCGTGAGCTAGACATCGCCAAGCAGGTCTGTGCCGAGCTCGGGATCGCCCATCAGATCGTCGATATCCGCGCCATTCATGGCCTGATCGATAACTCGGCGCTGACCGACGCCTCCCAGGCACTGCCCAGCGGCGACTACGCTGCCGACAACCTGAGCGCCACCGTGGTGCCGAACCGCAACATGATCCTGCTGTCGCTGGCCATCGCCCAGGCCGTGAATATCGGTGCCGACCGCGTTTTCTATGGTGCCCACGGCGGCGATCACGTGCTGTATCCGGATTGCCGGCCCGAATTCGTCGAGAAGATGAACGACGTCGCGGCCATCGCCAATTTCTCGCCGGTGACCATCGAGGCGCCCTATCTGCACAAGGGCAAGGACGAGATCCTGGCCGACGGCCTCGCCATGGGGCTGGACTACGCCAACACCTGGACCTGCTATCTGGGCGAAGCCCTGGCATGCGGCGAGTGCGGCAGCTGCCGCGAGCGCCTGGCCGCCTTTGCTCGGCATGGCTTGAGCGATCCGTTGGGCTACTCTTCACAGCGGCCCGAAGCCGCCGCATCACCCCAGCCCGGTACTGATGAAAAAACTGCCGCATCACAGCGACCCGGCACTGACGCAGAAGCCATCGCTGACACGAACGAAGGTCGCCAGGATGTATAGCGTCAAAGAGGCTTTCTATACCCTGCAGGGCGAAGGCGCCCGGGCCGGGCGCGCCAGCGTCTTCTGCCGCTTCAGCGGCTGCAATCTCTGGTCGGGGCGCGAGAAGGATCGCGCTACCAGCGCCTGCCGCTTCTGCGATACGGATTTCGTCGGCACCGACGGCCAGAACGGCGGTCGCTTCCACGACGCTGAAGCGCTCGCCGATCATCTCGCCGCGCTTTGGCCAGCGGTGCCGGGCGGCAAGCGCTATGTGGTCTTCACCGGTGGTGAACCGCTGCTCCAACTGGACGCGGCGCTGATCGAGGCGCTGCATGCCCGGGATTTCGAGATCGCCGTGGAGACCAACGGCACGCTCACGCCGCCGGCTGGCATCGACTGGCTGTGTGTCAGCCCCAAGGGCGACACCTCGCTTGCCATCACCGCTGGCGACGAGCTCAAGCTGGTCTATCCGCAACAGGACGCCCTGCCCGAGCGCTTCGCCGGGCTCGATTTTTGCCACTTCTATCTGCAGCCCATGGACCTCGGCCCGCTGGGCGGAGACGGCAATACCATGGGCGATGTCGTGGACTACTGCCTGAACGCACCTCAATGGCAGATGTCGCTGCAGACTCACAAGATCGCGGGGATCGACTGATGACCCTCTTCGTCAATGGCCTAACCCACCTCGACGCCTCGCTGTGGTGTTCAACCCGTGGCCTGATCGGCGTCAGCTGGCAGGTGAATGCCGAACTCGACGGCGAACTCGGCGAGGACGGCATGCTGTTTGATTTTGGTCAGGTGAAACCCTGGATAAAGTCACGACTGGACGACAGTGCCGACCACACCCTGATCGTGCCCACCGAAGCGCCGGGCGTGACGGTCAGCGAATGTTCGGAAGGCCTCGTCATCCGCACCACCACGCCCTACGCCATGGAGGTGCGCGGCCCGCACCAGGCCTTCACCCTGGTACCCTGGACGCAAATCACACCGACAGCGCTTGCCGAGCACTTCAGCGAGCAAATGCTGCAAGACCCGCCGCCGCGGGTCAGTGCGATTCGCCTCAGCTTCGAGGACGAGGTCCTGTCAGGAGCCGCCTACACCTACAGCCACGGCCTGCGCCGTCACTCAGGAAACTGCCAGCGCATCGCTCACGGGCATCGTTCACCGCTGCATATCTGGCAGGCAGGCAAGCGCGCACCGGCGCTGGAAGCCGACTGGGCCGAGCGGCTGGCCGACCGCTATCTGGTCGATGCCAGCGATATCCTCGACGACCCAGAGGCCGCCGCCAAAGGCGAGCTGACGACCCGCTACCGTGCCCCACAAGGCGAGTTTTTCCTGCGCCTGCCTAGGGAGCGCTGCGTGACTCTGCCGACGGCCACCACCATCGAGCAGATCGCCGCCTGGCTTGCCAAAAAGGTCGCGGGGGAAACCGGCGAAGCCACTCGAGTCCAGGCCTTCGAGGGCATCGGCAAGGGGGCCATTGCGGAGCGAATGCCATGAGTCGACTGATTGCCAACAGCCAGGCCGCGGCGCCCGACTCCGCTCAGGCCACCGGCGGCTGCCGCCCGGGGTGCGGTGCCTGCTGTATCGCACCGTCGATCAGCTCAGCGATTCCCGGCATGCCCGAGGGCAAGCCGGCCGGCGTGCGCTGCGTGCAGCTCGACGATGACAACCTTTGCCGGCTATTTGGCGACCCGCGTCGTCCTGCCGTCTGCGCACGCTTTGACTTCGACCCGGAGCTTTGCGGCAGCGAGCGTGACGAGGCCCTGTCGCGTATCGCCGCCTGGGAAGCCATGACCTGAGGCACCGGCGCTGCAGCCCGCACAATGTTCTTCTTCAACCCGCCGCGCTTCGACCAAACACAAAACGGCCCATCCGCCAGGCGGATGGGCCGTTGTTCGTCATACGCACGATTTTCTAGCCGTGCTCAACCTTTGCCTCTTAGGTTTCAGGCGCCACTAGCTTTCCGCCCGCGCCGGTGCTTCCAGCCGATGATCGAGCAGCGTCCGCCAACGCATGAGCACCGGGGCATCGCTGACGCTCAGGCTAGCCAACAGCTTGCGGAACTCATCGCGCACCGTCGCATCCTGCGGATCTACCAGCGTTAGCCAAAGCTCCTGGGCGTTGAGTTGATGATGCAGGTTGTCATGCTCACGGGCCTGCTTCAACGCCTGCTCGGCCAGGCGGCGCACTTCCTCCACCGGGTGACCAAGACGGTGGCGCACACGCGCCAGCTGAATGGACAGCTCCGGCATGTAGAGCGAACTACGCTCTTGGGCCACCAGCAGACACTGATCGAGGTAGTCTTCGGCGCGCTCGAACTCTTCACACACCACCAGCGCATCGACCCACCACAGCATCGGCGTCTGGAAACGGTGACGGCCCGAAATGGCATCGAACTCCTCCATGCAGGCCTCGATCACCTTGAGCCCCTCACGATCGCCGGCCAGCGCCTTTTCCCAGCCCAAGAGACTCTGGGACGACAACTGCCACAGGTGCAGGTCCGGCGTGCCGGTAAGCTCGAAGGCACGCTGCGCGCGGCGACCGACCAGATGCACATGCCCCAACTGACGATAGACGGCAGCGGCATACATCAAGGCCATGGCAAGTGAGCCTGGGTGATTGAGGCTTTCGGCGAGGCGAATGGACGCCTCTGCCTGCACCTCCGCCCGGCGATAGTCGCCACGCAGGCACAGCGCCCAGCCCTGATAGCAGGCAGCGGCCACCTGAGGATGATCAGAGAACGGCAGCCACTCGATCATCATCGGCTGATGCAGGGGATCGACCTCTTCCAGATGAGCGTAGGCCTGGCGAATGCTGCCGGCCCAGTATTCGCAACTAGCGCGGGCATAGTCGGCAAGGCGCAGATAGCGTGGGTCCTCGAGACGGGCGGCAAGCCCCGCCAACTGAGAGGCCAGCGAAAAGGCATCGGCATGCGCATGCCGCTGACTGCAGCCGACCCACAGGCCCCATTTGACCAGGAAGCGCTGCTCGAGATCGCTCTCGTCGTCGGCCTCGTCTTGCTGGGTGGCCAACAGGTCTCGCGCACGCACGAAGCTTTCGTGTGCCGTGGGCGAGGCATGCCCCTCCATGGCGAAGGCCGCCTGGCCACGCACCGTCAGCAGGCTTATCTCACGCTCGACGCTATCTTCGACCTGGCGCAGGCTGGCCAAGCCCTCATCGGCCATCTTCAGGGCTGTGCGGTTGGCACTGACCTTGAGTGCCTCGCGGGCCGCCAGCTCAAAGTAGCGGGCACCGCGTGCGTAGTGACCGCTGCGTCGCAGGTGAGTGGCAAAGTCGCCCGGATGGCGGCTGATCCAGATCGGGAAGCGCTCTTCGATCAGGCTGACCACTTGGCGGTGAATGGATACCCTGACGTCACGCGGGCAAGAAAGATACGCCGCCTCCTGCAGGAGCTGGTGGCTGAACTGGTATTCGCACTCGGGTGAAGACGTGCAGGGTTCGATGACCTCGAGGCGCAGCATCTGCTCCAGCGCCTGCTTGAGGCGCCCGGCTTCCCAGCCGCTGCACTCGGCAAGAAAGTCGACGCGGAACTGACGCCCCAGCACAGCGGCAATCTGCGCCACCTCCCGGTCGGCATCCAACTGGTCGATCCGGCTTGCCAAAAGCCCCAGCAAGCCTTGCGGCAGTTCATCGATCTGCACGCTACGCCCTTCTCGACGCTCCATGTCCAGGCGACGGCAGATCTCCTGCAAATACAGCGGCACCCCATCGCAGCGCTCGATCAACTGGCTGCGCAGGCGCGGACTGAGATGCAAGTGATAGCGTCGCGCCAGCTGCGAAAGCAGGTTGGAAGACTGCTGGCTGTCCAGGCGACCCAGCGTGATCTGCTGGTCCCAGTGCAGCTTGGAGGGCAACGACTCGCGACCGTGGTGGCTCGCCACCAGCAGCAGCGGACAATTGAACGGCAAGCGCGTTTGCAGAGCGGCCAGCACCTTGTAGGACGGCTCATCGAGCCACTGCAGATCATCGAGCATCAAGACCAGCGGACCGTCCTGAGTCAGCGCCTCGATCAGTTGCTGCAGCAGCCGAGCCACCAACTCGACCGCCTCGCCGCTCTGAATCAGTACGGCCTCGTCGCTTTGGCAGATACCCAGCGCCTCGGCCAATAGCCGACGCTGATTGTCATCGAGCTCCAACGCCGGATACGCTTCCAGCAGCTTGTCCAGCTGCGCTTCGCTGGGCTCTTCTTTGAGGTGCCAGCGCAGCAGGGTCCGCGCCACGCTGTAGGGCGTCTGCGCCGCCATGCGTGTCGCAGGCTGCCAGCAGATAGCCGCTTCGCGGCTCTGTTCGAGCTGACGAAATGCCACCATCAGCGCCGACTTACCCATGCCCGAGGGGCCGCGTACCAGCACGCTCTGGCGCAGACCGATGCCAGCACGAGCGAGGGCGTCGCGCAGCTTGCGCAGATCGGACTCGCGCCCCACCAGGCTTGGCGGCATCGCCTCGCGGCCGCCCTCGTTGACGCCAAGGACCAGCGCCCGCAGCTGGACCTTGCCGTCGCAGGCCACCAGCCGTGAGGCCAAACGCGGCTGAAGGTCCAGCGCCGGCGGCATGTGTTGGCTGGATTCGTGAGAGATCACCAGCTCACTGCCATCGGCCGCCCCCATTAATTCCAGAGAGCGCTGCGTTACCTGACCCAGCGGGTCCACTAGCTGGCGTTCCTGCACATAGACCACGCGACCGCTGTTGAGCCCGGCAGACAGGGTGAATTGCGGCATTTCACCTTCACCGGACCAGCGCCGCTGGCTTTCTTCAGGCAGCGCGGTCCGGCAATGCTCGTAGAGCGCGACCAGTTCGGCCAACTGATGGGCCGGGCCATGGGTGCCAAAGCAGGCAAGGCCCAATCCACCGGTGGCGCCGGTCAGCCAGAAACCGCCCAGATGATGACACTGCTCTTCCAGCCAGCGCAGCAGCTCGATCTGCAGACGCAAGCAGGCGCAGGTTTCAGAACGATCCTGCCAGTCGCCTTCGAGCTTTAGGCGAATTGCCATCACCGACAGCTGCCGCTGCTCGATTTCATCTTCCTCAAGGGGCGTGCTCTCCGCCGACATGGCCCGAGAGAAGGCACCTTGCGGCGTGACCGCCGAAAGCTCGGAGTGACTGTCCGACCAGTACTTGGCCAGTTGAAGAAAGCTCAGGTCGGGCTGCTGACCCGACAGCGCCAGCAGCTGAAGGTAGGCGTTGTACTCTTCATGGGCGGCCGCCGACTGCCCCTGCTCGGCCAGTTGCCGCACCAGGCACTCGTGGAAGGGCCCGTAACCGGAAAACCGGCTGACCAGGGTACGCAGCAGCGACTCCGGCACATCGTCGTGTTCTTCGATAACCGTTTCGGCGAAGGCAATGACCCGCTGGCGCCACTCGTTGCGGGCTTGGAGGAGCCAGCGCTGAAACTCGGCACAGGGAGTGAGCTGCAGCTCCTCGACGAGATCGCCACGATAGGCATCGAGGATGGCTTCCAGGTTGGGAATGGTGGCCACGCCATCGAGCAAGTCATGCAGCTCATGAAGGTCGAAGGCCCAGTGCTCGGGCAACTTGAAGGCGATCGTCTGGCGGGAGACCACCAGCACCTGATCAGCCTCGTCACCTAGCGACTGGCGAAGACAGTGAAGGGCATGGCGCAGATTGGTCCGGCCGGACGATAGCCCCTGATCCGGCCAGAGGAGCTCTGCCAGCGTCGCTCGGTTGACCGGCTGGTCATGGAGCAGGAGGTAGACCAACAGTGCCTTGACCTTGTCGTAGCTGAACTGGGTCAGGCAGTCCTCACCCAGGGTCAGGGAAAAGTGTCCGAAAAGCGCTAACTGCTCGTTGACTGAGGGTTCCTGCATCGTGTTGGTACCTGCGTTATTATCTTGCTGGCTCGGACAACTACGACACCCTTGTGCGAAGCGAGTCTGCCGAACCCTTTGTTGTGTTTACGCAACTGCGTATCGTCCCGAGCTTCCCCACCCGGGTCACACCTCTGGCTGGCCTTCACGCGCGTCTTCTTGCTGCCTCAACACCTTATCGCAGGCACTCCCTCAGGCTGCGGCAGGTACGCCACTGTGAAAACGGAACACCTCATCCGGCTCACAAATTAGCTGGCGTTCGCATTCGGCGAAAAAGACAATGCGCGCTTCCACGCTCGTATCATTCGCCTCTGCAGCATAGCGACGGGCCAGCATCAGATAATCTTCGTAATGGCGTCCTTCTGACTTAACCAGACTGCGGTAGAACTTGGCAAGCTCGGCATCGAGATGAGGGATAAGACGGGCGAATCGCTCACAGCTACGCGCCTCGATGTAGGCGCCGATAATCAGGATATCGACCAACCGCTGTGGGTCCTCGCGGCGAACATGACGACGCAGCCCCTCGGCGTAGCGAGACGCACTGAGATGGCGATATTCGATGCCGCGGCTCTCCATGACGCGAATCACCTGCTCGAAGTGCAAAAGCTCCTCTCGCGCCAGCTGCGACATCTTGGTCAACAAAAGCGGGCGGTCGACATAGCGATACATCAGGCTCATCGCCGTCGAGGCCGCCTTCTTTTCGCACTGGGCATGATCGATCAGCAGCAGATCCGGGTGGGCAAGCGCCGCGTCGAGCCAGGCATCGGGCGTCTCGCAGGACAGAAAATCCCTCAGCTCTGCGGGTAGCAGGTCTTCCATAGTCTCTTGCATTGTCTCTCAAATCATCAGCGTGATAGTGGGGGCATTGATCAGAGCAAGTAAGCGTCGGCACTACTCGCTATCAGTGCGCCTCTTTCGAATAGGCTCTTTTAAAAGGCTGGGGCGTCATCAGCACAGCGGCATGGCGCCTGCCTGATACGACGACCATCAGACCGATGCCTGACGCCGGGCCTCTGCTTCTGCCATCAACCGCGGAACCAGCTCGGCGTGCAGCTCGGCGGGTGACAGGCGCCGGCCCTTCCCCACTGCCTCGAGTCCATAGCGCGATAGGTCGTTGATGCGATCGCGCCCTACCCGCAGCAGCTCCACCGCCTGAGAAAGCGGCGGTTGATCGTCACGATGGCGAATGCGGTGGCGCTCTAGCTGGGCCTTGAGCATATCGGCATCCACGACCCGCAAAAGCTCCCCGGCTGCCGCCACCCGCAGTGCATCCAGCTCGGCAAGGCGGCAATCCCGCTCTTCGAACGCATAGGTCGGCCAATCGCGAATTTCGTCGGCATGGCGCTGGCAACCCCGGCAGACATCGTCACCGACGGTGGTCGAACATAGCCCAACGCAGGGCGAAATGATGCGGCGTGTCATGACTCTCCTTCTTTGCTTCCCGCTATCTTACCCGGCTCGACGATTCCACGACATACTCGAACGAGCTCTTGTCGTGCCCCCTTCACTCCCCGAGACCGAGGTGTGACGCCTGCCGATTGGGGGCTTGCTTAACATTGTCGACAAACTCAGGTAGACTTCCTCACCTCCCGCAAGACGCACAAAAGAAAGTCCCGGAGCGCCTCGAGCGACGGTCATAGGCACCTCATGTCGTCACAATGAAGCGCTCTGGTAGATCAACTAGATGAGGGTCCCTCCGTGCTTGAAGCCTATCGCCAACATGTCGAAGAACGCGCCACCCAGGGCGTACCGCCCAAGCCGCTAAACGCCGAGCAAACCGCCGAACTGATCGAGCTGCTGAAGAATCCGCCGGCCGGCGAGGAAGAGTTCCTGCTCGAGCTGCTGACCGATCGCGTGCCGCCGGGCGTCGACGAAGCCGCATACGTGAAGGCAGGCTTCCTGACCGCGATCACTAAGGGCGAAGCCGAATCTCCGCTGATCGACAAGACCCACGCGATCAAGCTGCTTGGCACCATGCAGGGCGGTTACAACATCGTCTCGCTGGTGGAGCTACTCGACGACGAGAGCCTGGCCAAGGAAGTTGGCGAACAGCTCAAGCACACCCTACTGATGTTCGATGCCTTCCACGACGTGGAAGAGCGCGCCAAGGCCGGCAATGCCGTGGCCAAGGACATCATCCAGTCCTGGGCAGAGGCGGAGTGGTTCCTGGCCAAGCCGGCCCTCGAAGAGAAGATCACCCTGAGCGTCTTCAAGGTGCCCGGCGAGACCAACACCGACGACCTCTCCCCGGCCCCGGATGCCTGGTCACGCCCGGATATTCCGCTGCATGCCAACGCCATGCTCAAGAACCCGCGCGACGGCATCGAGCCGGAAGTGCCCGGCACCACCGGCCCGCTCAAGCAGATCGAAGCAGTGAAGGCCAAGGGCTTCCCGGTCGCCTATGTGGGCGATGTGGTCGGCACCGGCTCCTCGCGCAAGTCCGCCACCAACTCCGTGCTGTGGTTCTTCGGTGACGACATTCCCAACGTGCCCAACAAGCGCGCTGGCGGCTTCTGCTTCGGCGGCAAGATCGCCCCGATCTTCTTCAACACCATGGAAGATTCCGGCGCCCTGCCCGTTGAAATGGACGTCGAGAAACTCGAGATGGGCGACGTCATCGACGTCTACCCGTACGAAGGCAAGGTCTGCAAGCACGGCACCGACGAAGTGGTCAGCACCTTCGAGCTCAAGACGCAGCTGCTGCTCGACGAAGTGCGTGCTGGCGGTCGTATCCCGCTGATCATCGGCCGTGGCCTGACCGGCAAGGCGCGTGAGTCCCTGGGTCTCGCACCGTCCGACGTCTTCCGCCTGCCCGAGCAACCGTCCGACACCGGCAAGGGCTTCACCCTGGCCCAGAAGATGGTCGGCAAGGCCTGCGGCATGGACGGCGTGCGTCCGGGCATGTACTGCGAGCCGAAGATGACCACCGTGGGCTCTCAGGACACCACCGGCCCGATGACCCGCGACGAGCTCAAGGATCTGGCCTGCCTCGGCTTCCAGTCCGACCTAGTGATGCAGTCATTCTGCCACACCAGCGCCTATCCGAAGCCGGTAGACGTGGAAACCCACCACACCCTGCCCGACTTCATCATGAACCGTGGCGGCGTCTCGCTGCGTCCGGGCGACGGCATCATCCACTCTTGGCTGAACCGCATGCTGCTGCCCGACACTGTCGGCACCGGCGGCGACTCCCACACCCGCTTCCCGATGGGCATCTCCTTCCCGGCGGGCTCTGGCCTGGTGGCCTTCGCTGCCGCCACCGGCGTAATGCCGCTGGACATGCCGGAATCGGTACTGGTGCGCTTCAAGGGCAAGCGCCAGCCGGGCGTGACCCTGCGTGACCTGGTTCACGCCATTCCCTACTACGCGATCCAGAAAGGTCTGCTGACCGTCGACAAGTCCGGCAAGAAGAACGCCTTCTCCGGTCGCGTCCTGGAAATCGAGGGCCTTGAAGATCTGACCGTCGAACAGGCCTTCGAGCTGTCCGATGCCAGCGCCGAGCGTAGCGCCGCCGGTTGCACCATCACACTGGGTGAAGACTCGGTCTCCGAGTACCTGAAGTCCAACATCACCCTACTCAAGTGGATGATCGACGCCGGCTACGGCGACCGTCGCACCATCGAGCGCCGCATCCTCGCCATGGAAGAGTGGCTGGCCAACCCGAGCCTGATGCGCGCCGACAAAGACGCCGAGTACGCCGAAGTCATCGAAATCGATCTCGAAGAGGTCAAGGAACCGGTGCTGTGCGCACCGAACGATCCGGACGATGCCCGCCTGCTGTCCGAGGTCGCCGGCCAGTCCATCGACGAAGTATTCATCGGCTCGTGCATGACCAACATTGGCCACTTCCGCGCCGCCGGCAAGCTGCTCGAGAAGCAGCCCGCGGGCAGCCTGAAGACCAAGCTGTGGCTGGCACCGCCCACCAAGATGGACCAGCACCAACTGACCGAGGAAGGCTACTACGGCATCTACGGTCGTGCCGGCGCGCGCATGGAAATGCCGGGCTGCTCTCTGTGCATGGGTAACCAGGCACGAGTGGCGCCGAAGTCCACCGTGGTGTCCACCTCCACACGTAACTTCCCCAACCGTCTGGGCGACGGCGCCGACGTCTTCCTCGCCTCCGCCGAGCTTGCCGCCGTGGCAGCGGTCGAGGGTCGTCTGCCGACGGTCGAGGAATACCAGGGCTACATGGGCGAGTTCGACGCGATGGCCGGTGAGATCTATCGCTACATGAACTTCCATGAAATCGAGGAGTTCCAGAAAGCTGCCTCGAACGTGATTCCGGTCGCCGAAGCCTGAGGCCGGGTCACCCTTAAATCGCCGATGCTCGCAACATCGCCGGTTCAGCCGCTGAAGAAGGCATTACGCCTGAATCAGTAAGCCGACCCGGAGCCGATGACCGAAGCGCCCCGCCCTGCGGGGCGCTTTTTTGTTGTCAACCTTTGTTGGCCAAGCGTCATCGATTACGACAAAAACTCACTAAACGTTACCGAGCAAAGCTTGTTGTCGAACAGTGTTCTGCTAATATTCCAATGCTCATCGCTCAATCGTCACGCTCGTGTTTCCTCGGCAAGATGCAACAACGCTGGGACGCTTAGTCAATCCAGATACCGACATCAAGGAGAAGCCAATGAAACTTCGCACCCTGTTTACCGCCTCACTCGCCACGGGTCTTTGCGTTTCTGCACCGGCCGTGCTCGCCGCCCCGAATGCCGAAGGCCTCTACCTGGGCCTGGGCACAGGCTTCAGCTCGCTGGAGAATGATCGCGACGACGTCGATAACTTCATCGAGTCCGGCTCCGAGGACTTCAACGTCGACGATGACGACAACGTCTTCAAAGGCTTCGTCGGCTATGAGATCAACCCCTACTTCGCCACCGAGCTCTTCTACGCAGACCTTGGCCACACCCGCCTGAAGGGTAACGACATCGGCAACACCGACCTCGAGTCCAACGCCTACGGCGTCAACGTTGTCGGCCAACTGCCGGTCACGCCCTGGTTCACGGCCTTTGCCAAAGCCGGCCTTGCCAAGTGGGAAACCGACGTCGATGGCAACCTTGGCGATGCCAATCTGGATCTCAAGGATAACGACGGTACCGATCCGGTCTACGGCGTTGGCGCGCAGTTCAACTTCGATCCGTTCCTGGTCCGCGCCGAATACGAGCGCTATGACATGGACAGCGACTACCAGATCGACACCTTCACCGCCTCGGCGGGCCTGCGCTTCTGATCGTGCAGCGATAAGTCTGCAAACAGGCTTGGCTAGCAACACCAAGCCAGCAAAACGCAAACGCCGGGCACTGACCCGGCGTTTGCACATCTCATCGCAGCGTTTATCAACGCCCAGGTTGTGGCACCATCAGGGTTCCCGCTCAAGGAGAATCCCATGACTTCCATCATCACACCCGATCTCTGCGACGCCCACCCGGACGTCGAGGTACTCGAACCCATCTTCGTCAACATCGGCGGTCGCGACGCCTTTGGCGGCCCGGTGCGCACGGTCAAGTGCTTCGAGGACAACTCGCGAGTCAAGGAAGCCGTCGCCGAGCCGGGCAACGGCGCCGTGCTGGTCGTGGATGCCGGTGGCTCGCTGCGCTGCGCGATGCTTGGCGACATGCTGGCCGAACAGGCGGCAAGCAACGGCTGGTCAGGCGTGGTGATGTACGGCTGCGTGCGCGATGTCGATATACTGGCCGAGACCGATATCGGCGTCCAGGCCCTGGCGGCCCACCCGCGCAAGAGCGAGAAGCGCGGTGAAGGCCAGCGCGATATCGCCGTGACCTTCGCCGGCGTGACCATCAGCCCGGGGCAATGGCTGTACGCTGACAACAACGGCATCATTATTGCCAACGAACCTTTATCATGAGCGCCTCGCGCCCCTTCCCCCTGGATGTCGCTGGAGATAGTTAAATGCAGTTCCGTTCCCTGATCGTTTCCGCCGGCCTGCTGCTCGGCGCCGCCAGCCCCCTGGCCCAGGCAGACAGCCTGCGCCTTGGCATTGGCGAATGGGCCACCGGCCAAGCCAGCACCTATGTCTTGAAGGCGGTCCTCGAGGACGCCGGCCACCAAGTGGATGTGAGCTCGGTGAGTCTTGCCGCCATCTGGCAGGGCCTCTCGGTCGGCGAGCTGGATGCCTTCAGCGGCGCCTGGCTGCCGGTCACTCAGGCAAGCTATTACGAAGGCGTGTCCGACAAGGTCGATGACCTTGGCCCCAACCTGACCGACGCTCGCGTTGGCCTGGCCGTGCCGAGCTACGCGGACGCCACCTCCATCGCTGACCTGTCTGGCGCCGGTGAGACCCTTGGCCAACGCATCTACGGCATCGACCCTGGCGCCGGCATCATGGCCCTGACAGAGCAGGCGATGCAGGCCTACGGCATTGAGGACTGGCAACTGGTCGCGGGCAGCGATGCCGCCATGAGCCAGACACTCAAGACCGCGATTTCACGCGAAGAGCCGGTCGTCGTCACCGCCTGGTCCCCGCACCCGGTCTTTGCGGACCAATCGCTGCGCTACCTCGATGACCCCAAGGGCATCTATTCGAGCGACGAGCAGATCCATACCGTGGTCCGCAAGGGGCTAGCCGAGGAGAAGCCGGAAGTCACCGCTATCCTCGACCGCTTCCAGTGGACCCTCGCGGACATGCAGGGCCTGCTGGATGCCAACCAGGAAAATGGCGACTATGAAGCCAACGCCCGGGCCTGGGTAGACGCCCACCCGGAGCTGGTCGCCACCTGGCTCGGCCAGGCTGATGACAAGGTTGATGGCGAAAGCGAGATTGAAAGCGAGAGCGCCAACCAGGACGACTGATGCAAAATGGGTAGATGACGTGACGAAAAACGCCCGGCCACTGCGGTGGCCGGGCGTTTTTGGTTGGAAGGCATCAACTTGCCTAGAGGTCTGCAAGCGCCCTGCCCCGACGCACCCGCACGATATCGGCCATCACCGCGAGGGCGATTTCCGCTGGCGTCTTGCTGCCAAGCCTAAGCCCCACTGGCATCTGGATGCGTGCCAGCTCGGCCGCACTCAAGCCACCGCTGCGCTCGAGCCGCTCAGCTCTGGCGGCAGAGGTCTGCTGCGAGCCCATCACCCCGATGTAGAAGGCCTCGGTCCTGACGGCTTCGATCATGGCCAGATCATCGATACGCGGATCATGGGTCAACGCCACTATCGCTGTGGCGCCATGGCAGCCGCCCGCGGCGATAAAGGACGAAGGCAGCGCCTCGACGCGCTCGACGCCGGGCAGTGAGACACCCGCCAACATACCAGGACGCGGGTCACAGAGAATGACCTCGAAGCCCAGCCGCACGGCGAATTCGGCGCAGGCCTCGGCAACCGGCGACATGCCGGCCAGCACCAGCCGGGCCACCGGGCCGACACGCAATTGCACCTCCCCAGGCGCCGGCTCGTCACCCCCAGCAGGCAGCAGCACCCGCTCGCCGAGACCGCTATCATTCTCGAGGCGCATCCGGCCACTCGCCAGGTCCACGTGACGCAGCTGCGGCCGCTGGCCGGTCAACGTCGCCTCAAGGGCCGCGAGGTGCTCAAGGGTGGCGTTATAAGGCAACAGGCGCTCGACCAGCACATCGAGGATGCCGCCGCAGGGAAGTGAGACCCCAGGCCCATCGAGCCCGCCTTCCTTTTCACCGGCATTGGCATCGCCATCGGCATCGCCATAGCGCACCCGTTGCACCGGCGACTGAAAGGCGCCAGCGGCCAGGCGTGCCAGGAAGTCTTCCTCGACGCAGCCCCCGGACAGCGAGCCCACATGGCGACCGTCGCGAAGTGCCACCAGCCAGGCGCCCGGCTCCCTTGGCGAAGAGCCAAAGGTCGAGAGCACCGTACACAGCCATAGCGTCTGCCCTTGTTGCGCCCAGGCAAGGGCCTGGCGGATCACCGTCAGATCCAGATGTTGCATGATAGGCCTCACTCAGGAAGGCCCCGCCCGGACGTGCCGGGGCGGGGCTTCTGGGATGGGGGAAAAGTCTTGCCCTAGAGAGCGGCCTTAAGCGCCTCGGCACGCATCGGCATGTCGCGCAGGCGAACGCCGACGGCATGCTGGATGGCGTTGGCGATGGCGGGCGCCACCACCGTGGTGCCCGGCTCCCCAAGGCCAACCGGCATGGCATCGCTCTCGACGAACTCCAGATCCAGCTCCGGCACATGGTTCATGCGCAGCGGCGTATATGGCCCCAGGTTCAGCGCCTTGGGCTGGCCTTTCTCGTATTCGGTGCCTTCATAGAGCGCCATGGAAAGCCCCCACAACAGCGACCCTTCGAGCTGCGCCATGGCACCGTCAGGATGCGCCAGGGTACCGGCATCGGCCACCGTGGTGAGCCGCTCGACCTTGACCGAGCCATCGCCACGACCGACCTTGACCCGAGCGATACAGGCCACCCAGGTCGGCATGTCGCGCTCCTGGCCGAAGGTCAACGCCACGCCCATGCCCACGTCATCAGGCAGACTATCGCGGCTATCCCAATCGGCCTTGGCCATGGCCCGTTTGAGCACGGCCTTGAGGCGGTCGGCACCCCCAACGCTCTGAGGCGCCTGGCCCGCATTACGCCCCTCGGCCTTGAGCAGCTCGAGCCGGAAGTATGCCGGGTCCTGGCCAACGGCCAGCGCCAGCTCGTCGATGTGCTGCTCTACCGCCCAGGTCGTCCAGCCCGGTCCCACCGAGCGCAAATAGCCCGGCACGAAGACCTCGTGTGCCTTGTGGTTCTGCTGTGCCCAAACCCGCTGCGCGCCAACGTCATACCAGTGATCGGCACCGCTGATGGCAAAGGAGTCGAGCTTGCCACCGTTTTCGACCGGCTCGATGAGAAAGGCCGGCGCCATGGCGGCAGAGGGCCAGCCGGCAGCAGCAGCATGCTCGGAGGCCACCACCTTGCCGTTGCCGTCGAGCCCCGAGCGCAGGCGCTGCACCGAGGGTGAGCGCACGCAGTCCAGTCGGGTATCGTCAGGCCGGGTGAAGACCATCTTCACCGGGCGCCCCAGCGCCTTGGCCGTCAGCGCCGCCGGAATGGTGTAGTCGCCATAGAGGCGTCGCCCGAAGCCACCGCCCAGGTAGTACTGATGCAGGGTGATCTTGCTGGCATCGACATTAAGCGCCTTGGCCAGCATAGGCACTGCCAGCGATTGCTGCTGGTTGCCGCAGTGGACGTGCCAATGGCCATCTTCCTCGATCACGGTCGCGTTGACCGGCTCGAGCTGGAAATGCAGAACGCTTGAGGTGGTGTAGGTGGATTCGATGACCTGATTTGCGTCCTCGAGCCCCGAGGTCACATCGCCGATATCAACGAACAGTGAGCCATTATCGCGGCTCGGCGACGCGACCAGGGCATGGCCCTGTTCCTGGATATCCGCCTCGCTGATATCGTAGCTGTCGCCACGCTGCCACTCGACCTTGAGGGCATCGGTGGCACGCATCGCCGCCGAATAGCTGTCGGCGATCACGGCAAGCCAGCCTTGGCAGACACCGGAAGGGTCATCCAGCTCGATGGTCTGACGATAGCCCTCGACCTGCTTGGCATCGCTGTCGTCCACCGCAGTGGGCTTGGAGCCGAAGCGGGTCGGTGGCAGCACCGGGCGGGCATAGACCATCTTGTCCACGGTGACGTCGATGCCATAGATCGCCTCGCCGTTAACCTTGGCCGGCACGTCCAGGGCGCCGCCCTTGGTGCCCAACACCCGACGCTCGCTGGCAGGCTTGAGGCTGATCTCCTTGAGTTCTTCCTCGGTGAAGGTGCGTTCGAGCCCCGCCTGAGACACGATCTCGCCATAGCTGATCGCCTTGTCTTTGCTGATCACCTGGCCCTTGCGGGCGCGACAATCGCCCGGCTCGACGCCCAGCAGCTTGGCACCGGCCTCGATCAGGGCGATACGGCCGGCCGCACCGGCACGCGACAGCGGCAGATAGCTGTGGTTTACCGACCAACTGCCCCCGGTGACCATATAGCCCCATTTCGGGTCGCTATCGACGTAGACGACCTCGATGGTGGACCAGTCGGCCTCAAGCTCTTCGGCCACCAGCCGCGCCAGGCTGGTGGCGACGTGCTGGCCCATTTCCGCCTTGGTGATATGCACGGTGACCGTGCCGTCGGGCGCGATGGCATACCAGATCGTCGGCTCAAAGCGACCGGCGGCCAGGGACTCGCTGGCCGAGCCACCGCTTGCTGCGCTGGCGACGCCAGACAGGCCGAAGGCCATCATCGCCGAACCGGCCATGGTGCCAATCAGAAAGCCACGGCGTGTCATGCCTAGGGCACCATCCTTCGCGTTGCCCTGGGCGTCGCTACCTTTGGCCTCGACGGCCGCCAGTTGGTCTTCAAACCTGGCCATGGTTCACCTCCTGCTCACGGCTCGGGTCGAAGACGCCAACGCCGGCGGTGGATGCCTGGCTGGCCTGGCCGATCTCGGCGGCACGCTTGACCGCCCGGTGGATGCGCACATAGGCCATGCAGCGGCACAGGTTCCCGGCCATGGCCTGGGTGATCTGCTCGTCGCTGGGGTCCGGGGTGCGGCTCAAAAAGTCAGCGGCCTGCATGATCTGGCCCGACTGACAGTAGCCGCATTGAGGCACCTGATACTCGCGCCAGGCCTGCTGAAGCGGGTGGTCATCGTTGTCCGACAGCCCTTCGATCGTGACGACATCGCCGCCTTCGGCAGCGGATACCGGCAGTACACAGGTGCGCGTGGCGCTGCCGTTGAGGTGGACGGTGCACGCGCCGCACTGGGCGATGCCGCAGCCAAACTTGGTACCTGTCATGCCGAGATGATCCCGCAATACCCACAGAAGTGGGGTCTGCGCAGACACCTCGACGCTGACCGGCTTGCCGTTCAGAGTGAAGCTGGCCAAGGGAATTCTCCTCAGGTAGTCATCGGCGGCGCTTTGCGCCGAGTGCGCGCCGTGAGCCGGCGTCTGGTGGTGCAATATTGTATCGCACACAAGCTTAGCAGGCTGCGGGGTAGTGTCGACTGCCACCCAGGACGTCCATTCCACGCACTTTTTTACGCCCCACTTATTCGCGACCCCCTTTACACGCACCTCTTGCATTCGCCCTTTTCCCGTCCTGGATGCAGAAAGCGGACATACACCGGGCACCCAAACGAAAAACCCCGCCTAGAAGGGAGGCTGTGTGAAAACAGCCTCCCAGGCTGGCAAGATAGCCGTGAACTCACCCGTTCACGGCTATTTTTGTATGCGACACCTACAAGGAAAGCCTCGCAGCCAGACCTCGCTGCTACCTCCCAGCATTGAAGAATATGTCCCGGAAAATCACCCGGTGCGGGTGATTGATGCCTTCGTGGAGTCCCTGGACGTCATCGAAATGGGGTTCGACAAGGCGCGCACCGCGGCCACCGGCCGGCGACCCTACCACCCGGGCGACCTGCTCAAGCTCTATATCTACGCCTACCTGAACCAGACCAGCAGCACCCGTCGCCTAGAAAAGGAGTGCCACCGCAACCTGGAGGTGCTGTGGCTAATGAAACAATTGGCACCCGACTTCAAGACCATCGCCGATTTCCGCAAGGATAACGGTCAGGCGATCAAGCGGGTGTGCCGTCAGTTTGTTCTGTTCTGCAAGCAGGCGGGGCTGGTCAGTGGCCACCTGGTGGCCATTGACGGCAGCAAATTCAAGGCGGCGGCGAGCAAGGATCAGGCACTGACCCGCAAGCAATTAGAGAAACAGGTTGGGAAGCTGGAACAGAAGATCGATCATTATTTGGGGCAATTGGCCGCGTCCGACCAACAGACAGACACCGACTTGAATCAGGCCAAAGTCCACGATGCCTTGGCTTACCTGCAGTCTCACAAAGCCGAGTTGCAGGACGAGCTCAAGGCCTTGGTAGATAACGATGACACCCAGACTTGTCGGACCGAGCCGGAGGCCCGGCTCATGAAGTCTGGCCGTGAGGGCATGGTGGTCGGCTATAACGCGCAGAATGCGGTCGATGCCGAGCATCAACTGGTGGTGCATCATGAACTGACGCAAGTGGGCGGGGATAATCGGCAACTGGAGCCGATGGCCAAGGCAAGCCAGGCGGTTCTTGAAGACGAGCTGGACACGATCGTTGCCGACGCGGGCTACTCCAACGGGGAGCAGCTTGAAGACATTCGGAAGGCTGGCGTGAACGTCGCGGCCCCCTCGAACCGATCAGTCAACAATCAAGGCACTGGCGACTTCTTCCAGAAAAGCGACTTCACCTACCTGCCAGATGCCGATGCCTACCGCTGCCCGGCGGGTCAGTTACTCCACCACAAGATACGTAACACCCACCAGAAGAGACATTTATATGTCCGTACCGGCTGCAGTCAGTGCCCCTTGCAGGGGCAATGCACGAC
>NZ_FNCI01000021.1:0-12531 GCF_900100755.1 Onishia taeanensis
TAAGCCTCCTGAAGGGCCCAGCGAGACGAGCTGGTTGATAGGCACGGTGTGGAAGCGCTGCAAGGCGTTGAGCTAACGTGTACTAATGGCCCGTGAGGCTTGACCATATAACCCCAAGGGGTCTGCGCATGACGCGCACAATTGACGGATACGCGAGACGCATCACGTCAGCATGATTCTTATTGCGATGAGCCGCCACGGCGACTCATCAACCCGTTTCGCCTGACGACCATAGCGAGCGTGAACCACCCGATCCCATGCCGAACTCGGAAGTGAAACCGCTTAGCGCCGATGGTAGTGTGGAGCTTCTCCATGCGAGAGTAGGTCATCGTCAGGCACTTATTTAGAGAAAACCCCGGTCCTTCACAGGTCGGGGTTTTTTCGTGTCAGTCTTTCGAGGGTGCCCCAAGGTGCATCTGTTGAAGCATGCGTGACGGCATGGCCTAAGAGCTTGAGCCGAATGCGCTATGGGTAGTGTCGTAGCGCCAAGGCGGCTATGGTGTGTGAACTGACACTCGTCGTCAGGTATGGCAACCATCATTCAGGAGGACAACATCATGAACGTGAAGCTTACGGACAAGCTGATGGGCAAGCTCGGCATCATGCTGCTGGTGGCTATGATGGCCGTCGCCATCACTGGCTGTGAAGAGGAAGGGCCAGCAGAGCAGGCCGGTGAGAAGATCGATAACGCCATGGAAGACACGGGTGATGCGATCGAGGAAGCCGGTGATAACGTCGAAGAGGCGGCCGATGAGGCGCAGTCCGACTACTAAGGTAGAGTGTTAGGAAAGAGCGCTGGAGGCATCTCCAGGCTCATAGCTGCGGATGCACTCACTTGCCTGATCGGTGGGATAATCCAAAAAAATGCCGGGCAAACGCCCGGCATTTTTGTTGGTGAGTCTTGAGGCCTCGCGAGGAAGAGTCACGCCAGACCCGGTCTGGCGTGTGAGCCTCAGGCGCCCGGGTTCTGCTCGATGCCCTGCAGGTACCAGGGGGCGTTGTCACGCAGCTCGCGAATCAGGTGCCAAGTCTCGTTGAACTCGTTGTGCTCGCCGTTCTCGTCCATGATGCCGTGGAAGATAACGCTGGCCTCGGCTTGCTGGCCGATCTCTCGCACGTCGCCAAGCTCCGCGAACAGCCTGACGATCTCGGTACGATTATTGGCCGGGTGGTTGGCGCGCTCGTCACGGAGCTGGTTGTAGAACGCCGGGGTGACAAACTCCTGGATACCGGCGAAATCGTTGTTGTCCCAGGCCCGCTGCAGGGCCATGAAATGTTCCTTGGCGCCGCCCAGGAAACGTTCCTTGTCGAACCAGCTCGGCGTCGTGCTCGCACCGCCAAGGCCGCCGTCTAGCGTCCCTGAGAGAGTCTCTGAGTTAGTAAAGGGTTGAGAGGTGCTCTGCTCCTGGCGAGCCATCGAGTCACCACTGGCGGTGGCCGGTTGACGACGCTTGGCGAACAGACGGAACAGCAGGAAGGCCGCACCGGCCACCAGCAGCAGGTCCATCAGGCGCAGTTCGTCGAAGGCGCCGCCGAAGAACAGCGACGCCAACAGGCCGCCGGCCAGCAGGCCGGCGAAGGGACCGGCGAAGCGCGACAGCCCTCGCGAAGGCTGACGGGCGCCAGTGCCTGAGGTGGCGGAGCTGCGGTTGGATGTAGCGGCAGTCGAGTCCGCTGAGCGGGAGTAGGAGCCGAAGCTTTTGCCGCCGCCCAGGCGCTTGGCCTCGGCGTGATCAACGGCCAGGCCCAGGCTCATGAAGGTGGCCAGGATGAGTACAAATATATTGCGCATGGGGAGAGGGTGCTCCTGAGGGATGATTCGATTCCCTGACAGAATACCCGCTTCGGCGCCTATGCTGAATCCATAACGTCACTGGTGAGGGAAACCCAAGATGCGACTCGACCGCACGACTAGCCTATTGTTGATCGTCGACCTGCAAACTGGCTTGCTGCCGGTGATCGAAGGCGGTGAGCAGGCCGTCACCGAGGCGGCCTGGCTCGCCGGGTTATCGCGAATGCTTGATGTACCGGTGTGGCTGACCGAGCAATATCCGGCGGGCCTTGGGTCAGTGGATGCGCGGCTACTGGCGTCGGCGCCCGATGCGCTTCGTTGGGAGAAGGTGCATTTCGATGCCCATGCGGAGCCCCCTTTCGCCAAGGCGCTGGCCGAGCTTGGTCGCAAGCAGGTAGTGATTTGCGGCAGCGAGGCGCATATCTGTGTGCTGCAGACGGCGCTGGGGCTTCTGGCGGCGGATTACCGGGTGTATTGGCTTGCCGAGGCTTGTGCCAGCCGACGCCATGAGGAGGCGCGACTGGCACGAGAACGAGTCACGGCCGCTGGTGGCGTTGTGATCAGTGCCGACATGGCGGCCTATGAGTGGCTCGAGCGCTGTGATAATGCGTCGTTCAAGGAAGCGCATCGGGAATTCCTCAAGCCCCGTGCAGCACGCCTTTTGCATTTTTGAACTGAGCTCATCTCAAAACGGGTGCAGACCAAGGCGCTGAGTCAGCGCTGTGAGCCTCAGGACGCACCCTCCGCGCGGGTGAAGACCATGGTATTGCCTTCCGACATGGCGGCATTGAAGCGATAGCCGGCCACATCGAAGCTCTTGAGGCCCTCGGGGTCGTCGAGGCGCTCGCGGATCATCCAGGCGCTCATCAGGCCGCGGGCCTTCTTGGCATAAAAGCTGATGATCTTGTACTGGCCGTTCTTTTCATCCTTGAACACCGGCGTGATAACGCGCGAGGTGAGCTTCTTGGTGTCGATGGCCTTGAAGTACTCGTTGGAGGCTAGGTTCACCAGTACCGGGCTGCCGCTCGCCTTGACCGCCTGGTCGAGGTCCCGGGTCAGGGTATCCCGCCAGTAGGCATAGAGATCCTTACCGGCCGGATTGGCAAGCTTGGTGCCCATCTCCAGACGGTAGGGCAGGATCAGGTCCAGCGGGCGCAGCAGGCCATAGAGGCCGGAGAGGATGCGCAGATGCTCCTGGGCAAAGGCGTTATCGTCTTCGCTGAAGCTAGCGGCCTCGAGCCCCACATAGACATCGCCCTGGAAGGCCTGCGCCGCCGGCTTGGCGCTGTCCGGCGTGAAGGGCGTCTGCCACTCGGCGAAGCGGGCGGCATTGAGGCCCGCCAGCTTGTCGCTGATGCCCATCAGCTCGCTGAGTTGCTGGGGCGAGTAGTCGCGCAAGACATCGACCAGTTCACGGCTGCGCTCGAGATAGTCGGGCTGGCTGTAGGTGTCGGTGCTTGGCGGGGTCTCGAAATCCAGCGTCTTGGCGGGGGAAATCACGCTCAGCATAGGGCGCTCCTGTGAACAGTCGGCATGGGCGGCTAAGCCCGTCGTCAGGCCTTGAGTATATCAAGACGCCCTGGGGCACGGGGATAGTCGCGGCGCTATGGGAGCGATAGCCGCAGGTAGGCGTAGTAGCACTAACCCCGGCGTTGGCCGCCGGGGATAGAAGACGTTGATAAAAGGACGCGGCCCGATAGCCCCTCAGGGGTAGGCGTCATTAGGGGCTAGGGTTCGGCAGACGGGTATGCACGGCTTCGATGGCCTCGAGCACGTCATCGCCAAGCTTGAGCGACTCGCTCGCCAGGTTGCTCTCGAGCTGCTCCATGGTGGTCGCGCCGATGATGTTGCTGGTCAGGAAGGGGCGTGAATTGACGTAGGCCAGCGCCATCTGCGCCGGGTCCAGGCCGTGTTCGCGGGCGATCTCCACATAGGCGCGGGTGGCCTCATCGGCCAGCGGCGAGTTGTAGCGCTTGAAACGCTCGAAGAGAGTCAGGCGGCCCTTGGGCGGCTGGGCGCCGTGCAGATATTTGCCGGAGAGCACGCCGAAGGCCAGCGGCGAATAGGCCAGCAGTCCGACCCGCTCGCGGTGGCTGATTTCGGCAAGGCCGACTTCATAGCTGCGGTTGAGCAGGTTATAGGGGTTCTGCACGCTGGCGACCCGTGGCAGACCAAGGCGATCGGCCAGTGAGAGCGCATGCATCACGCCCCAGGGCGTCTCATTGGAGAGGCCTACGGCACGCACCTTGCCGGCATCGACCAGCTCCTTGAGGGCGGACAGGCTCTCTTCAAGAGAGGTGGCGTCCTCGTCTTCCTTGGTTTCATAGCCGAGCTTGCCGAAGAAGTTGGCGTTACGGTCGGGCCAGTGCAGCTGATAAAGGTCCACGTAATCGGTGTTCAGCCGCGCGAGGCTCGTGTCGATGGCTTGATGAATATGCTCGCGGGTCAGCCGCGGGCCGCCGCGAATGTGATCGAGGCCGGGGCCGGCCACCTTGGTGGCAAGGATGACGTCATCGCGGGTGCCCCGGGCCTTCAGCCAGCTACCCACGTAGGCTTCGGTCAGGCCCTGGGTCTCGGCCTTGGGCGGCACGGGGTACATCTCTGCGGTGTCGATGAAGTTGATGCCGAACGCCGTGGCGCGGTCGAGCTGCTCGTGCGCTTCGGCTTCGCTGTTCTGCTCTCCGAAGGTCATGGTGCCTAGGCACAGCCGGCTGACATCGATGCCGGTATCGCCAAGCGGTCGCGTTTGCATGTCTCGCTCCAATCAGGGAAAAGCGCGGGGTGAATCGGCATGGTAGCGGCGCCCTTTGTCGGCGGCAAATACGGGGGTTGAGTCCCCTGCATGGGGGGCGTATGCTTGCCACCCCGTTGCCCCGGCGGCGCCCGGATGGCCACTAGTTATCTAGTTATTAGTACGGTGACACGATGACGGTCGTCGGATTACGACGAGCGCATTTCCTCGTTACACAAGACGCTAGGTTGTTTGCCATGCATCAGGCATCTTCTTTGGTTACCCGTCTCGAATATCGACTGGCGGAACAGCTCTTCCATAATCGCTGGTTGCCTCGTTCGCGACGCACCCAGCGCTTGACGATGCATCTGTATCAGCGCTGTGCAGAAGCGGGTCACATATCCGCGCTGTCGGTCTATGGGCATATGCTGTTCCACCGCGCGACACGCCCTCAAGACAAGGCCAAGGGCGCGCGCTATGTGATGGAGGCCGCACGTCAGGGCGACGTAAGCGCTCAGTACCAGGCCGGTCGCATCTTCGAGCATGGCTGTGCCCAGTATCCGCGTCGCGATGAAAAGGCGGTGACCTGGTATGCCCGTGCCGGCGAAGCCGGTCATCCCGTGGCCGCCGAACGCCTGGCCGACGCCTATCGTAGCGGTATGCTGGGGCTCGCCGTGGATCCACTGCGTGCCGCGCACTGGCAGGCGCTGGCCGATCAGTGCATCGCCGAGGAAGCCGCGCCCCCGGCATCTCTCTGCCACTGAGTCGACCCTGGCGTCCTGAGCCGATAGGCTAGGGCCAGTGGCGGCTTCTAGGGGGAGTCGCCGATTCTTCGTCAGATCCACAAAGGATGTCCATGTCGTGACGCTGCCTACCCTGTTGGATATCGAAGCGTCCGGTTTTGGGCGCGGTAGCTATCCGATCGAGATCGGATTGGCGCGCACCGATGGCTCGACCTGCGCTTTCCTGATCCAGCCACTCGCGGAGTGGACGCATTGGGATCCCAAGGCCGAGCTTCTGCATGGCATCTCCCGTGCGCGGCTCCAGCGCGAGGGCCACCCGGTGGTCGAGGTGGCGCGCTGGCTCAACGATGAACTTGCAGAGATCGGCATCGCCTACAGTGATAGCTGGGGCTACGACAATACCTGGATGTCCCTGCTGTTCCACCATGCCGGGATGCTGCCACGCTTTCGCCTCGAGGCCCTGCGCCGTCTGCTTGACGAGCGCCAGTTGGAGCTGTGGAGCGCCGCCAAGGAAGCGTTGATCACCGAGTGTGATATCCAGCGCCACCGCGCTGGTGAAGATGCCCGGCTATTGCAGCTCACCTATGAGCATACCCTGGCGCTGTCACGCGCCGAGAGCGGCAGCTAGCCCCTCTTCCGTCATCTTTTCTTTGCCTACCTCATCTTTGGCTGGTTGACGCTTCAGCGAGCCATGAGACGGCCGTTTTTGGATACCTGAACGACGATCGCCCGGCCAAGTAAGTGCCGGGCGATCGTCGTTTGCAGCCAGATGTTTTTTGCGGGTGTCGCTTCAGGCGGGGAGCAACTGCTGTTCCAAGCGGTCCAACAGCGCGGCAGGTGTCGGCGCCGACCCCAAGGCGTCGCGAGTCCGGGCGTCGAGGAAGCCTTGGCCGACCAGGTTGTCGAGGAAGGTCAGCAGCGGGGCGAAGAACCGTTGTGTATCGAGCAGGGCAATGGGCTTGTCATGCAGGCCCAGGTATTGCCATGTCCAGGATTCGAACAGCTCTTCCAGAGTGCCAATGCCACCGGGGAGGGCGGCGAAGGCATCGGCCTTGGCCGCCATGGTGGCCTTGCGCTCATGCATGTCGGCAACGCGAATTAGCTGTGTCAGGCCGTGGTGAGACATCTCGCGCTCCACCAGATGATCCGGCATCACGCCGATCACCTCTCCGCCGGCGTCGAGTACGGCATCGGCCAGGGCGCCCATCAGTCCCACGCGCGCTCCACCATAGACCAGGCCATGACCGCGAGTGCCGATCTCACGGCCCAGCGCCACGGTTGCCTCGTGAAAGCAAGGGTCGCTCCCTTGCCGGGACCCCAGATACACACAGATGTTCGCCATGCAATGCTCCTTGATCGGGCCTCTATCCTAGCCCGGCTCTGCCGGGTTTTCAGCTGGGTCCTGCTGTCTGCTCAAGGCAAACAGTCGATGACGCCAAATTCAGCGTCCAGCCACTGGCCGATCACATTGTCACCGCATAGATGATGGGCATATTGGGTATGCAGACAGCGCACCTGATCCCAGTTGCTGATGCCGCCGATGCCACGCTCGGTGAGGACCTTGGCATAGCCCAGGCGTTCGACCTCGGCGCGCTGGATGTCATCCATGAAGCGCCAGCGGCGGGCCACGTAGTCCTCATGGCTGCGGTGGTAGGCGGCCAGGAAAGCGGGCTCCTGCTGAAGGCGCGCCTCGAGTTCCTTGATCACGCCGCGGGCTTCGAGGCGAGACAGCTCGATCTTGAGCCGTTCGCTGCTTAGCCAGTAGAGCGTCGGGAAGGGCTTGCCCTCGACGATCGGCGCCATGCGTAGCACCAGCGGCGTATCTTCGCCGTCGGTGGCGGCTACCGCCATGGTGCCGCGGGGCGCTCGGCCGAGCTGTTCGGTGATGATCGCCAACTGGCGGTCATTCGGGATCTGATCGGTCTGGATCACCATCTTGGGGGTCTCGCAGAAATTTGTTCGAGCGCCCCACGGCACGGAAGAAGGCCGTGTTGAGCTGCACCGGGGTGGGCACGTAGCGCCATTGGCGCTCGCAGTAGTCGTTGGCCCGTGCCAGGAGGGCTTCGTAGAGGCGATTGAACGGCGCATCATAATCGTAAGGGTCATGCCCGAACAAGCGGATGTGTGGATAGTCGGCGAAGCGCTCGACGAAGTAATGCTCGAGATCGGCCTCTACGGCTCGATGGCGAGCCACGTCATCGGGGTCGAGCCACAGGGTATAGCGAATGGCCATGACGCCTCCTGGTCGAGCAGAGGGTGTTGCTCAGGGTTGCTGCTATGGGCTGCTGGCGTTTAAGGGAGTTGCTAATAGGACCGCGGTCATTGGCATTCGGCTCGCGACCTTGGCCGCTGATCTCGGAATAGCGCGGGACGTCCAGTCTAGCGCCGGGCGGCGTGCTCAGCTCCGTGCCAGTGCTAAGGGTCGGGCATCGGTCAGGGTGACAAGATCGTCCGGCGCAAGGCTGATCTCCAGGCCACGGCGACCACCACTGACATGCAGCGTCGAGAGTGCCATGGCGCTCTCGTCGAGAAAGGTCGGCAGACGCTTCTTCTGGCCCAGTGGACTGATGCCACCCACCACATAGCCGGTGGTGCGCTCGGCAAGCGACGGCTCGGCGAGGGTCGCCTTGCGCGCGCCAGCCGCCTTGGCCAGCGCCTTGAGATCGAGACGCACGCTCACCGGCACCAGCGCCACCACCAGGCGGCCGTCATCGAGCTTGGCCAATAGCGTCTTGAAGACGGTCTGCGCGGCTAGGCCCAGTGTCTTCGCGGCCTCCTCGCCGAAGGCCTCGGCCCGCGGGTCGTGACTGTACTCGGTGAGCTGGAAGTCGATGCCCGCCGCCTTCAGGGTGCGAACCGCCGGTGTCATGACTCGGCCTCGGCGGGGGCCTGCAGGTGCTCTTCGAGGGCCGTGCGCAGCTCACCCTCGATCTTCTTGGCGCGTTTTGCGTGGTGATCGTAGTGCACCATCACGGTATTGCCACGGGCACAGAGCTTGCCATGCTGCCGGGCCTCCTGGGTCACCGTGAAGGAGCTGTTGCCTAGCCGGGTCAGAAAGGTGTTCACCTCAACACTGCTGCCATAGTGCAGCTCGGCCAGGAACTCCACGTCCAGGCGCGCCAGGATCAGTTGCCACTTGCGCGGATCGAGATCCGGCGTGAATAGCCGGAACAGGTCGGTGCGTGCCTGCTCGAACCAGGCCGGCAGGCGGGTGTTATTGATGTGCCCAAGGGCATCCGTGTCGTGAAAGGCGGGGTCGAGCGTGGTGACGAACATCAAAGGCTCCGATACAGCAGAAAGAAGAGACTCAGCATTGCCCGGCGCCGAGCTTTGGGCAAGTTATCCAAGGCCGGGGGTTGTGGGCCGCTTGGGGCTGGCTAGATCAGTCGTTGGCTGATGCGATCCGCCCAGGCCTCCGGCAGCGCTTCTGCTAGCGCTTCACGCAGGTGGTCGGGTAGCGCGGCTTCGGCCTCCTCGAAGCTGTCGAAGTCGCGGTTGCGAAGCCAGCAATAGGCCCAGGCACAGGCTTCTGCCTCATCGCGGGGTGTCGGCCTGGCCGGCATCTGCGTGAGCAGGAAGCTCGCCGAACGAGCCGCCCATAGCGGAGGCTGGGCGCCGCTGCCCCAGGCCTCTAGAGTCGGGCCGCTCGGCGTCTCCTCCGGTTCGCCTAGCTTGGCGACCCGGGCCGTGTCGGCAAGAATCATGGCCAGGCGCTGAGGGGAGGCCTGGCCGAGCAGCAGCCAGTGCCCCACCAAATGTGAGGCGCCGCGCATGGCCTTGGCATAGAAAGGGGTTTCGGGCATGTTCAGGGGATTCCCAAGGATGATGAGCGATACAGGAGGCAGCATGCAGTTCGATTTTGCCACGCCGTTAGCCCGGCGACACCCCGACTGGCCGTCCCAGAAATGGCAGCGCTATGACCAAGACGTGGCACCGCTGTGGGTCGCCGACATGGACTTTCGTTCGCCGCCGGCGGTCATCGACGCCCTGCAGGCGCGAGTCAGCCATGGGGTATTCGGTTACGGCGTGGTGTCTGATGGCTTGCGCGAGGCGCTTTGTGCCTGGAGTCGCGAGCACTACGACTGGTCGATCGAGCCTGAGTGGCAGCACTGGCTGCCGGGGGTGGTGCCTGCGCTGCACCTGGCGAGCCTAGCCTTCACCGAGCCGGGCGACGGCATCCTGACGGTGACGCCGATTTACCCGCCGTTCCTCAAGGTCGCCGAGCGCACCGGGCGACGCGCGCAGACCGCCGCCCTTGCCGAACCCGCGGCGCCGGGAGAGCCCTGGCGGCTCGACCTGGCGGCGCTCGAAGCGGCCATTACCCCCGAGACCCGGCTGCTGCTGTGGTGTCAGCCCCACAACCCGACCGGGCGGGTCTGGAGCATCGAAGAGCTCGAAGGCCTGGCCGAACTGGTCGAGCGCCACGACCTGCTGGTGGTCTCCGATGAGCTGCACTGCGACCTGCTGCTCGACGAAAGCGCTCGCCATCGGCCACTGGCGGCGCTATTCCCGGCCCTTGCCGCGCGCATCATCACCCTGTGGGCGCCCTCCAAGACCTTCAACCTGGCTGGCCTGACCGCGGCCTGCGCGGTGATTCCGGACGCCGAACGGCGCCGGCAGTTCATCGCCGCCGGGCGTGGCCTGCTGCCCGACGTCAACCTGATGGGGCTGGTCGCCGCTGAGGCCGCCTATCGCCACGGCGAGCCTTGGCGGCAGGCGCTGCTCGAGACCCTGCGCGGGCATCGGGTGCGCCTGGCCGAGGCGGTGGCCGGCTGGCCGGGCGTATCGATGAGTGCTCCTCAATCCACTTATCTTGCCTGGCTCGATCTTCGCCAGGCTGGGCTTGGGGAGTCACCGCAGCGCCTGCTGCTCAAAGAAGCGCGGGTGGCACTTTCAGACGGTGCCGACTTCGGTTGGCCGGGCTTCGTGCGGCTCAACTTCGGTACTACCCGCACCCAGCTGGACGAGGCACTTGACCGCCTCGACCGTGTGCTGGCTTAGTCTCGTACTGGCATAGTCCTGAACGGACTGAGTGCTTAGTAGAGTTGCGCGAACAGCTTGCGGCGATAGGTCACCGTCAGTGGGTGGTCGGAGCCGAGGGCATCGAAGACCCGCAGTAGCGTCTTCCTGGCGGCATCGTCGCCGTAGGCGCGGTCGCGCTTCATCAGCGTCAGCAGGGCGTCGAGGCCGAGTTCATAGTCGCCGTCGGCGACCTGGCGAAGGGCGCGCAGGAATTGCGCCTCGCTGTCGTCGCGATCGCCTAGTGCGGCCAGTGTGGCGGCGTCCGGCGCTTCTTCGCCGAACTCGAGTCGGGCACGAACGCCCCGAGCACGCGGCGCGTCGCGGTGCTCCGGCGGCAGGTTGTCGAGGATCGCTCGGGCGTCATCGGGTTGGCCCTCGGCCAGCACGGCACTGGCCAGATCGATCTGATAGTCGTGATGCTGGGGGTTATCCTGTACCAGCTGCTGGTAGATCGCCCGCGCCGTGGCCGGGTCGCCTGCCGCCAGCGCCGCCTGAGCCTGTTCCTCGGGAGAGGCTTCCGGCGCGGATGGCGCGGCGATGTGCTTGCCAAGCCACTCGCGGATCTGGCTTTCCGGCAGCGCCCCTTGGAACTCATCGTAGAGCTGGCCCTGCATGATCAGTTTGACGTCCGGCACCGAGCGGATGCCCAGCTGGGCGGCGATCTGCTGATGCTCTTCAATGTTGAGCTTGGCCAGCACGAAGGCGCCGTTGTACTCGCGGGCTAGCTTTTCCAGCACCGGCATCAGGTTCTTGCAGGGCTCGCACCAGGAGGCCCAGCAGTCCAGTACCACCGGTGTGTTCATCGAGCCTTCCAGCACTACTTGCTGGAAGTTGCTCATATTGAGATCGACGATGTAGGCGGAGGAATCGGCGCCGCCTGCCTCACCGGCTGCTGATTCAGGATTCAGGGGCGCGCCACTGCGTGGGTCGACGATCGGCATGCTGGCTACCTTGAGTGTTTGGGAATTTCCCCGTTAGATGCGGGTGATGAGGCGGAGATTCAAGGTGTATGCCGCACGGCGTCTGCCCATGCCGTGGCGCTTTGGCCTTGGGGTGCATGTGGGAGCGCGAATGGCGCGAGTGATGAGGGTAATACTAGTGGTGCTCCTTGGCGTCGCGCTCCTGCTGGCCGGACCGCTGTGGATGCTGGCCGGTGAGCGGGTCGATCTCGACACCCACTGGTCCAATGCCGATCGTCGGCCCGTAGGGTTGGCGCCGGCGGCTGACGTGACCCCGGAGGCGGTCGTGCATATCTATGCGGCCAGGGCCTACAGCTGGCGTGGGGCCTTCGCCGTGCATACTTGGATCGCCACCAAGGCAGCCGGCGCGAGTGATTATCGCCGCTACCAGGTGCTGAGCTGGCGGCGACCCACTGTGGTCAGCCAGTGGGGGCAGCCGGACCGCTCCTGGTACGGTAATCCGCCCAACCTGCTTGCCGACTATCGCGGCGCTTCGGCGGCCAAGCTGATTCCCTGCATCGAGGCCGCGGTGGCTCGCTACCCGGCCCCGGATCGCTACCGTGCCTGGCCGGGGCCCAACAGCAATACCTTCATCGCCTGGATCGTGCGCGAGGTACCCGGGCTCGAGGTGGCGTTGCCGCCCCATGCCTTGGGCAAGGATTATCTGTTCGACGGCGTGCTGGCCGAGGCACCCAGTGGCAGCGGCTACCAGTTAGCACTCGGAGGGCTAGTGGGGATTCTGCTGGCTCGGGATGAAGGGCTTGAGGTGAACCTGTTGGGCCTGACGCTGGGCGTTGACCCCTGGCCGCTCGCCCTCAACTTGCCCGGCGTCGGTCGCCTGGGTGCCGCCGCACCCGTACAAGGCGACGGCGCTGTTCGCTAACGGGGTAAACAATCCGAGTTGATGGTGGGCACCGGCCAGACACAAAAAAGCCGACACTCGAATGAGTATCGGCTTTTCTATATTGGGTAGCGGGGACCGCTGACCTTGAAACCAGAGCGAACCGATGACCTTCGGGGTCTGGGACTGGCGTATCGTGTTGGTTTCAAGGTGCCGTCCAGACACAAAAAAACCGACACTCGAATGAGTATCGGCTTTTTCTATATTGGGTAGCGGAGACCGCTGACCTTGAAACCAAAGCGAACCGATGACCTTCGGGTTCTGGGACTGGCGTATCGCGCTCGTTGCAGGTGCCGTGCAGACACAAAAAAGCCGACACTCTGGTGAGTATCGGCTTTTCTATATTGGGTAGCGGGGACCGCTGACCTTGAAACCAGAGCGAA
>NZ_FNCI01000021.1:12541-12776 GCF_900100755.1 Onishia taeanensis
AGGTGCCGTGCAGACACAAAAAAGCCGACACTCTGGTGAGTATCGGCTTTTCTATATTGGGTAGCGGGGACCGCTGACCTTGAAACCAGAGCGAACCGATGACCTTTGGGGTCTGGGGCTGGCGTGTCGTGTTGGTTTCAAGGTGCCGTGCAGACACAAAAAAGCCGACACTCTGGTGAGTATCGGCTTTTCTATATTGGGTAGCGGGGACCGCTGACCTTGAAACCAGAGCGAA
>NZ_FNCI01000021.1:12883-43546 GCF_900100755.1 Onishia taeanensis
AGGTGCCGTGCAGACACAAAAAAGCCGACACTCTGGTGAGTATCGGCTTTTTCTATATTTGGTAGCGGGGACCGGATTTGAACCGATGACCTTCGGGTTATGAGCCCGACGAGCTACCAGACTGCTCCACCCCGCATCAACGTGAGGCATATACTACAGGATATTTGCGCTGGGTCAAGTGTTGAAACGAAGGTGCTGGAGTGTGATCTGTAGGAATTGAAAGTGACAGGGGGGCTTGTCATGCTCGGGAGTGTCGACGCGGTAATGGTCCATACTGACCAAGGCAAGTTGTAGAACACAGTCATCTATCAGGGAGATATATTATGGCTAATGCAGCACCCGTCGCATGGGTTACCGGGGGGACCGGTGGCATTGGATCGGCAATCTGTCGAGCCCTTGCCAAGGAGGGCTATCAAGTCGTTGCCGGTTACCACAATCCTGAAAAGGCCAAGCAGTGGCTTGCCGATCAACAGGCCGATGGTTTCGACAATATCGCACTGTCAGGTGTCGACCTGACCAACTATGACGAATGTGTCGCTGGAGTGACCGAGATCCGCGAGAAGTATGGCCCGGTCAGCGTGTTGGTCAACTGCGCCGGCATTACCCGTGATGGCACCATGAAGAAGATGGCGCCGGAGCAGTGGCATGAAGTCATCGACACCAACCTCAACAGCGTCTTCAATACCTGTCGCAGCGTTATCGAAGACATGCTCGAGCACGGCTACGGCCGCATCGTGAACATCTCCTCGATCAATGGTCGCAAGGGCCAGTTCGGCCAGGTCAACTATGCGGCCGCCAAGGCCGGCATGCATGGCCTGACCATGTCGCTGGCACAGGAGACCGCGACCAAGGGCATCACCGTCAATACTCTGTCGCCTGGCTACATCGCCACCGATATGATCATGAAAATTCCCGAGAAGGTGCGCGAGGCGATTCGCGAAGGCATTCCTGTCAAACGCTACGGCACCCCGGAAGAGATCGCACGGGCCGTGGTCTTCTTGGCTGACAAGGAGTCCGGCTTCATCACCGGCGCTAACCTGGACATCAACGGTGGCCAGTTCATGGGCTGATAGTCACCGGCGCCTGATGTGTGACGCATGCGCCTAACAGAGCGATAACTGGCACGCCAAACAACAGACCCGAAGCCAAGGCTTCGGGTCTTTTCGTTGATAACGTGGGCGCAGGGTGCAGCAGCAGAGAGCGCGGCGAGTCAGGGCGGTGGCAGGGGCAGCATCTGGTGTAGCAGGGCATCGAGCTCCGGCGCTTCGTGCTCCCAGTGTTCTGCCGGCATCGGCCCGGTGGCCAAGAGGGCGCGCAGAACGTTATGTAGCTCTTCGGCGCGTGTCGGCTCTTGGCCCAGGCCTTCATTGAGCCGCTCGACCTGAATGGCTAGACGCAGGGGTTCGTCCTGATGAGCGAGCCCGCTGCCAGCCAATAGCGCCATGTGCACACGCAGACGCGTCAGAACCTCCTTGACGGTGTCGGAAGGCGGCGGGGCGCGACGGGCGGCATTACGCGCATGGTGCGCCTTCAGCATATCGCCGTGAAGGCTCTCGTCGGCGGGAACGTCGCTGGGTGTCAGGCCGTCCAGCGCTTTGCGGTCAGCGTCGAGGTGCGCGCTGAGCAGGGGCTGCAGGGATTGCCAGGCGAGAATCTCTTCGTTAACTGCAAGTCGAGCTAGCCGTTCACGGCGAGCCCGCACGATACCGGTCCAGCGCTTGCGCATGCCGTCGGTGCGCCGGCCGGGCGGGAGCGGCTTGAGCGCGTCGACTTCGGCGATGGCCTGCTCCAGCACCGGCTCGTCGGCGCTCGAGGAGGGCTGCCAGGCATCGAAGCGGTCGATTACGGCCTGCATGGCGTCCAGGCGCACCTTGGCGCGGGCGGCCTGATTATCGTATTCGGCCTCGCGACTGGCGAAGATTTCGTCGCACAGATTGCGGAACTCCCGCCACAGGGCCTGCTCTTCGCCCTTGGCCGCTCGCCCCAGGGCACGCCAGCGCCGCTGCAGGCCCTTGGCCTCCTGGGCGCGCTGGGTCGCTGGCTGAGACGACCCACTGAGGCGGCGGGCCTCGTCGATCAGTTCGCGTTTGGCGGTCGCGATCTGCTGGGCTCGACGATCGATCAGCGCCTGCAGGTCGTGGCTGAGGGTGGCAAAACGCTGACCGACTTCCTGTGACTGCTGGCGCGGTACCGGCGTGCAGCGTCGCCACTGTTCGCGGGCCTTGTCGCGAATCTCGCGCAGGGCGTCCGGATCGGCCTCTGGGTCGGGAGCCTCCAGCAGGGCGGCAAGCTGGTCGCACAGCGCTTGGCGAGTCTCGAGGTTCTGGACGCGCTGGGCTTGCTGCTGCTCCCGCCAGGGCGCCAGGCGGGTATGAATGCGCTCGGAGGCCTGGCGAAAGCGTTGCGATAGCTCACGGGTGGCGGCGGCGTCACCTAGCGCCTTCCATTCCGTGATCAGCCGGCGGTGGCGGCGGTCCAGCACGTCGGTGGCCAGGGTCCCATCGTCGGCCAGGGCCTCGATGGCCTGGCATAGCTGATCACGCTTGGGGGCGGCAACGAAGCCGCGCCAGTCGCGCAGCTCGGCGAGCTGAGCGCCCAGGCGCTTGAGTGTGCCCTCGAGCGCCTGGCGGTCGTCTGCTGGTCGCGCTTCTAGCTGCTGGCGTAACTGCTGATGCAGGCGGCTGGCGGCCTTGAAGGCGCCGCGCTTGAGCTTTTCATCGAGGGTCGAAAGGCCGCGCTCGATTTCCTCGCGACTCACCGTCGTCTGGGATGACGGTGAGCGGTCGAGCTGTGCGCGGGCGCGCTCGATCGCATCCACGGGAGGCAGGTCGTCGGGCCAGTCGATGGCTTCGATAAGCGCCATTAGCCGGTCGCGATCGTGGTCGGTGATCGCGCTTTCCAGGGTCTCTGCATGCTGCTCGAGCCTCGCCCAGGCGGCATTCAGATGATGGTAGTCGGCCAGGGCCTGGCTGTGGCGCTCACGAAGCTCACGTTGCGGCGGATGACGGTCGGAGAGTTCTTCCCAACGCTGGTCCAGCAGGCGTCGCTGGGCACGCAGGCTGGCCATGTCCTGGCCGGTGAGACGGTCGTTCTGGCGCAGCCCGTCGAGGCTTTCTTCCAGCGCTTCGATCAGGCCAAGGCGGGTCTCGTCGTCGCTTTCGCGCTGCTGGTGCGCGCTCTCAGCGGCCTGCTGATGCGCCTCGTGGTCGCTGATCACCTTGCGGCATGCCAGAGAGGCATCCTGATAGCGGCGCTCTTGCTCGGTGCTAGGCAGGTCCTTGAGGGTTTCCCACTCGCGCTTCAGGTGCCGGAATCGGCTGGCGTAAAGGGGCTCCCAGGCGTGGGTGACGTGTGCTTCTAGGGCGCTGAGCAACTGCTCGCGTTTCTCGTGGGCGGCGGCGGCCTGCGCCTCATTGGCGCGACGCCGGCCCAGGGCTTCACGGGCCAGCCGATGAACTTGTTTGTCGCGCCGGGCGCGGCGGGAGAGCTCGCGCAGCCCTTCTTCGCTCTCGACGCGTTCGGCTGCGGCGCGGCGCACGGCGGCGATGCCGTTCTCACAGGCTTGATGAATCAGCGTTTCTTCATCGTCTATCCGGGCCAGTGCCGTCAGTCTTAGTTGCTGGTTATCGCCCTGCAGCGCGATGTCGCTCAGCAGGCGCGTCTGGTCGATGCGCTCGACCAGTGCCAGGCGGCGATCCAGGCTGATGCCGGGCTCCCGCCCCACCAGCAAGGCGACCAGCCGTGTCGTCAACTCGGACGAGGCCGCATGCTCCATCATCGCCAGCAAGGTTTCCGGGTCGCCGATCTGTGACAGGGCCGTCTGGCGGACGCGGGCGTCTTGATCCTTGGCCAGCGTTTCTAGCCGACGATATTCCTCTGGTCGAGTGGCATCGAGTCGGGCAGCGGCCTCGCGACGTTTCTCGGCATCGGGGTGCTGCCAGCGAGGTGCCAGCCAGCGACGAAGCCATCCTGTGGGTGTCTTTCCTGACATGATGATGTTGCATTCCTATATAGGCACGGCCTGCGTTGCGCCATGGCGTTGACTCTCCATCTAAGCATGTGACGAAGGGGCGGAAAAGTCCCGGCGTGATGGAGATATCGCTCACCGGGCAGCGGATCGGACTGCTTTTCAGGGGAAAATAAACATGCGTTGGGCTCAACTTGCACAAGACAATCACTGACAGTTTGGCCTCTTGGTCTTATGATCAGTTGCAGGGGGGCTATCCCTCGCTTAGCTTTAACCTTCATCACCCCCTGCGGAGTCCGGCAATGAGCCTCAAGATGGATAGGGCCAGCATGGCATTTACCTTTAAGGGTGGCATGTTGCCCATGACGGTCATGGAGTTGACCAGCGCCGATCCCGAGCGCATCCGTGACCAGCTAGAAAGCAAACTCAACCAGTCTCCGGCCTTCTTCCAGCACACGCCCGTGGTGCTCAGCGTCGAGAGGCTCGATGAGCCGCATCTTTCGCTGGAGCGAATCTGCGCGGTCTGCCGTGCCCACAAGCTGCTGCCGGTCGCGGTGCGCGGGGGAGCCGACCCGGTCAAACAGTCCGCCTGGGCGCTAGGCCTTGGCTGGTTCCCGCCCCAAGAGGCGCGCCCGCGCGCCCTCGAGAGCGTGGCCAATGAGCGCGATGCGCAAAGTGCCGCTGCGGAACATGAGGCCGCGAGCATCGGCACAACGCCGACGGGACGTATCTATCGTGGCACCGTCCGCTCGGGACAACAGGTCAGCGCCCAGGAAGGCGACCTGGTGGTGATCGGCTCGGTCAATGCCGGTGCCGAGGTGCTGGCGGCGGGCAATATCCATGTTTACGGCGCCTTGCGGGGGCGGGCGCTGGCCGGCATCCATGGTGATCATGATGCCGCCATCTTTTGTCGCGAACTGCACGCCGAGTTGCTGTCGGTAGCCGGCAGCTACAAGCGACTGGAAGATATCGACCCGCGCTTGCTGAGCCGCACCGTTCAGGTCAGCTTGAGCGAGGACCAGCTGGCGATCGTCGCGCTGACCTGAAGGTCTCGCGACGCTTTGTTATCTCTTTAGCAACAGGAAGCTTATCTTGGCCAAGATCATTGTAGTGACCTCCGGCAAGGGTGGGGTTGGCAAGACGACCAGTGCGGCCGCCATCGCTACTGGGCTGGCGCTGCGCGGCAATAAAACAGTGGTGATCGACTTCGACGTGGGCCTGCGCAACCTTGACCTGATCATGGGCTGCGAACGCCGCGTGGTGTATGACCTGGTCAACGTCATTCAGGGCGACGCCGGACTCAATCAGGCGATGATTCGCGACAAGCGCGTCGAAAACCTGCATATCCTCCCGGCCTCTCAGACCCGCGACAAGGACGCCCTGACGAGTGAAGGCGTAGAGAAGATTCTCGATGCCCTGACAGAGGATTTCGATTTCATCATCTGCGACTCGCCGGCCGGCATCGAGCGCGGTGCTCAACTGGCGATGTACTTCGCCGACGAAGCGGTGGTAGTGACCAACCCCGAGGTGTCCTCGGTGCGCGATTCCGACCGCATTCTCGGTTTGCTGTCCTCCAAGACCCGTCGCGCCGAGCAGAATCGCGACCCGGTCAAGGAACACCTGCTGATCACGCGCTATAACCCGTCCCGGGTCGACGGTGGCGACATGCTCAACCTCGATGATATCTGTGAGATTCTGGCTATCGATCTGATCGGCCTGATCCCCGAATCCGAGGCCGTGCTACGGGCGTCCAACCAGGGCATTCCGGTCACGCACGACCAGAAAAGCGATGCCGGCCAGGCCTACACCGATACCGTCTCGCGGCTGCTTGGTGAGACAGTGCCGCTGCGTTTCCACGAGTACCAGAAGAAAGGGCTGCTGAGCCGTGTGTTCGGGGGAGGTCGTCGGTGAAACTGCTGGATTTCTTGAGAGGTGAGCGCAAGAAGAGCGCGTCGGTGGCCAAGGAGCGGCTGCAGATTATCGTTGCCCACCAGCGCGGTCAGCGCGACCAGCCGGACTATATGCCGATGCTGGAGCGCGAGCTGCTGGAGGTGATTCGTCGCTATGTGAAGGTCGAGCAGGATGCCATCAACATCAGCCTCGATCGCGACGACGACTGTTCGGTGCTCGAGCTTAACGTGACCCTGCCGCGAAGCTGAGTCGCCTGGTCGAGTGACGTGGCTGAGCCACGCGGGGGACTGTGCTAGGCTGGTTGCCATTTAGACTGCCTGGAGAGCCTGTCATGGCGCCGTCCCCCGCCGCTCCGCGGACCTTCCTGTGGCACGATTACGAAACCTTCGGGGCCGACCCGCGCCGGGATCGGCCCTCGCAGTTCGCCGCAATCCGCACCGATGCCGACTTCAACGAGATCGGCGCGCCGATCGAGGTTTACTGCAAGCCTGCCGATGATTACCTGCCGCACCCACAGGCCTGCCTAATCACCGGCATCACGCCGCAAAAGGCCCAGCGACGAGGCGTTCCCGAGGCCGAATTCGCCGGCATCATCAATGACGCCATGAGCGAGCCCGGCACCTGTGCCCTTGGCTACAATAGCCTGCGCTTCGACGATGAAGTCAGCCGGCACCTGTTCTATCGCAACTTCCTGGACCCCTATGCACGGGAGTGGCAGAACGGCAATTCGCGCTGGGATCTGATCGATGTGGTGCGAGCCTTTCATGCCCTGCGCCCCGAGGGCATCGAGTGGCCCAAGCGCGAGGATGGGGCGCCGAGCTTCAAGCTCGAGCACCTGACCGCCGCTAACGGCATCGAGCATGCCGGCGCCCATGACGCGCTGGCGGACGTGCGTGCCACCATCGCCCTGGCACGACTGCTCAAGTCCTGCAATCCGGGGCTCTTCGACTACCTGCTGGCGCTGCGCAGCAAGCGTGAGGTCGCCAAGCGCCTGGATATCGCCTCGCGCAAACCGCTGCTGCATATCTCGCGTCGTTACCCGGCGAGCCGCGCCTGCAGCGCTTTAGTGATGCCGCTGGCCGAGCATCCCAGCAACCCCAACGGGGTAATCGTCTATGACTTGGCGGTGGACCCGGCGCCGCTGTTCGAGCTGTCGGTGGAGGAAATCCGCGCTCGGGTGTTCGTCGGTGCCGATGACCTCGCCGAGGGGGAGACCCGCATTCCACTCAAGGTGATTCACCTCAACAAGAGTCCGGTGCTGATGCCGGTGAGCTACCTGAAGGACACCAGCGGCGAGCGTCGCGGCGAGTACGGCGCGATCGTCGAGCGGCTGGGACTCGACCTGCCGACCTGCCGCGCGCACTGGAAGCAGCTTTCGACCGCTCCCGAGGCGGCCAGCCGCGCCGCTGGTGTCTTCGCCGAGCCACCCCCCGAGGGGCCGCAGGACCCGGATCTGATGCTCTACTCCGGCGGCTTCTTCTCGCCGGCGGATCGCCAGCAGATGCAGCGAGTGCGGGACTCGGACCCCTGGGACCTGGTCGGTGCCAGTTTCGCTTTTCAGGATCAGCGCCTCGAAGAAATGCTGTTCCGCTTCCGGGCCCGCAGCTATCCCGACACCCTAGAAGGCGAAGAGCAGACTCAGTGGGATGCCTATCGCTGGTCGCGCATGAACGATGCGAGCCTGGGCGGCCTGACTCTGCAAGGCTTCGCCCGAGAGATCGAGCGCCTGAACCAGGTCAGCCTCGAAGACGGCGAGCGCCAGGTCCTTGAGGAGCTGGTGATGCATGTCGAAGCGATCATGCCGGCGCAGGCCTTTGGTGCCTGAGCCGCTTTAGCATCGCTCGAGGCTGCGCTCTTCAGCGGTGCCTGATGCGATGCATCACCGCGCAGCATTAAAACGACGACGCCCGGAGCCTGGCAAAGGCTCCGGGCGTCGGCGTATCTGGGCATGGTCGTTTCGCTACTGGCTTTCGCCGGGCACTTTTTTCGGCGGCGGGTCCGCGGCGCCGGGAAATGGCGCCGCGATTGCCGTGGAGTGGCGTCAGTCGGCTATGGGTAGCGGCTTCAGATCCGCCGTCAGTGCCAGCAGGTCGCTGGGGGCATCGCCGGGATCGAAGGTGATGTTGGCGGCCGGTGCCTTGCGCAGTTCGGCCCATGCCTCACGCAATGCTTCCGGGGTGATCGCCGAGACCCTTTCGGCGAGGCGCTCGTGCTGGTCGAAGCCAACATCGTCGCGTGCCAGCGCCTGCCATTGGCGATTGGCGAGGGCACCCAGCGAGGTGTCGCGTTCCAGCAGGCGGTCATGCACGGCCTGTCGGTAGGGGGCCAGACTGGCTTCGTCGAGCTCGGCAAGTGTCTGGTCGAACTCATCGAGGAAGGCCGTGATGCGTTGGCCGATCATCTCGCTATCGGTATCCGGTGACTGCACCATCAGGCTCATGCCCGGCGCGTCGAGCAGCGGCATATAGCCGGCATTGACGATATAGCCGAGCTGCTGCTCGGTGCGCAGCCGGGTGTAGAAGGGCGTGGAGATAAGCTGGCCGAGCACCGCCAGGCGTGCCTGCTCGTCCAGGCTCTGGGTGGGCCCCTGCAGGTAGCGAAGCACCAGGGAGTCTTGGCGGGTGCTGTTGGGCTGCAGGTTGGGCAGGCCGCGCGCAATATCCAGCGGTTCCAGGTCAGGAATGGCCTCGGCGGGCAGCGTTGGAGCCAGGGTGGCGATCACGGATTCGCCGGTAGCGCGGGCGGTCTCGGCCGACAGGTCGCCCACCGCCATGGCCTCGAGATGCAGCTCAGCCAGGTAGCTGTCCCGGTAATCACGCAGATCGTCGGCGTCTAGATCGCCAATGGCGTCGAGCAGCGTCGCCGCCGGCCACTGCGGGCGCAGCAGCGCCTCGCCGAGCGTGCGGCTGGCTTGCTGATAGAGCGCGGCCTCGGGGGCGTTGCGCCATTCGCGCTCGAGCTGGTGGCGGACTCGCGCGACGCTGTCGTCGGTGACCTCGCCCCGGGTCAGTTGAGTGAGCACTCGCTCGATCAGGCGTGGCTGGCGGTCTCGCCAGCCGGAGAAGGCCAGGGTCATGCCGCGGGCATGGGCGTAGGCATTGAACTGATGACCGGCGAGCCTGGCCGGATAGAGCGTCTCGTTGAGACTATCGTTGAGCCAACCGGCCAGCAGGCGGGTCAGCGCCGCATCTCGGGCGTTGGCGGCCGCCGCCGGATGCTGCAGGCTGAAGCGCCACTCCACCTTGGGCGTGTCGAAGTCGACATTGGCCTGGTACCAGACATCGGCACTCTCAGTCTTCAGCAGGTGTTGGGGCGGCGCGTTCTGAACGTCACCCAGGCTCAAGTCCTTGGCGATATAGGGGTTGGGGTCGGGCAGAGACAGTTTGCCGATGGCCGAGGCACTCGCCCAGTCCGGCGCCCGGTCGACGCGATAGGGGGCATCGAACCAGGGCGAGGTGGCGGTGCCCTTCACATCGGGAGCGCTGTAGACCCGCAGCAGGTTGTCCGGGGTCAGGGCCGCCAGATACTCCTGGATGCGGGCTTCGTCGAAGCCGTCCATGCGGTAGGGGGCGAACTGGGCATCACGGCTCGGGTAGTGCGCCAGGTTCATGGCCAGGCGCGTGGCATCGTGCTGAGGGTCGCCGTGCTGCTGGAAGCGGAATTCCTGCTCGGCAAGGCGGGCTTGCTCCTGATAGCGCCAGGGATCGAGCCCTTGCTGGCGGATCTCGTCGATGGCAGCGAACAAGCTGGCCTGAATGCTCGGGATCTGTTGGGCACCCTTGGGCGTCAGGCTGATGCCGACGCTGAACAGGGCATGGGTGCCATCACCGCGGCTGACGCCTGCCGACAGGCCATCGGCAAGGCCTGCTTCGCGCAGCTGCTCGAGCAGGCTGCCCTTGCCCTCATGACCCAGCAGGTTGGCGATGTAAGAGGCGGGCTTGGTGGCGTAGAAGGGCTCGGGGTCGGGCACCGGGAAATAGAAGCGCAGCTGGCGCTCGTCTCGCAGCGACGCGACATCGAGAGACAGCGGCAGGCTATCGGGGCGAACCAGCGGCTGGTCGACCTTGGCGCGGCTGAGGCCGCGATTGGGGATCGCCGCGAAGCGGTCGCGGACCAGGGCTTCCAAGTCATCCAGCGGTTGGGGCGCCACCACTGCCAGGTGCATCACACCGGCGCCGTAGTGGGCCTTGAAGAAATCGATGATGCGCTGCCTGAGCGGCGGCTGGGCGTTGTCGGGCAGCGTCAGGGTGGCGCGGCTGCCCACCGAGAAACCGGTGGTCGGGTTGTCGGGGTTGAGCACCTGGTCGAGTGCATCATTCTCGCGGCGTCCGTCATCGCGCAGCCGCGCCTGATATTCAGAATGCACCACGTTGCGCTCGCTCTCCAGTTTATCGGCGTTGAAGCGGGGCGCGATGAAGAACTGACTGAAGCGATCCAGGGCGCCGGGCAGCGCGTCGGGCTCGATGTCGAAGAAGTAGTTGGTGTCCTGACTGGCGGTGAAGGCGTTGTGATTGCCGCCATGCTGGTTGATGAACGACTGATAGGCATCTGGGGCCGGGTAGGCGTCGGTCCCCAGGAACAGCATATGCTCCAGGAGGTGGGCGAGCCCCGACAAGTCCTCAGGGTCGCTTGCGCTGCCGACGTCGATGTTCATCGAGGCGGCGGCCTTGTCTGCCTCGCTATCGCTGACCAGCAGCACGGTCAGGCCGTTATCGAGGCTGAGCAGGCGGTAGTCGCGGCTATCGTTGGGGCTGGTTTTCAGCGTGGCGGCGTCGGCCTTGGCTGGCGCCTCCGATGAGGCCTGGGGCGACGCGTCGGCGGTTGTCGAGGCACTGGCAAGCGCCGGTGCGATGAGGGTCATCAGCAGGGCGCTGCCAAAGGCCAGGCGTGCCAGCCTGTCGCGGTGGCGGCGAGGTGAGGCAAGGTGGGTCGTGGCGGTCATCATGACTCCTGTGCGGGCTGGCTGCGCAGCATCGGGCCGGTGGGGTGGCCACAGGCCCATTCCTGATTCAGCGGGTGATTCACTCGTCTTGATACCGGAAAAGCGCCCAACAGTTCCCTTGAGGCGGGGCTAAGCATGGCGCGGGCCTCGTCGAGCGGGGTGGCGGGGTCGAGCCAGGCCGCTGCCTGGTCGGCGTCGATCACCGCCGGCAGGCGGTCGCTGAGCGGGGCTAACAGTGGCGGCGCGGCCACGGTGATCAGGGCCATGGAGTCGTGAAAGGCGCTCAGTGTCGTGTGGTATCGTGCCCACAGGCCGGCCAGCAGCAGGGGGCCGCGGTCGGCGCGGGTTACCAGATAGGGCTGCTTGCCACGTGGCATGGCGCGCCACACATAGATGCCGGTGACCGGCACCAGGCAGCGACGGGCGCTGAAGGCCTCGGCAAACATCTTGCGCTCATCGAGGCTTTCCGCCCGGGCGCAATGCGGGGCGTGGTCGAGCACCTTGAGCCAGGGCGGGGTCAGTCCCCAGAAGGCCCGGCGCAGATGCGGGCGGCCGGCATCGAGGCGAATCATCGACAATCCCTGGCGGGGCGCCAGGTTGGCGCCGCTCAGCAGCGGCTCGTCGATCTCGAGCCCGGGCAGCAGTCGGGGCAGGTCGATCGGCGCAATATGCAGGCGGCCGGCCATGGGCCCTCCAGTCCAGTGTCTTCTTGGCGCGCGTTGGGCACGTCAAGGCGCGCCGCGCGGTGGCTCAGGGTACCCAAGAGACCGGGCGCTGCAAAGCATGCAGGCCGTCACGCTATCGAGGTTGTGTTTGTGTGATGGGGAGGTATGCTGATATAAAACGCTGTTCGAGACATGCGACACTGTCGCTTCAGCCCCCAGCCGTTCAGCGTACCCGCGAGGATGCAATGGCACGTCCCAGACAGCACGCGCCCGAGGCGTTGCATGCTCAGGTCATGGCAGCTTGCGATGCCTGGCTCAAAGAGCACCCCGTACATACACTGTCCCTGCGAGCCTTGGCCCGCGAGGTCGGCTGTGCGCCTAGCACCCTGCTGAAGCTCTACGGCAGCTTCAATAACCTCCTTCAGCACGTCAATATCGAGACCCTGGCCCACCTGCGTGGGGCCATCGAGGGGCTCGGTGAGGGCGGTCCCCAGACTCGCCTGAACGGCCTGGCCACGGCCTACTGGCATTTCGCCAAGGCGTCGCCTTTTCGCTGGCAACTGCTGTTCGATTATCCGCTGGCCCAGGAAGGCGAGCTCGATCAGCGCCAGAACGACATGATCGAGGCGCTCTTCGTGCGGGTCGAGGCCACCCTCAAGGAGTTTCAGCCGGCGATCGATGATCCCGAAGCCCGTCGCCTGGCGCGCACCCTGTGGGGCAGCGTCCACGGCCTGGTGCAGCTCGGCCTCAACGAGCGCCTGGGCTACTGGCAGGGGCAGCCGCTCGAGGTCGGGGAGTTGATTGATCAGTTGCTCACGACCCTGCTGAACGGCCTTCGCCACCTTCCGGGCAGCGTGTGAGCTCTGGCCTGCTGACCCAGCGCCGCTTCGCACCCCTTTTCTGGGTGCAGGCGCTGGGTGCCTTTAACGATAACCTCTTTCGCAACATCCTGCTGTTGATGCTGACCTTTGTCGCCGTGCCGCATTTTGGCTGGGACCTGGGGCTTGCCATCAACCTGGCAGCGGGATTGTTCATCCTGCCGTTTCTTTTGTTTTCCGCCTGGGGCGGAGAGCTTGCCGACCGCGTCGACAAGCGCCGCCTGGTGCGGCTGCTGAAGTTCGCCGAATGCGTGCTGATGGTGCTGGCGGCCCTGGCCGTCTGGCACCAGAACCTGATGGCGCTTTTCGCGCTGCTAGTGCTGATGGGGCTGCAGTCGGCGCTGTTCGGGGCCGTCAAGTTCGCCATCTTGCCTCAGCACCTGCCGTCCTACGAGCTAGGGCGCGGCAATGCCTGGGTCCATATCGGTACCTTCGCCGCGATTCTTGCCGGTGCGCTGCTGGCCGGTGTGCTGGCGGCGCTTCCCGATGCGCTGTCGCGCCCGGCGGTCATGGGGACCCTGATCGTCGTCGCCCTATTGGGGTGGGGGGCTAGCCTGGCTCTGCCGCCGGTAGGCGGTGAGGCGTCCTCAGTCGGTGGCGCTTCCTCGCGCTCTGCCGAGCGCGGCCGGCTACGCTTTCGTCCCCTGGCCAGCCTGGTCGAGGTGCTGCGTGGCGGCGTGCATTCGCCGGTGCTGTGGTCGGCGATTCTGGCGATCAGCGTCTTCTGGTTTCTGGGGGCGAGCTTTCTGACCCAATTACCGGCCTGGGCGAGGATGGTTGCGGGCGGCGCCGAGGCGATGCTGAGTGTGCTGTTAGCGGCCATCGCCTGCGGCTTTGCTGCCGGTGCCTTGGCCTGTGCCAAGCTCTCTGGCGGGCGTCTGGAGCTCGGCCTGGTGCCGCTGGGAGCGCTTGTGATCGGCGCGGCCAGCCTGCTGCTGGCCGGCGTAGATAGCGCCACGGCCATGGGCCAGCCGCTGGCGATATTGCTCGAGGATCCCAGCGTCTGGCGCATGCTGGGTGGCTTGATGCTGGTCGGCGTCGGCGGCGGTATCTATATCGTGCCGCTTTATACGCTGCTGCAGCTGGGGAGCCATGAATCACAGCGCGGGCGGATCATTGCCGCCAATAACATCTGCAATGCGCTGTTGATGGTGGTGGCCGCCTGGTATGGCTGGCTGATGCAGTCAGTGCTGGGGCTCGATCTGCAAAGCTTCGTGGCAAGCCTTGGAGGCATTGCGTTGGCGGTCGGGGTGGCGATGATCGTGCGCCGCCCGCGGCCGGTGCTGCGCCTGCTGGTGTTCGTGTTGGTGGCGCTGATCTATCGGCTGCGCCTGCGCGGCCGTCACCATGTGCCGGCGAGCGGTGCGGCCCTGGTGGTCTGCAATCACGTCAGCTTCATGGACGCGCTGGTGATGGGCGGTGCCTGCCCGCGGCCACTGCGCTTCTTGATGGACCGGCCTATCTACGAATCGCTCTGGCTGAACTGGCTGTTCAAGCTGGTGGGGGCGATCCCCGTGGAATCCGAGCGCAGTGATCCGGGCGGCCTGCGGCGGACCCTCGATCAGGTCAGCCAGGCGCTGCGCCACGGCGAGGTGGTAATGATTTTCCCCGAAGGGCGCCTGACCCGTGACGGAGAGGTGCAGGCCTTCCGCCGTGGCCTTGACCTGATCATCGCCCGCAACCCGGTGCCGGTGGTGCCGGCGGGGCTGGCCGGGCTCTGGGGCTCCTGGACCTCGAACCGCGATGGCCCGGCGCTGAGCCGGCTGCCGCGACGCTTTCAGGCGCGGGTGGCGCTGGTGTTCGGTGAGCCGGTGCCCGCGGCGAAGGCACGTCGCGGCGAGTTGGCGGAGCGCGTGAAGGCGTTGAAGCAGGAGGCCGACGCCTTGATCGCGCCTGCTGGGAAAGCCCCTGCTCGCGGCAACGCCGGCGAGTGATGCCTCGCATCGTGGAAGCATCATGCTGGGCGCCGTTGGGCTTCGTATCGCGCTTGGCCCGCCCTTGATACCAAGCCTTCCTAGACACAACGCAAAGCGCCGCGCTGATGAGCAGCGCGGCGCTTTTTTTGGGTAGCTGGTTTTGGGTCCAGCTGGCTTGGGTACGGCTTGCCTGGAGGAGGGCTCGCGGGCTAGCCCGGGTGCATCGTCACTCCTGGCGGGCGGCGCGGCGCACATGCTGCCAGCAGCGCGCCGAGGTGATCACCTTGTCTTTGACCTCGAGGATCTCCATGCGCACGTTGCCGACCTGCAGGCAGGTGGGGCCTTCGGGGAAGGCTTCGAGATGCTCGAGGATCAGGCCATTCAGGGTCTTGGGACCGTCCGTGGGCAATTGCCAGCCCAGCGACTTGTTGAGTTCGCGGATATTGGCGGTGCCTTCGATCACGTAGCTGCCATCCTCCTGCAGGTGCATTTCCTGATGCATGCCCGCCATGTCGGTGGTGAACTCGCCGACGATCTCCTCGAGGATGTCCTCCAGCGTGACCAGGCCTTCCACATCGCCGTACTCATCGACCACGATGCCGGTGCGACGCTTCTGCTGCTGGAAGTTGAGCAGCTGCGTATGCAGCGGGGTCGATTCGGGAATGAAGTAGGGCTCCCGGGCCTCCTGGACGATGGCCGCCTTGGTGACCTCGTCCTTGGACAGGAAACGGGCCGCGTTGCGCAGATGCAGCATGCCGATGATGTTGTTGATGTCGCCTTTGAACACCGGCACCCGGGTGTGCTGGCTGGTGCGGATCTGCGCCAGGATGCTTTCAAGTTCATCCTCGAGATCGATGCCCACCACCTCGTGGCGAGGCACCATGATGTCGTTGACGGTGACGTTTTCAAGATCGAGGATCGACAGCAGCATCGCCTGGTGGCGACGGGGAATCATGGTGCCGGCTTCGTGTACCACGGTGCGCAGCTCATCCCGAGTGAGGTGGTCGCCGTTGCCGGTCAGACTCTTGACGCCGATCAGGCGCAGTAGGCCGTTGGAGATGGTGTTGACTAGCCACACCAACGGATAGAGCACCTTTAGCAGTGGCTCGAGGGCCACGGAGGCCGGGTAGGCGATGCGCTCCGGCTTGATGGCGGCGTAGGTCTTGGGGCCGACCTCGGCGAAGATCAAAATGACGATGGTCAGCACTAGTGGCGCGATGGCGGGGCCGGTGACTTCACCGAAGAAGTGAATGGCCAGTACCGTGGCCAGGGCCGCCGCCAGGTTGTTGACCAGGTTGTTGCCGATCAGGATGACGCCGATCAGCCGGTCGGGCCTTGCCAGCAGGCGAAGCACGCGCTTGGCTGGACGATCGCCGCTATTGGCCTGGTGGCTGACGCGATAGCGGTTGATCGACATCATGCCGGTCTCTGAGCTCGAGAAGAAGGCCGACAGGCAGACGAGCAAAAATAGCAGGCCGAACAGTAGTCCCAGCGGGAAATCGTCACTCAAGATGAGAAGGTCCTCGAAGACAGGTCAGGCTTGTTTGTAGGGATTCCCCCGGAGGCTGTCAAGGCACGGCAAGCGCCCCGGGCGGCCGGTTTCACGAGAAGATCACTTCGACGGCGAACTTGGTGCCGAAGTAAGCCAGCAGCAGCAAGACGCCGCCGCCCAGTGTCCAGCGCACCGCCTTGAGGCCGCGCCAGCCCAGCCAGTGGTGGCCGACGAGCAGGGCGGCGAAGATCACCCAGGCGGCCAGCGACAGGACCGTCTTGTGCACCAGGTGCTGAGCGAAGAGGTTGTCGACGAACAGGAAGCCGCTGGCGATGGCCAGGGTCAGCATGATCATGCCGGCCCAGATCAGTTCGAACAGCACCCGCTCCATGGTGGTAAGCGGTGGCAGGGTCTGAACCACGCCGCTGATGTGGTGATGGCGCAGGGCCTGGTTCTGCCAGGCCAGCAGCATCGACTGCACGGCGGCGATCGCCAGCAGCGCAAAGGCCAGGGCCGAGCTGATGATATGCAGGGCGATGCCCGGCGTAATCTGTTCCTGGTGTTCGCCACCCGGCCAGGCTACGGCGGTCACCAGGGTCATCGCCGCGACAGGAAAAACGCCGACGGCGGCATTGAGTACCGGCTTGGCCAGACTGACCAGCATCAATAGTGCCGTGACCAGCGCGCTGACCATCACCAGGCTGGGTGACAGGCCAAGCCATAGGCCGCCTGTCTCGCGGATCACCACGGCAATCACCAAGCCGTGGAAGACCAGCGCCACGATCCCGAGGCCGCGGACCAGGTTCGGGCGCTGCGCCGCACGGCGCAATAGGGTCAGTGCCTGCCAGGAGGCAGCGCCTATGTAGAAGGCTATGGCCAGAAGAGCAAAGGGAAGCGCCTGCATCGGTTGCTGTCCATCGCCGTCGACAGCGGCGTCTCGCGAGTGAAATTTCAAGAGAAGATACTATACCGAATCCCCTCGGTCGCGCCCAGCCGGCCGCCCGCGCAGCGTGCAATGCGTTGCCGGATCCGCGCGGCTGGCGCATGGAGACTGACGGCGGGAAGGCGTATAATCGCCGCCCAAAGCCAGGCATCCCAGCCGGAGGGCCCCATGTTCGACAGTTTGACAGAGCGTCTATCGAAGACGCTGAAGTCCATTAGCGGTCAGGCCAAGCTGACCGAAGACAATATCAAGGACACCTTGCGTGAGGTGCGCCGTGCGCTGCTGGAGGCCGACGTTGCCTTGCCGGTCGTCAAGGCGTTCATCGACAAGGTGCGCGAGCGCGCCGTTGGTCAGGAGGTCTCGAAGAGCCTCTCGCCGGGCCAGCAGTTCGTCAAGATCGTCCAGCAGGAACTCGAGGCGATCATGGGCGACGGCAACGAAGGGTTGTCGCTCAAGGGCTCGCCCTCGGTGATCCTGATGGCCGGTCTGCAGGGCGCGGGTAAGACCACGTCAGTGGCCAAGCTCGCCCGCTACCTGCGCGAGCGCGAAAAGAAGAAAGTGCTGGTGGTCTCCGCCGACGTCTATCGTCCGGCCGCCATCGACCAGCTGGAGACACTTGCCGGTGAGGTAGAGGTCGACTTCTTCCCCTCGGACTCCTCTCAGCAGCCGGTGGCGATCGCCGAGGCGGCCCTCAAGCACGCCAAGATCCAGTTCCATGATGTGGTGATCGTCGATACCGCCGGCCGCCTGCATGTCGATACCGACATGATGGACGAGATACAGGCTCTTCACCGTGTCTGTGTGCCGCAGGAAACCCTGTTTGTCGTCGATGCCATGACCGGCCAGGACGCCGCCAATACCGCCAAGGCCTTCCACGAGGCCCTGCCGCTGACCGGCGTGATCCTCACCAAGGCCGATGGCGACGCTCGCGGCGGTGCCGCTCTGTCGGTGCGTCATATCACCGGCAAGCCGATCAAGTTCATGGGCATGGGCGAGAAGGTCGATGCCCTGGAGCCCTTCCACCCGGATCGCGTGGCCTCGCGCATTCTCGGCATGGGTGACGTGCTGTCGCTGATCGAGGAAGCCGAGCGCACCGTCGACAAGGGCAAGGCCGAAAAGCTCGCCAAGAAGGTCAAGAAGGGCGACGGCTTCGATCTCGAGGACTTCCGCGACCAGCTCCAACAGCTCAAGAAGATGGGCGGCATGGGCGGCCTGATGGGCAAGCTGCCGGGCATGGGGCAGATGGCCGACATGGCCAAGGGCCCTGGCCCGGAGAAGGAATTCGGCAAGCTCGAGTCGCTGATCAACTCGATGACGCCCAAGGAGCGCCGTCGTCCGGAGATCATCAACGGTTCGCGTAAGCGCCGCATCGCCGCCGGTGCCGGCCTGCAAGTGCCCGATCTCAATCGCCTGCTGAAGCAGCACAAGCAGATGCAGAAGATGATGAAGAAGGTCGGCAAGAAAGGCGGCATGCAGAAGATGATGCGCGGCATGTCGGGCATGATGGGCGGCGGTGGTCCGGGCGGTCCCGGCGGCATGGGTGGCCCCGGTGGTATGGGAGGTCCGGGAGGCCTGCCGCGGCGATGATCGCCGCTTGGCACACAAAAGGTTCCCAAGAGGCATCGATTTCCGTAGAATGTCGCGTCTTCGTGGCAGGACCGCGCGACAGCGCGCGGCCGAAGACCAATTTTCAGCAACTCCAACCGAAGGACAGATAACGCAATGGTTACCATTCGTCTGGCACGTGGTGGCGCCAAGAAGCGTCCCTTCTACCACCTGACCGTAAGCGATTCTCGCAAGTCTCGCGACGGCCGTTTCATCGAGCGCGTCGGCTTCTTCAACCCGGTCGCCCGCGGCCAGGAAGAGCGTCTGCGCATCGACCTGGACCGAATCGCCCAGTGGCAGGAACAGGGTGCCCAGGTCTCTGCGCGCGTCGCCGAGCTGGTCAAGGAAGCCCGCAAACAGGCCTGAGCCTGATCTGCGGACTCGAGTACGGCATTAGGTGGTAATGGCCATGACCCAAGACGCAACGACAGGCGCCGGCAGTGACCAGCACGTGGTGCTGGGCAAGCTGACCAGTACCTACGGTGTGAAGGGCTGGCTGAAGGTGTATTCATACACCAGCCCGATGGACGGCATCCTCGACTACCCTGAGTGGCAGTTGCGGCTCGACGGCAAGCTGGTCGACCGAAAACTGGCCCAGGGGCGCCAGCACGGCAAGGGCCTAGTGGCCCAGCTGGATGGGGTGACGTCGCGCGAGCAGGCCGAGCAACTGGCCGGTGCAGAGATCCTGCTGCCCAAGCAGTCCCTGCCGCCGCTCGATGAGGGCGAGTATTACTGGCACCAACTGGAGGGTCTCCAGGTCACCACACAGGATGGCGAGAGCCTGGGACGTGTGGCCTACCTGTTCGAGACCGGCGCCAACGACGTGATGGTCGTCAAGGACGCCGACGGCAAAGAGCGGTTACTGCCCTTTTTGCCCGACGAAGTGGTGCTCGAGGTGGACCTTGCCGCCGGTCGCATGACGGTGGACTGGGATCCCGAATTTTAAGACGTCCTGGTGACGCCCTCCTTGATCGCTGCCTGCGGGCAGTCTAGAGGAGCTAGGCCTGGAAGAAACGCCGTGTGGATTGGGGTCGTATCGCTGTTCCCGGAGATGTTTGATGCCATCACCCAGTATGGGGTGACGGGACGGGCGGTCAGACAGGGGTTGCTGGAGCTCGAGTTCTGGAATCCCCGGGACTATGCAACCGATAACCACCGCACGGTGGATGATCGTCCCTACGGGGGCGGACCAGGCATGTTGATGAAGGTCGATACCCTGCGCCAAGCCATCCATGAGGCGCGGGCAACGGCCGAGAGCAGTGCCGGCCGGCCGGCCCGAGTGATCTACCTGTCGCCACAGGGGCGACCTCTGGATCAGGCGGGCGTGCAGGCGCTGGCCGACAGCGGCCCCCTGGTGGTGGTGGCTGGACGCTATGAAGGCATCGACGAGCGCGTGGTGGAAGCCGATATCGACGAGGAAGTCTCGATCGGGGACTACGTGCTGAGTGGCGGCGAACTGCCCGCCATGGTGATGGTCGATGCCTTGGCCCGACTGGTGCCCGGTGTGCTGGGCCATCAGGCGTCGGCGGAGGAAGACTCCTTCAACGATGGCCTGCTGGACTGCCCGCACTATACCCGCCCCGACGAGATCGACGGGCGACGGGTGCCGGACGTGCTGCTCAGCGGCAACCACGCGGCGATTCGCCGCTGGCGGCTGAAGCAGTCATTGGGCCGCACCTGGCTCAGGCGCCCTGACCTGCTCGAAGGCAGGACCCTGGCGACTGACCAGCAGGCACTGCTCGATGAATTCATCGAGGAATACGCCAGCAAGGCGGAGGTGCAGGAGCCTTCCTGAAAAAGGCTTGAGGCATGCATGCCGTGCCCCTGCGTCATACACAGAGCGATTCCCGCGCCATCCTCAAGGATTCGCGTCGGGATCACCGCCGACGGCTCAAGCCGAAGGCGATACAAGTTATCGAGGAGCTAGCAATGAGCAGCAAGAATTCCGTGATCCAGGCGATCGAATCCGAGCAGATGGCCAAGGAAATCCCGGCCTTCGCACCGGGCGACACCGTTGTCGTTCAGGTCAAGGTCAAGGAAGGCACCCGCGAGCGTCTGCAGGCTTTCGAAGGCGTCGTCATCGGCAAGCGCAACCGCGGCCTGAACTCCGCCTTCACCGTGCGCAAAGTGTCCCACGGCGTTGGCGTCGAGCGTACCTTCCAGACCTACAGCCCGCTGGTTGACTCCATCGAAGTCAAGCGTCGTGGTGACGTGCGCCAGGCCAAGCTGTACTACCTCCGCGAGCGCAGCGGCAAGTCCGCACGCATCAAGGAAAAGCTCTCCTAAGCCGGGAGATGCTTCCTGTCGAAACCCCGTCACCGCTTGCGCGGGGCGGGGTTTCGTCGTGTCTGGGCGGGTCACTAGCATGGGGCGCTGAATGAGCGATCAGACCGAGACCTTGCAGGAGCGCTTCCTCGATGCCCTGTGGCTCGAACAGGGGGCCAGCGACAATACCCTGGCCGCCTATCGCCATGATCTGGCCGCCTGGGCCGAGCGACTGGACCAGCGCAATGAGTCGCTGCTCGAGCCCGCCCCCCAGGCCCTGCCCGACTGGCTGGACGCGCGCCGTGACGGCGGCTATCAGCTGCGCTCCAACGCTCGGCTGCTGTCGAGCCTGCGCCGCTTCTACCGCTGGGCACTGGTCGAGGGCCTGATCGATACCGACCCGCTCACCGAGGTGCGCCTGCCGCCGGTTCGGCCAAGCCTGCCTCGCACTCTCGACGAGGACGAGGTCGAACGGCTACTCGAGGCGCCGGATACCGACACCGCCCTCGGGCTGCGTGATCGCGCCATGCTCGAAGTGCTCTATGCCGGAGGCCTGCGGGTATCGGAGCTGGTGGGCCTGACCACCGACGCGGTCAACCTGCGCCAGGGCGTGGTGCGGGTGCTGGGCAAGGGCGACAAGGAGCGGCTGGTGCCGCTGGGCGAAGAGGCGATCGCCTGGCTCGAGCGCTACCTGCGGGCCGGACGCGGGGCGCTGATGCGCGATATCACCAGGCCCCCCTTGTTCCCCGGTCGTGGCGATGGCTTCATGACTCGCCAGACCTTCTGGCATCGCGTCAGGGCGCATGCGCGCACCGCCAGTATCGGCAAACCGCTGTCGCCACATACCCTGCGACATGCTTTCGCCACGCATTTATTGAATCATGGGGCCAACTTGCGTGTCGTACAGCTGTTACTGGGTCATAGCGACCTGTCGACGACCCAGATCTACACCCATGTGGCCCAGGCTCGCCTGGAGACGCTGCATGCTGACCATCATCCTCGAGGTTGACCATGAATCGACTGCTGCTTACCGCCACGGGCCTGTTGGCCTGCGTTTTCACCGCCCAGGCCATGGCGGCGCCCCCCCAGGCCCTGACCGACAGCCTCACCGTCAACGGTGAGTCGATGCCGGTCGAGCAGGTGCTGGATACCCCCGTCCAGGGACTTTGGGAGGTGCATCTGGCCAACGGTGAGTCTTTCTACAGCGATGCCTCCGGCGAGCACTTCGTCGTTGGTGATATCTACAAGAATGGCGCCGATGGCCTGGTGAACCTGAGCGAGCAATCCCGCAACGCCCAGCGTGCCGCGCGTATTGCCGAGGTGCCCGACAGTGAACAGGTGATCTTCCGCAGCGATGCAGCGCCGAAGGCGACGATCTACGTCTTTACCGATACCACTTGCCCCTACTGCCAGCGCCTGCACGAGGAAGTGCCGGCCCTTAACGAGATGGGCATTGCCGTGCATTACCTGGCCTTCCCGCGGGCCGGTGCCGGCTCGGAGGGTGCTCGCTTGCTGAGCCAGGTATGGTGCGCGCCGAATCCGGCCGAAGCCATGAGCGCCGCCAAGCGTGGCGAGGCCTTGGATATCGCCCCCGATTGCGACAATCTGGTCGAGTCACAGTATCATCTGGGGATGGAACTGGGCGTGCAGGGCACACCGGCCATCGTGATGCCTGACGGGCGCCTGGTGCCGGGCTACGTGCCGGCCGAGCGGCTGGCGGAAATGCTGGACCTGAATGGCTGAAAACTGAGCGTCTGGGCGGTCTGGCGGCCACATTCGCGGTCGTTCTGACGCCGCGACGTCGACAATGCGAACAATCGAGTATCTGTAAAAGGGAGCAAAACGTTGAAATCGGTCAGAGTGGGAATCTGTGGTCTGGGCACCGTGGGTGGCGGTACGTTCAATGTACTGATGCGCAACGCCGATGAAATCGCGCGTCGGGCCGGTCGCCCGATCGTGATTGAGCAGGTGGCGATGCGTCGCGAAAATCCTGACTGCGATACCACCGGCGTCAAGACCACCAACGATGTCTTCGAGGTGGCCCATAATCCCGATGTCGACGTACTGGTCGAGCTGATTGGTGGTTATGAAGTGGCCCGAGAGCTGGTGCTGACCGCCATCGAAAACGGCAAGCACGTGGTCACTGCCAACAAGGCGCTGATTGCGGTGCACGGCAACGAGATTTTCCAGGCGGCCCACGAAAAGGGCGTCATCGTGGCCTTCGAGGCGGCGGTGGCCGGCGGCATTCCGGTGATCAAGTCGCTGCGCGAGGGGCTTGGTGCCAACCGCATCGAATGGCTGGCCGGCATCATCAACGGCACCGGCAACTACATCCTCACCCATATGCGTGATGAAGGCCGCGCCTTCGAAGACGTGCTGGCCGAGGCGCAGGCGCTGGGGTATGCCGAAGCCGATCCGACCTTCGACGTTGAAGGCATCGATGCGGCGCACAAGCTGACCATTCTGGCCTCCATTGCCTACGGCGTGCCGCTGCAGTTCGACAAGGCCTACACCGAAGGCATCTCGCGGATCACCTTCGACGACGTCGAGCAGGCCGATAATCTCGGCTACGTGATCAAGCACTTGGGCATTTCCAAGCGCACCGAGGCTGGCTTCGAGTTGCGCGTGCACCCGGCGCTGGTGCCCAAGGAGTGCTTGCTGGCCAACGTCAGCGGGGTCAAGAACGCCATCGAGGTGATGGGCGACGCCGTTGGGCCAACCATCTACTACGGCGCGGGCGCCGGTGCCGAGCCGACCGCGTCGGCGGTGGTCGCCGACCTGCTCGACGTGGCTCGCGACATCAGCACCGAGCACCGCTACCGGGTGCCCTACCTGGCCTTCAGTGGCATCGGCGAGAGCGACAACGATCTGCCGATCCTGCCCATGGAAGAGATCAGCACCGCCTACTACCTGCGCCTGTTGGCGGTCGACCGTCCCGGCGTGCTGGCACGGGTGGCGACGATCCTCTCCGAGCAGGGCATCTCCATCGAGGCGATCATCCAGAAGGAAGCCATCGAAGGCGAGCTGGTGCCGATCATCCTGCTGACGCATCGCACCCGCGAGAAGCACATGAACGAGGTGATTCGTCAGCTCGAGTCGCTGGCCGATATCGCCGGTTCGGTGACCCGTATCCGCGTCGAGACCCTCGACGAGGACGCCTAACAACGACAATCGGCAGGCCTGGCCGTCACCACGAGGGTTGGGCCTGATCGTGCGCTGGACCACGTGCCTGGCCTCTCGCCAAGAGCGGCCGGGAACGCACACAGGATCGAACGATGCGTTATATCAGTACCCGCGGGCAGGCGCCCGCGCTGTCCTTCGAAGAGGTCGTGCTGACGGGCATGGCAAGCGACGGCGGCCTCTACGTGCCGGAGACCGTCCCGCAGCTGTCCAAGGAAGAGCTCGCCGACATGGCCGGTTGTTCTTATGCCGAGATTGCCTTTCGGGTGATGAAGCCGTTCGTCAACGGCGAGATCGACGACGACACCTTCCGCGGCCTGGTCAAGGACGCCTACGCGACCTTCAGCCACGACGCCGTGGTGCCGCTGAATCAGCTCGACGCCAATCACTTTCTGCTCGAGCTGTTCCACGGCCCGACACTCGCCTTCAAGGACGTCGCCCTGCAACTGTTGGGCCGGCTGCTCGATCACTTCCTGAAGAAGCGCGGAGAGCGCGCGGTGATCATGGGCGCCACCTCTGGTGACACCGGCTCAGCGGCCATCGAAGGCTGCCGCCACTGCGACAACCTGGATATCTTCATCCTGCACCCGCATAACCGGGTGTCCGAGGTTCAGCGTCGTCAGATGACCACGGTGCTGGCCGACAACGTCTTCAACATCGCTATCGAAGGCAACTTCGACGATGCGCAGGCGATGGTCAAGGCGAGCTTCGCCAATCAGGACTTCCTGAATGGCACCCGTCTGGTGGCAGTGAATTCGATCAACTGGGCGCGCATCATGGCCCAGATCGTCTACTACGTGGCCTCGGCCGTGGCCCTCGGTGCCCCGCAGCGGGAGGTTAGCTTCTGCGTGCCATCGGCGAACTTCGGCAACCTCTTCGCCGGTTATATGGCGAGTCAGATGGGCCTGCCGGTCAAGCAGTTCATCATCGCCACCAACGCTAACGACATCCTGCACCGCACGCTCGCCGACAACGACTTCTCCAAGCGCGATCTCGAGGCGACCCTGGCGCCGTCGATGGATATCGTGGTGTCGTCGAACTTCGAGCGGTTGCTGTTCGATGCCTACGAGCGTGACGGCAATGCCGTGGCCGAGCTTCTCGAGCGCTTCCAGCAGGAGCCAACGGCGCTTGCCGAGGCGCCGTTGGAGAAGCTGCGCGAGAAGTTTGCGAGCTACAGCGTCGATGATGCGACCATCCTCGAGGTGATTCGCGAGGCGCACCATCGCACTCACGAGATCCTCGATCCGCACACCGCCACCGGCTATCGGGCGGCCGAGCGGGCGCGGGCCGATGCCAGCACACCGATGGTCACGCTCGCGACCGCCCACCCGGCGAAGTTCGCCGATGCGGTGGTCAAGGCCGGCTTCCCGGGCGTTCCGCTGCCGCCGCACATGGACGATCTGCTCGAGCGCGAGGAGCGCTATGCGGTGCTGCCCGCCGAGCTCGAAGCGGTGCAGCGCTTCGTCGCCGACCAGCGTCGCTGAGCCACTCGCATCAAGCCGTCATGACGCCCGGTCCGCCGGGCGTTTTTCGTCCCAACACCCTGCCTTCCTGAGGAGCCGCCGTGGAATCCGCCTCGCTTTCGACCGCCCCTGCCGACTCGCTTCGCCCGCGCATCGAGCCGCGCCCGCGTGACGAGGCGCTCTATGCCCGTGCCCAGGCCGAGGGCCTGACCGAGCTGCAGGCGCGGGTGCTGGCCGGACGGTTGGCCGGCTATCGAGGCGACATCGCCCCCCTGGTGACACCCAGCCTTCGCCATCTGGCGCATCCTGAACGGCTCAAGGACGCACGCCGCGCCGCCGAGCGCATCGCCCAGGCGGTGGTCGAGGGCGAGCATATCGGCATCCTGACCGACTATGACGTCGACGGCATCACCTCGCACGTGGTGATCAGGCGCACGCTCAATGAGCTGTTCGGGGTGCCGGAGTCGCGCCTGCACAGCCTGATCGGTCACCGCATCAACGATGGCTACGGCATCAGCCTGCCGCTGGTCGAGCGCACCCTGCGCCTGTCGCCGGGCCCGAGGCTTGTGATCACCGCCGACTGCGGCAGCTCCGACGAGCCGCGTATCGCCAGGCTCAAGGAGGCGGGGCTCGAGGTGGTGGTGACCGACCATCATGCGCTGCCCGAGGAGGGGCCGCCGGCCTCGGCCTATGCCACCGTCAACCCGACCCGGGACGACTGCGATTATCCGGACCCGACCATCGCCGGCTGCATGGTGGCCTGGCTGACCATGTCACTGGCCCGTCAGGTATTGATCGACTGGGGAGCGCTGTCGCCTTCGACCCCCAAGCTCTCGCCCTGGCTCTCCTATGTGGCGCTGGGTACCGTCGCCGACTGCGTATCGCTGGGCGGCAGTGCGGCCAACCGCGCCGTGGTCAACCACGGCCTGACCCTGATCAACCGCATGGAAGCCGCCTGCTGGCGGACCATGGCCGCGCGTCTGGGCCCGGACAGCGTGCCCTTCGACGCCGAGACCCTGGCCTTCCAGATGGGGCCGCGCATCAATGCCCGCTCGCGCCTTGATGATCCCTATGCGGCGCTGCACTTCATGCTGGCGGCCGACGACGCCACGGCGGCGCGCCACCTCGAGGTGCTGGACCAGGACAATCAGTCCCGCAAGGCCATCGAGGCCGAGATGGCCGAGGAAGCCAAGGCCCTGGCGAGCGCCCAGCTTGCCGATAACGTGCCGGCGCTGGTGGTGTTCCTGGAGACCGGCCATGCCGGAGTGCAGGGCATCGTCGCGTCACGGCTGGTTCAGGCCTTCGGCCGCCCGGCGCTGGTGCTGACCCCGGCGGCGACCGCCGGCATGCTGACCGGTTCAGGGCGCTCCATCGAGGGTCTGCACCTGCGTGATGCCTTGCAGCGCGCCCACGATCTGGCCCCGGAGGCGTTGCCGCGCTTCGGCGGCCACCGTGGCGCTGCCGGCATCGGCCTGCCCAGGGAGCGCCTCGACGACTTCCGCTGGGCGATCTGGCAGGCGGCGAGCGAGCAACTGGGTGAGCGTGAGCTTTACCCCTGCGTCTACACCGACGGCGCCCTGTCCCCGGAGCAGCTGTCGCTCGAGACGCTTGATGAGCTGGCGGCCCTCGCGCCCTTCGGCCGCGAGTTCGAGGCGCCGCTGTTCGAGGGCGACTTCCTCGTCGAGGCGCTGCGCCCGGTGGGCGCTGACGGCAGCCATCTGATGCTGGAACTCGGCCATGGCCGCACCACGGTGCGGGCGATCTGGTTCCGCGCCCTGACCCCGGGCGAGGTGCCGGCCTTCGGGCTCGGCGACCGGCTGCGCTGCGCCTTCAAGCTCAACCGCAACCGCTGGAAGGGTCGCGAGTCGCTGCAACTGATGGTCGAGCATGCCGAGCCGCTGAGCCCGGCCTGATTCGCCCCTGTTCCTGTTGGATGACCTGGCCGAGGAGGCCGCCAATGAGCGATAAGCGTAGGGAATCACAGCGCCTGGACGACGAAGAGATTGCGGCCGCGCCGCAAGACGACGGCGCGCAGGCAAGCCACGGGGCGGGGGAGAGCGCTGAGGATGCGCGTCCGGACCTTGAAGACGTCGCGCCCGAGGATTTGCCCCTGGACCCCCACCGGCCACACGAGGACGTCCTGGCGATGCTGCTTGGGACGCTACTGGTGGCGCTCGGGGTGACCTTCTACTCCCAGGCCATGCTGCTCGCCGGCAGCACCGCCGGCCTGGCGCTGCTGGCGGAATATGTCACCGGGCTCGGCTTCGGTGGCATGTTCTTTGTGATCAACCTTCCCTTCTACTATCTGGCGATCAAGCGCATGGGCTGGTCCTTCACCCTGCGTACCTTCATCGCCACGGCGCTGCTGTCGCTCTTCGCTTTTCTGACGCCTGGCTGGGTCGATATCGCGTCGCTGAACCCCGTCTATGCGGCGGTGATCGGTGGCAGCCTGCTGGGGATCGGCCTGCTGGTGCTGATTCGTCATCGCACCAGCCTTGGCGGCATCAATATCCTCGCACTCTATCTGCAGGAGCGCTTCGGCTGGCGTGCGGGCTATGTGCAGCTCGGCGTCGATATGCTGATCCTGGGCCTGTCCTTCCTGGTACTCGAGCCCAACGGCATCGCGCTGTCGGTGCTGGGCGCGGTCATCATGAACCTGATTATCGGCCTCAACCACAAGCCCGGGCGCTATATCGGGGTGAGCTGAGCAGGCGTCTGGGCTCGGTTAAGCACTCGACTAAGTACTCGATTAGGCACCGAGCCAGAACCACCAGACGATGGCGCCGATCAGGGCGATGCCGCCAAGATTCACGAGTAGCGTCATGAGCGCACCTCCTGGGAGTGGGTATCGGTGCCTGGCGTTGCTTGCGAGGCAGAAGCTGCCCTGACGGACGGCCTGAAGCGGCGCAGGCGATTGGCGTTGGCGACCACCGTGACCGAGGACAGCGACATCGCCGCCGCCGCAATCATCGGTGACAGCAGCCAGCCGGTGGCGGGGTAGAGCACGCCTGCGGCAATCGGAATGCACAGGCTGTTGTAGCCAAAGGCCCCCCACAGGTTCTGCTTGATGTTGGCAAGGGTCGCGCGACTGATCTCGATGGCATCGGCCACGCCGACAAGCGAGCTTCGCATCAGGGTGATGCCGGCGCTTTCGATGGCCACGTCGGTGCCCTGACCGATCGCGAAACCGACGCTTGCCTGGGCTAGCGCCGGGGCGTCGTTGATGCCATCACCGACCATCCCGACCACTTCGCCGGCTTCCTGGCGGCGCTTTATCTCGGCAAGCTTATCCTCGGGCAGGAGCCCGGCACGCACCTCATCAATGCCCACCTCGCGGCCGATGGCCTCGGCGGTGTGGGCATTGTCACCGGTCAGCATAACCACCTTGAGCCCGTCGGCCTGCAGGCGGGCAACGGCCGCCCGGCTGTCCTCGCGCAGCGGGTCGCTGATGCCGAATACCGCGATGAGCCGGCCATCGACGGCCAGTTGCACGACGGTACGGGCCTGGCCTTCGAGCCGCTCGACGATCGCCTGGCCAGGTGCCAGGTCGATTCCTTCATCCTCGAGCAGGCGAGTATTGCCTAGCAGCAGGGCCTGGCCCTGCTCGGTGGTGGCCTTGAGGCCGCCGCCGGTGACGCTGGTGAAGTTCTTGACCGCCTGCGGGCGCGCGCCGGCCTCTGCCGCGTGGGTCAGCAGCGCGGCGGCCAGCGGATGCTCGGAGCCCTGTTCGAGGCCCGCGACGAGACTCAGCGCCTGAGATTCATGGTTTTGGGACTCATCGCCCTGGGACTCATCGCTTCGGGCATCGAGGCCCGTGTCAGAAAAAACGTGGGCGTCGGTGACGCGGGGCTTGCCCTCGGTGAGGGTGCCGGTCTTGTCGACCACCAGGGTGGTCAGGCGGCTGGCCAGCTGCAGCGCCTCGCCGTTTCTGATCAGTACGCCGTGCTCGGCGGCCTTGCCGACCCCGATCATGGTCGAGAGCGGCGTGGCGAGCCCCAGGGCGCAGGGGCAGGCGATGATCAGCACGGCGGTGGCGGTGATCAGCATATGCAGCACTCGGGGCTCTGGGCCCAGATTGAACCAGGCCAAGGCCGTGACGACGGCGATGATCATCACCGTAGGCACGAAGACGCCGGCCACCCGGTCGGCCAGGGCGCCGATCGGCGGGCGTGAGCCCTGGGCGCGGGCGACCTGATCGGTGATGCGGCCAAGGCGAGTGTCGGCGCCGACCCGGGTGGCGCGATAGATCAGGCTGCCGCGACCGTTGACGGTGCCGGCGCTGACTTCATCACCCGCCGCCTTGGCGACTTCCTGCGGCTCGCCGGTAAGCATGGATTCATCGACGTGGCTCTCGCCGTCCTCGACCTCGCCATCCACCGGCAGGCGTTCGCCGGGGCGTACGCGAATGCGATCGCCCGTGCGTACGGCATCGATGTCGATATCGACTTCCTCGCCATCGCGAATCACCCGAGCGGTGCTGGACTGCAGGTCGAGTAGCCGACCCAGGGCCTCGCTGGTGCGGCCTCGGGCACGAAGCTCCAGGGCGTTTCCAGCCAGGATCAGCCCTACGATCATGATCGAGGCCTCGAAATAGAGGTTATGCGCCGCATTGGGCAGCCAGGGGGCGAAGGCAACCACCGTCATCGAATACAGCCAGGCGGTGCCGGTGCCCATGGCTACCAGGGTGTCCATGTTGGCTTCGTGGTGGCGCAGGGCCTTGGCGGCACTGATGAAGAAGTGCCGTCCTGGTCCCGCCAGCACGCCCAGCGTCGCGAGTCCGATCAGCGCCCAGACGCTCCGCTCGGCGCCGCTAAGGACCGGATGATGGAAGAACATGGCGATCATCAGCGGCACCGCCAGGGCCAGCGCCATTAGGCTGCCGCGGCGGCGCTGCCGGTACGCCTGTCGATCGTTTTCGGCGCGCCGTGCCTCGGCCTGGCGCAGGTCCTCGATGGGCGAGGCGCCGTAGCCTGCGCTCTCCACGGCCTCGACGAGGGACTGGGCGCTGGCGCTGCCACGCACCTGAGCGGTGTGGCTAGCGAAGTTAACCTCGGCGGCGGTGACGCCCGGAGTGCGCTCAAGCGCCTGCTGCACGCTCTTCACGCAGCTGGCGCAGGTCATGCCGGAGAGCGATAGCCGCACGCTGCCGGAGTTGTCGGGTGCGGGCGCTTCCGGCTCTGGCGCTTGATTTGCCTCTGGTGTGGTATCTGCCTGCGGCGTTGTCGCGCCGTTATCCTCCGACTGATGGGTCGCGCCTGGAGACTCCACGGCGGGATAGCCGGCTTCCTCGAGCAGTGCATCCACTCGCTCGCTGTCGAGGCGTGTCGTGACTTCGAGGCGCTTTTCGCCGGGCTCGCCGCTGACCTCGGCGTCCGGATCTTCTGCCTGGATGGCCTTGCGCATGGTCGCGACGCAGCCCTGACAGCTCATGCCGGG
>NZ_FNCI01000017.1 GCF_900100755.1 Onishia taeanensis
GGCGAAAGAGCGGAGTTTACGGGGTGTAAATGAGCATCTTGAGCCGATTTTTAACGCCGTATGGGCGAGCGCAGTACTTTTCAGACATTGCCTAGCGGCTAGAGCTCGTCGCGCCGCTTGCTGATACGACACCCCAGGCAGCGCCGAAAGGTTGCCTCGGCGGGCGCCACCACCAGCGTTCTGGCTGCGTCATCGACATTGCCGCCGAGCGCCGAAAACGGCAGCGACACCAGAAACACCGCGGCTCCGCCCACGGTGGCCAACGCCAGCAGCGGCCGGGCCACCAACGCATCCGCGACCATCGCCCCGCCGCTTGGCTCTCGCTCCTGCACTGGCTGGGCCGCTTGGGCCGCTCCACTTCCGAAGATAGGACCGACGAGAATAGGGCCTAGCAGGAGTGCCACGGCCATCAATGCGGGCATTACACCGGGTACCGTCCTGAGTTTGTGCATGCTGAGTCGCTCCTCGTGTCAGTCAGCGTTACGAATGATAGCGCTACCCGCAGTGTAGTAGGGTTGCCCACCTGGCGGACGACCGGGCTTGTCCGCCGACCACCAAGGTATGCTGTCAGGATTGAAGCATGACAGCGTTTGTATGTTGCCATCCCACTGGCTCGCTCGACCGAGGAAACGGTTTGTCCACTCAACGCACCGCTGCACCGCGCATCTGGCCCCTGGCCTGGCCGATCATCCTCTCCAACATCACCGTCCCGCTGCTGGGACTGGTCGATACCGCGGTGGTCGGCCACCTGCCGGACTCCCGCTATCTGGCGGCGGTGACGCTGGGCGCCGCCCTGTTCAGCTTTCTCTACTGGGGCTTTGGCTTCCTGCGCATGGGCACCACCGGCATGACCTCCCAGGCGGTCGGCCGCGAAGACGATACCGAGGTGCGCACCCTGCTCGGCCAGTCGCTGGTGATGGCCGCCGTCATCGGCGCCGGGCTGATTCTATTCTCGACGCCGCTGATCAAGCTGGGCCTCATGCTGCTCGACGGCAGCGACGAGGCCACCGCCCTCGCCCACGAATATGCCGGCATTCGCATCCTCTCCGCGCCTGCGGTGCTTGCCAACTACGCGATTCTCGGCTGGTTTCTCGGCCAGCAGAATTCCCGGGTCACCCTGATCCTGATGGTGCTGACCAACAGTGTGAATATCGCCCTCGACCTGTGGTTCGTGGTGGGACTAGGCATGACCAGCGACGGCGTGGCCTGGGCCACGGTAATCGCCGACTACACGGCGCTGAGCGCAGGCCTATGGCTGGTGAGAAGCCAGCTCGGCGTCCTGGGCGGGCAGCTCGACCGCGCGCGGCTGATCGCCCTCAATGCCTACCAGGCGCTGTTCGCGGTCAATGCTCAGCTGTTCTTGCGCACACTGGGCCTTCTGTTCGCGACGGCCTTCTTTACCGCCCAGGGCGCCAGCCAGGGGGATACGGTGCTGGCGGCCAATGCGGTCCTCTTGCAGTTCATCATGCTTACCTCCTACGGCCTGGATGGCTTCGCCCATGCCGCCGAGGCATTGACCGGGCGTGCCGTAGGCCGGGCGCGCTGGGACGAATTCGCCGCCGCGGTGCGCAGCGCCGGACGCTTCTCGCTGGCCATCGCCGCCGCGGCCATGCTGGCCTTCGCGCTGGGCGGCGAGGCATTGATCGCCCTGCTGACCGACCTGCCCGAAGTGCGCGCCACGGCGGCCGTCTATCTGCCTTGGATGGTGTTGATGCCTCTGCTCGCGGTATGGAGCTACCTGCTGGATGGCGTCTTCATTGGCGCCACGGCCACCCGGGAGATGCGCAACAGCATCTTCGTCGGGCTCGCTGCCTACCTGCCGCTATGGTGGCTCACCCAGCCGATGGGCAACCACGGGCTGTGGCTCGCCTTCAGTGCCTTCATGCTGGTGCGCTCGGCGACGCTGGGCGCCTATTACCTCCATTATCGTCGCCATGTATGGATCGCCGGGGGCGACCATGGTCGATAGTCCCTTCGCGGCACAATCCGCTAACGTGGTGTATCGGATTTTCTTAATTCGCTAACTTCACACACACGAGAAGACCACGATCATGCTCAAGTTTCTCTCGCGGCCGGCCGTCAAGCTGGTCGAGCGCTACCTGCCGGATCCGTATATCTTCGTGCTACTGCTGACGCTGGTCGCCGCCGTCGCGGCCATCGCGGTCGAGCGCCAGACACCTCTCGAGGTGCTGCGCTTCTGGGGCGACGGCTTCTGGAACCTGCTGACCTTCTCGATGCAGATGCTGCTGGTACTGATCACCGGCTTCATGCTCGCCAACACGCCGCCGGTCAAGCGCGCACTGTCGGGGCTTGCCAGCAAGGCCAAGAACGCCGGTGGCGCCATCGTGCTGGTGACCGTGGTGTCCCTTGTGGCCAGCTGGATCAACTGGGGCTTCGGCCTGGTGGTCGGGGCGCTGTTCGCCAAGGAGCTGGCTCGCCAGGTCCGCGTCGACTATCGCTTGCTGGTGGCCAGTGCCTATTCGGGCTTCTTGATCTGGCACGCCGGGCTCGCCGGCTCGATCCCGCTGACCATCGCCACCGAAGGGCACTTCACCGTCGAGCAGATCGGCGTGATCCCCACCTCCGAGACCATCTTTTCCTGGTTCAACCTGGCGATCGTCGGCGTGCTGCTGATCAGCGTACCGCTGGTCAACCGCCTGATGCTGCCAAGCGAAGACGAGAGCGTTTACGTCGACCCGGCGCTGTTGGAGGAAGATCAGGAAACCCGCGTGCGCATCACCCGCCCGGCCGAGCGCCTCGAGAACAGCCGCGCCCTGGCCTGGCTAGTCGGCATACCCGGCCTGCTGTTCCTGCTTGACCACTTCGTGCTGCGCGGCGGCGGGCTCAACCTCAACGTGATCAACTTCCTGTTCCTGTTCCTGGCCATCGTGCTGCACCAGACGCCGCGCCGGCTGCTCGCCAGCCTTCAGGAAGCCATCAAGGGTGGCGCCGGCATCGTCATCCAGTTCCCCTTCTATGCCGGCATCATGGCCATCATGGTGCAGTCAGGACTGGCCCAGACGCTGTCGGAAGCCTTCGTCTCCTTCGCCAGCGCCGAAACGCTGCCCTTCTGGTCGTTCATCAGCGCCGGCGTGGTCAACCTGTTCGTGCCGTCCGGCGGCGGCCAGTGGGCGGTGCAGGCACCGGTGATGCTGCCAGCGGCGGCGGCGCTGGGCGCCGATGTGCCGCGCATCGCCATGGCGGTCGCCTGGGGCGACGCCTGGACCAACCTGCTGCAGCCCTTCTGGGCGCTGCCGGTGCTGGCCATCGCCGGCCTCAAGGCCAAAGACATCATGGGTTACTGCCTGATCCAGCTGTTCATCAGCGGCGCCATCATCGCGCTGGGGTTGACCTTCCTGTAGGAGGCGAACAGCGGCATTATCCAGGCCACACATGACCTCCAAAGCCCCTGGCGTCGGGAGTCATCGCCAGGGGTTAGCTACCCGTGTACGGGGGCGTCACGCTATGATGGGAGACATAACAAGCATTCTGACTCCCATCCCCTGGAGCCCACCGTGAGCTACAACGACCTACCCCGCCAGCACGAACTCTCGATGACCGTGCTGATGACCCCCGACATGGCCAATTTCAGCGGCAAGGTGCACGGCGGCGCCATCCTCAAGAAGCTCGACGAGGTCGCCTACGCCTGTGCCAGCCGCTATTCCGGCCATTATGTGGTGACACTTTCCGTGGATCAGGTGAAGTTTTCCCAGCCGATCCATGTCGGCGAGCTGGTCACCTTCCTGGCATCGGTCAACCACGTCGGCAGTTCCTCGATGGAAGTCGGCATCAAAGTGATCGCCGAGTCGATTCAGGAACGCGTGATCCGCCATACCAACAGCTGCTACCTGACCATGGTGGCCATGGACAGTAACGGCAAGCCGGCCAAGGTCGCGCCCCTACCGCTGGAAACTCCGCTCCAACAGCTGCGCTTCGAGAAGGCCGCACTGCGCAAGAAGCTGCGCAAGCAGGAAGAAGAGCAGGAGCGCCAGACCCAGGAAAGCTATTACGCCGAACGCAAGGCGGCTCTAGAAGCCTCTCACAAGGCCTCTAACAAGAGCGCTACGTAACCCGGTTTCCAAGCCCCACAGCCAAACGGGGCAAGCCAATGGCCTGCCCCGTTTTTTATCGCTAACCGTCACTGCCCCGCTAACCGCTAGCGCCATGGCATTCGCTACCGAGACTTGGCCTAGCTTTCGGCCGCTTCCTCGATCGCCTGGCCACCCTGCTGGATGTCCTCGCCGGCACCGCGCATGGTGTTACAGCCGGCCAGCAGCGACACGGAAAACAGGGTCAGGAGCGTCAGAGCAATCAATCGTGTCATCGTGATGTCCTCATCGAGTGGCATGGGTAAATTCGCAAACTATCGCTACTACATTAGCACTCTTTACAGCGCACACCCCATCTTACTGCGAGGCCCATGCAATAGTACTAATACGATAGAAGGAGATATTCCCTCGCAAGAGACGGCAGCGCTACCCCACCACCAGGCGCACGATGATCGCCCCGATCACCGCAAGCGTCAGCCAGCGCACCCATAGCGCCCCGCGAGGCCCCATATTGACGCGCACCGCTAGCCAGGCGCCGCTCATGCTACCCACCGCCAACAGCAGGCCATAGCTCCAGCGTACCTGATCGTGATACAGAAACAGCGCCAGCGCCGGCAAGGTGTAAATCAGGATGATAAAGACCTTGAAGACGTTGACCTGGGCCAGGTCGATCTTCAATAACCGGTAGAGCACGACAATGAATAACACTCCCACGCCGACCTGAATGAAGCCGCCGTATATACCAATCGCAAACATCGCCAGGTAGACCAGCGGCGTCAGGCGTTCGCGGGTCAACGGCCGGGTCTCGAGCTGCGGCTGAGGCAGCAGCATCATCAGCGCACTGGCCGCCATCACCGTGACCAGCACTGCCTCGAAGAGAGCATCGCTGACCTGCAGTGCCAGCCAGACGCCGAGCAGCGAGCCGATCACCGACGGCACCGCCAGACGCAGGCTGAGCCCTACCTGGCTGGCCCCGGCGCGGCGAAAGTTGCCTACCGCCGACAGGCTCTGGAAGACGATCGACACTCGATTGGTGCCGTTGGCCACCTGCGCAGGCAACCCCAGAAACATCAGCAGCGGCAGGGTCAGCATCGAGCCGCCCGCCGAGAGCACGTTAATGAAACCGGCCAGGCCGCCAATGGCAATCAGGGCCAGGGCATCGTAAAGGCTTGGGAATGCCGTCATGTCACCTCCGCTGTGACGAGCGCAATGTCGCTAGGGGTTGTCGCGAGAGAATGCCCCGGAGAAGCCGCTAGGCATTGTCGCCAAAAACCTGGGGAGCAAATCATGACACGAAACGACAACGGAGCGTATCGCCCCAAGGCGAGACTGGGCCTGGTAGGCATGCAAAAACGCCCGTATGCGCCTTGGCGACATACGGGCGAGTTTGTCAGATAGAACAGCGCTGGAAGGCGTCGGTATAACCCAGGGAAGCGACCCAGCGGGCCGCCCCCTAGGGGGTTACTCGGCGGTTGCCAGCAGGCTGGCGTTACCGCCCGCCGCGGTAGTATCGATGCACAGATGGCGCTCCACCGCGAAACGCTCAGGCGCAATGGTCTGCGTCTCGAGCGTGACGATGGCGCCTTCGCGCTGGGCAAGCGCCAGGCGCAGCTCGCGGTTCCAGTCGCTGGCACCGGTGGCGGCCACGGCGGCGATACCCTTGACCTTGGTCAGGGTCTCGGCCGCGATGCTGCCATCGACTTCAGCGACGGGGGCGCCGGCCTGTTTAAGCGCCTGCACGGCCTGAGTCGCGCCGGGTACCACGATCACCGCCGGGCAGCCCACGCCGAGGGCCTGCACCGCCTGGGCGATGGCGATATCGAGGGTCGGTCCCAGACACAGCACCGGGCCCTTCGGATACATCGCCAGCCGGTTGCTCTCGCCTGTCGGCCCCGGCAGCGTCTGCGGGGTCATGTCCAGCGCGGCGGTCTCGGAAAGCGCCTTGCGAATTACGCCGCCCTTGCCGGAGAGCACCTTGCGCAGCACTTCGACACGGTCGGGTCGCGCCGCCCAGTTGCGCGCATCCAGGCCGTCGAGGGCCGACTGCAGCGTCTCGAGAGAGACGGCCTCACCCTTGGGTGCCTCTAGGTGCTCGACAGCCGCCGTACGGCGGAAGCGATTGACGTAGAGCGGACCGCCGGCCTTGGGTCCGGTACCCGAGAGGCCTTCGCCGCCGAAGGGCTGGGAGCCGACGATGGCGCCGATCTGGTTGCGATTGACGTAGACGTTACCGACCCGAATGCGCCCGACGATCTGCTGAACGCGGTCATCGATACGGGTGTGCAGACCGAAGGTCAGCCCGTATCCCCGGTCGTTGATATCATCGACGACCTTGTCGATATCCCGCGCCTTGAAGGTGGCCACGTGTAGGATCGGGCCGAAGATTTCGCGTTCGAGATCCTCGATGCCGCCGACTTCGACGACCGCCGGGCTGACGAAGGTGCCTTCGCTAGGCACCGGCAGCTTCTTGAGCACCTTGCCGGCCTTTTCCTGCGCCGCCAGGTAGTCAGAAATCTCGGCTTGGGCGTCGGCGTCGATCACCGGCGAGACGTCGGTGTCGGTGTTCCATGGGTCGCCGATCACCAGCGCATCCATGGCGCCATCGAGCATCGTCAGGAGTCGCTCGCGCGCCTCTTCCTGAACATAGAGCATCCGGAGGGCCGAACAGCGCTGGCCCGCAGACTGGAAGGAGGAAATCAGGATGTCGCGCACCGCCTGCTCGGTCAGTGCCGTCGAATCCACGATCATCGCATTCAGGCCGCCGGTCTCGGCGATCAGCACCGCATCGGGGCCTGCATTCTCCACCAGCGCCTTATGGATGATCTGCGCCACCTCGGTCGAGCCGGTGAAGCAGACGCCGGCAAGGCGCGGATCGCTGGTCAGCGGACCGCCGACGGTCGGCCCATCGCCCGGCAGCAGCTGTAGCGCCGCCTCCGGCAGGCCGGCCTCGCGCATCAGTTCGACGGCGCGGGCGGCAATCAGGGGCGTCTGCTCGGCGGGCTTGGCCAGCACCGCATTGCCCCCTGCCAGCGCCGCGGCGATCTGGCCGGTGAAGATGGCCAGCGGGAAGTTCCACGGGCTGATGCAAACGAAGATGCCGCGCGCCTTGCCGGGCTCTTCCGTCTCCAGCCGCTCGCAGTCGTTGGCATAGTAGCGCAGGAAGTCCACCGCCTCGCGGACCTCGGCGATGCCATCGAACATCATCTTGCCGGCTTCGCGGGTCGTGATGACGGTCAGCTCGGCGAAGTTCTCCTCGTAGAGGTCGGCGATACGGCGCAGCACGGCGGCACGCTCAGACGCCGGCCGGCCAGACCAGTCGCGGAAGCCATCCTCGGCGGCGTCGAGCGCCGATGCCACCTCTTCCGGCGTGGCCTCATACACCTTGCCGACCACGCGAGAGCCGTCGGCGGGGGACAGCGCATCGCGGCCAGGTCCCTGCGGCGCCGGACTGCCGGCGAGCATCGGCGCAGCGGTCCAGGTGGTATCGGCGAACGCCTCGCGGCCCGCGATCAGCGACTGGATCGAGGCCGGCTCGTTGATACGGTAACCCCGGGAGTTCTTGCGCTCCGGCGCGAAGAGTTCACCGGGTTGGCGAATCGACGGGCTAGAGATGGACTCGCCCAGGCCCTGCATCTCGGCCACCGGGTCATTGGACACTTCGCTGGCGGGAATCGATTCATCCACCACCTGGTTGACGAACGATGAGTTGGCCCCGTTCTCGAGCAGGCGGCGCACCAGGTAGGCCAGCAGATCACGGTGAGCACCGACCGGGGCATAGATCCGGCAGTGGGTGCCTTCCGACTGCTTGACGATGTGGTGCAGCGATTCGCCCATGCCATGCAGGCGCTGGAACTCGTAGCTGTCCTTGTCGTCGCCCGCCATAGCGACGATAGCGGCACAGGTATGGGCGTTATGGGTGGCAAACTGCGGATAGATACGGTCACGATAGTCGAGCAGCATCTGGGCACAGGCCATGTAGCTGACGTCGGTGTTGACCTTGCGGGTGAAGACCGGGAAGGTGTCGACGCCCATTTCCTGGGCCAGCTTGATCTCGGTATCCCAATAGGCGCCTTTCACCAGTCGCACCATGATCTTGCGGTCGTAGCGCTCGGCCATTTCGTAAAGCGCTTCGATCGCCGGCGCGGCGCGGCGTCCATAGGCCTGGATCACGACCCCAAAGCCGTTCCAATCTTCAAGGCTCGGATCGGCCAGCAGCGCTTCGATCACATCCAGCGACAGGTCCAGGCGATCCTGTTCCTCGGCGTCGATATTGAAGCCGATATTGGCCTTGGCGGCTTGCCTCACCAGCTCCTGCGCACGGGGCAGCAGCTCGGTCATCACCGTTTCACGGTGGGTATATTCATAGCGCGGATGCAGCGCCGAGAGCTTGACCGAGATGCCGGGGCTCCCGCGCACATCGCCCTTGGCCTGCTTGGCGATGGCCGCGATGGCATTGGCGTAGGCATCGTAATAGCGCACCGCATCCTCATCGGTGCGCGCCGCCTCGCCCAGCATGTCGTAGGAATAGGTGTAGCCCTGTTTCTCGAGCTCACGAGCATTCTTCATGCCTTCCTGGATGGTCTGACCGAGCACGAATTGACGGCCCAGAATCTTCATCGACTGGCCGACCGCCGTCCGCACCACCGGCTCACCCATCCGGCGTACCAGGCTGCGCAGGGCCCGCACTGGCCCCTTGGGATCATCATCCAACACCTTGCCGGTCAGCATCAGCGCCCAGGTGGAGGCATTGACCATCGATGAAGAGGACTTGCCCAAGTGAGCGCCCCAGTCGGACGGCTCGATCTTGTCGTGGATCAGATCGTCGATCGTCTCCGCGTCGGGTACGCGCAGCAAGGCCTCGGCCAAGCACATCAGGCCGACGCCTTCCTCTGTCGAGAGGCCGTATTCGGCGAGAAACGCCTCCATCATCGAAGGCGATGTTTCCTTGCGGACCCGTTCCACATAGTTGGCACCCACTTCGGCCACCTTGCGGCGATCATCCTCCGACAACTTGATGCGTTCGACCAGCCCACTCAGCACCGCCGCCTCGTCGGCCGCATAATGAGCACGGATACGTGAGCGCGACTCGCTCACGCTACCGTCTTGGGGCGTTGTCACTTCATTCATCATGGTTCTCCCATATCAGCCGCTGCGCAACGTCGACACGTCAGCTCAGTTTTTTGTCATTTTTTCAAAAGACTGTTAACCAGCTTAGGCGCTCCGACTCGAGTTGCGCACGCCGTTTGCGTCACAGAGCTGTGACTTTCTCTTAATAGGTTACGGCCTTATCCGGGCAGAACGCCAGTCAAGTCTATGCCACTCACCCCCACGGAAGCGGCTCCCTCGGTAAGGAGCCAGGCTCATGGCAAGCGCCAGAAAACGCCACTGGCGGCTTTAACGCCCGTGTCGCCTGGACCACTTGATCGACCCGGTGATACATGACAATCTCCGGCCGATTGCGCGAGAGCCCGCCCCGGGCCCCACCCTCCACGATTCACGCCCTTCAGCCCCGCCACCCATCGAGAGCACACATCGAGACAGCCATGAGCGACTTCACCCTGCATCCGCAGCTTGCCGACGACACCCTGCTCATCACCGATCTGCCGCTGTGCCAGGTGCGGCTGATGAATGACGCCCGCTACGCCTGGCTAGTACTGGTGCCGCGACGCGACGATATCCGCGAGGTCTACGAGCTATCGACGGCGGATCAGGCCCAGCTATGGAAGGAAGCGACGGCGCTGGGCAAGGCGCTGATGAGCGCGCGGGAAGGCGACAAGCTCAACCTGGCGACACTCGGCAATATGGTGCCCCAACTGCACCTGCACGTAATCGTGCGCCACGAGGGCGACGATGCCTGGCCAGGGCCGGTGTGGGGACAGGGCAGCGCCCTTGCCTACGACGCCGACCAGGAAGCGGCGATGCGCGCTTGCCTGGAAGACTGCCTGACGCAAAGCGGGCTAGAAACCGACACACCAGACTAAACCGACACACCAGGCTGAGCCGCCATATAGAGCTCAGCCGCCGAAGGGCGAGGCCGTTTTAGCGCTGGTGCCCTCGAGCAGCGGCGCGCCGTTCGGCGAAGTGCCGCCGCCCGCCATCAACAAGGCGCCAAGCGCAACGATCACCAGCCCCCCGGCAATTGCCGCCCAGGCAAGCCCGGGCGTCAGCCTATCCCGCGACTGAGCGGACATACGCCGCTCGGCCCAGCCGCGAGCCACCACGCTGATCAGGGCCAGTGAAGACACCGTCAGGGCAGTGCCGACCGCCATCACCATGACCGCCGCCACACCGACCCAGAACTGCCCGAGCAGAGAGGCGGCGCCCAACAGCAGCACCCCGCCGCTGCAGGGGCGAATGCCGATCGCTACCACGGTGCCCAGCGCCGTGCGCCAGTCGCCGACCCGGTCGGGAGCCAGATGATGCTCATGGCCACAGCCACAGGCGTCGTCATGCACGTGATGATCGGCCGAATGATCGACCGTCTCTTGCCCGGCTCTGGCCTGGCGCAGCCGCCGCAGCCCGTTCAGGCAAAGCCATATCCCCAACCCGATGACTATCAGAAAGCTCAACTGCTCGACCCAGGCGACGGACCCCATGGCTTGGCGCGTCAGCCAGCCAAGCCCGTGTACCAGCACCGCGACCAGCACGATGGCGACCAGCCCCTGCAACAGTGAAGCCGCGGCGGAAAGTGCCAGGGCCCGCTTCCAGGCGCCGCCCTGAGAGAGCAGATAGGTACTGAGTACCGCCTTGCCATGGCCTGGGCCTGCCGCATGAAAGACCCCATAGCCAAAGCTGATGCTCAATAGCGCGGCCCAGGTGGCCGGCGACGGCGCACCGGACAGTGCCGTGATGGCAAGCGTCAACTGACGATGCAGATCCCGCTGCCAGGCGACGATATCGAGCATCAGGTTCTGCATGCCGCCCTGCCAGCACCATAAAACCACGGCAACCAGCAGTGCCAGCGCGCTGGCCACAGCGAACCAGCGGGCCGGGCTTTGGCCGATCAATGCTCGCATGCGATCTCTCCGGTTTCGGCAAAGAAGCGTCCCAGGCCAGGCTCACCGGTCTCGTCCACGTCCAGCTGTGCGGCCATCGCCACCTTGGCCGGATCCGGGTCCGCCGGAAGGATATGCCCGCTGCACCCCTCGGGCGCACCGCGCAGCGTCAGGGCATCCGCACGTGGCGTCTCGTCCTTGGCCTCGTGAAGCACCTCGATGTAATAGCTGGGATCGAAGACTCGATAGCGCAGCGGCGCGCCAGCCAGCTTCCACGGCTCGTCCAGCGGCAACAGAAAACTGAAGACCAGCCGTCCCCCCTGGCGCCTGATGCTGTAGTCGTGGACCTCACCTAATGGGACCGAGTGGCCATCGTAGGAGAGCTCGGTGAAATAATGCTGCGAGGCCAGATTATTGCGAATCTCGAGCCCCAACTGGTCGAGACGCTCCTCCATGCTTTTCTCAGTCTCCACGGCGGCCAGCTCCTCCATCAAGACCAAGCTGTAGAAGGGATCCATGCGCCAGCGCTGCTCGAGCGCCACGACCCGGCTCTGGTCGTCGAACTGCACCGTTACGCCAAGATCGACCCAGCCATGAGGATGGGCATGGGCGTCAGCCACCGGCCCCAACAGCAGCGCCATCAGCGGCAGGACGAAAAGGAATGGTCTGTTCACCTGTCTATCTCCGCAATCTAGTGCCGCAAGGATCAAGGACCGAGCGGCACCAAGCAACACTCTCTTTGCTCAGCGAGCCTGGGGGAGATCAGACGGACTCGTTATGCGGGACGAATGGCCAGGGTTCAGAGGCCGATTGATTGCTGCGACGGCAGCCTTTCCGCCAGCTCGGCCAGCAAGGAATCGAGGCTCTCGGGCGCCAGCGGCTGGCGGCCGCGATAGCCACTGACCGATAGCCGGGTCGCACCGTCGCCAGTGGACAGGGCATCCAGGCGCAGCCGATAGCCCGGCCAGGTCGCCAGCATGGCATCCAGGCGACCCAGGTCCAGGTCAGCATGGCGAATCACGAAACCGCGTTCGATCAGCACCGTCAGCCCCTCAGCCAGCACCTGGCGAGGCGAAGCCGCCACCACCAGATCGCGGGACTCGGGCGGGCCTGAGTAGCTGGCACAGCCGGCGAGCCCTGCCATTAAGAGGACGACGACCGCCAGCCACCGGGGCGTTAGGCGATGCCTTGATCCGTGATGTGTCGCCCTTTGGTCAAGGCTCATGGCAAAGGCTCCTCAGGTTTGACGCCTGGCGGCACAAGATCGGCCAGGCGGTCGATATCCTCACGCAGCGCGCCACAGAAGGCGTCGCTGGCGACCACCCGACCACTGCGCAAGCGCCCGTCGGCCTCGACGATCTGAAGATCCCGCGTGACGCTGACCCGAGCGTCGCGGGCGAGCACAGATACCCGCTCGACCTGAGTGGGGTCATCGCCGAAGCTGCGGTTCAGATTGATCGCCATGCCCGCACTGCGATGCCCGCCAAGCCCGAAGAAGCCCGACAGCCCGAACAGCGGCTGATACCCGGGCATGCCATAACCGGCGAGTATCCGGCTGCGCTGGGCGGTGACCAGCCCCAGCTGGGCCTCGGACTCGATGATCACGAAATCATCCGACTCGAGGGCGGCGATGACCTGGCGCAGGTAGCGAAACGTCCCCGCCTCGGGCGCCGGCCACTGACAGGCCGCAGCGGCCGGCTCCGAGTGCTCCGGCAGCCGGGGCGGGCCGCTCGCACAGCCAGCAAGCAGCATGCCGGCTACCCCGACCGCCCCGATGCGTTTCGATACGCCTAGCCAACCTTTCCCCACACCGTGTCGCTCCATGCTCCGCACCTGCTTCGCCGCCTTACTCCTTATAGTGTATGACGCCAGATGGATTGCGTAGACAGCGCCGGTGGTTAGCCGTCAACGGCAGGAGGGTGGCCTTTTACGCAAGCGTCGAGGATGATCATTGCATCGTTTCGCCACTGCGAGAATCTCGATGAAGATCCTGATCGCCCCCGACAGCTACAAGGATGCCCTCTCCGCTCGCGAGGCTGCAAAGGCCATGGCCCGGGGCATTCTCAAGGCCCTACCTGACGCCGAGACTCACTGTTGCCCGATGGGCGACGGTGGCGAAGGCACCCTGGATGCCCTGCTCGCCGCCACCGGCGCCAAACGCCACCTGACCCAGGTGCAGGATGCCCTTGGGCGGCGGCGGGAAGCGGCCTGGGGCTATCAGGCCGAAAGCCGTACCGCCTTCATCGAGCTTGCTGAAGCCAGCGGTCTGCAGCATCTGGAACGCCAAGAGCGCAGCGCCCTGCATAGCACCACCTTCGGTGTTGGCGAGCTGATTCTCGCCGCCCTGGATGCCGGGGCCGAGCGCCTGCTGCTGACCATCGGTGGCAGCGCCACCAACGATGCCGGGGCCGGCATGCTAACGGCCCTCGGCGCACGCCTGCTGGACGCGCAGGGCCAGCCCCTTGCTGCGGGCGGCGCCGCACTCGCCGACCTCGCCACCCTCGATCTCAGCGACCTGGATCCTCGGTTGAGAGAGCTCACCGTCGAGACCGCGGTGGACGTCGACAACCCACTGCTGGGCAAGAACGGCGCCAGCGCCGTATTCGGCCCCCAGAAAGGCGCCAGCGACGCCGACGTGCAAACGCTGGATGCAGCACTTGGCCATTTCGCCGACCTCACCGCTCGCCAGTTAGGCGACGATCATCGCGAGCTACCCGGCGCCGGCGCCGCCGGCGGCATGGGCTTCGCTGCCCGCGCCTTCCTCGGCGCCGAGCTGCGCCCCGGCATCACGCTGGTGATGGAGCAGGTGGGCTTCGATGCCCTGCTCGATGACGCCGACCTGGTGATTACCGGTGAAGGCCAGCTCGACGGCCAGAGCCTCGCCGGCAAGACGCCGGTCGGCATCGCCCGGGCCGCCCGCGCCAAGGGTGTCCCGGTCGTGGCGCTGGTAGGAAAGCTCGGTGACGACTGGCAGGCCGCCCATGCAGAGGGCATCAGCGCCGCCTTCGCCCTGGCCGACGGCCCGATGAACCTCGATGAAGCTCTGGAGCGCACACCGACCCTGCTCGCCGACCGCGCCGGCAGCCTGGCGCGCCTGTTGGCGGCCTGGTCAGCGACACGCTGAGCGGCAATCAATAAGAGGCCCTTCAAACAGGGCAAAGAGAGGGCATGGCGGCGCACCGCGACGCCTTTATCAGCAACACCTTGAAAACGGCCGCCGTCGCCGGCATGTCATAGACCAGCACTATGGTGATGATGGCGAGATTTCGTTATCGCGACACGGCGCGACATCATACGATAAAGCCAGACAAACTCATTTGAGATCAAGGAGGTATCCATGACCGATACCAATGCCATCGGGTTACACGAGAGCAGCGCCAACCAGCTTGCCGAGCGCCTCAACGCCCTGCTGGCCAACTATCAGATCTTCTACATGAACGTGCGTGGCTATCACTGGAACGTGAAGGGCAACCAGTTCTTCGAGCTGCACACCAAGTTCGAGGAGTACTACACCGACCTGCTGCTCAAGGTCGATGAAGTCGCCGAGCGCATCCTGACCCTGGGCTACACACCGGTACACGCCTACAGCGACTACGTGAAGATGTCAGACATCGCCGAGGACAAGGACATCCACGATGGCACATCCTGCGTACGCGGCATCCTGCAGGGCTATCAGTCGCTGATCGGCCTGCAGCGCGAGATTCTTTCCCTGGCCTCCGATGCCGATGATGAAGGCACCGCCGCCCAGGTGGGTGACTACATCCGCGAGCAGGAAAAGACCGTCTGGATGCTCAACGCCTACCTCGGCTGATCCCTGCCCTCAGGGAATCACTTAGAAAGGTTGAACCAACGCCGCCCATATCGGGCGGCGTTTTGGTATCTGCGCCACTGCTTATGGGTGCTCAGGGCCGCTATCAGGCGATGATCAACGCAAACGCAGAAGCTAGCCCCAGTGGCTCTTCGAGAGCGGGAATTGTGAAGAGAGCGAGGAAGCTGGCCATAGATTAGGAAACGCCGTTCGACTATCCAGAAGGCGCCGATATACTGCGACTCAGGAGCCCTGCCAATAACGTAAGGGGAGCGCAGCTTCCCCCATCCAGGAGTCGACACCGTGCGCCATTCTCTCTTACTGATATTGCCCCTTCTGCTTGGCCTAGGCCTTGTCACCCCCGCCGTGGCCGATCGCGACCGCCACGCTCATCGGCACCACGACTACGATCATCGCGGTCATGGCGATAGGCATCATCATCGCCATCACGAACGCCGCCACCATGGCAAACACCATCAGGCGCGTTGGCATCACGACCGCAGCCGCGTGATCGAACAACGGGTAATCGTTCGCGAGGGGCGTCACCACTCTAGGGGCGTGCCACTGGTCACCGTCGATGGCTACCCACTGATCACTCTAGGCGGTCACTGAGCCCCGGGCGCGCTCTGCCCATTGCGCCGCCACCGCCAGACCATTTCCGTCCAGCGTGAGGCACAGCTATCCTCTAGTCTGCCTTGGGCAGTGCGAACAGCAGGCGCCAGCGACCCAGCGTCTGACGTAGCCGAGATTCCACCTGGCGCCGGCCAGGCAAGCCGAGGCGCCGAGCCAGCCAGGCCGAATCTCGGCCCTGGAAAAGCACGGCGACCAGCAGCCAGGCCTCTTCATCAGACGACACCGCATCGCCACCTTGATGTTGCAGCGCCAGTCCGCGACGCACCAGCGCCTGCAGGGCCGGGCGTGCCAGCGCCGGTGCCCGGTGCCCATGGGCCACGTCGTCGATATCTCTAAGCATGGCATCATCAAGCTCGTCCGCCGGCCCTTCGGCCAGCAAGCTCGCCGCCAGTGCCGGGTCTAACTCCTTGAGTTCGAAGGCCAACAGGCTCGGCAACAGCGCCTGGAACCCCGCGGCGAGCTCCGTGAGCAGCTTATCGCCACGGGCGCTGGTCGCCCGCGCGACCATCAGCGCATGCTCGCCGCTGGACGCCTCGCGCGTCAGGCCCAGGCGCACCGCACGAAAACCGCTTTGCTGCCAGAAGCTGACAAGACCGGCCTCGGCGCCGAAGCTGGCACCAAACACGTCGATTCCCTGCTCGCTTGCCTTGGCAAGTTCCGCTGCCAGCAGTGCTCGGCCGTGGCCTAGGCGCCGAGCGTCGGGGGCCACGGCGATGCGCATAACGCGCCGAATCCGCGAGGTCAGCGCCTCGCGGCTGCCGGCGTGGGCTGCCAGCGACTGCGCCAGCAGATGACCGCGAGGCCGTCGCTCGCCGCGGGCCACCTGCTCGGCCAAGTCAGGCGCAAAGCCGCCCTCATCCACGGTCAGGGCCACGGCCCTCGGCAGCGCCTCCCCCAGACACACCACCCGGCCACCGGGGCCATCGAGCAGCCGGCGCAGGTCGCTTGGCTGGGTGCGGTAATGCGCCTGGACCAGCAGACCGAACAGCGCTCTTAGCCGCGGCTCGTCGGCTGCCAGGACGTTCCGGCAGCACTCGACGACCGAGAGTTCTGCGGCTGCCGTCGAGTTGACGTCCGTTTCGACCTGTTGATCTAGCTCGCCGGGCTCGGCTTTTGGTTCTGCCTCGTCAGGCTCGGCTTTTGATGTTGCCTCGTCAGGCTCGGCGTCGAGCATCAGCAGCCTGTCGGTGAGCCGCTCCAGGGGGTCATCGGCAGCCCAGCGGATCGGCGTCGCCAGATGCAGGCCTTGCCAGCCGGGCGTCTGGCGATCCAGGTGCTCACGAAAACGCAGCGCAAAACCGCGCCCCGAGCCCTCGTAGCCGTGAACGGTGGTAGCGAAGGCGATCCGCGGGAAGGCGGCCAGCATCCGCGATAAAAGCGGTGCGGGAATCGCCGCCGCCTCGTCGACCAGCAGCAGCGCACCGGCGCCACCCTGCTCGCCGGCCAGGGCCATTTCCACCAGGGCATCCGGGGCAACGAAGCGCACGCTGGGCGAATCCGCCGCCTCACCCGGAGCCTCAGAGGGCCCAAGAGAGAACACATTGGCCTGACGCCGACCACTGGGACAGAGCACCGCCAAGCGCTCGAATAGCGCCTCCACCGCCGCCGGACGCGGCGCGGTGACCAGAATCTGCGTTTCGCCAGCGGCGAGCAGTCGGGCACAGGCGATGCCCAGCGCCGCGCTCTTGCCCCGGCCCCGGTCGGCGGTCAGCACCAGCGGGCGGCGGCGCTTCAGCCGCACGAGGCGCTCAACCGCTCTTGCCTGGTCTGCAGTAGCGCAGTCGGCATCCTCGGGTAGCGCCTGGCTGTTGTCACCGCTCGACGCACCCGGCGCGCTCCACACGGTTATCGCCTCTGCCAGCGGCTCGGCAAGATGCAGATGGCCTTCAGGCGGCCAGATCGCGACCTCCGGTGAGGCCGCAAGCAGCCGAGCGAGACGCGCCAGATAGCGCGAGCTCAGCTCCTCGGCGTGATAGGGATGCTCGGCAAGGCGGACGTAGTCACCATCCGGGCGGGCGCCCCAGTCAGGCGGCGTCAGCAGCACCAATAAGCCACCCGCACGCAGGGTGCCGGAAACCGCGCCGAAGGCTTCGGGGTCGAAACCGGCCTGAGCAGAGACGGCATCGATCACCGCCAGGTCGTGCTCGCCGCCCAGCCGCGTGCGCGCCTTGGCGGCAGGAAGAGGGTCGATGCTCGCCGCCTCGAGGCTCGCCTGGGGCGTACCCAGCCACAAGGGCTTGGCCCAACCGGCAGCCTGCCAAAGCGAGAGGGCACGGGAGACGGCGAGGGCCTGGGGGGCGGCTATCCACAGAAGGCCCCGGTGGCGCCGGGCCGCGAGGTGGCCAAGAAGGGCCGCGAACGCCTCATGGCTTGGCGGATCGATAGGCGTCATGGAATCAGAGATGTCGAGCGGGATGGTCATGGCGAACAGCATGCGACAAGCGCCATCCCGGGGCCAGCCCTGGATGCGCTCGACGCAGTCTACCTCCATAGCCTGGAGCCTGCCGGCCCCTGGAGGCAGCCATTAGCGCTTGAGGTGAGATTGGCAAGGCCGCAAGACCGGCAGTAGCGGCGCTCAGGTATCCGATAGACGCAGCACCTGGCCGGTAATGGCCCGCCCGGCGCCCCCCGCCAGGAAGCGAGCACAGTCGGCCACCGCGGCGCTCGAGGCGCCTCTCGGGCAAAGCAGGTTGACGCGGATCGCCGGGCCGCCGCCATCGGCGAGACGCCGCACCAGTGCCCCTAGGGCCTCACGCACCATGCTGGCCGCCTGGCTGTCGCCGTCCGGAGCGACGGCAACCAGCCGCCCGCCCCCACGGCTCTGCATCCAGGCCCTGGCGACCTGCAAAAGCCCCGAAGGCCCCACCACCTGCTCGTCGAGCTTGCGGGTGAGGGGTTCGCCGGGAGGCAGCATCCGCGGGGCACAAACCAGCACATCGAGTCGCCCTAGCCGCCCCAAGAGCTCATCCAGCGCGCCATCTCCGGCCACCAGGCCGAAGCGGTCGGCCTGCTCGCCGCCCAGGCCATCCAACACCGATGCAAGGCTCGCCGCATCCGGCGTTAGCAGTGCCACCGTGGCCCCCTCTTCAAGGAAGACCCTCGCCAAGGCGTCGAGCATCTCGTCGGCGCCGGCGATCAGTACCCGCTTGCGCATGCCTTGTTCCTCACAACCGTCCTCCGGTCGACCGCATGCCCGCTCACGCTCATTGGCGGGTTCAGGGCATCAGCCCCGGCAACCACAGCACCAGCGCCGGGAAGACCATGCACAGCACCAGCCCGGTCACCTGCAGCAGCACGAAGGGAATGATCGAGCGATAGATGGTCAGAATGCTCACCTGACCTTCGGTGATGCCCTTGAGGTAGAAAAGCGCGTAGCCGAAGGGTGGCGTCAGGAAACTGGTCTGCAAATTGATCGCCACCAGAATCGCGAACCACACCAAAAGCCCCTGACCGGAAAGCCCATAACCGAAGTCCAGCACCTCGACCACCGGGGCGACCAGTGGCAGCACCACGAAGCTGATCTCGATCCACTCGAGGAAGAAACCGAGTACGAAGATCAGTCCCATGATCAGCAGCATCAGGCCGTAGGGACCCAGGCCAGTGCCGGTGATCAGCTCTTCGATCATGTAGTCGCCGCCCAGGCGCTTGAAGACCACCGAGAAGCAGGTGGCACCAATGACCACGAACAGAATCATCGCCGAGGTACGCGAGGTCTCGCGCACCGCCTCACGCAGGGTGGCAAAGTCCAGGCTGCGCATGGCAAGCGCCAGCAGCAGGCTGCCCAGTGCCCCGATGGCCGCGGCCTCGGTGGGCGTGGCGATGCCGGCCATGATCGAGCCCAGCACCACGAAGATCAGCACGAAGGGGCCCAGCAGGTCGCGCAGCAACGCCAGCGGCAGCGGCGTCGGGTCGACGTCGTTCATGTCGGCAAGCGGCGCCCAGTCCGGGCGAATCCGCGCGGTGATCAGCAAGTAGGCGATATACAGCCCGCCGAGCAGCAGCCCCGGCAGCAGGGCCGCCTTGAACAGCGCCCCCACCGAGATCTGCAGGATCGAGCCCATCAGCACCAGCATGATCGAGGGCGGAATCAGGATGCCCAGGGTGCCCGAGGCGGCGATGACCCCGCAGGCCATCTCGGCCCGGTAGCCCTGCTTCATCATCACCGGCAGCGCTAAAAGCCCCAGCATCACCACCGAGGCGCCGATGATGCCGGTGCTGGCGGCCATGATCACGCCAAGGATCGCCACCGAGACCGCGAGCCCACCGTGGGTGCGCCCGAAGAGCCGTTGCAGGGTCAGCAGCAGGCGCTTGGCCACCCCGGATCGCTCGAGCATCAGGCCCATGAACACGAACAGCGGAATGGCGATCATCAGCCAGTTTTCGATCACCCCACCGAAGATCCGCGAGCCGACGGTGCCCAGGAACGGCACGGGGATGTCGCCGATGAAGGCGAAGATGATGCCCAGGCCGCCCAGCAGGAAGGCCACCGGATAGCCGCTGAATATCCCCGCCAGCAGGGTCACGACCATCAACAGTGCGAGGGCGTATTCACTCAAGAATTCAGCCATGGGTCGCCCCTTCGTCGGCGATGGAATCAGCTTCGGCGCTGCGCGGGTCGAGGATCACGGCAAGCTTGGCGAAGACCTGGCCCAGCGCGCCCACCGCCAGAAAGACGAGCCCGAGCGGCAGCATCGCCTTGATCAGATAACGGTCGGTGAGACCGCCATAGTTGGATTGTTCGTTAGAGATATAGGACATGGTCACGAAATGCTTGGAGAGCCAGGCAATCAGCAGGCAGAAGGGAATCAGCATCAGCAGATGCCCAATCACATCGACGATCGCACGGCCCTGGGGAGACAGACGGTGATAGACCAGATCGACCCGCACATGGGTGTCGTGATGCAGGGCATAGGTGCCACCGAGTAGCGTCAGAATGCCAAAGAGATGCCATTGCAGCTCGGTGATGCTGTTGATGGTCAGGGCATCGCCGAACAGCAGAATCTTGGTATCCCAGCGGCCGATTTCATTGACGCCCAGGGCGTTGAGCAGCACGGTCGTGAGGACGGCCAACATCACCAGCAAGAGCAGCCAGCTGGAGATGCGGCCCACCACCAGCCCCAGGCCGACCAGCGGTCGGCCCAGGGCGGCGCACACGGCCGCGCCACGCTCACGCCAGGGCGCGAGAGTGGCGCGCGTCATCAGCTATCCCCTTCTTCGAGCGGAATGATCGGCGGCATGGCCTGCAGCTCATACCATTCATCGATCAGGCCGGCGTGCTCCATCAGCGAGCGATACGCCTTGGCGAAGGCCGGGTTATTTTCCATCTCTTCCCGACGCACCTCGACCCACGACTGCTGCAGGGCGTCGAGCACCTCATCCGGGAAGCGACGTACTTCAACGCCCTTCTCTTCCAGCTCATGGATGGTCCGCACCTGCTCAGGCGGCGCTTCGGCCATGGCCCACTGCAGCGTGGCGCGACAGGCAGTCTCGAACTGCGCCTTGCGCTCATCGCTGTACTCATCCCAGACCGCCTGGTTGATCAGCAGCGAGAACCAGCTGGCGCTCTGGTGCCAGCCCGGGAAATAGTAGTACTTGGCGACTTCGTCGAAGCCCATGGCGGCATCGACCTGCGGTACCGAGAACTCGGTGGCATCGACGCGGCCACGCTCGAGCGCCAGGTAGATCTCGCCGCCCGGCACCAGCTGGGTGGAGGCACCGAGTCGGTTGAGCACCTTGGCGCCGAGGCCGGAGATACGCATCGACAGGCCATCGAAATCGGACGGGCTATTGATTTCCTTGTTGTACCAGCCGCCGGTTTCCTGGGGCGAGATGAAGCAGGGCAGCACCTTGACGCCGTACTTGTCGTACTCGGTCTGCAAAAGCTCGGTGCCTTCGCCCGACCACATCCAGGACATGAAGGCCTCAGGCGAGGGGCCAAACGGCAGCGCGCCGTAAAGGTTGGTGATCGGCACGGTGCCGGCCCAGTAGCCCATCCAGTCCCAGCCGGCCTGGATGGCGCCCGAGGACACGGAGTTGAAGACCTCGAAAGCAGGCACCAGGTCGCCCGGCTCGTGAACGCGCAGGCTGACCGCACCACCGGTCGCGGTTTGCAGTTCCTCGGACAGGTGTTCGGCACCGGCACCCAGGAAGTTCTTCGTCGAGAAGGTGCTGGCGACATCGAGACGCTCGGGCCCGTCAGCCATGGCCGGCAGGGCGACCCCAGCGGTCATGGCGGCGGCAATGCCGGCAGCGAGCAGCGTACGCGGGAAATTCGGGCTTGGCATGAATGACTCCTTGCGTTGTTCTTATTTCAGACGGCTATTCCAGCGGTGTCGCATGGAACCCTTTGGCGTCGGAATCAGGCGCAAGAACGGCGCCATGCAAGATTAAACCCTTTATTTTCAATTGATTAATTAACATCTTGAGCGCTATGCATGGCCATAGCCGGCCGCAAGACATCACATGCCATCCCAGGGCGTCCGAAAAATCGGACACTATCAAGCTCTAGCTCACGTAAAGGGCAGCCTACAGGCGTCCGAAATAGCGGACGACGTCCTGAAAACCGGACGCCTCAGTCGCTCAGCAGGCCGTGTCGGGTCAGCTTTTCATAGAAGGAAGACTTGGCGATGCCCAGGCGCTTGGCAGCGCGGGTGCGATTGCCATCGCATTCGGCGAGTGCCGCCAACAAGGCTTCGCGCTCGGCCTGAGCCAGGGTCGCCTTGAGCGAGGCGCCGAGCCTGGGTGGCTCGCCGTGGCGCTGGCGCAATGCCTCGGGCAGGTCGGCCACATCCAGGTGGTTGCCTCCCAAGTAGAAGGCCGCCTCCAGTACGTTTTCCAGCTCGCGCACGTTGCCGGGCCAGCTATGGCAGGTGAGACAGTCCATCGCCGCCTGACTGAGACTCGGGCAGCGCCGCTGGCGACGCTCGGCGAGCCTTGCCAGCAGATGGCGGGCCAATAGCGGGATATCGTCACGCCGCTCGCGCAGCGGCGGAATCACCAGCGGCACGACATTGATGCGGTAGAACAGGTCCTCGCGGAACTCGCCGCGCTCGATCAGGCTCTCTAGCGGCCGATGGGTGGCGGCAATGACGCGCACGTCCACCGGCACGAGGCTGGTCGCCCCCACCGCTTCGACCTCACGGTCCTGGAGCACCCGCAGCAGTTTCACCTGCATGGCCGGCGGCATGTCGCCAATCTCATCGAGAAACAGCGTGCCGCCATCGGCGAGCTGGAACTTGCCGGGCTTGCCGCCCTTGCGGGCGCCGGTAAAGGCGCCTTCCTCGTAGCCGAACAGCTCGGCCTCGAGCAGCGCCTCGGGAATCGCCGCGCAGTTGAGCTTGATGAAGGGGCCCTTGGCCCGCTCGGATAGGCGATGTAGCGCCTGGGCGTAAAGCTCCTTACCGGTGCCTGACTCACCGCGAATCAGCACCGAGGCATCCCCCGGGGCCACCTTGCGGACCCGCGCATTGAGCGCCTGGACGCCAGCGCTGTCGCCGATCACATCCGCCAGTTGCCAGCGGGTGCCCGGTGTGGCGCCCAGGGCGGCCGAGCGGTAGTAATCGACCTCGGCTTCCAACGCCTCTACCTGGGCGTTCATCTGCCGCCATTCCCAGGTGTCGTGATAGAGCACCGTGCCAATCGCGCCTACTACCTTGCCGTCGACGCGCACCGGATAGCGATGGGCAATCATGTGATGACCGCGCACCATCTGCAGCTGCGCAAGCTCAGCCTGGCCGGATGTCACCACTTCCGGCATGCGGGTGTTCTCGATGACCTCACGCACCGGCTTGCCGTACGCCGCCAGTGGATCGATCTCCAGGAAGGCGGCATAGGGGGCATTCAGATAGGCGATGCGCGACTCGGCATCCACCACCACCAGCCACTCGCCCATGGCATCCAGGCCACGTAGTAGAAGCGGCGAGGCAAGCGGCCCGGCCAGTGCTTGAGGGAAGATGTCAGAGCCCATGAACGTCGTGCCCTTGCGAAGAATATCCACCCAGCATTGACGCTGAGGCACTACCCAACAAGAGGACCTTGGACGTAGACGCCCCGCGCCACCCGCCGCCAAGCTGCGCGAATCATGCGTATCAAGAGCCGGGGTGATGTGTCCGGGCTCAAAACCCGGCAACTGAGACGGCAATGTGGCAAAAGACCACTTTTCCTTCATCGCCTATTTTCGGGATCATATATAAGAAAATCGTCTTGTCGCACGCTCGGCAGGCGCACAATCTATTGGATAACCCCACGCACCTAATTGAAGGATCTCTCATGGCGCACTCCTCTTCGCCCGCGCATCGCCCTCGCCTCGGCACTGGCCTGCTCGCCGCCTGGAAGGCGGGCTATGGGCTGGGAGACCTGCGCCATGACATCCTGGCCGGCCTGACCATTGGCATCGTGGCGGTGCCGCTCTCGATGGCGCTGGCAATCGCTACCGGGGTGGCGCCCCAGCACGGGCTCTATACCGCCATCGTCGCCGGCATCGTGATCTCCCTTACCGGCGGTTCACGCTTCAGCGTATCCGGCCCCACCGCGGCCTTCGTGGTGATCCTGCTGCCCATCGTCCAGCACTATGGGCTTGGGGGGCTGTTGATCGCCACGCTGATGGCGGGAATGATCCTGGTCGGCCTGGGGCTCGCCCGCCTGGGGGCACTGATTCAGTTCGTGCCCTACCCGGTGGTGCTTGGCTTCACCGCCGGCATCGCGGTGGTCATCGCCACCCTGCAGGTGCCGGACTTCCTCGGCCTCGAGGTAGCACGCGGCGAGCACTTCACCGACAGCCTGGTGAATATCCTGGCCGCCTTGCCTGAGACTCACTTGGCCGAGCTTGCCATCGGCGTCATCACCCTGGCGGTGCTGCTGCTGTGGCCGCGGCTGCGCACGCCAGTGCCCGCGCCGCTGGCGGGGCTGGTCGCCGGGGCACTGGCCGCCTATGTGGCCAATCACTGGCTGGGGGGCGACATCGCCACCATCGCCTCGCGCTTCGAGTGGAGCGCCGAGGGCGAGAGCGGCGTCGGCATTCCGCCGATCGCCCCAAGCTTCGCCCTGCCCTGGCATATGCCTAACGCCGACGGCGAACCGCTGGCGGTGAACTTCGAGCTTATCCGCTCGCTGCTCGGTCCGGCCTTCGCCATTGCCATGCTGGCGGCTATCGAGTCGCTACTCTGTGCGGTGGTCGCCGACGGCATGACCCGCACCCGCCATGATCCCAATGCCGAGCTGATTGGCCTTGGGCTTGGCAACATCGCCGTGCCCTTCTTCGGCGGCATCACCGCCACCGGCGCCCTTGCGCGTACCGCGACCAACATTCGCAGCGGCGCGCGTTCACCGATCGCCGCCGTGGTGCATGCGCTGGTGGTGCTGCTGGCGGTGATTGCGCTGGCCGGGCTGCTGGGACTGGTACCCATGACCTCGCTGGCCGCGCTGCTGTTCATCATCGCCTGGAACATGAGCGAAGCGCGGATGTTCGTGCACACCCTGCGCTCGTCGCCTGCGGGCGATGTGGCGATCCTGGCGATCTGCTTCGCGCTGACGGTGCTGTTCGACATGGTACTGGCGGTCTCGGTGGGCATGGGCCTGGCCGCCGCCCTGTTCATTCGCCGCATGACGCAGGTGACCCAGACCACCGCCCGCCCGCTCGATCGCCACCCCGAGATGCAGGACCTACCGCCCCAAGTCGCGCTCTACGACATCAACGGCCCGATGTTTTTCGGCGTCGCCGAGAAGGCCCTGTCGTCGCTGCAAATCGTCGACTCCAACGTCCGCATCGTGATGGTGGACATGCACGGCGTGCCGAGCATCGATGGCACGGCGCTCGTCGCCTTGCGCCGCATGGTCGAGGAGATGCGCCGCCAGAGCGTCGGTCTGATCCTGGTCGGCCTGTCGCCCCGTCAGATCGTCAAGCTGCGCCGGGCCGGCATTCGCACCACCGCCGGCGAACTGACGCACTGCGCGAGCCTCGCCCGCGCCAGGACCGTGGCCCTGCGCTGGCTCGGGCAAGGCCGCTCAGCACAGGGCTAACCAGCACAGAGCCAAGGCAGCCTGCCGAGCGTAGCAATACCTTCGCGGCAGGCTGCAGTGACAGACCCCAACTGCTAGTATTCTCGCCCGTTACCATTCTCATCCGTTACTGGTCTCACTGGTGACCCCATCGCATTGGGGAGCTGAATGGGCCTCTTTCGCAGGCTCGATCACCAGCCCTAGCACCGCAAGGAGTCAACCGCTTGTTCCGTTCCGCCCGTTCTCGGCCAGCCAGCATGGCTCGTCGTCTATCGCTGCACTTCAGCGCCTGGAGCGTGCTGACCATCGGCATCGCGCTGATCGTAGCGCTGCCGGTGATCGTGGTGCTTGCGCATATTCTGGTGCCCACCGACGGCATCTGGCAGCACCTGGCCAGCACCGTGCTGGGGGGCTATCTCACCAACACCCTCTTCCTGGTGGTGACGGTGGGGCTTGGCACCTTCGTGATCGGCACCGGTACGGCCTGGCTGGTGGTCATGTGCCGCTTCCCCGGCCGACGGCTGTTCGAATGGGCGCTGCTGCTGCCGCTGGCGGTGCCGACCTATGTGATTGCCTACGCCTACACCGACTTCCTGCAATACGCAGGCCCGGTGCAGACCTGGCTGCGCGAGGTCTTCGACTGGGGACGCGGCGACTACTTCTTTCCCGATATTCGCTCGCTGGGCGGTGCCGCGACGCTGATTACCCTGGTGCTCTACCCCTACGTCTATATGCTGACCCGGGCGGCCTTCCTCGAGCAGTCGGTGTGTGTGCTGGACGTGGGCCGCACCCTGGGACGCGGGCCCTGGCGGCTGTTCACCAGCGTGGCGATTCCGCTGGCCCGGCCGGCCATCGTCGGCGGCGTATCGCTGGCGCTGATGGAAACCCTCAATGAATTCGGCGCGGTGCAGTACTTCGGCGTCGACACCTTCACCACCGGCATCTACCGCACCTGGTTCGGCATGGGCGAGCAGGTCGCCGCCGCCCAGCTGGCGGCCTGCCTGCTGGCCTTCGTGATCATCTTCGTGTTGCTGGAGCGCTGGTCGCGGGGCAAGCGGCGCTACTTCCACACCTCGGGTCGCTATCAGCAGCTGCCGGAATTTCACCTGCGCGGCTGGCGGGGCGTGGCGGCCTGCCTGGGCTGCCTGACGCCGATCATGGTGGGCTTTTTGATTCCCAGCGGCCTGCTGACCTATCTCTCGGTGCAGGGTGGGGATGATCTGTTCGGGGCCCAGTTCCTGGAATTCGCCGGCAATAGCCTGGTGCTGGCGACCATCGCCGCCCTGGTGGCGGTGGGCCTGGCGCTGGTACTGAGCTATGGCGCTCGCCTCAATCCACGCCCGATCACGCGCCTGGCCACCCGCATCGGCGCCATCGGCTATGCGGTGCCCGGCTCGGTGGTGGCGGTCGGCATCCTGATTCCCTTCTCGTGGCTCGACCAACGCATCAACGGCTTCATGAACGAGCAGTTCGGCATGATGGTCGGGCTCTTGTTCAGCGGCTCCGCCTTCATCCTGATCTATGCCTATGTGGTGCGCTTCCTGGCGGTTTCCTTCAACGCCATCGAGGCGAGCCTAGGCAAGGTGACGCCGAGCATGGACGCCGCGGCCCGCACCCTGGGCCAGACCGCCGGTGGCACCCTGCGCCGCGTGCACACGCCGATCATCCGCGGCAGCCTGCTGGCCGCGGCCATTCTGGTGTTCGTGGATGTCATGAAGGAACTGCCGGCGACCATCATCCTGCGGCCCTTCAACTTCGACACCCTGGCGGTGCGGGCCCACAACCTGGCGGCGGACGAGCGGCTTGCCGAAGCCTCCACCGCCTCGCTGACCATTGTGGCGGTGGGAATCATTCCAGTGATTCTGTTGAGCCTGGCGATCCGCGGCTCACGCCCCGGCAGCGGCGCCATCAGCGGGAAAGACAAAGACCTGTGACGGGTCGAGGTTGATCAGCACGGGCTGCCCCTCTTCGGGCAGGAACACGCCGGGCACCCGGGCATGGAGGTGGGCTTCCCAGCCATCGGCGCCATGAGCGCAGATATGCAGGAGGCTCGAGCGCCCCAAGAGCTTGGCCATCACCACATGGCTGTGCTGACCATGGCTATCATCGCCATCGCCGTGGCGCCCATCGCCGGAGAGGGCCTCCGGCGGCTCGTCGAGGGTCGCGATCTTGAGCGCTTCGGGGCGAATCAGCACCCGCACCTGAGTGCCGTCGGCGATATCGTCCACCGGCACTTCACCGATCGGCGTCTTCACCCGGCCACCTTGTACCTCGCCGGCCATCTCGTTGACCTCGCCGAAGAAGGTCACCACGAAGGGATCTCGCGGGGCACAGTAGAGCTCCAGCGGCGTGCCCATCTGCACGATATGGCCATCACGCATCAAGGCGATGCGATCGGCCATGAACATCGCCTCTTCCGGGTCGTGGGTGACCAGCAGGGCCCCGGCGCCGACCCGCTTCAGCACGTGCAGGGTATCGTCGCGAATGCGGTCGCGTAGCCGCGCATCCAGACTCGAAAAGGGTTCGTCCAGCAGCATCAGTGACGGCGCCGGCGCCAGGGCGCGGGCCAGAGCGACGCGCTGCTGCTGGCCGCCGGACAGGGTGTGCGGATAGCTCTTGGCATAGCCTTCCATCCCCAACTGCTCGAGTAGTTCCATGGCCCGCGCACGGCGCTGCTTGCCGGGCAGCGACTCGAGGCCAAAGGCCACGTTGTCGAGCACGGAAAGGTGCGGAAACAGCGCCGAGTCCTGGAAGGCCAAACCGACATTGCGCTTTTCAGGCGGCACATGGGCCTTGCCGGGCCGGCCAATCGGTCGGCCGCCCAGGTCGACGCCGCCTTCCTGCACGGTCTCGAGGCCGGCGACAATGCGTAGCAGCGTGGTCTTGCCGCAGCCCGAGGGGCCCAGCAGGCAAACGACTTCGCCCTGCTCCACATAGAGGCTGACATCCTCGACCGCCTGGTGCTTACCGTAGGCATGGCGAATGTGATGCATGGCGAGGACGGGGGCCTCGTGGGAGACCTGGCGGTCAATCTCAGTCGGAATCGCTTGGGAGGTCATGGAAGCTCGTCGTCTCATCTCGTACGCCTACGGCCTGTGCCGCAGCGTGAAAGCGGGAATGCGTCCTAAATGCATTCCAGTTTACTCGCTTTGTCGGTCCCGACGCACGCCATGGCTCCATGACCTGGATCAGCCCCGGGGCGGGTTTTCGCGACTCTCACCCGCATCCGGCGCCAAGCGACCGCTATGGCAGTTGACGCAGCTCCCCGCAGGCGCTTCAATGGCAGCCAGTTAATGCAACGCATTATCATTCAAATCAGGTTCTCGACTATCCACGAGGTGTCCGATGCCCCTGCAACGCCGTCACGTTCTGCCCCTTGCCGCCCTGGTGGCCGGCTCCGCCTTTGCAAGCCAAGCGCTGGCAGAGTCCGTGAACATCTATTCGGCGCGTCATTACGACTCGGATCAGGCGCTCTATGACGCCTTCACCGAGAAGACCGGCATCGACGTCAACGTGCTCGAGGGCAACTCCGACCAGCTGATTCAGCGCATCCTCCTTGAGAGCGAGGCCGGCCCCGCCGATGTCATGATGACCGTGGACGCCGGCCGCCTGTGGCGAGCCGAAAAGGAAGACATCTTCGCCCCGGTCGACTCCGAGGTGCTGGATGAGCGGCTGCCTGCTTCCATGCACCACCCCGATGGCAAGTGGTTCGGCTTCAGCCAGCGCGTGCGCGCCATCTTCTATAACCCGGACGCCATCGACCCCAGCGAAATCTCGACCTATGAAGATCTCGCCGACCCGAAGCTCGAGGGCCGGGTTTGCATGCGCTCCTCGAACAACATCTACAACCAGTCGCTGCTGGCCTCGATGATCGCTCACCACGGTGAAGACGGCGCAGAGCAATGGGCGCAGGGCGTGGTCGACAACATGGCCCGCGACCCGGAAGGCGGCGACACCGATCAGTTGCTGGGCGTGGCCAGCGGCGAGTGTGATGTGGCAGTGGCCAACCACTACTACTACGTGCGCATGCTCGAATCCGACAACGACGCCGAGCGCGAGGCCGCCGAGTCGATCAAGATTCTGTTCCCCAACCAGGATGGCCGCGGCGCCCATGTCAACGTCGGCGGCGCCGGCATGATCAAGGGCGCCCCGCACCCGGAAAACGCTCAGCGCTTCCTCGAGTTCCTGGCCTCTGACCAGGCCCAGGAGATGTTTTCCAAGGGTAACCACGAGTTCCCGGTGGTCGACGGCGTCGAAATCGACGACGTGCTGGCCTCCTGGGGCGACTTCAAGCGCGATGACCTGAACGTCAGCGTGCTCGGTGAGAACAATCCCAAGGCGGTACGGATCTTCGACCGCGTCGGCTGGCGCTAAGCCCCGGCCGGTTGGCCTGATGCCATCATCGGCCGACAGCTACCGCGCCCGAAACGCACAGAGCAATGACAAAAAGCCCGCAACGGCTGCGGGCTTTTTTGCGTGGGTTCGGCATCTATCACCGCCGAGCCGCGACCCTGCTCAGCCGTGACGCGGGCCGGCGCCGCTGACGTCGATATCCACGTTGACCATCATGCCCGGCCCGATCAGGTCGATGGGCCCCTTGTCGAAGGCGATACGCACTGGCAAACGCTGAGTGATCTTGGTGAAGTTACCCGAAGGATTGGGGTCCGGCAGCAGGGCGAACTGGCTGGTGGCCGCGCGCCCGATATTGGTGATATGGCCCGAAAAGCTCTCGTCTGGGAAGGCATCCACCGCAATCGCGACCGGCTGGTCGAGGCGCAGCTCGCTGATGTCGGTCTCCTTGATGCGGGCTTCCACCCATAGCTTGTCCGGGTCATGCATCATCAGGATCGGCTGGCCGGCGCCGACATACTCGCCCTGATCGATAAGCGTCTTGTTGACCACGCCGGCGCTCGGGCTGGGCACCTGCAGATCGGCAATCCGCAGCCTTTCCTGATTCAGCTTGGCCTTGGCCTGCGCCAGCTCCTTGCGTGCCACATCGCGCTGAAAACGCAGCACTTCGGGGTTGGGCAGCGGCGCCTGCACGCCATTGAGAAAGCCAAGATGCGCATTGTCGGCCTGGGCCTGATTGACCGCGACTTCCTGGCTGGCCTGGTGGGCCTCCGCCTGAGCGGCCTCGAGGGTGTAGTAATCACGATCACGCTGCTGCTGCGACACCGAGTGCTGTTTGAGCAGTTCATCCGAGCGGCTGTAGTCGCTTCGGGCTTGCTCCAATCGCGCCTGGGCGGCCTGCTCGGCTGCCTTGCTGGCCGCGAGCTGCTGGTTGGCGATGTTCAGGCCGCCCTGAAACTGTCGGTTGGCCAGCGCCAGCCGCGCCTCCTGATGATCCAGCCGCGCCTGCATGGCCTCAACGCTGGCCTGCAGGGTGGCAAGCTTCTGTTCATCGGGCTCGCTGTACAGTTTGGCCACCGTATCGCCCCGCTCGAGGCGGTCACCTTCAATGATGCTGAAGTCAGTCACCCAGCCCGACAGCCGGCTGCTGACCGTGACCTGGTTGGCCATCACCCGGGCATCCTGGGCGCTGACATGACTGAGGCGATGCAGAATCGCCATGCCGCCCCATACCAGGCAGAGTGCGACCACGGCCACCAGCAAGGCCAGCTTGAACGCGGTCCTGCCGGTGAGGCGACGAGGGGTAGAAGTCGACGATGTCATGGGCTTAAGTCCTTGAAAGAGTCCTTAGATGAGAGCTTGGCTGAATACTCGAGCAGCCCTTCTGGCGGCCAGGTAATAAAGCTCAGCTGTGGGGCGCGCGCTGCCAGCGGCTTAGCAGCACCGAGGGAATCGCGACCACCAGCAGGCTGGCTACCAGCAACCAGAAGCCGTCCTGATAGGCGAGGATCGACGCCCAGATCGCCTCGACCTGGCCCGTCAGATAGCCGGCCATGGCCTGCTGCTGGTTGGCGGGCACGCCCAGGCGACCCACCAGTTCGACGAGCTGACTCAGCTGCTGCTGGGCCATATCGTTGCCCGCGGTAACGCCAGCGTTGAGCTGCTGGCCGTGCAGCACCGAGCGTCGGTCGAGCAGAATCACCAGGCCTGCCGTGCCCATGGCGCCGCCCAACTGCATGGCGAAGTTGATCACCCCCGAGCCATAGCCGGTGAGATGCCGAGGCAGGCCGGAGATCGCCTTCGACAGGGTCGGCGGCGGGAAGGACGCCATGCCCACCGACAGAATCGCCATCGCCGTTGCCAGATAGGCGAAGGAGGTATGCCAGTCCATCTGCGCCATCTGCCAGGCCGAAAAGACCGTACAGGCCAGCCCCGGCAAGGTGATCCAGTGCGGCGGGTAGCGGTCGCTGAGCCAGCCCACCAGCGGCACCAGAATGCCCAGCACGGCAGTGGACGGCAGGAATATCTGACCGGCGCTCACCGGGCTGTAATGCAGCACCGACTGCACGAACTGGGGCAGCAAGTACATGATTCCGTAGAAGGTCCCGCCGAACAGGAACATCGCCAGGGTGCCGACCAGAAAGATGCGATAGCCAAATATCGACAGATCCAGCAGCGGGTGAGCGGTGCGCTGCTGCCAAACCACGAAGACACCGGCGCAGGCCAGCGATAGCAGCACCAGCGCCGGAATGCGAGGGTCGTACCAGCCCCAGCGCTGGCCATTGGAAAGCGCCGTCAGCAGTGCGAATACCGCCGCGAACAGCAGCACTACGCCGGCCCAGTCAAAGGGCGGGCGCGGCCCCTTTTGCTCGCGGGCCGGCAGGAAGAAATACCCCATCACCGCCGCCGCCAAACAGATCGGCAGGGTGATGAAGAACACATAGCGCCAGGTGAAGCTCTCGACCAGCCAACCGCCGATGACGGTGGCCAGCGTCAGCGGCAGCCCCAGGCACATGCCATACATCGCCACGGCCATGCCCCTTTCCTGTGGCGGGTAGGCGGCGAACAGCGCCTGCATGGCCACCGGCCGAATCAACCCGGTCATTGCACCCTGCACGACCCGAGCACCGATCAGCGCCATCATGCCCTGCCCCAGGCCGCCCAGGATCGAGGCCGCCATGAACACCACCAGCAGGCCGATAAAGGTGGCACGCTGCCCCACCGCGGACACCAGCCAGGGCGCGATCAAAAGCGACACCGTGGTCGAGGCCAGGAAACCGGTGGAGAGCCACTGCACCTGGGAGTTACTCATGCCGAAGGCGCCCTTGATGTAGGGAATCGCCACATTGACGATGGTGATCGACATGCCCAGCGCCACCAGGCCCAGCATCACGGTCAGGGTGACCCACAGCTTGTAACGCGGGCCATAGCGCTCGAACAGCAAGTCTACCTGGCTCATGGCGTACCGCCGTGACACCACCAGGTTGCACGCATATCAGTGTCTAGTACCAACAAGCGACGCTCCCCTTGTGAGAAATCAATAAGATGAGAAATGACGAGACACGCAGCACAAAAAATGACGCTGCCTTGGCGGCGTTAGAAGATGAAGAACGGCCGGCATCGCGCAGGCCACAGAGATAGATAAACACCGCGGGGCTGGGTGGAACCGCCCCCCCCTTTGCGAGTGCAAAGGAGTCGTCCGCCCAGCACGAATAATAGCGAGTATATAATTTTCAGGCTAACAAGATAACCCACCACACCGAGTCATGTGCCGGCTCGGCGAGATGCAAAGCGGTGATGCGACCGGCCACAAACACAAGAAGGCCCGCAGCATGGCTGCGGGCCTTCTTGTGTTTGTCTCATATCTGCCTTGTTTTCGCCGGCTAGGAGGTCAGCTCAGGGCGTTCCTGACACAGGCGGTGAGCGATGAGCGTCTGCTCGAATCAGTCATTCAATCTACCACCGATTTAATCGGGCACGTCCGCGTCTCGGCCCACCCTAGGGAGCGCGACGACCACATTGTCACGAGGGGCTAGCGCAGGCGTGGGGATCGTCACGCTGGGTACGGCGTTCAGGGCCTTGAGCACCGCCTGACGGTCCGACCCGGCAAGATTCTCTTCGAGAACCTCCATGCTGTTGATTTCGCCGCATTCATCGCAATAGCAGCGCACCAAGTGATGGTAAGGCGTGAAACGACGCCACTGAGTAGGCTCCCTTGTGACCTCGATGGCTCCGCATGAGCACATGATGATATAGCTTTCATGAGGCCCTGCCCCTAGCAAAACACGCTCCATGTGCTCCTCGTCTTATCTGACCTTGCCTGCATGGATTCAACACCCAGCGGGTGAAACTTCTAGGGCGAGCAGTGAAAGCATTACCTCATGCGGCATCCCCCAGCACCGGACAAGACCACCGAGTAAAGCAGTAACCCTCATAGCAACGTTAATCGCCCCTACCAATCAACCTTCGATACGACCTTGCTCACGACGCCGTTGCCTGCTCAGGGCCAAAACAGGTCTTAGTACGGCATTTTCAATGCGATACCGATACATTGAACTGGCAGTATAGAAAACACCTGATTTATAGCATTATTTCCATAGTAGCTGTAGCCAAAAAGACGGCAAGTTTTTACTGGTTAATCCTTACGTAACTAATGAATTAATCACTTAAGCCAACGGCTCAGCAGCCGAGGCGCTCCGCCAAGCCCACCAACGAAGCCGCATGCAGGTCGTTGTCGAGCGCGCCGGACACGTCCTTGGACGCTGCCATCCCGAACTCATGCGGGCGCTCGATGTAGGCCGTTCTCAGGCCATGACAGCGGGCGCTATCGAGATCCTCTTGATGAGCCGCCACCATCATCACCGCCGCTGGCGGCACATCGAAGACATCGGCAACGCCAAGATAGGTGTCGGGATGCGGCTTGTACTGGCGGAACACCTCAGCAGAGAGGATGCAGTCCCAGGGAAGCCCGGCACGCTTGGCCATGTTAGTGAGCAAGCCCAGGTTGCCATTGGAAAGCGTACAGAGCGTGAAGCGTCTTTTGAGGCGCGTGAGCCCCTCCACCGCATCGGGCCAGGGGTCGAGCCGGTGCCAAACCCGGTTCAGGTGGCGCTTGTCTGCTTCGGAAAGCGAGGTGATGGCGAAGCGCTCGAGCAACTGATCGAGAATGCCGCGATGCAGGTCATCAAGGTGCGTCCAGCCCAGCTCACCGGACTGCACCCGCTGCATCGCCGGCTTGTAGCCCGCCCGCCAGGCCAGTGCGAACTCGCCGCCATCGACATCCAGCCCCAGCGCATCGACCTCGCGGGCGATGGAGCCGTACCAATCGACCACCGTACCGAACACATCGAAGGCCAGCACCTCGACCCTGTCCGCTCCCGCCATGATGTCCCTCCGCCGTGGTTTCCTCTGATACCCCCTCCTGTTATCCCTCGCCACCAGCGGCAAGTCCAGTCAGGCATCGCCCGCAGCACCATCGGCTAACATGACGGGCGTTAAGCCAAAACGTTGGCAGGCCCTCTTTCCCCCAGCTACGCCATTCGGTACTTTGAGTCATGACATTAGAGATGAAGCACATGACGAATAGCACCCTCGCCCCAAGCCGACCTTGGTGGCAAAGGCAGCAGGCGCACTTATTGGCACTACACAGCCACCAAAATAGAAAATCAATAAAAATCAGCAGCTTAAATAGGAAGCATAAGAATATTGAAAGCACACGTTTGTTCAAGTGGGGAAACGGGCAAGCTGCCTAATCACTGTTAACCATAAAAGGAGAAAAGCAATGGAGATAATTGCTGAAGTTTTGGAGCCGCAAGTTGCAGCTTCTGTGCGTGCATTAGAAAAGCTTTCGGCAAAAGAGAGGGAGAAGAAACCGAATGCACACTTTGCAGATAACTATAACCAGCTTCTAAATCTGGCTAAGGAAGCCCTTCCGGAAGTTCCAAACAAGCTATGGCCAGAAGAGGTAGGGAAAACCAATCCAGCAATGGGCCCGAACCACGCCGACGCTAACTATGTGGAAATACACTCATACCTTAACCAAGTCTTAGCGATACTATCTCAGCACATAGAGCCCGCCGAGATACTTGTAGGTTAACAATGCCAGTCACGGCGATTCCTACTACAATGCGGCTTCGCCTCCATTTCGTAGCCGCGCATGCTGGCTGGCGTTATGGTAGCAAAAAAGGGGGCAGCATGTGTTCGGAAATGATGATAAAAGTTATCGCTGGCATCCCAGCCACTATTATTGGCGGACTTATCGGTTTTTTGGCATCATATTTTATTAGCGCAAATAACGCCAGGAATGCTGCAGCAATAAAATTCAGATCAGTGATGATTCCAGAACAGGTGAAAATTGAAACGCAATTCCCCAAGAAACGCTCTGCCGATGGTACTAATTTTATAAATCACCCTATGTCAAAATACATAGCAGAGTCCTTGCCTTTGCACGTAGCTGCTATTGAAGAATTCAAGCCGTTTATAAAACGCCGGCGGAGAAATGAGTATATTCGAGCTTCCGACGACTACATAAAAAAAGCAAAAATGCATATAGGCCAAATCGAAGAATTAAAGGAAGTTATAAAGTTCTCAGAAAACCCATAGCAGGACACTACAGTTGACCGCCCAAAGCGCTGCCACGCTTTGGGCGGCTAACTGCGATTAGGCGTTGTATTTCCGGAGGTTGAAAATTGAATATTAATCTCATAACGGCCCTTATAGGCATTTTTGCTGGTGCCGTGGGGTATTGGTTTTCCACCTTCTCGGTACAACCAGTACTACGGTTTCGTGAGATTCGGGCGCGGGTACATTCTGAGTTCATTTTTTATGCTCAGGTTATAAAAGCTGACAACCTGAATGACGAGATGAAGGAGTTTCATAGGGAACGCATAAGATCAAATTGCAAGTCGTCAGCTGAACTTTCCGCAGCATACATAGAGCTTCCTGGTTGGTACAGGCGCTATCTCAGATGGAGGGGGCTCCGGCCTGAAGAGGCCGTGAGGCATCTAATCGGATACTCGAATACCTATGGCTATGATGATGCACAGAGCCTTGAAGACAGAATCAAGAAGGATCTGGATCTACCGAGAGAGATATAACCAGACCAGGTGCGGCAGCACCTACTAAACTGCGGGTTCCGTGCCTGCTGCAGGGCAGCATGAAGTACGCTCGCCTTGACGTACGTACAGATAGGCGTACACCTATTAAAGTTTTAACGTGTACGAGATGCGTCATGACTAGGATTACAGCGACTGAGGCGCGCAGCAACCTTTATCGATTGATTGACGAGACCGCCGAGTCCCACCAACCAATCGTCATTATGGGTAAGCGTAACAAAGCGGTTTTGGTATCCGAGGAAGATTGGTCGGCCATTCAGGAAACAATTTACCTGCTATCCGTGCCGGGAATGCGTGAGTCTATTCGCGAGGGGGTGGACACCTCCGTAGACGAATGCGATGAGGAGCTGGACTGGTGACATGGAAATGGGTTTACACCAAGCAAACCCAGAAAAATGCCAAGAAGCTAGCGTATGATGGCGCTAAACGTCTCCAACCTCGGATATCCATGACGCCTATAGAAGCGAAAAACCTGCCGGTCAGCGAGGTCGCCTGCTCGAACTGCCAGGCCTGCTGCTGCCGGTTGGAAGTGGTCATCTTGACCGACACCGGCGTGCCGGAACGCTATATCGAGGTGGACGAGTGGGGCGGAGAGACGATGCGCCGCCTGGAGGATGGCTGGTGCTCGGCACTCGATCGCGACACCTTGATGTGCTCGATTTATGAGAACCGGCCGCTGATTTGCCGGGAGTTCGAAATGGCCTCCGATGAGTGCCTTACCGAGCGCGCGGCGAGCATGTAGCGCATTCAAGCACGGCTTATCCAGCCAGCGCTTACCCTACCCACATCCGCCCATATCCGCCCACATCCGCCCGGCCAAAGCCGGGCTGATGCTTTTGTGCTGATACTTGCTACTGCCTCAGTGGGCTTCATCCCAGTTGATGCCGCTCTCGGCCTCGACGATCAGCGGTACCTTCAGGTCGGCGGCGTCACGCATGCGGGCCTTCACGGCATCGATGAAGTCATCGACCTGCTCGTCTTTCACCTCGAAGACCAGTTCGTCGTGCACCTGCATGACCATCCAGGCATCCATCTCGCCGTCCATCAGCCAGGCGTGCACGTCAATCATGGCGCGCTTTATGATATCGGCGGCGGTGCCCTGCATGGGTGCGTTGATGGCGGTGCGTTCGGCGGCCTGGCGGCGCCCCTGGTTCTGCGCCTTGATCTCGGGCAGGTAGAGCCGGCGGCCGGCGACGGTCTCGACGAAGCCGTCGTCGGCGGCCTGGGCGCGGATGCGCTCCATGTAACGGGCCACGCCCGGATAGCGGTCGAAGTAGCGGTCGATGTAGGTCTGGGCCTGGTTGCGCTCGATGTTGAGCTGCTTGCCGAGCCCCCAGGCGCTCATGCCGTAGATCAGCCCGAAGTTGATGGCCTTGGCGCTGCGCCGCTGGTCGCTGGAAACCTTATCAAGCTCGACGCCGAATACCTCCGCGGCGGTAGCGGCGTGAATGTCACGATCCTCGGCGAAGGCTTCCAGCAGGCCGGCGTCCTCGGAGAGATGCGCCATGATGCGCAGCTCGATCTGCGAGTAGTCGGCGGCGACGATCTTGTAGCCGGGCCTGGCGATGAAGGCCTGGCGGATCTTGCGCCCCTCCTCGGTGCGGATCGGGATGTTCTGCAGGTTGGGATCGCTTGATGACAGCCGCCCGGTGGCGGTAACCGCCTGGTGATAGCTGGTATGCACCCGGCCGGTGGCCTTGTTGACCAGCAGCGGCAGCTTGTCGGTGTAGGTCGATTTGAGCTTTGAGAGCCCGCGATGCTCGATGATCACCTTGGGCAGCGGGAAGTCCAGCGCCAGCTCCTCGAGCACCGCTTCGGCGGTGGAAGGCGCGCCCTTGGGGGTCTTCTTCTTGACCGGCAGCTTCTGCTCCTCGAAGAGGATCTCGGCGAGCTGCTTGGGCGAGCCCAGGTTGAACTCGCGGCCGGCGAGTTCGTGGGCGCTGGCCTCTAGCTCGCGGATGCGCGTCGCAAGCTCCTGGCTCTGGGTGTGCAGGCGCTCGGCGTCCAGGGCCACGCCGGTACGCTCGATGTGCGACAGCACCGGAATCAGCGGCCGCTCGAGGGCGTCCAGCACCTCGCTGACACGGCCTTCCTGCTCGAGGCGCGGGCGCAGCTCGTGGTGCAGGCGCAGGGTAATGTCGACGTCCTCGCAGGCGTAGGGGGCGGCCTGTTCGAGGGCGATCTGGTTGAAGGTCAGCTGCTTGGCGCCCTTGCCGGCGATCTCCTCGAAGCTCACCGTCTTCTCGCCCAGGTATTTCAGCGCCAGCGAGTCCATGTCGTGGCGGGTGGCGGTGGAGTTGAGCACATAGGACTCGAGCATGGTGTCGTGCAGCGGCCCGGCGACCCGGATGCCATAGCTCGCCAATACCGAGATATCGTACTTGAGGTTCTGGCCGATCTTGGCCTTGCTGGCATCCTCGAGCAGCGGCGTCAGCGCCTCGAGCACCGCCTTACGATCGAGCTGGGCGGGGGCATCGAGATAGTCGTGCGCCAGCGGTACATAGGCGGCTTCGCCGGCCTTGAGCGCCAGCCCGACGCCGACGATCTCGGCCTCCATGTAGTTGAGGCTCGTGGTCTCGAGATCGAAGCAGAAGGCTTCGCTGGCCTTGAGACGCTCGAGCCAGGCATCGAAGTCGACCTGCTCCAGGATGACGTGATCCTCACGGGTGCTGGCCGGCGCTTCCTGATCTTCCTCTTCCGGCTCGTCGGCCGCATCGCTTTCGCCAGCGACCGCCGCGCTGATGCTCTCGTCCTTGCCTTCGAGCAGGTCGGAAAGCCAGGCCTTGAATTCCATCTCCCGGTACAGCTCGGTCAGCGCCTCGCGGTCCGGATGCGCGATGTCGAGATCATCAAGCCCGACCGGCAGCTCGCAGTCGGTCTTGATGGTGGCGAGTTTGTACGACAGAAAGGCCTCGTCGCGGTGTGCGTCGAGTTTCTTGCCCAGCGTCTTGGCGCCGCGGAAGCTCAGCGTCTTGATGCGTTCCAGATCGCCGTAGATGGTGTCGAGGCCGCCCTGCATGCCCTGCAGCAGGCCAAGCGCCGTCTTCTCGCCCACCCCCGGCACGCCGGGAATGTTGTCGACCTTGTCGCCCATCAGCGCCAGGAAGTCGATGATCAGCTCCGGCGGCAAGCCGAACTTGTCCTTCACCCCATCCACGTCCAGGGTCTCGCCCTTCATGGTATTGACCAGGGTGATGTGGCCATTCACCAGCTGGGCCATGTCCTTGTCGCCGGTGGAGATCACCGCATCGCGTCCGGCCTCGGTGGCATGGCGGGCCAGGGTGCCGATGACGTCATCGGCCTCGACCCCTTCGACGCACAGAAGCGGCAGGCCCAGCGCCTTCACGCAGTCATGCAGCGGCTGTACCTGGCTGCGCAGGTCATCCGGCATAGGCGGGCGCTGCGCCTTGTACTGCTCGAACATCTCGTCGCGGAAGGTCTTGCCCTTGGCATCGAAGACCACCGCCATCGGACTGTCCGGATACTGTTTGATCAGGCTCTTGAGCATGTTGATCACGCCCTTCACGGCCCCGGTCGGCTGACCCTTGGAGGTGGTCAGCGGCGGCAGGGCATGGAAGGCGCGATACAGGTACGAGGAGCCGTCGACGAGGACGATGGGCGGGGTGGCCATAAATACCAATTCCTTGAGCAAGATCACTGCCTCCCATGATACGCAGCTCCCTGCATCACGTCAGGCTCGCCTAGCGCTATCGAGCTGACCTACACTGGCGAGACAAGCGTGAACACTGTTTCGCTGATATATCGGGAGCTCACCATGTTCGCCATATCGCGTCGCCTTATCCTCACCGCAGGCTTCGGCCTGTTCCTGATCATCGGCTCGTGCCTGGCCACCACGGCCCCGGCACTGGCCCAGTCCGCCGATGTCGAACCAGACGTCACCATCCGCCAGCAGGAAGACCGCACCATCGAGGAATACCGGGTCAACGGCCAGCTCTACGCGATCAAGATCACGCCCAAGGTGGGGCCCTCCTATTTCCTGATCGATGAAGACGGCGATGGCAACTTCGCCCGCCAATCCGGCGATCAGATCGCGATTCCCAGTTGGGTGCTGGTCGAGTGGTAGATCGGCGCTTGGCCCGGCACCGGTTGTGAAGGTCTATTCGCCCATCATCCGCTAGCCTTTAGGCCTGTTGCAGACACAGGACGTCACTCAGCCGACGGACTGACGACATGGGCCGTGCATCGCGCCGGCAAGACGGTACAATGTGCCGTTTGGCATTCCTGGCGAGAGAGACATGGCCGTATTCACCCCGCTTGACGACGCGCAGGTCGCCGACTTCCTGACACGCTTCGAGGCAGGCTCCTTGAAGGAGCTGAAGGGCGTGGCCAGCGGTACCGAGAACACCACCTATTTCGTGACCACCGACTCTCGCGAGCTGGTGCTGACGCTGTTCGAGCAGGGCGAACACGAGGAGCTGCCGTTCTTCGTCGACCTGCTCGACTACCTCGATGAGCATCGGCTGCCGGTGCCCGGCCCACTGCACGATCGCGATGGCGTCGCCCTGCAGAGCCTCGCCGGCAAGCCCGCGCTGCTGTTTCCGCGCATGCCCGGCAAGCACCCCACCGCGCCCAGCATCGCCCAGTGCAGCGCCCTCGGCGACACCCTTGGCCATATGCATTCGGTGTCGCGCCACTTCGAGGGCCAGCGCCCCAATCCCCGCGATCTGCACTGGCTGGCCCCCATGCACCACCGGGTGCTGGCCTATCTCTCGCCCGAGGACCAGGCGCTGATGAGCGATGAGATCGACACCTATCAGGCCTTCTTCGGCGATGCGTCCGACCTGCCCCAGGGCGCCATTCACGGCGACCTGTTCCGCGACAACACCCTGTTCGACGGCGAGCAGCTGGGCGGCATCATCGACTTCTATAATGGCTGCACTGGCGATCTGCTCTTCGACCTGGCGATCGTCATCAACGACTGGGCCACCGACGATGACGGGCGCCTGAACAAGGAACGCCACGACGCCATTCTCACGGCGTATCAGACCCGCAGGGAGCTGACCTGCAGCGAGCGCGATGCCTGGCCGATGATGCTGCGCATGACCGCACTGCGCTATTGGCTCTCGCGGCTGCTGGTGGTCTACGTGGATCCGCCCGCTCACGACCTCACGCCCCATGACCCCCAGCGTTTCCGCACCATTCTCGGCCAGCGCCTCAAGGGCGCCCTGCCGCTGCCGGCCTGACCGAACGGCGGCTACTCCCAGCCCCCTGCTCATCGCGACGCCCGCCGATAGATTCGGCGGGCGTCGTCGTTTGCGGCTTCGCTCGTGCGGTTCGGCAAACGCTAAGATTGCGTTAAGTCACCGCCGCTAAGGTTCTTCCGCGCATTCAAGACGCCCCTGCTGCCCATGTCGCCGGCAAGGCAACTCGCATTGCAGCGCGAACGGAGTGGCCTAGCGCCAAGGAGCCCTAATGACACGATCCCCCCAGCTTGGCAACGCGCTGACGCTGCTTGGCCTCTATCTGCTGGTGACGCTTGCCGCCCTCGCCCGGCCCTATATCCCCATCGATGAGACCCGCTATTTAAGCGTGGCCTGGGAAATGTGGGAAAAGGGGCAGTTCCTGGTGCCGCATATGAACGGCGAGGCCTATTCCCATAAGCCGCCCCTGCTGTTCTGGCTAATGCAGCTCGGCTGGACGGTCGGCGGCGTCAACGGCGTCTGGCCCAAGCTGATCATGCCACTGGCCGCCCTGCTGGCGCACTTCCATCTCTACCGCCTGGCACGGCGCATGGGCAACGCCGCCTTCGCCTGGCGCGCCACCCTGATTCTGGGGGCCATGCTGCTATGGGTGACCTACAGCGGCGTGGTGATGTTCGATGTGCTGCTCACCGCCTGCATTCTGGGCGCCATCGTACCGTTGATCAGCGTCGATGGTGGTGTTCCCGGTCGCAAGCAGTGGTTGATCGCCGGGGCCTGGCTCGGGCTCGCGCTACTGGCCAAGGGGCCGGTGGCACTGCTCACCTGGGGCATCGTCTTCCTCAGTGCACCGCTGTGGCGCGAGAAGACGCCCGGCGCCTGGTGGCGTGGCGGCGCAATGACATTGGGTGTGGGCATTCTGATGCTGCTGTGCTGGGCGCTACCCGCCGCCTGGCAGGGCGGCGATGCCTTTGCGCGGATGCTGCTGTGGGGCCAGACCGCCGATCGCATGGTCAACGCCTTCGACCACGCCCGCCCCTGGTACTGGTACCTATACTGCCTGCCGCTGCTGCTGTTTCCCGCACTGTTATGGCCGCGCCTCTATCCGCGGCGCCGGGCCGCATCTGACTCTCAACCACACGACGCCCAGCCCGGCACCGATTCGTCACCTTCTACGATCAGCTCGCGCCTGGCGCGCCTGCCCTGGCTGTGGACGCTGGGCGGCTTCGCCATCTTCACCCTGATCAGCGCCAAGCAGGTGCATTACCTGATGCCGCTGTTGCCAGGGCTTGCGCTGATCGCTGCCCAGGCGCTGGGCCGCGCCAGCCAGACGCCGACCCGTCTATGGGGGCTTGGACTCGGCTGGGGCCTGCTGGCGGCTGCCGGCTTCGGGCTGTGGCTATTCGGCAAGCCGTCGCTTAGCGGCGATATCGACCCGCTGGGCGCCGCTCTGCTGATGGCGGTCGCCGCCGGTGCGCTGGCCTGGCGCTGGAGATCGCTTCAGACGGCACTGCGCGGCCTGGTGCTGATCAATGGCCTGGCCTTCGTGGCCACCGTGCATGTGATGCTCGCGCCGCTGTGGTCGGCCTACGATGTGGCGCCGCCCGCGCGCCTGATCGCCGAATGGCAGGCAGATCATGGCCCGGTCGCCATAGAAGACATGAGCTACCAGGCGACCTTCCAGTTCGCCGGACGCTTCACCGAGCCACTCGCAGAGCTCGACGACCAGGACATCCCCGCCTGGCGGCGTGCTCATCCCGATGGCCTGGTGGTACTGCATATCCGCCACCAGAAGGATGCTCCCGAGCAGTCGACCGTCTTCCCCTATCGTGGCCACTACCTGGCGCTGGAACCGGCGACACCGCCCGACGAGGCCGCCACGCCTGCCGACCCCGTAGCTGCCGTGACGACAGCAACGGAGGCAACGACAAAGGCAACGACAGCCGATGAGGGCTCAAGCTCCTGACAGTCGCGCTGCCCCGCGTCATAATGCGGCTCCGTTTCCGTCATCGCGCCGGCTCAGGCCAGCTCAGGAGAGCGACATGACCGCACCCGCCGCCAAGGCAAGACGCACCTACAACATCGACCAGTGGGGCAGCGGCTATTTCGACGTCGATGACCAGGGCCATGCCCTGGTGCGCCCGCTAGGCAGCGAGGTCGAAGGCCCCAGTCTACCGCTGGACGCCCTGGTCGACGAACTGCGTGCGGCCGGCCTGCGCCTGCCGGTGCTGGTGCGTTTCACCGATATCCTGCACGACCGGGTCGAACAGCTCTGCGCGGCCTTCGACTACGTGATGCAGGACGAGCACTACGACGGCGGCTACACCGCTGTTTATCCGATCAAGGTCAACCAGCAGCGCCGGGTGGTCGAGGAAATTCTCGCCACTCAGGAGCGCGGCCGCGGCCGCGTCGGCCTGGAAGCCGGCAGCAAGCCGGAGCTTTTGGCCGTGCTTGCCCTCTCCGGCGACGCTCCCTCGCTGATCGTCTGCAACGGCTACAAGGATCGCGAGTACGTGCGCCTGGCGCTGATGGGCGAAAAGCTGGGCCACAAGGTCTATCTGGTCGTCGAGAAGTTCTCCGAGCTGGAGCTGATTCTTGAAGAGGCGCGCCGCCTCGAAGTCACCCCACGCATCGGCCTGCGCGCCCGGCTGGCCTCGGTGGGCAAGGGCAAGTGGCAGAACACCGGCGGCGAGAAGTCCAAGTTCGGCCTCACCGCCAGCCAGATCCTCGAGGTGGTCGAGCGCCTGCGCGAAGCAGGCTCCCTCGAGAGCCTGCAGCTGGTTCACTTCCATCTGGGTTCACAGATCGCCAATATCCGCGACATTCAGCGTGGCCTGCGCGAATGTGCCCGCTTCTACCAGAGTCTGCGGGAACTCGGCGCGCCGGTGGATACCGTCGATGTCGGCGGCGGGCTTGGCATCGACTACGAGGGCACCCGCTCGCGCAGCGAATGTTCGATCAACTACTCGATGCGCGAATACGCCGGCAACGTGGTGGCCGCCTTCCGCCAGGCCTGCGATGCCGAAGGCCTGCCCCACCCGCACCTGATCTCTGAGTCCGGCCGCGCCCTGACCGCCCACCACGCGGTGCTGATCACCAACGTGATCGGCGAGGAGCGCATCGGCGAGGCGCCGCCGGCGGCGCGCACCGCTCAGGACGGCGAGGTGCAGGAGCTGTGGCGGGTGCACGACCAACTGGCGGCCAGCCAGGAGCCCCGCGGCCTGGTCGAGGCCTATCACGACCTGGTGCAGGCGATGGCCGAGCTGCAGGACCGCTTCGTGCTGGGCCTTGCCGACATCACCGCCCGTGCCGAAGGCGAGGCCGTCTACTTCGCCGCCTGTGGCCGGCTGCGTGGCCAGCTCGATGCCCGCAACCGCGCCCACCGGGAGATCCTCGACGAATTGGCCGAGAAGCTCGCCGACAAGCTGTTCGTGAACTTCTCGCTGTTCCAGTCGGTGCCCGATGTGTGGGGCATTCAGCAGATATTCCCGGTGCTGCCGCTCTCGGGGCTCGACCGGGAGCCGACCCGCCGCGCCGTGGTGCAGGACATCACCTGCGACAGCGACGGGCGCATCGACAGCTACGTCGACGGCCAGGGCGTCGAGGCCACCCTGCCGCTGCCGGACTGGCAGCACGACGACGAAAAGCTGCTGGGCTTCTTCCTGGTCGGCGCCTACCAGGAGATTCTCGGCGACCTGCACAACCTGTTCGGCGATACCGACTCGGTGGACGCCGCGCTCGATGCCAACGGCCGCTGGGTACTCTCAGAGGCGATTCGCGGCGACGACGTGGCCTCGGTGCTTGGCTACGTCAACTTCGATGCCGAGGTGCTGCGCGCTCGCCTGAGCCATCAGCTCGAAGCCAGCGGCCTGCCCGAAGCCCAGCGCCGCGCCTTCCTCGACGACCTGCATGCCGGGCTCAAGAGCTACACCTACCTGGGCTGACCATGGTTCCGCCCTAGCCGAACCTGGCTAGGGCTTCAGATGCGCCCTGGCCTCCTCGGCGCTTTCATAGATATGCGCGGCGACCGAGCGCGCCTCGAGGGCATCGCCGAGTTTCATGCGCAGGAATACGCTGGTGGTGTAGCGGGTCACCTTCGAATAGAAGCGCGCTTCCAGGTCGCTGACCATCTCCGTGTAGACGCCCAGCAGATCCTCGTCGATGCGAAAGTGATCGTAATTGACGATGGCATAGACCTTGCGCTGAAGCGGCGTCAGCCAGGCTTCGACGGTCTCGCGAATGGTATCGATATCCGCTTGCGTGCTGACCTTCAGGTTCTCGAAGTTGATGAAGAACACCTCTTCTGCCGCATCGAAGGTGAAGCGCTGAGCCAGCGGTTGATCCAGCAGGTGCTCACGCAGGCCCATCGCCTCTTCACGGAAGATACGCGCATCCATCAGCCGTGGCGGCACCGGCATCAGCGGCTTGAAGTCCATCAGCGCCAGCACATCGCGCTCAAGATCCACCCCCGGGGCGATTTCCTCGAGCACCAGGCCTTCGGCGGTCAGGCGGAACACGCAGCGCTCGGTCACGTAGAGCACCGGCTTGGACTCGGCGGCGGCCAGCGCACCGCTGAAGGTGCGATGCTCGACGCTTGCCACGAACTTCTTCACCCCACCCTCGGCGAGCCTCACCTCGCCATCGACGATGGCAAGCTCTTCGAGTGCCGCCACGAAGGTGCCCATGAACACCACCCGGCGGGCGTTCTGACTGATATTGATGAAGCCGCCGGCGCCAGCCAGCCGAGGGCCGAATTTCGAGACGTTGACGTTGCCCTGACCATCGACCTGCGCCATGCCCAAAAAGGCGATATCCAGGCCGCCGCCGTCGTAGAAGTCGAACTGAGCCGGCTGGTCGATGATCGCCTGAACGTTCAGCGCCGCGCCAAAGTTGAGCCCGCTGGCGGGCAGCCCGCCGATCACGCCCGGCTCGGCGGTCAAGGTCATCAGCTCGAGCACTCGCTCCTCGCTTGCCACCGGGCCGACGCCTTCGGGCATGCCGATACCCAGGTTGACCACGCTATTGGGCTTGAGCTCGAAGGCCGCCCGGCGGGCGATGATCTTGCGAGCCGACAGCGGAATCGGCTCGGGAGTGGCCATCGGCGCCTTGATCTCGCCGGAATAGGCCGGGTTATAGCGGGTGCCGAAGGTCTGCCAGTGGTGCTCCGGGTCGTCGCAGACCACCACGCAATCGACCAGAATGCCGGGAATACGCACGCTCTGCGGCGGCAGAGAGCCGCGCTTGGCCAGCCGTTCGACCTGCACGATCACCAGGCCACCCGAGTTGTGCACCGCCGTGGCAATGGCCAGTGACTCCATGATCAGCGCCTCGCGCTCCATGCTGATATTGCCAAGGGTGTCGGCGGTAGTGCCGCGCAGCAGGGCGACCTGCAGCGGCAGGGCCTTGTAGAACAGGTATTCCTCGCCGTCGATGGGCAGCAGCGAGACCCGCTCCTCGGTGGATACGTCGTTGATGCGACCGCCACCCAGGCGCGGGTCGACGAAGGTGCCGAGCCCTACCCGGCTCAGGGTGCCGGGCTTGCCGGCGGCGATATCGCGAAATAAATGTGAGATCACCCCCTGAGGCAGATTCCAGGCCTGGATGCGCCCCTCAATGGCGAGTTTCTGCAGCTTGGGCACCAGCCCCCAGTGGCCGCCGATCACCCTGGCCACCAGCCCCTCGTGCCCCAGGTGGTTGAGCCCGCGGGTCTTGCCGTCGCCCTGCCCCGCGGCATACATCAGCGTGAGATTCCGCGGCTGACCGGTCGTCATGAAGCGCTCCTCGAGCGCCACCGCCAGATGCTCGGCGAAGCCGATGCCGACGAAACCGCCGGTGGCCACGGCGTCACCATCGCGGATCAGATTCACCGCCTCCTGGGCGGAGACGACCTTGCCCTTCTCGGTAAAGGGGCGGTTGGAGAGCAAGGGATGAGTCTGGTGGGGCATGGGTCAGCCTCCTGCGGACGGTCTCGACAACCTAGCACAGCGCTCCGCAGGCAGCCCCATAACGACAGTGCCCCGCCGGTTGGCGGGGCACTGCTCTTCATTCTGTGCCGGGCACGGCCAGCGCGACACCAGCGTCAACGGCTCGGCGACTCAGGGCGCGACCTGCGTCTCGAGTTCGAGCCAGCCATTCAAGTCGAAATGCAGGCGGGCACCGCGAGGCAGCCGCCCGACACCTGCCGGAGTGCCGGTGAGCACTACATCGCCGGGCAAGAGCGTAAAGTGGCGGCTCATCTCGGCCAGCAGCTCGGGAATCGGGAACAGCAGGTCCGCGGTATCGCCGGTCTGGCGGCGCTCGTCGTCGATATCCAGCGAGAAATTGAGGCTCGACCAGTCCAGCGGGCCGTTAAGACGCAGGAACTGCGACAGCGGGCAGGCGCCATCGAAGGACTTGGCGATTTCCCAGGGGTGCCCTTTCTCCTTCAAGCGGCTCTGCACCTCACGCAGGGTCAGGTCCAGCGCCAGGCCGATGCCGGCCACCGCCTGCTCGGCTTGCTGGGGGCTCGCATCGGTCAGCGTATCGCCGATCAGCAGCGCCAGTTCGGTCTCGAAATGCACCTCGCCCCGCGACGGAGCAATATCGATCGGCTCCTTCAAGGGCACCGCCGCCGTGGCCGGCTTGATGAACAACAACGGCGCACTCGGCACCGGGTTATCCAGTTCCTTGGCATGCTCGGCGTAGTTGCGCCCCACGCAGACGATCTTGCCGAGTGCATGGGGAAAGTCCTGTCCGTCGGTAAAGCGGGGCACGAAATGCATGGGGCGATTCTCCTGACCAGGTCCAGCGCATGGCGAGTTGATGATGAGCAAGCAGCGAGCGGTGCAGCGAAGCGCACCCCTCGCCGTGACTGAATCTCGTCAGTCTACGTCACCCATGCCCTCGTTAGGTGGCCCTCCACCAAAGAACTAGGGCGCCACGCCATAGAACCAAGGCGCACCGGCCTCAGCGCTGCTGCGCGCTCCAGTCGTCTCCCGGACGATGCGCCAGGAAGTCCGGGCGCTTGCGCTTCGCCGCATAGGGCTCGCCACAGGCGTTGTCGCGGCGGTTGTAGACGAAGAAAGCGTTGCTGCGCGGGTCCGGCGACATATTGGCGTTGGAACCGTGCAGGGTGTTGCAGTCAAACAGCAACAGCCCGCCCGCTGCACCGGTCGGCGCCTCGATGCCGTGGCGCTCGATCAGCCGGGTCAGCGCCTCGCGGCTCGGCACGCCGAATTCCTGCGTCTTCAGCGACTGCTTGTGGTGGTCGTCCGGCGTCTCGCCAAGGCAAGGCACGAAGACCCGATGCGAGCCGGGAATCAGCATCAGCGGGCCGTTGAAGGTGTGGTTGTCGGTGAGCACGATCGAAGCACTAACGGCGTTCATCGCCGGCATGCCGTCCTCGGCGTGCCAGGTCTCGAAATCCGAGTGCCAGTTGAAGCCCTTGCCCTGGAAACCCGGCTTGTAGTTGATGCGCGACTGATGCACGTAGGGCTCGCCGCCGAGAATCTGGCGGGCGCGGCCCATCAACCGCTCGTCCTGGGCGAGCCTTGAGAAGCGCTCGGAGAGAAAGTGCACCGCGAACAGCGAGCGGATCACCTGGCTGCCGGGCTCGGTGATGCTGAAATCACGCCCGGCATAGTCTTTGTTTTCCAAAAGCGTCTTCAACTCGTCGCGCAGCTCCTCGAGTTCGCGCCCGGAAAGAAAGTTCGGCTCGAACAGGAAACCTTCGCGCTCGAAGCGCTCGAGCTGGCCCGGGTCCAATGGGCCATCCTCGGCGCGGCCCTTCACCACCGGCTCCTGGCGCTTCAGCCAGGGCATATCCAGCGGCTGCGCTAGGCGCGTGGGATAGGGATCGCGCGGCGCGTTAGTGGCTTGTGTCGCTTGGCGGGTAGCGGTCTGTACTGACACTAGATCACCTCCATTGCTTGTGAAAAAGCATCTGTGAAATAAGTGCAGATCCAGCCCGGCACTTGGCCGTGGATGAGTTCTTCTTATGCTGTGGATCCGTGATTGTTCACCGCCCCGGCTATGCCATGGGGCAGCCAACATGAATGTACGAACGAGAACGAATATTTCAAGGAGCGTTGCATCGCCAAAGCGTGGCATCGGGTAGGCATCATGCGCTTGAGGCCGGCTATGGGCGTTAGTGCTGCAACTGCGCAAGCCGCCAAGCTGCTCACAGGGTGGCATTGAGAGATGCAGGAGGGAAACCAACCACAGGGCGGCTGAGTGCATAGGTACATAAGAACAGACACATTTAGCACACAGGCGGAGCAACTCTTATTGCTTGTCGAGCGGTAAGCTCTCAACCAGACTCAGGCTGGATAAAACAACTACAACTGGAATGGTATGAATTTATGAAAACAGTGCTCACAGTACTGATAATGTCAGCTCTAGCTGCATGTGCGACGGCAACCGAGACCTACACGTCAGGCGGAGAGCGAGGTTATAGCATTGATTGTTCAGGAAGCGCTCTTAGCTGGGGGATATGCGCGGAAAAAGCAGGTGAGATTTGTGGAGCAAAGGGATACTCCGTCCTTGAGCGAACAGGAGATCAGTCGACCATGCTCACTTCAAACCAGTTTGGCACTTATTCCAGCCCCGTCGTGTCAAGGAGCATGGTCATTCAGTGTGGGGAAGGCTAAACAGAAAGCTGCACGATTAAGCGGTTCGTAATGAGATTGGCTAGAGCAGCGCTTGTGACGACGAGCGGTAAACAAGCCTAGCGGCTGGAATCAAGTGTAGGACCGTCCTCGCTTTCATGGGAGTAGCGGTGGAAGCGTACGATATCTACGCTGGCTACCACATCGAGACCACCGACATCCGCTACACCGCCGGCGGCGGCAAGGGCGCAGAGGCCAGCGAAGTGCTTATCTTCAGCTGGGAAGTCGAGGCCGAGCAGGCGGGGCTTTTTTAACCAAACGAAGGGCAGGGATTCATGGAGCAGGAAGTAGCCACAGAGCTGATGCGTCAGTTGGACACGATCAAGGATATCGTCTCTAGCCAGCAACCTGGTTGGTACACCCTCGGGGCAGCAGGAATCGGGTTCCTAGCTGCCTTGGTACCGCATGGCCTCCTGGAGCACATGCGAAGGAGGCATGATGCAAAGGTGCTGCGTGCGTCGCTCATTGCGGAGCTGCGCGCAATTTCTGAGGTTATTCGCAGTCGCGGGTATCTCGAAGACCTGAAGAAGGCGGCGGAGTTGGAACAGCCTATAAAGTTCTCGGTGAATGTTCCGGAAGATTACTTCCTGGTATTCAAATCCAACGCTCAGAGGTTGGGCATCTTGGACGCAGAGGATGCCTCACAGTTCGTATGCTGCTATCAGTTGATGGAGGCGGTGGTCCGGGATGTGATTCCGGGTGGCGCGTTGGCAGAGGGCCTGTGCTCACCTGATGCCTTTCGCCAGGATGCTGAGTTCCTAGAGAGGGCCCTGAGTATCGCTGACGAGCTAGTAGGCTGCTACGGTACCAAGTCTCTCGCTAAACCTTGATGTTTCATCGACGCTGGTATGTGCCAATCGCGATGCGAGCATGTGCCAAAGCTGGCGCGCGGTTATACGTAGACAAAATGTAGACACACAAAAAAGCCGCTTCAATGGGCGGCCTCTTCATATCTAACTACTTGTGTGTGCTGCTTTTTAATGGTGCCGGCACCAGGAGTCGAACCCGGGACCTACTGATTACAAGTCAGTTGCTCTACCAACTGAGCTATGCCGGCGGGGGCAACTCACTAACTACAAGTACCAGATGATGCTACTTAATCTGGGTTGGCAGTGGCTGGGGTAGCAGGACTCGAACCTGCGAATGCCGATACCAAAAACCGGTGCCTTACCACTTGGCTATACCCCAGCAGATTGGTGGCCAGAGAGGGAATCGAACCCCCGACACGGGGATTTTCAATCCCCTGCTCTACCGACTGAGCTATCTGGCCCGTGCCAACGAGGACGTATTTAACTAGAAAGCTTTCCGCGCGTCAACCCTTTTTCTTTCAAAGAGATGGAATGAAGAAAAATCACTGGCTGGGCGGTACGTAGCCTTCGGCCTGGTCGGTATCGCGGTTATCCAGGAAGCGTTCCATCTGCTCCATCAGGTACTCGCGGGTTTTGGGGTCGAGCATGCTGAGATGCTTCTCGTTGATCAGGCGAGTCTGCAGCGCCTGCCACTCCTCCCAGGCCTTCTTGGACACGCTGGCCTGGATCTCCTGGCCTTTCTGGCCGGGCAGCGGCGGAAACGGCAGGGCTTCGAGCTCCTGCTGGTACTTGCGGCAGAACACGGTCTGGCTCATGGGGTTACTCCGGGTCTTGCGGGTTGGATGGGCTGGCGAGTCGCGCCAACGACTCTAACAGTGCCTTGACCGGCGCGGCCAAGCCAATGCTGGCCGGCTCGCTGGGGTTATACCAGAGGCCGCCGCCTTCGGTCACGGCAGCCTGTTTGCCGCGAGCGGGCTGCGGGGTAATGGCCAGGCGGAAGTGGCTGAAGGTGTGGTTGAAGGCGTTCCAGGCCGGTGCCAGCTCGGCAGCGGGTGCGTGAGCGTCCAGCCAGCCCATCAGGGCCTCGCGGTCATCGAACTGAGGGAAGCACCACAGGCCGCCCCACAGGCCCACAGCGGGGCGCTGCTGAAGCAGCACGCGGCCTTCTTCATCGTGCAGCAGCAGCATGATGGTCGAGCGCTCGGGCAGCGCTTTCTTGGGCTTGGATTCGGGGAAGCGCTTTTCCTGGCCGCGGGCGTGCGCCAGGCACACGTCCTCGAAGGGGCACAGCAAGCAGCTGGGGCTGCCGCGACGGCACAGGGTGGCGCCCAGGTCCATCATCGCCTGGGTGTGGTCGGGCAGGCGTTCATGCGGCGTGTAGCGCTCGGCAAGCGCCCACAGCGGGCGTTCGATCTTGGGCCGCCCCGGCCAGCCTTCCACGGCATGCAGGCGCGTCAGTACGCGTTTGACGTTGCCATCGAGAATCACCGCCCGTTCGCCGGTGCTGATGCTGATGATGGCTCCGGCGGTCGAGCGGCCGATGCCGGGCAGCGCGGCCATGGCATCGACGCTTTGCACGGGGAACTCGCCGTCGTACTCATTGACGACGACCTGGGCGGCCTTGTGCAGATTGCGCCCGCGCGCGTAATACCCAAGCCCGGTCCACAGGTGCAGAACCTCGTCCTGCGAGGCGCCGGCCAGGGCGTGCACGTCGGGGAAGCGCTCCATGAAGCGCTCGTAGTAGGGAATCACCGTGGCCACCTGCGTCTGCTGCAGCATGATCTCGGAAACCCAGACCCGATAGGGCGTGGTGTCGTGCTGCCAGGGCAAGGTTTTGCGGCCGTATTCGTCGAACCAGGCCATCAGGCGGCGCTGGAACTCGTCGGGCGAGAGGTCGATCGGCTCGACGGCCTCGGGGATATCGGTCATGGGTGCTTGGGTCATGGACAGTTGAGTCATGGATGGTGCCGCTTACAGCGGTGGGCGTGAAGGGTAACCGGCGAACGGGCTCGAGCGTAAAAAAGCCCAAAAAAAAGCGCCGACGATGGGGTCGGCGCAGGACAGGCTTGCATGAAACGTCTCGTCATCAGGGCCGGTTCATCACCGGCCACTCATGACTACTGGAATAGACCCTTGAGGGCGTTACGAAGTTCCCCGGAGGCATCTTCGCCGATACGCTCATCGAGACCATCCAGTGCATCGTCGAGACGTTTCTGGACTTCTTCGCTGGCTTTGTCCTCGACTTCCTGGCGGGCGAGGTTGGCCACGGCGTCGCGGAAGGCGCCGCGATCGAAGCGGCACCAGTCGGCAGGCGCGCCGGACAGGTCGCCTTCGCAACGCACCGGCAGCGGCACCTTGGTCAGGCGAGGATTGACCTCGCAGGCGGCATCGGCGGTATCGACGAAGCGAGCCGCGGCGCGATAGTCCAAGCGCTTGTTGACCAGGCCTAAGGTGCCTTCGCCGGTCACCTGGATGCCGGGGATGCTGATATCCAGGTCATCGTTGCGCACTTGGCCGTCGCGGATATTGAGGGTCGCGCTGGCGTTGTCAAAGCGCGTATCGGTGCTCCATTCGCGGCTGGTCTGCTTGCCTTCGAGCAGCGCCACGGCGGTGCAAAGCTCCTCAGAGACGTTGACGTCGAACACCGCGCCGTCGTCGATGTTGGCCGTCAACTGGCCGTTGAGCTTCGCCGGCAGTTCGGCCGCGCTATTGCCGCGGGTGGTCAGCTCACCGCTAAGGTTGAGCTTGCCGCGCAGCGGCGACTCTTCGTCGGTGAGGGCGGCGAGGAAGGGCTCGGCGGCGACGTCTTTGACCGTCGGGGCAAAGCGCCAGCGCAGCGGCGACTCGCGCAGGTCGAGCCCGGCGGTAGCGGAAAGCGTGCCGTCGAAGAAGCGCGCATCGAAGCTCTCCAGGCGCTGCTGGCCGTTATTGCCACGGGCCTTGAGCACCACCTGCTCAAGATCCATTCCTTTCACGGTGAGCCGCTCGAGGGCGAGGTCCGCGTTGAGATCCAGGGCCTTGAGGGTCGCCACCGGCACCAGTTCGCCACCGGCCTGGCTGACGGCGGCAGCACCGGCCTGGCTAGCCTCACCGGACGCCTGGGCGTTGGACTCACTGTCGGCGCTTGCCTGAGCACTGTCGCTGCCCTCTGCGGCCGGCGGCAGGTAGCGATCGAGGTCCAGCACATCGCCCTGCAAATCGAGCGCCAGCGAACGACCGTCGAGGCCGGCGGACAGCGAGCCGTTGAGGGTGGTGTCGTCTAGCTTCAGGTTCAGGCTCGGCAGGCTGACCCGCTCGAGGTTGCCTTCCACAGGGCTCGACAGCGCCAGGCTTTTGAGTGCGGCGTCATCGGCGGTCTCGGGCAGGCTGCCCAGGCGCTCGAGCCAATTGCGAAGCGACAGCGGCTCGAGCGTCAGCTGGCCGCGGTACTGCGGGGCACCGAGCAGCTGCTCGACGCGCAGGTTGCCACCAAGCTGCAGGCTGTTTTCTCCGCTCAGTTGCCATTCGCTGACGCGCAGGGTCTGCGCCTCGAGATCGGCATCGGCGGCAAACGTCAGCGACAGCGGCAGTACCTTTTCGCCTAGCGACGGGTGAGAAAGGCTGGCCTCCAGAGTGCCGTCTTCTAGCACATAGCGGCCTGTATTGAGGTTGGCATCGAAGCTAGGAAAGCTGAGATTGGCCTTCTGCTGCTTGCCATCGGTGCCGGCCAACTGGGTGTTGGTGTTCAGCTTCAGGTCGCTCAGCACGTAGTGGCCATCGTCGAGGCCCAGCTTCACCTGGCTGTCCAGCTTCATCTGGCTGACCCATTGGGCCTCGGCTTCCCGCGATTGCCCCTCGGGCACCAGGAACGACGACAGGGTGAAATCGGCATTGAGCGGGAAGGCCTTGGCAGGATTGACGTTGCTGCCGCTGATATTCAGGGAATCGATGTGCCAGGCATGGCCGCCCTGCCGGTCGGTATAGCGGATGCTGCCATCGGTGACGTTTACGCGGGCAATGTCGAGCGCCACTGCCACGTTGTCCTTGCCACTCAGGTCGCCGGGCAGCGTTGAAGACGCATCGCTTGTCGTCTCGCTGGTGCCGTCGCTGCTTGTTTGCGTCTGTGCCTGCGCCTCGGCAACGACGGAGGAATCGGCGGCCTCGCTGGCCGCCTGTGTCTGCTCTTGCTGCTGCTGACGCTGGAGCCGGTCGACCAGGGTCTGCCAGTTGCCGCGGCCCTCGGCGTCACGCTTGAGGTTCAGGCGCATGCCGTCGAGGTTCAGGCCGTCGATCGCTACTTGGCCGGACAGCAGCGGTGCGAAGGCCAGGCTGACCTCGGCCTGATTGAAGGCCAGGAAGGCCTGCTCGTTCTCGGGCTGGTCGGGCAGGCGGGCTTCGGCGTCCGCCACGCTGAGCCCCAGGCGCGGGTAGAAGGACCAGGACAAGGCGCCATCCAGCTCAAGCTCCAGGCCGCTCTGATCGCGCACCATCTGGACCAGATGCGGTTTGAGGTCTTCAGGGTCGAAGAAGGTCGTGATATAGACCACTGCACCCACTACTACCAAGCCCAGTATCCCTACCACTGCTAGCAGCGTACGCAACAGTGCTCTCATCCTTTACCTCCTAGTGATGCCTTGGGGTCCATTTCGTAGTGTTCACCGTTCGCAACCAGCCTGAAGCCCAGCCGCTTGAGCAGCAACTCGTCACCGAGCATCAGCGTAGAGGCAGCGACACGCAGCAGGCAGCCATCGCGCAGGGCCTCCTGGCAGATCAGCGTCACCAGCCGAGAAGCCACACCTCGGCGCCGGGTGGTCTTGCGAATACACAGGTTCGACAGCCACCAGGCACCGTCGACGACATTCATCGCCACGGCACCGAGCAGGCGATCATTGAAGCGGCCACAGCAAAAGGTACCCTGTCGTTCGAACTGATCGCGAATGTAGTCATCCGCCGGCAGCGGCAGCCGCTCGGCAGGCACATCGGCGTAGATCCGGGCAAGATCCAGGGCAAGCTGCGGGTCCCGTTCCCATTCGGCCTTGGTAACCTTTAGCAGGGTAACCGGCATTGACGTTTCTCCTTGGCTAACGGGGCAACCCGACAATAACCCGCATTGTAGCGGATGGGGGGCGCGATTCACTATAATGGCTGGCTCGACCCCCGTCGCTCAGGCGTGCGACGGCGTTTCACCGCAATGCGCTCAGCGCAGGAGTACAGCCATCATGACCCAGCGTACCGCCACGGTTTCCCGCGACACCAAGGAAACGCAGATCACGGTAAGCGTGAATCTCGATGGCAAGGGTGAGCTCAACTGCGAGACCGGCGTGCCCTTTCTCGACCATATGCTCGACCAGGTGGCGCGCCACGGGCTGATCGATCTCGACATCAAGGCAGTGGGCGATCTGCATATCGACGCTCACCACACCGTCGAGGATCTCGGCATCACACTGGGCCAGGCCTTCGCCAAGGCCATCGGCGACAAGCGTGGCATCTACCGCTATGGCCACGCCTACGTGCCGCTGGATGAAGCGCTGTCACGCGTGGTCGTGGATTTCTCCGGCCGCCCGGGCCTGTTCATGAACGTCGAATTCACCCGCGGCAGCCTCGGCACGCTGGACACCCAGCTGTTCTGGGAGTTCTTCCAGGGCTTCGTCAATCATGCCCAGGTGACCCTGCACATCGACAACCTGAAGGGCTTCAACGCCCACCATCAGGCAGAGACCATCTTCAAGGCCTTTGGCCGCGCGCTGCGCATGGCCACTGCCGAAGATCCGCGCATGGCCGGCCAGATGCCGTCCACCAAAGGCAGCTTGTAAGCTGTCATGATGGCATGATGATGCCTCTTCGCCTCTCAGGCCGCCAGACCACTCACTCGGCCACTTACTCGACAAGGAGCGCAGCATGACCATTGCCGTCATCGATTATGGAATGGGCAATTTGCACAGCGTCGCCAAGGCCCTCGAGCACGTCACTCATGAAAATGTGGTGGTGACCCGCGATGCCCGCCGTATTCGTGGCGCCACCCGCCTGGTGCTGCCCGGTCAGGGCGCGATCCGCGATTGCATGGGCGAGCTGGAGCGCAGCGAGGTCAAGGGCCTGGTGCAGGAACTGTTGAGCGACGGCGACAAGCCGCTGCTGGGGATCTGCGTCGGCCAGCAGATGCTTCTCGACGAGAGCGAAGAGAATGGCGGAGTGGCCTGCCTGGGCTTTCTGCCGGGCCGTGTGCGGCGCTTCCCCACCGACCTGCGCGATGCGCAAGGTGAGCGCCTGAAGGTGCCGCACATGGGCTGGAACCGCATGACGCAACGCCACGACCATCCCCTGTGGGAGGGCATCGAGGACGGCGAGCGCTTCTATTTCGTGCACAGCTACTACGTCGATGCCGCCGAGGATGCCGATGTCTTCGGCACCACCGAATACGGCGGCATCACCGCGCATGTGGCGGTTGGCCGCGGGCCGGTCTTCGCCACCCAGTTCCACCCGGAGAAGAGCTCGGCGGCCGGCCTGCGCCTGCTCGAGAACTTCGTGCAGTGGACACCCTGATCGCCTCACGTTTACGCATCACCTTCATTCGCGCCCCGCAAGGCGCCCACGAGGACACGACATGCTGGTAATTCCCGCCATCGATCTCAAGGACGGCAAGTGCGTTCGCCTGAAGCAGGGCCGGATGGACGACTCCACCACCTATGGCGATGACCCTGTTGCCATGGCGGCCCGCTGGGTCGAAGCCGGCGCTCGCCGCCTGCACCTGGTCGACCTCAACGGCGCCTTCGAAGGCACGCCGGTCAACGGCGAGGCGGTCACCGCCATCGCCCGCGCCTACCCGGACCTGCCGATCCAGATCGGCGGCGGCATCCGCAGCGCCAGCACCATCGAGCACTATCTGGACGCCGGGGTGTCGCATGTGATCATCGGAACCAAGGCGGTCAAGGAACCGGCCTTCGTCACCGAGATGTGCCGCGCCTTCCCGGGCCATGTGATCGTTGGCCTGGATGCCCGCGACGGCTATGTGGCCACCGACGGCTGGGCCGAAGTGTCCACCATCAAGGCGACCGATCTGGCCAAGCGCTTCGCCGATGATGGCGTGTCCTCGATCGTTTACACCGACATCGCCCGCGACGGCATGATGCAGGGCGTCAACGTCGAAGCCACCGCCGAGCTCGCGCGCCACGGCGGCCTGCCGGTCATCGCCTCTGGCGGCGTCACCGACCTCGAGGATCTGCGGGCACTGGCCAAGGTCGCCGGCGACGGCATCCTCGGCGCCATCACCGGTCGCGCCATCTACGAGGGCAGCCTGGACCTCGCCGAGGCCCAGCGTCTGTGCGACGAACTCGCCGGCGCTGCTGCCACTCACTCATAAGCGGAGGGCTGACTCATGGGACTCGCTAAACGCATCATCCCCTGCCTCGATGTCGATGCCGGGCGCGTGGTCAAGGGCGTCAACTTCATCGGCATCCGCGATGCCGGTGACCCGGTGGAAATCGCCAAGCGCTACAACCAGCAGGGCGCCGACGAGATCACCTTTCTCGACATCACGGCAAGCCATGAGGATCGCGGCACGACCGTCGATATGGTCGAACGCATTGCCGGTGAGGTCTTCATCCCGCTGACCGTGGGCGGCGGCATTCGTACCTGCGACGATATTCGCACCATGCTCAATGCCGGTGCCGACAAGGTGTCGATCAACACCGCGGCGGTCAGCAACCCGGAATTCGTCTATGAAGCAACCCAGCGTTTCGGCAGCCAGTGTATCGTGGTGGCTATCGACGCCAAGCGGGTCTCCGCCGAGGGCGAGACGCCGCGCTGGGAGATCTTCACCCACGGCGGGCGCAAGCCGACCGGCCTGGACGCAGTGGAATGGGCGCAGAAGATGGTGGAACTGGGCGCCGGGGAACTGCTGCTGACCAGCATGGACCGCGACGGTACCAAGATCGGCTTCGATAACGAGCTGACCCGCGCCATTTCCGATGCGGTATGCGTGCCGGTGATCGCCTCCGGCGGCGTGGGCACCCTGGACCACCTGGTCGAGGGCGTCACCAAGGGCCGGGCCGATGCAGTACTGGCCGCCAGCATCTTCCACTTTGGCGAATACAGCATCCCCGATGCCAAGCGCTATATGGCGGACCAGGGTATCGAGATGAGACTCTGAGAACGCCATGATGCCTATTCAACGCCAAGGGATGGCGATTACAGCCCGACGGGGGCGCATCGGACGCTATGCGCAGGCACTGCTGTTAACGGCCTTGTTCGCGCCTTCCTGTGCCCAGGCCGAAGGCTTCTTCACCTACGACCATGGCCTGGTCCAGACCAGCCTGTGGACCACGCATTACTCGTCCGACGATGACGACGACGAGGAGTACAACAACCAGCAGAACCTGATCGGGGTGGAGGTCCACAACCCCGAGCGCTGGTTCACTGGTGCGGCCTGGTTGAAGAACTCCTTCGATCAGCCGATCTGGTACTTCTATGTCGGTCGCGAGTTTCCGCTATGGCAGCCCAGCGACGACCTGGAAGTGCGCGCCAAGCTCACCGCCGGCGGGCTGCGTGGCTATGACGGCGACAAGAAGGACAAGATTTCCTACAACAGCCTCGGCATCGCCCCGGCGATTCTGCCCACCATCGGCGCGCGTTGGGGGCGCTTCGAAACCGATATGCTGCTGTTCGGCACCGCCGGCGTGATGTTCAATGCCGGGGTTCGCTTCTAGCCTCTAGCTTCTAAATTCGGGCTGCTCGCTGTGGCAGCCCTCTCCCATCACTACCCCTTCGCGTTGCTATCACTACCCCGGCACTCTTCTCGTCAGTCGAGGCTGAGCCCCAGGTTGCTCACTCCACCGTTACGCCCCAGGCGCTTGAGCGCCTTGAGGGCGTCGCGATCCAATTCGCCCTCCTCGAGCGCTTCCAGCACCGCATCCTGAAAGTCGCGTTCATCCGCCATCAGTTCATGCTCGCGGATCAGCGCCGCCAGCCGCGTTTCGTCTTCCTCGCCTTCGCTTACTTCGATGAAGGCGCGCACGCCGCTGAGTGAGGCGCGGCTGACTTCCAGCACCGCCTCGGGCGCTTCGCCGCGCAGGGTGTCGAGCATCGCCGAGATCGCCATCACCGCTTCCAAGGCGCGCCGCGCACCGAAGCTGTCGTCATCGACCGGCGGTTCGAGCTCGGCGAGTTTCTCCGCCTGACGGTCGAAGTCGATCTTGGCGCCTTTCACGCTCAGGTGCTCCCAGATCAGATCGAGGATGCTGCGCAGCGCCGTCGGGTCGCCGACCTCGGCATGATCCGCGTAGAGGGCGTAGTTGGGCATCAGGCGCTCGCCAAGGGCGGCCATGAAGGCCAGGCGACGGCGGGCGTCGAGATTCTTCAGGCGGGCATTGAAGCCGCCGGTGGGCTGGGTCATGAAGTCTCCTGGAACCGCTGGGAAGGACGACAAACAAGCGTCAGTGATTGCGTCCGTATGATGATTAAGCACAAAGGCCGCCGCCTTTGCTCAGGGCCAGAGCAGGTCGGCCGAGACCTTGCCCCGCGCATCGAACACCACGCCCTCGGCGCGCAGCTTCTCGCGCTGACGAACGGCGCCGCCATGCTCGGTGACGCGCCGGCTGGCATTGATCACTCGATGCCAGGGCAGGCCGTGTCCCTCTGGCAAATGGCGCATGGCGCTACCGACCATGCGCGCCGTGGCGCCCTCCGTCATCTTGGCCACGCTGCCATAGGTAGTGACACGGCCCTCCGGAATCTGGGCGACGATGGTATAGATCTGCTCGAGTACGGCGCTGCTGGCCATGTCCCCTCCCCTGGTCGTGATGCAGATTAGCGTCATGGCTGTCGCATGTTGAGCGTGCCGAGGCATCGTATTGCCATTACCTAATAGGCGCTGGACGCCTCGACCCCGGGCCGGTCATCATAACGCCATGCATATCTACTTTCTTCAGCATGCTGCGGGCCTGGGCCCGGCCCGCTTCGCCGACTGGCTGGACAGCATGGGCCACAGCCACAATAGCTGCCACCTCTACGCCGGCGAGGCACCGCCGCGCCTCGCCGACTGCGATGCTCTGGTGCTGCTCGACGGCGATCTTGCCATCGATGATACCGCGACTCACCCCTGGCTCTCCCGCGAGAAGAAGCTATTGAACCGCGCGCTAAAGAGCGGCAAGCCGGTGCTCGGCGTCGGCCTGGGGGCGCGGCTGATCGCCGATGGCCTCGGTGCCATCGTCTCTCGCGGCACCTATCCGGCCCTTGGCTGGCAGCGGATCGAACTCGCCCCGGAGAGCCCCTTCGACCTGCCCGAGACCTTCGAGGCCTTCAGTTGGCAGCGTGACATCTTCGGTCTGCCCGACGGCGCCTTGCCGTTGGGCGGCAGCGAGGCGAGCCCGATGCAGGGTTTCTCCTGGGACCGAGGCCGGGTGGTGGCCTTGCAGTGTCACCTGGAAGCCACCGACATCAGCATCTCGGCCCTTCTCGAGCATATCGCCGCACAGGTGCAGGCAGGTGCCCGCCCTCTGGAAGGAGCCTACGTACAGGATGCCGAGACCATTCTTGCCGACACACGACGCGTCGACCATCAGGCGGCGCTGCTCGACCGGCTGATGGTGCAGTGGCTACGCAGCGTGTCGCGCTGACCAGTCCTTGGCGAACTCCAGGCAGCTCTCCCAGTCCCCCACATGCAGGAAGGTGTGGGGGTGCTTCTCTAGCTGATGGCGATACAGCGGATCATAGTATTCGGTGAGCAGCGGCCCCAACCAGGCCTCATGGGCCTGACGATTGCCACGTTCGTGCTCGCGGAAGGCCAGCTCCTGCAGGCGCTGCAAACGCTGCAGGCGCGCCAGCCCCAGGCGCTTGCGTAGCCGGCCAAGCGCGGTGGAAAGCTGCTTGCGCATCAACGTCCAGCCGAGCCAGTCGCCGTATTGGCCCTGATACAGCGCCCAGAGGTCGTCGATGTAGTCCTTGCGGATCTGCGCCAGCCGCCAATCCAGGGGCATCTCAACGCGGATACGCGGCGCCTTTTCCATGCCACGCCAGAAGAGCAGCGGAACGTTGGCCGTACCGATGTGGCGCGATTCGTCCTCGAGCACGACCGGGCCCTGCGGCGCCTCTAGGTTCAACAGCCCCATGCCGATGGCGTGTTCGAAGTCGATCTGGCTAGGTGCCGGCATCGGGTGGCGACCGAAGGCCGAGCCCTTGTGGCGGGCGCAGCCCTCGAGGTCGAGCCCCTGGCCGAGGCCATTGATCAGCGGCGTCTTGGCCGAGCCGGTCAGCCCACTGACGACCAGCATCGGGCGCTGGCTGGCGGCATCGACATGATCGCAGATCAACCTGCGCATGGCCTTCCAGCCACCGCGAATGCGGGGGCGCTCGATGCCGGCATCCCAAAGCCACTGCTGGGAGGTTTCCGAGCGGAGCCCACCGCGAAAACAATAGAGCAGCGCATCGGGATGCTGCCGGAGTTCCTGCTGCCAGGCGGCCACCCGAGCGCGCTTGATGCCGCCGGCGACCAGCCGCTGACCAAGCTCAATGGCCGCCTCCTGGCCCTGCTCGGCGTAGGCGATGCCGACCAGGTGGCGCTCCTCGTTATCCATCAGCGGCAGATTGACGGCCCCGGGCAGCCCACCCTGGGCGAACTCTACCGGCGCGCGCACATCGATCAGACGGCGGCGCTCACGCAGCAGATCGAGGCTGGGATCTACCTGGGGCAGGTTCATCCTGTTACCTCGAGGCGAGTGGTGCCTTTGGCGGCGACGATCTCGCCGCAGGGGGCGAGGCTCAGTCCGTGGGCTCGGCCGGCCCGCTCGATATCATCGGCCCAGGAGGGGTGCACGGCCAGCAGCAGGCCGCCGGAAGTTTGGGGGTCGCAGAGCCACTGCCAGCGTGCTTCGTCCATTACCGGCAACCGCTCACCGAGCGCCTCACGGTTACGCCGGGTGCCGCCGGGCACGGCACCCAGGCGCCGGTAGTGCTCGGCCTCGGCGAGTCGCGGCAGGCGTTTGAAATCGAGCCTGGCCGCGACGCCACTGGCCTCGCAGATCTCGCTCAGATGGCCGGCGAGGCCGAAACCGGTGACGTCGGTCATGGCATGCACGCCCTTGATCTTGGCGAAGTCGGCTCCGATGCGGTTGGAGGCCAGCATGGTCTCCCGCGCCAGCCCCTGGTGGCCGGGCTTGACCAGCCCCTGCTTCTCGGCGGTCGTCAGCAGGCCCACACCGAGCGGCTTGGTCAGGTACAGAAGGTCGCCGACCTCGGCGCCCTTGTTGAGGATCAAATGTTTAAGATCCACCAGGCCGTTGACGGCCAGGCCAAATATCGGCTCCGACGATTCGATCGAGTGCCCGCCGGCCAGCGCCATGCCGTGCTCGCGGCACACCGCCTGGGCACCGGCTATCACGTCCCCTGCGACATGGGCGCCGAGCTTGTCCAGCGGCCAGCCGAGAATGCCCAGTGCCATCACCGGATCACCGCCCATGGCATAGACGTCGCTGATGGCGTTGGTGGCGGCGATGCGGCCGAAGTCAAAGGGGTCGTCGACGATCGGCGTGAAGAAGTCGGTGGTCGCGATCATGCCTCGCCCGTCGCCCAGATCGTAGACGGCGGCGTCCTCGCGGCCCTGATTGCCGACGATCAGCCGCGAGTGGCTGGTGGCGGGACCCGCCTTGGCGAGGATGCCATCGAGCACGTCGGAGGCAATCTTGCAGCCACATCCCGCGCCGCGGCTGTATTCGGTCAGACGAATCGCACTCATCACGATCTCCTTTCTGAAGGCGTTATTAATATCGGGCGCCGGCCGCCATCGGCGCTATCGCTCCAGGCGGCCCGTCTCTCGAGGGCCGGCATCACAGCGCTTCGAGGGCATCGGCCAACTTGTCGACGGCGACCACTTCCATACCGGGAGGCGAGGTCTTGGGCGCATTGCCACGGGGCACGATAGCGCGCGTGAAGCCGTGCTTGGCGGCCTCGACGATGCGCTCCTGGCCGCTCGGCACCGGGCGGATTTCACCGGATAGCCCGACCTCGCCGAACACCACCAGCTCACGGGGCAGCGGGCGGTTCTGCAGGCTCGAGACCACCGCCAGCAGCACCGCCAGATCGGCGCTGGTCTCCAGCACCTTGACCCCGCCGACCACGTTGAGGAAGACGTCCTGATCGCCGGTAAAGAGCCCGCCGTGCTTGTGCAGCACTGCCAGCAGCATCGACAGCCGGTTGCCATCGAGGCCCACGGCAACGCGGCGCGGGTTACCCAGCGGCGAGTCGTCGAGTAGCGCCTGCACCTCGACCAGGATCGGCCGGGTGCCCTCCCAGACCACCATCACCAGGCTGCCCGAGGCCTGCTCCTCGCTGCGCGACAGGAAGATGGCGCTGGGATTCTTCACTTCCTTCATGCCGTGCTCGAGCATGGCGAAGACGCCGAGCTCGTTGACCGCGCCGAAGCGGTTCTTCTGGCCGCGCAGGGTGCGAAAGCGTGAGTCGGCCCCCCCCTCGAGCAAAAGCGAGGCATCGATCATATGCTCGAGCACCTTGGGGCCGGCCAGGCTGCCGTCCTTGGTGACGTGACCGACCAGTAGCAAGACGGTGTTGGACTGCTTGGCGAAGCGGGTCAGCGCCGCGGCTGACTCACGCACCTGGGCCACGCCGCCCGGGGCTGAAGCGATGTCCTCGAGGTGCATGGTCTGGATGGAGTCGATGATAAGCACTTCTGGGCGCTCACGCTCAGCGACGCCGAGGATCGTCTCGACGCTGGTCTCGGCGAGCATCTTGAGGCCTTGAGTGGGCAGTTGCAGCCGGTGGGCGCGCATCGCGACCTGAGACAGCGACTCCTCGCCGGTGACATAAAGCGAGGCGCGCTCCTGGGCCAGCTTACAGGCGGTCTGCAGCAACAGGGTCGACTTGCCGGCGCCGGGGTGGCCGCCCAGCAGGACCGCCGAGCCCGGCACCAGGCCGCCGCCCAGCACCCGGTCGAACTCGCCGAAGGTGGATGACAGCCTGGGCACCTCGGTCAGATCGACCGACGCCAGATCGGTGACATCCCGGGAGATGCCGCCAGCATAGCCGCTGCGCCCGCCGCTCGTGCTCGCTGCGGCCCCGGGACGGGCCGGTGCCAGGCGCACCTCGCTGATCGAATTCCACTCGCGACAGCTGGTGCACTGGCCCTGCCACTTGCGATATTCGGCACCGCACTCGGTGCAGACGAACGCGCTCTTCGCTTTGGCCATGCCAGGCTCCACCGACTAAAAAGCCCTATTCTACCAGCCGGGGCCGGCGATGCGACGTGTGCGCACGAGGCGTTGGGCAAAACAGGGCAGGATGAAAACAACACCCGACGCAAAGAGGCGGCCCGTGGGCCGCCTCTTTACCTGCCATCGACGCTGCCAGACTTACTGGCTTGCGGTTTGGCGCTTGAGCTGCAGCATGTCGCGGTTCTGGAAGCGCCGACGCTGCGGGTCGATCAGCTCAAGGGTGTTCGGATCAACCTTGAGGAAGTAGTAGATCTGCCCTTCGCCCTGGGGCGTCAGCTCGTAGACGGTCGCCTCGGGGTTGACCGGGGTACCGGTGAGCACGCTCCACTGGCCGGTATAGGTCTCGTCCGGCGGATTCTGCGGATGCTCGCGATAGCTGGCATTCAGGCTGAAGGTGCGATCGGCGGCAGCACCGTCTTCGGTCCCGTCGAGTTCGACATTGATATCGATGCCAGCGCAGTTACGGCAAGGCAGGGTGCCTGCGTAATGCACTTCTTGATCAATGACTTCCCCGCCGGTCTGATCCATCTGACCGGTGGCACAGCCTGCCAGAGAGGCAAGCATGAAGGTCCCGGCCAGCAGCGTCCTAATCTGCATGTATTTCTCCTAGCTGTGAGACACGCGCCGCGACGGCGGCGGTTGACTCACAGCATAACGTCAAGTGACGCCGACGGACAGTCACGCGAGCCGCTATCGCATCCTATCAGCGGGCATCCGGCTGTCGCGCCGGGCTCGCCTGCTCGAAGGCGGCCAAGCCACGACAGTGCTCGGCGACGGCACGCAGGCGCGGATAGGCGGCAAGATCACAGTCAAAGCGCTCGGCGTTATAGACCTGGGGCACCAGGCAGATATCGGCGAGGGTGGGCGAATCGCCGTGGCAGCAGCGCCCGGTCTGCTCGCTGTCCAGCATGGCCTCGAACGCCGTGAAGCCCTCTGCTACCCAGTGGCGATACCAGCCGAGCTTGGCATCTTCATCCAGTTGCAGATCGCCGACCAGGTATCTGAGCACCCGCAGGTTGTTGAGCGGATGGATCTCGCTGGCGATCAGTTGGGCGAGCCCGCGCACCCGCGCGCGACCAGCGGCGTCTTCCGGCAGCAGGGCCGGCGTTGCGGGGTAGCGCTCGTCAAGATACTCGCAGATTGCCAGCGACTGGGTCAGCCGCTCACCGTCGTCGGTCTCGAGCACCGGCACCAAGCCTTGCGGATTGATCGCCCGGAAGCTCTCCTCGCGCTGGGCGCCGCCGGCCAGATTGACCGGCAGCTGGGCGACATCGAGCCCCTTGAGGTTCAGGGCAATGCGCACCCGGTAGGCCGCCGAGGAGCGGTAATAGCCGTAAAGCGTCATGATGGTTTCCTCTCGGGCTCCCGTTCAGCGCGGCCGGTACTCGACCACCTGCTGATCGATGGCGCCGAAGATGCTCTGACCGTCACGGTCGAACATCTCGATGCGCACCCGGTCACCGAAGCGCATGAAGGGCGTTTTCACCTCGTCGTAGAGGATCTTTTCGACCATGCGCACTTCGGCCAGGCAGCTATAGCCCACGCCGCCGTCACGCATTGGCTTGCCCGGCCCGCCGTCGGCATCCGGGTTGGAGACGGTGCCGGAGCCGATCACCGCACCGGCACCGAGGTGGCGCGTGCGGGCAGCATGGGCGACGAGTTCGGGGAAGCCGAAGATCATGTCAGGGCCGGCCTCGGGTACGCCGAAGGCCTCGCCGTTGAGGTGGACGCTGAGCGGCAGGTGAACGCGCCCCTTCTGCCAGGCGTCCCCCAGCTCATCCGGGGTCACCGCAACCGGCGAGAAGCTGGAAGCCGGCTTGGCCTGGAAGAAGCCGAAGCCCTTGGCAAGCTCACCGGGAATCAGGCCGCGCAGGCTGACGTCATTGACCAGCATGATCAGCTTGATGTGGCCCATGGCGGCCTCAGGGGTCACCGCCATGGGCACGTCATCGGTGATCACTGCGATCTCACCCTCGAAGTCGATGCCGTGCTCCTCGCTGATCGCCTCGATATGCTCGGTCGGCGCCAGGAAACGATCGCCGCCGCCCTGATACATCAGCGGGTCGGTCCAGAAGGTCTCGGGCATTTCGGCGCCGCGCGCCTGGCGTACCAGCTGAACGTGATTGAGGTAGGCAGAACCATCGGCCCATTGATAGGTCCGCGGCAGCGGCGAATGCAGGGCGGCCATCTCGAGGGCGAAATCGCCCTCGGCGGTGCCGGCGTTGAGCTCGGCATAGCGCGCCTCGAGACGCGGGGCCAGCGTATCCCAGTCTTCGATGGCCTGCTGCAGGGTCGGCGCGATGTCGGTGGCGCGCACGGCGCGGGACAGGTCGCGGGAGACCACGACCAGTTCACCGTCGCGGCCGCTGTTCAGGGTGGCAAGTTTCATGACAAAGATCCTGTGGTGAAGGTGATGAATGGGGGCTTGAGTATCGCTGCGAGCTGCCTATCGCGGCTCAGGGCGCTGTCGGGTCGAAATGGGAGGCCAGGCCTTTCCAGACATCGACGTAGTCGCGCTGGCGAAAGTCGGCGGCAAGGGCCGTCTCGGTCGGCTGGAAGACGTAGCGACTCTCGAACATGAAGGCCAGGGTCTCGCCCTGATACTGCGGGGACAGTTGAGCGGTGCTGGCGGCCTCGAAGGTCGCGGCGTCGGGGCCATGGGGCGACATGCAGTTGTGCAGGCTAGCGCCTCCGGGGGAGAACCCCTCCGCCTTGGCATCGTAGACACCCTCGATCAGTCCCATGAACTCGCTCATCAGGTTGCGATGGAAGTACGGCGGACGGAAGGTGCGTTCGGCGACCATCCAGCGCGGCGGGAAGATCACGAAATCGAGGTTGGCCATGCCCGGGGTGTCGGAAATGGATGTCAGTACGGTGAAGATCGAGGGGTCCGGGTGATCGAAACTCACCGAATTAATGCTGTTGAAGCGCGCCAGATCGTACTTGTAGGGCGCGTAATTGCCGTGCCAGGCGACCACATCCAGCGGCGAATGATCGAGCCGGGTCGCCCAGAAGCCGCCGCCGAACTTGGCCACCAGTTCGATATCGCCCGCCATGTCTTCATAGGCGGCCACCGGGCTCAGGAAGTCCCGCGGGTTAGCCAGACCATTGGCGCCAATCGGTCCAAGGCCCGGTAGCTCCAAAGGGCTTGCATAGTTTTCGGCGACATAGCCCCTGGCCGCGTCGCAGCCGTCGGCCAACTGCACCTGAAACTTGATGCCGCGGGGGATGACCGCGATTTCGCCGGGCGAGATGGCAAGCACGCCAAGCTCGGTGCGCAGCACCAGAGCCCCCAGCTGCGGCACGATCAACAGCTCGCCGTCGGCGTTATAGAAGAAGCGCTCGGCCATGTCACGGTTGCAGGCGTAAAGGTGCACGCCGCAGCCGACCTGGGCAGCCGCATCGCCATTCGCGGCGATGGTCTCGAGGCCATCGATGAAGTCGGTGGGCGCGTCGGGCAGCGGCACCGGGTCCCAACGCATCTGGTTGGGGTCGGCCTGTCCGGACAAGGGCGCGGTGGCCACCCGCCTTTCCGCTAGCCGCCGATAGGCGCTCTGTGCCACCGAGGGGCGGATGCGATACAGCCAGCTTCTCAGGTTCTGATGGCGGGGCGCGGTAAAAGCCGAGCCGGTCAGCTGCTCGGCATAGAGCCCGTAGGGGCAGCGCTGGGGCGAGTTTTGGCCCACTGGCAGCGCACCCGGCAGTGCCTCGCTGGCGAAGTGGTTACGAAAACCGCTCTGATAGGAATGCTCGTTCGATGACGCAGACATGCTCCTGGCCTCGTGGTGATCGTGTGAAGGCTGTCGCAGTCCGGGGCCTTGGCCCGTTAATCGCGGCAACTGGTTTCATTTGAAACTATATGTTCAAATAAAAGCACAGCGGGGCCATCCACTCAACATCCACCAAGGTCTTATAGGCTCAGCCCCCTAGCACTCACCCGGGCACTACGGGAGCATTGCAGATGATCCGTTCTGCCTGACCGCCAGCTATCGCATAATGACCGCCCCAAGGTCGGCTGCCTTGCGAGGCAGCCTTTTCGACACAAACATATGCCCGGCTTGCACACACCTTCGCCAGCGCACACTGCTCGTTAGCGACCATCAGGAGACAGGTCATGACCTCTCGCCCTCGACATCCTAAGCTCTCCGACGCTACGCCTGGCGGCCCTGCTGGCCACGATATCGGATCACACGATGATGAGCCGCCCAGGCTCGACCTGGGGCAGTTCTTGCCCTACCGGCTGAACAGCCTGGCGGATCGCATCAGTCAGGCACTGTCGAGGATCTACGGCGAGCGATTCGGCATCACCATCGCCGAGTGGCGGGTGCTGGCCTGGCTCAGCCATCGCGAGGAACTCACCGCCAAGCAGATCGGTGAGCATACCCGCATGGACAAGGCCAAGGTGTCGCGGGCCATTCAGGCACTGGAAGGCAGAACCTTGATCCGGCGCACCCAGTCGGCGCAGGACCAGCGAGTGCAATATCTGCACCTGACGCAGCAGGGTGAGGCGCTGCTCAGCGAGCTGATTCCCCAGGCGCGTGCCTGGGAGGACGAGCTATTGGCGACCCTATCTTCAGAGGAATATCGCGACCTGCTGGCGACCATGGCCAAGCTGGAGCGGCAGCTCACTCATCTGGAGCGTTGAGCCAATCTAGCCGGCACCTGCCGGTGTGACCAACTGATAGCTGAATATCAGCCCTAACACCAGCGGCATCACGACCAGGCTGCCCAGATTGCCGATCAGCACCAGAGAGGCAACCTTGTGGGGTTCCTGACGATACTGCTCGGCGACCAGGTAGTTGAGCACCGCCGGAGGCAGCGCGGCAAACACCCACAGGCTCGCCGCCTGCAGGCCGGAAAGATCGAGCCAGATGATCATCGGTGCTGCCAGCACCAGGCCGCTGAGCGGGCACAGCACGGCGCCCAGCACACCAATCTTCCAGTCGCTGAAGTCGATATCGAGCATGCGTACGCCAAGGGCGAACAGCATCAGCGGGATGCAGACGCCACCCAGCATATCCAGCGCTTCAAGCAGCCAGCTCGGCAGAGGAATTCCCCCCAGATTGAACGCCAGGCCGGCGAGACTCGCCAGCACGATGGGCATGCGCAGCAGCCGCCACAGCGGGGTATGGGGGCTGAGCATGTAGAGCCCCACCGAGAAGTGCAGCAGCATCTCGATGATGAACAGCACCACGGCGGCGGGCAGGGCCTGGTCGCCGAAGGCCAACACGATCAGCGGAATGCCCATGTTGCCCGAGTTGTTGAACATCATCGGCGGCAGGAAGGTCTTCAGGTCGAGTCTTAGCCAGCGGGCCAGAGGCCACAGCACCAGGCCAGAGCCCAGCACCACCACCACAGCCGCCAGCGCCAGGGACGCATAGTCCTGGAGCGGTGCCTTCTGGTCGGCCAACACGGCGAAGATCAGCATGGGCACGAAGAGCTCCATGTTGAGGGTATTGAGGCCGCGGATGTCGGGGCTGCGATAGCGTCCATAGAGGGTGCCGCAGCCTGCGATCAGAAAGACCGGCAGCAGGGTGGCAAGAATCTGCGCAATCATCGTTAACTCCTGAATTAGCCCTGCAACACTAGCATGGCCACCGCTTGCGAAGGGCCGTCAGGCGCGTCACCATGACCAAAGTCCCATCCCTACCTTGAATGCGAGTGCCCATGAGCAAGTTCTGGAGCCCTGGCGTCAGTGAACTGACGCCCTATACCCCGGGTGAGCAGCCGCGCGAGCGCCTGATCAAGCTAAACACCAACGAGAATCCCTGCCCGCCGGCGCCGGGCGTCGAGCAGGTGCTGCGCGATTACTCGATCGATCACCTGCGTCTCTACCCGGATCCGGACTCTCGCGCACTGCGCGAAGCACTGGCTAGGGAGCACGGCGTCGAGGTCGAGCAGGTATTCGTTGGCAATGGCTCCGACGAAGTTCTCGCGCTGGCCTTTCAGGCCTTCTTCCGCCAGCCCCTGCCGATATCGATGCCGGCCATCAGCTACAGTTTCTATCCGGTATATTGCCGCCTGTATGGCGTCGAGCATCGCACCGTGGCACTGGGAGACGAGTGGCAGGTGCCACTCGAGGCTTTCGATGCTCAGAGCGGCGGCATCATCTTCGCCAACCCCAATGCGCCGACCGGTCACGGCCATGGGCGCGACGCCATCGAGGCGCTGCTCAAGCGCGTCACCGAGTGCGTGGTGCTAGTCGACGAAGCCTATGTGGACTTTGGTGGCGAGAGTGCCGTGCCGCTGGTCGAGCGCTACCCCAACCTGCTGGTGACCGGTACCTTCTCGAAGTCCAGAAGCCTCGCCGGCCTGCGCCTGGGCTATGCCATCGGCTCACGAGAGTTGATCGAAGGCCTGGAGCGTATCAAGAACTCCTTCAACTCCTACCCGGTCGACAGCTTGGCCAGTGCCGTCGGCGTGGCGGCCCTCGAGGACAAGGCCTACTTCGAGGCCTGTCGCCAACAGGTGATCACCACCCGCGAGCGCACCCGTCGTCGTCTTGGCGAGCTTGGCTTCGAGGTCCTGCCCTCTCAGACCAACTTCCTGTTGGTCCACCACCCGGACCATGAGGCCGCCCAGCTGTTCGTCGGCCTGCGCGAGCGCAGTATCCTGGTACGCCACTTCAATACCGAGGCGCTGCGCGATTTCATGCGCATATCCATCGGCACCGACGATGAAATGGATAGCCTGATCGAGGCCATGGAAGCCATAATCCGCTAGACCAACCGCCCAACGAGTGGTGCAAGCATAAAAAAGATCGCCCCGGCTGCCGCATGGCAGCCGGGGCGATCTTTTATTGGGGGCGTCGAGCGGGGCCGGCAACAATGGGAACGATCACGGCCATCGGGCCTTGTCGGCCTATCTTTCTAGGTTGCCTTACGGTGTTGCCTTGCGATGCCGTCCGATGCCGTCTTTGCGGGCGATCACGCGTACCCTCGGCGGCCCCATGACGCAGACAGGCGTCCAGACACGAAAAAACCCCGACCTGTAAAGGACCGGGGTTTTCTCTGAATAAGTGCCTGACGATGACCTACTCTCGCATGGAGAAGCTCCACACTACCATCGGCGCTAAGCGGTTTCACTTCCGAGTTCGGCATGGGATCGGGTGGTTCACGCTCGCTATGGTCGTCAGGCGAAACGGGTGATGAGTCGCCGTGGCGGCTCATCGCAATAAGAATCATGCTGACGTGATGCGTCTCGCGTATCCGTCAATTGTGCGCGTCATGCGCAGACCCCTTGGGGTTATATGGTCAAGCCTCACGGGCCATTAGTACACGTTAGCTCAACGCCTTGCAGCGCTTCCACACCGTGCCTATCAACCAGCTCGTCTCGCTGGGCCCTTCAGG
>NZ_FNCI01000022.1 GCF_900100755.1 Onishia taeanensis
TACCTCAAAGAAAAGGCACGAGACATCTGGCAGGGCTACCGGGTAAAAGGGGCTCGTGCGGCCTGGCAGGAATGGATTCACATGGCTCGGCTAACTGACGTTCGAGCTTTGGCCTCAGCAGCCAATCAGATCGAAACCAAGCTATTTGGCATTCTGAACGCCATGCGGTTTCGCGCCTCCAATGGCTTGGCGGAAGCTATCAACGGCCAAGTTCGAACCTTGAAAGTCCGAGCCAGAGGATTCCGAAGCAAGGAGAGGTTCAAGCGGGCAATCCTTTTTCACTATGGCGGACTGCCAATGGCTCCTAACCCACACTGATAAGTGAAGAGCCATGTTTGTACAGTATTATTGTGTCTGGCAAAATGCGCAAGCGCGCGAATTCTGCATGGGTAGCCGGGTTTTTTTGAGAAACCTTTTTTATCAACGGGTTAGGTGGGATCTGGTAGGCACGATAATACTGTTGAACGAGCCAGCGCGTTCAAGTGAATAAACGAGCGTGCTGTCTAATCACTGTTATGTGTAAAGCATTTATGCGATAAGCTATTTTCTATTCCACGAATGGAGGCGGTTAAGAATGGCTATCACGGATAAGTCAGATAAAGAAATAATTGAAATTGTTGAGCCAATGATCGACGACGTTGTTAATGCGTCCAATAAAAAGGACTGGAGTTTGTTCTCTCAATACCAAACCGACGAAGAAGCTAATGACCCTGAAAATAGAAAGAGTGTCGAAAGGCAGTGGAAAGAGTCTAGATTGTTAACGTCACTGAATCCTGAAAGAGAAATACTTGGGGTTTTACGCCGAGAAGACATGGCGTTGGTGTACTGGAAACAAACTAGCAATAAAGTCTCTGGTGAATATTTGGCAAGTTATCATATAAAAGAAGTAAATAAAGAGATTAAGGAGGTTGGGTTTTTAATAGTGTAGCCATCCAGGGGGCGGCAATAGCACATAACAAGCGCATCAACGGGACCGCTTTGTTACGCTGCCGCTCCACAAATCGGCCCGTTATGCGTGGCGTTATGTTTCTAGAGATCCCAAGGTAAGCAAAGCTTAATGAAGGATATTCGACCACGAATAGAAAAGATTGAAGAGCTGCTTGACGAGGGATCAATCAGCAGCCTCACGTATGCTGCGCTTGAGTGTCGTTTTACGATTGAGCTGATTTGTTACGAGCGGCTTCGGATCGCATATGGGGATACCTCATATTCCGATCTGCGCAAATGGCAGCCAAAGGATGTTGTGCAGCAGGTAATACAAGAAGCCAACGAGTTAGCGGCGACACCTTTAAAACTTTCTGTGTCTAATACCCCCATAGATCCCGATAATCCGCCGCAATCAGTTGGTGATTATGAAAACTTTGAATATATCGAAGTTGGCACTCAGACTGGCCTAGATATTAAAAAAATTGGCAGGCTTTGGAATTCCCTCTCTGGTGCAGCTCTTCATGTTCAAATCCCGAAAAGCAAAGCTGATGATCTATCAGTCTACGGGAACCCTGAAAGTATTAAAAAAAAGGTTGAAAAAGCCCTACATCTATTTAGGCAGGTTGCGAAAGGCAACCTTCTAACTTCTAGCCCTGGGCCCGAAGTTTCTTGTGAGTGTCACGGCTGCGGCGCGAAAATCAAAAGAAAAGTGGGGCTTGTATATGACGGCATGGTGGCAAGCTGCAGTTCAGAATCCTGCCAAGAAAGCTATCTGCTGAAGATAAGTGAACAGGGTATTGAATTTGGGCGGCGACAAATATCATTTCCCTGTGATGGCTGTGGCACAACTGTGGATATTCCGGCAAAGCTGGTTGAATCTCTCAGAATGGATCAATCGCTGACTGCGGAGTGTGGTCAATGTGCACATAAGGCATTGATAAGGCTTCGTCCATGTAAGGTGAATCGCAACAACGAAACATAACCAATGCATCAACGGGACCGGTTTTCCGCTGCCGCTCCAAACCGGCCCGTTATGCCGGCGTTATGCATCATTAGTTCAGTAAAATTGTCGGTATCGGATAATAAATGGGTATTGAATCTTTTTTAGCAATCTTAGTTATTGGCGTACACGTGCTTATTTTTAGTAAGTCACGTCACAATCTGCGCAGAAAAAGGTTATTGATTTCCATATTAGTAATAATAATGGGTTATCCCATAATGGTGCTTGGTATTCTTGTGGGTCTTAGTGGACAAAAAGATCTCATACCATTGGCAAAAGTATTGCTTCAAGCCCCCTTAATTGTTTCCTTTGCTAGTTTTTTAGTCTATTTGTCAGTGGGTAAAAATAATGCATAACAAGCAAAAGCAGGCGGACGCATAAATGCGCCGCTGTTTTGGTCGTTATGCCGAGTAAACAATTGGAGACACTATGAAGGTCACAGAGTTATTCGAGAAGGACTACACACCAAGAATCAGAATCGATATGAGTCGTATAAGGAACGATGATAAAGGCGAAGTTTCAAGTATTCTTCGAGGGTTGATGTGTTCAATTGAGGGGTGGGGGGCGATTTCTGGATTAACAAACGATGAGTTTCAAACTCGTGATCCGTTAATCCTTAAGTTCTCCTCAGTAGAAAATGCCCACTATTTTAAGGAATGTGTCGAATATTATTTCTCGGACGACATCCTCGACAGGCTTGAGGTGAAGCGGCGCGTCAAAAAGGCATAACAAATTGCTACACACGGAAAATTACTCGCTACGCTCCTAATTTTCGGGTGAGCAAGGCGTTAGCCTTACCGCATTCTAGGAGAGCAAATTGAGACCTGCTGAAACGAATGTCCTTTATCGGTTTTCCGAGTTAAAGTGGCTCGACCGTTCTTTGCGGCTCGGTGAGTTTAGATTGGTATCAGCCTCCTATATTAATGGGATAGAAGGCGACACAGAACGACAAGACAACGAAATTGATCGCAGTTTTGACGTTGACTCCAGTCGAGCAAAGGTAATACACGCTTCTACAGGAAAGGAAATTCGTCTCAAATCGAGTATTAACGTAAGCTGCTCAACTGAAACTGACTACTACATGCTCTGCTTTTCCACACAAAAAAGCAAAATCAATTACGATCTATTCTTGGGTTCTGAAGGATACATCGCAATTCAAGATCGCGTAGAGTTTACTAAACGCTTGAATCATGCAGTCGCAGAGGTTTTGCCAAATTGGCAGGCGTTGAATGCAGGTATTGCATACGGAATGAAGCAGCATGAATATGGTGCGCTGTTTAGAAAACCCAATGAATATATGTTCCAGTTTGAGTGGAGGTACGTTTGGCTGCCCCCTACTAGGGAGCGGAATCTAGAAAACTTCGTGGTCAGTATCGGCAATATTGAGGACATTTCCCATGTCCAAGAAAAAGGCTAACAAACGGCTGTTATCGCCCCTTCGGGGCTGGGACGGCCTTTCCGCCGCTGCGCGGCTACAAGTCCGCCCTAAAGCCGGGCGTTATGTAGGCGTTTCCATAGAGGATTGACATGACATTTAGTGAGTTAGAAGCAAAGAGCGTTGAGCGGGCCGTTTCTGAATTTTTAGAAGCTCAGAGGCCACCAGTCGAGATACGGCCCAAATTAGATCTAGTCGTTCGAGTTTCTGGTCAAAGCGTCCAGATTGTCGAGATTCGCCCTCAATTCTGGGAGCCGTCCACGAATGTTGAGTCGCCAGTAGCAAAGGCGACCTACGTCAAGAAGTCTCAACGCTGGAAAATCTACTGGATGCGCAGCGATCTAAAGTGGCATTCGTATACACCAGCACCTGAGTCACGCTCCATTGAGGAATTCTTTGCTATCGTGAGTGCTGACGAGAATGGCTGTTTCTTCGGGTAGCACATAGTCCATCATTCTAGTTCGTTTCGGTCCTGGCGGTTGCTCACCGAATACCCTAGTCGGGCGCCGCTTAATACGGTGGTAATTCTCTACCAAGGATACATAGCTGTCACAACGCAAAGCCCCCAAGCCAGCAAATGAGCTGGCTCGGGGGCTTTTTCGTTTTCTGCGCTGTTGTGACGTCGCTTTGGTCACTGAGCGGCGATGGCGACACCGACCTTGGAGCGATTGGGCCGCCCAATCGTTTGAGTGATCCAGGTGCCGGTCGCGGCCAGGTCGCTCAGGTCGATGCCGCTGTCGATCCCCAGGCCGTTGAGCAGGTAGATGACGTCTTCGCTCGCGACGTTACCGGAGGCGCCTTTGGCATAAGGGCAGCCGCCTAGGCCGGCCACGGAGCTGTCGATCACGGCGATGCCTTCTTCGAGTACAGCATAGAGATTGGCGAGCGCCTGGCCGTAGGTATCGTGGAAGTGGGCGCCGAGGTTCGCCATGGGGATGTCCCGCGCCACGGCCTCGAGCATTCGCTTGGCCTTGAGCGGTGTGCCGGTGCCGATGGTGTCACCCAGCGACACCTCGTAGCAGCCCATCTCATAAAGTGCTTTTGCCACTTCGGCGACCTTGGCGGGAGCGATCTCGCCTTCATAGGGGCAGCCAAGCACGCAGGACACATAGCCGCGCACGCGCACATTCGCGGCTTTGGCGCGGTCGAGTACCGGGGCGAAACGCTCGAGCGATTCACTTACCGAGCAGTTGATGTTCTTCTGCGAGAAGGACTCGCTGGCGGCACCGAATACTGCCACTTCGTCCACGCCGCACTGGAGTGCCGCTTCCAGCCCCTTGAGATTAGGTGTCAGCGCCGAGTAGACAACGCCATCGCGACGTTTGAGTCCGGTGATTACCTCGCGGTGGTCGGCCATTTGAGGCACCCATTTGGGCGAGACGAAGCTTGCCGCTTCGATATGGCGAAGGCCGGCGGCGCCGAGCCGGTCAATCAGTTCGAGCTTGGTTTCGGTGCTGACCGGTTCTGGCTCATTCTGCAGGCCGTCGCGAGCGCCGACCTCGACCAGCCGGACGGATTGGGGGAATGCCATCTGTTCTCTCCTGTCGTGGTCGCGGCTAGCCCAGCGCCAGGTCTCGGCGAAGGCGCGATGACCCCCTCCCCGGGCGCTACCTCTGCCATCCCTGGCAGAGGACCTCCGCTTCGACCTGTCGTCGGCGCCGCTCGCCATTGCGCGGGACGGTTATGCGTCGACGGTGAATTCCAGCAGTACCTCGCCTTGGCCGACGGTGTCGCCGGCCGCGAACAGGAAGCTGGCTACCTGGCCATCCGCGGGGGCGCTCAGGGTGTGCTCCATCTTCATGGCTTCCATCACCATTAGCGGCATGCCTTTCTCGACTGGGGCGCCGGGTTCCACTAGTAACGCGACCACTGTGCCGTGCATGGGCGCGGTGAGGGTCGATTCGGCTTCGTGCTGGCCGTGATCGACGGCATCGGCGCGCAGCCAGTCGAGGCGAGTCTCGCCTTGAGTATCGGCGAGCACGATGGCGTTGCCGTCGAGGCTGGCGAGCAGGCGACGACGGTGGCCATCGAGGGTCACCGCCACGGCGTCGCCATTCAGCCGCTGCAGGCTGGCCGAAAGCGTCTTGCCCTGGATGCTAAGCCGCCAGGGAGCACCGTCATGAGGACGGCTGCCGTCGACGATGACCGGCTCGGCATCGGGCGCTCGGGAAGCGCCCAGCGCCACGCGAATGCGGTAGTCAGCGTTGAGGCGGAAGCCATCATGGCGGTCCCAGGGGGAGTCGCTCGCGCCCTCGCGACCCAGTTGGTCAAGCGCCACCAGGGCGGCGCTGGCGTAGTCCTCGGCGTTGGGTTCGCGTACCTCGAACAGGTCGTCGTGGTGGTGTTCGATGAAGCGGGTATCGAGCTTTGCTGCCTGGAAGTCCGGGTGGCTCGCTAGGCGCTGCAGGAAGGCGCGATTGGTGACCACGCCGCGTACATCCAGTGCGGCCAGCGCCCGATTGAGGGTGGCAAGCGCCTGGCTGCGGTCATCGCCATGCACGATCAGCTTGGCGAGCATGGGGTCGTAGTGCATCGACACTTCATCACCGCTCTCCACGCCGCTATCGAGCCGCACCTGAAGAGGATCGAGGCCGGCGCCGACCAGGTCCAGCCCGACGTGTTCGAGGTGACCGGTGGCGGGCAGGAAGTCCTGGGCCGGGTCCTCGGCGTATAGGCGCGCCTCGAAGCTGTGACCGCGAATGGCTAGCTCGTCCTGAGTGCAGGGTAGGGCGTCGCCCATGGCGACCTTGAGCTGCCAGGCGACCAGATCCTGACCGGTGATCATCTCGGTGACCGGGTGTTCGACCTGCAAACGGGTGTTCATCTCCATGAAGTAGAAGCGGCCGTCTTGTTCTTGTGAAGAGCTCGGTGAAGCGTCCAGCAGGAACTCGACGGTGCCGGCACCCACATAGCCGATCTCCTGGGCGGCGCGCACGGCGGCTTCGCCCATCTCTCGGCGCAGGGCCTCGCTCATGCCTGGGGCGGGGGCCTCTTCCAGTACCTTCTGGTGGCGGCGCTGCACGCTGCAGTCGCGCTCGAACAGATAGACGCCATTGCCGTAGCGGTCGCAGAACACCTGCACTTCGACGTGACGCGGCTGAGTCAGGTATTTCTCGATCAGCATGCGCTGGTCGCCGAAGGCGGCCTGGGACTCGCGGCGGCAGCCGTCCAGGGCGGCTTGAAAGCCGTCACTGGATTCGACCACTCGCATGCCCTTGCCACCGCCGCCGGCGCTGGCCTTGAGCAGCACCGGATAGCCGATCTGGTCGGCCTCGGCGCGCAGTAGCTCATCGCCTTGGTCGTCGCCATGATAGCCGGGCACCAGCGGCACGCCGGCCTGGTGCATACGGGCCTTGGCGGCGGATTTATCGCCCATCGCCGAGATGGCGGAGGCGGGTGGGCCGATGAAAACGATGCCGGCCTCGGCGCAGGCGGTGACGAAATCGGCGTTCTCGGAAAGAAAGCCATAGCCCGGGTGGATGGCGCCGGCGCCGGTGCGCTTGGCGGCGTCGAGTACGGCATCCACCTTCAGGTAGCTGTCACGGGCGGCCGCCGGGCCGATGCGCACAGCCTCGTCGGCCTCGCGCACGTGTCGGGCGTTGGCATCGGCATCGGAGTAGACGGCCACGGTGGCGATCCCCATGGCGCGGGCACTGCGCATCACCCGGCAAGCGATCTCGCCGCGGTTGGCAATCAGGACCTTGGAAAAGGGTGTGCTCTGGTGAGGCGTGAGAGAGCTCATGACGTCGAATCCTTGGGGAGTTGGGCCCAGTGCGGCGTGCGCTTGTCGAAGAAGGCGGCGAGGCCTTCCTGGCCTTCATCGCTGACCCGCAACTGGCCGATCACGCGGCAGCAGCGCTCGCGGGTGGTGTCACTGTCGGGGTCGCGGCCGACCGTTGCCAGCAGCGCCTTGGTGGCGCGCTGCGCCTGGGGCGAGGCGGTGAGCAGGGTGTCGAGCATCGCCGATACGGCGTCGTCCAGGGCATCCGGCTCGGTGACCTGGTGGACGAGCCCCAGCCGCTCTGCTGTATCGGCCGGCATGACCTCGGCGGTCAAGGCGTAGCGGCGCATCTGGCGTGCGCCGATGGCGCGCTGCACATAGGGGCTGATCACTGCAGGTGCCAGGCCGATCTTGACTTCGGAGAGGCAGAACTTGGCCTTCTCGGAGGCGATCACCAGATCGCAGCAGGCAGCGAGACCCACGGCACCGCCGAAGGCGGCTCCCTGCACCCGGCAGAGCGTGGGGCAGGGCAGGGTATCGAGGCCGTGCATCAGCCGCGAGAGCTCGCGGGAGTCCGTTAGGTTGTCTTCCAGTGAATAGTCGACCATGCGCTTCATCCAGCCGAGATCGGCGCCGGCCGAGAAGTGCTTGCCCTCTGAGCGCAGCACCAGGGCGCGGACCTCGCTGCGTTCGGCGGCGATCGCGACCCTGTCGAGATGCGCGTTGAGCTCGCCGATCAGGTGGTCATCGAAGGCATTGAGCACCGCCGGGCGGTCCAGCGTCAGCCAGGCCACGCCGCGGGCATCTATCTCGAGTCTTGAGTAGGAGGTGATATCTGACATCTGGGGCCTCGTTAACAAAGCTTGAAGCTGGAAGAGCGGCTCTTCGCGCCTGGAAGCTGGAAGAACTTCCGATAACCTGTAGCCGAAGCGTTGGGAAGAGACTTCCAGCTTAGAGCTTCAAGCTTCCGGCTCCCTTGCGTAGCAAGGGGCCTACATCCTGAAAACACCGAAGCGGGTGTCGTCGATCTCGGCATTCATGGCCGCAGCCAGTGCCAGGCCGAGGACGTCGCGGGTCTGCAACGGGTCGATCACGCCGTCGTCCCACAGCCGGGCGCTGGCGTAATAGGGGTGGCCCTGGTGCTCGTACTGCTCGCGGATGGGGGCCTTGAAGGCCTCTTCTTCATCCTTGCTCCACTCGCGGCCGTCCTGCTCGGGCTGGTCGCGCTTGAGCTGATCTCTTCGCACTTGGGCCAGCACGTTGGCGGCCTGTTCGCCGCCCATCACCGAAATGCGCGCATTCGGCCACATGAACAGCAGGTTGGGGTCATAGGCCCGGCCACACATGCCGTAGTTACCGGCGCCGAAGCTGCCGCCGATCAGCACGGTGAACTTGGGGACCTGAGCACAGGCCACTGCAGTAACTAGTTTGGCACCGTGCTTGGCGATGCCTTCCTGCTCGTACTTGGAGCCGACCATGAAGCCGGTGATGTTCTGCAGGAACACCAGCGGGATCTTGCGCTGGGCGCACAGCTCGATGAAGTGGGCGCCCTTGACGGCGGACTCCGAGAACAGCACGCCGTTGTTGGCGACGATGCCTACCGGGTGGCCGTGGAGGTGGGCGAAGCCGGTGATCAGGGTGTCGCCGTAGTAGCGCTTGAATTCGTCGAAGTCGGAGTCGTCGACCAGCCGTCCTATTACCTCGCGAACGTCATAGGGCTTCTTGAGGTCGGTGCCGACGATGCCGTAAAGCTCGGCGGGGTCGAGTCGCGGTGGGCGAGACTCCCTGAGCGCGAGCTGGCCGCGCTTCTGCCAGTTGAGCCGCGAGACGGCGCGCCGGGCGATTTGCAGCGCATGGGCATCGTTGTCGGCATAGTGATCGGCCACGCCGCTGACCTTGCAGTGCACGTCGGCACCACCCAGGTCTTCGGCGCTGATGGTCTCGCCGGTGGCCGCCTTCACCAGCGGTGGGCCGCCGAGGAAGATGGTGCCCTGGCCCTTGACGATGATCGACTCGTCGGCCATCGCCGGCACATAGGCGCCGCCGGCGGTGCAGGAGCCCATTACCACCGCGATTTGCGGAATGCCGGCGGCGGAGAGGGTGGCCTGGTTGTAGAAGATGCGCCCGAAGTCGTCGTGGTCGGGAAAGACTTCGTCCTGCTCGGGCAGGTAGGCGCCGCCGGAGTCGACGAGATAAATGCAGGGCAGGCGATGCTTGCGGGCCACTTCCTGAGCGCGCAGGTGCTTCTTGACGGTCAGCGGGTGATAGGTGCCGCCCTTGACGGTAGCGTCGTTAGCGACGATCACACACTCGACGCCGCTGACCCGGCCGATGCCGGTGATCACGCCGGCGGCGGGCAGCGGCGTATCGTAGACGTTATAGGCGGCCAGCGCGGAAAGCTCCAGGAAAGGCGAGCCTTCGTCGAGCAGGTGGTCGATACGGTCGCGCACGTACAGCTTGCCGCGGGATTCGTGGCGGGCTCGGGCCTTGTCGCCGCCGCCCTGGGCCAGGGTCGCGGTCAGTTCCTTGAGGGAAGTGACCGTCTCGCGCATCGCCGCCTCGTTGGCCTGGAAGACCTCGCTGCGCGGATTGATCTGGGACGTCAGGATGGACATATTTCGGTTCCTGAGCTGGCTCGCGTGGCTCGGCACGCGAGGTGCTGGGATTGGCAGAGTCGTAAGAGGGAAGGCGGCACTTCGTGCCTTGAAGAGGGAAGGGAAAACGAAAATCTGTACTTCCTTCTTCCTTCTTCCTTCTTCCTTCTTCCTTCTTCCTTCTTCACTCTTATGTCTTGTTTAGGCCGATTCGTTAAAGATCTCGCGGCCGATCAACATGCGCCTAATCTCGCTGGTGCCGGCGCCGATCTCGTACAGCTTGGCGTCGCGCAGCAGGCGCCCGGTGGGGTATTCGTTGATGTAGCCATTGCCACCGAGCAGTTGGATGGCATCGAGCGCCACCTGGGTGGCCTTCTCGGCGCAGTAGAGAATCACCCCGGCGGAGTCCTTGCGCGAGGTCTGGCCGCGGTCGCAGCCGGCGGCCACTGCATACAGATAGGCGCGGCAGGCACTCAGGGTGGTGTACATGTCGGCGATCTTGCCCTGCACGAGCTGGAACTCGCCGATGGCTTGGTCGAACTGCTTGCGTTCATGGACGTAGGGCACCACCACGTCGAGAGCCGCCTGCATGATGCCGATGGGGCCGGCGGCGAGTACGGTGCGCTCATAATCCAGCCCGCTCATCAGCACCTTGACGCCACGGCCTTCCTCACCCAGCACGTTCTCGGCCGGCACGCGGCAATCCTGAAATACCAGCTCGCAGGTGTTGGAGCCGCGCATGCCGAGCTTGTCGAGCTTCTGGGCGGTCGAGAAACCGGGGAAGTCCTTCTCGATGATGAAGGCGGTAATGCCCTTGGAACCGGCGTCCGGGTCGGTCTTGGCGTAGACCACCAGTACATTGGCGTCGGGGCCGTTGGTGATCCACATCTTGTTGCCGTTGAGCACGTAGTGGTCGCCGTCGCGGCGGGCGCGCAGCTTCATCGACACCACATCCGATCCGGCACCCGGCTCGGACATCGCCAGCGCGCCGACGTGCTCGCCGCTGATCAGCTTGGGCAGGTACTTGGCCTTCTGCTCGGCACTGCCATTGATCTTCAATTGGTTGACGCACAGGTTGGAATGCGCCCCATAGGACAGCCCCACCGATGCACTGGCCCGGGAGATTTCTTCCACGGCGATGCAGTGCGCCAGATAGCCCATGCCGCTGCCACCGTCTTCTTCGGACACGGTGATGCCGAGCAGGCCCATGTCGCCGAATTTCTGCCACAGGTCGTTGGGGAACTCGTTCTTTTCATCGATCTCGGCGGCGCGGGGGGCGATCTCGTCGCGGGCGAAGGCGTTCACCTGATCGCGCAGCATGACCATCGTCTCATCGAGGCCAAAGTCGAGGGGCTGATAGGGGGTATGCATGGCGTGGCTCCCGGGCAGGTCGTTGCCAGGCGGCGGCGATAAAGATCGACAGGCCACCGCGCGGCGCTTGATTGGATATCAGTGTCGCTTTATACGACTAGCCTAGGCTTGGTTTACGTTAACGTAAAGTGAAGGTTGCGACGGATAGACCAAGGTTGCAGCCCGAGCCCCTGAAACGACATCGGGCGCCTCGCTGGGCGCCCGATAATCGCTGTTTCACAGCTTGTCGTGTCAGGCCTCGGCCATCAGGAGCCGTCGGCGTTGGGGAAGAACAGCTGCTGGCCATCGACGCGGTAGTCGGCGATCGCTTCCTGGCCGTCTTGCGACAGCAGCCACTCATGCCACTGCTTGGCCAGATCGTGCTTGAGGTCCGGGAAGCGTTCCTCGCTGATCAGGATGCTGCCGTACTGGTTGAACAGGGCTTCGTCGCCTTCGAAGACGATGGCCAGGTTCTGCGGGTTCTGGAAGGCGACCCAGGTGGCGCGGTCAGACATCACATAGGCGTCCATGCCGGCCGCGGTGTTGAGGGTGGGGCCCATGCCGCTGCCCAGCTCCCGGTACCATTCGCCGCTCGGCTGGATGTCGGCGGCTTCCCACAGGCGCAGTTCGGCGCGGTTGGTGCCGCTGTCATCGCCGCGCGAGGCGAAGGGCGCTTCGGCTTCGGCGATTTTAGTCAGGGCTTCCTCGACGTTCTTGGCATCGCGCACGCCGGCGGGGTCGCTGTCCGGGCCCAGAATCACGAAGTCGTTGTACATGACGTTCTGGCGTTCGCTGCCATAGCCTTCGGCGACGAAGCGTTCTTCGCCGGAGGTGTCATGCACCAGCAGGCTGTCGGCGTCGCCACGGCGAGCGATCTCGAAGGCCTGGCCGGTACCTACCGCGACCACGCGCACGTCGATGCCGCTCTCTTCCTTGAACTTGGGCAGAATCGAGTCGAACAGGCCCGACTGCTCGGTGGAGGTGGTCGATGCCAGGGTGATGAAGGGGGCATCGTCCTGGGCCAGGGCAGCAGCAGAAAGGGTGCTGCCGATCAGGCCGAGGGCGGCGAGGCTGAGGATCCGATAGCGCATACGAGCATTCCTTATAGTAATGACAACAGTTGGCGTGGCTCGAGCGAGCGAGTCACCACACCAGTTCTCCTTTCACGAAGGCTCGGGCCTCCGCGCTGCGTGCAGCCGAGAAGAAGGTCTCGGCCTTGCTGTGCTCGACCAGTCGGCCGTTGCACAGAAAGATCACCTCATCGGCCAGGCGACGCGCCTGATGAAGGTCGTGGCTGGTCATGACGATACGGGTGCCGCGACGATGGAAGTCCGCGATGGCGTCTTCCACTGCCTTGATGGCGGCGGGGTCCAGCGCTGCGGTCGGCTCGTCCAGGAACAGCACCTCGGGATTGATCAGCCAGGCCCTGGCCAGCGCCAGGCGCTGTTGTTCGCCGCCGGACAGCACCCTTGCCGGGCGTTTGGCCACGGCGGCAAGGCCGAAGTGCTCCAGTGCCTCATGGGCGAGGGCACGACGCTTGGCGCGAGGCACGGCGTTGATCTTCAGGGTGTAGGTCAGGTTGGCGAGCGCCGAACGACGCAATAGCACCGGGCGCTGGAAGACCATGGCCTGGCGCGGCTGACCCGCCGGCCATTGCACTTGGCCGCGGCTGGGTTGCAGAAGCCCGTGGGCCAGGCGCATCAGCAGGCTCTTGCCGGCGCCGTTGGGGCCCATGATCAGGGTCTTGCCGCTGGTCGAGAGCGTGAGGCTCACGTCCTCGAGCAGGGTTTGGCCGCGATGCTCGAAGCTCACTGCGTCGAGCTTCAGCCTTGCGGGTGCCTCCTGGATGTCCATGGCCATGCTCATGTCGGTCATCCCAGTCGTCTCCTGGCGGCTTCACCGATGACGTAGGCGGCGCCGTTGACCAGTGCCACCAGGCTCAGCAGCACGATCCCCAGCCCCAGGGCCAGCGGCAGGTTGCCCTTGCTGGTCTCGAGGGCAATGGCGGTGGTCATCACCCGCGTTACCCCATCGATGTTGCCGCCGACAATCAATACCGCGCCGACCTCGGCGCTGGCGCGGCCGAAACCGGCCAGCACAACGGTGATCAGGCCAAAGCGCGCATCCCACAGCAGGGTAGGGATGGCGCGGACTCTGCTCAGTCCGAACGAATAGAGTTGCTCCTGGTATTCGCCCCAAAGCTCCTCGACCAGTTGGCGGGCCAGGGCGGCGATGATCGGCAGCACCAGCACCACCTGCGCGATGATCATGGCACTGGGGGTGAACAGCAGCCCTAGCTCTCCCAGCGGGCCGGCCCGCGACAGCAGCAGGTAAACGCCGAGCCCGGCCACCACTGGCGGCAGGCCCATGAGCGCATTGAGGGCCACGATCACCACCCCGCGTCCAGGCAGGCGCCAGAGTGCCAGGGCGGCCCCCAGTGGCAGGCCGATCAGTGCAGCGGTCAGCACCGCGCTCAGCGATACCCGCAGCGACAGGGCAACGATGTCTACCAGCGCCGGGTCCATGTCCATGACCAGGGCCAGCGCCGTATACAGGGCACTATCGCTGTGCGGGTCGCTGGCTGTTATCCCACCGGTCGACATGGCAATCTCCTGATAATGCTTGCAGCATGTGGTTTAAGTAACTTAAGTGCATCTTATACTGAAAAATATGCAGTCAAAGATCTATAAACGACAAGAATGATCGACGCGGATATCCTCCATGCCCATAGATGAATCACCCACGATGCATCGTCATGCCTACCTGACCACCGCCGAAGCGGCCGATTACCTGCGGCTCAAGGAGCGCAAGGTCTACGATCTGGTCCGCCAGGGCGAGATTCCCTGCACCAAGGTGACCGGCAAGCTATTGTTTCCGCGCCAGAGCCTTGATCTGTGGCTGATGAGCCACTTGGAGGGCGGACAACCCGGGCAGCGGCCGATACCGCGGGTGTTGGCCGGCAGCCAGGATCCGCTGTTGGAGTGGAGCCTGCGCGAAAGTGGCTCGGAGCTGGCGATGTTATGTCAGGGCAGTGGCGATGGGGTGCGACGGCTGCTGGATGGCGATGCGCTCTTGGCGGGGGTGCATGTGATCGATGATGCGGGTGGCTATAACCATCCCGAATCGCTGGGGCTTGGCGGGGTGCGCGATCTGGTGATGATCCGCTGGGCGAGGCGTCGCCAGGGCTTGATGCTGCCGCCGGGCAACCCAAAAGGCATCGACTCGCTGGCGGCGCTGGCCAAAAACGACCGGGGAGAAGCCCCGCTGGTGGCAAGGCGTCAGCCGGGGGCCGGCGCCGACCGGCTATTACGCTTCCTGCTGAAACGCCATGACCTGACCCTTGAAGATTTGCGGCTGGCGCCGGACACGATGCTCAGTGAGGACGACCTGGCTCTGGCGGTGCATCAAGGGCAGGCCGATGTAGGGCTGGGCGTCGAGGCAGCGGCGCATCGTCATGGCCTCGACTTTGTGCCGCTTCAGCAGGAATGCTTCGATCTGGCGATGCGCCGGCGCAGCTATTTCGAGCGGCCGGTCCAGCATCTGTTGGCCTTCGCCCAGGAGGCGCGTTTCGCCGAGCGCGCCGCGATGATGCAGGGCTACGACCTCACCGGGCGCGGCAAGGTCGTCTATAACGCCTGAGGATGGCGCCGGCCGTATTGGCTTAGCGGTCGTCGAAGGCCACCTGCCCCCGTGCCCGTGCCTCCTGAGGCAGCAGGGCGGCATAGAGGGCGGCGTTGATCGGCGTCGCGACGCCGGCGGCCTTGCCCAGGCGCACCACGGCGCCATTCTGGGACTCGAGTTCAGAGGGGAGGCCATCCATGATGTCGCGCTGCATCGAGGCGGTACTGTTCTCGGGTAGGGTGTCGATGAACTTGAGCGCCTTGGCCACCGCGTCATCGGGCAGTGCCACTCCGCGGGCACGGCCGACTGCCGTGATCTCTTCCATGACCTCTTCCAGCAAGCGGCGACTCTGCGCTAGCTGGCGGCTAACGCCCATCGGCGCGCGCGTCACGGCGCCGACACCGCTCATGGCGCAGATGAACAGGAACTTGCTCCACACCGCGACCTGAATGTCGTCGGGTATTTCGGCGGTGACGCCCGCGGCCTTGTCGAAGGCGGCCTTCACGCGCTGGGTGCGCTCGCTCTGGCGATTGTCGGCCTCGCCGAAGCGCACGAACGGCTCGACGCCTGCATGGCGAATCACTCCCGGCGCTTCGCGGTAGGCCAGGATGCCGCAAAGCCCGCGCAGTACTTTGTCATGACCCACGGCCTCGCCGAGCACGTCGGTGGCCTCGACGCCGTTCTCCAGCGGCAGCACCAGGGTCTCGGGACCGATCAAGGGGGCCATCGTCTTGGCGATTTCCTCGACCTGCCAGGCCTTCACCGCCACGATTACTACATCCACCACGCCGATGGTCGCCGGGTCGTCGCTGGCCTGAGCCTTGTCGAGATGAAGGTCGCCGTTGATGCTTTTGACGGTCAGGCCGTCGCGCTGGATCGCGGCCAGGTGGTCGCCACGGGCGATGAAGGTGACGTCTTCACCGGCATCGGCGAGACGGGCGCCAAAATAGCCGCCCACGCCGCCGCTTCCATAGATGGCAAATCGCATGCTGAGTCCTTAATCAATGATGGATGGGGCGATGAATGGACCGATAAGATCGACCACCGCAAGGTTTACCTCTATGAGCCAAGGGCTGTCCAGCAAGAACAAGAGGCTAGAATGGGGGTGTCTCTCCTATGAGACACTTGGGGCCTTGAGCCAGGGCTTATAAACTCACCGTCAGTGATCTTTTTGTCTTATGTTCCTGATCTATCGGGAAGGAGTCTTAAATGAAATTGACTATCCTCGCGCTGACGGTCGTTGCTGCCGCCCTGACACTAGCCGGCTGTAGCTATCAGCCCGCTCGTATCGATCCAGAACCGATCATCGAGATCGGCGATGGTGGCCATCATGATGGCCATCACGGCGGCGGTGACTTTTGCCCGCCGGGTCAGGCCAAGAAGGGGCGCTGCTAGGTTCTAAGCGCTAAGCCCCGACTTGGTGTTACGGGCAGCCTGGCGTAGGCTTATAAAGATTCGTTGATACCGGACCCTTGCCTGCGCCATGTCTTTCTTCAGCTTGAAAACCTGCACGCTGATTGAACAGCCGGTCGCCCATGAGCACGGCTTTCATCAGCTGATTCTGGCGACGTCGGGCGTGACCGAGCTGAGTATCGAAGGGCGTGGCGAGCGCATCACCCGCGAGCGCGGCTGCCTGATTCCTTCCACCTATCATCACGAGTACCTGGGCGATGGACGCAACCGGACCCTGGTGCTCGATGTGCCCCTGGCACACTTGCCACGGCTAAGCTGCGGCGATGAGGTACAACGGCTTTTCGAGTCGCCCCGCTTTTTCACCGTGACCCCGCGGCTGCAGACCCTGGCCCAAACCCTGATGGGCGAAGTCGAGGCCTCGCCAACCCTTCAGAGCGAGATTGCCACCCTCATCCTGCGGACCCTTTATCTGAGCCTGCATGAGCAAGCCCTTCCGGAAACCCAGGCATCGGCCGAGCGCTCCTTGTACCGTGAGCGGCTCGATCTGGCGCGTGTCGAGGCCTATATCGACCGCCATCTGTCCGAGGCCATCCACGTCGATGATCTGGCCGGTCTCTGTGCCCTGAGCCCCGGCCATTTCCATGCCTGCTTCCGCGAGGCCACCGGTGAGACCCCGCTTCACTTCGTGCAGCGCCGCCGCCTTGCGTTGGCGCAGACCCTTCTTCAGGAAAGCGACTTGACGCTGGGCCAGATCGCCGAGCGCATCGGCTTTTGCGATCAGGGCAGCTTTTCCCGCGCCTACCGTCGCACCTTTCGGCATACCCCAAGCGAGTACCGGCGCCTCGCGCGCTGATTCATCCCATTTCCCCTCCGCTGAGCACGTCGCCGCTTTTCTCTTTTCGGCTTGAGTGCTTGGCAATATCTGAGTATCGGGCAAATCCTTCTGATGATCGGGCAAGCAAGGTGCTCCTTTCCGACATAGGCTTAAGTCAGGAATCGCACACAGGCTTCGGGGCCTGATCGTTTCAGCCCAAGGCGTGCGGTTCACTTTCCCCAACAACCACAACACATGGAAAGAGACGACTCATGCCTACCCTACGCTTGCCAAAGACACTGGCCTTGGCCGCGCTGCCCCTGGCAATGGCCGCTGCTCAGGCCCAGGCCCAATCCTACGAGATGGTGATTGCTACTCAGATCCCCGAGAACATGAGCAATAACGCCATCTACCCGGCGCTGGTGCACTTCAAGGATCTGGTCGAGACCCGCACCGACGGCGATCTGACCGTGTCGATCTTCGGCGGTGGCCAGCTGGGCTCCGAGGTCGAAAACGGCTCCGAGGTACAGGCAGGTGGCCGCACGCTTCAGTCGACCATCATGTCGTCGGGCGCCATGTCTTCCTTCTACGGTGACTATCAGCTGGTTACCGCACCCTTCCTGTTTTCCAACTGGCGCCAGGCCTGGGCCTTCTTCGATGGCCCCTGGTTCGCTGACTTCATGAAGGGCACCATCGATGCGGCCGACATGCGCTATCTCGGCACCTTCGATGACGGCGGCGGCTTCGTGGCCTTTACCAACAACAAGCGCCTGATCAAGACGGTGGAAGATCTGGACGGCTTGAACATTCGCACTGAGGAAAACCCGGCGCATGTGGCGATCATGCAGTCGCTGGGCGCGTCGGCGACGCCTCTTCCCTGGGGCGAGCTGATCACGGCGCTGGAAACCGGTCTCGCCGATGGCCAGTTCAACGCGCCGGTCCTCAACACTACCTTCAACTTCGATGCCGTCACCGACTACACCACTCTGACCGGGCATGTGTACAACAGCGCGCCCTGGGTGGTCAGCGAGAGCTGGTTCCAGGAGCTACCGGAGGACTATCAGGATGCGGTCGTGACCTCTGCCCGCGAGGCCATCACCATGAGCCACGGCATGTCAGGGGCGCTGGCTACGGCCAGCTGGCAGGAGTCCTGTGAGCGCTTCGAGGAGTGCTACATCATGCCCACCGCCGAGCGTGAGCGGATGGCGGACATCGCCCGGCCGGCCTGGCAGGACTGGATCGTCAACGACTACGGCATGGATGAGTCCCTGGTCGACGACATGCTCACCGAGGTGGCTCGGGTAGGTGACGAGACCGCCGAGCAGGATATTGCCCGCTACGGCCAGTAACGCTCTCCAACCGTTGCAAACAGGCAGCCCCCTGACTGCCTGTTTGCCTGTCGCTCGACTCCTGCGTGGAAACTATTGTGATGGCGATTCTCGAGCCCCTGCGCCGTGTCAGTGAAGCCGTCAATCGGGTGGCCATCGTGGTGTGCGTGGCCTGTATCCTGTTGATGCTGGGCATCTCTTTCACGGCATTTCTCTACAAGCTGGCGACCGGGTCGACCCTGAGCTGGACCTATTCCCTGGCGCGCCTCTTTCTGCCCTGGATCGGCTTTCTGTCGATGACCATTTCACTGCGCTATGGCGAGCATGTGGCGATGACGTTGCTGGTCAGGAGCCTTCCTCGGGTGTTGCTGAAGGCGGCCGCCGTGGCCTGCCTCGTGGTCATCGCGTTATTTGCGCTGATGCTGGTCTGGTATGGCTGGGACTTCTTCCTCAATGCCACCCAGATGTACATGGTCTCGGACAACATCCAGATCTCCAATCGCTTCACGGCGATCGTGGTGCCGCTCTCCGGGCTGATCATTCTGCTGCACCTGGTGCATGGCTTCGATCTGCTTGAGCACTTCATCGACGAGCAGTCGTTTATCGACGAGCTGATCGTGACCACTGATAGCGACTCGTCCAGTCACCATCGTGATGCGGAGACTCCCTTATGACACCTGCCATTCTGATGTTCGTGGTGCTGTTGCTGATCGGCGCCCCTGTCGCGGTGGTGATGGCCATGTCGGGCCTCGCCGGCGGCTTCGCCCTCGGTGGCGAGCGCATGCTCGGCATCATCGCCGACCGCATGTTCTCAGGCGTTTCCGGCTTTCTGCTGATCGCCGTGCCGTACTTCATCTTTACGGCGGAGCTGATGAATCAGGGCGGCCTGACTCATAAGCTGATCGCGTTCAACAATGCGCTCTTTGGCCGCGTTCGCGGGGCGCTATCGCACGTCAACGTGACGGTCTCGGTGTTCTTTGCAGGCCTCACTGGCGCGGCCATCACCGACACCGTGGCGATCGGCAAGATCATGATCCCGGAGATGAAAGAACAGGGCTATGACGCCGAATATGCCGCGGCCATTACCGCCTGTTCGTCGATCATCGGCCCCATTATCCCACCAAGCGTGGTGATGGTGGTGTACGCCACCTTGCTGCGGGATATCTCGGTCATCGACCTGTTTGCCGGTGGCATCATCCCGGGCATCCTGCTGGCCGCCGCCTTGCTGGTGACCAGCATGATTCTCGCCTGGAAACGCGGCTACCCGAAGCAGGCGCCGACACCCTTCAAGGTCGCGATCTTTTCCTTTCTAGCCGCGCTGCCCGCACTGGTGGTGCCGCTGATCATCCTTGGGGGAATCCTCTCGGGGCTGACCACCATCACCGAGGCATCGGGGTTCGCGGCGGTCTACGCCATCCTGATTGGGGTACTGGTCTATCGCAGCCTGACGCTTGCCAAGATCTGGCACGCGCTGGTGGTCACGGTGCGTTTTTCAGGGGTGGTCTTCTTCCTGCTGGCGACCTCGGCGGTGCTTGGTTGGTTCGTGACTCGCTCGGGGATCGCGCGGGACGCCGCCTCGATCATCACGACCTTCAGTGATGTCGCCTTCGTGCAGCTAATGATGGTCTGTCTGCTGCTGATCATCATCGGCACGGTGATGGATGTGCTGCCGGCGTTGGTGGTCGTGGCGCCGGTGATCGTGCCGGCGATGATGCAGCTCGGTTTTGACCCGCTGCACTTCGCGATCCTGATGATCGTGGTGCTGAATATCTCCAACGTGACGCCCCCGGTGGGGATGACGCTGATGACGGCAGCGCGCATCGCCGAGGTGCCCTACGAACGGGCCATCATCGCCTCATTGCCGTTCTACTTTTCCTTCCTGGCCGTCATCGTGCTGTTAGCCGCTTTCCCCGCACTGTCGACCTGGATTCCTAGTCTTCTTGATTAAGTCTCTTTGATTAAGCCTTCTGGATTGAGCCTGATGAAACTCTTCTACTCCGCCACCCAGAATAGCCATGCGCCCGAGACGTTTCTGCTTCGGGGCCAGCCGGCCCCGTCGCCGGAGCGCCCCGAGCGAGCCGTGCGCCTTGCGGACGCTATCGGTGAGCTTGGGCTGACCCTCGACGCTCCCGCCGAGGTGGATTCGCCGCGCCTGCGAGAGCGCCTGTCGCGTATTCATGCCCCGCGCTATCTCACCTTTCTGGAGACCATTCATGCCCGCTGGCAGGCAATGCCGGGGGCATCGGCCCTGGTGGCGCCTAACGTGCACCCCTGTGGCGGCGGCTATCAATACCCTAGCCACCCGGTGGGCCAAGCGGGCTGGCACCTGCATGACATGGCCTGTCCGATCGGCGCCAACAGTTTCGCCGGCATCCTGGCCAGCGCGGCCAGTGCCGAAGCCGCGGCGATGAGCGTGTGCGAGGGGGAGGCCAGTGCCTATGCCCTGTGCCGGCCGCCGGGTCATCATGCCGGCCCTGAGCGAGCCGGCGGCTTCTGCTTTCTGAATAATTCGGCGCTGGCGGCCACCGTGCTTCGCGAGCGTCATGGCCGGGTGGCTATCGTCGATGTCGACCTGCACCACGGTAACGGCACCCAGGATATCTTCTATGCCCGGGGCGACGTCTGGACGGGGTCGGTGCATGCCGATACCGATGCCTTCTATCCCTTCTTCTGGGGCGGTGCCGACGAGACCGGCAGCGGCGAAGGGCTTGGGGCTAACGTCAATCTGCCGCTGCCGCTGGGCAGTAATGGCCAGGTGTTTCTCGACGCCCTGGAAACGCTGCTCGCGCGCCTTGACGACTTCTCGCCGGAGGCCGTGGTAGTGGCGCTGGGGCTCGACGCTCACAAGGATGATCCGCTGGCCGGGCTCGCGCTCGAGACCGAGGATTTTCGCAGCATCGGCGCTCGCCTGAGTAAGCTTTCCATGCCGATGGTGCTGGTACAGGAAGGCGGTTATCCGACCGCGGCCCTGGGCGCCAATTTATCTGCTTTTCTAGAGGGCTTTCGCGGAGACGGATGACATTCTGCGTTGGCTTATTGACATTCGACGGCTGCCATAGGCCGTCCATTCACCAAAGGAAGATCTCATGGCCGTTACCTATCAAGACAGCAATGCCCGCATGAGCCAGGTCGCTGTGCATAATCAAACCGTCTATCTGGCCGGCCAGGTACCCCAGGATGCCAGCGCCGACATGAAGGGCCAGACCGAGCAGGTGCTGGCGCGTATCGATAGCCTGCTCGAGCAGGCCGGCACCTCCAAGGAGCAGCTCATCTCGGCGCAGATCTGGGTGACCAGCATGGATGAGTTCGCGGCGATGAACGAAGCCTGGGACGCCTGGGTCGTGCCGGGACGTCCGCCGGTGCGCGCGGCGGTGGAGGCCAAGCTTGCCAAGCCCGAGTGGAAGGTCGAGATCATGGTCGTGGCGGCGCTGCCGGGAGCCTGATATGCGCATGATCAACGGCGATGAGGTGGCCCAGGGCCTGCCCTGGACCGCGCTCATTCAGCGACTGGGCAAGGTCTTTCGTGAGGGAGTCGAGGCACCGCCGCGTCATCATCACGCCATGCATCGCCCGGACGGCGAGGCCACCATGTTGCTGATGCCGGCCTGGGAGCCTGCCGGGTACATCGGCGTGAAGATGGTCAACGTCTTTCCACAGAATGCCGATCAGGGACTGCCGGCGATTGCCGGCGTCTATTTCCTCAGCGAGGGGCGCCACGGGCAGCCGCTGGCTTGCCTTGAAGGCAGTGAGCTGACGCGCCGACGCACGGCGGCATCCTCGGCGTTAGCGGCCGAGGAACTGGCCCGGCAAGACGCCGAAACCCTGGTGATCGTGGGGACCGGCAAGCTGGCGCCGATGCTGATCGAGGCCCATGCCGCGGTCCGCCCGATCAAAAGGGTCAAGATCTGGGGGCGCAAGTATGCCAAGGCCGAGCAACTGGCCAATGACTATGCGGATCGCTTCACGACCGAGGCCGTCTCGGATCTGGAGGCGGCGGTCGGCGAGGCCGATATCGTCAGCTGCGCGACCCTGTCGACTCAGGCGCTGGTCAAGGGCGCCTGGCTCAAGCCCGGTGTCCATCTGGACCTGGTCGGCGCCTTTCGTCACAGCATGCGCGAAAGCGACGGCGACTGCTTCAGGCGCGGCGAGGTGTTCGTGGACACCTATGCCGGTGCCCAGGGCGAGGCCGGCGACGTGCATCAGGCCATCGAGGAGGGCGCCTTTGCCTTCGATGAGATTCGTGCCGATCTTGCTGAACTGTTGCGGGGCGAGCGCAGCGGGCGCTCTGGGGACGAGGCCATCACCGTCTTCAAGTCGGTGGGCGCCTCGCTCGAGGACTTGGCCGCCGCCATTGAGGTATGGGAACAGCTCGAGGGGCGGCATGAGTAGGGCCAAACCGGACCGCTCCCAGGGCCGGACCGGCTTCTTCTGGCATGAGCGCTGCTTCTGGCATGACCCAGGGGCAATAGGCGTGTTCTCTTCGCCCGGCGAGTACCTGCAGCCGCAGCCAGCCTCGGAAAGCCCGGAGAGCAAGCGGCGACTCAAGAATCTGCTCGAGGTCTCGGGGCTGATCGACGAGCTTCAGGTCGAAAAGCCGGCGCCTGCTAGCCGCGACGATCTCGAGCACTTCCACACCCCGGCCTATCTGGATGCCCTGTCGCTCGGCGAGCAGGCCGGTGGCGGCGATGCCGGCGACTGTGCGCCATTCCGCCCGGGTAGCGTGGCGGCCGCCTATCAGTCGGCGGGGCTTGCCATTGCCGCTGTCGAGGCGGTGGCGTGCGGGCGAATGCGCAACGCCTATGCGCTGTGTCGGCCTCCGGGGCATCACGCCGAGGCGGACCGCGGGCGCGGCTTCTGCCTGCTCGGCAATATTCCCATAGCCGTGAAGCGGGCTCGCGGCCTGGGCCATGTCGGACGGGTGGCGATCCTTGATTGGGACGTGCATCACGGCAACGGCCAGCAGGACGCCTTCTATGACGATCCCGAGGTGTTGACGGTCTCGATCCATCAGGCCGGAAATTTTCCGCTGGATAGCGGCTTCGCTGATGAGCGTGGGCGTGGAGCCGGGCAGGGGGCGAATCTCAATCTGCCGTTGCCGCCGGGTGCCGGGATAGGCGCCTATCGCTATGCCTTCGAGCAATTGATCTTGCCGGCCCTGGAAGCCTTTTCACCCGAGATGATCGTGATCGCCTGCGGCTATGATGCCTGTGCCAAGGATCCGCTGGGCAAGATGCTGCTCAACAGCAGCGCCTTCGCCGAGATGACATCACGCATCACGGCACTGGCAGAGCGTGTCTGCGAAGGGCGCCTGGTGCTGATTCACGAAGGCGGCTACAGCGAGGGTTACGTGCCGCTGTGCGGTCATGCGGTGATTGCGGCCCTTTCCGGCAGCGAGGTTCATGTGCCCGACCCCCAGGATGACGAGATCGCCGCTTGGGCGTACCAGGATCTGCAGCCGCACCAGCGTGATCTGATCGATGACTGGACCCGCGATTGGCGAGATGGCTGATCAAACGACAAAAGCTCGACAGTAGGATCAAAATCCTGACTTCCTGTCTTACTATTTGCCTCATTATCTGGCTCTGAGAGGGCGGCGATGACACCCCTGTATGATCGCGACGGTTTTATCTGGCATAACGGTGAATGGCTGCCGTGGAGAGAGGCCACCACTCACCTGCTGACCCACACCCTGCACTACGGAATGGGCTGCTTCGAGGGCGTGCGCGCCTATGCCGGTCCCAACGGCACGCATCTATTTCGGGTTGCCGAGCATACCCGGCGACTTTGCGACAGTGCCCACTCTCTGGATATACCGTTATCTTTTTCTGCCGCCCAGTTGATCGAGGCACAGCGGGAGTGCCTGGGCCGCAACGGGCTGACCAACGCCTACCTGAAGCCCACCGTCTATTTCGGCGCTGAAGGTTTGGGGCTGCGTGCCAAAGGGCTGACGACCAATGTGATGGTGGCCGCCTGGGATCTGGGAGACTACGTCTCGGCGACGGCATCCCGTGAAGGCCTGAGGGCGCTGACATCGTCATGGGCGCGTCACCACGTCAATATCAGCCTGTGCCGGGCCAAGACCAACGGCCATTACGTCAACTCGATTCTGGCCCTGAACACTGCGGTGAAGGCGGGCTTCGACGAGACGCTGATGCTCGACCCGGAGGGCTATGTGGCCGAGGCCTCGGCGGCTAACGTCTTCCTACTGCGCGATGGTGTATTGCACACCCCGGAAGTGACGTCCTGCCTACAGGGCATCACCCGTGACAGCGTGATCCGCCTGGCCCGCGAGGTGCTCGGGCTCGAGGTGCAGGAACGGCGTATTACCCGCGATGAGCTCTATACCGCCGACGAGGCCTTCTTGACCGGCACCGCGGCCGAGCTGCTGCCGTTGCGTGAGCTGGATGGACGGCGCATCGGGGCGCCCGGGCGCGAGATTGCCCCGGACTCCGTGACCGCACGGCTTCAGGGGCTGTATCGCCGCGTCACCCGGGGTGATCTGGGCGAGGATCTCTTGGCCTATCAGAAATGGCTGACGCCTGCCTGAGCGCTATTTCAAAGGTGCTATGGCGACCGTGCTGTTGCGACCTTGTCATGGCTAGCGCTTCTAAGGAACAGCCCTTGAAATAGGGCTGTCAGCGCGGTCGCTTAGCAAGGCCGGCGCCTTCAGCGATGAAGGCTGACTAGCCAATGGGTGATGCCTAGGGCGATGACCACGGCGGCGATGCCGAGGATTTCCATGGCCGTAACCTTGTCCATGTCCAGAACGATGACCTTTCGCGCGATGGCCATCAGGGCGGTCGCGACGACCAGTTGGATCGGGATGATATTGGTGCCGAGGTACAGCCGGATGTTGATGAAAATCTCGATGGCGATCAGCACCGCCATGAAGGCGCCGAACGTCTGGAAAATATCATTGATATCGAGCAGCAAGAATGGCGGTGCTATCAGGCGCTGATAGAGCACGTATAGCACGTCACCGATGCCCCAGATGATCACGAACACCATCAGCACAGCCAGCACCCTCACGGCCACGCGAATAATCCTGTGCAGGGCCTGGATCAGCGGATCGCTGTGTTCGTCGGGCAATTCATTGTGTAGCAGCTTGCGTGGTTGTTCTTCCGCCATGACCGGGCTCTCCCCAAGGGCCGACTCAGCACATATTGACGACATCTTCGATGCGCACAAAAACGCCATGGAGCGAATTGGCTCCATGGCGGTATCTCGACCTCCCTGAACACCCTCCGGGTGTCTAGGCGTCCAGCCTTTTCCTTTGGCACTCCCTGTGCCGTCGCATCCGTGGCGCTTAATCGACAGTGTCCCTTGTCTTGATGCCGCAGGGTGTTGCTTGCCCTCAACTCCCTACTGACCTCAGTCTAGGTTATAGAGACAATTTGTGACAGTTAAATAACAAAGCAGTGACATTTGTATGTCGCTAATCCGGGGCGCAATGCTCAGAAGCCGCTCCGTAGCATGCGAATTTCTGCTAGAATCGCCGCCTTTCGCGTCCTGACACATAGCTTTCGGTGGAAAAAAGGCATGAATGCGGTAATTCTGGCGGTATTAGTCATGGTGGGCCTATCGCTGGCCCGGGTGTCGGTGGTCTTTGCGCTGGTGGTTGGCGCTTTGGTCGGTGGGCTCGCTGGCGGGCTGTCTCTCGACAGCACGCTTGCAGCCTTCAATGATGGGGTCGGCGGTGGTGCCAAGGTGGCCTTGGCCTATGCCACTCTGGGCGCATTCGCGGTGGCGATATCACGGTCTGGGCTTCCTGATCTGCTGGCGCAGAAACTGATCCGGCTTCTGGGGCAGGACGCGACCCATCGTCGTCAGCGGGTAGTGAAGTACCTGCTATTGGGCTCGGTGCTGCTGGTGGCGATCTCTTCCCAGAACCTGATTCCGGTCCACATTGCCTTCATTCCGATTCTGATACCACCGCTGCTCAAGGTCATGAACCAGCTGCGGCTGGATCGTCGTGCCGTTGCCTGTGCCTTGACCTTTGGCCTCACGGCCCCCTACATGCTGCTGCCCGTCGGTTTTGGTGCCATCTTCCTCAACGACATTCTGCTTGCCAATATCAATAGCGCCGGCGAGGCGCTGGGCCTCGAGGTCAGCCGGGGCATGGTGCCTCTGGCCATGGGCGTACCGGTGGCCGGCATGGCGTTGGGTCTGATCGTGGCGGTCGCGTTCAGCTACTGCAAGCCCAGGGACTACGCCGACAGCGAGCTGGTTACCAGCAACCAGCCACACTATCCGGCCCATGGCGAGGGCCAGGCGCCGGCGGTCAGCACGTCGGGACTGGTGATGTCGGGCGTGGCGATCCTGGCCGCTCTTGGCATTCAGCTCTATAGCGGTTCGATGGTGCTGGGGGGCCTGGTCGGTTTTGCCTTGCTCTCGGTCGGCGGCATCTTCAAGTGGCGCGAGGCGGACGACCTGTTCACCAGCGGCATGCGCATGATGGCGCTGATCGGCTTCATCATGATCTCTGCCTCGGGCTTCGCCGCGGTGATGCAAGCGACCGGCGAGGTCGACACCCTGGTGCAGACATCCTTCGATATGATTGGCGACAACCAGGGCCTGGCGGCACTGCTGATGCTGCTGGTGGGGCTCTTCATCACCCTGGGTATCGGCTCGTCGTTCTCGACCATCCCGATCATCGCCACCATCTTCGTGCCGTTGGCGGTGCAGTTCGGTTTCTCTGACTTGGCCACCGTGGCCTTGGTGGGCACCGCCGCGGCGCTGGGCGATGCCGGCTCTCCGGCCTCGGATTCGACGCTTGGGCCCACCTCCGGGCTCAACGTCGATCGCCAGCACGACCATATCTGGGACAGCGTGGTGCCGACTTTCCTGCACTACAATATTCCGCTGATCGCCTTCGGTTGGCTGGCGGCCATGACGTTCTAGTCACAAGCCCTGCTCAGAGCAGCTAGCAACAGGAAACGGCGCCCTCGGGAGGCTGTGTGATAACCCGTCACCAGCCTCGGGGCGGCGCTCCAGAAGACTGCCTCGGCTTTGCCGGGGCAGTCTTCATTTCAGTGCCAGTTTT